>NZ_JBXAJU010000015.1:0-773 GCF_058797595.1 Pseudomonas sp. GW823-FHT02C05 | reverse complement strand
GATGTCACTGACACCATCGATACCAGCACTGTTTCGCTGACAGCTACCCCTAATGTCGCCGAAGGCGGCACTGTGGTTTACACCGCGTCGGTCACCGCCCCCGTGACTGGTTCCCCGGTCGTAGTGACTCTGTCTAATGGCCAGACCATCACCATTCCAGTGGGCGAGTCGTCCGCCAGCGTCAACTTCACCGCGCCAAACGATGCGTTGGCTGGCGGTAGCTCCCTGAGCACCACTATCACCAAGGCGGACGGCGGTAACTACGAGAAGCTGGAAGTCAGCGACAAGCCGGCTGAAACCTCCGTCACCGATACCCCGGACACCACCACTCTGAGCCTGAGCGCGACCGAGTCCGTGGCTGAAGGTGGTTCCATCGTTTACACCGCGACCCTGACCAATGCTGCGGGTACGCCTGTTACTGTCACACTCTCTAACGGCGCGGTGATCACCATCGCCGCTGGCGCTACCTCCGGTACTGCCACCGTCGCCGCTCCGGCTGACGACGTGTACAAAGACGCCGGTAAAGTCGAAGCCACCATTACCAAGGCCGAAGGCGGTAACTTCGAGAATCTGGAGACCAATCCAGCTCCAGCAGTCACCGACGTGACTGACACCATCGATACGTCGACCGTCAGCCTGACCGCAACTCCAAGCGTGGCTGAGGGTGGCATTGTTGTTTACACCGCGTCGGTGACAGCGCCAGTAACCGGCTCGCCGGTCGTGGTCACTCTGTCCAACGGACAGATCATCACCATTCCGGTGGGCGAGTCGTC
>NZ_JBXAJU010000014.1:0-923 GCF_058797595.1 Pseudomonas sp. GW823-FHT02C05 | reverse complement strand
AAAAACATGATCACTGGTGCTGCCCAGATGGACGGCGCGATCCTGGTTTGCTCGGCTGCCGATGGTCCGATGCCACAAACTCGTGAGCACATCCTGCTGTCCCGTCAGGTAGGCGTTCCGTACATCGTTGTCTTCCTGAACAAGGCTGACATGGTTGACGACGCTGAGCTGCTGGAACTGGTTGAGATGGAAGTGCGCGATCTGCTGAGCACTTACGACTTCCCAGGTGATGACACTCCGATCATCATCGGTTCGGCTCTGATGGCTCTGAACGGCCAAGACGACAACGAAATGGGTACCACCGCTGTTAAGCGTCTGGTAGAAACTCTGGATACCTACATCCCAGAGCCAGAGCGTGCAATCGACAAGCCGTTCCTGATGCCAATCGAAGACGTATTCTCGATCTCCGGCCGTGGCACCGTGGTAACTGGCCGTGTTGAGCGTGGTATCGTTCGCATCCAGGAAGAAGTTGAGATCGTTGGTCTGCGCGACACTCAGAAAACTACCTGCACCGGCGTTGAAATGTTCCGCAAACTGCTCGACGAAGGTCGTGCTGGCGAGAACTGCGGCGTTCTGCTGCGTGGTACCAAGCGTGACGACGTTGAGCGTGGCCAGGTTCTGGTTAAGCCAGGCACCGTTAAACCGCACACCAAGTTCACCGCTGAAGTTTACGTTCTGAGCAAGGAAGAAGGCGGCCGTCATACTCCGTTCTTCAAAGGCTACCGTCCACAGTTCTACTTCCGTACTACTGACGTGACTGGTAACTGCGAGCTGCCAGAAGGCGTTGAAATGGTAATGCCAGGTGACAACATCCAGATGACTGTCACTCTGATCAAAACCATCGCGATGGAAGATGGTCTGCGTTTCGCTATCCGTGAAGGCGGTCGTACCGTCGGCGCTGGCGTCGTAGCCAAAGTCATCGA
>NZ_JBXAJU010000013.1:0-1868 GCF_058797595.1 Pseudomonas sp. GW823-FHT02C05 | reverse complement strand
GTGGTGCTCAGGGAACTACCACCAGCCAGAGCATCGTTGGGCGCAGTGAAGTTCACGCTGGCGGACGACTCACCCACTGGAATGGTGATGGTCTGACCGTTGGACAGAGTGACGACTACCGGCGAACCGGTCACTGGCGCAGTCACGGAGGCGGTGTACACCACAGTGCCGCCTTCGGCGACGCTTGGTGTTGCAGTCAGACTGACCGTCGAAGTGTCGATGGTGTCAGTCACGTCGGTGACTGCTGGAGCTGGATTGGTCTCCAGATTCTCGAAGTTGCCGCCTTCGGCCTTGGTAATGGTGGCTTCAACCTTGCCTGCATCTTTGTAGACGTCATCCGCCGGGGCCGCGACGGTGGCAGTACCGGAAGTGGCGCCAGCGGCGATGGTGATCACCGCGCCGTTAGAGAGCGTGACAGTAACAGGCGTACCCGCAGCATTGGTCAGGGTCGCGGTGTAGACAATCGAACCACCTTCGGCCACGGACTCGGTCGCGCTCAGGCTCAGAGTGGTGGTGTCAGGAGTATCGGTGACGGAGGTTTCAGCCGGCTTGTCGCTGACTTCCAGTTTCTCGTAGTTACCACCGTCGGCTTTGGTAATGGTGGTGCTGAGCGAACTGCCGCCCGCCAATGCATCGTTGGGAGCAGTGAAATTCACGCTGCCAGACGACTCACCTACTGGAATGGTGATGGTCTGCCCGTTGGACAGAGTGACGACTACCGGCGAACCGGTCACTGGCGCTGTCACCGACGCGGTGTAAACAACAATGCCACCCTCAGCCACGCTTGGTGTTGCGGTCAGACTGACAGTCGACGTGTCGATGGTGTCAGTGACATCAGTCACGGCTGGCGCTGGATTGGTTTCCAGGTTCTCGAAGTTACCGCCCTCGGCCTTGGTGATGGTGGCTTCGACCTTGCCCGCGTCCTTATAAACGTCATCGGCAGGTGCGGCCACGGTTGCCGTGCCCGAAGTGGCACCGGCAGCAATAGTGATCACGGCACCATTGCTCAAGGTCACGGTGACCGGAGTACCAGCGGCGTTGGTCAGGGTTGCGGTGTAGATGATCGAACCGCCTTCGGCCACGGACTCGGTAGCGCTCAGGCTCAGAGTGGTGGTGTCAGGAGTATCGGTGACCGAGGTCTCGGCAGGCTTGTCGCTAACTTCCAGCTTCTCGTAGTTGCCACCGTCGGCCTTGGTAATGGTGGTACTCAGGGAGCTACCGCCCGCCAACGCATCGTTTGGCGCGGTGAAGTTGACGCTGGCGGACGACTCGCCTACTGGAATGGTGATGGTCTGGCCGTTGGACAGAGTGACGACTACCGGCGAACCGGTCACTGGCGCAGTCACGGAGGCGGTGTACACCACAGTGCCGCCTTCGGCGACGCTTGGTGTTGCGGTCAGGCTGACAGTCGAAGTGTCGATGGTGTCAGTGACATCAGTCACCGCTGGCGCTGGATTGGTTTCCAGGTTCTCGAAGTTACCGCCCTCGGCCTTGGTGATCGTTGCCTCGACCTTGCCGGCGTCTTTGTACACGTCGTCAGCCGGAGCGGCGACGGTGGTAGTACCGGACGTAGCGCCGGCGGCGATAGTGATTACCGCGCCATTGCTCAAGGTCACTGTGACCGGGGTGCCGGCTGCATTGGTCAACGTGGCGGTGTAGACGATGGAGCCGCCTTCGGCCACGGACTCGGTCGCGCTCAGGCTCAGGGTAGTGGTGTCCGGGGTATCGGTAACGCTGGTTTCAGCCGGCTTGTCGCTGATTTCCAGCTTCTCGTAGTTGCCGCCGTCCGCCTTGGTAATGGTCGTGCTGAGCGAACTGCCACCAGCCAATGCATCGTTTGGAGCGGTGAAATTCACGCTACCGGACGA
>NZ_JBXAJU010000012.1:0-2621 GCF_058797595.1 Pseudomonas sp. GW823-FHT02C05 | reverse complement strand
ATGTGAGAGTAGGTCATCGTCAAGATTAAATTCCGAAACCCCAACTGCGCATGCAGTTGGGGTTTTGTTTTTGCGCGCGAAAAATGGGTTTGATTTTTTGCTGTCTCGATCGACTTGCTCGTCAGGTGGGGGTTTCTATGCAATGGCGCTGGGCATGGCTATCATGCCTGCCTCATGGTGAGGCGGAAACTGCATGTCGACGTTGTTAGAGCTTCTGAAAGATGGGCGATTTCACTCGGGTCAGGCGCTCGGTCAGGCGCTGGGTGTTAGCCGTAGTGCTATATGGAAGCAGTTACAGCTTCTTGAGGCGGAGTTGGGGCTTGTCATTCATAAGGTGCGAGGCCGCGGTTACCAGTTGGCCACTCCAATCACATTGCTGAACAGTGCTGAGATAGGCCGCTCCTCTATTTCCAGTGGTTCCTGGGATATCCGAATTCTCGACTCTATCGACTCCACGAATGCACAGGCGCTGCGATCCATTGAAGAAGGGAGTGTGGCTCCTTTTCTTGTGCTAGCTGAGCGCCAGACGGTGGGGCGAGGCCGTCGTGGTCGTAAGTGGGTAAGCCCTTTTGCCGAAAATATCTATTACAGCCTCGTTTTGCGTATGGACGGAGGCCTCCGGCAATTGGAAGGGCTTAGCCTGGTCGTTGGGCTGGCGGTCATGCATACCCTTCGTGAGTATGGAATTCCTGGTGCGGGTTTGAAGTGGCCAAATGATGTTTTGGTTGGTCAGAAGAAGGTCGCGGGGATACTTTTGGAGTTGGTGGGTGATCCTGCGGATGTGTGTCATGTGGTCCTGGGCATTGGGATCAATGTGAATATGCAAAGCGCTGAAGAGATCGATCAGGAGTGGACTTCGGTGAGGTTGGAGTCTGGCAAGGTTATTGATCGCAATCAGCTTGTTGCTCGATTGAATGAGGTTCTTGTGTCTTATCTGGAGCGTCATCGGCTGAATGGCTTCTCCGCGATCCAGGGCGAGTGGGAGCAAGGTCACCTCTGGCAGGGGCGTGCTGTGTCTCTGATCGCGGGCGTAAATAAGATCGATGGTGTTGTGTTGGGTATTGATCGCCAAGGAGCTTTGCGATTGAGCGTTGAGGGGGAGGAGAAAACGTATAGCGGCGGGGAGCTCAGTCTAAGGTTGCGTGATGGCTCATGAGTTCGGCCATCAATGTGCGCTTGCGCGATCTACGGCTAGGAGGTAGGGGCTGATTCCTTGTGTGGGGTGGGGCTTTGAGTGTTGCATCGGTTCCGCAAGATCAGCTTGTACGTGATCCATCTTTTCGATTTGTTTAAGCCTTGTCCTCTGTCTTGAGGTTTTTATGCGCTGGTTGTTTCTGTTGTTATTGGTCCTCAATGGCTTTTATTACATCTGGCATCAGCAGGAAGCACCGCTTCGTGCGAAAGAGGTCATGCCTCTCTCACTCTATCGAGGTACTCAGCAGGATATCCGTTTGTTGAGTGAGTCTTCTGATTCGGTCGAGCGGCGGGATAAGGGTAAGTCAGGGGAGATTGATGCAGGCTGTCTTTATCTGGGGGGCTTTGCTCGTCGAGATACGGCTCAGATGTTGGAGCAGCGGCTGGTAGGGCTGGGGGCTGATGTCAGGCTGCAGTCCTTGAGTGTTCCTGGTTCTTCTGGTTTTTGGCTTCGTGTGACTCCCGAGAGCAAGCATTTGCTGGAAGATCTGCAACTGCAGAACCTTGCTAAAGAATTCAATGAGTTAAAACATAAAATAATGCCTTGCGAGGGGGTTGCAACTGTCGAATAGGTTGCATAGAATGGCGCCCGCTCCGCAGCGAAGACTTCACGAAGTCAGCGTCGCGAAGCGAGGTCAACGCAGCTAACCTCAAGATTTTATTGAGAAAATGCTTGACAGAAGGGTGGCATGATATAGAATGTCGCCTCGCTTAGGAGGGGTTCCCGAGCGGCCAAAGGGATCAGACTGTAAATCTGACGTCTACGACTTCGAAGGTTCGAATCCTTCCCCCTCCACCAGATTTGGCGAGAGCTGCAGGCTCCGCGGGTATAGTTTAGTGGTAGAACCTCAGCCTTCCAAGCTGATGATGCGGGTTCGATTCCCGCTACCCGCTCCAGGTTTGCAGGTTTTGCAAAGTGTTACGCTCTTGTAGCTCAGTTGGTAGAGCACACCCTTGGTAAGGGTGAGGTCAGCGGTTCAAATCCGCTCAAGAGCTCCATATGACAAGGCAGATATGAAAATATCTGCCTTTGTTTTAATGGCTTGGGTGACTTGCTCAATTCTTCTCCTAGGGGTGATTTCGATGGCTAAGGAAAAGTTCGAACGTAATAAGCCGCACGTTAACGTGGGTACTATCGGTCACGTCGACCACGGTAAAACCACTTTGACCGCTGCTCTGACTCGCGTTTGCTCCGAGGTTTTCGGTTCGGCTCGTGTTGACTTCGACAAGATCGACAGCGCCCCAGAAGAAAAAGCTCGTGGTATCACCATCAACACTGCGCACGTAGAGTACGACTCGAACATTCGTCACTACGCGCACGTTGACTGCCCAGGTCACGCCGACTACGTCAAAAACATGATCACTGGTGCTGCCCAGATGGACGGCGCGATCCTGGTTTGCTCGGCTGCCGATGGTCCGATGCCACA
>NZ_JBXAJU010000011.1:0-5439 GCF_058797595.1 Pseudomonas sp. GW823-FHT02C05 | reverse complement strand
GTTTTCGCCTTATTAACGATTCGATCCTCTCGGTCGAAAGCGGTTGAAAAGAGGTGTTGACAGCAGCGTGTAACGCTGTAGAATTCGCCTCCCGCTAACGAGAGATCGGAAGCGCAAGTGGTTGAAGTTAAAAAGGAAACTTTGAAAACTTCTTAAAAAAATCACTTGACAGCAAATGAGGCTGCTGTAGAATGCGCGCCTCGGTTGAGACGAAAGATCTTAACCAACCGCTCTTTAACAACTGAATCAAGCAATTCGTGTGGGTGCTTGTGGAGTCAGACTGATAGTCAAAAAGATTATCAGCATCACAAGTTACTCCGCGAGAAATCAAAGATGTAACCAACGATTGCTGAGCCAAGTTTAGGGTTTTCTCAAAACCCAAAGATGTTTGAACTGAAGAGTTTGATCATGGCTCAGATTGAACGCTGGCGGCAGGCCTAACACATGCAAGTCGAGCGGCAGCACGGGTACTTGTACCTGGTGGCGAGCGGCGGACGGGTGAGTAATGCCTAGGAATCTGCCTAGTAGTGGGGGATAACGTCCGGAAACGGGCGCTAATACCGCATACGTCCTACGGGAGAAAGTGGGGGATCTTCGGACCTCACGCTATTAGATGAGCCTAGGTCGGATTAGCTAGTTGGTGAGGTAATGGCTCACCAAGGCGACGATCCGTAACTGGTCTGAGAGGATGATCAGTCACACTGGAACTGAGACACGGTCCAGACTCCTACGGGAGGCAGCAGTGGGGAATATTGGACAATGGGCGAAAGCCTGATCCAGCCATGCCGCGTGTGTGAAGAAGGTCTTCGGATTGTAAAGCACTTTAAGTTGGGAGGAAGGGCAGTTACCTAATACGTGATTGTTTTGACGTTACCGACAGAATAAGCACCGGCTAACTCTGTGCCAGCAGCCGCGGTAATACAGAGGGTGCAAGCGTTAATCGGAATTACTGGGCGTAAAGCGCGCGTAGGTGGTTTGTTAAGTTGGATGTGAAAGCCCCGGGCTCAACCTGGGAACTGCATCCAAAACTGGCAAGCTAGAGTATGGTAGAGGGTGGTGGAATTTCCTGTGTAGCGGTGAAATGCGTAGATATAGGAAGGAACACCAGTGGCGAAGGCGACCACCTGGACTGATACTGACACTGAGGTGCGAAAGCGTGGGGAGCAAACAGGATTAGATACCCTGGTAGTCCACGCCGTAAACGATGTCAACTAGCCGTTGGGAGCCTTGAGCTCTTAGTGGCGCAGCTAACGCATTAAGTTGACCGCCTGGGGAGTACGGCCGCAAGGTTAAAACTCAAATGAATTGACGGGGGCCCGCACAAGCGGTGGAGCATGTGGTTTAATTCGAAGCAACGCGAAGAACCTTACCAGGCCTTGACATCCAATGAACTTTCTAGAGATAGATTGGTGCCTTCGGGAACATTGAGACAGGTGCTGCATGGCTGTCGTCAGCTCGTGTCGTGAGATGTTGGGTTAAGTCCCGTAACGAGCGCAACCCTTGTCCTTAGTTACCAGCACGTTATGGTGGGCACTCTAAGGAGACTGCCGGTGACAAACCGGAGGAAGGTGGGGATGACGTCAAGTCATCATGGCCCTTACGGCCTGGGCTACACACGTGCTACAATGGTCGGTACAAAGGGTTGCCAAGCCGCGAGGTGGAGCTAATCCCATAAAACCGATCGTAGTCCGGATCGCAGTCTGCAACTCGACTGCGTGAAGTCGGAATCGCTAGTAATCGCGAATCAGAATGTCGCGGTGAATACGTTCCCGGGCCTTGTACACACCGCCCGTCACACCATGGGAGTGGGTTGCACCAGAAGTAGCTAGTCTAACCTTCGGGAGGACGGTTACCACGGTGTGATTCATGACTGGGGTGAAGTCGTAACAAGGTAGCCGTAGGGGAACCTGCGGCTGGATCACCTCCTTAATCGACGACATCAGCTGCTTCATAAGCTCCCACACGAATTGCTTGATTCATTGAAGAAGACGATAGAAGCAGCTTTAAGCTCCAAGCTGATAGCTCCAAGCTAACAGTTACAAGCTCGAAATTGGGTCTGTAGCTCAGTTGGTTAGAGCGCACCCCTGATAAGGGTGAGGTCGGCAGTTCGAATCTGCCCAGACCCACCAATTTTGTTATGGGGCCATAGCTCAGCTGGGAGAGCGCCTGCCTTGCACGCAGGAGGTCAGCGGTTCGATCCCGCTTGGCTCCACCATAAACTGCTTCTGAAAGCTTAGAAATGAGCATTCACTTTGAATGTTGATTTCTAGTCTTTTGATTAGATCGTTCTTTAAAAATTTGGGTATGTGATAGAAAGATAGACTGAACGTTACTTTCACTGGTAACGGATCAGGCTAAGGTAAAATTTGTGAGTTCTCTTTTAATTAAGAATGCAAATTTTCGGCGAATGTCGTCTTCATAGTATAACCAGATTGCTTGGGGTTATATGGTCAAGTGAAGAAGCGCATACGGTGGATGCCTTGGCAGTCAGAGGCGATGAAAGACGTGGTAGCCTGCGATAAGCTTCGGGGAGTCGGCAAACAGACTTTGATCCGGAGATCTCTGAATGGGGGAACCCAGCCATCATAAGATGGTTATCTTGTACTGAATACATAGGTGCACAAGAGGCGAACCAGGGGAACTGAAACATCTAAGTACCCTGAGGAAAAGAAATCAACCGAGATTCCCTTAGTAGTGGCGAGCGAACGGGGACTAGCCCTTAAGTGGCTTTGAGATTAGCGGAACGCTCTGGAAAGTGCGGCCATAGTGGGTGATAGCCCTGTACGCGAAAATCTCTTAGTCATGAAATCGAGTAGGACGGGGCACGAGAAACCTTGTCTGAATATGGGGGGACCATCCTCCAAGGCTAAATACTACTGACTGACCGATAGTGAACTAGTACCGTGAGGGAAAGGCGAAAAGAACCCCGGAGAGGGGAGTGAAATAGATCCTGAAACCGTATGCGTACAAGCAGTGGGAGCAGACTTTGTTCTGTGACTGCGTACCTTTTGTATAATGGGTCAGCGACTTATTTTCAGTGGCAAGCTTAACCGAATAGGGGAGGCGTAGCGAAAGCGAGTCTTAATAGGGCGTCTAGTCGCTGGGAATAGACCCGAAACCGGGCGATCTATCCATGGGCAGGTTGAAGGTTAGGTAACACTGACTGGAGGACCGAACCGACTACCGTTGAAAAGTTAGCGGATGACCTGTGGATCGGAGTGAAAGGCTAATCAAGCTCGGAGATAGCTGGTTCTCCTCGAAAGCTATTTAGGTAGCGCCTCATGTATCACTGTAGGGGGTAGAGCACTGTTTCGGCTAGGGGGTCATCCCGACTTACCAAACCGATGCAAACTCCGAATACCTACAAGTGCCGAGCATGGGAGACACACGGCGGGTGCTAACGTCCGTCGTGAAAAGGGAAACAACCCAGACCGTCAGCTAAGGTCCCAAAGTTATGGTTAAGTGGGAAACGATGTGGGAAGGCTTAGACAGCTAGGAGGTTGGCTTAGAAGCAGCCACCCTTTAAAGAAAGCGTAATAGCTCACTAGTCGAGTCGGCCTGCGCGGAAGATGTAACGGGGCTCAAACCATACACCGAAGCTACGGGTATCACGTAAGTGATGCGGTAGAGGAGCGTTCTGTAAGCCTGTGAAGGTGAGTTGAGAAGCTTGCTGGAGGTATCAGAAGTGCGAATGCTGACATGAGTAACGACAATGGGTGTGAAAAACACCCACGCCGAAAGACCAAGGTTTCCTGCGCAACGTTAATCGACGCAGGGTTAGTCGGTCCCTAAGGCGAGGCTGAAAAGCGTAGTCGATGGAAAACAGGTTAATATTCCTGTACTTCTAGTTATTGCGATGGAGGGACGGAGAAGGCTAGGCCAGCTTGGCGTTGGTTGTCCAAGTTTAAGGTGGTAGGCTGGAATCTTAGGTAAATCCGGGGTTCTAAGGCCGAGAGCTGATGACGAGTTACCTTTTAGGTGACGAAGTGGTTGATGCCATGCTTCCAAGAAAAGCTTCTAAGCTTCAGATAACTAGGAACCGTACCCCAAACCGACACAGGTGGTTGGGTAGAGAATACCAAGGCGCTTGAGAGAACTCGGGTGAAGGAACTAGGCAAAATGGCACCGTAACTTCGGGAGAAGGTGCGCCGGTGAGGGTGAAGGACTTGCTCCGTAAGCTCATGCCGGTCGAAGATACCAGGCCGCTGCGACTGTTTATTAAAAACACAGCACTCTGCAAACACGAAAGTGGACGTATAGGGTGTGACGCCTGCCCGGTGCCGGAAGGTTAATTGATGGGGTTAGCTAACGCGAAGCTCTTGATCGAAGCCCCGGTAAACGGCGGCCGTAACTATAACGGTCCTAAGGTAGCGAAATTCCTTGTCGGGTAAGTTCCGACCTGCACGAATGGCGTAACGATGGCGGCGCTGTCTCCACCCGAGACTCAGTGAAATTGAAATCGCTGTGAAGATGCAGTGTATCCGCGGCTAGACGGAAAGACCCCGTGAACCTTTACTATAGCTTTGCACTGGACTTTGAATTTGCTTGTGTAGGATAGGTGGGAGGCTTTGAAGCGTGAACGCCAGTTTGCGTGGAGCCATCCTTGAAATACCACCCTGGCAACTTTGAGGTTCTAACTCAGGTCCGTTATCCGGATCGAGGACAGTGTATGGTGGGTAGTTTGACTGGGGCGGTCTCCTCCTAAAGAGTAACGGAGGAGTACGAAGGTGCGCTCAGACCGGTCGGAAATCGGTCGTAGAGTATAAAGGCAAAAGCGCGCTTGACTGCGAGACAGACACGTCGAGCAGGTACGAAAGTAGGTCTTAGTGATCCGGTGGTTCTGTATGGAAGGGCCATCGCTCAACGGATAAAAGGTACTCCGGGGATAACAGGCTGATACCGCCCAAGAGTTCATATCGACGGCGGTGTTTGGCACCTCGATGTCGGCTCATCACATCCTGGGGCTGAAGCCGGTCCCAAGGGTATGGCTGTTCGCCATTTAAAGTGGTACGCGAGCTGGGTTTAGAACGTCGTGAGACAGTTCGGTCCCTATCTGCCGTGGACGTTTGAGATTTGAGAGGGGCTGCTCCTAGTACGAGAGGACCGGAGTGGACGAACCTCTGGTGTTCCGGTTGTCACGCCAGTGGCATTGCCGGGTAGCTATGTTCGGAAAAGATAACCGCTGAAAGCATCTAAGCGGGAAACTTGCCTCAAGATGAGATCTCACTGGAACCTTGAGTTCCCTAAAGGGCCGTCGAAGACTACGACGTTGATAGGTTGGGTGTGTAAGCGCTGTGAGGCGTTGAGCTAACCAATACTAATTGCCCGTGAGGCTTGACCATATAACACCCAAGCAATTTGCTTAAGAAGCGAGTTGCGGTGTGTGAAGACGATACAAACCGAAAGTTTGCGAACACACAAATCTATTACATACCCATT
>NZ_JBXAJU010000010.1:0-15675 GCF_058797595.1 Pseudomonas sp. GW823-FHT02C05 | reverse complement strand
ATGGAAGATGGTCTGCGTTTCGCTATCCGTGAAGGCGGTCGTACCGTCGGCGCTGGCGTCGTAGCCAAAGTCATCGAATAAGTTCTTGATATATCTCCATCGGGCCGACATAATGGTCGGCCTGATTTTGTTTTTAGGTCAGTAGCTCAATTGGCAGAGCGACGGTCTCCAAAACCGTAGGTTGGGGGTTCGATTCCCTCCTGACCTGCCAGATTCACTCAATGTGTCTGGCTTTCTTTTCACAGGATCTTCATAGATGACTCCTAAGGCTGAAGCTCAAGGCTCTCGCTTCGATCTGCTCAAGTGGCTGGTTGTTGTTGCCTTGGTGATTGTTGGTGTTGTTGGCAATCAGTACTACTCTGCTTCGCCGATCCTGTACCGTGTCTTGGCGCTACTTGTCATTGCTGCAGTTGCTGCCTTCGTTGGCTTGCAGACTGCCAAGGGTAAGTCGTTCTTTGTCCTGGTTAAGGAAGCGCGCACTGAGATTCGTAAAGTCGTATGGCCAACTCGCCAAGAGACCACGCAGACCACGTTGATTGTTGTGGCTGTGGTTCTGGTCATGGCGTTGCTGTTGTGGGGGCTAGATTCCCTGCTCGGCTGGCTTGTTTCCTTGATTGTTGGCTAAGGGTGTCCCGTGGCTAAGCGTTGGTACGTTGTGCATGCTTACTCGGGTTACGAGAAGCATGTAATGCGTTCGTTGATCGAGCGTGTGAAGCTGGCTGGCATGGAAGATGGCTTCGGCGAGATTCTGGTCCCCACTGAAGAAGTGGTTGAAATGCGCAATGGCCAGAAGCGCAAAAGCGAGCGTAAATTCTTTCCAGGCTATGTGCTGGTACAGATGGATATGAATGAGGGTACTTGGCACTTGGTCAAGGACACTCCTCGTGTCATGGGCTTTATTGGTGGTACTGCCGATAAGCCGGCTCCTATCACTGACAAAGAAGCGGAAGCGATTCTGCGTCGCGTTGCTGATGGCAGCGACAAGCCCAAGCCTAAGACCCTGTTTGAGCCGGGTGAGGTGGTCCGTGTTACTGACGGCCCATTCGCTGACTTTAACGGTACGGTTGAAGAAGTTAACTACGAAAAGAGCCGCATTCAGGTGGCAGTGCTCATTTTCGGTCGCTCTACTCCGGTAGAGCTAGAGTTCAGTCAGGTCGAGAAGGCATAACTGAACGAGAATCCCATACCCCGCAGCCTTAGGCTGTGGGGTTTTGTCGTCACTGGGATAAACGCGCAAGTAACCGGGGAGCCTATCTAGGCGTCTGAACCCGTAATTGGAGTGCCTCATGGCTAAGAAGATTACTGCTTACATCAAGCTGCAAGTTAAGGCCGCTCAGGCCAACCCAAGTCCACCCGTTGGTCCAGCTCTGGGTCAGCACGGCGTGAACATCATGGAGTTCTGCAAAGCTTTCAACGCCCGTACTCAGGGTCTTGAGCCAGGCCTGCCGACTCCTGTGATCATCACTGTTTACAGTGACCGCAGCTTCACTTTCGAAACTAAGAGCACCCCTGCTTCGGTTCTGCTGAAGAAAGCTGCTGGCCTGACCAGCGGTTCCGCTCGTCCAAACACCGTTAAGGTTGGCACTGTTACCCGTGCTCAGCTGGAAGAAATCGCGAAAACCAAAAACGCGGATCTGACTGCAGCTGATATGGATGCAGCCGTGCGTACTATCGCCGGTTCTGCTCGTAGCATGGGCCTTAACGTGGAGGGTGTGTAATGGCTAAGCTGACCAAGCGCCAAAAGGCTATCGCCGGCAAGATTGAAGCAGGCAAGGCCTACAACTTCGTAGAAGCCGCCGCTCTCCTGACCGAGCTGTCGACCGTTAAGTTCAGCGAGTCCGTAGACGTTGCTGTGAACCTGGGCGTAGACCCACGTAAATCTGACCAGGTTGTTCGTAGCGCTACTGTGCTGCCACACGGCACTGGCAAGACTGTACGTGTAGCTGTGTTCACCCAGGGCCCAGCAGCTGAAGCTGCTCTGGCTGCCGGTGCAGACCGCGTAGGTATGGACGATCTGGCTGCCGAAATGAAAGGCGGCGACCTGAACTATGACGTGGTTATTGCTTCCCCGGATGCAATGCGCGTTGTGGGTCAGCTGGGTCAGGTTCTGGGTCCTCGCGGCCTGATGCCTAACCCGAAAGTCGGTACCGTTACTCCAGACGTAGCTTCGGCAGTTAAGAACGCCAAGGCTGGTCAGGTTCGCTATCGCACCGACAAAAACGGCATCATCCACACTTCCGTTGGCAAGGTCGGCTTCGACGCCGTCAAGCTGAAGGAAAACGTTGAAGCCCTGATCGCTGACCTGAAGCGTATCAAGCCAGCTTCTTCGAAAGGCATCTACGTCAAGCGCGTTACCCTGAGCACCACTATGGGCCCAGGTCTGGTCATCGACCAGGGTTCGCTCGACGTATAAGACACAAGCGCGTGCAAGCAATTGCGCGCGCTGAAAAATTGGGGTCCCTGCCTGGCGGGGGCTATCCAAGACCGTAGGCGACGCAAGTCTTAAACCTCAAGCCTACGCAGATGGTGCTCCCGGTTCCTTACCGAATCAGACACCAAAACGACATCCAGCTCCGGTTGGATGAAACGGTAACAAGCAGGAGTTAAACCCGTGGCAATTAAACTCGAAGACAAGAAGGCCATCGTCGCTGAAGTCAACGAGGCTGCCAAAGCCGCTCTGTCCGCTGTCGTGGCTGATGCCCGTGGTGTGACAGTAGGCGCTATGACCGGACTCCGTAAAGAGGCCCGCGAAGCTGGTGTTTATGTACGTGTAGTACGTAACACCCTGCTCAAGCGCGCTGTTGAAGGCACTCAATATGACGTGCTCAACGACGCGTTCGTCGGCCCTACCCTGATTGCATTCTCCAAGGAACATCCGGGCGCTGCCGCTCGTATTTTCAAAGAGTTCGCAAAGGGTCAGGAAAAGTTCGAGATCAAGGCAGCTGCGTTCGAGGGCAAGTACCTCGCAGCAAACGAGATCGACGTGTTGGCTTCGCTGCCAACTCGCGACGAAGCTATTGCGAAGCTGATGAGCGTGATTCAAGGCGCTACCAGCAAGCTGGCTCGTACTCTGGCGGCTATTCGCGACCAGAAAGAAGCTGCTGCTGCCTAAGGCACTGCAAGCCCTTTCAAAATCATATGTTTAATTTGATGGCTGCGTAGGCTGTCACCCCAATACAGGAATTTATAGTCATGTCTCTGACTAACGAGCAAATCATCGAAGCAATCGGCCAGAAAACCGTTCTGGAAGTTGTTGAGCTGATCAAAGCAATGGAAGAAACCTTCGGCGTTACCGCTGCTGTTGCCGCTGCTGGCCCAGCTGCTGCTGCCGCTGTTGTTGAAGAGCAAACTGAATTCAACGTCATGCTGACCGAAGCTGGCGAGAAGAAAGTTAACGTGATCAAGGCTGTACGTGAACTGACCGGTCTGGGCCTGAAAGAAGCCAAGGCTGTAGTTGACGGCGCTCCTGCCATGGTTCTGGAAGCTGTTGCTAAAGAAGCAGCTGACAAAGCCAAAGCAGCTCTGGAAGAAGCAGGCGCTAAAGTCGAGCTCAAGTAAGCATCGACTTTGTGTCTCCAGCCCAAGCGTTAAGCGAACGGCTGATGGCTGGTGGCTTTTGCCACCGGCCTTTTTCCGTTATTGGCGACCGACTGGGTCGGTGCCAGTAACGTGCTGTAGCCCACCCTGTGCGGTGGCGCAAACCAAAGGGTTTGCACGATTTTCTGGCTGCTCCCGTCGGGAGGAGCCGAATAAGCAGGTGACCAAGCTGGGGAACGCTGATGGCTTACTCATATACTGAGAAAAAACGTATCCGCAAGGACTTTAGCAAGTTGCCGGACGTCATGGATGTGCCGTACCTCCTGGCCATCCAGCTGGATTCGTATCGTGAATTCTTGCAAGCGGGAGCGACTAAAGATCAGTTCCGCGACGTGGGCCTGCATGCGGCCTTCAAATCCGTTTTCCCGATCATCAGCTACTCCGGCAATGCTGCGTTGGAGTATGTCGGTTATCGCCTGGGCGAACCGGCGTTTGATGTTAAAGAATGCGTGTTGCGTGGTGTAACTTACGCCGTACCTTTGCGGGTAAAAGTCCGTCTGATCATTTTCGACAAAGAATCGTCGAACAAAGCGATCAAGGACATCAAAGAGCAAGAAGTCTACATGGGTGAAATTCCCCTGATGACTGAGAACGGTACCTTCGTAATCAACGGTACCGAGCGTGTAATCGTTTCCCAGCTGCACCGTTCCCCTGGCGTATTCTTCGACCACGACCGTGGCAAGACGCACAGCTCCGGTAAGCTGCTGTATTCCGCGCGGATCATTCCTTACCGCGGTTCGTGGCTGGACTTCGAGTTCGACCCGAAAGACTGCGTGTTCGTCCGTATCGACCGTCGTCGCAAGCTGCCGGCATCGGTTCTGCTGCGCGCGCTGGGCTATACCACTGAAGAAGTGCTGGACGCTTTCTACACCACCAACGTATTCCACGTGAAAGGCGAGAGCCTGAGCCTGGAGCTGGTGCCTCAGCGCCTGCGTGGTGAGATTGCCGTTCTGGACATCCAGGATGACAAGGGCAAGGTTATTGTCGAGCAGGGTCGTCGTATCACCGCTCGTCACATCAACCAGCTGGAAAAAGCCGGTATCAAAGAGCTGGATGTACCTCTGGACTACGTCCTGGGTCGTACCACCGCCAAGGCTATCGTGCACCCGGCTACCGGTGAAATCCTGGCAGAGTGCAACACCGAGCTGAACACCGAGATCCTGGCGAAAATCGCCAAGGCTCAGGTCGTTCGCATCGAGACTCTGTACACCAACGACATCGACTGCGGTCCGTTCGTCTCTGACACTCTGAAGATCGACTCCACCAGCAACCAATTGGAAGCCCTGGTCGAGATCTATCGCATGATGCGTCCTGGCGAGCCGCCGACCAAAGATGCTGCCGAGACTCTGTTCAACAACCTGTTCTTCAGCCCTGAGCGGTATGATCTGTCCGCCGTTGGCCGGATGAAGTTCAACCGTCGTATCGGTCGTACCGAGATCGAAGGTTCCGGCGTTCTGTGCAAAGAAGACATCGTTGCCGTACTGAAGACTCTGGTCGACATCCGTAACGGTAAAGGCATCGTCGACGACATCGACCACCTGGGTAACCGTCGTGTTCGCTGTGTTGGCGAAATGGCCGAGAACCAGTTCCGCGTTGGCCTGGTGCGTGTAGAGCGTGCGGTCAAAGAGCGCCTGTCGATGGCTGAAAGCGAAGGCTTGATGCCGCAAGACCTGATCAATGCCAAGCCAGTGGCTGCGGCAGTGAAAGAGTTCTTCGGTTCCAGCCAGCTGTCCCAGTTCATGGACCAGAACAACCCGCTGTCCGAGATCACCCACAAGCGTCGTGTTTCTGCACTTGGCCCAGGTGGTCTGACCCGTGAGCGTGCAGGCTTCGAAGTCCGTGACGTACACCCGACCCACTACGGTCGTGTATGCCCGATTGAAACGCCGGAAGGTCCGAACATCGGTCTGATCAACTCCCTGGCGGCCTATGCGCGCACCAACCAGTACGGCTTCCTCGAGAGCCCGTACCGTGTGGTGAAAGACGCTCTGGTAACCGACGAGATCGTGTTCCTGTCCGCTATCGAAGAGGCCGATCACGTGATCGCCCAGGCTTCGGCGACCATGAACGACAAAGGTCAGTTGGTCGATGAGCTGGTAGCTGTTCGTCACTTGAACGAATTCACCGTCAAGGCGCCGGAAGACGTCACCTTGATGGACGTTTCGCCGAAGCAGGTAGTTTCGGTTGCAGCGTCGCTGATTCCGTTCCTCGAGCACGACGACGCCAACCGTGCATTGATGGGTTCCAACATGCAGCGTCAGGCTGTACCGACCCTGCGTGCTGACAAGCCGCTGGTAGGTACCGGCATGGAGCGCAACGTTGCCCGTGACTCCGGCGTTTGCGTCGTGGCTCGTCGTGGCGGTGTGATCGACTCGGTCGATGCCAGCCGTATCGTGGTTCGTGTTGCTGATGACGAAGTTGAAACCGGTGAAGCCGGTGTCGACATCTACAACCTGACCAAGTACACCCGCTCCAACCAGAACACCTGCATCAACCAGCGTCCGCTGGTGAGCAAGGGTGATCGGGTTCAGCGCAGCGACATCATGGCCGATGGTCCGTCCACCGACATGGGTGAGCTGGCACTGGGTCAGAACATGCGTATCGCGTTCATGGCGTGGAACGGCTTCAACTTCGAAGACTCCATCTGCCTGTCCGAGCGTGTGGTTCAGGAAGACCGTTTCACCACGATCCACATCCAGGAACTGACCTGTGTGGCTCGTGACACCAAGCTTGGCCCAGAGGAAATCACTGCAGACATCCCGAACGTGGGTGAGGCTGCACTGAACAAGCTGGACGAAGCCGGTATCGTTTATGTAGGTGCTGAAGTTGGCGCAGGCGACATCCTGGTGGGCAAGGTCACTCCGAAAGGCGAGACCCAGCTTACTCCGGAAGAGAAACTGCTGCGTGCGATCTTCGGTGAAAAAGCCAGCGACGTTAAAGACACCTCCCTGCGTGTACCTACCGGTACCAAGGGTACTGTTATCGACGTACAGGTCTTCACTCGTGACGGCGTTGAGCGCGATGCTCGTGCACTGTCGATCGAGAAGAGCCAGCTGGACGAGATCCGCAAGGACCTGAACGAAGAGTTCCGTATCGTTGAAGGTGCTACTTTCGAACGTCTGCGTTCCGCTCTGGTCGGCCATAAAGCCGAAGGCGGCGCCGGCCTGAAGAAAGGCCAGGAAATCACCGATGAAGTTCTCGACGGTCTTGAGCATGGCCAGTGGTTCAAACTGCGCATGGCTGAAGATGCTCTGAACGAGCAGCTCGAGAAGGCCCAGGCCTACATCGTTGATCGTCGCCGTCTGCTGGACGACAAGTTCGAAGACAAGAAGCGCAAGCTGCAGCAGGGCGATGACCTGGCTCCAGGCGTGCTGAAAATCGTCAAGGTCTACCTGGCAATCCGTCGTCGCATCCAGCCGGGCGACAAGATGGCCGGTCGTCACGGTAACAAGGGTGTGGTCTCCGTGATCATGCCGGTTGAAGACATGCCGCACGATGCCAATGGCACCCCGGTCGACGTAGTCCTCAACCCGCTGGGCGTACCTTCGCGTATGAACGTTGGTCAGATCCTCGAAACTCACCTGGGCCTTGCGGCCAAGGGTCTGGGCGAGAAGATCAATCGCATGGTCGAAGAGCAGCGCAAGGTCGCAGAACTGCGTACCTTCCTGGACGAGATCTACAACCAGATCGGCGGTCGTAACGAAGACCTGGACAGCTTCTCCGATCAGGAGATCCTGGATCTGGCGAACAACCTGCGCGGCGGTGTTCCGATGGCCACTCCGGTGTTCGACGGTGCCAAGGAAAGCGAAATCAAGGCCATGCTGAAACTGGCAGACCTGCCAGAAAGCGGCCAGATGCAACTGACCGACGGCCGTACCGGCAACAAGTTCGAGCGTCCAGTTACCGTTGGCTACATGTACATGCTGAAACTGAACCACTTGGTAGACGACAAGATGCACGCTCGTTCTACCGGTTCGTACAGCCTGGTTACCCAGCAGCCGCTGGGTGGTAAGGCGCAGTTCGGTGGTCAGCGTTTCGGGGAGATGGAGGTCTGGGCACTGGAAGCATACGGTGCTGCATACACTCTGCAAGAAATGCTCACAGTGAAGTCGGACGATGTGAACGGTCGTACCAAGATGTACAAAAACATCGTGGACGGCGATCACCGTATGGAGCCGGGCATGCCCGAGTCCTTCAACGTGTTGATCAAAGAAATTCGTTCCCTCGGCATCGATATCGATCTGGAAACCGAATAACACGTGACGCGAATCGAGAGCGGGGCAGGATTGCCCGCTCTCTGCTCCGCCAGGAGGAAAGGCCTTGAAAGACCTACTGAATTTGCTGAAAAACCAGGGTCAAGTCGAAGAGTTCGACGCCATCCGTATCGGATTGGCCTCGCCTGAGATGATCCGTTCGTGGTCGTTCGGTGAAGTTAAAAAGCCGGAAACCATCAACTACCGTACGTTCAAGCCTGAGCGTGACGGCCTGTTCTGCGCCAAGATCTTTGGCCCGGTAAAGGATTACGAGTGCCTGTGCGGTAAGTACAAGCGCTTGAAGCATCGCGGCGTGATCTGCGAGAAGTGCGGCGTTGAAGTTGCGCTGGCCAAGGTTCGTCGTGAGCGCATGGCGCACATCGAACTGGCTTCGCCGGTTGCTCACATCTGGTTCCTGAAATCGCTGCCGTCCCGTATCGGCTTGCTGATGGACATGACTCTGCGTGATATCGAGCGCGTTCTCTACTTCGAGAGCTATGTCGTTATCGATCCAGGCATGACCACCCTTGAAAAAGGTCAGCTGCTGAACGATGAGCAGTACTTCGAAGCGCTGGAAGAGTTCGGCGATGACTTCGACGCCCGCATGGGTGCCGAGGCTGTCCGCGAGCTGCTGCACGCTATCGACCTGGAGCACGAGATTGGCCGTCTGCGTGAAGAGATTCCGCAAACCAACTCGGAAACCAAGATCAAGAAGCTGTCCAAGCGTCTGAAGTTGATGGAAGCCTTCCAGGGTTCCGGCAACTTGCCAGAGTGGATGGTGCTGACCGTTCTGCCGGTTCTGCCGCCAGATCTACGTCCACTGGTCCCGCTGGATGGCGGTCGTTTCGCGACTTCCGACCTCAACGATCTGTATCGTCGAGTGATCAACCGTAACAACCGTTTGAAGCGCCTGCTGGATCTGTCCGCTCCGGACATCATCGTGCGCAACGAAAAGCGTATGTTGCAGGAAGCTGTCGATGCACTGCTCGACAACGGTCGTCGTGGCCGCGCTATCACCGGTTCCAACAAGCGTCCTCTGAAATCCCTGGCTGACATGATCAAGGGTAAGCAAGGTCGTTTCCGTCAGAACTTGCTCGGTAAGCGTGTTGACTACTCCGGTCGTTCGGTAATTACCGTAGGTCCGACCCTGCGTCTGCACCAGTGCGGTCTGCCGAAGAAAATGGCTCTCGAGCTGTTCAAACCGTTCATCTTCGGCAAGTTGGAAATGCGTGGCCTGGCCACCACCATCAAAGCCGCCAAGAAGATGGTCGAGCGCGAACTGCCAGAGGTTTGGGACGTTCTCGCTGAAGTGATCCGTGAACACCCGGTTCTCCTCAACCGTGCACCGACCCTTCACCGTCTGGGTATCCAGGCGTTTGAACCGGTACTGATCGAAGGTAAGGCTATCCAGCTGCACCCTCTGGTCTGTGCTGCGTACAACGCCGACTTCGACGGCGACCAAATGGCCGTGCACGTACCGCTGACACTGGAAGCCCAGTTGGAAGCGCGTGCGTTGATGATGTCGACCAACAACATTCTGTCGCCAGCCAACGGTGAGCCAATCATCGTTCCGTCGCAGGACGTTGTATTGGGTCTGTACTACATGACCCGTGAAGCGATCAACGCCAAGGGCGAAGGTCGCGTTTTCGCCGACCTGCAGGAAGTCGACCGCGTATTCCGCGCCGGCGAAGCTGCTCTGCACGCCAAGATCAAGGTTCGCATCAGCGAAACCGTCAATGATCGTGATGGCGGCAGCGTGAGCGCCACCCGTATCGTCGACACCACTGTCGGCCGTGCTCTGCTGTTCCAGGTTGTGCCGAAGGGCCTGTCGTTCGACGTCGTCAACCTGCCGATGAAGAAGAAGGCGATCTCCAAGCTGATCAACCAGTGCTACCGCGTGGTTGGTCTGAAAGAGACCGTGATCTTCGCTGACCAGTTGATGTACACCGGTTTCGCTTACTCGACCATTTCCGGCGTTTCCATCGGTGTTAACGACTTCGTTATCCCGGATGAAAAAGCTCGCATCATCGGTGCTGCCACCGACGAAGTGAAAGAAATCGAGAGCCAGTACGCCTCCGGCCTGGTAACCCAGGGCGAGAAGTACAACAAAGTGATCGACCTTTGGTCGAAGGCCAACGACGAAGTATCCAAGGCGATGATGGCCAACCTCTCGAAAGAGAAGGTCATCGACCGCAATGGCGACGAAGTCGAGCAAGAATCGTTCAACTCGATGTACATGATGGCTGACTCGGGTGCGCGGGGTTCCGCAGCACAGATCCGTCAGCTGGCCGGTATGCGTGGTCTGATGGCCAAGCCGGACGGCTCCATCATCGAAACGCCGATTACTGCGAACTTCCGTGAAGGTCTGAGCGTACTCCAGTACTTCATCTCGACTCACGGTGCTCGTAAAGGTCTGGCGGATACCGCGTTGAAAACTGCGAACTCCGGTTACCTGACTCGTCGTCTGGTGGACGTTGCGCAGGATCTGGTTGTAACCGAGATCGATTGCGGCACCGAACACGGCCTGCTGATGACTCCGCACATTGAAGGCGGCGACGTTGTAGAGCCACTGGGTGAGCGCGTATTGGGTCGTGTTATCGCCCGTGACGTATTCAAGCCGGGTACCGAGGACGTCATCGTTCCTGCCGGCACCCTGGTAGACGAAAAGTGGGTTGAATTCATCGAGCTCAACAGCATCGACGAAGTGATCGTGCGTTCGCCGATCAGTTGCGAAACCCGCTATGGCATTTGCGCCAAGTGCTACGGCCGTGACCTGGCTCGTGGTCACCAGGTGAACATTGGTGAGGCGGTCGGCGTTATCGCTGCCCAATCCATCGGTGAGCCGGGTACCCAGCTGACCATGCGTACGTTCCACATTGGTGGTGCGGCAAGCCGTACTTCCGCAGCCGACAGCGTTCAGGTGAAGAATGGCGGTACCGTCCGTCTGCACAACCTGAAGCACGTTGAGCGTGTGGATGGCCACCTGGTTGCTGTGTCCCGTTCCGGTGAGCTGGCAATCGCTGATGACTTCGGTCGTGAGCGCGAGCGTTACAAGCTGCCGTACGGTGCTGTGATTTCGGTTAAAGAAGGTGACAAGGTCGACGCTGGCGCTATCGTGGCCAAGTGGGATCCGCACACTCACCCGATCGTTACCGAAATGAAAGGTACCGTGACCTACGTGGGCATGGAAGAAGGCATCACGATCAAGCGTCAGACTGACGAATTGACCGGTATGACCAACATTGAAGTGCTTGACGTCAAAGACCGTCCAGCTGCCGGCAAGGACATCCGTCCTGCTGTGAAGATGGTGGGTATGGATGGCAAGGATCTGCTGCTGCCAGGTACCGACGTACCGGCACAGTACTTCCTGCCGGCTAACGCCCTGGTCGGCGTTGCCGACGGTGCGCAGATTGCGATCGGTGATGTTATCGCTCGTATTCCGCAAGAAACTTCGAAGACCCGTGACATCACCGGTGGTCTGCCGCGTGTTGCCGACCTGTTCGAAGCTCGTCGTCCGAAGGAGGCGTCGATTCTGGCTGAAGTCAGCGGCACCATCGCGTTCGGTAAAGAGACCAAGGGCAAGCGCCGTCTGGTCATTACCCCGAACGACGGCAGCGATCCGTATGAAGAGCTGATTCCGAAGTGGCGTCACCTGAACGTCTTCGAAGGCGAACAAGTGAACCGCGGCGAAGTTATCTCCGACGGTCCGAGCGATCCTCACGACATCCTGCGTCTGCTGGGTGTCAGTGCGCTGGCCAAGTACATCGTCAACGAGATCCAGGACGTTTACCGTCTGCAAGGCGTGAAGATCAACGACAAGCACATCGAGACCATCCTGCGTCAGATGCTGCGTAAGGTTGAAATCGCTGAGTCCGGCGACTCCAGCTTCATCAAGGGCGACCAGATGGAACTGACTCACGTACTGGTAGAAAACGAGCGTCTGAGCACCGAAGACAAGTTCGTCGCCAAGTTCACCCGCGTACTGCTGGGTATCACCAAGGCGTCCTTGTCCACCGAATCGTTCATCTCGGCGGCCTCTTTCCAGGAGACCACCCGTGTACTGACCGAAGCGGCGGTAACTGGCAAGCGCGACTACCTGCGTGGCCTGAAAGAAAACGTGGTCGTGGGTCGTCTGATCCCGGCCGGTACTGGCTTGGCGTACCACAGCGAGCGTAAGCGTCGTCGTGATGCAGACAAGCCGCTGCGCGTAAGCGCAAGCGAAGTCGAAGCAGCACTGACTGAAGCGCTGAACTCCAGCGGTAATTGAGGTCTGCAGTAGATTGAGACGGGGCCCCGGCTTTTTCGATTGAGAATCAAGACACTTTTTGTCGAGGTTCGCTGATCGGGGAGGCCGGGGCCTTGCCTTGACTGGGGGCAAGATCCTCTTTAGACTCTTGTACCCCTAAATTTGGTGGAGCTCCTGCTCTGCCATTTTGTTTATGTCGAAAGACAACAGTGGAGCTAGTAGATGGCAACTATCAACCAGCTGGTACGTCAGCCGCGTAAGCGTATCGTCGAGAAATCCGACGTGCCTGCGCTGCAGAACTGCCCGCAACGTCGTGGCGTGTGCACTCGCGTGTATACCACTACGCCGAAAAAACCTAACTCGGCACTGCGTAAAGTGTGCCGTGTGCGTCTGACCAACGGTTTCGAGGTTTCCTCGTACATCGGTGGTGAAGGCCACAACCTGCAAGAGCACAGCGTCGTACTGATTCGCGGCGGCCGTGTAAAAGACTTGCCAGGTGTTCGTTACCACACCGTTCGCGGCTCCCTGGATACCTCCGGCGTTAAAGGTCGTAACCAAGGTCGTTCGAAGTACGGTACCAAGCGTCCGAAGTAATCGGTCGTTTTGCAGTTTTTAATTATATTGAGTCGATAAGAGTAAGGTCGGGCACGCGTCCATTGGATCAACTGTCCCGAGCTAACCTGAAGACCGTTTGAGGGCTTATCAATGCCAAGACGTCGCGTAGCAGCCAAACGTGAGATTCTGGACGATCCGAAATACGGAAGCCAGATCCTCGCCAAGTTCATGAACCACGTAATGGAAAGCGGCAAGAAAGCCGTTGCCGAGCGTATCGTTTATGGCGCGCTGGAAAAAGTTAAAGAGCGCAAGAACAGCGATCCCCTGGAAATCTTCGAGAAAGCTCTCGACGCCATCGCTCCGCTGGTCGAAGTGAAGTCGCGCCGTGTAGGCGGTGCTACTTACCAGGTTCCGGTCGAAGTTCGTCCGTCCCGTCGTAACGCTCTGGCAATGCGCTGGTTGGTAGACTTCGCCCGCAAGCGCGGCGAGAAGTCTATGGCTCTGCGTTTGGCTGGCGAACTGCTGGACGCTGCCGAAGGCAAAGGTGCTGCAGTTAAGAAGCGTGAAGACGTTCACCGTATGGCTGAAGCCAACAAGGCTTTCTCGCACTACCGCTTCTAATATCGGCATCATTCATTTTGCGAGGGCTTTATGGCTCGTACTACAGCAATCAACCGCTACCGTAACATCGGTATCTGTGCCCACGTTGACGCGGGCAAGACTACCACTACCGAGCGGATCCTGTTCTACACAGGTCTCAGCCACAAGATGGGTGAGGTGCATGACGGCGCTGCGACCACCGACTGGATGGTGCAGGAGCAGGAGCGGGGTATCACCATTACCTCCGCTGCTGTAACTACCTTCTGGAAAGGTTCGCGCGGCCAATACGATAACTATCGTGTAAACGTTATCGATACCCCTGGCCACGTTGACTTCACCATTGAAGTAGAGCGCTCCCTGCGTGTACTCGACGGCGCGGTCGTTGTGTTCTGCGGTACTTCCGGTGTTGAGCCTCAGTCTGAAACCGTATGGCGTCAAGCCAACAAGTACGGTGTTCCACGTGTTGTTTACGTGAACAAGATGGACCGTGCCGGTGCCAACTTCCTGCGCGTTGTTGGTCAGATCAAGAACCGCCTGGGTCATACCCCGGTTCCGGTCCAGCTGGCTATCGGTGCTGAAGATAACTTCGAAGGTCAGGTTGATCTGATCAAGATGAAGGCTATCTACTGGAACGACGACGACAAGGGTACTACCTATCGCGAGGAAGAAATTCCTGCCGATATGCTGGACCTGGCTAACGAGTGGCGCTCCAACATGGTTGAAGCTGCTGCTGAAGCCAACGAAGAGCTGATGAACAAGTACCTTGAAGAAGGTGACCTGACTGTCGAAGAGATCAAGGCCGGTCTGCGTGCGCGCACCCTGGCTAGCGAGATCGTTCCGGCCGTCTGCGGTTCGTCGTTCAAGAACAAGGGCGTTCCCCTGGTTCTCGATGCCGTTATCGACTTCCTGCCTGCTCCTACCGAGATCCCGGCGATCAAGGGTATCCATCCGGATCTCATCGAGAAGCCGAAGGATGAGCTGGTAGAGGCTGACTACGACGAGCGTCATGCTGACGATGCTGAGCCGTTCTCGGCTCTGGCATTCAAGATTGCTACCGACCCGTTCGTTGGTACTCTGACTTTCGTGCGCGTTTACTCGGGCTTCCTGAGCTCGGGCGACTCCGTGATCAACTCGGTCAAGGGCAAGAAAGAGCGCGTTGGTCGTATGGTGCAGATGCACGCCAACCAGCGTGAAGAGATCAAAGAAGTACGTGCAGGCGACATCGCTGCTCTGATCGGCATGAAGGACGTCACCACTGGTGACACTCTGTGCGATCTCGACAAGCAGATCATTCTTGAGCGTATGGACTTCCCTGAGCCTGTAATTTCGGTAGCGGTAGAGCCGAAAACCAAGCAGGACCAGGAAAAGATGGGTATTGCACTGGGCAAGCTGGCTCAGGAAGACCCGTCGTTCCGCGTCAAGACCGACGAAGAGACTGGCCAGACCATCATCTCCGGTATGGGTGAGCTGCACCTGGACATCCTCGTTGACCGCATGAAGCGCGAGTTCAACGTCGAAGCCAACATCGGCAAGCCGCAGGTTTCGTATCGCGAGAAGATCAGCAAGAGCAACGTCGAGATCGAAGGCAAGTTCGTTCGTCAGTCCGGCGGTCGCGGTCAGTTCGGTCACTGCTGGATCCGTTTCTCGGAGCCAGACGTCGATGCGAACGGCAACATCACCGAAGGTCTGGTCTTCACCAACGAGGTTGTTGGTGGTGTGGTTCCTAAGGAATACATCCCGGCTATCCAGAAGGGTATCGAAGAGCAGATGAAGAACGGCGTCGTTGCCGGTTATCCGCTGATCGGCCTGAAGGCTACCGTGTTTGATGGTTCCTACCACGACGTCGACTCCAACGAGATGGCGTTCAAGGTGGCAGCCTCCATGGCGACCAAGCAGCTGGCCCAGAAGGGTGGCGGCGTTGTGCTCGAGCCGATCATGAAGGTTGAAGTTGTAACCCCAGAGGACTACATGGGTGACGTGATGGGTGACCTGAACCGTCGTCGTGGTCTGATTCAGGGTATGGATGACTCGGTGTCCGGCAAGGTTATCCGTGCTGAAGTGCCACTGGGTGAAATGTTCGGTTATGCAACTGACGTTCGTTCCATGTCTCAGGGTCGCGCGAGCTACTCCATGGAATTCTCCAAATACGCCGAAGCTCCGTCGAACATCGTCGAAGCTCTCGTTAAAAAACAAGGCTGATTCAGTCTCCCCTTTAGGCTAGGAGTTAATTGTCGTGGCTAAAGAAAAATTTGAACGTAACAAACCGCACGTCAACGTTGGCACTATCGGTCACGTTGACCACGGTAAAACCACTCTGACCGCTGCTCTGACTCGCGTTTGCTCCGAAGTTTTCGGTTCGGCTCGTGTTGACTTCGACAAGATCGACAGCGCCCCAGAAGAAAAAGCTCGTGGTATCACCATCAA
>NZ_JBXAJU010000009.1:0-22911 GCF_058797595.1 Pseudomonas sp. GW823-FHT02C05 | reverse complement strand
TCGTCCGGTAGCGTGAATTTCACCGCTCCAAACGATGCATTGGCTGGTGGCAGTTCGCTCAGCACGACCATTACCAAAGCCGACGGTGGCAACTACGAAAAACTGGAAGTCAGCGACAAGCCGGCTGAAACCTCGGTAACTGACACACCAGACACTACAACCCTGAGCCTCTCGGCTACTGAGTCTGTAGCTGAAGGCGGTTCGATCATCTACACCGCCACATTGACCAATGCCGCTGGTACTCCAGTCACCGTGACCCTGAGCAACGGCGCAGTGATCACCATCGCTGCCGGTGCTACCTCGGGTACCGCGACCGTCGCCGCGCCAGCTGATGATGTCTACAAAGACGCTGGTAAAGTCGAAGCCACCATCACTAAAGCCGAAGGCGGTAACTTCGAGAACCTGGAGACCAATCCAGCCCCGGCAGTCACCGACGTCACAGACACGATCGATACGTCGACGGTCAGTCTGACCGCAACACCAAGCGTGGCTGAGGGTGGCATTGTTGTTTACACCGCGTCGGTCACTGCTCCGGTAACCGGCTCGCCAGTGGTGGTGACCCTGTCCAACGGACAGACCATCACCATTCCAGTGGGTGAATCGTCCGGCAGCGTGAACTTCACCGCACCCAACGATGCGTTGGCGGGCGGTAGCTCCCTGAGCACCACCATCACTAAGGCCGACGGCGGCAACTACGAAAAACTGGAAGTCAGCGACAAGCCCGCTGAAACCTCCGTCACCGATACCCCGGACACCACCACTCTGAGCCTGAGCGCTACCGAGTCGGTGGCCGAAGGCGGTTCGATTGTCTACACCGCCACTCTGACCAACGCAGCCGGCACCCCAGTAACCGTGACTCTGTCCAACGGCGCAGTGATCACCATTGCTGCCGGTGCTACCTCGGGCACAGCGACCGTCGCAGCCCCTGCCGATGACGTCTACAAAGACGCTGGTAAAGTCGAAGCCACCATCGCTAAAGCCGAAGGCGGTAACTTCGAGAATCTGGAGACCAATCCGACTCCAGCCGTCACCGATGTCACTGACACCATCGATACCAGCACTGTTTCGCTGACAGCTACCCCTAATGTCGCCGAAGGCGGCACTGTGGTGTACACCGCCTCCGTGACTGCACCAGTAACCGGCTCGCCGGTCGTAGTGACCCTGTCCAATGGCCAGACCATCACCATTCCGGTGGGTGAGTCGTCCGCCAGCGTGAACTTCACTGCGCCCAACGATGCTCTGGCTGGTGGTAGTTCCCTGAGCACCACCATTACCAAAGCCGACGGCGGCAACTACGAGAAGCTGGAAGTTAGCGACAAGCCTGCCGAGACCTCGGTCACCGATACTCCTGACACTACAACTCTGAGCCTCTCCGCTACTGAGTCTGTAGCTGAAGGCGGTTCGATCATCTACACCGCCACATTGACCAATGCCGCTGGTACTCCAGTCACCGTGACCCTGAGTAACGGCGCAGTGATCACCATCGCAGCAGGTGCCACTACCGGCACCACCACCGTCGCGGCCCCGGCGGATGACGTCTACAAAGATGCAGGCAAAGTCGAAGCCACCATCACCAAGGCTGAAGGCGGTAACTTCGAGAATCTGGAGACCAATCCAGCCCCGGCGGTGACTGATGTCACTGACACGATCGATACGTCGACTGTCAGTCTGACCGCAACTCCAAGCGTGGCTGAGGGTGGCATTGTTGTTTACACCGCGTCGGTGACCGCGCCAGTAACCGGCTCGCCGGTCGTGGTCACTCTGTCCAACGGACAGATCATCACCATTCCGGTGGGCGAGTCGTCCGCCAGCGTCAACTTCACCGCGCCAAACGACGCTCTGGCTGGGGGCAGTTCGCTCAGCACGACCATTACCAAAGCCGACGGTGGCAACTACGAAAAACTGGAAGTCAGCGACAAGCCCGCTGAAACCTCCGTCACCGATACCCCGGACACCACCACTCTGAGCCTGAGCGCTACCGAGTCCGTGGCCGAAGGCGGTTCGATTGTCTACACCGCGACCCTGACTAATGCAGCTGGCACCCCGGTCACCGTGACCTTGAGCAATGGCGCGGTAATCACCATCGCCGCCGGTGCCACTTCGGGCACGGCAACCGTGGCCGCACCTGCCGATGACGTTTATAAGGACGCGGGCAAGGTCGAAGCCACCATCACTAAAGCCGAAGGCGGTAACTTCGAGAACCTGGAGACCAATCCAGCCCCGGCGGTGACTGATGTCACTGACACGATCGATACGTCGACTGTCAGTCTGACCGCAACTCCAAGCGTGGCTGAGGGTGGCATTGTTGTTTACACCGCGTCGGTGACCGCGCCAGTAACCGGCTCGCCGGTCGTGGTCACTCTGTCCAACGGACAGATCATCACCATCCCAGTGGGTGAGTCCTCTGGCAGCGTGAATTTCACCGTACCAAACGATGCCCTCGCTGGCGGCAGCTCCCTGAGCACGACCATCACCAAAGCCGACGGTGGCAACTACGAGAAGCTGGAAATCAGCGAGAAGCCGGCTGAAACCAACGTTACCGATACCCCGGACACTACAACCCTGAGCCTCTCGGCTACTGAGTCCGTGGCCGAGGGCGGTTCCATCGTCTACACCGCGACTCTGACCAACGCAGCTGGCACCCCGGTGACCGTGACCCTGAGCAACGGCGCAGTGATTACTATCGCCGCCGGCGCCACCACGGGTACCACCACCGTGGCCGCACCCGCCGATGACGTCTACAAAGACGCCGGCAAGGTCGAGGCAACGATCACCAAGGCCGAGGGCGGTAACTTCGAGAACCTGGAAACCAATCCGGCTCCAGCAGTCACCGACGTGACTGACACCATCGACACTTCAACTGTCAGTCTGACCGCAACACCAAGCGTCGCCGAAGGCGGCACTGTGGTGTACACCGCCTCCGTGACTGCACCAGTGACCGGTTCGCCGGTAGTCGTCACTCTGTCCAATGGCCAGACCATCACCATTCCGGTGGGTGAGTCATCCGCCAGCGTGAACTTCACCGCGCCAAACGATGCCCTCGCTGGCGGTAGCTCCCTGAGCACCACCATTACCAAGGCGGATGGCGGTAATTACGAGAAGCTAGAGGTCAGCGACAAGCCCGCTGAAACCTCGGTAACTGACACACCAGACACCACCACTCTGAGCCTGAGCGCTACCGAGTCGGTGGCCGAAGGTGGTTCGATTGTCTACACCGCCACATTGACCAACGCTGCCGGTACTCCCGTCACCGTGACCTTGAGTAACGGTGCCGTAATCACGATTGCAGCCGGGGCCACTTCGGGCACGGCAACCGTCGCCGCTCCGGCTGACGACGTGTACAAAGACGCCGGCAAGGTCGAAGCCACCATTACCAAAGCCGAAGGCGGCAACTTCGAGAACCTGGAGACCAACCCGACTCCAGCTGTCACCGACGTCACAGACACGATCGATACGTCGACGGTCAGTCTGACCGCCACTCCGAATGTGGCTGAAGGCGGCACCGTCGTTTACACCGCATCGGTGACTGCGCCAGTGACCGGCTCCCCAGTCGTGGTGACCCTGTCCAACGGACAGACCATCACTATTCCGGTTGGCGAAAGCCAGGGCTCGGTGAACTTCACCGCGCCGAATGATGCCCTCGCTGGCGGCAGTTCCCTAAGCACCACCATCACCAAGGCGGATGGCGGTAACTACGAGAAGCTGGAGGTCAGCGACAAGCCCGCTGAAACCTCGGTAACTGACACACCAGACACTACCACCCTGAGCCTTTCGGCTACTGAGTCCGTGGCCGAAGGCGGTTCGATTGTCTACACCGCCACTCTGACCAACGCAGCCGGCACCCCAGTAACCGTGACTCTGTCCAACGGCGCAGTGATCACCATTGCTGCCGGTGCTACCTCGGGCACAGCGACCGTCGCGGCCCCTGCCGATGACGTCTACAAAGACGCCGGCAAGGTCGAGGCAACGATCACCAAAGCCGAGGGTGGCAACTTCGAGCACCTGGAGACCAATCCAGCCCCGGCGGTGACTGATGTCACTGACACGATCGATACGTCGACTGTCAGTCTGACCGCAACACCAAGCGTGGCTGAGGGTGGCATTGTTGTTTACACCGCGTCGGTCACTGCTCCGGTAACCGGCTCGCCAGTGGTGGTGACCCTGTCCAACGGACAGACCATCACCATTCCAGTGGGTGAATCGTCCGGCAGCGTGAACTTCACCGCACCCAACGATGCGTTGGCGGGCGGTAGCTCCCTGAGCACCACCATCACTAAGGCCGACGGCGGCAACTACGAAAAACTGGAAGTCAGCGACAAGCCGGCAGAGACCTCGGTTACCGATACTCCTGACACTACAACCCTGAGCCTCTCGGCTACTGAGTCCGTGGCTGAAGGCGGCTCCATCGTCTACACCGCCATATTGACTAATGCCGCAGGTACTCCGGTCACTGTGACCCTGAGCAATGGCGCGGTAATCACCATCGCCGCCGGTGCCACTTCCGGTACTGCCACCGTCGCGGCCCCGGCGGATGACGTCTACAAAGATGCAGGCAAAGTCGAAGCCACCATCACCAAGGCTGAGGGCGGCAACTTCGAGAATCTGGAAACCAATCCAGCGCCAGCGGTCACCGACGTTACCGATACCATCGACATCAGCACTGTTTCACTGACGGCTACCCCTAGCGTCGCCGAAGGCGGCACTGTGGTGTACACCGCTTCCGTGACTGCGCCAGTAACCGGCTCGCCGGTCGTCGTCACTCTGTCCAATGGCCAGACCATCACCATTCCAGTGGGCGAGTCGTCCGCCAGCGTGAACTTCACCGCACCCAACGATGCGTTGGCTGGCGGCAGCTCCCTGAGTACCACCATTACCAAGGCAGACGGTGGCAACTACGAAAAACTGGAAGTTAGCGACAAGCCTGCCGAGACCTCGGTCACCGATACCCCGGACACCACCACTCTGAGCCTGAGTGCTACCGAGTCCGTGGCCGAAGGCGGCTCCATCGTCTACACCGCCACCCTGACTAATGCCGCAGGTACTCCGGTCACCGTGACGCTGTCCAACGGCGCAGTGATCACCATCGCCGCAGGCGCCACTACCGGCACCACCACCGTCGCGGCCCCGGCGGATGATGTCTACAAAGACGCCGGCAAGGTCGAAGCCACCATCACCAAGGCCGAGGGCGGCAATTTCGAGAAGCTGGTGCCGAACACCACGCCGGCCGTGACTGACGTTACCGATACCATCGACAACTCCACCGTATCGCTGAAAGCCACGCCTTCGGCGGCCGAAGGTGGCAACGTCACCTACACCGCTACCGTCACTGCTCCAGTGACCGGCTCACCTGTAGTCGTGACCCTGGCCAATGGCGAGAAGATCACCATCCCGGTCGGCGAAACCACCGGCTCGGTAAGCATCAGCGCGCCGAACGATGTACTGGTCGGCCATACCCCGCTGACCAACTCCATCACCAATGTCAGCGGTGGTAACTACGAGAACCTGGTCGCCGACAAGACTCCGGTCAGCACCACCGTGACCGACACCGTCGACACCACCAGCGTCAGCCTGACTGCCACTGGCACCGTCGCTGAAGGCGGCCAGATCACCTACACCGCCACACTGACCAACGCAGCCGGTACCCCGGTGACTGTGACTCTGTCCAACGGCGCGGTAATCACCATCGCCGCCGGCGCCACCTCCGGTACTGCCACCGTCGCGGCCCCGGCTGACGACGTGTACAAGGACGCAGGCAAGGTCGAGGCCACCATCACCAAGGCCGAGGGCGGCAATTTCGAGAAGCTGGTGCCGAACACCACGCCGGCCGTGACTGACGTTACCGATACCATCGACAACTCCACCGTATCGCTGAAAGCCACGCCTTCGGCGGCCGAAGGTGGCAACGTCACCTACACCGCTACCGTCACTGCTCCAGTGACCGGCTCACCTGTAGTCGTGACCCTGGCCAATGGCGAGAAGATCACCATCCCGGTCGGCGAAACCACCGGCTCGGTAAGCATCAGCGCGCCGAACGATGTACTGGTTGGCCACACTCCGCTGACCAACTCCATCACCAATGTCAGCGGTGGTAACTACGAGAACCTGGTCGCCGACAAGACTCCGGTCAGCACCACTGTGACCGACACCGTCGACACCACCAGCGTCAGCCTGACTGCCACTGGCACCGTCGCTGAAGGCGGCCAGATCACCTACACCGCCACACTGACCAACGCCGCCGGCACCCCGGTGACCGTGACCCTGAGCAACGGCGCGGTAATCACCATCGCCGCGGGCGCCACTACCGGCACCACCACCGTCGCGGCCCCGGCTGACGACGTGTACAAGGACGCAGGCAAGGTCGAGGCCACCATCACCAAGGCCGAGGGCGGCAACTTCGAGAAGCTGGTGCCGAACACCACGCCGGCCGTGACTGACGTTACCGACACCATCGACAACTCCACCGTGTCGCTCAAGGCCACGCCTTCGGCGGCCGAAGGTGGCAATGTCACCTACACCGCTACCGTCACTGCTCCAGTGACCGGCTCTCCGGTCGTGGTCACCCTGGCCAATGGCGAGAAGATCACCATCCCGGTCGGCGAAACCACTGGTTCGGTAAGCATCAGTGCGCCTAACGATGTGCTGGTCGGCCATACCCCGCTGACCAACTCCATCACCAATGTCAGCGGTGGTAACTACGAGAACCTGGTCGCCGACAAGACTCCGGTCAGCACCACCGTGACCGACACCGTCGACACCACCAGCGTCAGCCTGACTGCCACTGGCACCGTCGCTGAAGGCGGCCAGATCACCTACACCGCCACACTGACCAACGCCGCCGGCACCCCGGTGACCGTGACCCTATCCAACGGTTCGGTGATCCATATCGAGGCCGGAAAAACCACCGGGACGGTCACCGTTGCGGCGCCGGCAGACGACGTCTACATCGACGCAGGCAAGGTCAACGCCACCATCACCAACGCCACTGGCGGCAACTTCGAGAAGCTGGTCACGGACACCACGCCAGCGGTGACCAACGTCACCGATACACTGGACACCACTTCGGTGGGTATCAGCGGCAGCGCCTCGGTCACCGAAGGCCAGACCGCCAGCTACACCGTGAGCCTGACTCACCCGGCGCAGACCGAAGTCACCCTGAAGATCAGCTACAGCGGCACCGCCACCGACGGTTCGGACTTCAGCGGCGTGTACACCGTGAAGATCCCGGCCGGCGCCAGCAGCGCCACTTTCAACGTCGCCACCATTGACGACAAGATCACCGAAGGCACCGAGAACTTCACGGTCAAGATCGACTCGGCCACTGGCGGCAACTTCGAGAACCTGGTGGTGGGCAGCAACAACAGCGTCACTACCTCGATCATCGATAACGACGCTCCGCCGGTCATCGACCTGGATGCCAACAACTCCAGCGGTGCTACCGGGGCCGACTACAAGGTCACCTTCACCGAAGGCACCACAGGCCCTGGCGTGTCGATCGCCGACACCGACCTGAGCATCACCGACCCGGACAGCACCCTGCTCACCGGCGCCACCATCGTGCTGACCAACCGCCAGCCGGGGGACTCGCTGAACCTGGGCAACAGCGTCAACGGCATCACCATCAATGCCAACAGCAAGGACGGTTCGATCACCCTGACCCTGTCGGGCAGCGCGACGCTGGCCGACTACATGCAGCAGATCAAGAACATCACCTTCACCAACAACAGTGAAGACCCGAGCACCGCGCCACGGACCATCACCGTGACCGTGACCGACGGCGGCAACTACTCCAACGTCGCCACTACCACGGTCAACGTGGTGGCGGTGAACGACGCCCCAACTGCCACTGGCGGCGCCGTGACCGGCAACGAAGACACCCCGCTGGCACTGACCTGGTCGAACTTCGGCGTCAGCGACGTCGACAGCCCGGCGTCCAGCCTCGGCGTGAAGATCACCCAGCTGCCCAGCGACGGTAAACTGCAATACTTGGACGGTTCGACCTGGAAGGATGTGGCCAACAACCAGACCTTCAGCAAGGCCGATATCGATGCCGGAAAACTGCGCTTCACACCGGACGCCAACGAATCCGGAAGCAATGGCTACGGCGGCAACGGCGTGGGCAACCAGCAGGCCGACTACGCCCAGATCAAGTTCCAGCCAACCGACGGCCAGGCCCTGGGCAACACCGGCACGGTGACCGTCGACATCACCCCGGTAGCCGATGCGCCGACCCTGAGCGTGGCCGGCAACAGCGTGAATTCGGTGGGCCTGCTCAAGGAAGTCTGGACCAACCTCAGCGGCCTGGGCACCGACGGCAGCGGCGCTTCCGCCAACACTCTGAAATCGGTGATCGACGCTGCCGGCACCCCCAACAGCAGCAGCCTGGCGACCAACGTCCAGTCCGACGGCAACATCACGCCGGGCACTGCGTCGAAGACCTCAGGCCTGATCTACCTGGAAGCAGGCAAGGCCTATACCTTCTCCGGCACCGGCGACGACAGCCTGCTGGTGACCATCGGCGGCAAGAACGTGGCCAGCACCACCTGGGGCGCGGGCGGTAACCTCAACGGTACTTTCACTCCGACCACCAGCGGCTACTACACCATCGATATCTACCACCACAACCAGAGCGGCCCGGGCTCCTACGACGTCAATCTCTCGGTCAACGGCGGGGCTGCGGCGGACCTGAGCAACGCCGGCGTGCCGCTGTACACCGGCGTCACCGACCTGACCAACGCCGGAGTCTCGGTGTCCGACCTGCACGGCACCAACGGTGAAGGCTACTACGACGGCTACAAGCTCAACGAGGGCGGCGAAGGCGGCAGCGTGCATCTGTCGAAGATCACCACCGGCCTGACCGATACCGACGGCTCGGAAACCCTCAGCGTGAAGATCAGCGGCATTCCGGCAGGCTCGGTGCTCAGCGATGGCGCCGGGCACACCTTCACCGCCACCGCGACTTCCGGTGAAGCCAACGTCACCGGCTGGAACCTGGGCAACCTGACGGTCACGCCACCGCCGTACTACAACGGCACCTTCAACCTGAACGTGACCTCGACCTCCACCGAGTCCCTGGGCGGCTCTGCCAGCACTTCGGCGCAGATCCCGGTCAAGGTCTACCCGGCGGTCTACAACTCGGTGGTCGCCACCTCCGGCGACGACACCGTTACCGGCACCGATGGCAACGACATCGTGGTTGCCGACATCGGCGGCCTGACCGTGGTCCCGGGCACCAACTACAACATCGCCTTCATGGTGGACAGCTCGGGCAGCATGAGCAGCGCCTCGATCACCGCGGCCAAGAACTCCCTGACCTCGGTGTTCAATACCTTGAAGAACAGCATCGGCGGCAGCAGCTCGGGGACGGTGAACATCTTCCTCGCCGACTTCGATACCCAGGTCAACAAGTCGGTGTCGGTTAACCTCAACGACCCGAATGCCCTGGCCCAGCTCAAGGCGGTGCTGGATTCGATGACGTCCGGCGGCGGTACCAACTACGAAGACGTGTTCAAGGCCACGGCCAACTTCTTCCAGAGCAGCCAGGCCACCGGCAACAGCAACGCCACCAACCTGACCTACTTCATCACCGACGGTAAGCCGACCTACTACCAGAGCGGCGAGCAGACCAACCCGACGCTGTACGGCAACGTGCGTCTCGACGATGTGGTGACCACCAGCAACTACAAGCTGGGGGATACCTTCGGCAAGTACCTCGACAACTCTCACTACCTGAGCGTCGCCAGCGACGGCACGACGATCCTGCAGACCAACAATGGCTGGGGCTGGAGCAGCAAGACCCTGGGCACCCTGCACGCCCAGGGCGACGGTACCTACGAGCTGTCGAACCTGGCCGGCTCCGGCAGCAGCACCGACTACTACACCACCACCAACTCCAACAGCGGCTTTGCCCTGCTCAGCGGCCTGTCGAACGTCGAAGCCATCGGCATCAACAGTGGTGTCAGCCTCAACGACCTCAAGCCTTACGACAGCGACGGCAAGCCGCAGACCAACATCGACCCGAACGACCTGGCCAACTCGATCATCGGCCACACCGAAGCGACCATGCCGGGGGCCGACAAGGTCAGCGGCGGCGACGGCAACGACATCCTGTTCGGCGACCTGGTGAGCTTCAACGGCGTCGCAGGCGAGGGCTACCAGGCCATGCAGGCCTATGTGGCCAAGCAGACCGGGGTCGACGTGAGCAAGGTCACCACCAGCAACGTGCACCAGTACATCACCGAGCACTACACCGAGTTCGATGTGTCTGGCAGCCACGACGGCAACGACACTCTGCTGGGCGGTGCCGGCAATGACATTCTCTTCGGCCAGGGCGGCAACGACCTGCTGGACGGCGGCAAGGGCAATGACATCCTGCTGGGGGGGACCGGCAACGACACCCTGATCGGTGGCCAGGGCAACGATATCCTGATCGGCGGTTCGGGTGCCGACACCTTCGTCTGGAAGGCCGGCGATACCGGCAACGACGTGATCAAGGACTTCAAGGCCAGCGAAGGCGACCGCATCGACCTGCGTGACTTGCTGCAGGGCGAGAGCGCCAGCACCATCGACAACTTCCTCAAGATCACCACCGTGGACGGGGTCTCGACCCTGCAGGTCAGCTCCGAGGGCAAGCTCAACGCCGCCGGGGGCCTGGCCAACGCCGACGTGACGATCAAGCTGGAAGGCAACAACTGGTCCAACGCCAACATCAATTCGTTGATCGCCGGCAGCGACCCGACCATCAAGATCGATCACAACAACAGCTGACCGGTCCCTAGCGGCCACCCCCCAGGGTGGTCGCCGGGCCCCGGCAGGCAGCCCGCGGCGTGACGAGCGCCGCGGCGCACCGCATACTCGCGCTCTGAATGCTGCGTTGGCCTATGCTGCTGCCTGCCTGACGCCGGAAACACATGCCTGAGGGATTCGCCATGTTCTACGTGCAACGCGATGCACAGGGCCAGCTGATTCGCGTGGAAGCCGCCGCTTACGCCGAGGCCACCGAGACGCTGCCCGCCGACCACCACGAGATCCAGACCTGGTACGCCAACGAGGCGGTGGAAGTCAGTCTCAAGCAACTCAAGCAAAGCGACCTGGAAATGATCCGGGTGCTGGACGACCTGATCCAGCTCCTGACCCTCAAGGGCGTGATCCGCATCACCGACCTGCCGGCCGCGGCCCAGGCCAAGCTGATGGATCGCACCCAGGCCCGCGAGGCGCTGGGCGGTTTGAGCCGGTTGATCAATGACGATGAAACCGGATTGATCTGAACCCTTTTCGCCAGCCGACTCCTACTGTAGGAGCCGGCTTGCCGGCGAAAGCGGTTTAAAGGCCTGTAAGCAGGACCGCCGGCGAAAGCGGTTTCAACCCCAGGGAGCCGGCTCGCCGAACAGCTGGCCCTGCACCCCGTACAAGCCCATCTCGCGAATCACCTGCAGCTCGCCCTCGGTCTCGACCCGTTCGGCAATCAGCGGCAGGTCGATGCTGTGGGCCGCGCGCTGGATGGCTTCGATAAACAGGCGCTTGTCGCTTTCCTGATCGATGTCGCGGATGTAGCTGCCATCGATCTTCAGGTACGCCAGCCCCAGGCGCGCCAGGTTGCCGATCATGCTGAAGCGCCCACCGAAGCGTTGCAGGCTGAGGGAGAAACCCAGCTCGCGCAGGCGCCGGGTCAGCTGTTCCAGCATGGCCTGCTCGGGTAATTGCTCTTCACCGATCTCCAGGGTCAGGCGCGGGCCCAGGTCGGAATGCTGGCGCAGGATCTCGAACACCCGATTCAGGGCGTGCGGGTCCGCCAGGGTCGCCGCCGACAGGTTCAGCGCCAGGCAGTCTTCGTGGCTCGCCATCTGTCTCAGCACCTGTTCGAGCATCAGCAGATCCAGGCGCGAGGTCCAGCCGAAACGCTCCAGCCACGGCAGGAAACGCCCGGCCGGAATGGTCTGGCCCTGTTCATCCAGCAGCCGCGACAGCACTTTGTAGTGCAGCACCAGGTGGGTGTCCCGAGCGGCCACCACCGGCTGGAAGTACAGCTGGAAGTGCTGCTCCGACAGCGCCCGGTCCAACAGCCGGTGCCAGGCATGGTGGTCATCCCCGACCTGGGCACTGGCGCCTTGATCGAGGCAGGCCCAGCTGGTGTCACCCTGGGCTTCGGCCTGGGCCAGGGCCTGGTCGCCGAGGCTCAGCACCGCTTGCGGCGAATCACCGTGAGCAAACGCCGCCAGGCCGATGGAGGCCACTGAGGCAACATCGGTGGCGCCGGTGGCGTGCAGGTTGCCCAGGGCACTGTCCAGGCTCTGGGCCAGCTGGATGGCTTCCTCACGCACCAGCCCCGGCGCCAGCACCGCGAACTCGCCACCACGGACCCGGGTGACCAGGTTGTGGGTTTCCGGGTACTTGTCGCACTCGCGCAGCAGTTGTTCACCCACCGCCTTGAGCAACTGGTCGGTGCGCTGGCCGCCCAGGCGCTGGTTCAGCCCGGCCAGGTCCTTGACCCGCAACAGCAACAGGTAGCCGGAACTGGCCTGCTCGGGGTTGCTTACGCGGGCGTGCAGCTGCATTTCGAAATAACGCCGGTTGGCCAGCCCGGTCAGGCTGTCCTGATAGGACTCGGTGCGCAGTTTCTCGCTGCGCTCGGCCTGCTCCTGGAACAGCGCCTTGAGCTTCTCGACCATCTGGTTCATGGCCTGCACCACCCGCCGCAGCTCCGGAGTCCGGGGCAATTGCGGCAGGCTGAGGAATTCACGACGGGCAATGGCGTGGGACTGCTGGACCATGTAGTCCAACGGCTTGAGCTGGCGCCGCAGCAGCAGGGCGCCGAGCACCGCGCTCACCGCACCGCAGATCAACAGCCAGCCCAGGCTGCCCAGGGCGCTTTGCCAGAGCTTGGCCACGGCAAACATCGGGTGGCTTAGCACCTCGACCCGAGCCGCCTGTTCCCAGCCGCGGCTGACGATGGCATCGCCACCCGCCGGTTCCAGGCCGATCAGGCTGACAAACCACTGGGGCACGTTGCCGACTTCCGGGATGCCGCTGCGCTCGACAAGGGTCTTGTCGGTGGCCAGGTCCACCACCCGGATACTGGCGTAGTAGCCACTGTCGAAGATCGAGCTGACCATCAGCTCGACCATCGCCGGGTCGTCGATGTTCGGCGTCAGCGACAGCGCCAGGGCAGTGGCGGCATCCTGGGCATGGGAGCGCAGCTGATTGACATACTGGGTGCGCGAGCTTTCCAGGCTGACCATGAAGCTGCCGCTGAAGGCGACCACCAGGAACACACAGATTGCGATCAACAGTTGTTTGAACAAAGACATCTGAGCTCGTGCTCCTAGTTAGTCGTCTCGACCGGAAAACCTTCGGCCTGCATTTTTTTCAACACGTCCTGCCAACGGGACAGGCGCTTGGTGTCACCCACCCGCTTGTTGCCCTTGGCCCCCGGCAGCCACAGACCCTCGGCATTGAAGGAGTACACCGGCAACAGGTCGGTACGCTCGCTGGCCGGGCGGATCGAGTCTTCCAGGCTGTCGAGCACCAGAGGCATGGCCTCCGGGCTGGAATAGTAGGTCAAGACCATGTGCGCACGGTTCTGGCGCAGGGCCTTGACGTAGGTGATGCGCAGTTTGTCACTGGAAACCCCGAGGTGGCGCAGGCTGAAATACTTGGCGATCGCGTAGTCCTCGCAATCGCCGGCGCCCTTCCACAATGCCTCGATCGGCGTTTCCCAATAATCCACCTGGTGCCACAGGTCGATGTCTTCCACGTAGCGCATGTTCTTGTTGAAGAACAGGTTGACCACCTTCAACTGTTCGCGCTCGGGCACCTGCTTTTGCGTGGCCAGCAGGTGCTGCCAGGCATCGATGCGCGGCTGCCCTTCGCCCAGCGGACCGTAGAGCGCCGTGGCACGGCGGCTGATCAGGGAGAAATCCCAGTCGGCGTGCAGGCTGCCCAGCAGTGCGCCGGCCAGCAGCAATGCCGCGCAGAACCAGCGCAGGGTCCGAGAAAGAGCTAAACGTGCCGCCAATGCAATGCGTCCATGGGAGCTGTCGTAAATCGGCTGATGGTGAAGGCTGGCCCGGCAAAAAACAATGGCACCTTACAATCACCAGCCGCCGGAAAAGAGCCGGCGCGAAACATTCAGAGCATAGCCGCAAGCCGCGTTCCGGCGACCGACAGCAACCGCCCGCCCGGCCCGGCACACACGTGCCTTCACGGACGACAGGCACTATGTTAGAAACCATCCGCAGACTGCGACGCCTTCTTCAGGCTGCCTCTGGCCGGCGCAGTGCCGGCCCACTTGCTTAAGGAAAAGCTGTGTACACCGACACCCGACAATGGACGCTGGTGATCAAACCCGGGCAAGCCACCCGGATCCGCCTGATCTGCTTTCCCCAGGCCGGGGCGGCAGCCGAGCAAATGCGGGTCTGGTCCAGCGGCCTGGCCGATCATATCGAGCTGGTGGTGCTCAACCTTCCGGGGCACGGTCCGCGCCGTGACGAAGCACCCTGCGACAACTGGCCCAGCCTGCTGGAAAACACCTTCGCCGCCCTCGACCCCTGGCTCGGCGAGCCCCATGCACTGTTCGGCCACGGCCTGGGCGCGCTGCTGGCCTACGAGACCAGCAAGCATGCCCAGGAACGCTTTCCCCAGCAGACCCGCCACCTGTTCGTCTCCGGCTGTCGCAGCCCGGACAGCCTGCCGCGCCGCCCCCTGCTCCACTCTCTGCCCATCGCCGCGTTTCGCGAGGCGATCCTGACCCTCGGCGCCAGCCCCCTGGAGATGCCCCGCGGGCAGAACGACCTGCAATCCTATGAACGCCTGCTGCGCAACGGCTTGAAGCTTTTCGAAACCTGGTACGACACCTCCAGCGGTTGCCTGGATGTGCCGTTGACGGCCTTCTACGGCAGCGAGGACCCGCTGGCCACGGCCAGCCTCATGCTCAACTGGCGCGAGTTCACCGGCCGTGAGTTCGAGCTGATCGAAGTGGCCGGCAATCACTTCTTCATCAAGTCCCAGCGCCAGCGCCTGTTGCAGGTGATCAATACTCACCTGGGGCTGCTGGGCGACCACCCGGCCTGATCGCTACCCATGAAAAAGCCCGTCCTGCCGTGAGGCGGGAGCGGGCTTGAAAGTGACGCGAAACCTCAGATCTTGAAGCTGTCCACCAGCTGCTTCAGGCGGCTGGCCTGCTGCGACAGGGCATCGCAATCCTTCAGGGTTTCGTTGAGGTTGGCCACGCCCTGCTGGTTCAGCAGGTTGATCTGGTTGATGTCGACATTGAGGGTCTCCACCACGGCCGTCTGCTCTTCGGTCGCCGCCGCCACCGACTGGTTCATGCCATCGATCTCGCCGATCCGCTGAGTCACGCTGACCAGCCGCGCACCGGCCTGGTTGGCCACTTCGACGCTCTCTTCGCTGGACGCCTGGCTGGCGTTCATGGTCGACACCGCTTCACGGGAGCCGACCTGCAAGGAGGTGATCATCTTGTGGATCTCTTCCGCCGACTCCTGGGTACGATGAGCCAGGTTGCGCACCTCGTCGGCCACCACGGCGAAGCCACGACCGGCTTCGCCGGCACGGGCCGCTTCGATGGCCGCGTTGAGGGCCAGCAAGTTGGTCTGCTGGGAGATGCCCTTGATCACATCGAGAATGTGCCCGATGTTGTCGGTGCTGGCGTTCAGGGTCTCGATCTGGGTGCAGGACAGGCTGATCTTCTGCGACAGCTCGGTCATGGCCTGGATGGTCTGTTCCACCACTTGGCGACCGTCGTCGGCCTGCTCGCTGGCGCCACTGGCGTGCTGCGAGGCATCGGCGGCGTTACGGGCGATTTCCTGGGTTGCGGCCCCCAGTTCGTTGATCGCGGCGGCCACGCTGTTGGTGCGGGCGCTCTGCTCGTCGGAACCGATGATCGAAGCGTTGGACGAAGCCATCACGCGCTGGGACAGGTCGTGTACCTGGCGGGTGGCCGAGGACACTTCGGAAATCGAGGCATGGATCCGCTCGACGAACTGGTTGAACGAGCTGCCCAGTTCGCCGAATTCGTCCTTGCTCTCCACCACCAGGCGCCGGGTCAGGTCGCCCTCGCCCTGGGCGATGTCCTGCATCGCACGGCCCATGGTGATCAGTGGGCGCATCAACACCTGGATCAGCAGGGTCAGCAGTACGGCGATCACCGCCACGGCGATAAACATCGCGATCAAGGCGGAAGTACGGAATTGGCTCAGCGGTGCGTAGGCCTTGTCCTTGTCGATGGACAGACCGATGTACCACTCGGCATTCGGCAAGCCGGTCACCGGGGTGAAGGAGAGGATGCGTTCCTGTTTGTTCAGGACCACTTCCTGGTTGCCGTTTTCGATCCGTACGTTGGCGCCGGGGTAGATGTCCTTGAGGTTCTTCATCACCTGGTCCTTGTCCGGGCTGACGATCACTTGACCGTCGGCACTGACTAGGAAGGCGTGGCCCAGGCCACCGAAATCCACCGAGTTGATGATCTTCACCAGGGTTTCCAGGCTCAGGTCGCCACCAACCACGCCCAGCAGTTCACCCTGCTTTTTCACCGGCATGGCGATGGTCACCACCAGGCCACCGACAGCCGCCATGTAGGGCGGGGTCAGCATGGTCTTGTCGGCGGCGACGGCCTGCTTGTACCAGGGGCGCTGACGCGGGTCGTAGCCGTCGGGCATCTTCGCGTCAGGGCGCTGGGTGAAGGTACCGTTGGCCTGGCCGACGTAGGTGAACTGGAAGTTCGAGGTAAAGGCCGGTTGGTCCACCAGCCCTGGGAAATCTGCGTTCTGACCTTGGTGAGCAACGTTCTGCGCGAGGTTCTCGAGCACCAGGATCCGCCCGCTCATCCAGTTCTGCACACTGCTGGAGGTGAGCTCACCGGCCTGCTGGATAGAGGATTCGAGGTTCTGTCGGATGGTGTTTCGCTGCAGGTAGTCGTTGTACAAGGTGAACAACGCAAAAGCCAGAACCACTACGCCGGAGGCGGCCAAAAGGATTTTATGGCTGAACTTGAGATTCATTTCATGGGACTTCTTATGCCGAAAGTGGGGATGCGTCCGTAATGCAACATTCCATGTAACAGCGCAGGCGATGTTCTCTGACCGCTCTACTTTGGTGCACGCATGTCTTATCAGTCTTTCGGCAAGAATCTGCGAACCCTTAGAGATTTTTCTGAATTACTCGCCTGAATTTACCTAATCCCGCCGAACGGTGTTCCAGAGCATCCGTGGCACATTTTCAGATGACCGACAGTGCGCTGCTTATTGCCAAATCGATAAAGCCTCAATGACAATGCGACTAATTATCATTAGTGACACTCAGGCAGTCCGCGTCCATGTCATCACCCGAGTTCGCCGTACAGACGCTCTACAGCCATCACCATGGCTGGCTCAACAGCTGGCTGCGCCAGCGCCTGGGCAATGCCGCGGATGCTGCCGACCTGGCTCAGGACACCTTCGTACGCCTGCTGCAGAAAACTGAACGTCTGGAACTCAAGGCCCCCCGGGCTTTTTTACGCACCATCGCTCGGGGGCTGGTAATCGATCACTGGCGCCGCGAGGAAATCGAACGTGCCTATCTGGAAACCATCGCCCACTTGCCCGAAGCCGAAACACCCGGCGCTGAAGCTCGGGCGTTGATTCTGGAGCTGCTGGAAAGCATTGCGCGGATGCTTGAAGGGCTGAAGCCGAAAGTACGTCAGGCTTTTCTCCTGGCTCAGTGCGAGGAACTTACCCACAAGCAGATTGCTCAGCAGATGGGCCTATCCCTGCGTACCGTCGAGCGTTATGTCGCCCAGGCGCTCTACCATTGCTACCTGCTGCGCTACGAGAGCTGAAGCCTGTGGATAACTTTCCCGCCAGCCTGCCGCTCAAACCCAATCCCGATCACCTGGTGGTCAAGCAAGCAATCAACTGGTTGCTGCGCCTGCGCAACAACGGTGCCAACCCCAAGCTGCAGCAACAGTGCGATCTGTGGCGGGCGGCGCACCAGGAGCACGAACTGGCCTGGCAGCGGGTGCAATCGTTGCAGCAGGAACTCACGGCCAACCTGCGTTCAGTGCCGGGGGCTCAGGTGGCCTTGCATACCCTGGAACACAGCAGTCAGCGCCTGGGCCGGCGCCAGGCCCTGAAACTGCTCAGTGGCGCCCTGCTCCTGGGCTCCAGTGCCTGGGTCGGCAAGGATCTGCTGGGCTGGCAACAATGGAACGCAGACTTTGCCACCGCCGTCGGCGAGCAGCGAGGCTTCCAGTTGCCCGATGGCACCCGCCTGGAACTCAATACCGACAGCGCGGCGGACCTCAACTTCAATGCCGAGCAGCGCCTGATCAAACTGCGCCGGGGCGAGATCATGGTGTCCTGTGGAGCCGATCACGGCCCTGCCCGCCCGCTGCTGGTGGAGAGCCGCCACGCCCTGCTGGAAGGCTTCGACGCCCGCTTCGTGGTGCGCGTGGAGGAACGCTGCACGCGCCTGAGCGTGACCCACGGCAGCGTGGCCATTCATGCGCCGCACACCGCCGACGGCCGTAGCGCCCGGGTGGAAGCAGGTCAGAGCTATCAGATCAGCCATGGCCTGGCCGAACCTGCGGCCCCCCTGGCGATGGACGTCGGCGCCTGGGCCGATGGCCTGATCGTTACGCGCAACATGCGCCTGGACGACTTCCTCCAGGAGGTCGGCCGCTATCGCCATGGCTATCTGGGCTGCTCGGCAGCGGTTGGCAATCTGCGCCTTTCAGGTGTGTTCCGCCTGGAAGACACCGACAAGTTGCTGGCCATCCTGCCCCAGACCCTGCCAGTGCAGTTGCGCTACCGCACCCGTTGGTGGGTGACCTTGGGGCCCGTGGCTTGAAATTCACTGGGGTGATTTTTTTTGGCGGGTTTTGCCAGGACGTCCGGCTTAGTCAGTAAGCACTTCAATCTGCTTCCTGCGACTTCAACGGAACCTACCATGACTCTGCGCGACACCCGCCCAAGCTCTCCCTGCGCCCGCCCCTTGCGCCAAGCCATCCGCGCCGCCCTGCTGTGCTCCAGCATCGGCCTCGGCACAGTGGCGCCCCAGGTGCTGGCCGCCGCTAGCGCTGTTGATGCCCCGCGTCACAGCTACAGCGTGGCCCCGGGCAACCTCGGCGATGCCCTCAACCAGTTCGCCCGGCAGGCCGGGATCACCCTGTCCACCACCCCGGCCCTGACCCAGGGCAGGCAGTCCCCCGGGCTCCAGGGCGACTACTCCATTCCCCAAGGCCTGAACCAGCTGCTGCGGGGTTCGGGACTGGAGGCGGTCAGCCAGGACGGCGGCAGCTACGTGCTGCGGCCCCTGCCCCAGGGCAGCGCCCTGACCCTGCCCGCCACTGAGGTCAAGGGCTTCGCCCTGGGCAACGCATTGGGCAGCATGGATGGCTACAACGCGACGCACAGTCAGATCGCCACCAAGACCAGTACCGCGTTGCTGGAGACCTCGCAAAGCGTCTCGGTGGTCACCCGTGAACAGATCGACGACCAGGGCGCGCAAACCGTCGCCCAGACCATGCGCTACACCCCCGGCGTGCTGACCAATCCCTATGGCGCCACCCATCGCTACGACTATGTAGCGATGCGCGGCTTCAATGATGGTTCGGTGGACAACATCTACCTCGATAGCCTCAAGTCCATGGGTGACAGCGGCACCTACAGCAGCATGCAGGTCGACCCCTACTTCCTCGAACGGGTGGATATTCTCAAGGGCCCCTCATCGGTGCTTTATGGCCGCAGTTCCCCTGGCGGCCTGGTGGCCCTGACCAGCAAAAAGCCTCTCTACGAGCCCTATCACCAGATTCAGGCAACCGTGGGCACCCAGGGCAAACAGGGCCTGGGGTTCGACTTCAGCGGCCCGCTCGATGACGACAAGCGCGTTGCCTATCGGTTGATCGGCCTGACGGACAAGTCCGACACTCAGTTCGACCACGCGAAGGAAAAACGCTTCGCCCTGTCACCGACCCTGAGTATCGACTTCAGTGAAGACACCTCCCTGACGCTCCAGGCCTATTTGCAGAATGACCCCGATGGCGGCTACCACGGCGGCATGCCGGCCAACGGCACCCTGAACCAGCGCAATGGCCAGCGCATTTCCGAGCATTTCTTCGAGGGCGAGCCGGGCGTGGATGGCTACAAGCGCGATCAACAGTCCTTCGGCTATCAGTTCGAGCATCGTTTCAACGACACCTTCACCGCCCGCCAGAACTTCCGCTACCTGGACTCCAAGGTGAAGCTCGACCAGGTCTATGCCTATGGCTGGACCAATGCCACCAGCAATGACCTGAACCGCTATTACTCGGGTGGAGATGAGAAGCTCCACTCCTTCATCGTCGATAACATGCTGCAGGCCGAATTCCTCACCGGCGACGTCAAGCACACCTTACTGCTGGGAGCCGACTATCAACGGCGCAAGACCGTGGTCGACTGGGACCAGGGAACGCTACAGCCGATCAATGCATTCAACCCGGTCTATGGCAACTCGACGATCAACTACTACAGCCACACCAGCTATTTGCGGCGCCTGGAACAGACCGGCGTGTACTTGCAGGACCTGATCGAGCTGGACAAATGGCGCTTCTCCCTGGGGCTGCGCCAGGACTGGGTGGAGACCTCGGATGAAAACCGCCTGGCTGAAGCCCAGCGCCCACTGGGCACCGAAATCAGCGACAAACGCACCAAGCTCACTGGGCGTGCAGGCGCGCTCTATCTGTTCGATAACGGTCTGGCGCCTTACGTCAGCTATTCCGAGTCATTCAACCCCAACTCCTACGCAGACAGCGCAGGCAATCCGCTGCCACCCACCGACGGCACCCAATGGGAAGTCGGGCTGAAATATCAGCCACCAGGTACGGACAACTTGTTCACTGCCTCGTTGTTCCGCATCGACCAGGAGAACCTGGCGTCGAAGCTGCCCCAGGAAAACTTCTATCGTGCGGTGGGTGCTGTTCGCTCCCAGGGGCTGGAGCTGGAAGCCCACATGCAGCTGACCGACAACCTGAAACTGCTGGGCAGCTATACCTTCACCGACATCCAGTATTCGAAGTCGATGACCAGCACCCTGAGCAGCGCCACCAACCTCATCGAGAACAAGGGCAACTCGCCTACTCAGGCACCGCGGCAGATGGCGTCGCTGTGGGCCGACTACAAGTTCGACAGCGCGACGCTGGATGGCCTGCGCCTGGGCGGCGGTGTGCGCTATGTGGGCTACAGCTGGGCCGATGCCGAGAACACCATGAAGGTACCGGCCTACACGCTCTTCGATGCCTCCATCGGCTATGACCTGGGCAAGCTGGGCCTCAAGGGAGTGGATGTACGGCTCAATGCCAACAACCTGACCAATGAGTCCTACGTCGCCTCCTGTGCAAGCTTGAGCTACTGCTACTTGGGCGAAGAGCGCAATGTCGCCGCCACGGTGAGCTACCAGTTCTGATCTAGGTTGACGCCAACAAAGCCAGCGCCTGTCAGCAGCCGCTGGCTTTGTCGTCTCTACGGAAAAATGTCATGCGCGCCATTCTGGTTCTATTGCACCGCTACATGGGCCTGGCCACCGCAGTGTTCCTGCTGCTGGCCGGGCTGACCGGGAGTGTCCTGGCCTTTCATCACGAGCTGGATGAGTGGCTCAACCCCGAGTTCTATCACACGCCTGGCAAGGGGCCGGTGCTGGCCCCCGGCGCACTGGTGGATAGCGTTCAGGCCGAGCACCCGAGGCTGCAGGTCTGGTACATGGAATATCCACAAGAAGCCGGGCATGCCGCGCTGCTGGCAGCGGTGCCACGCACCGACCCGGCCACCGGCCAACCGTATACCGAGCGCAATCAAGTATTTTACTTGGACCCGGTTACGGCCCATCAGCAGGGGCAGCGCTTTTGGGGCGCCTGCTGCTTCCAGCGGCAGAACCTGGTGCCTTTTCTGCTGGAGTTCCACTACAACCTGAGCCTGCCCGGCAATTGGGGGCTGTGGTTGATGGGGCTGGTGGCCATTGCCTGGGTCATCGACTGTTTTGTTGCCTTGCTGCTGACCCTGCCTCGTGGACGGCCGTTCTGGCACAAGTGGGCCACGGCCTGGAAGATCAAGGGCGGCCATGCCTATCGGCTCAACTTCGACCTGCATCGCGCCGCAGGCTTGTGGTTATGGCTGCTACTGCTGCCGATCGCCATCAGTAGCGTAGCCATGAACCTGCCGAGCCAGGTGTTCAAACCCGTGGTGTCATTGCTCTCGTCCATCGAACCCAGCGTCTATGAAGCTCGGGGACGAGTACCGGCGGCAGAGCTGGGGATAACCCGGCTGACTTATCAACAGGCCTATGAACGGGCTCTGGAAGAGGGGCAGCGGCTGGGCTTGAAGGAGACGATTGGTGAGTTGTATTACAGCTTTGAATACAACTTCTATGGAGCAGGTTTTGGTCGGCATGACAGCCAAGCCCATGGTAAGTCCTGGCTGTTCTTCCACGGTACGGATGGGCGCTTGCTGGGGCAGGAGATAGCGGGGCAAGGCACCCTCGGAGAGCGCTTCTACCGACTGCAACTGCCCATACATGGAGGCAGGATCATCGGTACCACGGGGCAGGTGATCATTGCTCTATTGGGCGTTCTGATTGCCGTGCTGGCACTGACCGGCATCTATATCTGGTGGCGTAAGTTAATCGCCCGTAGAAGCAGCAAGATGCGTAAGAACAGGGCGTAAGAGGCAAACAATGTGGTCTTGATGACTGCTTACTCGATGCTGATGAAGCCCTGAATCCACCCTGCAATCTGCTTCTGCCACACAGCCCAGGCTTTATAGCGCACAAAAACAAAACCCCTGTCTGCGTGAGCAGACAGGGGTTTTGGAATTTGATCTTGACGATGACCTACTCTCACATGGGGAAACCCCACACTACCATCGGCGATGCATCGTTTCACTTCTGAGTTCG
>NZ_JBXAJU010000008.1:0-27691 GCF_058797595.1 Pseudomonas sp. GW823-FHT02C05 | reverse complement strand
GCAGCGGACGGGACTCGAACCCGCGACCCCCGGCGTGACAGGCCGGTATTCTAACCGACTGAACTACCGCTGCGCGTCGGTTGGAGGCTTCCTTGGAAGCTTCCCTCTTTCTTGCGAAAGAGACTCAGGGAATGGTGGGTGATGACGGGATCGAACCGCCGACATTCTGCTTGTAAGGCAGACGCTCTCCCGGCTGAGCTAATCACCCTTTGCTTCGCTGAGGCCGCGAAATTTACGCAGGTAACGAAGCTAAGTCAATAGCAGGCTTGAAGTTTTTTTCAAAAACAGCAGCAAGCAGAAACTTCGCACCAAGAGCCAGAGGCGCTCCTCTTGGGCTTGCGGCCACAAACTCGCTACCACCCTTATTCCTGATAAATCATTTTCTTGGTCATGCCACCGTCCACCACGAATTCCTGGCCGGTGACAAAGCCCGAATTGCGGGACAGCAGCCAGGCCACCATGGAGGCCACATCTTCCACCGTCCCTACCCTGCCTGCCGGATGCTGGGCATGATCGGCATCGGATAATGGCTCTGCGCGACGCGCCGCAGGATCCCGGGCATCGATCCAGCCGGGGCTTACCGCATTGACCCGAATCTCCGGCCCCAGGCTGATCGCCAGGGCATGAGTCAAGGCCAGCAGCCCCCCCTTGCTCGCCGCGTAGGCTTCGCTGTCAGGCTCCGATTGCCTGGCGCGGGTAGACGCCAGATTGACGATGGCGCCGCCATGGGCGCGCAAATACGGCGCACAGTGCTTGGCCAGCAGCATCGGCCCGCCCAGGTTCACCGCCATGACCCGATTCCAGTAGGCCAGATCCAGGCTTTCCAGGGTGATGTTGTGCGGGTCGGCCACAGCGGCATTGCAGACCAGGGCGTCGAGGCGCCCGAACTGCCCCAGCACCTCAGCCACCCCCTGGGCCACTTGCACTTCATCGGCCACGTCCATGGTGATGAACCAGGCACTTTCACCCAGCACCTTGGCCACCCTGGAGCCACGCTCACGATCGAGGTCGGTCAACACCACCTGCCAGCCTTCGCTGATCAGCCAGGCAGCGATACCCAGGCCGATACCCCGGGCCGCGCCGGTCACCAGCGCGACACGCCCGTTGCCGCCGCCCTGGGGCGTGGACAACTCGATCACAAGGCTGCCAGGCCGCGAGCCAGGTCGGCTTGCAGGTCGACCACGTCCTCCAGCCCCACCGCGATGCGGATCAGGCTGTCGCGAATGCCTGCCGCTTCACGCTCCTGAGGCGCCAGGCGCCCGTGGGACGTGGTGCTCGGATGGGTGATGGTGGTTTTGCTGTCGCCGAGGTTGGCGGTAATGGAGATCAGTCGCGTGGCATCGATAAAGCGCCAGGCGCCCTCTTTGCCGCCCTTGACCTCAAAACTCACCACCGCGCCAAAACCACGCTGCTGACGCTTGGCCAGTTCGTGCTGCGGATGGCTGGCAAGGCCTGCGTAGTGCACCTTCTCGACGCCATCCTGCTGCTCCAGCCACTCAGCCAGGGCCAGGGCATTGGCACAATGAGCACGCATCCGCAGGTTGAGGGTTTCCAGGCCCTTGAGGAAGATCCAGGCATTGAACGGGCTCAGGGTCGGCCCGGCGGTACGCAGGAAACCCACCACTTCTTTCATCTGCTCGCTGCGCCCGGCCACCACGCCGCCCATGCACCGACCCTGGCCGTCGATGAACTTGGTCGCCGAATGCACCACCACGTCCGCTCCCAGCTTCAACGGCTGCTGCAAGGCCGGAGTGCAGAAACAGTTATCCACCACCAGCATTGCGCCCTTGGCATGGGCCACCTCCGCCAACGCGGCGATATCCACCAGCTCGGCCAGCGGATTGGAGGGCGACTCGACGAACAGCAGCCTGGTATTACTCTTGATCGCCGCATCCCAGCCGGACAGGTCCGCCAGGGGCACGTAATCGACTTCAATACCAAAGCGCTTGAAGTACTTCTCGAACAGGCTGATGGTGGAGCCGAACACGCTGCGCGACACCAGCACATGATCGCCGGCGCTGCACAGGCTCATGACCACCGAGAGAATGGCCGCCATGCCAGTGGCGGTCGCCACAGCCTGCTCAGCCCCTTCCAGCGCCGCGATGCGCTCTTCGAAGGAACGCACGGTGGGGTTGGTGTAGCGCGAATAGACGTTGCCCGGCACTTCGCCAGCAAACCGCGCCGCCGCATCGGCGGCCGTACGGAACACATAGCTGGAGGTGAAGAACATCGGGTCACCGTGCTCGCCTTCCGGCGAGCGGTGTTGGCCGGCGCGCACCGCCAGGGTATCGAACGCTACGCCTTCAAGGTCGCTGTCCAGCCGACCGGCATCCCAATCCTGACTCATGCCGCCTACTCCTAATGTCTTCTTAAATGCTCTGGATCAGTTGTTGTACAGATCGATGATGGCGCTGACCGCCTGGGTCTTGGCCTTGGACGCGTCGTTACGAGCGTTCTCGATCTTGTTCAGGTAGGCCTCGTCGACGTCGCCGGTAACGTACTTGCCGTCGAACACCGCGCAGTCGAAGTTCTCGATCTTGATCTTGCCACCACCGACCGCCTCGATCAGGTCCGGCAAGTCCTGGTAGATCAGCCAGTCGGCGCCGATCAGGTCTGCCACGTCCTGGGTCGAACGATTGTGGGCGATCAACTCGTGGGCGCTCGGCATGTCGATGCCATACACGTTCGGGTAACGCACGGCCGGTGCAGCCGAGCAGAAGTAGACGTTCTTCGCACCCGCTTCACGGGCCATTTGGATAATCTGCTTGCAAGTAGTGCCACGGACGATGGAGTCGTCCACCAGCATCACGTTCTTGCCGCGAAATTCCAGTTCGATCGCATTGAGCTTCTGGCGTACGGATTTCTTCCGCGCCGCCTGGCCCGGCATGATGAAGGTACGGCCGATGTAACGGTTCTTGACGAAACCTTCGCGGAACTTGACCCCCAGATGGTTCGCCAGCTCCAGCGCCGCAGTGCGGCTGGTATCCGGAATCGGGATCACCACGTCGATATCGTGCTCAGGACGCTCGCGCAGGATCTTCTCTGCCAGTTTCTCACCCATGCGCAGGCGCGCCTTGTACACCGAGACGCCATCAATGATCGAATCCGGACGGGCCAGATATACGTGTTCGAAGATGCACGGCGTGAGTTGCGGGTTGGTGGCGCACTGGCGGGTGTAGAGCTTGCCCTCTTCAGTGATGTAGACCGCTTCGCCCGGAGCCAGGTCGCGAATCAGGGTGAAACCCAGCACATCCAGGGAAACGCTTTCCGAGGCGATCATGTATTCCACGCCTTCGTCGGTATGACGCTGGCCGAAGACGATCGGACGGATACCGTGGGGGTCACGGAAACCGACAATGCCGTAGCCGGTGATCATGGCCACCACCGCGTAGCCACCCACGCAACGGTTGTGCACGTCGGTGACGGCGGCAAACACGTCTTCCTCGGTAGGCTGCAACTTGCCGCGCTGGGCCAGCTCGTGGGCGAACACGTTGAGCAGCACTTCAGAGTCGGAGTTGGTGTTGACGTGGCGCAGGTCGGACTCGTAGATCTCCTTGGCCAACTGCTCCACATTGGTCAGGTTGCCGTTGTGCGCCAGGGTGATGCCGTAAGGCGAGTTGACGTAGAACGGCTGAGCCTCGGCCGAGGTCGAGCTGCCCGCGGTTGGATAGCGGACATGGCCGATGCCCATATGGCCTACCAGGCGCTGCATGTGCCGCTGCTGGAACACATCACGCACCAGGCCGTTGTCCTTGCGCAGGAATAACCGGCCATCATGGCTGGTCACGATACCGGCAGCGTCCTGGCCGCGGTGCTGGAGGACGGTTAGCGCGTCATACAGCGCCTGATTGACGTTCGACTTACCGACGATACCGACGATGCCACACATGCGACGCAACCCCTACTTAATGAAACTGAACTGAACCCATCTTACTGAGGCGTTTTGGCCGGTAAGAGGTGCTCCTTGAACGGTATATCAGCGGGTACGCTGATACCGCTGGCCAGCCACTGACTGCTCCACCCCAATATGAGGTTCTTGGACCAGTCTGCAACCAATAGAAATTGTGGCACCAGTCGCGACTGTTGCCACCAGGAATCCTGCTGTACCGGCCCCAGGCTCAGGAGCCCGATCGCCACGACCACCAGCAGCGCGCCACGCGCAGCGCCGAAGGCCATGCCGAGGAATCGATCGGTCCCGGAGAGGCCGGTGACGCGAATCAACTCGCCGATGAGATAGTTGACCATTGCCCCCACCAGCAAGGTGGCGACAAACATGATTGCGCAGCCCGCGATCACGCGAGCCGAGGGAGTTTCGATATAACCGCCGAGGTACTCGGACAGTGAGCCACCAAACATCCAGGCAACGACTCCTGCGATGATCCAGGTAAGCAACGACAAGGCTTCTTTGACGAAACCGCGGCTCAAGCTGATCAAAGCGGAGATGGCGATTATTGCAACGATCGCCCAGTCAACCCAGGTAAATGGCACAGTGCAGCCTACAGACGGATAAGGCGGCGCATTTTAACAGAGCGCTTGGCTGTCGGTAAGCTGCGATTCACTGTGCTTTTAAAATCAAGCGGATAGCCTTAGCCACGCTCTGGCTGGAAGCGCACCACGAAACCCTTGAGATTATGCTGACGCCCCAGCAGGTCACGCAGGCGATCAGCTTCGGCGCGCTCGATCAGCGGCCCGACAAATACCCGGTTCTTGCCTTCGGCGGAACGGATATAGGCGTTATAACCCTGGCTACGCAGGGTTTTCTGCAGGTTTTCCGCGCTTTCACGGCTCGACAGACTGGCCAGTTGCACCGACCAACTGACGGACAAGCCATTGGCATCGACCCGGCTCTGGCTGGTATCGGGCTTGGCACTGGCCACGGGCTGCGGCGGAACCGGTGTTGGCGCAGGCTTGGCCACAGGCGCAGGCTTGCTGGCCACGGTCGGAGCAGGAGCCACCACCGGGGCCGGTGCGATCGGGGTCGATGGCGCTTGCTGCACCACAGGCTCGTGCTCGTCGGCTGGCACAGAGCCCTCGGGCAGTACCTGAGGCTCTGGCACAACTACCGGCTCGACCTGGACCTGCGGCATGGCCGCGGCTTGCGGCGCCGACGGCACATCCACCGTCACATGACGCTGCTCATCCTCGCGCGAGAACAGCATTGGCAGAAAGATCACCGCCAAGGCCACCAACACCAGTGCTCCGACCATTCGCTGCTTGTAGACGTTATCCAGCATTGCCATGTGCAGCTTCCTCCGTGGAGCGCCGGGCGAGCCACTCAAGCGCCTCGGCAACACAATAAAAAGAACCGAACAGCAGAATTTCGTCATCTGCAGTGGCTTGCGCGCATTGCGCTTCCAGCGCGGCAGCCACACTGGAATAGGACGCTACCGGAGCACCAAGGTTCTCCAGAGCCTGCTGCAAATCCTCCACCGGGCGCGCCCGCGGCGTATCCAGAGGCGCTACCGCCCAGTGCCGGACCGCCCCTTTCAGGCAGCCAATCACGCCCTCCAGATCCTTGTCCGCCAGCAGCCCGAACACCGCCAGACGCTTGCCCGGCACAGGCCGGCGCGCCAGGCGCTCAGCCAGGTACTGGGCGGCATGGGGGTTGTGACCGACGTCCAGCAGCAGGTTCAGGCGCTTGCCCTGCCAGTCGACCTGCCGGCGATCCAGACGCCCGGTAACCCGGGTCTGGCGCAAGGCTGCGCTGATCCGCTCCGGCTGCCATGGCAAACCGGTGAGCAGATAGGCCTGCAACGCCAGAGCGGCATTTTCCATAGGCAGATCCAGCAATGGCAGGTCTTGCAGCTCGACCGGCTTGCCCTGGGCATCCAGGCCACGCCACTGCCAATGCTGGTCAGTGACCCCAAGATCAAAGTCCCGCCCCCGCAGGAAAAACGGACAGCCCAGCTCCCGCGCCTTGTCCAGCAAGGGTTGCGGCGGATCCAGGTCGCCACATAGCGCCGGAGCGCCAGGACGAAAGATCCCGGCCTTCTCGAAGGCCACGGATTCGCGGGAATCGCCCAGGTATTCGATGTGATCGACACCAATACTGGTCACCAACGCCAGGTCGGCATCCACCAGATTGACCGTATCCAGGCGGCCACCCAACCCCACCTCCAGGACCACGGCATCCAGCGCCGCCTGCTGAAACAGCCAGAACGCTGCCAGAGTGCCCATCTCGAAGTAAGTCAGGGTGACTTCGCCGCGCCCCGCCTCTACCGCAGCAAAGGCTTCGCACAACTGCTCGTCAGTGGCCTCGACGCCATTGATCTGCACCCGCTCGTTATAGCGCAGCAGGTGCGGAGAACTGTAGACCCCCACCTGCAGGCCCTGGGCCCGCAGCAGGGAAGCGACAAAAGCGCAGGTAGAGCCCTTGCCATTGGTACCGGTGACCGTGACCACCCGGGGCGCCGGCTTGCCCAGCCCCATCTGGGACGCTACCTGCTGCGAGCGCGCCAGCCCCATGTCGATGGCCGAGGGGTGCAACTGCTCGAGGTAGGCGAGCCATTCGCCCAGGGTACGTTGGGTCATAGGTTTGCTGGAGCCGGCGGCACCACGATCGGCTCGACCGGCGCCGCGACGAATTCCGGCGTCGGCAGGCCCATCAGCTGGGCCAGCAGGTTGCCCAAGCGCGGACGCAGTTCCTGACGGGAGATGATCATGTCGATCGCACCATGCTCCAGCAGGAACTCACTGCGCTGGAAACCTTCAGGCAGTTTTTCCCGCACGGTCTGCTCGATCACTCGAGGACCGGCGAAGCCCACCAGGGCTTTTGGCTCGGCGACAATCACGTCGCCCAGCATCGCCAGGCTGGCGGAAACACCGCCGTAGACCGGGTCGGTCAACACGGAGATGAACGGGATGCCTTCTTCACGCAGGCGCGCCAGTACCGCGGAGGTCTTGGCCATCTGCATCAGAGAGATCAGGGCTTCCTGCATCCGCGCACCACCGGAGGCGGAGAAGCAGATCATCGGGCAGCGGTTTTCCAGGGCGTAGTTGGCGGCGCGCACGAAACGCTCGCCGACGATGGCACCCATGGAGCCCCCCATGAAGGAAAATTCGAAAGCCGAGACCACCACCGGCATGCCCAGCAGGGTGCCACTCATGGAGATCAGCGCATCTTTCTCGCCGGTCTGCTTCTGCGCAGCGGTCAGGCGGTCCTTGTACTTCTTGCCGTCGCGGAACTTCAGACGGTCCACTGGCTCCAGGTCAGCGCCCAGTTCGGCACGGCCTTCGGCGTCGAGGAAGATATCGATACGGGCACGCGCCCCGATGCGCATGTGGTGGTTGCACTTGGGGCAAACATCCAGGGTCTTTTCCAGCTCCGGACGATAGAGCACCGCCTCGCAGGATGGGCACTTGTGCCAAAGACCTTCAGGCACCGAGCTTTTCTTCACCTCGGAACGCATGATCGAAGGGATCAGTTTGTCTACTAACCAGTTGCTCATGCTTTCTTTCTCCAGTACCGGCGGCCCGAACGCTCTGGTTCGCAGCCCCGCGTATGCCCTTGAGCTAAATTCATGTGTGCGGCGATGATCAGTTCGCTGCCGCGGTCAGCACCGGGCTCGACCTGCCTGCAACGAACCTTTCCTCAGCCATCCCGACAACCCGCTCCAGAGCGGTTGCCACTCGATTCCGACCCCGCCTGAAGGCGACGCCTGCCTGTTTTGTACAGTGGTGTTATGGACGGCGGCAGACTGCCAGCCGTCACATCGACTCGTTGCTGCGACGCACTGCCTGCATAAATGCCTGAATCTTTGCCGGGTCCTTGATGCCCTTGCCCTGCTCCACCCCGCCGCTGACATCCACCGCATACGGGCGCACCCGGGCGATGGCTGCCGCCACGTTATCTGGCGTGAGACCACCGGCAAGAATGATCGGCTTGCTCAGCCCCTGAGGAACCAGGGACCAGTCGAACGCCTCGCCGGTTCCACCCGGCACGCCTTCGACATAGGTATCCAGCAGAATCCCGCTGGCCCGCGGATAGGCCAGGCAGGCCGCCGCGATGTCATCCCCGGCCTTGACCCGCAACGCCTTGATATAGGGCCGGTGATAGCCCTCGCAATCAGCCGCCGACTCATCGCCATGAAACTGCAGCAAGTCCAGCGGTACGGCGTCGAGAATCTCCCCCAGCTCGCAACGACTGGCATTGACGAAGAGGCCGACGCTGGTCACGAACGGCGGCAAGGCGGCGATGATTGCCCGCGCCTGCTGCACATTCACCGCCCGCGGGCTCTTGGCATAGAACACCAGGCCGATGGCATCGGCCCCCGCCGCCACTGCTGCCAGCGCATCTTCTATGCGGGTAATCCCGCAGATCTTGCTGCGAACAGCTGGCATGTCATGAACCTCGGGGGCAAATCCGGAAAGTCCCGGATGGTAGCAAATGCTTTTCCGGGCGTCAGCCGTCAAGTTCCGAGAATGCGCTGAGGAAATGTGGCCCGATGTATCGCTCGGGCAACTGGAACTCGTCCTTGTATTCGACCTGCACCAGGTACAGGCCAAAAGGATGGGCGGTGACGCCGCCAGTACGCCGGATCCGGCTTTCCAGCACTTCTCGCGCCCACTCCACCGGCCGCTCGCCGGCACCGATGGTCATCAGCACCCCGGCGATGTTGCGCACCATGTGATGCAGGAAGGCGCTGGCACGAATATCCAGGACGATCATCTTGCCGTGCCGGGTGACCCGAAGGTGATGGATCTCCTTGATCGGCGACTTGGCCTGGCACTGCCCGGCCCGGAACGCGCTGAAATCATGGGTGCCCACCAGGAACGCGGCAGCCTGGGCCATGCGCTCGATATCCAGCGGCCGGTGGTTCCAGGTGATTTCTTCGTTGAGATGGGCTGGACGGATCTGATCGTTGTAGATCACATAACGGTAACGCCGGGCGATCGCCTTGAACCGTGCGTGAAAATGCGCGGGCATCTCCTTGGCCCAGCTGACGCTGATGTCGTGGGGCAAATTGATATTGGCCCCCATCACCCAGGCCTTCATCGAACGCACGGCCTGAGTATCGAAATGCACCACCTGCCCGCAGGCATGCACCCCAGCATCGGTGCGTCCGGCACAGGACACCACCACCGGAGAATCCGCGACCCGGGACAGGGCCTTCTCCAGGGTTTCCTGGACACTAGGCACACCGGAGGCCTGACGCTGCCAGCCGCGGTAGCGCGAGCCCTTGTATTCCACACCCAGGGCGATTCGGGAAAAGCCTTCGGCTGCCATTTCGGCGGCCGGGTTATCTATATTTGCCAAGAACTTACAGCCTGCTGATATGCGCAAAGGCGCTCATTATAGGGCCGCAGACAATAGACGCCACGGGCTGTCGGGCTTTGTTTGCAGATTGATCAGCCATACAGCCGCCCACAGGGCGATTGCATCCGCCCCCGGGCAAACGCTATATAGTTTTTTATATATCGAAAACAACAAAGCCCCCCCCTGATCGAGAACCGATGAATGATCGCAACCAGCAAAGAAGCCGTAGGCCTGGCCTACAGCCTGGAGGGCATGCTCCATGCCAAGCGCATGACCTGGGAGGCCATCGGGCAGATCGCCCGGCAGGTCAATCCGGGCATGCAGGAATCCGCCGCCAGGGAAATGGGCCTGGAAGTCCTGCGGGAGATGGGTATGGAGCGAATCTGGCATCCGCTGCTGATCCGCTTTGGCGCCAATACCCTGAAAACCTTCAAGCAACGCTCCGATGGCGATCCGCTACTCCAGGAAAACGATCTGTTCTTCATCGACCTGGGCGTGGTCTGGGATCGCCATGAAGGTGATTGCGGGGCGACGTTCGTGGTCGGCGACGACGCTGAAATGCATGCCTGTGCCGCCGCGGCGAAAAGCCTGTTCGACCAGGTCCACGACCACTGGCAGAGCCACCAGATGGCTGGCCCTGAACTCTATCGCTATGCACAGGAACAGGCCCGAGCCATGGGCTGGGTACTCAATCTGGATATCAAGGGCCATCGGGTCAGCGACTTTCCCCACGCCATCTACCGCGCTGGGGACCTGGGAGATTTCGCCGCCTGCCCGCAAGTGGGTCTGTGGATCCTGGAAATCCAGATCGCCCACCCTACCCGGCCCTTCGGTGCCTTTTACGAAGACCTGCTGACCTGAGCCTCACCGCCACCGCAGCGCCACCAACAAAAACGGCAGCCTCATCGGCTGCCGTTCTGTTCAAGCATCAGGTTGCTTCAGGCCAGTCGCCCCAACATCTCCTGGGCTTCGCTCTTCTGCCCTTCGTTACCTTCGCTCAGCACCTCACCGAGGATGTCCCGCGCACCGTCGTTATCCCCCATATCGATATAGGCCTGGGCCAGATCGAGCTTGGTGGCCACCTCATCGCTGCCGGAGAGGAAGTCGAAGTCCGCCTCATCAGGCGCTGCAGCGGCATCCTCGGCAGTGAAGCTGGGGATCGCCGGCTCCGGCTGATCAAGGCTCTGGCTCAAACGATCCAGTTCGGCGTTGACATCATCCAGCTCGGAAGTGAAGGCGTCCTTGGAGTCCGCGCCAGCATCCAGCTCATCGGCCAGGGACAGATCGAAGTCCGCCGACAGGTCCAGGTCATCCAGGGCCGGGTCGGTGACGGTAGGCACGTCGCCTGCCGGCAGGTCCTTGAGGTCGTCGTCCAGGCTCAGCAAGAAATCTTCATCGCTCGGCTTCGCCGCCGGTAGATCAGCCCCCAGGTCCAGATCGAAATCACCCAGGTCGTCCAGGTTTTCCTCGGGAGCAAGCTGCTGCTCGAGCACCGAGCCAAAGCTCAGGTCGTCATCCAACGGGAAGTCTTCCAGCTCGGTTTCAGGTTCAGGGGTGAGCACTGCCGGCGAAGCCGCCTCCAGGTCATCCAGGCTCAGGTCAAAATCCGCATCCAGGCCTTCTACCGGAGCAGCCGGCTCAGGCGCTGGCGGTTCGTCCTGCAGCAGCTCCTTGACGTACTCGGCATCCAGTTCGGCTGCCACGGCCGCAGTGGCCAGGCCAGCTGCCGCCGCTACCGCGACCATTGCCGGGAAGCGACTTTTCAGTTGCTCGACCTGAGCGTGGTTATCGCCATTGGCCACCAACTGCCGTTCCTGGGCGACAAAGGCGCTGCGGTCACCCTGATGCGCGTAGACCTCCATCAGCTTCAGACGCAGATCACTGCGTTGCGGCTCCAACTTGACCGCTTCTTCGAGAATCGCCGCGGCCTGGTTCAGGCGGCCGGCATCGATGTGATTCTGAGCCTGGCCCAGCACATCGGTGGCCCGCTCGACCGGGGCTACCGGAGCGGGCGCCACCACCGGCGCTGGAGCTGGAGCTGGAGCTGGAGCTGGAGCTGGAGCTGGAGCTGGAGCTGGAGCGAGATTAACGCTTGGGGCTGGAACCTCAAGGCCTTCGAAGCTGCTTTCCGGCAGGTCCATTTCCTCGGTGAAATCGCTTTCCTCCGACAGTGCCCGCGCCATGCGCAAGTGCTTCTCCGCTTCCTGCTGAGCCTTGCGGCGACGAGCCAGCAACAGCAACAGCAGCAACAAGGCCAATACCGCACCGCCACCCACCAGCCCCAGCAGGATCGGGTTGGTCAGCAGATCGGAGTATTTATCTTCGTCGCTCTTGGCGGGAACGGCATCCTCAGCAGGCTTGGCAGCCGGCTCGCTGGCCGGGGCCGCTGGCGCCACCACTGGGGCTGGCGCTTCGGGCTTGGCCACCAACTCAGCTGGCATTGCCGGAGCTGGCTGGGCACTAGGTACCGCAGTACCTGCGCCCTCGGCCTGCATCTTGGCCAACTGGTTGTTCTTTAATTCGATCAGGCGCTGCAGCTTGTCCAGCTGGCTTTGCAGGTCCGCCATGCGCTCCTTGAGCTCGGCGTTGTCACGACGGGTTGCGTCGAGGCTTTCCTGAGTCACCGCCAGCTTGTTGTTCAGCGCCTTGGCATCGCCGGCTGCGCCCTTGCCCCGGGTCTTGCCGTTTTCAGCGGACACCAGGCTCAGGTTGTCCTTGGTGTTGACCTGCTTGGGCGCCTTGTCGGCACCGGCGCGACGAGTCGCGTCCACCTGCTGCTGGCCACGGGCACCGGCGCGGCGGCCCTGGCGCCAGGCAGCATTCTGCGCCGCCACTTCAGCAATTGCCTTGGGCTGCGGCAGCGCGGTGCTCTGCACCACATCGGGCAGGCGCAGCACCTTGCCGGTCTTCAGCCGATTGATGTTGCCATCGATAAAGGCATCCGGGTTCAGCGCCTGGATCGCCAGCATGGTCTGCTGGATAGAGGCACCGTTGCGGTTCTTGGCGGCGATTTCCCACAAGGTGTCACGGGCCGAGGTGGTGTACTGCTCCGGCTTGCCGGACTTGTTGGCGCGGGTGACCGGGGCACTCACCGCCGGGGCGCCTACTGGCGCGCTCTGGGCAGCGGCGGCGGCCTGCGGGGAGAATTTCGATGGGTCCAGCAGCACACTGTAGTCGCGCAGCAGGCGGCCGTTGGGCCACATCACCTGCACCAGGAACTTGACCATCGGCTCCGACAGCGGCTGGCTCGAGGTCACCCGCAGCACGCTCTTGCCGCCGGGATTGAGAATCGGGGTGAAACGCAGGTCGTTGAGAAAGGCCTGGCGATCAACGCCGGCCTTGGCGAACTCTTCTGCCGGCGCAAGGCTGGGCACTACCTCGGCGGCAGTGAGGTCCTTGACATCGAGCAATTCGATTTCTGCTACCAGAGGCTGGTTCAGACTCGACTTCAGGGTCAGCTCCCCAAGCCCAAGCGCCTGCGCCATACCGGAGGACAGCGCCGAGGCGGCCGCTATTGCTAACACCAGTTTGCGAACTTGAACCATAGCCTCATCCTTTGTTTGAACATTCCTCGGCCAGCGAGAAGGTTTTGTAGCGGCTGCCAACAGGCATTGCGCGGGACCATCAACGACCACGACGCGCGATTATTTCTTGCATGCCCCGGGAGCACCTGACGGCCACTCACCTCCAGCAACTTGCCAAGCATAGCGCCCGGCTAGATTCATTCTGCAAATTGTTGCCAAGTATCTTTTACAGCAGGTCTTTTATCAACAATTCAGCCAGCTGCACAGCGTTCAAGGCCGCACCTTTGCGTACGTTATCCGAGGTCAGCCACAGATTCAGTTCCGTCGGGTCGTCGACCCCGGAACGAACCCGCCCCACATAGACAACATCCTGGCCCACGGCGTCACCCACGGCAGTCGGATAGTCGCCCGCCTCCACCAGCTCCAGGCCGGGGGCCGCTTCCAGCGCCGCATTGACTGCCGCCAGGTCAACGGCGCTGCCTGACTGCAGAGTCACGCTATAGCTATCGCCAAAAAATACCGGCGCTTGAATGCAAGTGACAGAAATCTTTAATAAAGGCTGCCCCAGCACCTCGCGCAACTCCCGGACCAGGCGCTTTTCCAGCAGGGTATGGCCCTGGGCGTCTGGAGTGCCGACCTGGGCCAGCAGGTTGAAGGCCACTTGCCGATCGAAAAAGCGTGGCTCCATGGGGCGCACATTCAACAGTTCGGCCGTCTGCCGGGCCAGCTCGCTGACGGCCTCACGGCCCTGGCTGGAGATCGCCAGGCTGGCGGTCAGGTTGACCCGCTGGATGTCCAGCAAGCCTTGCAACGGCGCCAGCGCCACGGCCAGGGCGGTAGCCGAAGCGCTCGGGCTGCTCAGTTGCAATGGTTTTTTCAAGCCGGCCAGCACCTGGGCATTGGCTTCGGGAACGACATTGGGCGCCTGGGCCGAAGGCAAGGCACCGGAAAGATCGATCACCGCGCAGTTGGCCGCCGTGGCACGCGGGGCAAAACTCAGGGTCACCGCCGGGCCGGCCGCGAAGAACGCCAGCTGGACCTTGCTGAAATCGAACTCGTCGACTTCACGCACCCGCACGTTCTTGCCGCGGAACGGCACCGAATGACCGGCCGACTCGCTACTGGCCAGCAGGTGCAGGTTGGCAACGGGGAAGTCACGTTCTTCCAGAATCTGCACCAGGGTTTCGCCGACAGTACCGGTGGCACCGATCACGGCAATATCAAGGGAAGGAGTCATGGTGCTACCTCAGGCGAAACGGGGGGAGCGGCACTTTACCCGGCACGGGGTGGCGAGGCAATTCGCGGGGGGAGCTGTGGCTGGAACGAAGCACTCTTGGCGGGCAAGCCCACTCCTGCGGTGGGCATGAAAAAGCCCGCGCCTTGTGCAAGGGGCGGGCTATTTCAAGCGCTCAGAGAATCAACGCTCCAGCAGGATCCGCAGCATGCGGCGCAGCGGCTCGGCCGCCCCCCACAGCAACTGATCGCCGACAGTGAAGGCGCCCAGGAACTGCGAGCCCATGTTCAGCTTGCGCAGGCGGCCCACCGGAATGTTCAGGGTGCCGGTGACCTTGGTCGGGCTCAGCTCCTGCATGCTGATATCACGCTGGTTCGGCACCAACTTGACCCAAGGGTTGTGCTGGCTGATCAGCCCTTCGATATCGGCGATCGGCACATCCTTGTTGAGCTTGATGGTCAGCGCCTGGCTGTGGCAGCGCATGGCGCCGATGCGCACGCAGATGCCGTCCACCGGGATCGGGCTCTTGAAGCGACCGAGGATCTTGTTGGTCTCGGCCTGGGCCTTCCACTCTTCACGGCTCTGGCCGTTGGGCAGTTCCTTGTCGATCCATGGAATCAGGCTGCCGGCCAGCGGCACGCCGAAGTTCTCGGTCGGGTAGGCATCGCTGCGCATGGCCTCGGCCACCTTGCGATCGATGTCGAGGATGGCACTGGCCGGGTTGGCCAGTTCATCAGCGACGGCAGCGTGGGTGGCGCCCATCTGCTTGATCAGCTCGCGCATGTTCTGCGCGCCGGCGCCGGAGGCGGCCTGATAGGTCATGGCGCTCATCCACTCCACCAGGCCGGCTTCGAACAGGCCGCCCAGGCCCATCAGCATCAGGCTGACGGTGCAGTTGCCGCCGATGTAGTTCTTGGTGCCCGCATCCAGCTGCTGGTCAATGACCTTGCGGTTCACCGGATCGAGGATGATCACCGCGTCATCTTCCATGCGCAGGCTGGATGCGGCATCGATCCAGTAGCCCTGCCAACCCGCTTCGCGCAGCTTGGGGAAGACTTCGCTGGTGTAGTCGCCACCCTGGCAGGTCAGAATCACGTCGAGGGTTTTCAACTCTTCAATGTTGTAGGCGTCCTTCAGCGGAGCAATGTCCTTGCCCACCGACGGCCCCTGGCCACCGACATTGGAAGTGGTGAAAAACACCGGTTCAATAAGATCGAAGTCCTGCTCTTCAAGCATCCGCTGCATGAGCACGGAACCGACCATACCGCGCCAACCGATCAGACCTACACGTTTCATCGCAACTACACCTATACAAAAGTGGGCCACTGTCTGTGCAGTGGGCCCGAAAGATTACAGATTCCGCAGCGCGGCGACTACTGCATCGCCCATTTCCTGCGTACCGACTTTGGTGCAACCGGCCGACCAGATGTCGCCGGTGCGCAAACCCTGGTCCAGGACCCGGCTCACGGCCTGCTCGATGGCGTCCGCGGCCTCGGTCAGGTTAAAGCTGTAGCGCAACATCATCGACACCGAGAGGATGGTCGCCAGCGGGTTGGCAATGCCCTGCCCGGCGATGTCCGGCGCCGAACCGTGGCATGGCTCGTACATGCCCTTGTTGTTGGCGTCCAGGGACGCCGACGGCAGCATGCCGATGGAACCGGTGAGCATCGAGGCTTCGTCGGAAAGAATATCGCCGAACATGTTGTCGGTGACGATCACATCGAACTGCTTCGGCGCACGCACCAGTTGCATGGCGGCGTTGTCCACGTACATGTGGCTCAACTCGACATCCGGGTAGTCCTTGGCCACTTGCTCGACCACTTCACGCCACAGTTGGCTGGACGCCAGGACGTTGGCCTTGTCCACCGAGCACAGCTTCTTGCCGCGCACGCGGGCCATGTCGAAGCCGACCCGGGCAATACGGCGGATTTCACTCTCGCTGTACGGCAGGGTGTCGTAGGACTGGCGTTCGCCGTTTTCCAGTTCGCGGGTGCCCCGTGGCGCGCCGAAGTAGATGCCACCGGTCAGCTCCCGAACGATGAGGATGTCCAGGCCGGAGACGATTTCCGGTTTCAGGCTCGAAGCATCGGCCAATTGCGGGTAGAGGATCGCCGGGCGCAGGTTGCCGAACAGGCCCAGTTGCGCACGAATCTTCAGCAGGCCGCGCTCAGGGCGGATGTCACGCTCGATCTTGTCCCACTTCGGGCCGCCCACGGCGCCCAGCAGCACCGCATCGGCGGCCCGGGCACGATCCAGGGTCTCATCGGCCAGGGGCACACCGTGCTTGTCGATGGCCGCACCGCCGATCACGTCGTGGCTCAGCTCGAAGCCCAGGCTGTACTTGTCGTTGGCCAATTCCAGGACCTTGACCGCCTCGGCCATGATTTCCGGGCCAATACCGTCACCGGGGAGAATCAGAATCTGCTTGCTCATGCGTTCCTCGTTTGCTCTGTCGGCACGCCCGCAGGCGTGCCCGGAAAAAGTCTATCGCTCGGCCCACAGCACCAGTACATCTGTACTGAACGAACCGTCGGCCGCAATCTCAAAATATTCACGCACTTCGTTACCCATTGCCTGCTGCAACTGGCGGATCGCCACCCGCAACGGCTCGGGAGTGCGCATGCGCTCGACCCAGGAGCTGTACTCCAGGCGCAGGCGCTGGCGGCTGGTACTGCGGGTGTGCAGGCCGGCCTCGCTGACCTGGCGCAGCCATTCACCCGCCGAATAATCGCGCACATGGCTGGTATCGCGCAGCACTTCGACGCTTTGCAGGTAAGTGTCCAGCAGCGGACTGCCCGGCGACAAGACATCGATGAACGCCGCCACGCCGCCCGGCTTCAGGACCCGGCGCACTTCCCGCAGGGCCAGGCCCAGGTCGCTCCAATGGTGGGCCGAGTAACGGCTGAAGACGAAGTCGAACTCGCCATCGGCGAACGGCAGGCGCTCGGCGGCGCCCAGTACGGTGCGGATGTTACCCAGCCCGCGCTCCTGCGCCGCCCCTGCCACCACATCCAGCATCTGCTGGGAGAGGTCGTAGGCCACCACTTCCCTGACCTGCGGCGCGACATGAAAGCTGACGTGGCCGGCACCGCAGCCCAGGTCCAGGAGCCGGGCTGTGCCCTTGCCTGCCACCTCGGCCTGCAGCAAGGCGAATTCGGCACCCTGAGCGTGCACGGTGCTGCTCAGGTAGGCCGAAGCCTGCTCGCCAAATTGCTTCTGTACTACCTGGCTGTGGGCGTTGCTGGTCATGGGGCGATCCTTTTGGGCAAGGGAAACGGCGTTCGCTGGCAAGCCAGCTCCTACAACGCCATCCGTAGGGGTCGGCTTGCCGTCGATCAGGCAATCAGGCGTCGCGGAACAGCCAGGGCTGGCTGGCGCGATGCTTGGCCTCGAAGGCGGCGATGGCGTCGCCGTCCTGCAGGGTCAGGCCGATGTCGTCCAGACCGTTGAGCAGGCAATGCTTGCGGAAGGCATCGATCTCGAACTTCAGCACCTTGCCGTCGGGGCGGGTCACGGTCTGCGCTTGGAGGTCGATGCGCAACTGGTAGCCCGGAGTAGCCTCGACCTGCTGGAACAGCTCGTCGATTTCAGCGTCGCTCAGGATGATCGGCAACAAGCCGTTCTTGAAGCTGTTGTTGAAGAAGATGTCGGCGTAGCTGGGCGCGATGATGCTGCGAAAACCGTACTCTTCCAGGGCCCACGGCGCGTGCTCGCGGCTGGAGCCGCAACCGAAGTTCTCCCGGGCCAGCAACACGCTGGCACCCTGGTAACGCTCGGCGTTGAGCACGAAATCCTTGTTCAACGGGCGCTTGGAGTTGTCCTGGTAGGGCTGGCCCACGTCCAGGTAGCGCCATTCGTCGAACAGGTTGGGGCCAAAGCCAGTGCGCTTGATCGACTTGAGAAACTGCTTGGGAATGATCTGGTCGGTGTCGACGTTGGCACGATCCAGAGGCGCGACCAAACCATTGTGCTGAGTGAAAGCTTTCATGCTGCGCTCCTTAGATCAATTCACGGACGTCGACGAAACGACCGCTGACAGCGGCGGCGGCGGCCATGGCCGGGCTGACCAGGTGGGTACGCCCACCGGCACCCTGGCGCCCTTCGAAGTTGCGGTTCGAGGTCGAGGCGCAATGCTCGCCGGACTCCAGGCGGTCCGGGTTCATCGCCAGGCACATCGAGCAGCCCGGCTCACGCCATTCGAAACCGGCTTCGAGGAAGATCTTGTCCAGGCCTTCCGATTCGGCCTGCGCCTTGACCAGGCCCGAGCCCGGCACCACGATCGCCTGCTTGATGGTGGAAGCCACTTTGCGGCCCTTGGCGATGACCGCGGCGGCGCGCAAGTCTTCGATCCGCGAGTTGGTGCAGGAGCCGATGAAGACGCGGTCCAACTGAATGTCGGTGATCGCCTGGTTGGCGCTCAAGCCCATGTACTTCAAGGCGCGGACGATGGAATCGCGCTTGACCAGATCCATTTCCTTGGCCGGGTCCGGCACGTTCTGATCCACGGCCAAAACCATTTCCGGCGAAGTGCCCCAACTGACTTGCGGCTTGATCTGTGCGGCATCGAGCTCGACCACGGTATCGAACTTGGCGTCGGCATCGGACACCAGGTCCTTCCAGGCCTCGACGGCCAAGTCCCATTCGGCGCCCTTGGGGGCGAACGGACGTCCCTTGACGTATGCCACGGTCTTTTCGTCCGCCGCCACCAGGCCGACACGGGCACCGGCTTCGATGGACATGTTGCAGATGGTCATGCGGCCTTCGACGGACAGCTCGCGAATCGCGCTACCGGCGAACTCGATGGCATGGCCGTTACCGCCGGCGGTGCCGATCTTGCCGATCACGGCCAGGACGATGTCCTTGGCGGTCACGCCGAAAGGCAAGGTGCCTTCCACGCGCACCAGCATGTTCTTCATTTTCTTGGCCACCAGGCACTGGGTGGCAAGGACGTGCTCCACCTCGGAGGTGCCGATGCCATGGGCCAGGGCGCCGAAAGCACCGTGGGTCGAGGTGTGGGAGTCACCACAGACCACGGTCATGCCCGGCAAGGTGGCGCCCTGCTCCGGGCCGATCACGTGGACGATGCCCTGGCGCACGTCGTTCATCTTGAATTCGACAATGCCGTATTCATCGCAGTTGTCGTCGAGGGTCTGCACCTGGAGGCGGGAAACCTGGTCGGCGATCGCTTCGATCCCGCCCTTGCGCTCCGGCGTGGTCGGTACGTTGTGGTCCGGGGTGGCGATGTTGGCATCGATGCGCCATGGCTTGCGCCCGGCCAGACGCAGGCCTTCGAAGGCTTGCGGCGAGGTCACTTCGTGGATGATGTGACGATCGATATAGATCAGCGCCGAACCATCGTCGCGCTGCTTGACCAAATGCGAATCCCAGAGCTTGTCGTAGAGCGTCTTGCCGGCCATCGGACCATTCCTCATCAGCTTGTTTCTATGCCCCGGGCTCCGATCGTGCGCCGATCAATAACCCTTTGGCTTGTGAGGCCGATCCTATGGCGTTAGATTAAATAACTCAAATTCATATTTTTCATGCTTTGGATAACCAACTGGAATGCAACTATGGACCTGGCCAACCTCAACGCCTTTATAGCCATCGCCGAGACCGGCAGCTTTTCCGGCGCCGGCGAACGCCTGCACCTGACCCAGCCAGCCATCAGCAAACGCATCGCCGGCCTGGAGCAGCAACTCAACGTGCGGCTGTTCGACCGCCTGGGGCGGGAGATCGGCCTGACCGAGGCCGGGCGTGCCCTGCTGCCCCGGGCCTACCAGATCATCAATGTGCTGGATGACACCCGCCGCGCCCTGACCAACCTCACCGGCGAAGTCAGTGGCCGACTGACCCTGGCCACCAGCCATCACATTGGCCTGCACCGCCTGCCGCCATTGCTGCGGGCCTTCACCCGGCGCTACCCGCAAGTGGCCCTGGACATCCAGTTCCTCGACTCCGAAGTGGCCTACGAGGAAATCCTCCATGGCCGCGCCGAACTGGCAGTGATCACCCTGGCCCCCGAGCCCCACTCCCTGGTCAAGGCCACTGCGGTCTGGGACGACCCGCTGGACTTCGTCGCCGCGCCGGAACACCCGCTGGTCAGCAGCGGCCAGGTGAGCCTGGCGGATATTGCCCTGCATCCCGCGGTTTTCCCCGGCGGCAATACCTTTACCCACCATATTGTCCAACGCCTGTTTGAAGCCCAGGGACTGACGCCGAACATCGCCATGAGTACTAACTATCTGGAAACTATAAAGATGATGGTGTCCATCGGCCTGGCCTGGAGCGTGCTGCCACGTACCATGCTCGACGACCAGGTGGCGCGCATTCCTTTACCGGGCATACAGCTGCACCGCCAGCTAGGCTATATCCTGCATACCGAACGGACACTTTCGAACGCTGCGCGGGCTTTCATGGCCTTACTGGATGCACAAGTCGATTGGCCAGGGAACCCGGCATAACACTCCGGGTATCGCCCGTGCCACGCTGCAGCGCCATGAGTATCCCGCACCCGACGAATGACTCAGCTCAAGGCCTGACCTCCATGCCCAAACCCGCTGACCGTATTCCGCCCTTGCCGCGTATCCATGCTGTCGACCCCCGGGAGTCGGAGCAAAGCTGGGAAAGCGCACCGCAGTTGCTCGCCGCCCTCAATGGTGCGCGCCTGGGGGCCTGGTATTGGGATATTGAAAGCGGGCAGATCAGCTGGTCCCGGGGCACCCAGGCGCTGTTCGGCTTCGACCCGCGCCAGCCCTTGCCGGAAAACCTCGAATACCTCGACCTGCTGCCCATCGAGGACCGGGCCAGGACGATTCGCGCCTTTCATTCAGTGCTGGCCGGCGCGCCGCTGGAACACGCCATGCACCACCGCATCCGCTGGCCCGACGGCAGCCTGCACTGGCTGGAGATCAACGGCAGCGTATTACCGGACAAGCACGGCAAGCCGCGAATGATCGGGGTGATCCGCGAGATCACCCACCAGCGCCAACGCGAAGAAGCCCTCAGCAGTTCGGAAAAGCGCTTTGCCACGCTGTTTCACCTGTGCCCCAACACCGTGCTGCTGACCCGCCTGGAAGATGGCCTGATCAGCGAGGCCAACCAGTACTTCGAAAGCCAGTTCGGCTGGCCCGCCGAGCACGTGATCGGCCGTACCACCCTGGAGATCGGCCTGTGGGTCAACCCCGAACAGCGCGCCCAACTGATCAAGGCGGTCCAGAAGAAGGGCCAGGCCGCCAGCCTCGAAGTGCAATTTCGCGCCAGCAACGGGCAGATCCATGACGGCATCCTCAGTGCCCAGAAGGTTGAACTGGAGGGCAAGGCCTACCTGCTCAGCACTTTTCTCGACACCAGCGAGCGCAAACGATCCGAACAGGCGCTCAAGGACAGCCAGGAACGCCTGGACCTGGCCCTGGATTCGGCGCAACTGGGCACCTGGGACTGGCACATTCCCAGCGGCATGCTCTACGGCTCGGCCCGCGCCGCGCAATTGCACGGACTGGAACCCATCCCTTTCCATGAATCCTTCGACGCCTTCTTCGAAGGCGTACCCACCGAAGAGCGCAACTCCATGCGCGATGCCTACCGCAGCCTGCGCGAAGGGCCGGCGGGCAACTATCAACTGACCTACCGGGTGCAACTGGAGGACGGCAGCTCGCGCTACCTGGAAAGCCGCGCCCGCCTCTACCGCGACGAACAGGGCAGCCCGCTGCGCATGGCCGGCACTCTGCTGGACATCACCGAGCAGGTGGAACGGGAACAGCGCCTGATCACCTCCGAAGAGAAATTCGCCAGCCTGTTCCAGGTCAGCCCCGACCCAATCTGCGTGACCTTGCTGGAAACCGGTCAGTTCATCGAGATCAACTCCAGCTTCACCCAGACCTTCGGCTGGACCCTGGACGAAGTACTAAACCGCAGCGCCGAACAGATCGGCCTTTGGGAAGACGCCGCGCCGCGCCTGCGGCGCATCGAGCAGGTGATTCGCGAACAGGCGCTGAATAATGTGGCAGTGGTGGTCCACCACAAGAACGGCCAGCCGCTGACCTGCATCATTTCCAGCCGCCTGATCACCGTGGACAAGCAACCCTGCATCGTCACTAACCTGCGGGACATCACCCAGCAGCAGCGCTCGGAGGCGGCCCTCAAGGCCAGCGAAGAGAAGTTCGCCAAGGCCTTTCACTCCAGCCCTGATGCCATCAGCATCACCGAGCGCGACACAGGCCGCTACCTGGAAGTCAACGATGGTTTCTGCCGCCTGACCGGCCACCGCAACGACGAGGTGATCGGCCGCACCATGTACCAGATCGGCATCTGGGCCGAAGAAGCGCAACTCTCCACCTTGCTGGCGGAGCTCCAGATCAAGGGCCGGGTGCACCACCTGGAAATGCTCGGGCGCAACAAGCGCGGGGAAATCCTCACCCTGGAAGTCTCGGTGGAACCCATCACCCTCAACGAAACGCCCTGCCTGCTAATGACCGCCCGGGACGTCAGCCTGCTGAAGAACGCCCAGGCACAGATCCGCCACCTGGCTTACCACGACCCCCTGACCAACCTGCCCAACCGCGCCCTGCTGATGGACCGCCTGAGCCAGCAGATTGCCCTGCTCAAGCGTCATAACCTGCGCGGTGCCCTACTGTTTCTCGACCTCGATCACTTCAAGCACATCAACGACTCCCTGGGCCACCCGGTGGGCGACACCGTGTTGAAAATCATCACCGCCCGGCTCGAAGCCAGCGTGCGCATGGAAGACACCGTGGCACGCCTGGGCGGCGATGAGTTCGTGGTCCTGCTGAGCGGCCTTGAGGGCACGCGCAACGAAGTCAGCGAACAGGTCCGCCAGTTGGCCGACACCCTACGCGAACTGCTGTCCGAACCGATGTTCCTCGATGGCCAGCGCCTGCAGGTCACCCCGAGCATCGGTGTGGCACTGATTCCCGACCACGGCTCGACCCCCACCGACCTGCTCAAGCGCGCCGACATCGCCCTTTATCGGGCCAAGGATTCAGGGCGCAACACCACCCAGATGTTCCACAACACCATGCAAAAAGCCGCCAGCGAACGCCTGCGCATGGAAACCGACCTGCGCCTGGCCCTGTCCCGGGGCGAATTCAGCGTGCACTTCCAGCCCCAGGTGGACGCCCGCGACAACCGCATCGTCGGCGCCGAAGCCTTGGTGCGCTGGCAACACCCGGAGTTGGGCGCACAGTCGCCGACCGAGTTCATCAAGGTGCTGGAGGACAGCGGCCTGATCCTCGAAGTGGGCACCTGGATTCTCGACGAGGCCTGCCTGGCCTTCAGCCAGTTGATCGATCAGAAACTGGTGGATCCCCAGCACTTCAGCCTGTGCGTCAACATCAGCCCGCGGCAGTTCCGCCAGACCGACTTTGTCGAGCGGGTCGAACACAGCCTGCACGCCTACGCACTGCCCTCGAGCCTGCTGAAGCTGGAGATCACCGAAGGCATCGTGATCCAGAACCTGGAAGACACCATCAACAAGATGCGCCGGCTGAAGAAACTCGGAGTGAGCTTTGCCATGGACGACTTCGGCACCGGCTACTCGTCCCTGACCTACCTCAAGCGCTTGCCGGTGGACACCTTGAAGATCGACCAGTCCTTCGTCCGCGATGCGACCCACGACCCCAACGATGCGGAAATCATCCGGGCCATTGTCGCCATGGCCCGCAGCCTGAACCTCAAGGTCATCGCCGAAGGCGTGGAAACCCCGCAGCAGCTCGAGTTCCTCCAGGGCCTGGAGTGCCACCTGTACCAGGGTTTCCTCCATAGCAGGCCGTTGCCGCTGAGCGAATTCAAGAAGCTGCTGGAATGACAGGCACGAAAAAGGGCGCCACCAGGGCGCCCTTTTTTTGCAGCGGTCTTAGTGTTGCAGAGCCGCCTGCTGCGCACCGTTGATCGGGATGCGCTTGGCTTTGGCCTCTTCCGGCACAACCCGCAGCAGGTCGATATTCAACAGACCGTTGCTCAGGGCCGCGGCCTTGACCTCGATATGGTCGGCCAGGCGGAAGGACAGCTTGAATGCACGCTGGGCAATGCCCTGGTGCAGGTAAGTGACGCTTTCATTGGCATCGCGCTTGCCACCGCTCACGGTCAACACGCCTTTTTCCACTTGCAGTTCCAGGTCTTCTTCCTGGAAACCGGCGGCGGCAATGACAATGCGGTATTGATCGTCAGCGTGTTTCTCAACGTTGTAGGGTGGGTAGCTGCTGCCTGGTTCGTTGCGCAGTGCCGACTCGAACAGATCATTGAAACGGTCGAAGCCGACAGAGGAACGGAACAGTGGAGCCAAGGAAAATGCAGTACTCATGGGTGTTTCTCCTGATTATTCAGCGAGTGGTTATCTCCGCGACCCGAATTCGGCATCGCGTACCCAAGAGATAGGGATGGGCTCCAGCGTTTCAAGACATGTCTTAAAAATTTTTTACGCCGCCTCGCTCCGGGGCATGCCCAACAGGCGCCCGACCTGATCCAGCTCGGTTTCCCGGCGCAGGGCGGTGAACAGTTCGACCGCTTCCGGGTAGTTGCGGGTCAGCATCGCCAGCCATTGCTTCAGGCGCCCCGGCGCCGAACGCGGGGTCAGTTGCACCACTACCTGAGCCCAGAAATCCTGGAGCATCGGCTGCAGGTCGGCCCAGGACATTTCCACCACGTCTTCACCGGCCCGGGCTGCGGCGATCTGCCGGGCCAGATCGGGACGCGAAACCAGCCCGCGACCCAGCATGATGTCCTCGACGCCGCTGATTTCCCGGCAACGGCGCCAGTCCTCGACGCTCCAGATATCCCCGTTGGCGAACACCGGCACCTTGACCACTTCCTGCACCCGCGGGATCCACTCCCAATGGGCCGGCGGCTTGTAGCCGTCGACCTTGGTCCGCGCGTGCACCACGATATGTTCGGCGCCACCCTCGGCCAGCGCTGTGGCACAGACCAACGAGCCATCCGGGCTGTCGAAGCCCAGGCGCATTTTCGCCGTGACCGGAATGTGCGCCGGCACCGCACGCCGCACATGCTCGACGATCTGGTTCAGCAGCTCGGGCTCCTTGAGCAGCACCGCCCCGCCCCGGGACTTGTTGACGGTCTTGGCCGGGCAACCGAAGTTCAGGTCGATGACCTCACTGCCCAGCTCACAGGCCAGGGCCGCGTTCTCTGCCAGGCACACCGGGTCCGAACCCAGCAACTGCACTCGCAGCGGCACGCCGGCCGCGGTGTGTGCACCGTGCAGCAGTTCGGGGGCGAGCTTGTGGAAGTAGGCAGGCGTCAACAGGCGGTCATTGACGCGGATGAACTCGGTGACACACCAGTCGATCCCGCCAACACGAGTCAGTACATCCCGCAGGATGTTGTCGACCAACCCCTCCATGGGCGCCAGGGCAATTTGCATGAAACACACTCGACAAGAAAACGGGCAAAAAAACGTCCGCCAGTTTACTGGGTTTCGACCTTCAGCAGGAGTTTTACAGGGGCGAGCCAGCCGTTGCAGGAGCCTTCGCTGGCAAGCCGGCGCCTGCACGGGCACAGGGAGGTGTCAGGCGCCCTGCAGGGCCGGGCCGTAACCGTCCAGGAACTCGGCGGGCATGCGCTTGGGCTTGCCGGTGGACAGCTCGATGCAGACAAAGGTGGTCTGGGCCCGCAACAGGGTCGTACCGTCGCTCGGGCGCATCAGCTGGAAACGCCGGGTCATCTTCAGGCGCTGGTCCCAATCGACGATCCAGGTGGCCAGTTGCAGCTCATCGCCTTCATAGGCCGCCGCCAGGTAATCGATCTCGTGCCGCACCACGGCCATCGCCCGGTCCAGGCGCCGGTATTCGGCCAGGTCCAGCCCCAGGCGCTGCGAATGCCGCCAGGCGCAACGCTCCAGCCAGGTCACGTAGACCGCATTGTTGGCGTGCCCGAGGCCATCGATATCCTCGGCGGCCACCTGCAGATCGATGACGAATGGCGTTGCCAGATCCCAACTCATGCCCGACTCCCGGTCAGTTTTTTTGACCGGGGCAGTGTAACGGATGCTCAGGCCGATTGGCGCGCTTGCAGATGCCGGCCACTGACCAGCGCCACCACCGCATCCACCACTCGGGAGTCGGCCAATATCCGCTGGTGGCCACCTTCACTCAAGCGCAGGAGACGGCTGTCGAACCAGGCCTGGTGGATCAGTTCCGATTCCTTGACCGGAACGAAGAGGTCATCTTCGGCGTGAATGATCAGGCCGGGCATATCCAACTGATACTGGGCCACGTCCATGGCGGCGGCGCGCATTCCGACCTTCTTCTCCACCTGGCGGATAAAGGCGGAACGCGCCCTGGGCGGCAACCGCATGTAGCTGGCAAAACCGCGCAACACGGCCAGGATACGTGCCGGCGCGGCAATACTGACCAGGGTTTCGGTGCGCAGGCCCAATTGCACCGCGAGCATGGCGCTGGCACCGCCCATGGAGTGGCCGATCACCGCGCGCAGGGGCGGCAATTCGGCTGCTGCCTCCAGCATCGCCCGGGCAAACAGTGCCACGTTTGCCTCATCGCCCGGGGAACGACCATGGGCCGGGCCATCCAGCGCCACGGCGGTATAACCGGCGGCCACCAGGGCGTCGATCAGGCTGGCAAACTGCGTGGGCCGCCCTTCCCAGCCGTGCATCAGCAATACCGTCGGCCCCTGGCCCCAACGCAAGGCTGAAAGCCCGAAACGCAAGGTCAGGCGCTCGGCACGCGCCAGCAGGGGCAACTCCCACTTTCGTGGCGGCAGCTCGCGAGGGGTCATGAACAAATGACGCATCCGATTCGCCGCCCATTGCGGCGCCACCCACCCCAGAGTGCCATTGACGCCACGAATCCAGCTCAATCTGCTCATCACCTACCTCGCCGTTGCACTTCAGGTCATAGCACCGCCGACTTGGCGGCACGCAGCAAACGATCGGACAACTCGCCGGGCCCCAAGGCCCGCGCCAGGGACAGGCCGCCAACCATCAGCGCCATGTCGGCCAGGGCCTTGTCGGTATCTTCGGGGCTGGCAGCCAGTTGCGCGACCATCAGCTCCATGTGTTCGTTCAAGGCCTTGCGAAAGCTCTCGGGCAAGCGCCCCAGTTCGCCGACCGAGGCTGGAATCGGGCACGCCTGCTCGGTGGAGTCGCGGTGTTTGCGCGACAGATAGAACGCCGCTGCCAACGCCCGGCGCTCTTCGCCGCTGAGGCTTGCATCCATTTCATCGAGCAGGCCGCGTCGATGGGAAAGCAACTGAGTGAAAGCCTCCAGCATCAGCGCATCCTTGCTCTCAAAGTGCGCATAGAAGCCGCCTACAGTCAGGCCGGCAGCCCCCATCACCTCACCCACACTCGGTTCGGCCGGGCCGCGCTGGATCAGTGCAGAACTGGCGGCCTGGAGAATACGTTCGCGGGTTTGAGCTTTTTTGTCGTTCATCGTTACCTCCGAATATTACGGAAAAAATATTATTCTCATAATAATTTTCCGCAAGTCGCCAGTGTGACCGTCGGTCAGAAGCGCAGACTGAGGAAGAAAAAGAAATTGGCCGAAGGCCAGAAAAACAAAAGGGTCATTCAATGATTGAATGACCCTTAAAAATCCCGCAGAGCGGGTAAACGTGGCGTCCCCTAGGGGACTCGAACCCCTGTTACCGCCGTGAAAGGGCGGTGTCCTAGGCCACTAGACGAAGGGGACA
>NZ_JBXAJU010000007.1:0-342806 GCF_058797595.1 Pseudomonas sp. GW823-FHT02C05 | reverse complement strand
TTGGTGGAGCTAGACGGGATCGAACCGTCGACCTCTTGCATGCCATGCAAGCGCTCTCCCAGCTGAGCTATAGCCCCTCATCGCTGAGGACGGGGCGAATCTTAAGGGGCGATCGGAAGGCTGTCAATTTTTTTTCCGTTTTTTGAAAAAAAATTTGCCGGGATAACAATCACTTACCGCCCCGCCCGGAAAACCCGGGGTTTTGCGGCCCTCTGCGCCTGCGGCGAGTCGCACAAAACACTCGCCACAAGCCTCAAAGAACCACCAGAAGCCGCAATCAACCCGCCTGGCGCTTGAGTTTCAAGCGTAGTCGAAAAGCTCCCCGTCCCTGTCGGCTGCCTTTGGGCAAAAACGCCTCAGGCGATGGCGCCGAGGAGTTTTTCCCATTCCTTGTTTTCTTTCTTCGACACACCACCCAGCAGATCGATGGCCTGGCGCAGACGGAACCGGGTCAGGTCCGGACCGAGGATTTCCATGGCATCGAGCACCGACACCGAACTGGCCTGGCCAGTAATGGCGGCAAACATCAGCGGCATGGCATCGCGCAGTTTCAGCTCCAGAGACTCAACCACCGCCTGGATGGTCGCGGTGATGCTGTCTTTCTCCCACTGACGCAGGCTTTCGAGCTTCCACAGGATCAATTGCATCAACTGACGCACCTGATCGCCGGACAGCTTCTTGGACTCGAAAAGCTTGGCATCCGGGTTCACGCCACCGGCGAAGAAGAAGCCGGCCAGCGGTGCGATCTGGCTGAAGGTCTCGACCCGGCCCTGTACGTGCGGTGCGATCTTCATCATGTAATCGGGGTTCAGCGCCCAGGTCTGCACCCGGCTGGCGAACTCCTGCACCGGCAGGTCACGCAGCCACTGGCCGTTGAGCCAGGACAGCTTCTCGATATCGAAGATCGGCCCCCCCAGGGACACCCGCGTCAGGTCGAAATTGTCGACCATTTCCTGCAGCGAGAACTTCTCGCGCTCGTCCGGCATCGACCAGCCCATGCGGCCCAGGTAGTTGAGCATGGCTTCCGGCATGAAGCCCATGCGCTCGTAGAAGGTTACCGAGGTCGGGTTCTTGCGCTTGGACAGCTTGCTCTTGTCCGGGTTGCGCAGCAGCGGCATGTAGCACAGCTGCGGCTGCTCCCAGCCGAAGTACTCGTAGAGCAGGATCAGCTTGGGCGCCGACGGCAGCCATTCTTCGCCGCGCAGCACGTGGGTGATGCCCATCAGGTGGTCGTCGACCACGTTGGCCAGGAAGTAGGTCGGCAGGCCATCGGTCTTCATCAGCACTTGCATGTCCATGCGATCCCACGGGATCTCGACATCGCCGCGCAGCATGTCCGGCACCACGCAGACGCCTTCGGTAGGCACTTTCATGCGGATCACGTGAGGCTCGCCGGCCGCCAGGCGCCGGGCCACTTCTTCCTTGGACAGCAGCAGGGCCCGGCCGTCATAGCGCGGGGTTTCGCCACGGGCCATCTGTTCGGCACGCATCTGGTCCAGCTCTTCGGCGGTGCAGAAGCACGGGAAGGCGTGGCCCAGGTCCACCAGTTGCTGAGCGTACTTCTGGTAGATGTCGCCACGCTCGCTCTGGCGATACGGGCCGTGAGGGCCGCCAACGTCCGGGCCTTCGCTCCAGTTGATGCCCAACCAGCGCAAGGCGTCGAAAATCTGCTGCTCGGACTCCCGGGTCGAACGCAACTGATCGGTGTCTTCGATACGCAGGATGAACTCACCGCCATGCTGCTTGGCAAAGCAATAGTTGAACAAAGCGATGTAGGCGGTACCTACGTGGGGATCCCCGGTAGGCGATGGCGCGATGCGCGTGCGGACGGTGGTCATGGCATGTCTCGAAAGGAAAGAAAAACGAGGAATAAAACAGGGGGCGAATGGTAACAGGCGACGGCAGCCCCGCTCCAGTGAGGAGGGCATTTAAGCCAAGGTTGCGACTCCAGGCCGCTGCCAGCCTGTTGAAGGGCCAATAATCAGCCCATGGCATTTACCGCCCAGTGGCTATATGCCAGATTCGCCCGCTGATAGATCTCCTTACACTTTTATTGAATACAGCCAGCCCATGCCAGCCCAACTCAAGCGTCGCCTGTTTGTCTTTCTGTCCCTAGTCCTGTTGATTGCCCTGGGTTTTCTTGCCCACTGGTGGTTCCACGGGCGCTTTTACGAGACCACGGACAACGCCTACGTGCAGGGCGAGATCACCCGGGTCTCCAGCCAACTGAGCGCGCGAATCGAAGAAGTGCTGGTGCAGGACAACCAGCATGTGGAACAGGGCCAGTTGCTGGTACGCCTGGAAGGGCAGGACTTCCAACTGGCAGTGGACCGCGCCCAGGCCGCCCTGGATACCCGCGAGGCCGAACGCCTGCAGGCCCAGAGCAAGCTGACCCAGCAAGCCAGCCTGATTGCCGCGGGCCAGGCTCAGGTGGCGTCGAGCCAGGCCAGCCTGGGCCGCTCGCAGATCGACCTGTCTCGGGCCCAGACCCTGCGCAAGCCCGGTTACGTCTCCGAGGAGCGGGTCACTACCCTTTCCGCCGACAACCATATCGCCCGCTCCCAGGTGGCCAAGGCCGAAGCCGACTTGCAGGGCCAGCGCCAGCAAGTCAATGCCCTGAACGCCGAGATCAAGCGCCTCGATGCACAGATCGCCAACGCCCGGGCCGACCTGGCGCAAGCACGACTGAACCTGACCCGTAGCGAGATCCACGCCCCCATCAGCGGCCTCATCGGCCAGCGCGCCGCACGCAATGGCCAGGTGGTGCAGGCCGGCGCCTATCTGCTGTCGATCGTTCCGGACCAGGACATCTGGATCCAGGCCAACTTCAAGGAAACCCAGATTGGCCACATGCAGCCAGGGCAAAAGGCCGAGCTGACCTTCGACGCCTACGGCGATACACCGATCCAGGCCCGGGTCGACAGCCTGTTCGCCGCCTCCGGCGCGCAATTCAGCCTGCTGCCGCCAGACAATGCCACCGGCAACTTCACCAAGGTGGTACAGCGCATTCCGGTGAAACTGACCTTCGCTGCCGACAATCCCCTGCGGGGCAAGATCCGCCCCGGCATGTCGGTAACCGTGAAGGTCAACGTCAAAGACCCCGTCGATGGCCGGTGATCAACTGCTGCGTCCGGTGGGCGAACCCACCCGGCGCGACTGGATCGCGGTGATGAGTGCCATGCTCGGCGCCTTCATGGCGGTGCTCGACATCCAGATCACCAACTCCTCGCTCAAGGACATCCAGGGCGCGCTGTCCGCTACCCTGGAGGAAGGCTCGTGGATCTCCACTTCCTACCTGGTGGCGGAGATCATCATGATCCCCCTCACCGCCTGGCTGGTGCAGCTGCTCTCGGCCCGGCGCCTGGCGGTCTGGGTCTCGGTGGGCTTTCTTATTGCCTCCCTGCTCTGCTCCATGGCCTGGAGCCTGGAAAGCATGATCGTGTTCCGCGCCTTGCAGGGCTTTACCGGTGGCGCCCTGATCCCCCTGGCGTTCACCCTGACCCTGATCAAGCTCCCCGAGCATCACCGGGCCAAGGGCATGGCCATGTTCGCCATGACCGCCACTTTCGCCCCCTCCATCGGCCCGACCCTGGGCGGCTGGCTCACGGAAAACTGGGGTTGGGAGTACATCTTCTATATCAACGTGCCGCCGGGCCTGCTGATGATCGCGGGCCTGCTGTATGGCCTGGAAAAGAAGGAAGCTCACTGGGAACTGCTGAAAAGCACCGACTACGCCGGCATTCTCACCCTCGGCCTGGGCCTGGGTTGCCTGCAGGTATTTCTTGAGGAAGGCCACCGCAAGGACTGGCTGGAGTCGAGCCTGATCGTCACCCTGGGCAGCATCGCCCTGATCAGCCTGGTCACCTTCGTCATCGTCCAGGTCTCCAGGCCCAACCCGCTGATCAACCTGGGCATCCTGCGCAATCGCAACTTCGGCCTGTCGAGTATCTCCAGCCTGGGCATGGGCGTTGGCCTGTACGGTTCGATCTACCTGCTGCCGCTGTACCTGGCGCAGCTCCAGAACTACAACGCGCTGCAGATCGGCGAAGTGATCATGTGGATGGGGGTGCCGCAGTTGTTCCTGATTCCCCTGGTACCCAAGCTGATGCAGTTCATTTCACCGAAATGGCTGTGCACCCTGGGCTTTGGCCTGTTCGGCCTGGCGAGTTTTTCGTCGGGGGTGCTCAACCCGGACTTTGCCGGGCCGCAGTTCAACCAGATCCAGATCATTCGCGCCCTGGGCCAGCCGCTGATCATGGTCACCATCTCGCTGATCGCCACGGCTTATATACAGCCCCAGGACGCGGGATCGGCCTCCAGCCTGTTCAACATCCTGCGCAACCTCGGTGGCGCCATCGGCATTGCCCTGCTGGCGACCTTGCTGGATGCCCGAACCAAGACCTATTTCGACTACCTGCGCGAAGCCGTTGTGCCCAGCAATCCCCAGGTGGCGGAACGCCTGGCAACCCTCACCGAGAAGTTCGGCAGCGAGACCGCAGCCCTGGGCAAGCTCAGCGAAATCACCCACCAGCAGGCACAGATCATGGCCTACAACGACGCCTTCCATTTCGTCGGCATTGCCCTGGGCATCAGCATGCTGGCGATCCTGCTGACCAAGGCCCTGCCCAAGGGCCTCAAGGCCGGCGAAGCCCACTGACCCACGAATTGCCTGTAGGAGCTGGCTTGCCAGCGAATAGACTCCCAACCCTTGCACAGGATTTGAGGGCCTCTTCGCCGGCAAGCCGGCTCCTACGAGGGATCGAGCGTCGTTAGACGGTGAGCAAGCGCTCGCGCAGCTTGGTGATTTCGTCGCGCATCTGCGCCGCGGCTTCGAACTCCAGGTCGCGGGCCAGTTGGTACATCTTCTCTTCGAGCTGGCGAATGCGCTTGGTGATCTCGCTGGGCGAGCGCAGTTCGTTTTCGTAGCGGGCGTTTTCCTCCGCGGCCTTGGCCATGCCCTTGCGTTTCTTGCTGCGCGAACCGGGCACGGTGGCGCCTTCCATGATGTCGGCAACGTCCTTGACCACACCCTTGGGGGTGATGCCATTGGCCAGGTTGAAGGCGATCTGCTTGTCGCGACGGCGCTCGGTCTCGCCAATCGCCCGCTCCATGGAGCCGGTGATGCGGTCGGCATAGAGAATCGCCCGGCCATTGAGGTTACGCGCGGCCCGGCCGATGGTCTGGATCAGCGAACGCTCGGAACGCAGGAAGCCTTCCTTGTCGGCATCGAGAATCGCCACCAGGGACACTTCCGGCATGTCCAGGCCCTCACGCAGCAGGTTGATCCCCACCAGCACATCGAAAGTGCCCAGGCGCAGGTCGCGGATGATCTCCACCCGCTCCACGGTGTCGATGTCCGAGTGCAGATAGCGCACACGCACGCCATGGTCGGCCAGGTAATCGGTAAGGTCCTCGGCCATGCGCTTGGTCAGGGTGGTCACCAGTACCCGCTCTTCCACGGCCACACGCTTGGTGATTTCCGACAGCAGGTCGTCCACCTGGGTCAGGGCCGGGCGCACTTCCACTTGCGGGTCCACCAGCCCGGTGGGGCGCACCACCTGCTCCACCACGCGGCCGGCGTGCTCGGCCTCATAGTTGCCCGGAGTGGCGGAAACGAAGATGGTCTGCGGGCTCACCCCTTCCCACTCGTCAAAACGCATTGGCCGGTTATCCAGAGCCGATGGCAGGCGGAAGCCGTACTCAACCAGGGTCTCCTTGCGCGAGCGGTCGCCCTTATACATGGCGCCGACCTGGGGCACGCTGACGTGGGATTCGTCGATCACCAGCAAGGCATCCGCCGGCAGGTAGTCGTACAAGGTAGGTGGCGCCGCGCCAGCCGGACGCCCCGAGAGGTAGCGCGAGTAGTTCTCGATGCCGTTGCAGTAGCCCAGTTCGAGGATCATCTCCAGATCGAAACGGGTGCGCTGCTCCAGGCGCTGGGCTTCCACCAGCTTGTTGTTGGAACGCAGGTATTCCAGGCGCTCCTGCAACTCCACCTTGATCCCTTCGATGGCGTCCAGCAGGGTTTCCCGCGGGGTCACGTAGTGGCTCTTGGGGTAGAAGGTGAAGCGCGGCAGTTTGCGGATCACTTCACCGGTCAAGGGGTCGAAGGCGCTGATGCTTTCCACTTCGTCATCGAACAGCTCGATGCGGATCGCTTCCAGGTCCGACTCCGCCGGATAGATGTCGATCACATCGCCACGCACGCGGAAGGTAGCGCGGGCGAAATCCATGTCGTTGCGGGTGTACTGCAAGTCCGCCAGGCGGCGCAGCAGGGCGCGCTGATCGAGTTTGTCCCCGCGATCGACGTGCAGGACCATCTTCAGGTAGGTTTCCGGGCTGCCCAGGCCATAGATGCACGACACCGTGGTGACGATGATGGCGTCCTTGCGCTCCAGCAGCGCCTTGGTCGCGGACAGGCGCATCTGCTCGATATGGTCGTTGATCGAGGCGTCCTTCTCGATAAAGGTGTCGGAGGACGGCACATAGGCTTCGGGCTGGTAGTAGTCGTAGTAGGAAACGAAGTACTCCACCGCGTTGTTCGGGAAGAAGGCCTTGAACTCACCATACAGCTGCGCCGCCAGGGTCTTGTTCGGCGCCAGCACCAGGGTCGGGCGCTGCACCTGGGCGATCACGTTGGCGATGCTGAAGGTCTTGCCCGAACCGGTCACACCGAGCAGGGTCTGGTGGGCCAGCCCGGCCTCGATGCCTTCGACCATCAGGCGAATGGCTTCCGGCTGGTCGCCGGCGGGCTGGAAGCGGGTGACTAGCTGGAATTCAGACATAACGTACCTCTGGGATCATTCGTGCGCGGCAATACCGTACAGGAACAGGAAAGACCGCGTACGACCCATGTCGCCGAGGAAAAAAACCGGAATATCCTTGATGTGGAGCCGATTACCACAGCTTTCAAGGCAAAGGTCCTACACCCGCTGACACCCTGGTTATTGCAATAAGACTAACGGTCGAAAAATAAAGCGAAAAACTTGGCGCAAAAGGTCAATAGCCTGTCGCCCCACGCGATGATGGCCTCTATACTAGCTCCCCGTTTGTGCACCGCTCTAGTGCATTCGGCTGGAGCGCGACACGTCCCTCCACACTCCATTCAGAGCCGCCGTAAAAATGAGCCTGTTCTCCGCTGTCGAAATGGCACCACGCGATCCTATCCTGGGCCTCAACGAAGCATTCAACACCGATACCCGCACCGATAAGGTCAACCTTGGGGTGGGCGTGTACTGCAACGAGGAGGGACGCATTCCGCTCCTGCGCGCCGTTGTCGAAGCCGAGACGATTCGCGCCGCCCAACATGCTTCCCGTGGCTACCTGCCGATCGACGGCATTGCCGCCTACGACCAGGCGGTACAGAAGCTGCTGTTCGGCAACGACTCGCCACTGCTGGCCGCTGGCCGCGTGGTCACCACCCAGGCCGTTGGCGGCACTGGCGCCCTGAAGATCGGTGCCGACTTCCTCAAGCAGTTGCTGCCCAACGCCGTGGTCGCCATCAGCGACCCGAGCTGGGAAAACCACCGCGCCCTGTTTGAGACCGCCGGCTTCCCGGTGCAGAACTACCGCTACTACGACGCTGCCACCCACGACGTGAACCGTGCTGGCCTGCTGGAAGACCTGAACGCCCTGCCGGCCCAGTCGATCGTGGTGCTGCACGCCTGCTGCCACAACCCGACCGGTGTCGACCTGAGCCCACAGGACTGGAAAGACGTCCTGGAGGTGGTCAAGGCGAAAAACCTCGTGCCCTTCCTCGACATGGCCTACCAGGGCTTTGGCGACGGCATCGACGAAGACGCCGCGGCGGTGCGCCTGTTCGCCGAGTCGGGCCTGACCTTCTTCGTTTCCAGCTCGTTCTCCAAGTCGTTCTCGCTGTACGGCGAGCGCGTTGGCGCCCTGTCCATCGTCAGCGGCTCCAAGGAAGAAAGCGCCCGCGTGCTGTCCCAGGTCAAGCGCGTGATCCGCACCAACTACTCCAACCCGCCGACCCACGGTGCAACCATCGTCGCCGCCGTGCTGAACAGCCCGGAACTGCGCGCCCAGTGGGAGCAGGAACTGGCGCAAATGCGCCTGCGGATTCGCGGCATGCGCACCCAGATGGTCGACTTGCTGGCCAAAGGCGCCCCTGAGCACGACTTCAGCTTCGTCGGTCGCCAGCGCGGCATGTTCTCCTACTCCGGCCTGACCGTTGAGCAAGTGACCCGCCTGCGCAACGAATTCGGCATCTACGCCCTGGACACCGGCCGCATCTGCGTTGCCGCGCTGAACCAGAACAACATCCATGTCGTGACCCAGGCCATCCTGCAAGTGATCTGATTCACGACAGCGCCAACGAAAAGGGGAAGCCGGCAGGCTTCCCCTTTTTCGTTGGCGATACGTCATTGCCCTGCCCGCCCCCACAGCCTCTAGACTGTGAGCCTATGCCCCCCTTGCTGAGCGAGATCCCGATGAAAAACGATGACCTGCGGGCCGACCGCGACGAACTGGAGCATTACCTGCCACGCTCGCAGAAACGCGAAAAGAGCCTGGTGCTGCAAATTGCCCTGGGCGTATTCCTTGGCGGACTGGCCCTGTGGCTGGTGCAACTGGCCGCAACCTCGCTGATGGCCAAGCTGATGCTCGGCACCCTGACCTTCGGCGGCTGAACCGCCCTACCCCTGCAATTGAGCCAGGCGCTGGCTGGCGGCATCGTCGAACGCCACGTACAGCGCCTCGGCCACCTGGCTCTTGATGGCCTTGGCACTCTCCAGCCCCAGGACAAAACCTTCGGCCTTGCCGCCGGCACGGTTCAAATCCACCGCCGATCCGGCCTGGGTGATGGCGTCCAGCAACTTGCCGGCCTGGGGGCCGACCCCTTTGGGCAGGCTGATCTGCTCGATGCTCATGACAGCACCTCGCAGCACAGCGCGAAACAGACAGAAGGATGCTGGGATAAATCGAAGCGGATCATAAAGGCGTACCTATGCGGCTGAAGGCCGGCAGCGCGTGAAACCACTTCCGGGGCGCCATGGTAGCCCCTATCGGACGCGCCAGAGACGTGCAGACCGATAAATCCCGCAAAGTCCTGCCAGCCTTTCATTCAGATCCTCGTCGCCCTGAAAAAATATTTCTCGACTTGTTGACTTACCTTTCTGAATCAGTAAGATACGGCGCATTCCGCGATAGCTCAGTTGGTAGAGCAAGTGACTGTTAATCACTGGGTCCCTGGTTCGAGTCCAGGTCGTGGAGCCATCTTCCTACACTGATTTGCCTTGATCCTCATGAGAGCGCCCTGCTCCTGCGGCAAATCAGCTCAAGCAGTATCCCCCTTGCAAATGATTGATCCGCCTGTCATCCCGACATGCGGATAGACGCTTCATGCACGCCTGGAATCCTCCTTCGCCAACCCGGTTGCATTGCCGCAAAGGCCTGACGTAGGCTGTGCGCCTCTTTATCCAAGCAGTCAGACCCCGCGATGTTCCTGCCCGCACAGTCACCGTGCCCTTCCCCCTCGATGAGCCCTTCGGCAACCCTGGCTGTTGCCCAACTTGACTGTGCGATCAACCGTCGACGCCGTAGCGTATTGTTTGCCTTCACCTTCTCCCCCCACCCGGGCCCACGCTGATCGCGATTGAACCCGGCGCCACCCCGCTAGCCCCTCTGCTTCCACCAGGGCATCTGCCCGGCAATCGCCCGCACGTCGGCCTGCGATGTCCTGCAGCGCCCGCAATAACTGTCTTTTTTGGCGCCTGACGCTTCAGGCGCAGGTCTTGATCATGAACAAAGCCTTGTTAGCCGCCCTGATCCTGGGCATCTCCATTGTCGGCCTGAGCATCGGCTCCACGGTGCCAATCCTTGCCCTGCGCCTGTATCAGGCCGGCGCCTCAAACAACCAGATCGGCATCATGTCGGCGCTGCCCGCCGCAGGCATGATGCTCTCGGCCTTCCTGGTCAATGCCCTGAGCCAACGCCTGACCCGGCGCCAGATCTACCTGCTGTGTTTCAGCCTGTGCGCCTTGAGCGTGGCCGCCCTGGAACTGCCCGGGGCCAGCCTCTACAGCCTGGGCCTGGCGCGGGTCGCCATGGGCCTGGGGGCGGGGCTGATCATCATTCTCGGGGAAACCTGGGTCAATGAAATGGCCGAAGACGCCACCCGCGGACGCCTGGTAGCGGTCTACACCACCTGCTTCACCTTTTTCCAGCTCCTGGGCCCGGGCCTGGTATCGCTATTGGGCACCGAGGGGCCCGCCGTGCTGGGCATCGTCAGCGTCGGTTATGCGGTGGCGATCGCAGTGGTCTGGCTGATCCTGCCCCTGGAAGACCAGCAGCCGCTGCATGCCGAAAGTCGCACCTTTTCGGTACTGGGCTTTATCCGCATCGCGCCGGCGCTGTGCGTGGGCATCCTGTTCTTCGCGTTTTTCGACAGCGTGGTGCTGTCGCTGTTTCCGGTGTACGCCGCCACCCATGGCTACAGCATCAAGCTCGCGGCCTTGATGGTGACCATCATTCTGTTGGGCGACACCGCGTTCCAGTTCCCCCTCGGCTGGCTTTCGGACAAGCTCGGGCGCCCCGGGATCTACCTGGGCTGCGGCATCATTGCCCTGCTGATCGGCCTTGCCCTGCCACTGCTGATGCAAACGTCCACCCTGCTCTGGCCGAGCCTGGTCATCCTCGGCGCCGTGGCCGGCGGCATCTATACCCTGGCTATCGTGCTGATCGGCCAGTCCTTCAGCGGCGCCGACCTGGTGACTGCCAACGCCAGCGCCGGGCTGCTCTGGGGCATCGGCAGCCTGCTGGGCCCCTTGCTCAGCGGCGCGGCCATGAGCGGCGGCAGCTATGGGCTGCCCCTGACCCTGGCGGCGGCCGCCGCAGTGGTAGTGGTCTTCGCCCTGTCCCTGGTACGCCAGGGGCAACTCAGCAAGGCTGCCGACTGAAATACCGCGGATGCGGCCCGTGATCATTCACAGGCCGCATCTTTGTCATTACCATCGCGCGATCCGCACTCCCACCTCATGGATCCCCTCGCGATGGACCGACTCCTGCGCCTCCTGCCCCTGTACGGCCTGCTTTCCCTGTTGCCCCTGCCAGCCCTGGCCGAAGCCCCGGTGGACTGCGCCACCCTCAGCGACAACGTCTCCCTGGAAGCCGGCGAATATCGCCCGCCCCTCGAAGCCAAGGTGATAGGCCAGGGGCGGCTGCACTTTCACAGCGGGCCGAATGCCACCTGCCTGAACAAGAAGCTCTACGTGATTCCCGGTGATGGCCTGACGGTGTACGCCTCCAGTGGAGACGGCTGGGCCCAGGTCATGTACATCGCCAAGGACGGCGAGGACTACACCGGCTGGGTCGAGGAAAAACGCCTGTTGCTGGGCAAGCACTATGGCGCAAGCGGCGCCGAGCTTCCCGATGAGGTGGCTGCATTCATCCAGCGCCACGAAGCCTGCGAGCACTTTGCCGGCGAGGAGGCCTACGACGAGGAACGCCGGGTCTTCCTGGAGAAAGCCGTGAATGAGGTCTGCACAGGCCATGATCAGCAGCTCGCCAGCTTGCGCCAGCAGTACCAGGACAACCCCGACGCCCTACAGGCCCTGAAGCCGCTGGACAACCTGGAATAACCGACTGCAAAAAAAACGGCGCCCTGAGGGCGCCGGTTTTTTTCATGGCCGCGGTACTCGACTTCAGTGAGTGGCCTCGACACTGCCGCGCGCATGGCTCGGCTGCGAACCATCGCCGGCCTGGTTCGGTGAGTGGCCCGGCTCCTCTCCTACCAGAGGCACTTCATTGCCCTCGGCATCGTGCAGCTTGCCGCCGCTGAAGTAGTCACCCTCACGCAGTACGGCAACGTCCTGGAAGCGCAGGCTGCGCTCGGTGCCGGCGACGAACACCGACTGCTGGTCGGAGTTGCCCGCGGTGAAGTGGTTGAACGCCAGGTTCAAGAGGATCGCCATGATCGCCGAGGAGCTGATGCCCGAGTGGAAGATGGTTGCGAACCAGCTGGGGAAATGATCATAGAAGCTCGGCGCGGCAATCGGGATCATGCCGAAGCCGATGGAGGTGGCAACGATGATCAGGTTCATGTTGTTGCGGTAGTCGACCCGGGACAGGGTCCGGATGCCACTGGCCGCCACGGTGCCGAACAGCACGATACCGGCGCCGCCCAGCACCGAAGTCGGCACCGCGGCAATCACCCGCCCCATGAACGGCAGCAGGCCGAGGATCACCAGGAACAGCCCGCCGGTGGCCACCACGAAGCGGCTCTTGATGCCGGTGACCGCCACCAGCCCGACGTTCTGGGCGAAGGCGCTCTGAGTGAAGGAACCGAAGATCGGCGCAATCATGCTCGACAGCATGTCGGCGCGCAGGCCGTTGCCCAGGCGCTTGGAGTCGACCTTGGTGTGGATGATTTCACCCACGGCGAGGATGTCCGCCGAGGTTTCCACCAGCGTCACCATGACCACGATGCACATCGACAGGATCGCCGCGACATGAAAGGTCGGCATGCCGAAGTGAAATGGCGTGGGCAGGCCGAACATCGGCCCTTGGGTGACCCCGGAGAAGTCCGCCATGCCCAGGAACAGCGCGATCACCGTACCGATGATCATGGCCAGGAGAATCGACAGACGGGAAATCGCCGCGCTGCCGATCTTGCTCAACAGCAGCACCAGCACCAGGGTCACCGCCGCCAGGCCGATGTTCGACATGCTGCCGAAGTCCGGGGCCCGGCTGTTGCCACCCATGGCCCAGCGCGCCGCCACCGGCATCAGCGTCAGGCCGATGGTGGTGATGACGATGCCAGTGACCAGCGGTGGAAAGAATTTGGTGATCCGCGAGAATACCGGTGTGATCAGCAGGCCGATCAGCGAGGCGACGATCACCGCACCGAGAATCGACTGGAAACCGCCCTCGCCGCCGCTGGTAACAATCGCCACCATGGTCGACACGCCCGCGAAGGACACCCCTTGCACCAACGGCAGCTTGCAGCCGAAAAACGGCACGCCAAGGGTCTGCAACAAGGTTGCCAGCCCTCCTGCGAACAGCGAAGCGGCGATCAGCAAGCCGATCTCCGAAGGCGACAGGCCAGCCGCCTGGCCGACGATCAGTGGCACGGCAACGATGCCGCCATACATGGTCAGCACGTGTTGCAGGCCATAAGCCATGTTGGCGCCAACACCCAAATTTTCGTCTTCGGGCCGCTGTTGTGAAACCTGGGGGGTATTCATGGTGTGGGGTTCCCTGTTTTTGTTATGGGCACACTGTATGCAACATCCAAGACAACTGTCCATAGGATTGTATACAGTTTTCCATTCTGAATTTCCCCACCCATCAACCCGGGCTATTGCGCGCAAGGCACTCGGATATTGACTCCGTGCCGGCCTGTAAAGGCGGCCCAGAGCCCTCGTTGAAACCAACCCAGGGCCGATCCGCCGCTCTTCAACCGAAGGTTTGAGGGCTGCTCTACTGGTTGAAAAAACAGGATAAAAAAGCCGATCCCGTTGCCGGATCGGCTTATCTGCTGCTCGTAGGGTGCGATCCGTTGGCCGGAACCCGGATCTTGTACACATTGGGTGCAACACGGCCCTACCGTTGGCCGGGCCGGCGACGGCAAACGCGGCAACTGCACCTGGACGGCCGTGTCGACAACCGACCGGAACCGCGGACACCGCCTCGCTGTTGGGGAAGTCGTGAAATCAGGCCTCTAGCAACTGCTCGAGAACCCGCGGCAGTTCGGGGTGGGCCGGCAGGCGCAGGGCAAATTCGTCCTGCAACAGGCTCATCAGTTCCCCTGCATCGGTGATCTGCCGCCGCTCGCTGGGCTGCCCCATCCGATGCAGGGCGTAGCTGCCATTGTTCAAGGTGCGGCGTATTCCCGGCCCCATCAGCGCCACCTTCAATTGGCCGACGAAAGGAGAGTCCGGGTGGGTCGAGACGTACCAGTTACCCATCTCGTAATCCACATCGCCCTGCAGTTGCAGGTCAAAAACGTACATCGCCCGCCATTCATCCATGACCTTGGCGCGCAAGGTGTAGCTGCCTTCGCGCAAGGTGATGCGGTACGGCTCGTGGGGCGTTGCCTGTTCTTGCTCGGTATCCAGCAGCAAGGGAGCGGTGGGCACCATGCCGCCAAAGCCGACATCGACGATGTAGCGCTGGCCCTCCAGGTGCACCAGCGCCAGACGGTGGCTGCGAGCGGTCAGCGCATCTTCCGGCGCCCCCATCACCACCCGCCCGGTGATGCCCCGGGCATCGAAACCCAGGTGCTGCAACAGCACCAGGAAGGCCTGGTTGAGTTCATAGCAGTAGCCGCCGCGCCCCTCGTGGAGAATCTTGCGCTCCACCGAGGCCAGGTCGATGGGTACCGGAACCCGCAACAGGGTCGAAAGGCTTTCGAAGGCAAAACGACAGACATGGCGCCATTGCAGCTCCCGCAGGGTTTCCAGGGTCGGCGCTGGCGCCTGTGGGTAGCCCAGTTGCTGCAGGTACAGGTCGAAGTTCATCAGGTGCGGCTGGCTCATGCACAAATCCTTGAAATGAGGGTCGCCCAGGGTCGCGACAGGCCCCGGCAGGTCGGCGTTATGTATAAGCCAGAAGCGGCAGGCCCGGACAATCAATTCGGCTGATATTTTTTATCGCATTGGCCCCGGATTGGCTCTTGCCAAGCGCCGAGGGCAACTCTGTAATAAGTGCCCCGTCGCTCCCGCTGGAGAACTCTGCGCCATGCACTCACTGGAAGGCCCGCGAATCATCCTGCGCCCGTTGCAACGCAGTGATGCCGACGCCCTGGTCAACGCCGCCCGGGACGGTGAGCTGTGGAACCTGCCTTTCACCGTAGTGCCCTCCCCCGACACCGTCGAACGCTACCTCGACGTGGCGCTCGAGGGCCGTGATGCCGGTAGCGTACTGCCGTTCGCTACCGTGCTCAGGAGCACGGGCGAAGTCATCGGCTGCACGCGTTTCTGGAAGATCGACCGGCACAACCGCAAGCTGGAGATCGGCAGCACCTGGATCGCCAGCCGCTGGCAGCGCAGCTTCGTCAACAGCGAGGCCAAGTACCTGATGCTGTGCCATGCCTTTGACGACATGAACTGCGTGCGGGTGCAGTTCACGACCGACGAGATCAATCACACATCCCGCGCGGCGATCCTGCGCCTCGGCGCCCGACAGGAAGGCATAGTGCGGCACGAGCGCATCATGCCCGACGGACGCAAGCGCAATTCCGTGCGCTTCAGCATCATCGACGACGAGTGGCCCGCCGTGCGCCAGCGTCTGCAACAACGCCTCAGCCAAGCCTGAGGCCTCACCCTTACAAGCCCCACAAGGATGTAGCCATGCCCGTCGATTTCACCCTACGCCCAGCCCAGCGCGAGGACGCGCTGTGCATCAGTGGCCTGGCCACCCAGGTCTTTCTCGACACCTATGCCACCGACGGCATGCGCAGCGACCTGGCCGAGGAAGCCCTGAGCGTCTACGCCCCGGAACAGTTCCGCCAGCGCCTTGAGGATCCCCACAGAAGCCTGTTGCTGGCCGAGCGTAACGGGCACCTGCTGGGCTTCGCGGAAATCGCCGGCAACACCCGGCCGCCGCTTGCCGGCCTGGCCGATGGGATGGAGTTGGTGCGCCTGTACGTGCAGCGCCATGCCCATCGGCAAGGCGTTGGCCAGGCGCTGCTGCAACAGGTGGAAGAACGGCTGCAAGCCAGCGACAGGCCCTGCCTGTGGCTCGCCGTCTGGGCACAGAACCACAGGGCGCAGGCCTTCTATCAGGCCCAGGGCTACGTCTGCGCCGGTAGCACCGCCTACGAGTTTGGCGGCAACGCCTACGCCAACCAGGTGTTCTGCAAGCGCTGGTAGCCGTCAGCGATCGGAGCGCTGCAACGGCTCCCCCACATGGTCCGCCGCCAGCGCCATGGCCCGATTGCGGCCCGTGGCCTTGGCTTGATACAGGGCCGCGTCGGCCCTTTCGATAAACATCTCGATGCTGTCGCGGCCCGTCGGCACGAAGGCGTAGCAGCCCAGGCTGACCGTCACGCAGCCCACCGGTGAGCCGGAATGGGCGATGTTGCGCTGCATGACACTGCGGCGAATCTGCTCGGCCATGGCCAGCGCGCCATGAATGTCGGTGTCGGGCAGCAACACCGCAAACTCTTCGCCACCATAGCGCACGGCCAGGTCAGCCTTGCGCTGGCAGCAGCCCTTGAGCGCCTGGGCCACCTCGGTCAGGCAGTGATCGCCCGCCACATGCCCGTAGGTATCGTTGTAGCGCTTGAAATAGTCGATATCGACCATGACCAGGCTCAACGGGCTGCGTTGCCGCGCACCACGGCCAAACTCCACGGTCAGGGCGCGCTCGAACAAGCGGCGGTTGGCCAGGCCGGTGAGGCTGTCATGGGTGGCGATCACCTCCAGGGCCTCCTGGGCCTCGCGCAGATCTGCCTCGATCCGCTCGTTGTTGCGCACCTGCTGCACGAAGACCCAGCCGAACAGGCCGACCCCCAGCAGCACCAGGGCGACGATGGCCGTGGACTGGTAGGCCGAGGCATACCAGCCCTTGAGCACCGAGTCCTTGGAGTTGGCCGCGGCCACCACCAGGGGATAGGCCTGCAACTGCCGATAGCCGTACAGGCGCGTCACCCCATCAACAATCGAGGTGATCATGGCGTTGCCGGTGGTGGCCTCGGGCAAGTACTTGCTGAAGATCTCGCCGCGGGCCAGGGAAGCACCGATCTGCCGCTCTTCGAACGGCCGCCGCGCAATCAGCGTGCCGTCGGACAGGGCAAGGAACATGGCACCCTGCTCGTCGATATTGAAACTGGTGAAGAACTGATCGAAATACGCCAGCTTGATGCCTGCCATCAGCACCCCCTGGAAATTCCCCTGGCTATCGTTGAGCCGCCGCGAGATGGGAATGATCCATTCGCCATTGGCCCGGCTGCGGATGGCCGGGCTGATGTGAGCCAGCAACGAAGCATTCTGCTGATGGAAACGAAAGTAGTCGCGGTCTGCCACATCGTTGCCATGGGGCGAATCACCAAAGGAACTGACCACCCACTGACCGTCCCGGTCATAGAGAAATACCCCGCTGAGCTGGGTCAGGGCCTGCACCCGCCGGGCGAATATGCCCTGCAAGCGGGGCTGCTGTTCAGGGCCATCGCCCAGGGCCTGGATCCACTCGGACAGGCTCATCAGCACCAGGTCGGCTTCCATGAACGTGTCTTCGGCCTGCTGGGCGATGGCCCGGGTCAGGTTGGTGGAATTGACTTCCGCCTGCATCAGGTCGTGACGCCAGGATTGTTCCAGTTGCAGGTACAACAGCCCGCACAGGCACAGAAACACGGTTGCGATGAAGGCCACCGCGGCCTTGAGCAGCGGCAAGCGCTTCAGGGTTCCACCAGGGGGATGATGAGGATCGTAGATGGGAACAGGCAAAAGGGTCGTCCTGACGGGAGTGGCCTGGGCTACAGGGCGGGTCCCTGGTTGTTTTCGAGACTGGCTGAACGGCCAGCGCCCTGCACAGTATAGGTTTTCTGGCCGCTGACCCGGGCCGGGAGATCAGGCAGCAACCTTGAACGACCCGGCTCCACCCTGGGGTTATCGGCCACCACGAGCAATGCTTAAAGCGCCGATCGACGGCTCGAGCAATATTCGACAAACACCTCGGACAGCGCCGCCAGCACAGTCTGGTCCGCTTCGGGCGCGGTGAACAGACGGTACTGCGCATCCGGCAACGGTGGCAAACCGTATTCCTCCCCCAGGGCACACAGCCCTGCCCCCAACTGGCTGGCCGCCATGGGTGCTATGGCGAACCCGGACAGCACGGCGGCGCGCAGGGCCCAATTGCTGCTGCAAAGCATAACCGTGCGCTGGGCAATGCCGGCCTGGGCCAGCCGGCCCAGGGCCGCGGCCCGGTAGGGGCAAGGCTCGGGAAACAGCGCCAGGGGCAAGGGGTCGGGCAAGAGCCCGGCAGGTTGCACCAGCCCGGCCCAGACCAGCGGTTCGGACCAGAGCAGGCGGCCAGGCTCGGCAGTTTCACACAGCGAGCCCACCACCAATTGCAAATTGCCCTGGGCCAGCAGATCCAGCAGCGTACCGGGAATGCCAACCTGCACATCGAGCCGGATACCTGGGTAGCGCCCGGCAAAATCCTGCAGCGCACGCAGCAGCCGGGGGTCGGCAAAATCCTCGGACAGGCCCACCCCCACGCGCCCGTGGAACGGCACCCGGGTCAGTTCGGTCCAGGCGTCGCGATTCAACGCCAGGATCGCCCGGGCATAGGCCATCAACCGTTCGCCATCGGCGGTCAGCTGCTGCGAGCGGGTGGTGCGCTGGAGCAGCGGCTTGCCGACCTGCTGTTCCAGGCGCCGCAGGTGGCCGCTGACCGCGGACTGGGTCAGGTGTAGCTTGAGGGCCGCACGGCTGAACCCTTGTTCATCGACAACAGCAACAAAGGTGCGCAATAGCAGGGCATCGAACATATTTCATAATGAAATCAATAAGGCTTGAATCGACAATTTATATTTAAAAACAAGCTATGTTGCAATGACGGTCATCCCAACCCCAAGAGATTCATCCATGACCCGGCTCCTGCACATTCAATGCTCGCCCCGCCTGCGCCGCTCCGCCTCCCTGGAAATCGCCCACAGCTTCATCCAGAGCTACAGACAGCAACGGCCGGACACCGAGGTCACCACCCTGGACCTGTGGAGCCTCGATTTGCCGGAACTCGATCAGACAGCCATGGACGCCAAATATGCACAACTGGCCGGCCAGCCCCTGGGCAATGCCGAACAGCGGGCCTGGGCGCGGCTCCAGGCGCTGGCAGAGCCGCTGCACCAGGCCGACCTGCTGGTGCTTTCCATCCCCCTGTGGAATTTCAGCATTCCCTACAAGCTCAAGCACTTCATCGACCTGGTTTCCCACCAGGGCATCCTCTTCAGCTTCGACCCCGAGAACGGCCTGCAAGGCCTGCTGCGCAACAAGACGGCGGTGGCGGCCTACGCCCGGGGCCTGGACTTTTCTTCCCGCTCCAGCACACCAGCACCGGCATTCGATTTCCAGAAGCCCTATATAGAGGCCTGGCTGAATTTCATCGGGATTGCCAACCAGCACTCGCTGATCGTGGAAAAGACCATCCTCGGCCCGGACATCGACCAGGCCTCGCGACAGGCGGCCGCCGAGCAGGCACAGGCCCTGGCGCAGCAACTGGCGGCCCGCCAGTACTGAACCATACCCGGGCCGGCGCCGCGCAGGAGCCTGCCCGCCTGGCCCACCCTGCTCTTTACCGCCGAGCCCAGGCATCCGCAGTGAGCATTACCCTCGCGGGTGTCTTGCCACTTATCCGGCTGCGCCCGCCGCTCATCAAAAAAAGCTGTAACGACACCTTCACTTCCTGCATTTCGGGTCTATAAACAATTCACAAAATCCTTCGCTTCGAATCACCACCCGTTCACCCATGCCCTTGTCGAGCATGGGGTGGTGCTGGAAGCTGGCCCCAAGGAGCGGGAGTTGACCGGAAGTACCACGCTGCAGCGTTTCACCTTCAGGCCCTGGCGTCATCGCGAACTGCTGCGGGCACTGATCGAACGCGAAGTGATAGGCCGCTACCGCGGCTCGATCGCCGGCCTGCTCTGGTCCTTTCTCAACCCCTTGCTCATGTTGCTGGTGTACACCTTCGTGTTCAGCGTGGTGTTCAAGGTGCGTTGGGGAACCGACAACGACTCGAACACCCAGTTCGCCCTGCTGGTGTTCACCGGGATGATGGTCTTCAACCTGTTCTCCGAATGCCTCACCCGAGCCCCCGGGCTGATCCTGAGCCACGTCAACTATGTGAAGAAGGTGGTGTTCCCCCTGGACATGCTGCCCTGCGTGATGCTCGGGGCGGTGCTGTTCCACACGCTGGTGAGCTTTGCCGTCTGGCTGCTGTTCCACCTCCTGGCCTTCGGCCTGCCGCCGCCCACCGCTCTGTTGTTTCCCCTGGTGCTGCTGCCCCTGGTGCTGTTCACCCTCGGGCTGTCCTGGGTCCTCGCCTCCCTGGGGGTCTACCTGCGGGATGTTAGCCAGGTCATCGGTGTACTGATGTCGGCCCTGCTGCTGATGTCGGCGGTGTTCTATCCGCTGAGCGCCCTGCCCGAGGCCTACCGGCACTGGCTCTACCTGAACCCCTTGACCCTGGTGATCGAGTCCTCCCGCGACGTGCTGATCTGGGGCGTGGTGCCCGATCTCGGCCTGTGGCTGATAGAGCTGAGCGTCGCGCTCGGCGTGGCCTTCCTGGGATGGGCGTGGTTCGAAAAAACCCGCCCGGGGTTCGCCGATGTGCTCTGAACTGGCGATCAAGGCCCAGGGCCTGGGCAAGTGCTACCCGATCTACGACCAGCCCCGCGACCGCCTGCTGCAACTGCTGCTGCCCCGCGGCAAGCAGCGCTATCGCGAGTTCTGGGCCTTGAAGGACGTTGCGCTGGAAGTGCGCAAGGGCGAAACCCTGGGCATCATCGGCCGCAACGGCAGCGGCAAGTCGACCCTGCTGCAACTGATCTGCCGCACCAGCACCGCCTCCACGGGCAGCGTGACCAGCCATGGGCGGATCGCCGCCCTGCTGGAGCTGGGCTCGGGGTTCAATCCAGAGTTCAGCGGCCGCGAGAACGTCTACCTCAACGGTGCGGTATTGGGCCTCAAACGCGCGGAGATCGAGGCGCGTTTCGACGAAATCACCGCCTTCGCCAACATCGGCGAATTCATCGACCAGCCCACCAGGACCTATTCCAGCGGCATGCTGGTGCGCCTGGCCTTTGCCGTTTCGGTGTGCGTGGAGCCGGATATCCTGATCGTCGACGAAGCCCTGGCCGTCGGCGATGCTTCCTTCCAGTTCAAGTGCCTGGAACGCCTGGAGCGCCTGACCCGACAAGGCACGACCCTGCTGTTCGTGTCCCATGACATGAGCATGGTCAAGCGTTTCTGCAACCGTGCCCTCTACCTGCGCGACGGCGAAATCCGCGCCAGCGGTGCACCGGAGGCGATGGCCGAGCTGTACCTGCTGGACATGCGTGACGAACAGCGCCGCTGGGCCAGCGCGGGCGCCGTCCAGGTCAGCGCCAAGACACCGCTCAACCCGAAGCACGGCATGGCCTTCGGCACCCCTGAAGGGCGGATCACCTCAGCCGTGTTCAGCAATACCGGGGCGCTGTACTCAAGCTTTGCCCACGGCGACATGATCGAAATCGCCATCGATGCCCAGGTCAGCGACGCCATTGCCCGCCCCAACATCAGCCTGACCATCCAGGAAGCCCGGCTGCTGGTGGTCAGCGGGGTCAACGTCGCCCTGCAATGCGGCGAGTCCCGGCAAGGCTGGCGCAGCGCCTCGGTGTGCCTGCGATTCGCCGCCAACCTGGCGGCCGGGCGCTACCACATCACGCTCAAGCTGATGAATGGCGAAACGGAAGAAACCTCCCACCTGATTGAAAAACAGGTGGCCCTCCTGGCGTTCGACACCTTGCCGGGCAACAAGCACTTCCTGGGAATCGTCGACTTGCACATCGAACCTGTCACCCGCCCATCGCAGCAGCTCCTGGCAGTCGAGGAGCGTTCATGAGCGACAAGCAATGGCAAGTCGCGATCTTCGGTACCTTCGATGTAGCCAACTACGGCGACCTGCTGTTCCCCCTCATTGCCGAAGCAGCATTGCAGGCGCGCCTGGGCAAGGTGCGCCTGCACGCGTTCTCCTATCACTCGCGCAGCACGCCGCAATGGCCCTACCCCGTCACCTCGGTCAGTGAACTGCCCCAGCTCATCGATAGCCTGGACGCAGTGCTGATCGGCGGCGGCTTCATCATTCGCTTCGACAAGGTCATCGCTGCCGACTACTACCCGCCCGACCCGCAGATCCACCACCCCACCGGGTACTGGCTGTCGCCTGCGCTGATGGCCCTGCAACACAATGTGCCGCTGGTCTGGAACGCCCCCGGCATGCACTGCAACCCGATTCCATCCTGGGCGGCCCCGCTGGTCAGGCTGACCCTGGAGCAAAGCCCCCACGTCCGGGTGCGCGATGCCCTGTCTGCAAACACCCTGTCCGCGCTGAGCGAGCAGGCCCAGGTCGAGGTACTGCCGGATACCGCCTTTGGCCTGCCCAGCCTGATCGACCGGCAGCAACCCTCGGCGGCCTATCGCCAACTCTGTGCCCAGGCCGGCCTGACCGGGCCCTATCTGGTGGTGCATGCGATTGCCGGCCTGGAGAGCTTTCTCCAGCTATGGAAAACCCACAACGCGCTGTTCAGCCAGTGGCAGCTGCTGCTGTTGCCCATCGGCCCGGTGCTCGGGGACCATGAGTCGATTCTCGGGGCCGACCTGCCACGGGCCGTGCGCCTGCCGGCCTGGCCAGAGCCACTGCTACTGGCGGAGATCCTGGCCCAGGCCCAGGGCGTCATCGGCCACAGCTATCACCTGGCGATCACCGCCCTGGCCTTCGGCGTACCGGCCTTCTGTTCGGCCAACCTGAACCAGGGCAAGTACACCGCCTTGCGCGCATACCGCGGGATCCGCCCCCTGCCCGCCGAACAGCCCATCGATCCCCAGTGGTTCCTGCAACACCTGAGCGAAACGGGGCCCTGCCCCGAGGTGATCGCCGCGCAAGAACAAGTGCAGCGCCATTGGGACCGGGTAGCCGAACTGATCGCCCAGGGCCCGCGCTCCACCAGCCAGGCGCTGAACCGCTTCTGGCAGGCCCTGCCCGGCCTGCTGGAGGCCCCCCACCCGGACTGTCGCGAGGCAATCCTGAACAAACAGGCCGAACTGGATGCGCTGAAAATCCAGGTACAGCAGTTGACGCTACTACGCCGCCACCAAACGGAACTCACCAGTCGGGTCGATGCCGAGCTGGGTCGAATCCATCGCTCCAACTCTTACCGCCTCACCGCGCCGTTACGCTCCCTGCGGCGCCGCCTGCAACATTTATTGGGAAGATGAATACGATGCTGAATCTGCCAATGCTGACCAGAGCCCCCTTGCACACTCAGCCCTTTCGCTGGGGGCGGATCACCGAACTGTATTCGCCCGCGGACGCCGCGGCCCTGGTAGCGACCTATCCCCGTGACTCCTTCAAGACGGTGTCCGGCTATGGCGGAGAAAAGGACTACGAGTACCAGGCGCGGCAACTGGTGGAAATGGGCACCGGGCGCATTATCCACGAGCAGCACCTGAGCCCGGCCTGGCGCAGGCTGGCCAGCGAGTTGACCGCACCGGACTATCGCCTGGCGCTGTCGACGCTCACCGACATGGACCTCAGAAACGCTCCCATGGAGGTCAATGTCTTCCACTACGGGCCGCAGGCCTGCCTCGGCCCGCACCCGGACCTGGGCGACAAGCTGGTGACCCATATCCTGTACTTCAACGATTCCTGGAACATCGAGGACGGTGGCTGCCTGAATATCCTGGGCTCTGCCGACCCCACGGATGTGGTCGCGGTGATCCCGCCCCTGGTGGGCACATCGGCAGTACTGGTACGCGCCGAGAACTCCTGGCATGCGGTGACGCAGGTGGTAGCCAATTGCCGGACTTCACGGCGCAGCATGACCGTGACCTTCTATCGGCCCGGCTCCCTCAGCTCAATGTGGCCAAGTGGCGACCAGAGCCCACTGCACAACTATGAGCCCGCTCATGACTAAGTCCCACTCGCAGGACCAGGAGTCGACCCTGCTGCGGCTCGAGCACGCACAGGCCATCCTTCAGCGCGATGCCGCCCTGGCGCATATCGAACATATGCGGCGCTCGCGTTCCTGGCGCCTGACCCGCCCCCTGCGCATGCTGATGCAGCTGCTGCGGCACGGGGTGATCAACGACGAGAGCGAGTACCCGACTCACCTGCCCTCTCTCGTCCAGCCTCTGCCAGCTTCCATCCCCTTGGAGCCAGATATCGTGGAGGACTCAGCACCCGGCTCTGCTGCTCAGCATTTTGACCTGCTGTGCTTTGCCAATATCGACTGGTCCGCCAGGTTCCAGCGACCACAGCAACTGATGACGCAGTTCGCTATCCAGGGTTATCGGGTGTTCTACATTATCCTTTCGCCGCTACCCGCGGCAGAGCGGCCCTATACGGCGCACCCAGTCGCTCCCGGGGTCTTCGAAGTCACCCTGCGCGGGCATGCACGGCAGGACTATTACGCCACCTGCATCACCGAAGGCAACCTGCGCGCCAATGCAGAGGCGTTGCAGGCCCTGGTGAGCGACTACCGGATCAAGACGGCGGTGTCGGTGGTTCACCTGCCCTATTGGACGCGCCTGGCCCTGCACCTGCGCAAGGCATACGGCTGGCCCGTGCAATACGACTGCATGGACGAATGGCAGGACTTCCCGAACATCGGTCAGCCCTTGCTGGACCAGGAACAGGTACTGGTGGAACAGGCTGATCTGGTAACCGTCACCGCCTCCGTGCTGTACGACAAATGGGCCAGTACCAGCCGTCGCTGCCAGTTGGTTAGAAACGGGGTGGACTTCGACTTCTTTGCCCGATGCTGTACACCCAATACTCTGCTGGAGGAGCTTCAAGGCCCGATCATCGGCTTCTATGGTGCCCTGGCCGAATGGGTCGATTTTGAGCTGGTGGCGGCCATCGCCCGGCAACGACCAGAGTGGAATCTGGTGCTCATTGGCGATGTGTTCGTCCGTGACCTGGCCGGCCTCGACCGCTTGCCCAATGTGCACCTGCTGGGCCGCAAGCCTTACTCGCAGATGCCGCAATACCTGTACCACTTCGATGTCTGCATCATTCCTTTTCGCCTCTACAACGTGACCCACGCGGTGGATCCGGTGAAGTTCTACGAGTTCATCAGCGCCGGCAAACCCGTGGTCGCAGTGCCGCTGCTGGAGATGCAGATCTACGAGCCTTACCTGTATTTCGCCGACGGGCCGTCTGCCTTTGTCACGCAGATCGAAAGAGCCCTCGGGGAAACCGATCTGCAGCGCTGGGACCAACGGCTGGCACTGGCCAGGGAAAACGATTGGCGGAAACGCTTCGAAGACACGCGCGATGCGCTGGTCGAACTGTTTCCGAAGGTCTCGGTAATCATCGTCACCTACAACAATGTGCCGCTGACCCGCGGCTGCATCGACAGCCTGCTGCGCAATTGCGCCTACCCGAACCTGCAACTGATCATCGTCGACAACGCCTCGCGGGATTCCACACGCAACTACCTGCGCTACCTGGCCCGCAGCGAACCCAATGTGAGCATCGTGCTCAACGAACAGAACCTGGGTTTCGCCGCCGCCAACAACCAGGGCCTGCGCCTTGCGCAGGGCCACTACCTGGTCCTGCTCAACAACGACACCGTGGTGCCCAAGGGCTGGCTCGCGCCCCTGCTGCGCCACCTCGACGACCCGGAGGTGGGGTTGGTGGGGCCGACCACCAATGCGGTGGGCAACGAGGCCCGGGTCAGCATCGACTACCAGGACCTCGACGACATGGAGAACTTCGCCGACCGGCGCGCCAGCCAGTACCGCGGGCGCTGCTTCGACATCCCGATGCTGGCCATGTTTTGCGTAGCGATGCGCCGCGAAGTGCTGGATCAGGTGGGCTGGCTGGATGAAGCCTTTGGCATCGGCATGTTCGAAGACGACGACTACAGCCGGCGAGTCCAGGCCGCCGGCTTGCGCACCGTATGCGCCGAGGACAGCTACATCCACCACTACGGCCAGGCCTCGTTCAAGGCCCTTATCGCCAGCGGCGAATACCAGCGGTTATGGGACAAGAACCAGGCCTACTTCGAAAGCAAGTGGGGGCCCTGGCAACCCCATCGCCAAGTACGCCGCAGAGCGAACGCCGACGCCACGGAAATGAAGCTCACCGACTGAATCGGCAGCCCGATACACCCACAAGGAAGATGCCGAACGTGCTGAAAAAAATAATTCAACAGCTCAGTGGTCGGGCAGTCGCAGCCCCTGTTCCTCCGGACGACATGAGCGAGGAGCAGCGTAAGGCGCAGACCGCCGAGCACTGGTCACAGAACCAGGCCGGCTCGGATGCGTTTTCTGCGGATGTCTACTGGCTGGCGGTGCCTGCGGTGCAACAACGCCATCAGCAAAAGGCCACGGCCGGCAGCGGTCATGCTCACTGGGTACCCTATTGCCTGAACACCTTTCTGGCGGGCCGGTTACCGGTGCCGCGTATGCTGAGCATCGGCTGCGGCACCGGTAACCTGGAACGCGAGCTCTACAAACTCCAGGCCTTCCAGGACTGCGACGCCGTGGATATCGCCCCGGCGGCGCTGGACACCGCCCGGGCAGAAGCGTCGGCCCTGGGGACCCGGGCCCTGCACTACAGCCTCACCGACGTCGAGCGGGTGCAACTGCCCAGCGCTCATTACGACGCCGTCTGGTTCAACGGTTCACTGCATCACATTCGCCAATTGGAAAAGGTCTGCGCCAATGTCCGCCAGGCCTTGAAGGCGGACGGCTGGCTATTCTTCAACGAGTATGTCGGCGCCAATCACTTTGCCTTTGACCAGGCCCAGTGCGCAGCCATCAGCCATGCCTTCGCCCTGATTCCCCCGGCCATGCGCCGCTCTTTCGTCCAGGGTTCCTACGGTCAGGTGCAGAACAACGTACCGCTTCCTGATCCACAAGAGGTGGTGAAGGTTGATCCGTCCGAGGCGGTGCGCTCCCAGGACATCCTCAAGGTGGTGGAACAGCACTTCCAGATCCAGGCCCTCAACACCTGCGGCGGCACCCTGCTGCAATTTCTGCTGCATGGCATCGCCGGCAATTTCAAGGCCGATGATCCCCAGGCGATGCGGGTGCTGCGGATGCTGTTCGACATCGAAGACGGGCTGATCGAGTCGGGCACCCTGAACAGCGATTTCGTGATCGTTGCCGCGACCCCGAAACAGTCGGAGTCCGTGCCTTGACTCGCTCTGTATCCGGGGCGCGGCAATGAGCACCGCCCCGTTCCAGCGCTGGCGCCGCGTCTATCACCGCCTGCCGCTGCCTTACCTGCTGAAAGCCTTGATCCGGCGCCTGTATCACGGCGTGCTGGGACCTGGCTGGCGGGCCCTGCGTCGGCATCAGCGGGCCGCCAAGAGTTTCGTACCCGCTTGTAGCGTGCTACCGGCGGCCGACCCGCAATGGCCGGATTACGTGGTCTGGGGTGCCATCGACTGGGATTTCCGCCAGCAGCGTCCCCAGCACCTGGCCCGCGGCTTGAGCACCAGCGGACGCCGGGTTTTCTATGTCTCGGCCAGCCTGGAGGACGACGCTCGCGACGGTTTTACCTTGCGCCCGCTGGATGACCGAGGGCGGCTGTTCGAAGTGCGGCTGTTTGCACGCACAGCCCCGCTCCTCTACCACGCTGCCCCGCAAGAGGCCGTGGTCAAGCAGTTGCGTCGCAGCATCGGCGAGTTACTGAGCTGGGCCCATTCGAGCCAGGTGATCTCCCTGGTCCAGCACCCGTTCTGGGCCCCCGTGGCCGGGGCGCTGCCGGCCAGCCGCCTGGTCTATGACTGCATGGACGACCATCAGGGTTTCGGCAACAACGCCCCGGACCTCCTGCAACTGGAGCATGAGCTGCTGCGCGAGGCCGATATCATGCTGTTTGCCTCGGCGTGGCTGGAACGCCACTGGAGTCGGCACTGCCCGCCTGCAAGCACCGGGCAACGCTCCGTATTGCGCAATGCCGCCGACTTCACCTATTTTTCCAAGCCCCCGGCCCAGTGTTATCAAGACCCGCAAGGCCGTCCCGTGATCGGCTACTACGGGGCGCTCGCCCAGTGGTTCGATGTGGATCTGCTGGCCGCCATCGCCGAAGCCTTCAGGCACTGCACGATCCTGCTGATAGGCGCAGATACCGGGCGGGTTGGTGCGCGCCTGCAGCGCCATGCCAACGTCAGGCTGACCGGTGAAATCCCCTACGCACAGCTGTCCGCCTACCTGCAGGCCTTCGATGTCTGCATCCTGCCGTTTCGCATCGAGGCACTGACCCTGGCCACCAACCCGGTCAAGGTCTACGAATACCTGAGTGCCGGCAAGCCGGTGGTGGCGGTGGATCTGCCCGAGCTGCAGGAGTTCGGCCAGCAGGTATCCATTGCCAGGGATACCCCCTCCTTTATCGAAGCCATCGCCCAGGCGTTGCAGGAACCTGCCTGCGACAGCACTTCCCGCCAGCGCCAGGAATTCGCCGCACAACAGACTTGGGAGCACCGGGTAGAACAGTTGAAGGCCCTGGTTGAAGGCGAGCAAACCGAGCCCCTGATCAGCGTGATAGTAGTGACCTACAACAACCTGGCATTCACCCGTGCCTGCCTGGCCAGCCTGGCCGCCGATGCTCTGGGCCGCAATCTGGAAATCATTGTCGTCGACAATGCCTCCACCGACGGCAGCATCGAGTTCCTTCGGCAGTGGGCCAGCGACAGCGCTCACTCGCTCATCCTCAACCCCGGCAACCTGGGTTTCTCCGCGGCCAACAATCAGGGCCTGGCCCGGGCTCGGGGCGAGTTCCTGGTCTTGCTCAACAACGACACCGAGGTCACCACTGGCTGGGCGCAGACCCTGCGCCGCCACCTGCAACGCAACCCGGGGCTCGGCCTGATCGGGCCGGTAACCAACAACATCGGCAACGAAGCGAAGATCGAGATCAGCTACCGCAGCCTCGAGGAGATGCCTGGCCGCGCCCGCCAATACACCTGGCGCCATGCCGGCCGGGTGGTGCCCTGCGCCACCCTCGGTTTCTTCGCGGTCATGATGCCCAGGTCGACCTATGAGCGCGTCGGGCCCCTGGATGAAGCCTTCGGCCTGGGCTTTTTCGAAGACGACGACTATTGCCGCCGGGTCGAGCAAGCAGGGCTGTCCTGCGCCTTTGCCGAAGACGTGTTCATTCATCACCATCTTTCTGCCTCGTTCAGCCAGATGCCCGGCAGCCAGCGCCAACAACTGTTTGAGCGCAACAAGGCCCTGTACGAGGCGAAATGGGGCCGACCCTGGACTCCCCACACCGCCAGGGAGCCATCATGAGGCTGGTCTATCTGTCACCGGTCAGTTGGCACAGCTTCGCGCAACGCCCCCATGAACTGGTGCGCCAGTTCCATGCGGCCACCCAGGCCCCCGTGCTGTGGGTCGAACCCTATCCCACGCGCTTGCCGGTACTGGCCGACTTGCTAACCCGCCCGCCATACCAGGGCCCGACCGTCCCCGTGCCGGACTGGCTGACCCTGGCCAGGCCCCGGGCCCTGCCCATAGAGCCCCTGCCCGGCTCGGGCTGGGTCAATCGCCTGTTTTGGCAGGAGCTCAAGCAACAGATCCGCCATTTTGCCCAGGCACCGACCCAGCTCGGCATCGGCAAACCCTCGAGGCTGGCCCTGCAACTGCTGCAGGAACCGATCTTCGCCGGCAGTTTCTATGACGTCATGGACAACGTACCGGCGTTCTATCGCGGCTGGTCGCGCCGTGCCATGCACCGGCGCCAGCACCAGACCGCCCGGGCTGTGGTCACCGCCCTGGCCTCTTGCACGACTTTGCAGCGCTACTGGCAACGGCAACAGGTCGATACCCGGCTGCTGCTCAATGGTTGCGCCAGCGAACGCCTGCCCGCCCTGCCCCTGTCCCGGCGCGCAGCACATGGAACACGCCCGGTGTTCGGCTACATCGGCACCCTCGCCAAGTGGTTCGACTGGGAATTCGTGCTTGCCCTGGCCGTGGCCTTTCCCGGGGCCGAGGTACGCCTGATCGGCCCCCAGCACGGACCTTCGCCCAGGGCACTGCCGGACAATATCCGGTGCTTGCCGGCGCTGTCCCACGAGGCCGCGCTGCAAGCCATGGCCGAGTTCGATGTCGGCCTGATCCCGTTCAAGTGCAACGACATCACCCGCTACGTCGACCCGATCAAATACTACGAGTACCGGGCCCTGGGCTTGCCAGTGGTCAGCACCGCATTCGGCGAAATGGGCACCAGGCGCCACCTTCCGGGAGTGTTTCTAAGCGACAGCCTCGACGACATTTCCCGAGTCATCCACCAGGCGCTGACGTTTACCGAGCCCCTGGCCGAGACCCTGAAGTTCCGCGAAGCCAACTCCTGGGCAAAACGCTTCGAGGGGGCCCATGCCGCGTTCCTGTGATGTGGTGGTGGTCAACTACAACGCCGGCCCTCTGCTGGAGGACTGCGTGATCTCGGTGCTGGCCCAGGACATCAACCGGCTGGTGCTGGTGGACAATGCCTCCCATGACGGCAGCCTGGAGCAGGTTGCCACCCGGTTCGCTGCCGATGAACGCCTGCTCATCCTGCGCAACCCAAGCAACACCGGCTTCGCCGCGGCCTGCAACCTAGGCGCCAGTCACTGCGAGCAGCCACACATCCTGTTCCTCAACCCCGACACCGTATTGCAACCGGGCGCCTTGCAAGGAATGATCGACGCCCTGCGCCACACCCACGATCTGGGCATGGCAGGTGGCCTGTTGTGCAACTTCGACGGCAGCGAACAGCCCGGTGGACGTCGGGTCTTCCCCACCCCACGGCGAGCAGTAGTACGCGCCCTTAACCTGTCGGGCCTGGCCTGGCTCTCGCCGCGACTGTTTTCCGACTTTCTTCTGCACCGCGAGCCCCTGCCCAGCCGTACGACGCAGGTAGAAGCCATTTCCGGCGCCTGCATGCTGGTCAAACGCGAAGCCCTGGACAGCGTCGGCGGCTGGGACGAAGGCTACTTCCTGCACTGCGAGGACCTGGACCTGTGCATGCGCTTTCGCCAGGAAGGCTGGAAAGTCTGCTTCGTACCCCAGGCCAGGATCTTTCACGCCTGGGGCGCCTGCAGCCGCACCCGCCCGGTGTTCGTCGAATGGCACAAGCACCGGGGCATGATCCGCTTCTATGGCAAGTTTTTTCGTGAGGACTATCCCCGGGTCCTCTCCTGGAGCATCTGCGCGGGTGTCTGGCTACGATTCAGTTTCGTGGTGGGCTACCACTGGCTGGCGCAGGTGGGACGGATGCTCGGACAGCCTCGCTAGACCGGCAATGGCTCAGAGCACAGCGTCGGCGTGGCACTTCCTGATAAACTGCGCCAATTGGTCACCCCGACAACCGCCATGACCACAGGCGGTTGCCCCGCAAAGCGACAAACATCCCATGCCCTTTACCGCTTCAAGCCCTTCCCGCTCAGAACCTTCCCGGCGCTTCAGTGTGGCGCCGATGATGGATTGGACGGACCGTCACTGCCGATTCTTCCTGCGCCTACTGTCCAAGCACACCTTGCTCTACACCGAAATGGTCACCACGGGTGCGCTGCTCAATGGTGATCACGAGCGCTTCTTGCGCTACCACCCGTCCGAGCACCCTCTGGCGTTGCAACTGGGGGGCAGCACGCCGGCGGATCTCGCGGCGTGCGCGCGCATGGCCCAGGAGCATGGCTACGATGAGGTCAACCTCAACGTCGGTTGCCCCAGCGACCGGGTGCAGAACAACATGATCGGTGCCTGCCTGATGGGCCATCCGGCGCTGGTGGCCGATTGCGTGAAAGCCATGCGCGATGCGGTGTCGATTCCCGTGACGGTCAAGCATCGGATCGGTATCAACGGTCGCGATAGTTATGCCGAGCTATGCGATTTCGTCGGCCAGGTCATGGAAGCCGGGTGCAGCAGCTTTACCGTGCACGCACGAATCGCCATTCTCGAAGGCCTCTCGCCCAAGGAGAACCGGGACATTCCCCCGCTGCGCTACGACGTGGCGGCGCAATTGAAGGCGGATTTCCCACAGCTGGAAATCATCCTCAACGGTGGGATCAAGACCCTCGAGGCCTGTCATGAACATCTGCAGACTTTCGATGGGGTGATGCTGGGCCGTGAGGCCTATCACAACCCCTATCTGCTGGCCGAGGTAGACCAACAGCTGTTTGGCAGCACTGAGCCGGTGATTTCCCGGGCCGAGGCGCTGGCCCGGTTGCGCCCCTATATTGCCGAGCACCTGGCTGCCGGTGGCGCCATGCACCACATCACGCGCCATGTCCTAGGGCTGGGCACGGGCTTCCCCGGTGCTCGCAAGTTCCGCCAGCTGTTGTCGGTGGATATCCACAAGACCCAGGATCCGCTGGCCCTGCTGGATCAGGCCGGGCAGTTGCTGGAAGGACGTTAAGCGTCGGCCGGGTTGAACCTGGCCGGGCTTTTGGCATCGTATCTACTGGACAGTGCCCCAGCATTCAAACGACTGTTTTCAGGTCACGGACTTTGGGGCCGTAGTTAGCATTCCGCGCCCTTGAGCACCTGACAGCGCTCGGGTAATGTCGTCAGACCCATAGGACAGAGCACGCTCATGACTTCCAAGCTGGAACAACTGAAGAAAATCACCACCGTAGTGGCCGATACCGGTGACTTCGACGCCATCGCCCGGGTCAAGCCGGTGGATGCCACCACCAACCCTTCGCTGCTGCTCAAGGCTGCGGCCATCCCGGGTTATGCCGATCTGCTGAATGCCTGCGTCAACGACTGCAAAGGCGATGTCGGCCTGGCCAGCGACCGTTTCGGCGTGGCTGTCGGCCAGGAGATTCTCAAGGTCATTCCGGGCCGTATTTCCACTGAGGTGGATGCCCGCCTGTCGTTCGATACCGAAGCCATGCTCAAGCGCGCCCATCGGCTGATCGAGCTGTATGACAAGGCCGGCATCGGCCGTGATCGGGTGCTGATCAAGATCGCCTCTACATGGGAAGGCATACGCGCCGCCGAAAAGCTGGAGCGCGAAGGCATCCAGACCAACCTCACCCTGCTGTTTTCCTTCGCCCAGGCCGTGGCCTGCGCCGAAGCCGGGGTATTTCTGATTTCGCCATTCGTAGGGCGGATCTACGACTGGTACAAGAAGGCTACCGGCAACGACTATCAGGGCGCTGACGATCCGGGCGTGCAGTCGGTTACCCGCATCTACAACTACTACAAGGCCAATGACTACAAGACCGTGGTCATGGGGGCAAGCTTCCGCAACCTCAACCAGATCGAGCAACTGGCCGGCTGCGATCGCCTGACCATCAGCCCGGATCTGATTGAGAAGCTGGCCGCCGACACCGGCAAGCTGGAACGCAAGCTGAGCCCGGGCAAGACCGGTGAAGCTCGCCAGAGCCTGAACGAAGCACAGTTCCGCTGGGCTTCCAACGAAGACGCCATGGCCACCGAAAAGCTGGCTGAAGGCATCCGCCAGTTCGCCCGCGACCAGGAAAAGCTCGAAGCCCTGCTGGCTGCCAAGCTCTGATCGCTTCGCGTCAACGCAAAAAGGGCGAACCCTCACAGGTTCGCCCTTTTTTGTGCGCTCGCGTTTCAGTCGATCAGTGACGCTCCAGGGCATTCACCAGATCGTGAAAGGCTTCACGGTTGGAGTCATTAAGGCCCATGAGGATCTTGTGCGCCTCCAGGACCTTGACCCGTACCACTTCTTCCGACTGGTCCTGGGACGGCAGGTCGGTCAGGCATTCCGGGCAGGGAATCGGGCGATCGACGATGTTGAACACTTGATCGAAGCCCATGGACTGCAACAGCCTGGTAATGTCTTCGTGGGTGGTGACGACGGTGGGCAACAGACCGACTTTCTGCCGCGACAGGATCGAGAGCTTGGCCAGCAGGCCCAGGGTGGTGCTGTCGATGCTGCGGGTTTCTGTCAGATCGATCACGATCGCCGAAAAATTCAGCGCGGTGAAAATCCGCTCAATAGTCGCATCCAACGCCGAACACAGGGTCAGGCGCACTTCACCGACGAACTTCAGGACGAAGGTGCCATCCTGCTCGGCGAACTGGATTCTACCGGTACTCATTGAAGGTTCCTGCTCAACACTAACAGGGCGATATCATCCGGCATCTCCCCTAGCGTGGCCAATCCAAAAACTTGCCGCAAGCCATCCAGGCTGCCGCCCGCTGCCCTCACCCGTTCGGGCAAGGCTGCTTCTTTCTCTTTGAGTGTAGGCTCGGGCAAAAGGTCCAGGATGCCATCGGACATCAGCGTCAGGCTGAACACCGGCGGCAGCTCCAGAATGTGGTCTTCGTAGGTGGCCTCGTTGAACAGGCCCACCGGCAAACCACGCCCTTCCAGATAACGCACAGTGTCGGGGGTGTACAACACCGGCAACGGCAAGTGCCCGCCAATGCTATAGGTCAACAAGCCAGTCTCCTCGTCGATGACTCCACCGACCATCGTGACGTGTTTGCCCAGCTTACAACTGATCAGGCCACGGTTGATATGGCCTAGCACTTCCGAAGGCTTGAACTCCGGCAAGGTGCCATTGCGCTTGGACTCGAACAGCAAACGGGTGGTCATGAACTTCAACAGCACGGTGACAAAGGCCGACGACGCACCATGACCGGAAACATCCGCCAGGTAGAAGGCCACCCGGCGCTCGTCGACACGGAAATAGTCGACAAAATCACCCGACAGGTACAACGACGGGATGATCTGGTGGGCAAAGTTGAATTCGTCAATCGACCAGGGGCTGGTCGGCAGCATGTTCATCTGCACCTGTCGACCGGCGTTCTGGTCTTCCTGGAGCAGATTGAGGCTGGCTTCGAGCTCGCGGTTGGCGGCTTCAAGCTTCTCTCTGTAACGCTGGTTTTCCAGCAACAGGCGAGCACGATCCAGGGCGCGGCGCACCGAGTGCTCGAGCACAGCCAGATCTTCCAGCGGCTTGATCAGGTAGTCCGCCGCGCCCAGGCGCAGGGCTTCAACCGCATCGTTCATGACGCCCGCACCCGAAACCACGATCACCGGGGTTTGCGGGGACAGTTCGGTCACTTGACGGATAAGCTCGAGACCGCCCATCTGCGGCATGCGCAGATCGCAGATCACCAGATCGGGGTTGTCGCGCTCGAATACCTGAAGACCCTGCTGGCCGTTAGCGGCCTGCAGTACGCTGAAGCCACTGTCTTCCAAATAGGCCGCGAGGCTCGCGCGCACTACTTCGTCGTCATCGATTATCAGCAGCGTGGCACTGGTTTTTTGCATGTGGGCAAACGGCGCCAGAATTAGGTTGGCGTAGGTGCTCTGGCCTGGGGCCTGAGGCACGCTACTGGATTCGCTTTCTAGCCACTCTGCAAGCCAGGCCAGGACCTTGAGCCCTGCACGCCCGACCATCAGAGGTGCCCTTCTAAGGCGCAGACGGTACTCCCATCCGCGGGGCGTTTCAAGCTCATGCCGATGGTCGCCTGACGTCTTTACACCGCAAATCACCGGGAGTTATAAAAACCGCTAAAACCGCAACTCAATCGCAGGATGGAACCCATGAACCAAAACCAGCGTGACTACAGCGAAAAGCGCGATTACATCCGCATGCGGGTGGATGCAGAGGTCACGCTGATCCATCAGGGGCAGGTGATCGAAGCGGTCTGCATCGATCTTTCCAGCAGCGGCATGCAGGTACAGGCACCACGTTCGTTCCAGGTCGGCGATCAGTTGAGTGTACGTATCGACTCAGAGCACGCAGCCCTCAGGGGGCTGGAAGCAGAGACAGAAGTGGTATGGGTCAACCCACAAGAAGGTGGCGGCCAGAAACTTGGACTTACAATCCTTAAAATGAAGTAAAGATTCCAACCCATGAAAAAGGCGGCCATCAGGCCGCCTTTTCAGTTTGTGCAGGACAGTCGAGCTTAGAAGTCGTCTTCGACCTTGCCGTCCTTGATCTTGAATTCGCGATTTTGCAGGTAGGCATTGCGAATGAAGGTGTATTTGTCACCGCGAATCAGCTTGTCCGCCGAGAGCAGGCTGGCACGGGTATCGACGACATCCACACCCATGGTGATGTTGCGCGCGGGGATGTCATTCATGTAGCGGTAGGGTTCGGTGTAGCTGTCGACATACTTGGCCGGCGCATCACGCAGGGTGCTTGGCCCCAGCAACGGCAGCATCACGTAGGGACCGCTGCCCACGCCCCAATGACCGAGGGTCTGGCCGAAGTCTTCGTCATTGCGCTGCAGGCCCATCTTGGTACCGACATCAAAGAAGCCCGCCAGGCCCAGGGTGGTGTTCATCAACAGTCGCGCAGTGTCGACACCGGCAGCACCAGGTTTGGCCTGGAGGATGTCATTGGCGAGGTTGCCGACATCACCGATGTTGCGAAACATGTTGTGGATGCCATCTTCCAGAAACTGCGGAGTGACGGCCTGATAGCCCTGTGCCAGAGGCTTCAGGGCATAAGTATCCAGCGTATCGTTGAAGGTGAAGATGGGACGGTTGATGCTTTCCCATGGATCATCTTCGGCCGCCTGGGCAACCAGGGGAGCCAGCGTCACACCGGCACTCATACATAGTGGAACTAGATAACGGCTCCAGCGCATAGCAGGAAACTCCTTCGATTGTTCTCTCGTGGGGCTATGCCCTGAGGATAAGTTCAGGAGTATAAAGCGGATATGCCGGTTTAGGCAGCATCACCGCAAACCGTCTTCAGTCAGGGTTCAGCCAACCTTGCTGCCATTCACCGTACTGTCACCTGCATGTCATGTTCTGCCGCTAGCCTCCAAGGGTATTTCAAGGACGCTGACATGCCCCACGCCGACGCCTCAGTGCAACCCGCCCGCCCATTGACTGCCGTACTCTTCGGCCTCAGTGGCTGCCTGGTGGATTTCGGCGCGCGGATGCGCCAGCAAGCCACGGACAAACCTGATCCGGAGCAAGCCCAAGCCACACCTGGCGCACTGGAAACGCTGCGGCGCCTGCATCAGCAAGGCATCCCCTGCGCCTGGCTGGAGCAACTGCTCCCCGCCAGTAGCCGCCAATTGGCTGCCGTCCTGCCGGACTGGATCACGCCGGCACCTCACTCCCCCGCCCCCTGGCCTGCACCCGATGCCTGCTGGCAGGCGCTGATGGCGCTCAACGTTAAAGGCATCGACGGCTGTGTCCTAGTCAGCGGCGAACCCCAACTGCTGCAGTCGGGCCTCAATGCCGGCCTCTGGACCATCGGCCTGGCCTCTTGCGGCTCCCTGTGCGGCATGACCCCCAGCGAATGGCAGGCCCTGAGCCAGCAAGAACGGGAATTCAAGCGTGGCAAGGCCACGGTGCAGCTCTTCGGCCTGGGGGTGCATTCGGTCATCGACCATCTGGGGGAGTTGAACACCTGCCTGGCGGACATCGAACTGCGCCGGCTCAAGGGTGAAAAACCCTGACATAAGCCTGTTGATCAGGATCATGCACAGCGCCTGGGAGTGGATTACTCTAAGCCGTGGGCATGGACCTTTGACTCGACAGCGCGGTCCATCCCTGTGCCTATCAATAAAGGGAGAACGCCATGCCTGCCCGCGAACTGCAAGAACAACTCGACACCCTGCGCGAGCAATTGGAACAGAACCCACCGCTTTCCGAAGCCGAGCGCAACAATCTGCAAGAACTGATGCAGCAGATCGAACTGCAACTCAAACTGGAGACCGGCACCCAGGACGCCAGCCTCGCCGACGGCGTCAATCTGGCCGTGGAACGCTTCGAACTGGAACACCCGGCGATTGCCGGAACCCTGCGCAATATCGTCCAGACCCTGGGCAACATCGGCATCTGAGCAACCCCCGGTAGCCAACCCCACAAAGCAAAAGCCCCGCTCTCGGAGCGGGGCTTTGCTTTTACTGGCGTACCAACCGGTGATTGGCGAAATCCGCGGTTTCGGTACTGCGGTAAGGGTTGATATCCAACCCACCGCGGCGCACATAACGCGCATACACGGTGAGTCTCTCCGGCTTGAGCAAGCGTTGCAGGTCGAGAAAGATCCGCTCCACGCACTGTTCGTGAAAGTCCGAGTGCTGGCGGAAGCTCACCAGATAGGCCAGCAGGCTGGCGTGATCCAGAGCCGCGCCCCGGTATTGCACCACCACGCTGCCCCAGTCCGGCTGGCTGGTTACCGGGCAGTTGGACTTGAGCAGATGACTGTGCACGCTCTCCTCCACCACGCGCGAAGCATCGCAGCGCAGCAGTTCGGGGCGCGGGTGCTCATAGCTGTCGACACTGATATCCAGATCATCGATACACACCCCAGGCAGCGCCACCACGCCTTCGGCCTCGACCTCCTGCAGGCTGCGGATCCGCACGCCTACCGGCTTGCCGGCAGCAGCCGACAGATCAGTGCGCAAGGTGGCCTCAAGGGTCGCCCGATCATCGAACGGCGTCTGGTTCAGCGAATTGAGGTACAGCTTGAACGACTTGGATTCGATGATGTTCGGCGAATCGGCGGGAATGCTGAACTCACCGATAGCCACTACCGGCTTACCCGACGGCAGCAGCCAGGACAACTCGAAGCAGTTCCAGTAGTCCACGCCCTTATAAGGAAGGGTATCGGCACTCAAGCCCAGCTCGGCCCATTTTGCCGCCCGGGGAATCGGGAACAGCAAGGACGGGGTGTAAGTGGAGACGTATTCACTGGACTTGCCCAGCGGCGAATGTTCGGCTGCGGGATGCATGGCGGAAACCTGACTGAAGAATCAGCGGATTCTATCAGCCTTTGCTCCCGCCTTTGAGCCCCGGATGCCTATGGGGTGACCGTCAGCTTGCCCACCATCCCGGCCTGGTAGTGCCCTGGAATGTTGCAGGCGAACTCCAGGTTGCCGCTCTTGCTGAAGGTCCAGGTCAGTTCGGCCTGCTTGCCCGGCTCCACCAGCACGCTGTTGGGATCGTCATGCTGCATGCCATGGTCCATGCCTGCCATTGAGCCGTGGCCCATGGCTCCATGATCCATCGCCTTCATGCCGGTCGGGGTGAGCATGCCGCTCTGCTGCATCTTGAGCATTTCCTGCTGGTGCTCGGCATGCATGGCCGCGTTGCCCAGATTGAACTCGTGCAGCAACTGCCCCTTGTTGATCAGCACGAATCGCACCGTCTCGCCGGCCTTGATCTCCAGGGCCTTGGGATTGAACGACATGTCCCCCATCACCACCTCGACACTGCGAGTGGCCTTGGCCGCAGGCGCCGGCTGGCCAAAATCGTAAGAGCCGGCCGGCGAGGCCCAGAGCGGTGCGCTCAACAGCATCAGGCAGCCCCCCAGGATCGACCGGCTTCGCCACAACAGGTTTTGCATACTCATCATCAGACTCCAACAAGATCGGGATTCAGCCTGTGGCACACTCTAGAGCCCTGCCGCTGCCAGCCAGCTGACATGCAGATTACAACTTTGTCAGCTTGCACTGCCCTGGCCTGCTGCACGGTATAAAGCCCGGGTTCCAACCGCCACGAGTCCCACCATGAAACTGCTGATCGTCGAAGACCAACCCAAAACCGGCCACTACCTGCGCCAGGGCCTGAGCGAGGCCGGCTTCAACGCCGAACTGGTGGCCGACGGCAGCACCGGCCAGCACTTGGCCCTGACCGGCGACTACGCTCTGCTGATTCTCGACGTGATGCTGCCGGGTCGCGACGGCTGGCAGATCCTCCAGGCGGTGCGCAGCGCCGGGCTGGAAGTGCCGGTACTGTTCCTCACCGCCCGGGATGCCGTGCAAGACCGGGTGCACGGCCTGGAACTGGGGGCCGACGACTACCTGGTCAAGCCTTTTGCCTTCTCCGAACTGCTGGCCCGGGTCCGCAGCCTGCTGCGCCGGGGCAGCGCCGTGGCCCAGGAAACCAGCCTGCAACTGGCAGACCTGCGCCTGGACCTGATCCGCCGCCGGGTAGAACGCGGCAGCCAGCGCATCGACCTGACCGCCAAGGAATTCGCCCTGCTGGAAATGCTCCTGCGGCGCCAGGGCGAAGTCCTGCCCAAGTCGCTGATTGCCTCCCAGGTCTGGGACATGAATTTCGACAGCGATACCAACGTCATCGAAGTAGCCATCCGCCGCCTGCGCCTGAAGATCGACGACGATTTCCCGAACAAACTGATCCATACCGTACGCGGCATGGGCTACGTGCTCGAAGAGCGCCAGGCCTGATGCGCCGCCTGTCCCTGAGCGGGCGCCTGGCGCTGCTGTTCGCCGCCTGCACCGCAGTGGTCTCATTGTTGGCGGGGGTGTTGTTCAGCCGCGCCAGCGAAGCCCATTTCATCGAACTGGATCAGCAACTGCTGGACGGCAAGCTGCTGGCCCTGCGCAGCGCCTTGCAGGATGTCAACGAGGCCGGTGACTTCCCCCCGCGCCAGGCCAGGCTGCAGGACGAACTGAGCCACCAGCCGGACCTGCAGCTACGAGTCGGCGACGCCAATGGCCAGCTCTGGTTCGACAGCGCCCCCGGCCTGCCCGCCTCTCTGCCTGGCGGTGCCGGCCTGCGCAGCCTGGAGCAGGCCGGCACCGCCTACCGTCTCTACACAGCAGCGCTGAATCCCGGCCAGGCGGCCTCGCCGCAATTGACCCTGATCCTCGACATCACCCATCACCAGCACTTTCTGCAGCGCATGCAACACCTGATCTGGCTCACCGTGGGCCTCTCGGCCCTGGCCACTGCCCTGCTCGGCGCCTGGGCCGCCCGCAGTGGCCTGCGCCCGTTGCGGCGCATGGGCGCGGTGGCCGCCGGGGTCTCCGCCAGTTCCCTGACCCAGCGCCTGCCCCAGGAACAGATGCCCGCCGAGCTGGCGGAACTGGCCAGCAGCTTCAACGCCATGCTGGGCCGTCTTGAAGAGTCGTTTCAGCGCCTCTCGGCATTTTCCGCCGACATCGCCCACGAACTGCGCACCCCTTTGTCGAACCTGCTGACCCACACCCAGGTCACCCTGACCCGCCCCCGGCCGCTGGAGGACTATCGCGAAGCCCTGCACAGCAACCTGGAGGAGCTGCAATGGATGGCGCAACTGGTCAACGACATGCTGTACCTGGCCAAGGCCGACCACGGCTTGCTTACACCCAGGCGCGAAGCGCTGGAGCTGGCCCAGGAAACCGACATGCTGCTGGAGTTCTATGGCCCCCTGGCCGAAGACGCACAGATCGAACTGACCCGTGAAGGCCAGGCCGGCTTTGCCGGGGACCGCAGCATGCTGCGCCGGGCGTTGTCCAACCTGCTGGACAATGCCCTGCGCTTCACTCCGGCCGGGGGCGCGGTCAAGGTGCGCATCAACGAAAGTGCCGAGCACCTGAGCCTGAGCATCGAGAATACCGGCGAAGGGATCGCCCAGGATGTACTGCCACGCCTGTTCGACCGTTTCTACCGGGCCGACCCGGCACGGCGCGAAGGCAGCAGTGAACATGCGGGGTTGGGGCTGGCGATCACTCAGTCGATCATTCGTGCCCACGGCGGGCAGATCCGATGCGAATCGGCGGCGGGCTGGACCCGTTTCGTGATCGAGTTGCCAAGGCAGGATTGAGGGACTGTTCGCCGGCCAGCCGGCTCCTGCACCAATCGGACAGGAGCCGGCGGCCGGCGAAGGCGGGTCTCAGGAGTAACGCAAAGCGTGGGCCGGCTCGACCTTGGACGCGCGCCAGGCCGGATACACGGTCGCCAGGAAGCTCAGAACGAAGCCGGCACCACAGATCAGCACCACGTCGCCGCCCTGCAGTTCAGAAGGCAGGTTACTGACGAAATACACATCGGAGCTGAAGATCTGCTGGCCGCTGATTCTTTCCAGCCAGCCCACCAGCTCACTCACGTTCAGTGCCGCGATTACCCCCAGCACCCCACCGATCAGGGTGCCGACGATACCGATCACCGTCCCCTGGACCATGAAGATCGCCATGATCTGCCGTGGTGTGGCGCCGATGGTGCGCAGGATCGCGATGTCAGCCCCCTTGTCATTCACCACCATGATCAAGGTGGCGATGATGTTGAATGCCGCCACCGCCACGATCATCAGCAACAACAGGCCGATCATGGTCTTTTCCATCTTCATCGCGCTGAACAGGCTGCCCTGGGTGTGAGTCCAGTCATCGGCGCGGAAGTCCGCCCCCAGGCCCTTGGCGATATCCGCCGAGACCTTTGGCGCGGCATACAGGTCCTTGACCGCCAGGCGCACGCTCTGCACCTGGTTCGGCTGCCAGTGCTGCATTTCTGCAGCATCGGCCACATGAATCAGGCCCATGGAGCCATCCAGCTCGGCCCCCACCTTGAATACCCCAACCACGTTGAGGCGTTGCATGCGCGGGGTGATCCCCCCCGGTGCAGTGCTCACTTCAGGCACGATCAGGGTCAGCTTGTCGCCGACGTTCAGGCGAAAGCGCCGGGCCGTGATCTCGCCGATCACCACGCCGAACTCGCCAGGTTTCAGGTCTTGCAGGCTGCCCTGGACAATATGCTGGGCAACGATGGACACCTTGCCTTCCTGGGCCGGATCGATGCCGCTGATCTGGATCGGCTGCATCGCCCCCTTGTAGGAGAGCATGCCCTCCATCTCGGTAAAGGGCACCGCGGCGGTGACTTCCGGATTCTTCAGGGCCGCCGCGACCACCGGCTGCCAGTCATCGATGGGCTTGACTCCAACGATAGTGGCGTGGGGCACCATGCCGAGGATGCGCGAGCTCATTTCCCGCTGGAAGCCGTTCATCACCGACAGCACCACGATCATCGCCAACACGCCCAGGGCGAGGCCGATCATCGAGGTCATGGAAATGAACGAGACAAAACGATTGCGCCGCTTGGCGCGGGTGTAGCGCGTGCCGATAAAGATCGATAAAGGTCTGAACATGGGCAAGGCACCCTGGAAAGATTAATGACCCGGCATCGACAGCCCAGCCGCCGACGCCGTGTGCGGGCGCATCAGATGGCGACCAGGTGACCTTCTTGCAGGTGCAGTACGCGGTCCATCTGTCGAGCCAGGTTCATGTCGTGGGTCACCACCAGGAAGGCGGTGCGCATCGAGGTACTGAGCTCCAGCATCAGGTCCTGAATTCCCTGGGCCGTGTGCGAGTCGAGGTTGCCGGTGGGCTCATCGAGCATCACCAGCCCCGGCTTGTTCACCAGCGCCCGGGCAATGGCCACCCGCTGGCGCTCGCCACCGGACAGCTCGGCCGGTTTGTGCTCCAGCCGATGGCCTAGCCCGACCCGCTCCAGCAGCGCGGTGGCACGCTGACGGGCTTCCGGGATCGGCGTGCGGCCAATCAGCAGCGGCATGCAGACGTTCTCCAGCGCGGTGAACTCCGGCAGCAGGTGGTGGAACTGGTAGACGAAGCCCAGGGCGCGGTTGCGCAACTGGCCGCGGGCCTTCTCGCCCAGCGCCGAAAGCTCCTCGCCCGCCAGCCAGACGCTGCCCTTGGATGGCGTATCCAGGCCGCCCAGCAGGTTGAGCAAGGTACTCTTGCCCGAGCCGGAAGTGCCGACGATGGCCACTCGCTCCCCCGGGTGCAGCTCCAGTTGCAGGCCAGACAGGACCACCACCGATTCCGGGCCTTCCTCATAGGACTTGCCCAGGTCGCGGCAGCTCAGGATTGCTTTTTCACTCATGCCCAACTCACTCATAACGTAGCGCCTCCGCAGGCTGGGTGCGCGCCGCACGCCAGGCTGGATACAGGGTGGCGAGGAAACTCAGGACCAATGCCGCGCCGCAGACCATCAACACATCCTCGGCCATCAGTTGCGACGGCAGGTAGTCGATGAAATACACGTCGGCATTCAGGAATTTGTGGCCGATCAGGCCTTCAAGGGCAGAAATCGCGGCACTCACGTTCAGCGCCGCCAGCATCCCCAGCACAGCACCGATCAAGGTGCCGACCACGCCGATCACCGTGCCCTGGACCATGAAGATCGCCATGATGGTTCCCGGCGTCGCCCCCAGGGTGCGGAGGATGGCTATATCGCCCTTCTTGTCGTTCACCACCATCACCAGGGTCGAGATGATGTTGAACGCGGCCACCGCGACGATCAGCAGCAGCAACAGGCCGATCATGGCTTTTTCCATGCGGATGGCCTGGTACAGGTTGCCGTGGGTACGGGTCCAGTCGCGGGCGTAATAGTGGTTCTCACCCAGCTGCTGGGCGATTTCCCAGGCGGTGCGCGGGGCCTGGAACAGGTCGTCGAACTTCAGCCGCAGGCCTTGTACCTGATCCGCCTTCCAGCGGTGCAGGCGACCCAGGTCCTGGAGGTTGGTCAGGCCCAGGTAGCCGTCGATCTCGCCGGCGCCGACATGGAAGATGCCCACCACGGTAAAACGCTTCATCCGTGGGAACATCCCGGCCGGGGTCACCGTGACTTCCGGGGCGACGAAGGTCAGCTTGTCTCCCAGGCCGACACCCAGCTTGGTTGCCGCCTTGTCACCAATGACAATGCCGAAGCTACCGGGCGCCAGCGCGTCCAACTGCCCCTGCTGCATGAAGTGGTCGATGATCGACACCTGCCGCTCCTGCTCAGGGTCGATGGCATTGAGCAGCACCTTCTGCACCTGGCCGTTGTTGGTCAACAGGCCCTGCATCTGGGTGAACGGTGCCACCGCCAGCACTTTGGGGTTCTGCCTGACCTTGTCGGCCAGGCTTTGCCAGTCGCTGATGGGTTCGCCGGATTCGATGGTGGCGTGGGGCACCATGCCCAGCACGCGGGTGCGCATCTCATGATCGAAGCCGTTCATCACCGACAGCACCACGATCATCACGATCACGCCAAGGGCGAGTCCGATCATCGAAGTCAGGGAAATGAATGACACAAAATGATTGCGACGCTTTGCACGGGTGTAACGCGTGCCGATAAAAGCAAACAGAGGTCTGAACATGTCGGGGCTTGTGCAGAGGAAAAGAAGACGTCCTTGTGGCGGGGCCTGGTAAGCAGCTTTACACTCAGACCACTGCCTCTACCATGGGTTCGCCATGTCGACATTAGATGAAGAAGATCGCCGCGAATACTACCGTATCGAGGACACGATCGCACTGGAAATTAGCCCCTTGTCCGCCCTCGACGCGGCGAGCAAGGAAGTGTTGCAGGATGAGTCCCCACTGTTCAATCTGCTCAGTGAACTGCACCTGAGCGAATTCGAATCCCAGCATCTGCTGCGCCAGGTCAGCGAGCGCGATCGCACCCTGGCCAGCTACCTCAAGGCCATGAACAAACGCATCGACCTGCTCAGCCAGGTGGTGGCGCAAACGGTGTTCGGCAAGTTCGGCGAGCCGCAGCGGGTCATTCTGTCCGAGGGCGGCATCGAATTCAGCCATCACCAGTGCTACCCAACCGGCAGCCATCTGGCGGTGAAGCTGTTGCTGATGCCGCAGGCCCTGGGCCTGCTGCTGCGGGCCAAGGTCACCCACTGCGAGCCCCAGAGCTTTGGCACCTTCGAGATCGGCACCGAGTTCGAAGCATTGACCGATGCCCAACGCCAGCTGCTGGCGCGCTATATCCTGCAGAAACAGGCCCAGCAACGCCGCCAGGCCCGGGAGCAGAGCGACCCCGCCGCCGGCTGAGCAGTACGCCCGACCCTCTCTTAAGGAACAACATCCGTGAAGGAGCAATTGTGACCCTGATCTATGGCCATCGCGGCGCTAAAGGCGAAGCACCGGAAAATACCCTGACCAGCTTTCAGGAGTGTCTCAAGCACGGCGTGCGCCGTTGCGAGCTCGACTTGCACCTGTCCATGGACGGCGAGTTGATGGTGATCCACGACCCGACCCTCAAGCGCACCACAGACCGGCGCGGCAAAGTGGTGGAGCATTCCGCCGCCGAGCTGGTGACCTACGACGCGCGCAAGGGCGGCCCGGGCTGGGTCAACCCCTGCCCCATTCCGCGCCTGGAAGAGCTGTTCGAGAAATGCGACTTCGAGCACTGGCAGTTGGAGGTCAAGAGCGCCTCGCGCACCCGCGCCGCCACCACGGTGCTGGCGATTCGCGAAATGGCCCAGCGTTTCGGCCTGCTGGACAAGGTCACCGTGACCTCAAGTTCTCGGGAAGTATTGAAGGCCGCCGTGGAGCTGACCCCGGACCTGTCCCGCGGACTGGTCGCCGAATACGCCTGGCTCGACCCATTGAAGGTCGCCCAGAGCTATGGCTGCGAGATTCTGGCGTTGAACTGGACGCTGTGCACCCCAGAGCGTCTGCAACGGGCGCAGCGCCAGGGCTTGCATGTGTCGGTATGGACGGTCAACGAGCCTGCGCTGATGCGCAGGCTCGCCGACTTCGGCGTAGATAGCCTGATTACAGACTTTCCCGGTTTGGCCAGCGCCACCCTCGAGAATCGCTGAAATCGGTCTCCCCGGCCGGCTCAGGCCACCGGCCGGAGCCGCTCAAAAAAGCCGGTTGAGGCCATCGTATGCCGCTACCCGATAGGCTTCGGCCATGGTCGGGTAGTTGAAGGTGGTGTTGACGAAGTACTTCAGGGTGTTGAGCTCGCCCGGCTGGCTCATGATCGCCTGGCCGATGTGCACGATCTCCGAAGCCTGGTAGCCGAAGCAATGGACGCCGAGGACTTCCAGGGTTTCCCGGTGGAACAGGATCTTCAGCATGCCTTGAGGCTCGCCGGCGATCTGCGCACGGGCCATGCCCTTGAAGAACGCCTTGCCCACCTCGTAAGGCACCTTGGCCTGGGTCAGTTCCTGCTCGTTCTTGCCGATGGAGCTGATCTCGGGAATGGTGTAGATCCCGGTCGGCACGTCGTTGACGAAGCGCCAGCTGCCGTTGTCGACAATGCTGCCGGCCGCGGAACGACCCTGGTCGTGGGCGGCACTGGCCAGGCTCGGCCAGCCGATCACGTCACCAGCCCCGTAGATGTTCGGCACGCAGGTGCGGTAGTTCTCGTCGACTTCGATCTGGCCGCGGCTGTTGACCTTGACCCCGATGTTCTCCATGCCCAGCTTGTCGGTATTGCCGGTACGGCCGTTGCACCAGAGCAAGGCGTCGGCCTTGATCTTCTTGCCGGACTTGAGGTGCAGGATCACGCCGTTGTCCACACCTTCAACGCGGTCGTATTCCTCGTTGTGGCGCACGGTGATGTTGTTGTTGCTGAAGTGGTAGCTCAGGGCCTGGGAGATTTCCGAATCCAGGAAGCTCAGCAACTGGCCGCGGTTGTCCACCAGTTCCACCAGAACCCCCAGGCCACTGAAGATCGAGGCGTACTCGCAACCGATGACCCCGGCGCCGTAGACGATGAGTTTGCGCGGGGTATGGCCGAGGCTGAGGATGGTGTCGCTATCGTAGATACGCGGGTGGCTGAAATCGATATCCGCGGGGCGATAGGGGCGCGAACCGGTGGCGATGATGATGTGCTTGGCTACCAGCTTTTCCACCACGCCGTTGGCGCAGACCACTTCCACGGTCTGCTCGTCGGCGAAGCTGCCAGTGCCGAAGAACACATCGACCCGGTTGCGGGCGTAGTAGCCAGTACGCGAGGCCACTTGCTTGGAGATGACCTTCTCGGCGCTCTTGAGCACGTCCGGGAAGGAGAACCAGCGCGGCTCGCCAATGGCCCGGAACATCGGGTTGGTGTTGAACTGCATGATCTGCCGGACCGAGTGACGCAGGGCCTTGGACGGGATGGTACCCAGGTGGGTGCAGTTGCCGCCGACCTGGCGACGGCTATCGACCATCGCCACTTTGCGTCCTGCTTTCGCGGCGTTCATCGCCGCACCTTCTCCAGCGGGGCCTGAGCCCAGCACCACTACGTCGTAGTTGTAGACAGCCATGCGTACTCCTCAGAACAGGCCGAGACACCCTTCTGGCGTCTCCGGCTAAATCATGCCGCGGCCAGCGGCATGAAGGATCAATTTGGCTCGGTTACGAACCCGGGCACAGTCTATAGAAGCGTCAACGCCGCGCACATTAACCCTTGGTCGCGTCGTAGGCTACTTTTGCCTGCACTACAGGCTGCGCAACAGCGCACCAGGTTATTGTTTTTGCCCGGCCAGCAGCGCATCGAAAGCCGGGTTGCTGCGTGTGACGAAACCTGTAGCGCTGCGCATCACAAAAAATCCGGCGATGCCGTGTTTTTCCGCGTAGTCCCAGCCCGCCTCCGGGCCGAGTATCAGCAACAGCGTCGACAGGCCATCGGCCATCAACGCCGAAGGATGAATCACCGTTACCGAGGCCAACGGGTGGGCGATGGGTTGGCCGAGCCGGGCATCGAAGGTATGGGAGTAACGCTGGCCGTCCTGCTCGAAGTAATTACGGTAGTCGCCGGAAGTGGAAACGCCAAAACCATCCAGGGCGATCACCCGCTGGGCTACCTGCTGGTCATCACGCGGCTCCTCCAAGGCTATCCGCCATGGTGAGCCGTCGGGCTTGCGACCCACGGCCTTGAGCTCACCGGTGGCTTCGGCAAGGAAGCTGTCAATCCCCAGTTGCGTGAGCCGGGCAGCGATGCGGTCCACCGCATAGCCTGCGGCGATGCTGTTGAAATCCACCTCCACCGGCGCATCCTTGCACAGCTCCTGCCCTTCGATACGCAGGTGAGCGTGCCCTACCCGCTGCCGCACCTCAGCCAGGGCTGACGCGCCGGGAACCTTTTCCTCTCGCCCCTGAGGGCCAAAACCCCAGAGATCCAGCAGCGGTTCCACCGTCAGGTCGAAGGCGCCGTCGCTGTCCCGGGACAACTGCTCACCCACTCGCACCAACTGCAACACCGGCTCCGGCATCGGCTGGCAGCTATCAGCGGGCAAGGCGTTGAAACGCTCGATGTCCGAATCGCTGCGATAGGTGGACATCTGCCCGTCGACCTCGGCCAGAATCCCCTCGACCTCAGCCTGTACCAGCGACGGCGCCGGCCCCTGGGCGTGGCGCACATACTGCACCGACCAGGTGCTGCCCATGGTCGGCCCGGAGAGGCTTTCCAGGCGCTCGCCGCCACAACCGGCCAACAGCACCAGCGCGGCGTACAAAGCGCTCCATCGCGATCGTTGCTTACCCGACAAGGTGTTCCTCCCGATCAACCGCCCTGCTGGGCCAGCTGACAGTGCAAATGGCCATTATGCGACAGACGGAGGCCGCCTGCCCGGCGTCCCACCGCCTTGGCTACGGGCAGAACCTTGATCTAGAGCCACCCTACCACCCCAAGAGTTTTTGTTGCCGGATGGCTTTCATACACATATCGTTACAAAACTGTTCAGCGTGCAGCCTCGAGCCCCGACTTTGCAGTAAGGGACGCATAACGACCAGGGATTGCTAACAAGACAGCCAAAGTGAGTGAAAAAAATGTCCACGACCACGGGCAAAGGCAAGGCGATCTTTCGCGTTGTCAGCGGCAACTTTCTCGAGATGTTCGACTTCATGGTCTACGGCTTCTACGCCACGGCGATTGCCAAGACCTTCTTTCCTGCGGACAGCGCCTTCGCCTCGTTGATGCTGTCCCTGGCGACCTTTGGCGCGGGCTTCCTGATGCGCCCCCTGGGAGCGATTTTCCTCGGTGCCTACATTGACCGTCACGGCCGTCGCCAAGGCCTGATCATTACCCTGGCACTGATGGCCGCGGGCACCGTGCTGATTGCCTGCGTGCCGGGCTACGCCACCCTTGGCGTCGCCGCGCCCTTGCTGGTGCTGCTGGGTCGCCTGCTGCAGGGCTTTTCCGCCGGCGTCGAGCTGGGCGGGGTGTCGGTGTACCTGGCCGAAATCTCCACGCCGGGCCGCAAGGGCTTCTTCGTCAGCTGGCAGTCGGCCAGCCAACAGGCCGCAGTGGTCTTCGCAGGCCTGCTGGGCGTAGGCCTGAACCACTGGCTGAGCCCCGAGCAAATGGGTGACTGGGGCTGGCGCGTGCCGTTCCTGGTGGGCTGCATGATTGTTCCGGCGATCTTCATGATCCGTCGCTCCCTGGAAGAAACCCCGGAATTCCAGGCCCGCAAGCATCGCCCTTCGCTGCAGGAAATCGTCCGTTCCATCGGCCAGAACTTCGGCATCGTCATCGCCGGCATGGCTCTGGTGGTGATGACCACCGTGTCCTTCTACCTGATCACCGCCTACACCCCGACCTTCGGCAAGGCCGAACTGCACCTGTCGGACTTCGACGCCCTGCTGGTAACCGTGTGCATCGGTCTGTCGAACTTCTTCTGGCTGCCGGTCATGGGGTCACTGTCGGACAAGATCGGCCGCAAGCCGCTGCTGCTGGGGGCGACCATCCTGGCCATCTTCACGGCTTATCCGGCACTGTCCTGGCTGGTGGCCAACCCCAGCTTCAGCCACCTGCTGATCGTCGAGCTGTGGCTGTCTTTCCTCTATGGCTCGTATAACGGCGCGATGGTGGTGGCCCTGACTGAAATCATGCCGGTGGAAGTGCGCACCACGGGTTTCTCCCTGGCCTACAGCCTGGCCACCGCGACCTTCGGCGGCTTTACCCCGGCAGCCTGCACCTACCTGATCCACGTCCTGGGCAATCAGGCGGCTCCGGGCATCTGGCTCAGTGGCGCGGCGGTGCTGGGGCTGATCGCAACCCTGGTCCTGTTCCGCGGCAATCGCCACGAACTGCGTACCGCGCAAGCGGCAACAGCGCGCGGCGCCTGAGACAAACGCTTCGCTGGCAAGCCAGCTCCTACGGGGTTGCGCCGACCTGGCTTGCCGGCGCAAGCCACAAACAAAAACGCCCCGACAAGTCGGGGCGTTTTCATTTCAGCAGTCGCTTAGCGTGGGAACGCTGGCGGGTTGACCCCGGCCATGTCTTCCATCACGCGCACTACCTGGCAGCTGTAACCGAACTCGTTGTCGTACCAGACGTACAGAACAACGCGGTTGTCCTGAACGATGGTCGCTTCAGCGTCGACCACACCGGCGTGACGCGAGCCCACGAAGTCGGTGGACACCACTTCCTGCGAGTTGACGAAGTCGATCTGCTTGTGCAGGTCGGAGTGCAGCGCCATGTAGCGCAGGTACTCGTTCATCTCTTCACGGGTGGCGGCTTTCTCGAGGTTCAGGTTGAGAATGGCCATCGACACGTTTGGCGTCGGAACGCGGATCGCGTTACCGGTCAGCTTGCCGGCCAGCTCAGGCAGGGCCTTGGCAGCAGCAGTAGCAGCACCGGTCTCGGTGATCACCATGTTCAGCGCGGCGCTACGGCCACGGCGATCGCCCTTGTGGAAGTTGTCGATCAGGTTCTGGTCGTTGGTGTACGAGTGAACGGTTTCGACGTGACCGTTGATGATGCCGAACTTGTCATTCACAGCCTTCAGCACCGGCACGATGGCGTTGGTGGTGCAGGAAGCGGCGGACACGATCTTGTCGTCAGCGGTGATTTCGTTGTGGTTGATACCGTGAACGATGTTCTTCAGCTTGCCTTTGCCTGGCGCGGTCAGAACAACGCGATCGATACCCGGGCAGGCCAGGTGCTGGCCCAGACCGTCGGCGTCACGCCATACACCGGTGTTGTCCACCAGCAGAGCGTCCTTGATGCCGTACTGGGTGTAGTCCACCTCGGTCGGGTTCTTCGCGTAGATGACCTGGATCAGGTTACCGTTGGCGGTGATGGTGTTGTTTTCTTCGTCGATGGTGATGGTGCCGTTGAACGAACCGTGCACCGAGTCGCGACGCAGCAGGCTGGCGCGTTTGGTCAGGTCGTTTTCGGCGCCCTTGCGCACCACGATGGCGCGCAGACGCAGGCCGTCGCCACCACCGGTTTTCTCGATCAGGATGCGCGCCAGCAGACGGCCGATACGACCGAAGCCGTACAGGACTACGTCAGTGCCTTTGCGGGCCGAAGCATTTTGCTGGCCAACCACATCAGCCATTTCTTCGCGAACGAACTGCTCGGCGCTGCGGCCATTGCCTTCGTTACGGAATTTGAACGCCAACTTGCCCAGGTCTACCGATGCCGCGCCGAGCTTGAGCTCGCTCATGGCTTTAAGCAGAGGGAATGTTTCGTGGACGGAGAGTTCGCTATCGTCGGAGGAACGGTGGCGAGCAAAGCGGTGAGCTTTGAGAATCGCGATGACAGACTGGTTGATCAGGCTGCGGCCATAGATCGAGCTCACCACGTTGTTATTGCGGTAGAGCTGACCGATAAGCGGAATCATCGCTTCTGCGAGTGCTTCACGGTCGATCCATTCACCAAGACACTGGTCGGGCTTCTGAGTCACGGGAACCTTCCACATGTAGGGGCAGAAAAAAGGGGCTACATTATGCCGCCCAGTTCCTGTCGTAGCAATGCGCGCCTGTCGTGCGGAACGTAACAAAAAGCCCTTGCAAAAAAACACCACTGTGCTGGAGACCAGTAAAACCGCGGCTTCCAGCAGCGTCAATTTTTTGGACATCACACCAGCCTGTCTGTAACCCTCCGTAACACCAGCCACAATCGGCACTACATTTCAGGTCAAGAAGCGCATTTTGTTGTCATAGCCACTACATTTGCCCCAACCAGCGTATTAGACGCATCAGCCACTGACAGTGGCTGCCCGGGGCCGTTACAATTACCGACTTTGTCGCAACGCTTGGAGCTTGACCGTCCGTGCCCGTCCTGCGTCTACCGCTACTCCCTGCCGCCGCCGGCAAACAGCATTGGGGCAACTTGCCCGGTGCCGCCCTGAGCCTGGCCATCGCCGAAGCCGCCAGCGCTGCCAAGCGCTTCACCCTCCTGCTGACTGCCGACAGCCAAAGCGCTGACCGGCTGGAACAGGAGCTGAGCTTCTTCGCCCCGGATCTGCCGGTGCTGCATTTTCCTGACTGGGAAACCCTGCCCTACGACCTGTTCTCGCCGCACCAGGACATCATTTCCCAGCGCATCGCCAGCCTCTATCGGCTGCCGGAGCTGGAGCATGGCGTGCTGGTGGTGCCGATCACCACTGCCCTGCACCGCCTGGCGCCCACCCAGTTCCTGCTGGGCAGCAGCCTGGTGCTGGACGTCGGCCAGAAGCTCGATGTGGAACAGATGCGCACCCGCCTGGAAGCCAGTGGTTACCGCTACGTGGACACCGTCTACGAACACGGCGAATTCACCGTGCGCGGCGCACTGATCGATCTGTTTCCCATGGGCAGCAAGCTGCCCTATCGCATCGACCTGTTCGACGACGAAATCGAGACCCTGCGCACCTTCGATCCGGAGAACCAGCGCTCCATCGACAAGGTCGACTCGGTGCGCCTGCTGCCGGCCAAGGAGTTCCCGCTGCAGAAAGAAGCGGTGACCCGCTTCAAGGCGCGCTTTCGCGAACGCTTCGATGTGGACTTCCGCCGCTGCCCGATCTTCCAGGACCTGAGCAGCGGGATTACCCCGGCCGGTATCGAGTACTACCTGCCGCTGTTCTTCGAAGAGACCTCGACCCTGTTCGACTACCTGCCCCAGGACACCCAGGTGTTTTCCCTGCCGGGCATCGAACAGGCCGCGGAAAACTTCTGGAACGATGTACGCAACCGCTATGAAGAGCGCCGCGTCGACCCTTCGCGCCCGCTCCTGCCCCCGGCCGAACTGTTCCTGCCAGTGGAAGACTGCTTCGCCCGGCTGAAGAACTGGCCGCGAGTGGTGGCCAGCCAGCAGGACATCGAAACCGGTGTCGGCCGCGAACGCTTCCCGGCCCACGAGCTGCCGAACCTGGCCATCGAAGCCAAGGCCAACCAGCCGCTGGCAGCACTTTCGGGCTTTCTCGACGAGTTCCCCGGGCGAGTGCTGTTCACCGCCGAATCCGCCGGCCGCCGGGAAGTGCTGCTGGAGCTGCTGGAGCGCCTCAAGCTGCGGCCCAAGACCGTCGACAGCTGGCCGGACTTCGTCGCCAGCAAGGAACGCCTGGCAATCACCATCGCCCCGTTGGACGAAGGCCTGGTGCTGGACGATCCGGCCCTGGCCCTGGTGGCCGAAAGCCCATTGTTCGGCCAGCGAGTAATGCAGCGTCGGCGCCGGGAAAAGCGCGCCGATGCCAACAACGACGCGGTGATCAAGAACCTCACCGAGCTGCGTGAAGGTGCGCCGGTGGTGCATATCGACCATGGTGTCGGTCGCTACCTGGGCCTGGCGACCCTGGAAATCGACAACCAGGCCGCCGAGTTCCTGACCCTGGAATACGCCGAGGGGGCCAAGCTTTATGTGCCCGTGGCCAACCTGCACCTGATCGCCCGCTACACCGGCAGCGACGACGCCCTCGCGCCCCTGCATCGCCTGGGCTCGGAAGCCTGGCAGAAGGCCAAGCGCAAGGCCGCCGAACAGGTGCGCGATGTGGCTGCCGAACTGCTGGACATCTATGCCCGCCGCGCCGCCCGCGAAGGCTATGCCTTTGCTGACCCGAAGGCCGACTACGCCACCTTCAGTGCCGGCTTCCCCTTCGAGGAAACCCCGGACCAGCAGAGCACCATCGAAGCGGTGCGCGAGGACATGCTGTCGGGCAAGCCCATGGACCGCCTGGTATGCGGCGACGTGGGCTTCGGCAAGACCGAAGTGGCCATGCGCGCGGCCTTCATCGCGGTCCACGGCGGCAAGCAAGTGGCGATCCTGGTGCCCACCACCCTGCTCGCCCAGCAGCACTACAACAGCTTCCGCGACCGCTTCGCCGACTGGCCGGTGACCGTGGAAGTGATGAGCCGCTTCAAGTCCACCAAGGAAGTGAATGCTGCGGTAGCCGACCTCGCCGAAGGCAAGATCGACATCGTCATCGGCACCCACAAGCTGTTGCAGGACGATGTGAAGATCAAGAACCTGGGGCTGGTGATCATCGACGAAGAACACCGTTTCGGTGTCCGCCAGAAAGAGCAGCTCAAGGCACTGCGCAGCGAAGTCGACATCCTGACCCTGACCGCCACGCCGATCCCGCGGACCCTGAACATGGCCGTCTCGGGCATGCGCGATCTGTCGATCATCGCTACCCCGCCGGCGCGACGCCTGTCGGTGCGCACCTTTGTCATGGAGCAGAACAAGAGCACGGTCAAAGAGGCCCTGTTGCGAGAACTGCTGCGTGGCGGCCAGGTGTACTACCTGCACAACGACGTGAAGACCATCGAGAAATGCGCCGCCGACCTGGCCGAACTGGTACCCGAGGCGCGGATCGGCATCGGCCACGGGCAGATGCGCGAACGCGAACTCGAACAAGTGATGAGCGACTTCTATCACAAGCGCTTCAACGTGCTGATCGCCTCGACCATCATCGAGACCGGCATCGACGTGCCCAGCGCCAACACCATCATCATCGAGCGCGCCGACAAGTTCGGCCTGGCCCAGTTGCACCAGTTGCGCGGTCGGGTCGGGCGCAGCCACCACCAGGCCTACGCATACCTCTTGACGCCACCGCGCCAGCAGATCACCCCGGACGCGGAAAAACGCCTGGAGGCCATCGCCAACACCCAGGACCTGGGAGCCGGCTTCGTCCTGGCCACCAACGACCTGGAGATCCGTGGCGCTGGCGAACTGCTGGGCGACGGCCAGAGCGGGCAGATCCAGGCCGTGGGCTTCACCCTCTACATGGAAATGCTCGAGCGCGCGGTGAAGGCCATCCGCAAGGGCGAACAACCGAACCTCGACCAGCCACTGGGTGGCGGCCCGGAAATCAACCTGCGCTTGCCGGCACTGATTCCCGAGGACTACCTGCCGGACGTGCACGCGCGCCTGATCCTCTACAAGCGCATCGCTTCCGCCACCGACGAGGACGGCCTGAAGGACCTGCAAGTGGAGATGATCGACCGCTTCGGCCTGCTGCCGGAGCCGACCAAGAACCTGATCCGCCTGACCCTGCTCAAACTCCAGGCCGAGCAACTGGGGATCAAGAAGGTCGACGGCGGCCCACAAGGCGGCCGCATCGAGTTCGCCGCAGATACACCAGTGGACCCACTGGCCTTGATCAAACTGATCCAGGGCCAGCCCAAACGCTACAAATTCGAAGGCGCAACCCTGTTCAAGTTCATGGTGCCGATGGAGCGCCCGGAAGAGCGCTTTAATACATTGGAGGCACTGTTTGAGCGCCTCACCCCGAAATCTGCTTGAAGGACGCCCCATGCGCCTGTTCCGCTCCCTGACCCTGCTCGTGGCCCTGGTCGCGCCAACGGCCTTTGCCGATGACCTGTACCAGGTGGAAATGATCCTCGTACGGCAGAACGCCGAGCCGCTGATCGTCAGCCGTGCAGCCCCCGAAGACTGGGCCGCCGGCGCTCAACGGCTGAGCCCGGACAGCCTGCGTACCCCAGCCCTGGGCAGCATCGTGGAAAAGCTCGGCGCCAGCGGCAGCTACAGCGTGCTGTTGCACAAGGCCTGGCAACAGACCCTGGGGGAAACCCCGGTAAAGGTTGCCCTCAGCGATGGCCCGGAACAGTTCGGCCAGTTCCCCATCGAAGGCACCCTGAGCCTTAAGCTAGGGCGCTTCACCGATGTGGACGCGGACTTCTGGGTCAACCAGATCGACAGCAACGGCCTGGTCACCAGCAGCGAGCGCCTGAAACAGCAGAGCCATACCAAGAATGGCCAGCTCAACTACCTGGACAACGGCCACCTGGCGCTGCTGATCAAGATCACCTCGCTGACCGCACCGGCACCGCGCCCCGCTCCAACTGAAATTCCGGACTGATCGAAGTCCCTATGACCCCGCCCCTGACCAAACCCCTGGCCCCCTCCTGGGTCAACCGCTTCAAGGAACAAGCCTTGGAGCGTGGCCGGCGCTACGCCCTGGAAAAACGCGTGCGCATCGCCACGGCCGGAGACAGCGCTATCACCGCCAGTTGCGAAGGCTCCGGTGGCACTATGTACCGGCAGACCATCACCCTGCGCGAATCGAGCAAGGGCAACCTGCTGCTGATCGACGCCCACTGCACCTGCCCAGTACGCAGCAACTGCAAGCACATCGCTGCGGTGCTGCTACAAGTGGAGGAAACCCTGGCCTACCCGGCGGCAGCCCAGGACGCAGAACTGCTGGAAAAGCTCTCCGCAGTCCTCGACAGCCGTCGCCCCGCTGCCCCGCCCCAGGTACTGCTGGAGGATGTGCACCCGGTGCCGCGGCTGTGGCTGGCAAGCATCGAGTTCAGCGCCTTCGAACCGCGCAACGGCAAGATGCAGCGCTACATCCAGCACCGCGCCGCACTGTCGTTCAACTACAGGGGCGAATACGCCAGCGGGCAGAAGAACACCGATGTGATCATCCGCCAGGAACACCAGAGCCTGCGCATCAAGCGCCAGCCCGAGCTGGAACAGGGCTGGCGCGAGCAATTGCGAGGCCTGGGCTTCAAGATCGCCACCCGGCAGAGCAAGGCACTGCCGGAAAGCGCCGGCGAGCTGTTCGAGATGGTCAACGACAGCGCCTGGCTGACCTTCACCCTCAACGAACTGCCCAAGCTGCGCAGCCAGGGCTGGGAGCTGCAGATCGACGAGGGCTTCGGCTTCGACCTGACGGCGGTGGACGACTGGTACGCCAGTGTCGACGAGGCCCCGGGCCGCGACTGGTTCGACCTGGAACTGGGGATCATCGTCAACGGCGAGCGCTTGAGCCTGCTGCCGATTTTGCTCAACCTGATGCGCTCGCACACCGAGATCCTCAATCCGGAGCGCCTGGCCAAGCGCCGCGACGACGAGCTGATCCTGGTGAACATTCCCAATCGGCCCAACTCCCTGCATGGCCCGCTGCAAGTGGCACTGCCCTATGGCCGCCTGAAGCCGGTACTGGCAACCCTGGGCGAGTTCTATCTGCAAGAACCCGGCGATACCACCCTGCGCTTGAGCAGCGCCGACGCCACCCGCCTCAACCCGTTGCAGGACCTGCCACTGCTATGGGAAGGCGGCGAACACATTCGCACCTTCGCCCAGCGCCTGCGGGACATCCGCGACTACTCGGCACCGGCGCCCCAGGGCCTGAATGCCACCCTGCGCCCCTATCAGCTCGAAGGCCTGAGCTGGATGCAGTCACTGCGCCAGCTGGAAGTGGGCGGCATCCTGGCCGACGACATGGGCCTGGGCAAGACCCTGCAAACCCTGGCGCACATACTCAGCGAGAAGAACGCCGGGCGCCTGGACCGCCCCTGCATGGTGGTAATGCCCACCAGCCTGATTCCCAACTGGCTGGACGAGGCCGCGCACTTCACCCCGCAGCTCAAGGTACTGGCGCTGTATGGCGCCGGGCGCAAGAAACACTTCGCCCAGCTGGGCGACCATGACTTGCTGCTGACCACCTATGCGCTGCTGCCCAAGGACATCGAACTGCTGGCGGCCCAGCCCCTGCATGTGCTGATCCTCGATGAGGCGCAGTACATCAAGAATCCGTCGAGCAAGGCCGCCCAGGCCGCTCGGGAACTCAATGCCCGGCAGCGCCTGTGCCTGTCCGGCACGCCGTTGGAAAACCATCTGGGGGAGCTCTGGTCGCTGTTCCACTTCCTCTTGCCGGGCTGGCTCGGCGATGCCAAGAGCTTCAACCGTGACTACCGGGTACCGATTGAAAAGCACGCCAGCGAGGTGCGCCTGCAGCACCTCAACGGCCGGATCAAGCCCTTCCTGCTGCGCCGTACCAAGGAGCAAGTGGCCACCGAACTGCCGCCCAAGACCGAGATCATCCACTGGGTCGAGCTCAACGAGGCGCAGCGTGATGTCTACGAAACCATGCGCCTGGCCATGGACAAGAAAGTGCGCGACGAAATCACCCGCAAAGGTGTGGCGCGCAGCCAGATCATCATTCTTGAAGCCCTGCTCAAACTGCGCCAGGTGTGTTGCGACCTGCGCCTGGTCAACGACTCGCCACCCACACGGGGCAGCTCCTCAGGCAAGCTCGACAGCCTGATGGAAATGCTTGAAGAACTGTTCGAAGAGGGCCGGCGGATTCTGCTGTTCTCGCAGTTCACTTCGATGCTGAGCCTGATCGAGGCCGAGCTGAAACGGCGCAACATCGCCTACGCCTTGCTCACCGGCCAGACCCGGGACCGGCGCACTCCGGTACGGGACTTCCAGAGCGGCAAGCTGCAGATTTTCCTGATCAGCCTCAAGGCCGGCGGTGTCGGCCTCAACCTGACCGAAGCCGATACGGTGATTCACTACGACCCGTGGTGGAACCCGGCCACCGAGAGCCAGGCTACCGACCGCGCCTATCGCATCGGCCAGGAAAAGCCCGTGTTCGTCTACAAGCTGATTGCCCGAGGTACGGTGGAAGAAAAGATCCAGCACCTGCAGCAGGAAAAATCGGACCTGGCGGCAGGCGTGCTTGATGGGCGCAAGGCCGGTGACTGGAAGCTGCAGAGCGACGACATCGAAGCCTTGTTCGCCCCACTGCCGGACAACAAGGGCGGCCGCTGAGACCGGCCACGTGCGGGGGCATCCAGAATTGCCCGGAGCCCCCTTGCGAAGTCGTCAGTCGATCAACTGGGCATCCTTGAGGGCACCCAGCGCCGCCAACCAACGCGGATCCTGCTTGTACTCGATATTGGCGAAGGCCTGGCCACGCATCCGCGCGATGCGTGGCGAAGGCTGCACCTTGAGGCGCTGCACGGCACTCAGGGCCAGCTCGGCGGCAGCACGGTCATTGCATACCAGCCCCATGTCGCAACCGGCGGTCAGCGCCGCTTCGATCCGGCTTGCCGCGTCCCCGACGACATGGGCGCCGGCCATGGACAGGTCATCGCTGAAGATCACCCCGTCAAATTGCAGCTCGCCACGCAGGATGTCCTGCAACCAGTAGCGCGAGAAGCCGGCCGGTTGAGGGTCGACTTGCGGATAGATGACGTGCGCAGGCATCACTGCCGCCAACCGCTTGCTCAGACGAGCAAAGGGCAGTAGGTCCTTGGCACGGATTTCATCCAGACTGCGCTCGTCATTGGGGATCGCCACATGAGAGTCGGCCTCGGCCCAGCCGTGCCCGGGAAAGTGCTTGCCGGTAGCGGCCATGCCGGCGCTGTTCATACCGCGGATAAACGCACCGGCGAGCAACGCCGCCTGCTCGGGGTCGCCCTCGAAAGCCCGGCTGCCCACCACCGCGCTGCGCTGGTGATCGAGGTCCAGTACCGGGGCGAAGCTCAGGTCCAGCCCCACCGCCAGGACCTCGGTGGCCATGACCCAGCCACACTGCTCGGCCAGGTACTCGGCATTCGGATTGTCGGCCAGGGCACGCATGGCCGGCAGGCGCACAAAGCCCTGGCGCAGACGCTGCACCCGGCCGCCCTCCTGGTCCACGGCCAACAACAGGTCCGGGCGAATCGCGCGAATCGCCGCGCACAGCTCCCGTACCTGGCGCGGATGTTCGATATTGCGGGCAAAGATGATCAACCCACCGACCTGCGGCTGGCGCAGGAGTTGGCGATCTTCGGCCGTCAGCCAGGTACCGGCGACGTCCACCATCAAAGAGCCTTGCAGGCCAGCAGTCATAGAAATTCCTTAAGCACTACGATGGCTTCCAGGCAACGCTGATCGAGCCGCATCCGCATGGATGCAGCCGGGCCGAGCAGCATCGGCGCAGGGAAGGCACGGGATATAGAACGAGAATCGGCATGGGCGGCTAGCTTAGCGGATGTAAGCTGTCGCGCCCACCCGTGGGTCAGGCCTTGGCGGCTGCCGGGGCCGATTTGCTGCGCGGCTTGAGCTGGGCGCTGGCCATGGCTTCGTCGGTGACGCCGGTTTCGGCACGCATGCCGGCGGCGAGGAACGGCACCATCAGGCGCATCACCTGCTCGATGGAGGTATTGACCCCGAAATCGGTTTCGGCGATAGCCCGCAGCGCCTTGATCCCGGACATGCTGAACGCGGCAGCGCCGAGCATGAAGTGCACGCGCCAGAACAGCTCGATGGGCGGAATACGCGGCGCCGCTTCGTTGACCAGCAGCATGTAGCGGCGGAACACCTTGCCGTACATGTCCTCCAGATAACGCCGCAAGTGCCCCTGGCTCTGGCTGAACGCCAGCCCCAGCAGACGCATGAAGATCGACAGGTCGTTACCGCTGCGCGGCTGCACTACCAGGGCCTGCTCGACGAGGATTTCCAGCAGCTCTTCCAGGCTCGGCTTGTTCTCCGGCCTGGACTGACGGCGCTCAAGCTCACGATCGAGACTGATGCAGAACGGGCCGAGGAAACGCGAGAATACCGCCTGGATCAAGGCCTTCTTGGACCCGAAATGATAGTTGACCGCTGCCAGGTTGACCCCGGCCTTGCTGGTGATCAGCCGCAATGAGGTTTCGGCAAAACCTTTTTCCGCGAACAACTGCTCGGCAGCATCGAGAATGCGTTCAACGGTTTCCGACTGGGCCATGGCTACTCCGCCTGACAAACACTTGTTTGAAACATACGTTTCAGGCTTTGCAATGTCAAGCCTGCCGGCCTCTGCGCAAGCCGTCCGGCGCGCTATTTAATCACACCTGCCGGCCACTGTAGCCAGCCTTCGGCGCAGGATTGCGGCCCCCGGATGACAACCGCTCGGCCGCCACAGGCAAAAGGAGGATTGCCAAGCGACGTTCACTGTATATAATCCCAGTCACTGTATAAAAAGACAGAGCGATCGACATGCTAAAACTGACGCCACGCCAAGCTGAGATTCTGGCTTTTATCAAACGCTGCCTCGAAGACAACGGCTACCCGCCCACCCGTGCGGAAATTGCCCAGGAACTGGGATTCAAATCGCCCAACGCCGCTGAGGAACACCTCAAGGCCCTGGCCCGCAAAGGCGCCATCGAGATGACCCCGGGTGCCTCCCGCGGAATCCGCATTCCCGGCTTCGAAGCCAAGGCCGACGATACCCTGCCGATCATTGGCCGTGTCGCCGCCGGTGCACCGATCCTGGCCCAGCAGCACATCGAAGAGTCCTGCAATATCAACCCGACCTTCTTCCACCCTCGCGCCGACTACCTGCTTCGCGTCCATGGCATGAGCATGAAGGACATCGGCATCTTCGACGGCGACCTGTTGGCGGTACACACCACTCGCGAGGCCCGCAATGGCCAGGTCGTGGTGGCGCGCATCGGTGATGAGGTCACGGTCAAGCGCTTCAAGCGCGAAGGCAGCAAGGTCTGGCTGATTGCCGAGAACCCTGAATTCGCCCCCATCGAAGTCAACCTGAAAGATCAGGATCTGGTGATCGAAGGCTTGAGTGTCGGCGTCATTCGCCGCTAAAGGAGGCTCCATGCAGTTCCCCCACACACCACAGCAAGCACAACTGCCACTGTTCGAGGCGTTCCTGGCCCAGCCATTGGCGCCCGCCCTCAAGGAAGTGGTCGAATCGCCCTGGAACAAAGATCCAGAAGCCTTCAGCGAGCTGTCGTTACGCGGCGCCGCCGGGAACTGCCTGAACCTATTGGCACCGATCCTTCGGGAGCTCAGCCAGGACCAGGACGCGCGCTGGCTGACACTGATCGCCCCGCCCTCCAGCCTGACCCAAAGCTGGCTACGGGACGCCGGCCTGAATCGCGAGGGGATCCTGCTGCTGCACCCCCGGGGTAATCAGAGCCCGCAACAGCTCGCCTGCGAGGCCCTGCGCCTGGGTCGCAGTCATACCGTAGTCAGCTGGTTGAACCCGTTGAGCGCCAGCGCCCGGCAACAGCTGATCAGCGCCGCACGTACTGGCGATGCGCAGAGCCTGAATATTCGCCTGGGATGAAACACCGGGAAAGCGTGGGATTTACGCTTGAATGACACAAGGCTTCTCCAGGATTGAGAAGCCGGAACAAATGCGACGGATGACCGGAGAAACCCGATAGACGGGCTTAGTGCAGAACCCGCGGGCCATCTTCCTTGTCAATTTCACCTTCAACCAGTCGACCGGCCATCTGTACGCCGACGCTCAACATGGCCTTGGCCACTTCCACGTGCTGACCTTGCAGAAAGGCTTTGGCATCCTCGGAGAAATCCAAAGTAACCAGAGAACCCTCGTCCTCAGCTCTGCGCAGCTCGATACGGCCGTCTGGCAACTCGACAATTTCTAGAAAGGACGTTGGCATAAAGGTCTGGTCTCCACGAAAGGGCGGGATTATATCAGTCATCACCCCCGCCCCGCTCAGGATCTTGCAAGGGGGTCGTTACCCCTCACCAGGAATTACTTCCCGATCCTTGCAATCAACACCTAGCCACACCGCCCCCAAGCCCGCGCCAGCCCCCTTCAGAAATTCGGCTTGTATTCAAAACCTGCCGAGGCCTGGCTGTCGGAAAACGGCGTGATCAGCGACTTCTTCAGGGCTAACCGATTGACCAGGGAGCCGGGAAACATCTGAATGGAGTTGTTGAAGTGCTCCACATTCAGGTTGAACAGGGTAATCGCCCCACCGATATTGCCTTCCTGCTCGGCAACCTCGCGCATCAGGTTACTCAACAACTCGACGGACTTGAGGTCGGGGTAGGCCTCAAACGCAAGATTCAAGCCGCCCAGCAAAGCCTTGGTGCCCTGGTCTACCGACTTGAGCGCATCACCGTCGGCTGCGGATGGCAAGCTACCAATGGCACTACGCAGCCCAACGATCTTTTCCAGCAACTGGCTTTCGTAGGCCTGGAAGCCAGCCACTTGCGGCTCCAGCATGTCCAGCACCTTGATCCTCTGGCGCTGGTAGGTCAGCACATCCGACCAGGCCCGCTGGGCACGGTTATGCGCACCGACAATCTTGTTGTAGTGCACATAGGCAAGAACGCCCAAGGCAATCGCGATGACCAGCAACAACTCCATACTCTACTGCTCCATTTCATCAGTGACCTTCAGCGGAAGATCGAAATTGTTGTCGTGCAGCTCCGCCAACTCATGCACCAGGGCCAGCACCGGAAACAGGTTAGGCAACGGCAGGCCCTGCTCGATATTGGCGTAGAAGCTCGGCAGATCGTCAAACGTGCCCGGATCCTTGTAGGCCATGACCTCGGCATCATCGAAGCTCAGACATAAATGGCCCTCGCTGGAGAATTCCAGATTCACCTTTTTCAGCCGCCGACGAAGTTCCAGCAAGAAAGCCAGGGTGGTGGGCGTTGCGAACTTCGCGCAAGCCAGCTCACTATCACCGGAGAAACTGAAGCTTCTGTTGAAGTCATCGGAAGTGGTCTCAAAGACTTTGCGCTTCTTGCTCTTGGTATTTGGCAGATCACTGCGCACCATCACCCCTCTGACCCAAGGAAAGTCCACCACCAGGCTGAAGCGATCGAAACTCTCATAGACCCGCTCGCTCTCGCCATCGGATTTGCGTTTGTAGTGGGAGTTCACGTAACGCAGATGGTGGAAGACAAAGGACAACTGATGCCGCGGGCCCTGGTAGGTCCCCCTGGCTGAAGCCTCGATACGGCGGCTGTCATTACCGCGATCATAGTCGTCGAACTCACTGCTCAGTTGCGTGAAACGCTCATCGGCGGTTCCGCCCGGGTCCCAAAGGCCGTTACTGAGGAATGAACACTTACGGGCTATTTTCTGCGGCAACTCGTCTAACACGGCTTTACGACCCATCCAGGTATACAAGGTGGCAAAACCCAGGCAGGCCGTCGCAAACCACATCAGCTCCACACCCGCCATGGCCGGGATCGCCGACACAATAGCCAGCATCAACAGCAGCCAGGACTGGGCATGATCGAACTCCAACCCTCCCCTGAAGGACTGGAGCCTGGCGATGACCCTCAATAGATCCTCGTTGCTCCTGGCTCGAGCCACCTCTGCATTGCTAGTGGCCAACAACTTCACCAACTCGGCATCGTGCTTGAGAAACTGCATTACATTTCCTTGATCAAGTTGCCAGCCTCAGGAACATCTGGAACAGCAGCAAGAGCATGGCTGTCATGCAACTGCGCCAACCGATGCACCAGCTCCAGCAGTGAATACAGCTTCGGCAACTCGATACCCGCCTTGATCCGCTCGCGAAAGACCGCCAGGTCACTCAGCGAGCCCGGATCGGCATGGGCAATGATGTCCGCATTATCAAAGCTCAGACAGAGCCGCCCTTGACTGGAAAATTCCAGATTGACCCGGTAAAGATGGCGTGAAAGCTCCATCAGGAGGTCCAGGATTGCTGGCCTGGCGAAGTGTTCGCAACAGGCCTGATCATTACCGCGCAGTACAAAGACCTGGTCGAAATCGTCGCGACCGGTCTTGAACGGCTGCCCCGCCAATGACACTTCCAGGGGACTGGAGCGAACCGTAATCTCTGTCACCCACGGGAAATCCAGCACCAGGCTGTAGCGGTTGTACGTGTCGTAGACAGTGCGATAGCTGCCGCCGGCACCACGCTCTTGCCTGGAATTGACGTACTGCAGATGGTGATACTCGAACGCCAAGGACTGGCGAGCCCCCTGGTAGACACCCAGGAGCGAGTCCTGGATATGACGTCGCTCATTACCCCGCTGGTAATCGCTGAACTCGTTGTTCAGCCTTTTCAGGCGCCAGTCGGCACTGCTGTCGGACTCGCTCAAGCCATGATGAAACATTACGCACTTGCGCACGATGCTTGCCGCCAGATCAGTCAAGGAGCCAGAGGCCCCTTTGCTGACGTAATAGCTAAAGAAACACAGAGCCAGAAACACCCAGAACATCCCGCCCATGCCGTCCATCAGCAGCGCGACAGCCAGGGAGGCAAACGCCAGGACCAGAAGCGTTATTGCCTGCACATGGTCGAATTCCAGACCGCCGGGGAATATCTCCAGCCTGTCGAGCACTTCCAACAAGTCAGTATTGGACTGGGCACGAACCACTCGCACCCGGCAATCGTTCAGCAGGCGAAGCAGCGCCTGGTCACGCAAGAAGAACAGCATGAATCTTCCTTGATCAAATAGTCACGCCACCCATCAAGCAGCGCTCAGGATCAACACTCGTTAAGGCCATCCCTGAAACGAATGGCCAGGGCCTTGAGGTTCTGCCGCCAGCTTTCCAGCTCTTCCCGACTCAGTGCCTGCTCGGGCTCCTCTTCATCCAGATTGACCGCAACAATCAGTGGCTGGGTTACGTCGCCCTTGGGCTTGTGCGGCGCCTGTGGCGGACGAAACAGCTCGCTGTAAGCAGACAGCAGTTGCGCCAGCCAGGTTTGCGGGCTGTGTGCCAATTCCACCAGCTCTGCCAGCTCGGGAATGGCAATGCTCTGCAGCACTTCGCGATTGAGGATCTGCTCGACCCGGGCCGCATTGGCCTGCGGCAGCCGATAGAACCCGGCAATTTCATGGCACAGCCCCAGCAAGGCCCCGTACAGGTGGAACAGCACCGACTCGCGCCCCGCCTGGACCTGCGCCTGGGCATTCATGGCCCGCCCTTCCTCAGCGCGTGCCAGGGCTTCGAGCGACAGACCGGCAAAGTAGATTTTCTGATTGGTACGGGTATAGAGCTCGTGGGCCATATGGGCAGCCTCCACTGCGAAAAGAGAACCAGATGCAGACGGCACAGTTTCAGGGATCACTCCAGCTTGCCGCAAGCAAAAGAAAGGCCGCATGCCCCCTTGAAGGAGTCATGCGGCCCTGTTGGTCGCTACACCGAGAAGCTAGCCCTCGGCAGGCCAAGCACTTAGCGCTTGTCTTCGACCTTCCATTTACCGCCGTCGTAGAAGGCACGCCAGCCGGTCGGCTTGCCGTCGACTTCGGTCTGCACGTACTGCTCCTTGGTCTTGCGGCTGTAGCGCACCACCGCAGGGCGGCCGTCCGGGTCCTTCTGCGGAGCTTCGCAGAGGAAGTGGTACTTGGGATCGATCTCATCCTTGTGCGGGATCAGTTCCAGCACCAACGGCGCACGGGTCTCGCGGTTTTTCGGGAACTGACTGGCCGCCAGGAACAGGCCCGAAGCGCCATCGCGCAGGATGTAGGTGTCGTTGACCTTCTCGCACTTGAGCTCGGGCATCTTCACCGGGTCCATCTTCGGCGGCGCCGCGTCACCGCTTTTCAGCAGCTTGCGAGTGTTCTTGCAGGTCGGGTTGGTGCAACCGAAGAACTTGCCGAAACGGCCGGTCTTGAGCTGCATCTCGCTGCCGCACTTATCACACTCCAGGCTCGGGCCTTCATACCCCTTGATCCGGTAGCTGCCCTCTTCGATCTCGTAGCCGGCGCAATCCGGGTTGTTACCGCAGATGTGCAGCTTGCGCTTTTCGTCCAGCAGGTAGGCATCCATCGCCGTACTGCAGATCGGGCAACGATGCTTGCCGCGCAGCACCAGGGATTCGGACTCGCCTTCGTCATCCGCGGCGATCTCGTCGCCCGGCACCAGGTTGACGGTGGCCTTGCAACGCTCCTTGGGTGGCAGGCTGTAGCCCGAGCAGCCGAGGAACACGCCAGTGGAGGCGGTACGGATCTGCATCGGCCGGCCGCAGGTCTGGCATGGGATATCGGTCATTACCGGCTGGTTGGCGCGCATGCCGCTTTCGGCGCCCTCGGCCACTTCGAGCTTCTTCTTGAAGTCGCCGTAGAATTCGTCGAGGACGTTCTTCCAGTCGCGCTCGCCCTGGGCCACGTCATCGAGGTTCTCTTCCATGCCGGCGGTGAAGCCGTAGTCCATAAGGTTGGAGAAGCTCTCGGAAAGGCGCTCAGTGACGATGTCGCCCATCTTTTCCGAATAGAAACGACGGTTGTGCAGGGTCACATAGCCGCGATCCTGGATGGTCGAAATGATTGCCGCATAGGTCGAAGGACGACCAATGCCGCGCTTTTCCATTTCCTTCACCAGGCTGGCTTCGGAGTAACGCGCCGGGGGCTTGGTGAAGTGCTGGCTCGGATCGAGCTTGATCAGCTTCAGCACTTCGCCCTGGGCCATTTCCGGCAGCACATCGTCATCGCCCGGCTTGGCCATCTGCGGCATGACCCGGGTGTAACCGTCGAACTTGAGGATGCGGCCCTTGGCACGCAGCTCGAAGTCGCCAGCGGCGACGCTGACGGTGGTGGACAGGTATTGCGCCGGCAGCATCTGGCAGGCGACGAACTGGCGCCAGATCAGCTCGTAGAGGCGCTCAGCGTCACGTTCCATGCCCGACAGCTTGCTTGGGTGGGTGTTCACATCGGACGGACGAATCGCCTCGTGCGCCTCCTGGGCCCCTTCCTTGCTGCTGTAGACATTGGGCGAAGCCGGCAGGTACTTGTTGCCGAACTCGTCTTCGATATAGGTACGCGCCATCGCCACGGCATCGGCCGAGAGGTTGGTGGAGTCGGTACGCATATAGGTGATGTAGCCGGCTTCATACAGACGCTGGGCCATCATCATGGTCTTCTTCACCCCGAAGCCCAGGCGATTGCTCGCAGCCTGCTGCAGGGTGGAGGTGATGAACGGCGCCGATGGCTTGCTGCTGGTGGGCTTGTCTTCACGCTTGGCGACGCTGTAGGCCGAGGCCTTGAGCTTCTCCAGGGCGGCCATGGCCTGTGCTTCGTTGAGCGGTTTGAAGGCTTCGCCGTTTTCACGGGCCACTTCAAAACGCACATTCGAGCCCTTGGCAGTGCCCAGGTCAGCGTGTACTTCCCAGTATTCTTCCGGGATGAAGGCACGAATCTCACGCTCGCGCTCCACCACCAGCTTCACGGCTACCGACTGCACGCGACCGGCAGACAGGCCCCGGGCAATCTTCGCCCACAGCAGCGGCGAAACCATGTAGCCCACCACGCGGTCGAGGAAGCGTCGCGCCTGCTGGGCATTGACTCGATCAATGTCCAGCTCGCCCGGCTGGGAGAAGGCTTCCTGGATCGCCTTCTTGGTGATTTCGTTGAACACCACGCGCTTGTAGCGGCTGTCATCACCGCCGATGGCTTCCCGCAGGTGCCAGGCAATGGCTTCCCCTTCGCGGTCCAAGTCCGTTGCGAGATAGATGGTGTCGGCATCCTTGGCAAGGCGGCGCAACTCTTCGATGACCTTTTCCTTGCCAGGGAGGATTTCGTACTTGGCTTTCCAGCCGTGCTCGGGATCGACGCCCATGCGCGACACCAGCTGCTTGCGAGCCTTTTCCTTCGGCGACAGAGCCGGGGCTTCGCCCGCAGCGGCCTTGCCACGCTTGGCGGCTGGCTCCTTGGCGGCACTTGCCGAACCGCTGGTGGGCAGGTCTCGGATATGGCCGATACTCGACTTCACCACGTATTGGTTACCCAAGTACTTGTTGATGGTCTTGGCCTTAGCCGGGGATTCCACAATGACCAGCGATTTGCCCATGGATCAGAAAATTCCTGAATTCGAGAAGTGAAAGGCGGTTGGCGCCTGACGCGGCACCGCTATATATAGTGGCAACAGGGTGAGGTCAAGCGCAGGGTACTGCGCGACCTGTACTCATGCCGGTGAAAAAAGACTGGGTTCGGCCTGCACCAAAGCAAAGCGCGGGACCTGCTCGCCGTCAACTTCGACCGACTCCAGGAACATGCTCAAGGGCCGCACCCAAAAGCCGTAATCCCCATACAGGGCTTGGTAGAACACCACTTCTTCTTCCGTTTCCGAGTGCCGCGCCACGCTGAAAACGCGGTACTGCGGCCCCTTGTAATGCTGATAGAGCCCGGGTTGTAACTGCATGCTCTGGCCCTCGTGCAATTTTTTCAAAATAAAGACAAACAAATCTTCAGAAAAACAAAAACCGGGGCACTGGGCCCCGGCTTCCATCAACCCAACGCTTAAACGCGTTCGAAGACGGTCGAGATACCCTGGCCAAGGCCGATGCACATGGTGGACACCCCGAAGGTGCCGCCATTCTGCTTCATGACGTTGAGCAGGGTCCCGGAGATACGTGCGCCGGAGCAACCGAACGGGTGACCCAGGGCGATCGCGCCGCCGTGCAGGTTAACCTTCTCGTTCATCTTGTCGAGCACTTTCAGATCTTTCAGCACTGGCAGGGCCTGTGCAGCGAAAGCTTCGTTGAGCTCGAAGAAGTCGATATCGTTGATGCCCAGGCCCGCGCGCTTCAGGGCTTTCTGCGTGGCCGGTACTGGACCATAGCCCATGATGGCCGGATCCACACCTGCAACGGCCATCGAACGAATCACCGCCATCGGCTGGATACCCAGGTCCTGGGCACGCTGGGCCGACATCACGATCATGCACGAGGCACCGTCGGTGATCTGCGACGAAGTACCGGCAGTCACGGTACCACCTTTAGGGTTGAACGCCGGCTTCAGGGCCGCCAGGCTCTCCAGGGTGGTCTCGGGACGGATGGTTTCGTCGTAGTCGAACAGTTTCAGGAAACCGTTCTCGTCGTAACCCTGCATCGGGATGATTTCATCCTTGAACTTGCCTTCCACAGTCGCCTTGTGGGCGAGCTGGTGGGAGCGCACGCCAAAGGCGTCCTGCTGCTCACGGGTGATGCCGTGCATCTTGCCCAGCATCTCGGCGGTCAGGCCCATCATGCCGGAGGCTTTGGCTGCGTACAGGGACATGTGCGGGTTCGGATCGACACCGTGCATCATGCTCACGTGGCCCATGTGCTCGACGCCGCCGACCACGAACACGTCACCGTTGCCGGTCATGATCGCTTGCGCGGCAGTGTGCAAAGCACTCATGGACGAGCCACACAGGCGGCTGACGGTCTGGCCGGCCGAGGTGTGCGGGATCTGGGTCATCAGCGACGCCATGCGTGCGATGTTCCAGCCCTGCTCCAGGGTCTGGTTGACGCAGCCCCAGATCACGTCCTCGACTTCCGCCGGGTCGACCTTGGCGTTGCGTTCCAGCAGTTTGCTGATCAGGTGCGCCGACATGTCTTCGGCGCGGGTGTTGCGGTGCATGCCGCCCTTGGAGCGGCCCATCGGAGTACGACCGAAGTCGACAATCACGACGTCTCTAGGATTCAAGCTCATATGTTCACTCTCGCTCTAGTGTGGGCGCTTAACCGAAGAAGCTCTGGCCGTTCTTGGCCATTTCACGCAGCTTCGCGGTCGGGTGGTACAGCGCGCCCAGATCGGCGTACTGGTCGGCCAGGGCAACGAACTCGGCAACACCGATGGAATCGATGTAGCGCAGCGCACCGCCACGGAATGGAGGGAAACCAATGCCGTAGACCAGGCCCATGTCAGCTTCGGCAGCGGTTTCAACGATGCCGTCTTCCAGGCAACGAACGGTTTCCAGGCACAACGGGATCATCATCCAGTTGATGATGTCTTCGTCGGTGACTTCACGCTGCTCGTAGACAATCGGCTTGAGCACTTCCAGCACCGACGGATCGGCCACCTTCTTCTGCTTGCCCTTCTTGTCGGTTTCGTAGGCGTAGAAGCCCTTGCCGTTCTTCTGGCCCAGGCGCTTGGCTTCGTAGAGCACGTCCACGGCCGAGCGGCGATCGTCCTTCATGCGATCCGGGAAGCCTTCGGCCATGACGTCACGACCGTGGTGGCCGGTGTCGATGCCGACCACGTCCATCAGGTACGCCGGGCCCATTGGCCAGCCGAATTTCTCCATGATCTTGTCGATGCGCACGAAGTCCACACCGGCGCTGACCAGCTTGGCGAAACCGCCGAAGTACGGGAACAGCACGCGGTTGACCAAAAAGCCCGGGCAGTCGTTGACCACGATCGGGTTCTTGCCCATTTTCTTGGCGTAGGCAACGGTGGTCGCTACCGCCAGCTCGCTGGACTTCTCGCCACGGATCACTTCCACCAGCGGCATCATGTGCACCGGGTTGAAGAAGTGCATGCCGACGAAGTTTTCCGGACGCTTGAGGGCCTTGGCCAGCAGGCTGATGGAAATGGTCGAGGTGTTGGACGCCAGGATGGTGTCCTCCTTGACCTGGCCTTCCACTTCAGCCAGCACGATCTGCTTGACCTTTGGGTTCTCGACCACGGCTTCAACCACCAGATCGACGTTGCCGAAGTCACCGTAGGACAGGGTCGGACGAATGCCGTTGAGCACTTCAGCCATCTTCGCGGCGGTCATGCGGCCTTTGTCAACGCGGCCCACCAGCAGTTTCGCGGCTTCCGCCAGACCCTGCTCGATGCCGTGTTCGTTGATGTCCTTCATCAGGATCGGCGTGCCTTTGGAGGCCGACTGGTAGGCGATGCCGCCACCCATGATACCGGCGCCGAGTACGGCGGCCAGCTTCACGTCCTTGGCGATTTCGTCGTAGGCCTTGGCCTTTTTCTTCAGTTCCTGATCGTTCAGGAACAGGCCGATCAGGCTTTGCGCAGCAGAGGTCTTGGCCAGTTTGACGAAGCCGGCGGCCTCTACTTCCAAGGCTTTGTCGCGGCCAAAGTTGGCGGCTTTCTGAATGGTCTTGATCGCTTCGACCGGTGCCGGGTAGTTCGGGCCAGCCTGGCCGGCCACGAAACCTTTGGCGGTTTCGAAAGCCATCATCTGCTCAATGGCGTTGAGCTTGAGCTTTTCCAGCTTAGGCTGGCGCTTGGCCTTGTAGTCGAACTCGCCGGAAATGGCGCGCTTGACCAGGGCCAGAGCGGCGTCCTTGAGTTTGTCGGGAGCAACCACGGCGTCGACGGCACCAACTTTCAGCGCGTCTTCAGCACGGTTTTCCTTGCCGGCGGCAATCCACTCGATGGCGTTGTCGGCACCGATCAGACGCGGCAGGCGCACGGTACCGCCGAAGCCCGGGTAGATGCCCAGCTTGACTTCCGGCAGGCCGATCTTGGCACTGGCAGCCATGACGCGGTAGTCCGCCGCCAGGCACATTTCCAGGCCGCCGCCCAGGGCGATGCCGTTGATCGCGGCAACGGTTGGCACGTTGAGGTCTTCGAAATCGCTGAAGATCTTGTTGGCTTCGAGGTTGCCTGCCACCAGCTCGGCATCCGGCAGCTTGAAGTTGTCGACAAACTCGGTGATGTCGGCGCCGACGATGAACACGTCCTTGCCGCTGCTGACGATCACGCCCTTGATCGAAGCATCTGCCTTGATGGTGTCAACAGCCTGACGCAATTCGTTCAGGGTTAGACGGTTGAACTTGTTGACGGACTCACCCTTGAGGTCGAAATTCAATTCGACGATGCCACTTTCAAGAGCCTTAACCGTGATGGCTTTACCTTCGTAAATCATCAACTGATCTCCACGATATGGAAGCTGAACAGTACACGTCGGACGCTGACTTCTGGCATGGCACTAACGTCACCGTCGATGCTAACGCCAATCCGCCAGGCACACCCGCCAACGCGATAGTCGGGATTCTGTATAGAGCCGCCTGCGATGCAAACGCTCATTTCATACGCCCGTTTGATTTGGGTACGCCACATTCAGGGAAAATCCAGCAATTGTCAATCGTCCAAAATGCTGTTTGAAACGCGACTTTGCGGTCACTCCACTGCTCCCTGGACGATCAACACGCCCCTGCATTCATAACCATTCATAGGATCTATATTTAGAAAATGCGCCCTAAATCTCCCACTGAATGGGAGAAAGAGCGACTACGCTGGGAAAATATCTGAAGAAGCCGCACAGTTTGTGCGACAGGGGCACCGCCCCATTCTGCAAGAGGCCACCCCGGGTGGCAGCCACGAGATTACCGGCCTGCCTGGCCATCCCCGCCCGATGCTGATATCGGGCTTTTTATTGCCGGCTGCCCGCGATTGCCGCGCGCACCCTCCCCTGGATGACTCAGGCCAACGCCTTGAGCACCGAGGCAATATCCTGCAAAACACTGACCTCGCCACGCTCGTTCCAGTACAGGGCGATCATCTGCTTGTCCGCCTCGACCTTGAACACCCCTGCCGGCAAGGCCTGGAAGTGCTTGAGCAGTGGCTCATCGACACAGGGCTCGCGCCACTGGTTGACCCAGTTGCCCGGCGCGATCTGCCAATAACTCCAACACACAGGCTGCCCGCTGCGCCGTGGCCGGTGATACTGCGGGCAAGGGTTGGGCGGCTCCTGGCCCAGCCAGTGCGGCCACTCCTGAGGGGCCAGTTGCATGGCCAGGCCCATGCGTCGCGCCTCCATGCGCAAGGCGATCAACCCGCTCTGGCGACGAGAAGGTCGCAACCACGCCAGCGGACTGAGAACTACCGCAAGGATTGACACCACTATCCAGACCGTCATATCTGTACTCTCGATTTTTGATGAGCGGGACCTGGGTCAAACCAACCCGCTTGAAACCAGCCATACTTGAAGCTATTGCAACCCTCAGGAGGAGCACCTCATGCCCTACCACCATATTCTGGTCGCCGTAGATCTAACCGAAGAGTGCGATCCTGTTATCCACCGTGCTCGCGAGCTGTCGGTGAGCAATGGAGCCAAGCTGTCCCTGGTGCACATTGTCGAACCCATGGCCATGGCCTTCGGGGGCGACGTCCCCATGGATCTTTCGCAATTGCAGCAGCAACAGTTCGACCAGGCCCGGGAGCGTCTCGATCGGCTGATCAACAAGTACCCGGAGCTGACCAAGGAATACAGTCACCTGACCTACGGCCAGCCGCGCCAGGAAATCCATCACCTGGCCAAGGAACAGGAATGCGACCTGATCGTGGTCGGCAGCCACGGCCGACATGGCCTGGCCCTGCTACTGGGCTCCACCGCCAATGACGTCCTGCACGGCGCGCCTTGCGACGTGCTGGCCGTGCACCTGGTCAAACGCTGAACCCGCCCCGAGGGTTGCCGGCTCCCAAAAGCTGGCAAGCGCACTGAAAAAAAGCCCGACTCTGCAGTCGGGCTTTTTTATCAGCAACCGGTCACTCAGGCATCCAGTTCGGCCCAGCGCTCGACCATCTGCTCCAGTTCGGCATTCAACTGCTCAAGGCGGGCAATTACCGCTGCAGTTTCCGCCGCCGGGCGCTGATAGAAACCAGCGTCGGCCATTTCCGCCTCGACCCCGGCGATCTGCTGCTCCATGGCATCGATCTGCCCCGGCAAAGCCTCAAGCTCGCGCTGCAATTTGTAGCTGAGCTTCTTTTTCGCCGCCGGCGCTTCCTGGACAGGAGCCGGAGCCGCCTGTACCGATGCCACCACTGCAGAATTCAGCTCGGCCTTGCCGGACTTGTTCTCGGTCACCCCCAGCAACCGCGGCGAACCGCCCTGGCGCAACCAGTCCTGGTAGCCGCCGACGTACTCGCGCACCTTGCCTTCGCCTTCGAAGACCAGGGTGCTGGTCACAACGTTGTCGAGGAATGCCCGGTCGTGGCTGACCATCAGCACAGTGCCCTGGAAGGTCAGCAGCACCTCTTCCAGCAGTTCGAGGGTTTCTACATCCAGGTCGTTGGTCGGTTCATCGAGCACCAGCAGGTTGGCCGGTTTACTGAACAGCTTGGCCAGCAGCAACCGCGCACGTTCGCCGCCAGACAACGCCTTGACCGGCGTGCGAGCACGCTGCGGGCTGAACAGGAAGTCGCCGAGGTAGCTCAGCACGTGGCGGCTCTGGCCATCGATCTCGATGAAGTCGCGACCTTCGGCGACGTTGTCGATCACGGTCTTTTCCAGATCCAGCTGATGGCGCAACTGGTCGAAGTAGGCCACGTCGATACGCGTCCCCTCTTCCACCTTACCGCTGCTGGGCACCAGGCCACCGAGCATCAGCTTGAGCAGCGTGGTCTTGCCGGTACCGTTGGCGCCCAAGAGGCCGATGCGATCGCCGCGCTGCAGGACCATGGAGAAGTCCTTGACCAGGAACGGACCGTCCGGGTGAGCGAAGCTGACGTTCTCCAGCACCATCACCTGCTTGCCGGACTTGTCTGCGGTTTCCAGCTGGATATTGGCCTTGCCGGTACGCTCGCGACGTTCGCTGCGCTCGACACGCAGCGCCTTGAGGGCGCGCACGCGGCCTTCGTTGCGGGTGCGCCGGGCCTTGATGCCCTGGCGAATCCAGACTTCCTCCTGGGCCAGGCGCTTGTCGAACAGCGCGTTGGCGGTTTCTTCCGCCGCCAGCATGGCTTCCTTGTGCACCAGGAAGCTGGCGTAGTCGCCGTTCCAGTCGATCAGTCCGCCGCGGTCCAGCTCGAGGATTCGGGTGGCCAGGTTCTGCAGGAAGGAACGGTCGTGGGTAATAAAGAGGACCGCCCCCTGGAAATCCTTCAGCGCCTCTTCCAGCCAGGCGATGGCACCAATGTCCAGGTGGTTGGTGGGCTCGTCGAGCAGCAGCAGGTCCGGCTCGGACACCAGGGCCTGGGCCAGCAGCACGCGACGACGCCAGCCGCCGGACAACTCGGCGAGGGTCTTGTCGGCCGGCAGTTGCAGGCGGCTCAGGGTGCTGTCCACCAATTGTTGCAGGCGCCAGCCGTCACGGGCTTCGAGGTCGTGCTGGACGTGCATCAGTTTTTCCAGATCGGCGTCGGTGACGATGTTCTGGCTCAGGTGGTGGTACTGAGCCAGCAACTCGCCGACACCGTCCAGGCCCTGGGCGACCACGTCGAACACGGTCCGCTCGTCGGCCACCGGCAATTCCTGAGGCAATTCGCCGATCTTCAGACCGGGTGCGCGCCATACGGAGCCGTCGTCGGGCTTCTGATCGCCCTTGACCAGCTTCATCATGCTGGATTTGCCAGTACCGTTACGGCCGATGATGCACACCCGCTCACCACGGGCGATCTGCCAGGACACCTTGTCCAACAACGGCATGGCGCCGAAAGCAAGGGACACATCGCTGAATTTGAGCAGGGTCATGTTCTTCTCCAAAAACCGGGCGCGCATTCTACCTGAGTTGAGCCCGCAGAAGGCCGGGTATTTCGCCCACGAGGGCGCTCGCGGCACATTTGTTGCCAACTGATGCCAGCAGGCCGGCAAAGCTTTCACCGGTTGCTGGCAAAAGGCTAAGCTAGTGAGCAATCAGTGTTGGCCCTGTCGGCACTTGTCATGATTTCTCTGCCCGGATGTCTCATGCGCAGTCGCCTTTTCAGTGTTTTATCTTGCCTGCTTCTTTCCACCACAGCCGTCCACTGCGCCCAGGCGGCAGACCTGACTCTACAGCGCCAGTATTACGATGAAGCCAAGCGCGCCCTGGCCAAAGGCGATTCCGGCCCCTATTTCCGTTATGCCGATGCGCTACGCGACTATCCGCTGGAGCCCTACCTGGCCTACGACGAGCTCACCGCCCGGCTGAAATCCGCCAGCAACCCCGAGATCGAGAAGTTCCTCGCCGAACATGGCGACCTGCCCCAGGCCAACTGGATGAAACTGCGCTGGTTGCGCTGGCTGGCCGAACGCGGCGACTGGGCGACCTTCACCAAGTACTACGATCCGAAACTCAACTTCACCGAACTGGACTGCCTCAATGGCCAGTACCAGCTGGGGCACAACCTCAAGGCCGAAGGCTACGCCGCCACCGAGAAGCTCTGGCTGACCGGCAAATCCCAACCTGCTGCCTGCGACGCGTTGTTCGCCCAGTGGGCCGCCGAAGGCCAGTTGACCGAACAGAAGCGCTGGCAGCGAGCCAAACTGGCCGCCGAGGCCCGCAACTACCCCCTGGCCAACAGCCTGGTAAAGAGCATGACCACCCTGGCGCCCCAGGGCCGCCTGCTGGTGGACGTGGCGCAAAAACCCGAACTGCTGAGCCAGCCCTCGCGCTTCCAGCCTGCCGATGAAGCCATGTCCGACGTGGTTGGCCTCGGCCTGCGCCGCCTGGCGCGCCAGGATCCGGACAAGGCCATGGCCCTGCTGGATGGCTATGCCAGCAGCATGCACTTTTCCCGTGACGAAAAAGTGGCCATCGCCCGCGAGATCGGCCTGACCCTGGCACGGCGCTTCGACAGCCGCGCCCTGGACGTGATGACCAAGTACGATCCCGAGCTGCGGGACAACACCGTCTCCGAATGGCGCCTGCGCCTGCTGCTGCGCCTGGCGCGCTGGGAAGACGCCTACCAGCTGACCCGCAAGCTGCCCCAGGACCTGGCCACCACCAACCGCTGGCGCTACTGGCAGGCCCGTAGCCTGGAACTGGCCGAACCGAAGAACCCTCAGGCCCAGGTATTGTTCAAGGGCCTGGCCCGGGAGCGGGATTTCTACGGTTTCCTTGCCGCCGATCACGCCAAGGCGCCCTACCAGCTCAACAACCAGCCGCTGATGCTCAGCCAGGCCGTGATCAACAAGGTACGCAACACCCCGGGTGTACGCCGCGCCCTGGAGCTGCATGCCCGCGGGCAGATCGTCGACGGCCGCCGCGAGTGGTACCACGTCAGCCGGCATTTCAACCGCGACGAAATGGTTGCCCAGGCCAAGCTGGCCTACGACCTGAAATGGTACTTCCCGGCCATTCGCACCATCAGCCAGGCCCAGTACTGGGATGACCTGGACATCCGCTTCCCCATGGCCCACCGCGACACCCTGGTGCGCGAAGCCAAGGTTCGCGGCCTGCATTCCAGCTGGGTGTTCGCCATTACCCGCCAGGAAAGCGCCTTCATGGACGACGCCCGTTCCGGCGTCGGCGCCAGCGGCCTGATGCAACTGATGCCCGGCACCGCCAAGGAAACCGCGCGCAAGTTCAGCATTCCCCTGGCCTCGCCCCAGCAAGTGCTGGACCCGGACAAGAACATCCAGTTGGGTGCCGCCTACCTGAGCCAGGTCCACAGCCAGTTCAACGGCAACCGGGTACTGGCTTCCGCCGCCTACAACGCCGGCCCCGGGCGGGTGCGCCAGTGGCTCAAGGGGGCCGACCACCTGAGTTTCGATGTCTGGGTGGAAAGCATTCCTTTCGACGAAACCCGCCAGTACGTGCAGAACGTACTGTCCTACTCGGTGATCTACGGCCAGAAGCTCAATTCGCCGCAACCCCTGGTGGACTGGCACGAACGCTACTTCGACGATCAGTAAGCACCGCCCCACAACAAAAAATGCCCGCAGCAATGCGGGCATTTTTGTATCTCCCCTAACACCCCCCAATACCTGTAGCCGCTGCCGAGCCTGCGACCGGGCGCGAAGTGGCCGTAAAGCGCTCGCTACGTTGGCGAGGACTACGTGCTCGTGCGCAGCCTCGCAGGCGCGGCAGCGACTACAGAGCTCAGGGGTGCGTGGGCTCAGCCATCGCTGAATTGCAGGGCCGCCAGGCGCGCATACAAGGGGTTGCTGGCAATCAGTTGCTGATGGGTACCCACCGCGACCAGCCTGCCCTGGTCCATGACCGCGATCCGGTCGGCATTCTTCACCGTGGCCAGGCGATGGGCGATCACCAGGGTGGTGCGGTTCTTCATCAGGCTGGGCAAGGCCTGCTGGATCAGGTGCTCGCTTTGCGCGTCCAGGGCGCTGGTGGCTTCGTCCAGTAGCAGGATCGGCGCGTCCACCAGCAAGGCCCTAGCTATCGCCAGGCGCTGGCGCTGGCCGCCCGAAAGGCCAAGCCCGGCATCCCCCAGGTGGGTCTGATAACCCTCGGGCATCTGTTCGATGAACTCATGGGCATAGGCGATCTTCGCCGCTTCCTGGACCTGGGCCAGGGTCGCCTCGGGATTGCCGTAGCGAATGTTCTCCTCGATGCTGCCGTAGAACAGCGCCGGGCTTTGCGAAACCAGGGCGAAGCAGCGACGCAGGTCCAGCGGGTCGAGCTGGGTCAGGGCCACGCCATCCAGCAGGATCCTTCCCTGCTGCGGGTCGTAGAAGCGCAGCAACAGATCATAAAGGGTGGATTTACCAGCCCCGGAAGGCCCCACCAAGGCCAGAGTCTCTCCGGCCCGGATGCTCAGGCTCAAACCATCGATCGCGAAGCGGTCGGGCCGCGACGGATAGGAAAACCGCAGCCCGTCCAGCTCCAGATCACCCCGCACCCGCGCCGGCAGGCTTACCAGCCCGTCGGCGGGCGGCTGGATGATATTGTCCGCCCGCAGCAATTCGGCAATCCGCTCCGCCGCGCCGGCCGCGCGCTGCAACTCGCCGATCACTTCGCTCAGGGTGCCGAAGGCACTGCCGACAATCAGGCTGTAGAAGACGAATGCCGCCAGCTCGCCGCCGGAGATGCGCCCGGCAATCACGTCCATGCCACCGACCCAGAGCATCACCCCCACCGCCCCCAGCACCAGGACGATCACCAGGGTGATCAGCCAGGCACGCTGGACAATCCGCTTGCGCGCCGTGTCGAACGCCTGCTCCACGGTCACGGCAAACCGCCGTTCATCCTGAGGTTGGTGGTTGTAGGCCTGGACCGTCTTGATCTGGCCGAGGGTTTCCGAGACATAGCTGCCGACATCGGCAATCCGGTCCTGGCTCAGGCGCGACAGGCTGCGCACCCGCCGACCGAAGATCAGGATTGGCGCCAGCACCAGCGGCAAGGCGATGACCACAATGCTGGTGAGCTTGGGGTTGGTGACAAACAGCAGCACGATCCCCCCCAGCACCATCAGCGCATTGCGCAAAAACAGCGACAGCGAAGACCCGATCACCGATTGCAGCAAGGTGGTATCCGCGGTCAAGCGCGACTGGATTTCCGAGCTGCGGTTGTTTTCGTAGAACCCGGGATGCAGGTAGATCAGGTGATTGAACACCTGGCGCCGGATATCCGCCACGCAACGCTCGCCAATCCACGACACCAGGTAAAAGCGCACGAAGGTACCCACCGCCAGCGCCAGTACCAGCAGCAGGAACAAGCCGATGGACTGGTTCAACAGATGGGGCGATTGAGTCATGAAGCCCTGGTCCACCAACAGGCGAATGCCCTGCCCCATGGACAGGGTAATGCCGGCGGTAACTATCAGTGCCAGCAAGGCGCCCAGCGCCTGCCAACGGTAGGGAGCGACAAAGCGGCTGGCCAGATGCAGCGCCCGGCGGTGACGAGAAGAAAGCATGCTGTTCATCCATTGACGCACCGGCGAGCCGTTCGTTGCAGCAACGGCAACGAGATGAATTCGCAGGAACTTTGGTAAATCACAATGAGTCAGGTTGATTATGACCGCTGACACTAGAGCCTAGAGATTATCGGTCTAATCCGTGGCTGGCACTCCCCGGGCATTTCTGTTGGAGTGAAGTCGCCGGGCCAGCCCTCGCGGCGGTCTGTAACAGCTTGGTCACCCGGCCATTCTAGAGTAAGCACACAACCTGATGAGGAGACAGGCCATGTCCTTGCAACACAGCAGCAATGACAAGATTCAAGTGATCCGTACCCAGCCGAACCAGTCTCTGGGGTGTGCCATCATCGACGCCCAGGGTCGCGAAGTACCTATTACTGAAGACATGATCCAGAACGCCTGCCGCGAACTGGAAAAGCGACTGGTCAAGCCTGCTCGGCAAGATTGACACACAGCCTCACGTCCTCTTGACCCGGCCTTGCGGCCGGGTTTTTTATGCGCGGTTTCAGGCTTCCCTGGCACCCAAGGCACGGACGGTCCGGCTCAAGGCCGCGGACTCGCCCTGGATGCGCACTTCCAGGCCGTCGATCTCGCGGCGCTCCGGATAATGCTTGCGCAGACCATCGAAGGCGCTGCGCTGCTGAGCTACATCATCCGACAGGCTACGGCGAAAATCCGCATCGTCACGACGCGGGTCATACACGGCACGACAGATCATCGCCAGGGCCCAGGCCGGGTTCGCATTGGCATTCAGGCTGACCTGAGGCACCCAGGGCGCCGGCAGCAAGGCCGACAGGCTGACCTGCTCGGCCTGCCCGAGGAAACGGCAGTAGGCCTGGTAGATCTGCGCCGTGCCCCGTTGCTTGCCGTCCAGGCTGTAACCGGCGATATGCGGCGTCGCCAGCACGCAGAGGTCCGCCAGGGAAGCATCCACCGTCGGCTCCTCCTCCCAGACATCCAGCACCGCCTGCAAGTCCTCGCGCTGGCGCAGCACCTCAGCCAGGGCCCGGTTATCCACCACCGGGCCACGGGCCGCGTTGATCAGCCAGGTGCCGTGCCTGAGCCGGTTCAGCCGCTGGCGATCCAGCAGGTGCCAGGTGGAGTCTTGCCCGCTCTTGGTCAGGGGTGTGTGCAAGCTGATGACATCGCAACGCTCGAGCAACTGCTCCAGGCTGACATAGTCGCCGCCTTCCGCCGCCTGCCGCTGCGGATCGCAGACCAGCACATTCCAGCCCAGGCCACGCAGCACCTCGATCAGGCGCCCGCCCACTTCACCGGCACCGACCACGCCATAGCAACGCTGCGCCAGGTCCACGCCTTCGATCTCGGCCAGGGTCAGCAGGCTACCCAGCACATAGTCCACCACGCCCCGGGCGTTGCAGCCCGGGGCGCTGGACCAGGTGATCCCGGCCTGCTGGAAATGCTCCAGGTCCAGGTGATCGGTGCCGATGGTGCAGGTGCCGACAAACCGCACCGGGCTGCCTTCCAGCAACTGGCGGTCGACCTGGGTCACCGAGCGCACCAGCAACACATCTGCCTGCTCCACGGTCGCCCGGTCGATGGCGCGCCCGGGGAAACGCCGGATCTCGCCGAAACCGGCAAAGAACTCTTCGATCAGGGGGATATTTTCGTCGGCAACAATCAACATGGCAGGCTCCTCTGGCGGAGCCGCAGTGTAGGCGCAGATGCCAGGCCGGGCTAGCGCGGCATGCGCGCGAACCGGCATTTTCACCACTCCCGGCGCTTACAAATCCACAACACGGGATGTTTTCCTGACTGAGATGTCAACGCGTAGACTGTCGCGTCCTGCGCAACACCACCTATGGACGCTACGCCCCGTGAATTCCGTGACTGACTCCCCTGCCGCCACCGCCACCAGCCGCCCTGCCCGGGTCGGCCGTGAACTGCATGACCTGCTGGTACTGGCCCTGCCCATCATGATTGCCCAGGTGGCCACCACCGCCATGGGCTTTGTCGATGCCGTGATGGCCGGCCGGGTCGGCCCGCGGGATCTGGCAGCCGTCGCCCTGGGCAACTCGGTCTGGATTCCGGTGTTCCTGCTGATGACCGGCACCCTGCTGGCCACCACGCCCAAGGTGGCGCAGCGCTTCGGCGCCGGCAACCTGCACGAGATCGGCCCGCTGGTGCGCCAGGCACTGTGGCTCGCCGTGGTGGCCGGGATCTCGGCCCTGCTGATACTGATCAGTGCCGAGCCGGTGCTGCACCTGATGAATGTCGATCCGGAACTGATCAAGCCCTGCATGGGCTACCTGCACGGCATCGCCAGTGGCTTGCCGGCGGTAGCGCTGTACTACGTGCTGCGCTGCCTCAGCGATGGCCTGGGCCGCACGGTGCCGAGCATGGTCATCGGCCTGGGAGGCCTGGCCCTGAACATCCCCATCAACTACATCTTCATCTATGGCCATTTCGGTGTACCGGCCATGGGCGGCGTCGGTTGCGGCTGGGCCACGGCCATCGTGATGTGGGCCATGATGCTGGGCATGGCCGGCTGGATTTTCTGGGCACCGGCCTACCGCAAGATCCAGTTGTTCAGCCGCTTCGACTGGCCGCAAGGGGCGATGATCGGGCGCTTGCTGAGCATCGGCCTGCCCATCGGCATTGCAGTGTTCGCCGAATCGAGCATTTTCGCGGTGATCGCCCTGCTGATCGGCAGCCTGGGGGCCACGGTGGTGGCCGGGCACCAGATCGCCCTCAACGTCAGCGCCCTGATGTTCATGATTCCCTACTCCCTGGCCATGGCGGTGACCGTGCGGGTCGGCCAGGCCCTGGGCCGCCAGCAACCCCGCAATGCGCGCTTCAGCGCCGGCGTCGGCATGGCCACGTCACTGGCCTACGCCTGCCTTTCGGCGAGCCTGATGTTCTTCCTGCGTGAGCCCATCGCCACCATCTACACCACCGACCCGATGGTGATTCAGGTCGCTTCGATGCTGATTGTGTATGCGGCGCTGTTCCAGTTTTCCGATGGCATCCAGGTCACGGCGGCAGGCGCATTGCGCGGCTACCAGGACACTCGGGTGACCATGATCCTGACCCTGTTCGCCTACTGGGGGATTGGCTTGCCGGTGGGCTACGCCCTGGGCCTGACCGACTGGTTCGGCCCGGCGCGGGGCCCGAGTGGCCTGTGGGAAGGCCTGATCGTGGGCTTGAGCTGCGCGGCGCTGATGCTGTCGATCCGCCTGACCCGCAGCGCGCGCAAGCAGATCCGCATCAGCCGCTCGGCGGGTTAATCGAGCTTCTTGCGGATCCAGTAGAGGTAGGTACCTGCCTCTTCCTGCTGCGCTACCAGTTCATGGTCGAGAAACACGCAGAACTTGGGAATGTCGCGGCGGGTGGAGGGATCGGTGGCAATCACCTTCAACAGCCCGCCCGGCGGCAGGTCGCGGATGTGCTGGTGCAGCATCATCACCGGCTCCGGGCAGTTGAGGCCGGTGGCGTCGAGGGTGCCGTCAACCGGCGTATCGATAATCTGGCTCATGAATCACTCCTGAAACTGGCCGGCATTGTCGCGCAATACCGCCATCGGTTCATCTGTTGCTGTCGTTCCACGGCCCCGGTCCTGCCGTAGGAGCTGGCTGCCAGCGAAGGCATCCTCACGCCTTGCACAAGTGCGGGGCCTTTTTCGCCGGCAAGCCGGCTCCGACCAGGAAGCGGGCGGTGTTGCGGGCACTACGCCGATTTGGGCTTTTTCAGATCCAGGCGCCGCAGGTGGCAGGTGACTTCCTCGCGGTCGTGGTACAGCTGCTTGCAGCCAATGGCCACGCGAATGCCCCGGGCCTTGAAGCCTTCTTCGATGCGCTCCAGCAAGCGCTTCACTTCGGCATAGCGCTGCTTCATCGGCAGCTTGAGGTTGACCACCGCCTCGCGGCAGTGCCCCTCGCCGATCCAGGTCTCCAGCAGCGCGGCGTTGCGCGCCGGTTTCTCGACGATGTCGCAGACCATCCAGTCCACCGGCTGCCTGGGCTTGTAGGTAAAGCCGTCCGCCATCAGGTGCTGCACCAGGCCAGTGTCCATCAGGCTTTCAGCCATGGGGCCGTTGTCCACGGCGGTCACCAGCATGCCGCGGTTGACCAGTTGCCAGGTCCAGCCGCCCGGGGCAGCCCCCAGGTCGACGCCGGTCATGTCGCCATGCAGACGCTCGTCCCACTGGTCCCGAGGAATGAAATGGTGCCAGGCCTCTTCCAGCTTCAGGGTCGAGCGGCTCGGCGCTTCCCGGGGGAATTTCAGCCGTGGAATGCCCATGGGCCACATGGCCGAGTTGCCGGCATCAGCCAGGCCGACGAAGACTTCCCGACCGCTCTTGAAGGTCAGCAACAAGCGTGGCTTGGTCGCGTCGTCCACCAGCTTGCCGGCCGCGGTCAGGGCCTTGCGCAGGGGGGCTTCGAACTTCTTGCAGAAGTTGGACAGCTCCTTGCCATCGTTGGTGTCCACCACTTCCAGCCACAGGCTGCCGCACTGCGGGAAGTTGGCCAGGTAGGCAAGGATCACGCTGATGCGGTCGGTTTCCGGCAGGTCGATGAAGCCGCCCCGGGCCCACTGCCGGGGAAAGATCAGCTCCGGGAAGCGCAGGCCCTGCATCAGACGCTGGGCCCCGTCGTCCTCGGTGCAGATGAACTCGGCGCAGGCGGTGCTGGGCTTGGCCTTGGCATAACCGGCGACATTCAGCCGGGCCGCGTGGTCGGCGATCTCGGAGCAGACTTCGCCCTCGAAGCCGGGCCGGCAATGGATAAACAGGGTGTTCATTGAATCTCCTGGGCAAATGGCGATGAATCGATGCGCAAACCTGCCCTGTAGCAAAGCCTGTCACGAAAACCGGCGCATGATAACCGAGTTCGGAACCTTGGACTGAGCCCAGCAGTCCAGTGATTAGCTATAAGCCCCAAACAGAGCTAGGTTAACTCTCTGTCCGTATCACAGGCCCGTAGCCGTGCGGGCCACAAGGAGTCATTCAATGCCATCCCTCGATAGCCTGAAAACCCTTAAGACCCTAAAAGTCGACGACAAGACTTATCACTATTTCAGCCTGCCGGACGCCGCCAGGAGCCTGGGTGATATCGACACCCTGCCCATGTCGCTGAAAGTCCTGCTGGAAAACCTGTTGCGCTGGGAGGACGACAAGACCGTCACCGGCGCCGACCTCAAGGCCATCGCGGCCTGGCTCAAGGAGCGCCGCTCCGACCGCGAGATCCAGTACCGCCCCGCACGGGTGCTGATGCAGGACTTCACCGGGGTGCCGGCGGTGGTCGACCTGGCCGCGATGCGCGCCGCCATGGCCAAGGCCGGTGGCGATCCGCAGCGGATCAACCCGCTGTCACCGGTGGACCTGGTGATCGACCACTCGGTGATGGTGGACAAGTTCGCCAGCAGCAGCGCCTTCGAGCAGAACGTCGATATCGAGATGCAACGCAACGGCGAGCGCTATGCCTTCCTGCGCTGGGGCCAGAGCGCCTTCGACAACTTCAGCGTGGTACCGCCGGGCACCGGCATCTGCCACCAGGTCAACCTGGAATACCTGGGGCGCACGGTCTGGACCAAGGACGAGGACGGCCGCACCTACGCCTTCCCCGATACCCTGGTGGGCACCGACTCCCACACCACCATGATCAATGGCCTTGGCGTACTGGGCTGGGGCGTGGGCGGGATCGAAGCCGAGGCGGCGATGCTCGGCCAGCCGGTGTCGATGCTGATTCCCGAAGTCATCGGCTTCAAGCTCACCGGCAAGCTCAAGGAAGGTATCACCGCCACCGACCTGGTGCTGACGGTGACCCAGATGCTGCGCAAGAAAGGTGTGGTCGGCAAATTCGTCGAGTTCTACGGTGACGGCCTGGCCGACCTGCCCCTGGCGGACCGTGCCACCATCGCCAACATGGCGCCGGAGTACGGCGCCACCTGCGGCTTCTTCCCGGTGGATGACATCACCCTGGACTACCTGCGCCTGTCCGGGCGCCCCGACGAGTTGGTGAAACTGGTGGAGGCCTACAGCAAGGCCCAGGGCTTGTGGCGCCTGCCGGGCAAGGAGCCGGTATTCACCGACAGCCTGGCGCTGGACATGGGCACCGTGGAGGCCAGCCTCGCTGGCCCCAAACGGCCGCAGGACCGGGTTGCACTGCCCAACGTTGCCCAGGCTTTCACTGACTTCCTCGACCTGCAGTTCAAACCCACCAGCAAGGAAGAAGGCCGCCTGGAAAGCGAAGGTGGCGGTGGTGTGGCGGTGGGCAACGCGGACCTGGTGGGCGAAGCCGACTACCAGTACGACGGCCAGACCTATCGCCTGAAAAACGGTGCCGTGGTGATCGCGGCCATCACCTCCTGCACCAACACCTCCAACCCCAGCGTCATGATGGCCGCCGGCCTGGTGGCGAAGAAGGCCGTGGAAAAAGGCCTGCAACGCAAACCCTGGGTCAAGAGCTCGCTGGCCCCAGGTTCCAAGGTGGTGACCGACTACTACAAGGCTGCCGGCCTGACGCCCTACCTGGACCAACTGGGCTTCGATCTGGTGGGATACGGCTGCACCACCTGCATCGGCAACTCCGGCCCGCTGCAGGAGCCGATCGAGAAAGCCATCCAGCAGGCCGACCTCAGCGTGGCCTCGGTGCTGTCGGGCAACCGCAACTTCGAGGGCCGGGTGCATCCACTGGTGAAAACCAACTGGCTGGCCTCGCCCCCCCTGGTCGTGGCCTATGCCCTGGCGGGCACGGTGCGCATCGACATCAGCAGCGAGCCTCTGGGCCAGGGCAAGGACGGCCAGCCGGTGTACCTGCGGGACATCTGGCCCAGCAGCAAGGAGATCGCCGACGCCGTGGCCCAGGTCAACACTCGGATGTTCCACAAGGAGTACGCCGAAGTGTTCGCCGGGGATGCACAGTGGCAAGCCATCGAAGTGCCGCAGGCCGCCACCTATGTGTGGCAGGACGACTCCACCTATATCCAGCACCCGCCGTTCTTCGATGACATCGCCGGCCCGCTGCCGCAGATCACCGATGTCAGCGGCGCCCGGGTACTGGCCCTGCTGGGGGACTCGGTGACCACCGACCACATCTCCCCGGCCGGCAACATCAAGGCCGACAGCCCGGCTGGCCGCTACCTGCGGGACAAGGGCGTGGAACCGCGGGACTTCAACTCCTACGGCTCACGGCGCGGCAACCACGAAGTGATGATGCGCGGTACCTTCGCCAACATCCGCATTCGCAACGAAATGCTCGGCGGCGAGGAAGGTGGCAACACCTTGTACATTCCCACCGGCGAGAAGTTGGCGATCTATGACGCAGCCATGCGCTACCAGGCCGACGGCACGCCGCTGGTGGTGATCGCCGGCCAGGAATACGGCACCGGTTCGAGCCGCGACTGGGCGGCCAAAGGCACCAACCTGCTGGGGGTCAAGGCGGTGATCGCCGAAAGCTTCGAACGTATCCACCGCTCCAACCTGGTGGGCATGGGCGTCCTGCCCTTGCAGTTCAAGCTGGACCAGAACCGCAAGAGCCTGAAGCTGACCGGCAAGGAAACCCTGGACATTCTCGGCCTCAGCGGTACGGAACTGACGCCGCGGATGAACCTGACCCTGGTGATCACCCGTGAGGATGGCAGCCAGGAGAAGATCGAGGTGCTGTGCCGCATCGATACCTTGAATGAAGTGGAATACTTCAAGTCCGGCGGGATCCTGCACTACGTTCTGCGGCAACTGATTGCCTCCTGACGCTGCCTGAAAAAAACACCGCCTTCGGGCGGTGTTTTGCATTGGGCTGCCGTGCCAGGACGAGGTGGTTATACTGCGCGCCCGCCAAATCTGACTCACCGGTCGCAATGGCGACTACAGATCCGGCGCAGTACTACGTCTCTGCAATACCCATTCTTACGCAACAAGGATTCCCCATGACCGCTCTGCCATGGATGTACCTGGCACTTCTTTCCATTGGCTACGCACTGGCCCTGAGCTACGGGCAACTGGGCCTGCTGGCCGCCCTGTCGATCTTGCTGCTGTTGGCTGCCGGCTTTGCCGTGCGCCAGCAACGCAGCCGCGTCGGCCAGTACCTGGGCCACGGCCTGTTCGTGGTGCTCGCCCTGGCCCTGGCCATGCACTGGCTGCCCGGGTTCTACAATGGCCGGGCCATCGACCCGCAACGCTTCACCGACGATGCCGTGCCCTTCTCCCTGTACCTGAATCAGGACAAGCCGCTGATCGGCTTCTGGCTGCTGCTGGTATGCCCGTGGATAGTCGGGCGGCGCTCACTGCGCCTGTCGCTGTATGCCACCGCCGTGGCCCTGGCTCTGTGTGCGGTAGCCGCACTGGGCGGCGCACTGCTGCTGGGCATGATCAATTGGGCGCCGAAATGGCCGGAGCAGGCCTGGCTCTGGGTGCTGAACAACCTGCTGCTGGTGACCCTGGTGGAAGAGGCGCTGTTCCGCGGCTATATCCAGGGTGGCCTGAGCCGGCGCTTCAAGGCCCTGCCCTACGGCGAGAACCTGGCGCTGCTGTGCGCGGCGCTGCTGTTCGGCCTGGTGCACCTGGGCGCGGGGTGGCAATGGACCCTACTGGCAGGCATCGCCGGCGTCGGCTACGGTCTGGCCTATCGTTTTGGCGGCCTGGGGGCGGCGATAGCCACTCACTTCGGTCTCAACCTGTTGCATTTCGGCCTGTTCACCTACCCGATGCTGGCCGGATAACCCGCCAGCTGTTTTACCAAACCAGTACTTCAGGACTATTGACTGCCAAGGAAGAAGGTCAATGATTAGCCCCTCGCCAACGCCGGCTGAAACCTGCCGGCGCTTTTTGCAAGCGACACATTCTGCCAATGAGACCCAGAGCCGATTATTGAAAAATAATTTCAATAATCGGTTGAAGCGGCCGACAACCTATCAAAGCCTTGCGGATTGAAAAACCATGCGTAATAACCAGCCTGTCACTCAGCGCGAACGTACCTTCCCGGCTCAACAACGGTTGATTTCCACCACCGACGCCAAAGGCGTGATCACCTACTGCAACGACGCCTTTGTCGAGATCAGTGGGTTCTCCCGTGAAGAACTGGTTCGCGCACCGCACAACCTGGTACGTCACCCTGATGTGCCGGCGGCGGTGTTCGCGCACATGTGGGGCACCTTGAAACAAGGCTTGCCATGGATGGGCATCGTCAAGAACCGCTGCAAGACCGGCGATCACTACTGGGTCAACGCCTATGTGACACCGGTTTTCGAAGGCAGCCAGGTGGTAGGTTACGAGTCGGTCCGGGTCAAGCCCACCGCCGAACAGGTGCGCCGCGCCGAAGCCCTCTACCAGCGCATCAACACTGGCAAGTCGGCCATTCCCAAGCGTGACAAGTGGCTGCCTGTGCTGCAGGACTGGCTGCCGTTCATCCTGGTCAGCCAGCTGAGCTTCATGATCGGTGCCTGGCTCAACTCCCACTGGGGCTTCGCCCTGGCCGCCGCGCTCTCGGTGCCCCTGGGCCTGCTGGGCCTGAGCTGGCAGCAGCGCGGCCTCAAGCGCCTGTTGCGCCTGGCCGAGCAGACCACCTCCGACCCGCTGATCGCTCAGATGTACACCGACAGCCGCGGCGCCCAAGCCCGCCTGGAGATGTCGATCCTGAGCCAGGAAGCGCGCCTGAAGACCTGCCTGACCCGCCTGCAGGACACGGCCGAGCACCTCAACGAGCAGGCCCGCCAGTCCGACACCCTGGCCCACAACAGCTCCAGCGGCCTGGAGCGCCAACGGGTCGAGACCGAACAGGTGGCCACCGCGGTCAACCAGATGGCCGCCACCACCCAGGAAGTGGCCAGCCACGTGCAACGCACCGCCGACGCAACCCAGGAAGCCAATCGCCTGACCGGCCGTGGCCGCGATATCGCCGGCGAAACCCGCGAAGCCATCCAGCGCCTGTCGGTGGTAGTGGGCGAAACCGGGCTGACAGTAACCCAACTGGCCAAGGACAGTGACGAAATCGGCGGCGTTGTCGACGTGATCAAGGGCATTGCCGACCAGACCAACCTGCTGGCCCTGAACGCGGCCATCGAAGCCGCCCGTGCCGGTGAAATGGGCCGCGGCTTTGCCGTGGTGGCCGACGAGGTGCGTCAGTTGGCACAGCGCACCAGTGAGTCCACCGGGCAGATCCATACCCTGATCGCCAAGCTGCAGCAGACAGCCGCCACCGCCGTGCAGACCATGGACGCCGGTCATCGTCAGGCCGAAGAAGGCGTGGCCCGGGTGCTGGAAGCCGACCAGGCACTGGTGGGCATCAGCGAAGCGGTGGCCAACATCACCGACATGACCACCCAGATCGCTGCCGCCACCGAAGAGCAAAGCTCGGTGGCCGAAGAGATCAGCCGCAACATCAGCACCATCGCGCAACTGGCGGACCAGACTTCGGAGCAGGCCCAGCATTCGGCCGAGCTCAGCGAAGCGCTGACCCGCACCGCACACACCCAGTACTCGCTGGTGGAGCGCTTCAACCGCTAAGCCCCTAGGGCCGGCAACAAAAAACCGGAAGCCAAGGCTTCCGGTTTTTTTATGCCCGCAAATCCAACCGACAACCGTAGGAGCGAGCTTGCTCGCGATAAATCTTCACCGCGCTCCAAATTCGAAGGCCGGGTGAACGCTTCGCGAGCAAGCTCGCTCCTGCAGGATCAGCTCAACGCTTTCAGGAAGGCAGCAACCTTGAGCGCCGCAGATTCCAGATGCTGCTCATGGCTGAAACCCGAGGCCTTCAGGGGCTTGAGATCGTGATCAGCGGCCGCCAGCCAGTACAACTCGATACCGGGTGCCAATGTATAGGCCTCGACCGCCTGGCGATTGCCCAGGGCGTCACGCTCGCCCTGCACGATCAGGCTCGGCACTGATAGATCGGCCAGATGCGCCACCCGCGGTTTTTCCGGTTTGCCGGCGGCATAGAACGGATAGCCCAGGCACACCAATGCATCGGCCTGCAGTTCATCGGCCAGCAAACTGGCCATGCGCCCGCCCATGGACTTGCCGCCCAACGCCAACACCCCAGTGACATAAGGTCGCACCAGGGCATGCACCTCGCGCCAGCATTCCAGCAACCTGGGCGCCGGGTTGGGCGGGCGTTTGCCGCCGTCCAGGCGCCGCTGGGCCATGTAGGGAAACTCGAAGCGCAAGACGTTCACCCCATGCCCCGCAAGGCGTACAGCAATATCGTTCATGAACCCACTGTCCATGGGCGCGCCGGCGCCATGGGCGAGGATCAGGGTCGGCGCCGACTGCACCTCGACGCCCTGCGCGACATCCCACAACCAGCCCCGCTCCCGCACACACTGCGCCCATTGACCCCCGTCAATACTGGCCTTGTGCTCATTGCTCATGCTTGCCTCGCTTTTAGTCTGCCTATAACTCCAGACGAAGTGAGCGCGCCTTGCCGTGCGCAGTCGCTTTCACTTCAACTGAACCGTGGATGGGGAACCATGAACACTTCTATCAGTACCGCCTACAACTACAAGGTGGTCCGCCAATTCGCCATTATGACGGTGGTGTGGGGCATCGTCGGCATGGGGCTCGGGGTTTTTCTCGCTGCCCAGTTGGTCTGGCCCGAACTCAACTTCGACTTACCGTGGACCAGCTTCGGCCGTCTGCGGCCATTGCACACCAACGCGGTGATCTTCGCCTTCGGCGGCTGTGCGCTGTTTGCCAGCTCGTTCTACTCGGTGCAACGCACCTGCCAGACCACGCTGTTCGCGCCGAAAATCGCCGCGTTCTGCTTCTGGGGCTGGCAACTGGTGATCCTCCTGGCGGCCATCAGCCTGCCACTGGGCTACACCAGCTCCAAGGAATACGCCGAACTGGAATGGCCGATCGATATCCTGATCACCATTGTCTGGGTGGCCTACGCCATCGTGTTCTTCGGCACCCTGATGCAGCGCAAGACCAAGCACATCTATGTGGGTAACTGGTTCTTCGGCGCGTTCATCATCACCGTGGCCATCCTGCACATCGTCAACAACCTGGAACTGCCGGTCAGCTTCACCAAGTCCTACTCGGTGTATGCCGGTGCGACCGATGCGATGGTGCAATGGTGGTACGGCCACAACGCCGTGGGCTTCTTCCTGACCGCGGGCTTCCTGGGGATGATGTACTACTTCGTACCCAAGCAGGCCGAGCGCCCGGTGTACTCCTATCGCCTGTCGATCGTGCACTTCTGGGCACTGATCACCCTGTACATCTGGGCCGGTCCGCACCACCTGCACTACACCGCGCTGCCGGACTGGGCTCAATCCCTAGGCATGGTGATGTCGCTGGTTCTGCTGGCGCCAAGCTGGGGCGGCATGATCAACGGCATGATGACCCTCTCGGGCGCCTGGCATAAGCTGCGCAGCGACCCGATCCTGCGGTTCCTGGTGGTATCCCTGGCGTTCTACGGCATGTCGACCTTCGAAGGTCCGATGATGGCGATCAAGACCGTCAACGCCCTCTCCCACTACACCGACTGGACCATCGGCCACGTACACGCCGGCGCCCTGGGCTGGGTAGCGATGATCTCCATCGGCGCGCTGTACCACCTGATCCCGAAAGTCTTCGGCCGCGAGCAGATGTACAGCACCGGCCTGATCAACACCCACTTCTGGCTGGCTACCATCGGCACCGTGCTCTACATCGCTTCGATGTGGGTCAACGGTATCGCCCAGGGCCTGATGTGGCGTGCGGTCAACGAGGACGGCACTCTCACCTACTCCTTCGTCGAAACCCTGGTGGCCAGCCACCCAGGCTTCATCGTGCGACTGGTGGGCGGTGCGATCTTCCTCAGCGGCATGTTCCTGATGGCTTACAACACCTGGCGCACCGTGCGTGCCGCAGTGCCAGCCGAAGTCAACGCCGCTGCGCAGATGGCCTGAGGAGTCCGCCATGAAACACGAAACGATTGAGAAAAACGTCGGCCTGCTGATGCTGCTGATGGTCTTCGCGGTGAGCATCGGCGGTCTGACCCAGATCGTCCCGCTGTTCTTCCAGGACGTCACCAACAAGCCGGTGGAAGGCATGAAGCCCTACACCGCCCTGCAGCTGGAAGGCCGCGACATCTACATCCGCGAAGGCTGCGTACAGTGCCACTCGCAGATGATCCGTCCGTTCCGCGCCGAGACCGAGCGTTATGGTCACTACTCGGTGGCCGGTGAAAGCGTCTGGGACCACCCGTTCCTGTGGGGTTCCAAGCGTACCGGTCCGGACCTGGCCCGGGTGGGCGGTCGCTACTCCGATGACTGGCACCGTGCGCACTTGTACAACCCGCGCAACGTGGTGCCCGAGTCGAAGATGCCGGCCTACCCATGGCTGGTGACCGCACCGGTGGACAGCAGCCACACCGAAACCAAGCTCAAGGTCATGCGCACCCTGGGCGTGCCGTACACCGACGAAGACATCGCCGGCGCCACCGCCACGCTCAAGGGCAAGACCGAAATGGACGCCCTGGTCTCCTACCTGCAAGTGCTTGGCACTTCGATCAAGAGCAAGAGGTGAGCCATGGGTTTTGAACTCGATAGCGGCATGATCCGCGGCCTCGGGACCCTGGTAGTGATGATCGCCTTCATCGGCCTGTCGATCTGGGTGTTCAACTCAAAGCGCAATCCCGAGTTTGCCCAGGCCCGCCTGCTGCCCTTCGCCGACGACCCGATGCCGGGCACGGCACCGGCCGCTAACACAACTGATGACGCTCAACCTCAAGAGCCTGCAACAAGGAGCATTCGGCCATGACCACCTTCTGGAGTACGTGGATCTGCGTACTGACCATTGGCAGCCTGATCGGCCTGACCTGGCTGCTGGTCGGCACCCGCAAGGGCGAGACCAAGGGCAGTGTCGACCAGACCATGGGCCACGCCTTCGATGGCATCGAGGAGTACGACAACCCCTTGCCGCAATGGTGGTTCCTGCTGTTCGCCGGGACCCTGGTGTTTTCCGTTGGCTACCTGATCCTCTACCCGGGTCTGGGTAACTGGAAAGGCATTCTGCCGGGCTATGAAGACGGCTGGACCCAGACCAAGGAATGGGAAAAGGAGATGGCCAAGGCGGACGTGAAGTTTGGTCCGATCTTCGCCAAATTCGCGGCCATGCCGGTGGAAGAAGTGGCCAAGGACCCGCAAGCGCTGAAAATGGGCGGACGCCTGTTCGCCTCCAACTGCTCGGTCTGTCACGGTTCCGACGCCAAGGGAGCCTTCGGCTTCCCGAACCTGGCGGACGACAACTGGCGGTGGGGCGGCAGCGCCGACACCATCAAGGCCACCATCATGGGCGGCCGCATGGCGGCCATGCCAGCCTGGGGCGAAGTGCTCAAGGAAGCAGGCGTGAAGAACGTGGCAGCTTACGTTCGCCACGACCTGGCCGGCCTGCCCCTGCCAGCCGACAGCGATGCCGACCTGGTAGCCGGACAGCAAGCGTTCAGCACCACCTGCGTAGCCTGCCACGGCGCTGACGGCAAAGGCACCCAGATCATGGGCGCGCCCGACCTGACCCAGCCCGCCGGCTTCATCTACGGCACCAGCCTGGCCCAACTGCAACAGACCATCCGCCATGGTCGCCAGGGCCACATGCCAGCGCAGAGCGAACTGCTCGGCAATGACAAGGTACAACTACTGGCCGCCTACGTTTACAGCCTCTCCCACGGCAACAAGCCACAGGCTGAAAACACCCAGTAAGACGAGTCACGGCAAGCTGCGGGTTCCCGACTTGCAGCTTGCCGCTCGTGGTTCAACTTCCCGCTCCTTTGCGACCAAGTGTCGCACCCTCTCCCGAAGCGCGTTTGCACTCATCTGATTCAGGTCTAAGCTTGCCCCGATGGGGACTGGCACGGGCTGGTCACAGGCCAACGGTATCCGTGACGTTCGAAGCTTCTGCTCGATGACAGGCCGCAAAGGCTGGTTTATACCGGCTGTCGACTCTCTTACCGCCTGTCAGCTGATCCATCAGCTTCCACACACCCGGTTACAACCGACCTGACACCCCCCGTTTCCTGTCCATGGCGACAGCTTGTCCGAGGGCAATTTTTTGTCCCTACTCGGCATAGGGAAAGGCCGCAGAATCAGGCATGGAACGCATTGACCCAGGTCATAGCGCGTTGCAATGACCCCCTGCTTTCTCCATACTTGCGACCGATTTTTATCCCTAATAAAACACCCAAACCGTGGAACCTTAGAATGAGCACAGCAATCAGTCCGACTGCTTATAACTATAAGGTAGTCCGCCAGTTCGCCATCATGACGGTGGTCTGGGGGATCCTTGGCATGGGGCTCGGTGTCTTCATCGCCTCACAACTGGTATGGCCGGAGTTGAACTTCGGTCTGCCGTGGACGACGTTTGGACGCCTGCGCCCGCTGCACACCAACCTGGTGATCTTCGCCTTCGGTGGATGTGCATTGTTTGCCACCTCTTACTATGTCGTGCAGCGAACCTGCCAGACGCGACTGATTTCCGACAGCCTCGCGGCCTTCACCTTCTGGGGTTGGCAAGCGGTGATCGTCGGCGCGATCGTGACCCTGCCACTGGGTTACACCACCACCAAGGAATACGCCGAACTGGAATGGCCCCTGGCTATCCTGCTGGCGATCGTCTGGGTCACCTACGGCCTGGTATTCTTCGGCACCATCACCAAGCGCAAGACCAAGCACATCTATGTGGGCAACTGGTTCTACGGTGCCTTCATCGTGGTGACCGCGATGCTGCACATCGTCAACCACGCTTCCCTGCCGGTCAGCTTCTTCAAGTCCTACTCGGCCTACGCCGGTGCGACTGATGCGATGATCCAGTGGTGGTACGGCCACAACGCCGTGGGCTTCTTCCTGACCACCGGCTTCCTGGGGATGATGTACTACTTCGTACCCAAGCAGGCCGAGCGTCCGATCTATTCCTATCGCCTGTCCATCGTGCACTTCTGGGCGCTGATCACCCTGTACATCTGGGCCGGTCCGCACCACCTGCACTACACCGCGCTGCCGGACTGGGCCCAGTCCCTGGGCATGGCCATGTCGATCATCCTGCTGGCGCCAAGCTGGGGCGGCATGATCAACGGCATGATGACCCTCTCGGGCGCCTGGCATAAGCTGCGCACCGACCCGATCCTGCGCTTTTTGGTGGTATCCCTGGCGTTCTACGGCATGTCGACCTTCGAAGGTCCGATGATGGCGATCAAGACCGTCAACTCGCTCTCGCACTACACCGACTGGACCATCGGCCACGTACACGCCGGCGCTCTGGGCTGGGTAGCGATGATCTCCATCGGCGCCCTGTACCACCTGATTCCGAAAGTCTTCGGTCGTCAGCAGATGCACAGCATCGGCCTGATCAACACCCACTTCTGGCTGGCTACCATCGGTACCGTGCTCTACATCGCCTCGATGTGGGTCAACGGCATCACCCAGGGCCTGATGTGGCGTGCAATCAACGATGACGGCACCCTCACCTACTCCTTCGTCGAAGCGCTGCAAGCCAGCCACCCGGGCTTTATCGTCCGTGCTCTGGGCGGTGCGTTCTTCGCCACCGGCATGCTGATCATGGCGTATAACGTGTTCCGTACCGTTCGCGCCTCGAACCCGGCTGAAGCTGAAGCCGCTGCTCAGATCGCTGTAGTTGGAGCTCACTGATGAAGCACGAAGTAGTCGAGAAGAATATTGGCCTGCTGGCCTTCTTCATGGTCATCGCCGTCAGCATCGGCGGCCTGACCCAGATCGTCCCGCTGTTCTTCCAGGACGTCACCAACAAGCCGGTGGAAGGCATGAAGCCGCGTACCGCGCTGGAACTGGAAGGCCGCGACGTCTACATCGCCAACGGCTGTGTCGGCTGCCACTCGCAGATGATCCGTCCGTTCCGCGCTGAAACCGAACGCTATGGTCACTACTCGGTGGCTGGTGAGAGCGTCTGGGACCACCCGTTCCTGTGGGGTTCCAAGCGTACCGGCCCGGACCTGGCCCGAGTGGGCGGTCGTTACTCCGATGACTGGCAGCGTGCGCACTTGTACAACCCGCGCAACGTGGTGCCCGAGTCGAAGATGCCGGCTTATCCGTTCCTCGTAGAAAACAAGCTCGACGGCAAAGACACCGCGAAGAAAATGGAAGTCTTGCGCACGCTCGGCGTCCCTTACACCGACGAAGACATCGCCGGTGCCAAGGATGCCGTGAAGGGCAAAACCGAAATGGACGCGCTGGTGGCCTATCTGCAAGGCCTGGGCACCATCATCAAAAGCAAACGGTGATCTAGATGGATATCGGGATGATTCGTGGCCTGGGCACCCTTGTTGTGATGGTGGCCTTCATCGGTTTGGCGCTCTGGGTGTTCAGCCCCAAGCGCAAGTCCGAGTTTGAAGACGCAACCTTGCTGCCGTTCGCGGATGATCCCGACGCCATCAAGCACGTCGAGCAAGCTTCTAGGAGTAACAAAGAATGACTACGTTCTGGAGTCTGTACGTCACAGTCCTCAGTCTGGGTACCATCTTCGCCCTGACCTGGCTGCTGCTGTCGACCCGCAAGGGCCAGCGCGCCGAGCAGACCGACGAGACGGTCGGCCACTCCTTCGACGGGATCGAGGAGTACGACAACCCCCTGCCGAAATGGTGGTTCATGCTGTTCGTCGGCACCATCGTCTTCGCCCTGGGCTACCTGGTGCTGTACCCGGGCCTGGGCAACTGGAAAGGCGTTCTGCCGGGCTACAACTACCTCGATAACGAGAAGCAGACCCCGTTCGCCAACGGCCAGTCCGGCTGGACCGGCGTCCACGAGTGGGAAAAGGAAATGGCCAAGTCGGACGCCAAGTTCGGTCCGATCTTCGCCAAGTACGCGGCCATGCCTATCGAGGAAGTGGCCAAGGACCCGCAAGCCCTGAAAATGGGTGGCCGTCTGTTCGCATCCAACTGCTCGGTCTGCCATGGTTCCGACGCCAAGGGCGCCTATGGCTTTCCCAACCTGACCGACGCCGACTGGCGCTGGGGCGGCGAGCCGGAAACCATCAAGACCACCATCATGGGCGGTCGCCACGCAGTGATGCCGGCCTGGCTGGACGTGATCAAGGAACAAGGCGTCAGTGACGTTGCCGCCTATGTCCTGACCAACCTCGACGGCCGCAAGTTGCCGGAAGGCCTGAAGGCCGACCCGGTCAACGGCCAGAAGCTGTTCGCCGCCAACTGTGCGGTATGCCACGGCCCGGAAGGCAAAGGCACCCCAGCCATGGGCGCGCCTAACCTGACTCACCCGGCAGCCTTCATCTACGGTTCGAGCTTCGCCCAACTGCAGCAGACCATTCGTTACGGCCGTCAAGGCGTGATGCCAGCGCAGGAACAACTGCAAGGCAACGACAAGGTTCACCTGCTGGCGGCTTATGTCTACAGCCTGTCCCACGGTGACAAGCAGGCCGACGCCGAGTAAGACCGACGCCTGAAAGCAACACCCGACGGCCCCGCCAATCAACATTGGCGGGGCCGTTTTGTTTGCGCCTGGCATCGGCTGACGCTCGACGGCGGATCACCCTTTCCGGCAACCCGGTAGCCAGGATTCAACAATATGGCGGACTTCGAGACCTGCGGCGTACGCCTGCTCACTCCCTGGAAGAATTGAACGGCGCGACGTGCAAAAGGGTCCATAATCCACAAGTCAATTGATTCAAGTCATTACACCATCAGTTGATTTCTCCCAACGCGACCAAAGGTCGCACCCTTGCGCTAGAGCTACAGGCGTATCATTGCGCCACTGCAACACCCCTTTTGACCGCGGTCGGCACGCATCGACCGAGGCATTTTTCCACTGCCGTGGGATGCAATGATGAGCAACCAGATTCCCGTACAAGACGTTACCCCGCCTGCCAAAAACGCGACCAACAGCGTCGATCTCTACGCCTCCAGGGAAAAAATCTACACCCGCGCCTTCACCGGCCTGTTCCGCAATCTGCGCATGCTTGGCGGCGCCGGATTGTTCCTTCTGTACTTCGGTACCGTGTGGCTCAACTGGGGCGGCCACCAGGCTGTCTGGTGGAACCTGCCGGAGCGCAAATTCTTCATCTTTGGCGCCACGTTCTGGCCCCAGGACTTCATCCTGCTCTCGGGCCTGCTGATCATCGCCGCTTTCGGCCTGTTCTTCATCACCGTCTATGCCGGCCGCATCTGGTGCGGCTACACCTGCCCGCAGAGTGTCTGGACCTGGATCTTCATGTGGTGCGAAAAGGTCACCGAAGGCGATCGCAACCAGCGCATCAAGCTGGACAAGGCGCCCATGAGCGCCAACAAGTTCCTGCGCAAATTCAGCAAGCACAGCCTCTGGCTGCTGATCGGCTTCGTCACCGGCATGACCTTCGTCGGCTACTTCTCGCCGATCCGCGAACTGGTCATCGACTTCTTCACCGGCCAGGCCGATGGCTGGTCCTACTTCTGGGTCGGCTTCTTCACCCTGGCCACCTACGGCAACGCCGGCTGGCTGCGGGAACAGGTGTGCATCTACATGTGCCCCTATGCACGCTTCCAGAGCGTGATGTTCGACAAGGACACCCTGATCGTTTCCTACGACCCACGCCGTGGCGAAGCCCGTGGCCCGCGCAAGAAAGGCGCCGACTACAAGGCCCAGGGCCTGGGCGACTGCATCGACTGCACCATGTGTGTCCAGGTCTGCCCCACCGGCATCGACATCCGTGACGGCCTGCAGATCGAATGCATCGGCTGCGCAGCCTGCATCGACGCCTGCGACAGCATCATGGACAAGATGGAGTACCCCCGCGGGCTCATCAGCTACACCACCGAACACAACCTCTCGGGGCAGAAAACCCATAAACTGCGCCCGCGCCTGATCGGCTATGCCCTGGTGCTGCTGGCCATGATCAGCCTGCTGGTTGCGGCATTTTTCATGCGTTCGCTGGTGGGCTTCGATGTCAGCAAGGACCGGGTGCTGTACCGCGAAAACGCCGAAGGCCGGATCGAAAACGTCTACAGCCTGAAGATCATGAACAAGGACCAGCGCGATCACACCTATGTGCTGGACGCCTCCGGCCTGCCGGACCTGAAGCTGCAAGGCAAGCGCGAAATCCACGTGGTGGCCGGCGATATCGTCAGCATGCCGGTGGAGCTGTCGATTGCTCCCGAACAGCTGCCATCGACCACCAACGAGGTGAAATTCATCCTCAAGGATGCCGACGATGACAGCGTCCATGTTGAAGCCAAGAGCCGGTTCATCGGCCCACAAATTCGTTAAGAGAAGTGATCATGCCCGCAGCCACCGCCGCAAGCCCCTGGTACAAGCACCTCTGGCCCTGGATCATCATCGGCATCCTCGCCTGTTCCGTGACCCTGACCCTGTCCATGGTGACCATTGCCGTGAACAACCCGGACAACCTGGTCAACGACAACTACTACGAGGCCGGCAAGGGCATCAACCGCTCCCTGGACCGCGAGCTGCTGGCCCAGACCCTGAAGATGCGCGCCAACGTGCACCTCGATGAGCTGACCGGCGAAGTCGAACTGCGCCTGAGCGGTGACAGCCAGCCCAAGACCCTGGAGCTGAACCTGATCTCGCCGACCCAGCCGGAAAAGGACCGCAAGATCACCCTGGCCCGCAGCGAAACCGAACACGGGCGCTACATCGGCCAGTTGACCGACCAGGTCGAAGGGCGGCGCTTCGTCGAACTGCTGGGGGTCGAGGGCGACAAGACCTGGCGCATGTTCGAAGAAGAACAGGTCAGCCATGACAAGGACCTGCTGCTGGGCGACGAGCCCCTGCAAGGTGCCGAAGACCTGAACTGAGCAGTACCTGCCGTACATCGCCGGCCCGTCGCCTCCCCTGCCCTTGCAGCGGGACCGGTGCGCCGGCGATGAGTTTTTCCCACATAACAAAGACCGCCGATGACCACGCCACTGCCTTGCTACCACTGTGCCCTGCCGGTTCCTGCCGGTAGCCGGTTCACCGCCGTCGTGCTTGGCCAACCCCGGGAGTTCTGCTGCCCGGGCTGCCAGGCAGTGGCCGAAGCCATAGTCGCTGGCGGTCTGGAGCACTACTACAGCCATCGCAGCGAGGCCTCGGCCAACCCTGAAGCTCTGCCCGTGCAACTGGTGGACGAACTGGCGCTGTACGACCGCGCCGACGTGCAGCAGCCCTTTGTCCGGCACGAAGGCGAGCTGGCGGAAACCACGCTGCTCATGGAGGGCATCAGTTGTGCCGCCTGCGGCTGGCTGATCGAAAAACACCTGCGCAGCCTGCCAGCGGTGGCTGAAGCCCGGCTCAACCTGTCCAACCACCGCCTGCACGTGCGCTGGGCCGACAGCCAACTGCCCTTGAGCCAGGTGCTCAGCGAGCTGCGCCACATCGGCTACGCCGCCCACCCGTATCAGCCGGATCGCGCCTCCGAGCAACTGGCCAGCGAAAACCGCCTGGCCTTGCGCCAGCTGGGCGTCGCCGGCCTGCTGTGGTTCCAGGCCATGATGGCGACCATGGCCACCTGGCCGGAATTCAACATCGACCTGAGCCCCGAGCTGCATACGATCCTGCGCTGGGTCGCGCTGTTTCTCACCACGCCCATCGTCTTCTACAGCTGCGCACCGTTCTTCAAGGGCGCCATGCGCGATTTGCGCACCCGCCACCTGACCATGGACGTCTCGGTGTCCCTGGCCATCGGAGGGGCCTACCTGGCCGGCATCTGGACCTCCATCAGCGGCATTGGCGAGTTGTATTTCGATGCCGTCGGCATGTTCGCCCTGTTCCTGCTCGCCGGCCGCTACCTGGAACGCCGGGCCCGGGAGCGCACCGCGGCGGCTACCGCGCAACTGGTCAATCTGCTGCCAGCTTCCTGCCTGCGCCTGGATGAAGACGGCCAGAGTGAACGCATCCTGCTCAGCGAATTGCGCCTGGGCGACCGGGTGCTGGTGCATCCCGGCGCAGTACTGCCGGCAGACGGCAAGATCCTCGACGGCCAATCGAGCATCGACGAATCCCTGCTCACCGGTGAATACCTGCCGCAGCCCCGTGGCCTGGGCGATAGGGTGACCGCAGGTACCTTGAACGTCGAAGGTGCGTTGACAGTGCAGGTCCAGGCCCTGGGCCAGGACACCCGGCTATCGGCCATCGTGCGCCTGCTGGACCGGGCCCAGGCAGAGAAACCGCGGCTGGCGGAGGTTGCCGATCGTGCAGCCCAGTGGTTCCTGCTGTTCTCGCTGATCGCCGCGGCCGCCATCGGGCTGCTGTGGTGGCAATTAGACGCCTCACGGGCGTTCTGGATCGTCCTGGCCATGTTGGTGGCGACCTGCCCTTGTGCGCTGTCCCTGGCCACGCCCACAGCGCTCACCGCCGCCACCGGCACCTTGCACAAGCTCGGCCTGCTGCTGACCCGCGGCCATGTACTGGAAGGCCTGAACCAGATCGACACAGTGATTTTCGACAAGACCGGCACCCTCACCGAAGGGCGGCTGGCGCTGCGTTCCATCCGGCCATTGGGGGCCCTGTCCAGCGATGACTGCCTGAGCCTGGCCGCAGCCCTGGAAAACCGTTCCGAGCACCCGATCGCCCGGGCTTTCGGCCGTGCCCCAGTGGCCGCCGAGGAAGTTACCAGCAGCCCCGGCCTGGGCCTGGAAGGCCTGGTGGGCGATCAGCGTCTGCGCATCGGGCAACCAGCCTACGTTTGCCAGCTCAGTGGCTGTACCGTTCCGCCCATGCCCGATGAGGCCGGCCAATGGCTATTGCTCGGTGACAGCCAGGGGGCTCTCGCCTGGCTGGTGCTGGACGACCGCCTGCGCAGTGATGCTCCGGCCCTGCTGGCGGCCTGCAAGGCCCGTGGCTGGCGCACCCTGCTGCTGTCCGGGGACAGTTCGCCGATGGTCGCCAGTGTCGCTGCCGAACTGCAGATCGACGAAGCCCGGGGCGGCCTGCGCCCCGATGACAAGCTGCAAGTGCTGCAACAGCTGCACCAGCAGGGCCGCAAAGTGCTGATGCTCGGCGATGGGGTCAACGATGTGCCGGTGCTGGCCGCCGCCGATATCAGCGTCGCCATGGGCTCGGCCACTGACCTGGCCAAGACCAGCGCCGATGCGGTACTTCTGTCCAATCGCCTGGACGCCCTGGTGCAGGCCTTCAGCCTGGCCCGCCGCACGCGCCGAGTGATCATCGAGAACCTGCTCTGGGCCGGGCTGTACAATGGCCTGATGCTGCCGTTCGCCGCCCTCGGCTGGATCACTCCGGTGTGGGCGGCGGTCGGCATGTCCATCAGTTCCCTGACCGTGGTGCTCAACGCCCTGCGCCTGACCCGCATGCCGCGGCCGGCCGACAGCGCCGACGCCCCCGAAACCCGCCCGTTGCCGGCCTGAGCCGCCGGGCCTGGAGTCCAGATGCCAGCTCTTTACGTGATGATCCCGGCCGCCCTGCTGATCGTGGCCATCGCCATCTACATCTTCTTCTGGGCGGTGGACAGCGGCCAGTACGACGATCTCGACGGCCCGGCCCACAGCATCCTGTTCGACGACCAGGACCCAAGCCACACCGCCGCGGTGGATGAGGCCAAGGGCCAACCGAGCAGCGAAGCCGACCCCGGTAGAAAATCGGAACCGCCCCATGCTTGAACTGGCCCCTCTGCTGGTCTCTGCGCTGATCCTCGGCCTGCTGGGTGGCGGCCACTGCCTGGGCATGTGCGGCGGCCTGATGGGCGCCCTGACGCTGGCCATCCCCCCGGAACAGCGCAGCCGACGCCTGCGCCTGCTGCTGGCCTACAACCTGGGCCGCATCCTCAGCTACGCCCTGGCCGGCCTGCTGCTGGGCCTGGCGGGCTGGGCTGTGGCCAACAGTCCGCTGGCGCTGTTCATGCGAGTGCTGGCCGGGTTGCTGTTGATTGCCATGGGCCTGTACCTGGCCGGCTGGTGGAGTGGCCTGACCCGCATCGAAGGCCTTGGCAAGGGCTTGTGGCGGCATATCCAGCCGCTAGCCAGCCGCCTGTTGCCGGTTTCCAGCCTGCCCCGTGCATTGCTCCTGGGGGCGCTGTGGGGCTGGCTGCCGTGCGGCCTGGTGTACAGCACCCTGCTGTGGTCGGCGAGCCAGGGCAGCGCCCTGGACAGCGCGCTGTTGATGCTGGCCTTCGGCCTGGGCACCTGGCCCGTGCTGCTGGCCACCGGGCTGGCAGCCGAACGGATCACCGCCTTGCTGCGTCGGCGCAGCGTACGCATGGCTGGCGGCGTGCTGGTCATTCTCTTCGGCATCTGGACCCTGCCCGGCCCTCACCAGCACTGGCTGATGGGCCACTGACCCCGGGGAGGCGGCCGGCAACCGGGCCTGCACGCCTCGTCGGCACTGCTCCGGCGGCTCCCGAACACCCTTGATACAAGTCAAGATGGCCCTGGCCTGAACCTCCTAGACTCGCGAACACTGCCAGCCTATCCGGGGGAATTCCCGCATGCTCGACGCCATTCGTTGGGACACAGATCTGATCCGCCGCTACGACCTGGCGGGACCGCGCTACACCTCATACCCGACCGCAGTGCAGTTCAACAGCCAGGTCGGCGCCTTCGACCTGCTGCACGCCCTGCGCGACAGCCGCAAGGCGCAGCGCCCGCTGTCGCTGTACGTGCACATCCCGTTCTGCGCCAACATCTGCTACTACTGCGCCTGCAACAAGGTCATCACCAAGGATCGCAGCCGCGCCCTGCCCTACCTGCAGCGCCTGGAACAGGAGATGCAACTGATCGCCTGCCACCTGGCCCCCAACCAGCGGGTGGAACAACTGCATTTCGGCGGCGGCACCCCGACCTTTCTCAACCACGATGAACTGCGCCAACTGATGGCCCTGCTGCGCAAGCACTTCAACCTGCTGGACGACGACTCCGGCGACTACGGCATCGAGATCGATCCCCGGGAAGCCGACTGGTCGACCATGGGCCTGTTGCGGGAGCTGGGTTTCAATCGGGTCAGCATCGGCCTGCAGGACCTGGACCCGGCAGTGCAACGCGCGGTCAATCGCCTGCAAAGCCTGGACGAAACCCGGGCGGTGATCGAAGCGGCCCGCACCCTGCAGTTCCGTTCCATCAACATCGACCTGATCTACGGCCTGCCCAAGCAGACCCCGGAAAACTTCGCCCGCACCGTGGAAGAAGTCATCAGCCTGCAACCGGACCGGCTCTCGGTGTTCAACTACGCCCACCTGCCGGAGCGTTTCATGCCCCAGCGGCGGATCAACGGCAGCGAACTGCCTGCCCCGGCGGAAAAGCTGCAGATGCTGCAACGCACCATCGAACAGCTGACGGCTGCCGGCTATCGCTACATCGGCATGGATCATTTCGCCCTGCCCGATGATGAACTGGCCATTGCCCAGGAAGAGTCCACCCTGCAACGCAACTTCCAGGGCTACACCACTCATGGTCATTGCGACCTTATTGGGCTCGGTGTTTCAGCCATCAGCCAGATCGGCGATCTCTACTGCCAGAACAGCAGCGACCTGACGCACTATCAAAATGCCTTGGCTGGCGCACAACTGGCCACCAGTCGCGGCTTGGTATGCAACGCCGATGACCGTCTGCGCCGGGAAGTTATTCAGCAACTGATCTGCAACTTTAGTCTTAAGTTCGAAGAGATCGAACAGGCTTTCAATATCGACTTTCGCGGCTACTTCAATGAACTCTGGCCGGAACTGGAAGAGATGGCCGACGACGGCCTGATTGAACTTGGCAGCGAAGCAATCATCGTGCTGCCAGCCGGTCGCCTACTGGTGCGCTCGGTGTGCATGGTGTTCGATGCATACCTGGGCCAGCAGAACCGCCAGCGGTTTTCCCGGGTGATCTAGGATTTCATGATCAAGGATGCAGCCTTCATCACCTGCTCAGGGCTCAAGCCCGCTTCTTTCATTGCCTTGGCCAGGGAGGCATTGGCGGTCAGCAAACCGCCGTTGAGTATTGCCAGGGCAGATTGCAGGCTGCCGATCCGGACCTTGGTTTCTTCTGGGCTCAGGTGCTTGTCGGCCATGACCGCCTGGAGCTGGACGAGGGTCTCGGCAATCTGTTGTTGCAATTTTCTGATCATCTTGAGGATCTGCTGAATGTTTTCCGGCAGGCCGCTTTCCTCGATATCACTGTCACGCCCTTTGGCGGCGGCGGATTTGTTCAGGCCGGCGCCAGACAGCGACACTTTGACGCCCTCCCCGATCACTGGCTCTGCAACTAATGGAGAAACTCTTAGTTGCTCGTCAACCTGACTTGTCGAGGGCTCTTGAAGTGACTGCAAGTTATTGCTGCCATTAGTAATAGCGCCAACGGACGACATAATTTCAGCCTTCCAAGTTACTTTCGTTAACAGGTTATCGACCCATAAAAGGATAGCTTTACGACTAACAGTCAATACGGCACGGACTGGCCGGAACCTCCTCCCGTGAGTTACCCTTACGGCTTATGTGTGTTTTCCCACAAGGATTCTAGAATGTCCGAGCCAGTTAAACTGCGCGCTCACAACCAGGCCCATTGCAAGGATTGCAGCCTGGCACCCCTCTGCCTGCCACTTTCGCTGAATTTGGAAGACATGGACGCGCTGGACGAAATCGTCAAACGTGGCCGCCCATTGAAAAAAGGCGAATTCCTGTTCCGTCAGGGTGACGGCTTCGACTCGGTGTACGCCGTGCGTTCGGGCGCCCTGAAAACCTTCAGCCTGAGCGACAGCGGCGAAGAACAGATCACCGGCTTCCATCTCCCCAGCGAGCTGGTAGGCCTGTCAGGCATGGACACCGAAAGCCATCCCGTCTCGGCCCAGGCGCTGGAAACCACCTCGGTGTGTGAAATCCCCTTCGAGCGCCTCGATGAGCTGGCACTGCAACTGCCACAGCTGCGTCGCCAGCTGATGCGGGTCATGAGCCGGGAAATCCGCGATGACCAGCAAATGATGCTGCTGCTGTCGAAAAAGACCGCTGACGAGCGTATCGCCACGTTCCTGGTCAACCTGTCCGCGCGCTTCCGCGCCCGGGGCTTCTCGGCCAACCAGTTCCGCCTGAGCATGTCGCGCAACGAAATCGGCAACTACCTGGGCCTGGCCGTGGAAACCGTGTCCCGGGTGTTCACCCGTTTCCAGCAGAACGAACTGATTGCCGCCGAAGGCAAGGAAGTGCACATCCTCGATCCGATCCAGCTCTGCGCCCTCGCCGGCGGCTCGGTGGAGGGCTGATCCACAGCCTGTGCGGCTGAGCCAGGCGGCTCGGTCGCGGGTATACTGGCGCGGCCTATTTGCCCGCCAGGACACCTGAAGATGGCCTTCGATTCCTTCGACATCAAATCCCTGATCCGCCCCGTCATCGACTTCCCGAAACAGGGCGTGATCTTCCGCGACATCACCCCCCTGTTCCAGTCTCCCCGGGCCCTGCGCCTGGTGGCGGACAGCTTCGCCCAGCGTTATGTCGAAGAAGACTTCAGCCACATCGGCGCCATGGACGCACGGGGTTTTCTGATCGGCTCGATCATCTCCTACCAGTTGAACAAGCCGCTGATCCTGTTCCGCAAACAGGGCAAGCTGCCGGCCGACATCCTGGCCGAGGGCTACCGGACCGAGTACGGCGAAGCCTTCATTGAAGTCCACGCCGACAGCTTGTGTGAAGGCGACTCGGTGCTGTTGATCGATGACCTGATCGCCACCGGTGGTACCCTGATCGCAGCCGCCAATCTGGTACGGCGCATGGGGGCGAAGGTCTATGAAGCCGCGGCGATCATCGACCTGCCGGAACTGGGCGGCTCGCAGAAGCTGCAGGACATGGGGATCCCGACCTTCTGCCTGACCCAGTTTTCCCTGACCGAACGCTAGCCTGCACCTACAGCCCCATCTGCTTGCTGATGATTTCGTTCATCACCTCGCGAGTGCCGCCGCCGATCGACAGAATGCGGTTGTCGCGATACAGGCGCTCCACCAGGCTTTCGCGCATGTAGCCCATGCCACCGAGGATCTGCACCGCATCGTGGGTAATACGGTCGGCGGTATCGGTGGCGAAGTTCTTGGCCATGGAAATTTCCTTGATCACACTCTTGCCGGCGGCCATCTTCGCCGCCTGGCGATAGGTGAACTCCCGGGAAACCTCCAGGGCCGTGGCCATCTCCGCCAGACGGTGCTTGAGCACCTGGAACTTGGCGATGGGCTTGCCGAACGCCTCCCGCTCGCGCGCCCACTTCAGGCTTTCCTCCAGGGCCATCTGTGAGGTCATGTTGGCCATCAGGGCCAGGGCCAGGCGTTCGCTCTGGAAGTTGCCCATGATGCAGGCAAAGCCCATGTTCTCGGCACCGATCAGGTTGCCCACCGGCACCCGGCAATCGTCGAAGAACAGCTCGGCGGTATCCGAGGCCCACCAGCCCATCTTTTTCAACTGCCGACCCACAGTGAAGCCCGGCGTGCCCTTTTCGACCAGCAACAGGCTGATGCCGCCGTAGCCAGGTTCGCCGGTGCGCACCGCAACGGTGTAGAAGTCGGCGCGCACGCCACTGGTGATGAAGGTCTTGCTGCCACTGAGCCGGTAATGATCGCCATCGCGCACGGCGCGGGTCTGCAGGTTGGCCACGTCCGAGCCGCCGCCGGGCTCGGTGACCGCCAGGGCGCTGATCTTCTCCCCCGACAACACCAGCGGTGCGACCCGCTCACGCAATTCGGGGCGAGCCCATTTGACGATGGGCGGCAGGCCGATATCCAGGGAGCCGAGGCCCGCCACCAGGCCGCCGGAGCCACTGCGCATCAACTCCTCGCTGGCGGCGATCTTGGCGAACAGATCACCCTCATGGCTGCCGCCCAGGGCCTCGGGGTAACCGATGCCCAGAAGCCCGGCGGCCCCGGCCTTGAGGTACAGCTCACGGGGGAAACTGCCCGCCTCCTCCCACTCGTCGATCTGGGGAAGGATTTCACGCTCGACGAAACGTCGCACGCTGTCGCGGACCAACTGGTGGCTGGGGTCGAAGTATTCCTGGCAGGCAGACATCGGCAAGCTCCTCTGAAGGGTCGAAGGAACTTACCAAGCGCTTGCTTGGTTTTCAAGAGAATGCGTGGCGCATCCTTCGCCAGTCAGCCGGCTTCCGCAGTCTTACAACGCTATGGGTTTGCGCCCGGCAAAGGAGTGAGCCAGGGTGCCGCCATCCACCAGTTCCAGCTCGCCGCCCAGAGGCACGCCGTGAGCGATGCGCGAGGTGATCAGGCCCTTGTTGGTCAGCAGTTGGGCGATGTAGTGCGCAGTGGCTTCGCCTTCCACAGTCGGGTTGGTGGCCAGGATCACTTCGCTGAAGCTGCCCTGCTCCTCGATACGCGCCAGCAACTGCGGAATGCCGATGGCCTCCGGGCCCAGGCCATCCAGAGGCGACAGGTGGCCTTTGAGCACGAAGTAGCGCCCGCGATAGCCGGTCTGCTCCACCGCGTACACATCCATCGGCCCTTCCACCACGCACAGCAGGGTGTCGTCGCGACGCGGATCGGCACACTGCGGGCACAGCTCGTCTTCGGTCAGGGTCCGGCACTGGCGGCAATGCCCCACGCCTTCCATGGCCTGGCTCAAGGCCTGCGCCAGGCGCAAGCCACCACTGCGATCACGCTCGAGCAGTTGCAGGGCCATGCGCTGGGCGGTTTTCTGACCCACGCCCGGCAAGGTGCGCAGGGCATCGATCAGTTGGCGAATCAGGGGGCTGAAGCTCATGGGCAAAGGTCCGACAAAAACAACGAGACGCGGTTTATACCCGCGCCTCGGGGTAGCGTCAAATGCTCGCGTCCGGGGCGACCTTGACCACCAGCTTGCCGAAGTTGCGCCCCTCCAGCAGGCCAATGAAGGCTTCTGGTGCCTGCTCCAGTCCCTCGACCACGTCCTCCTTGAACTTGACCTTGCCTTCGCGCACCCAGGGCGCCATGGCCTTGATGAACTCCGGATGGCGGTCGCCATAGTCGTCGAAGACAATAAAGCCCTGGATGCGTACCCGCTTGGTGAGCAAGGTGCGCTGCAGCAGTGGCAGGCGATCCGGCCCCGGCGGCAGCGCCTGGGCGTTGTACTGGGCGATCAGCCCGCACAGGGGAATACGCGCCCTGGGGTTGAGCAGGGGCAGTACCCCGTCGAAGACCTTGCCACCGACGTTTTCAAAATAGATGTCCACGCCCTTGAAGCAGGCCTGGGCCAGTTCGTCGGCAAAGTCGGGGCTCTTGTGATCGATGCAGGCATCAAAACCCAGCTCCTCGACCACATAGCGGCATTTGTCGGCGCCACCGGCCACGCCCACCACCCGCAGCCCCTTGAGCTTCGCCACCTGCCCCACCACCGACCCCACGGCGCCGGAGGCAGCACCCACCACCAGGGTTTCTCCGGCCTTGGGCTGGCCGATGTCCATCAGCCCCATGTAGGCGGTCATTCCGGGCATGCCGAGCACACCCAGGGCCATGGAAGGGCTGGGCAGGCCCGAGGGCACCGGGATCAGGTTGCGGCCATCGCAAATGCAGTGGCTCTGCCAACCAGTGGCGCCCACCACCAGGTCGCCCTCCTGGAACTTGGGGTTGAGCGAACGCTCGACCCGGCTCACTGCACCGCCGGTCATGACCTCGTCTATTTCCACCGGCGCCGCATAGGACGGGGCATCGCTCATGCGCCCGCGCATGTAGGGGTCCAGTGACAGGTAGAGGGTCTTCAACAGCACCTGGCCATCAGCCAGTTCCGGCAAGGCCACCCGTTCCAGGCGGAAATTCTCCGGGACCGGCGCGCCCTCGGGCCGGGAGACCAGCACCACACGCTGATTGAGGGTCAATGTTTGCGGCATCATGGACACTCCTTTAGGGAAGGTTGAATGAAAGGGTATAGGTTGCAGACCCTGTGAATAGCATCACGTTCGATGTTTCTGCAGATGGATCTGCTGTGGCCTTCGCCGGCCAGCCGGCTGCTACCCACAGCGCAGTGCTGATCGCCAGGGCAAAAAAAAGCCAGGCTCAAGGCCTGGCTTTATGTAGTCCATCCGATGCGCTTGCGCGAATCAGAACGGCAATTTCATGCCTGGAGGCAGTTGCATGCCGGCGGTCATGCCGGACATCTTTTCCTGGCTGTTGGACTCGATCTTGCGCACGGCGTCGTTCACCGCAGCGGCAAACAGGTCTTCGAGCACTTCACGGTCATCTTCGCTGACACCTTCCAGCAGGCTCGGGTCGATGCTCACGCGCTTGATGTCATGACGGCCGGTCATGACTACGGTGACCATGTCGCCGCCAGCCTTGCCGGTGACTTCGGCGTTGGCCAGTTCTTCCTGCATCTTGGCCATTTTTTCCTGCATCTGCTGTGCCTGCTTCATCAGGCCGGCCATGCCACCTTTCATCATGGGAATTACCTCAAAGTACGGGGATGGAAACGGCGCCCGGCCCCTGGCCCGGCGCCCTTTGAATGATCAACCCTGAGCCGCCAGGGCCTCGACAGGTTCAATAGTATCGTGGCGCACCACTGCACCGAACTCCTGGACCATCCGCTGGATGAACGGATCACCATGGATCGACTCCTCGGCCTCGCGCTGACGATCGGCACGGCGCCGTGATGCAGCCTGGGCCGGGGTTTCCTGCTCTGGCTTGATCAGCTCGATCGCCAGGGTCAGGGTACGCCCGTGGTACTGGTTCAGGGCGTCGTTGAGGCGACGCTGCTGGGTGGCGTTGAACAGTGCGCTGTGGGCCGGGTCCAGGTGCAGCAGCCAATGGTCGCCGTCCACGGACATCAGGGTGCAGTTGGCGGCGATGCTGCCGGTCATGCCCGAGATCGGCAGTTTCGGGAACAGCTGCAGCCATTCCAGGGCCAGGCCAGTGGCCGGCTTGGCAGCAGGTTCGGGCTCGGGTTCCGGCGCCGGATCGGCTGCGTGCTCACTGGCCAGTTCGTCCAGGTAGCTGTAGGCCGAATCCATGTCCGGCTCGATATAGTCCTCGTCCAGCGGCGGCTCGTCGTCCAGGTCGATACCCGGGGTGGCGGCGTCGACTTCCGCCACCGTGGGTTCCGGCACCGGGGCGCTGACCCACTCCGGCGCGTCCGGCACCACGCTGTCCGGCGTCGGGGTCGGCATCGGCGTCAGCTCAGGCTGCTCGGCGGCCACCTCCAGCATCGGCTCGACCGCTGGCTGCTGTTCGATCTGTGGCTCCACCGGATCGTTCCAGGGCAGGTCGACCACCGCTTCGGCAACCACCGGCTCGGGTTCGACAGCGACCGCTTCGGCCACAGGGGGCGCGACAGGTTCGGGCGCGGCAACAGGTGCTGGCGCCACTGGAGCACTCACAACCGGAGCCGGGGCAACGGTCGCTACAGGCACGGCAGGTGCCGGCGCCGCCACGGCTTGGGCGGAATCAACTGTGGCCTGGCTGATCCCCACTGGCTTTAGCGGCTGTCTCGGTGCATCCGCGGTATCGGCTGGGCGGAAGGCCAGCATTCGCAGCAGGACCATTTCAAAGCCGCCGCGGGGGTCCGGCGCCAACGGCAGGTCGCGTCGACCGATCAGGCCCATCTGGTAATAGAACTGCACGTCTTCGGCAGGCAGGGCCTGGGCCAAGGCCAGCACCCGGTCACGATCGCCGTGCCCGTTGTCGACCCCTTCCGGCAATGCCTGGGCAATCGCCACCCGGTGCAGCACGTTGAGAATTTCCGAAAGCACGCCGTTCCAGTCCGGCCCCTGCTCCGCCAAATGCCGCACCGCCTCGAGCAACGCCTTGGCGTCGCCGTTGATCAGCGCATGCAGCACGTCATAGACCTGGCCGTGATCGAGGGTGCCGAGCATGGCCCGCACATCGGCCGCCATAACCTTGCCTTCACCGAAGGCAATCGCCTGGTCGGTGAGGCTCATGGCATCGCGCATCGAGCCATCGGCGGCGCGGCCCAGCAGCCACAGGGCGTCATCCTCGAACGGCACGTTCTCCACGCCCAGGACGTGGCTCAAGTGCTCCACCACCCGTTCCGGGGTCATGTTCTTCAGGGAGAACTGCAGGCAGCGCGAGAGGATGGTCGCCGGCAGCTTCTGCGGATCAGTGGTCGCCAGGATGAACTTGACGTAGGGCGGCGGCTCTTCGAGGGTCTTGAGCAGGGCGTTGAACGAGTGGCTGGAGAGCATGTGCACTTCGTCGATCAGGTAGACCTTGAAGCGCCCGCGGCTCGGTGCGTATTGCACGTTATCCAGCAATTCACGGGTATCCTCGACCTTGGTCCGGCTCGCGGCGTCGATCTCGATCAGGTCGACAAAGCGCCCCTCATCGATCTCGCAGCACACCGAACAGGTGCCACAGGGCGTGGAAGTGATACCTGTTTCACAGTTCAGGCATTTGGCAATGATTCGCGCGATGGTGGTCTTGCCCACCCCGCGAGTGCCGGTAAACAGGTAGGCGTGGTGCAGCCGCTGGCTGTCCAAGGCATTGATCAGAGCCTTGAGCACATGGGTCTGGCCGACCATTTCGCGGAACGAGCGCGGACGCCATTTACGTGCAAGAACCTGATAACTCATCGAAAACCGTCGCAACTGGAAAGCGGAAGCCGGTAATGCTAGCGGAGCAAGGGCGAAATTGCATCCGGCGCGCTCGTCTAATCTGTCTAAGCTTGCATTTTGCAAAGGATTGCTCGCCCGCCGACACCCTGGAGACTGTATGCGTTTGACCTGGTGCGCCCTGTTTCTCTTCAGCGCCAGCCTGGAAGCCGCAGAGCCGCCCCTGCGCTTTGCCATCGCCGACAGTTGGACCATGCCGGCCATCGAGGTCGAAGGCGACCAGCCCACCGATGGCATCCTTTTCGACACCATGAACAGCCTGGCCCGGCACCTGGGTACCCCGGCGCAGTTTCATGTCCTGGCCCGGGCCCGGGTGCAGAACGCCATGGCCCAGGGCGAAGTCGACGTGCGCTGCTACGCTGCCCAGGCCTGGCTGCCGAACCTCTCTGGGGATTACCTGTGGAGCGTGCCGCTGTTCATCCAGCGCAACCTGCTGGTGAGCACCCATCCGGAGCCCTCGGTGGTCAACCTGCAGCAACTGTCGCGCCAGCATATCGGCACCGTCCTCAGCTATACCTACACCCCCTTGCAGCCGCTGTTCGACACCAACCAGCTGATACGCGACGACGCCCGCAACGAGGAGCAGGTGCTGCAGAAACTGGTGGTCGGGCGTTACCGCTACGCCATCGCCAGCCAGTGGACCCTGGACTGGTTCAACAAGACCCAGGCCACCGGCAACCCGCTGTACAGCGTCGCGGTGCTGCAGGAGCAGGCCGTCGGCTGCTATGTACGCAACGATCCGAGAGTGCCGGCCCAGCGCATCCTGCGCACCCTGTTGCGAATGAAGATGTCCGGCGAGATCGACGCCATCATCCAACGTTACGTCGGCCCTCAGGACGACGCTCAGCCTCCCGACATCGCCTCGCCCTGAAGCTCGTCGCTTCGCCATGCCCGCGGTGGCTCAAAGCTACGCACCCAATCCAGCACCGCCTCGGCGGGCATTGGCGGCGCAATGAAATCCCCCTGGGCGACGTCGCAGCCAAGGGCCATCAAGCGCTCGCCATGCGCCAGGCTTTCCAGCCCCTCGGCCACCACGCGCCGGCCAAAGGCCTGGGCCAGCCCCACCAACGCCTGGATCAGCGCCTGATCGTCCGCGTCGTGCAGCATGTCGCGCACGAACAGCCGGTCGATCTTGATGGTCTGGGTGCGCAGGCGCTTGAGGTAGCTGAGGGACGAATGGCCAGTGCCGAAGTCCCCCAGGGAGAACTGCACGCCAAATCCCTGGCAGGCATCGAGGCAATCGCTGACCCGCTGGATATTGTCGATGGCCACCGACTCGACGATTTCCAGGTCCAGCAACGCCGGCAACACATCCGGATAGCGATCGAGCATGTCCTTGAGCCGCTCGACGAAGTCCGGGCGCTGGAAATGCCGGGCCGCCACGTTCAGGCTCACCGGCCAGCCCAGCCCCGCCTGCTGCCAGCCTTGCAGGCGGGTCATCACCTGGTCCATGACCCATTCGCCGATCTCGACGATCAGGTCGGTCTCCTCCACCTGCTGCAGAAACTCCTGGGCCCCCAGCATGCCGCGCTGCGGGTGCTGCCAGCGCAGCATCGCCTCGAAGCCCACCACCTCACCGGTACGCATGTTCACCTTGGGCTGGAAGTACAGGCGCAACTCGCCTGCGAGCAAGGCCTGGCGCACCTGCTCGACAGTCTGGTAGGTGACCATCACTTCACGGTCGCGCAGCACATCGAACAGGTGGAAGCGGTTGCGTCCACTCTGCTTGGCCACGTACATGGCCTGGTCGGCGTGGCGCAACAAGGTGTCGGCGTCGTGGTTGTCGGTGGGGTACAGGGTCACGCCGATGCTGGCGAAGACATTGATGTCCTTGCCCTGGATCGAGTACGGCTGGGAAATGGTCGCCAATACCCTTTGCAACGCCGCGCGCAGCTCCAGCATGTCGCGCACGTAACGCAAAATCAGCACGAACTCGTCGCCGGCCAGGCGAGCCACCACGTCCTCGCCGCGGATGATCGAGCGCAGCCGCGCAGCCACCTCCACCAGCAGCAGGTCGCCACAGGCGTGGCCATAGCCGTCATTGACCGCCTTGAAGCCATCCAGGTCGAGCATGCAGACCGCCAGGGGAATATCCTGCGCCCGGGAGAAATCCAGAGCCTGGTGCAGCAGGTCCGAGAGAAAGGCCCGGTTGGGCAGCCCGGTCAGCACGTCGTGGCCGACCCGCCATTGCAACGAATGCAACAGCTGACGCTTTTCGCTGACATCGAAGCGGATCGACACATAACGCACCACCTGCCCGGAGCGCTGATCCACCAGCGGCACCATGGTGCTGTCGACCCAGTACAGGCTGCCGTCCTTGGCGCGGTTGCAGATCTCGCCCTTCCACACCCGGCCCTGGGTAATGGTCTGCCACAACTCGGCAAAGAACTCCGGCGGATGCAGCCCGGAACTGAGCATGCGGTGGTTGGCGCCGATCAGTTCTTCACGGCTGTAGCCCGAGACCTGGCAGAACAGATCGTTGACATAAGTGATGCTGCCGCCCAGGTCCGTCTCGGAGAAGATGGCGGCGGCATCGACGGCCCTGCGGTATTTCTCATCCATGAGTCGAACTCACTGTCGCTAGCGGTTGAACCGCTCGACCAGGGCACGCAGCCCGGAAGAGATGTTTTCCAGCTCGGCGCCGCGAACCACTCCGGCGCTGGCATTCTCGGCAGTGCGCTGCACAGTGACGGCGACACTGTTGATCTGTTCGGAGACCGATTCGGCTACATGGGACTGCTCCTGGGATGCCGCGGCCATTTGCTGGCTCATATCGGTAATGCGCTCCACTGCCGCGCCGATGCCTTGCAGCGCCTGCTGGGCCTGGACCACCTGCTGCACGCCCTGCTCCGCCTCCTCGATGCCCAGGCTGGCGATCTGCACGGCTTCGTCGGCCCCGGCGCGCAGGCTCTGGATGATGCCCTGGATCTGCTGGGTCGACTCGCGGGTCTTGCCGGCCAGGGCCCGCACCTCATCGGCGACCACGGCAAAACCACGGCCCTGCTCACCAGCTCGGGCTGCCTCGATGGCCGCATTCAGGGCCAGCAGGTTGGTCTGGTCGGCAATCGCCTGGATCATGCTCGCCGCCACCATGATCTCCTGGGTCTGCCCGGCCAGGTCGCCCACGGCCTGGTTGATCTGTGTCACGGTGCGCGCCAGCAACTGGATGGCATCCCGCGAGGTGCCGGCCACCTCACTGCCCTGCCGGGCCAGCAGGTTGGCGGTGTGGGCTTCGCTGGCGGTGTGCTGGACGTGTTCAGCGACCTCGGTGATTGAAGCAGCCATCTGGGTCATGGCGGCCGCGGTCATGTCGGTTTCCGCCCGCTGCTCCAGCAGCGCCGACTCGGTGCGGCTGGACAATTGGCTGGAATCGGCCGCTGCGGTAGCCATCTGCCGGGCCAGATCGCTGAGGCGGGTCAGGGCGGTCTTTAGGCGCGCCTCCTCACTGATCAGGATCATCTGCAACTGCGCCGCCGGCCCCAGTGCTTCGCTGTAGGCCAGGGCGCAGATCGGATCGGCAAAGGTATTCGGTGTGCTACTGACAATCTGCTTGAGCTGCTGCCCCAGGCGGCGCTGGGCCAGCAGCCCGACAGCCACGAAACCCGCGACCGTACAGCCCTGGGCGGCCAGCGTCGGCAGCCAGTGGAAGGCGGCCAGGCAGCCTACCGCCACCGACACCGGCAGCAGCAAGGGCCGGGTTGCGGCCTCGATGCGGCGCCAGGCGCAAACCGGCGCCTTGTCGGCCCGCAGGCGCGCATACAAGGTTTCGGCGCGGCTGACCTGCTCTCGGCTTGGCTTGACCCGCACCGACTCGTAGCCCACCAGTTTTCCGTCCTCCAGGATCGGCGTGACATAGGCGCTGACCCAATAGAAATTGCCGTTCTTGCAACGGTTCTTCACCACACCCATCCAGCTCTGGCCAGCCTTCAGGTAACCCCACATCGACTCGAACACCGCCGCCGGCATGTCCGGGTGGCGAACCAGGTTATGGGTGCTGCCGATCAGTTCGGCCTGGCTGAAACCGCTCATCGCTGCGAACTCGGCGTTGCAGTACGTGATGTGACTGTTGATGTCGGTGGCGGATATGAGCCGCTGCTGGTCGGGAAAGGTCTGCTCGACAGAGGTGACCGGCAAATTGAGACGCACTTTAGAACTCCATAGACAGCCTGCGATCAACAGTTACCGGCACCCGGCAAGAGGCTGATTCGCGATGTACTTTCCTGGCGGTACGGCTCAATCGGAAGGTTCGCCCTGATTGCAGCCGTACAGCGGTTTGCGCGGCAGTTGACCATCGATTCGACGGAGATCAACTAGGATCAGATGAGGCGTCAGGTGGGGACGGCGGACGGAGCGTTGGCGGGATTTACGAGACGTTCGAGCCTCTGCCAAGTCCTTGGTTTAGGTGAACAAGGGAAATGCAATGATTTCTTGTTTCATAAACCAGCCTTCTGAAACTAGATCACCAAATACCTGTCCGAAGCGCCGATTCTACGAAATACATCACATTTTGCAAAGCAAGGTGATGAACCATGGTGTTGTCTAATGCCAATATTTATCGTTAAGTTCTTGATTCTAAATGGGAATTGAGCGATGCAAATTTCAAGTTTGGGTGCAGCCATCAAGCGCTATCGAAAGGTAGCGGGGCTTACTCAGGCTGAACTAGGTGAAAAAACCGGTTTTGACCCAAAAACCATCAGCCGCTTCGAAACCGGCACCTACACCCCCAGCGTTGAAGCTCTATTTCTATTAGCCGAAGTACTGGGAGTGAAGCTGAAAGCCTTCTTCGCCGATCTGGGCGACGAAGAGGAACAGCGGGCTTATTTGTTCGGTGTCATTCACAAAGCCACCCCGAAGGATCTGGGAAAGCTGATAGCAGCGGTAGACCAGGCCTTGTCCAAGCCTTGAGCCCCGCAACAAATCAACTCCAAGAGGCAGGTTTATCGACACCGATAAGCCGGCCTCTTTTTCAATCGACGACTCCTGACAGGAACTGACAGGCCAGCCCCCTAAGCTTGCGCCCAATGCACCATCCAAAGGCCTCTGGAGTCGCCATGATCACCAACACCTATTTCCTGCTCTACGTGGACAGCCCTGCCCTCAGCGCAGAGTTCTATAGCCGCTTGCTGGATAAACCGCCGGTGGAATCCGGCCCGACTTTCGCCTTGTTCATCCTCGACTCGGGGATCAAGCTTGGCCTCTGGTCCCGACACACTGTCCAGCCGAGCGCTCAGGCCGCCGGCGGTGGCGGCGAACTGGGCTGGGCCGTGGACAGCCGCGAAGCGGTGGATGAACTGCATCGGCACTGGCAAGCCCTGGGCATGACCATCGCCCAGCCGCCGACCCAGATGGATTTCGGCTACACCCTGGTGGCCCTCGACCCGGACGGCCACCGCCTGCGGGTGCTGTACCTGACCATCGACTGAGTCGCCAGCCCTGAAACGGCGCCGTATCGGCGCCCGACCCTGCAGCAAAATAAAACCGGCCGCCACATTGAGCCGCCCGGCACTCATCGTTATCCTCCCCGCCAACTTGTCACAAAATGTAAGGGAATACGATGAAGTACCTGCGCCTCCTCATGGCCATGGCCGCCCTCTGCGCCATGCCCTTTCTTGCCAGCGCCGCCACCGCGCCCGAGAGCAAGGACGCCGAACCCCAGACAGCCGAACAGTTTCTCGCCTCGCTCTCCCCACGCCACGGCAACGTCAAGCTGCCCGGGGATATCGCCAGCCTCGATCTGAGCAAGGAGTTCTACTACCTCAACCCCAAGGACACCGAGAAGCTGCTCACCGAGGGCTGGGGCAATCCACCTGGCTTCACCACCCTGGGCATGATCGTGCCCAGCGCCGTCAGCCCGCTGTCCGCCGAAGGCTGGGGTGTGATCATCAGCTACAAGAACGATGGGCACATCTCCGACGACGACGCCGCAAAGATCGACTACCAGGACCTGCTCAAGCAGATGCAGGAAGCGGACGAGGAAGACAACAAGCAGCGCCAGGAACAGGGCTACGGCGCCATTCACCTGTTGGGCTGGGCCGAGCAGCCAAGCTATGACGCACAGTCGCACAAGATGTACTGGGCCCGTGAACTCAAGGCCGAAGGCGCCCAGAGCCACACCCTGAACTACAGCATCCGCGTGCTGGGCCGCGAAGGCGTGCTGGAACTCAATGCCGTGGCTTCAATGGACGACCTGGACACCATCAAGCGCGAGATTCCCAAGGTGCTGGCCTTTACCAACTTCACCGACGGCAACCGCTACGCCGACTACAACCCAAGCACCGACAAACTGGCTTCCTACGGCCTCGCCGCCCTGGTGGCCGGCGGCCTCGCCAGCAAGGCCGGGCTCTTCGCCAAGCTCGGCGTACTGCTCCTGGCCGGCAAGAAATTCATCGTCCTGGGGGTATTGGGCCTTGCCGCCTTCATCGGCCGCCTGTTCAAGAAAAAGAGCTGAATCCCGCCCGGCAGCGCCCCGCCATTGCGCGGCGCTGTCACTTGCAAGGCCGGTACTAGCGGCCTTGCCCGGCAGGCACCTCATTGGCAGGTGTCGCCGACAAGCGCCGACGCCAACGCCCGTCCAATTGCATCGCCATCACGCTACCCAGCACCACTGCCGCACCCAGCACCACGCTGGACTGCAGAGTTTCGCCCAGCACCGTCGCGGCCAGCAGCATCGCCACCGGCGGAATCAGGTACATGGCGATCGACGCGCGGCTGACCTCGACCCGAGCCAGCACATAGGCCCAGGCCAGGTAAGCCAGTGCACTGGGAAACAGCCCCAGCAACAGCACCGCCAGGTTCACCCGTAGTGATGCCTGGGCCACCGCCTGCGTCAGCCCGGGGGCATACACCAAGAGCAGTAGCGTACCGCCCCAGACCATGTAGCAGACAGTGGTCAACACCCCATAGCGCCCGGAAAAGCGCCGCTGCAAGACGAAGTACAGCCCCCAGGAAAACGCCGCCAGAAGCACCAGCAGCCCTCGCGGCTCGATCGCCCCCAGGCCCTTGTCACCGGCCACCACCAGCACCGCCCCCAACAGCCCGATCACCACACAAAGCCAGCGCCAGCCACTGACCGGCTCCCTGAGCCAGAAAAACGCGATCAGCGTGCTGAAGATCGGCGCGGACTGCGCCAGCACGCTGGATGCTCCGGCGCTCAGCCCTTGCTGGCCGTAGTTGAGGCTGACGTGATGAAAAGCGATGGCGAAGAAACCCAGTACCAGCAACCAGGGCAGGTCGCGCCAGCGCGGCAGGGAGATCTTCAGCACCAGCGCCATTGCCGCCATGAACAGCGAGGCAATCAGGAACCGCAGCAAGGCCAGGTGCCCGGGGCTGTAGCCCTCCAGGCCGATATGGATACCCACCGGCGAATAGGCCCAACACAGAATCACCGCAGCGGTGGCCAGCACCAGCTTGAACAGGGGCGAGAGCATCACGACACAGATATCCAGAGGCAAGAAGAGGACCTGCAGTGTCCCGCCCTGCACAACTCACCACAATTAACCGATACTGAGGTTATTCCTCACTGGAAATGAGCAATGGAACTGACCCAACTGAAAATGGTGAAGGCCGTGGCCCGCACCGGCAGCATTGCCCGAGCGGCCGAGCAACTGCATTGCGTGCCGTCCAATATCACCAACCGCCTCAAGCAGCTGGAAGGCGAGCTGGGCACCGAGCTGTTTACCCGGGTCGGACGCGGCCTGCGGATCAGCCCCGCCGGGGAAATCTTCCTCGGCTACAGTGAACGCATCCTGGCCCTGGTGGATGAAGCCAAACGTGCGGTGGACAACCAGGCCGAACCCAGCGGCCTGTTGCGCCTGGGCTCGATCGAGTCATGCGCCGGTGGGCGCCTGCCTCCCCTGCTGGCGCAATACCACAAGCGCTATCCGAAGGTGAGCGTGGAGCTGGTGACCGGAACCTGGTCGCAACTCTTTGAAGAGCTGCTGCACCAACGCATCGACGGCGCCCTGGTGGCCATCGACAGCCTGCCGGCCAAACTGCAACAGACCGTGCTCTACCACGAACCGCTGGTGCTGATCTCCAGCGGAAACAGCGCCCCTATCCGCAGCGCCAGCGACTTGCAGCACCACAACCTGTTCATGTGGCCGCCGGGCTGCCCCTATCGCCGCGCCCTGGAAAACTGGCTGGGCAGGCACGGTCTGAACCTGCCCATCACCGGCTATGCCAGCTGGGGCACCATCATCGGCTGCGTCAGCGTGGGGGCCGGGGTCTCGCTGATACCGGAAGGGGTGCTGGAGCGCTATTCGCAATCGGCCAACCTGAGCGTGCAGCGCTTCGACGACCTGCTACCGGTGGATAACCGTTTTGTCTGGCACAAGGATGTACAACACCATGGCGCCAGGGACGCCTTTGCCCAGTTGCTGCGGGAGCAGCTGGGGGCCTGACAGCCCCGCAGCAACCTTGCAGGCAACACCGAGCATTTGGGCACAACGAGGCAGTCACGAAGACCGAGCCCCCATCAGGGCGTCGATAAAGGGGGCCTTCTGCGCAAGGTACTCGCCAATGCCCTCGCGATTGCTGGCCTCAAGCCGAAACTTCAGATCCTGATACTGTTGGCGGATGCCGCTGTCCTGACGCAACAAATCGCGAAAGCGCAGCATGCGCCCCACCTGCTCATGACCGGCGACACAGACATGCACCTTGTGGGTGCGCACCCCCTCTACATCGCGGCGGTAAAAATGATGCCCGGGGGACAGATTGCTACCCCGGACATACCCCAGGGTCGCCATGAAGGCATTGCGCGCGGCTTCATCCACCTGCTCCGCGACCACCACCAGCAGATCGATTTCCGGCTTGGCCGCCAATCCTGGAACAGCAGTGCTCCCCACGTGATGAATATCCATCAGCTCGCAACCGAAGCCTTTGGCTATGCGCGCCTTCTCCCCTGCAAATGCCGCAGGCCAACGATCGTCATAGAGGGAGATCTTACTGGTTAGCGCCATGACCACTCCTTGATGCAAAAGCGTTGGATATTCCAGGAGCCCGCCGCCCGGGCCAACAGGACACAGGGATTGGCGAACCACAAACAAGGCGCACGACAACGGCACGTCAACAGAAATGCTGCACGAGCTCGAAGGTTGGCAGGAATTTTGATTCATCTCGTTGAGGACCAACGAGGAGCGTTATGGAGGCAACCCCACCAGCCACACCCCGGCACACAATGTTCCCGCTGTGGCTGCTGCCTTCCGGCTCTGACCAGGTTCACGGGTAATCGTTGCGGGGGGACCGATGGGGTCACCATAACGACGCTCGCCTGACGGCGAGCCGCGCCATTGTACCTATCTGAGTCGAACTTACAACCGCTGGCTGCAGATTAAAATTCGATGGGCTTCAAGCACTTGGCCGTGGCCCACCTGCCGTGGGGGCGAACTTGCTGGCGAAACAGGCATCGCGGTGCATCAGGGAAATCGCGCAGGGGCCTTCGCGAGCAAGCTCGCTCCTACAGGACGGTGAGGATCAGTCCAGGGACAGGACTTCGTCGGCGCGGCCGCCTTCCTGCTGGATCACCAGGTGGATGAAATGCAATTTGGCAATCACCGCGGGCGGCAGGATGAAGGGGTAGAAATCCGGTTGGCCCATGCTGCGGGACAGTTCGTTGAGCATGCCCGCCAGTTCGATCCAGGCGTTGACGAAAGCCAGGAACGCCGGCCCGCCTGGATGCTGCGGATCATAGAGGCTGCTCAAGGGAAACGGCTGGTAGTCGAGGTCGACGTCCCGGGCGCTCATGCCGAAACCCAAGGCGGTGTCCACTGCATCCACCATGTGCAGGTAGTGAGCCCAGGTCTCCGCCCAGTCTTCCCAGGGGTGCATGGTGGCGTAGGCGCTGACATGGCTTTGCTGCCAGCCAGCTGGCGCGCCCTTCTGGTAGTGCCGCTCCAGAGCTTGCGCGTAGCTGTAGCGTTCATCGCCGAAGAGGCTGCGAAAGGCTTCCAGCCAGGGGCTGTTGGCTATCAACCGGTCCCAGTAGTAATGCCCCACTTCGTGACGGAAATGCCCGAGCAGGGTGCGGTAAGGCTCATGCATCTGGGCCCGGATCTTTTCCCGGTGGGCGTCGTCGGCTTCCTTGATATCCAGCGTAATGAGGCCGTTGGCATGCCCGGTAACCGGCGCCCTGCCCTCCAGATCGACACCGATGAAATCGAAGGCCAGCCCGGCCTGCTCATCCTCGCCCTTGGGGATCACCTGCAGCCCCAGGTCAAGCAATTGCGCCACCAGCCGCCGCTTGGCAATTTCCACCTTGCGCCAGCGCTCCGGGTTCTCGGCTATGGACAGGTCGGGAATGGTGCGATTGAGCTTGCAGGCCACGCACAGGCTGTCGGTCAGATGCGCCGGCAGCAGCCAGTTGCAGGCTGCCGGGGTATCGAGGTTGGCGCAACGCCTGAAGGCGCCGGCTTCGGGCTTGGCATCCAGCACCCAGGTATCGCCCGCCGGCCCGGGCTGCAGGGAAGACAGCAGACCCAGGTGCGGTGCATAGCCAAGCATTGCCGAACAGGCCAGGCACTGGCTGTTGCGAAAGAACAGCGATTGCCCGCAGCGGCAGGACCAGAGTTTGCTGTTACGTGAACGGTCGCCGACGAAGGGTGCGGCGATCCGGGAACTGAGCTGCTCGAAAAAGCGGTACATGGCGAATCCTCCCTGGGGCTTGCCAAGACTAGATCATGGGCAAGCCTGTGGGGTTCCAAGATTCGTACCACTGCGCCGCTGGCGACGAGGCGCACCCGAAGGCACGGCAGCGGCTACAGGTCAGGTCGGGACGCCGTGCTCGGTCAGGAAAGCCACGAAGGCTTCTTCGTCCAGCACCTTGAGCCCCAGTTCGTTGGCCTTGGCCAGTTTGGAACCGGCGCCGGGGCCGGCCACCACGCAGTGAGTCTTCGCCGAGACCGAACCCGCCACCTTGGCACCAAGGCTTTCCAGCTTGTCCTTGGCCACGTCGCGGCTCATCAGTTCCAGGGAGCCCGTAAGCACCCAGGTCTGCCCCGCCAGCGGCAGGCCCGCAACCACCTTCTTCTCGCTCTGCCAATGCATGCCAAAGGCCTGCAGCTGCTGTTCGATGGCCTGGGCCAGTTGTGCATTGGCCGGGTTGTCGAAGAATTCACGCACCGCCTTGGCCTGCTTCTCCGGCAGCGCCTGGCGCATATCCAGCCAGTCGGCCTCGATCACGCCTTGCAGTGAGCCGAACTTGTCGGCCAGTTTCTGCGCGGCGCCCGGGCCTACTGAAGGGATGTTGAGCTTGTCGAGCATGCCGCCCAGGGTGGTGCTGGCGGCGAATTCGGCGCCCAGTTCGCCCTGATCCTGCAGCACCAGGCCGCATTGATCTGCCGCCAGCAGGGAACCGATGACTTCCTGGTTATGACTGTCCTCAAAGAAGCTGTGGATTTCGTGAGCCACTTCCAGACCGACATCCGGCAGATAGGTCAGCACTTGCGGCAGTGCCTGCTGAACCCGTTCCAGGCTGCCCAGGGAGCGCGCCAGGACCTTGGCGGTTTCCTCGCCGACATCCGGGATACCCAGGGCATAGATGAAGCGCGCCAGGGCCGGACGCTTGCTGTCTTCGATGGCCTTGAGCAGTTTGTTGCTGGACACCTCGGCAAAGCCTTCCAGGTCGATGATCTGCTCGTATTTGAGCCTGTAGAGATCAGCCGGCGAGGCAATAAGGTTCTCGTCCACCAACTGTTCGATGGTCTTGTCCCCCAGGCCTTCGATATCCATGGCACGACGGGATACAAAATGGATGATCGCCTGCTTGAGCTGGGCCCCGCAGGCCAGCCGGCCAACGCAGCGATACACCGCACCTTCGCTGACGGTTTCCCGGCCCTTGCTGCGCTTGACCAGTTGCGTGCGCTCTACGTGGGAACCACAGACCGGGCAGCTCTCGGGGATCTGCACCGGGCGGGCGTTCTCCGGACGACGCTCGGTCACCACTTGCACCACTTGCGGAATCACGTCGCCGGCACGGCGGATGATCACCGTGTCACCGATCATCAAGCCGAGGCGCGCCACTTCATCCATGTTGTGCAAAGTAGCGTTGGATACAGTGACCCCGGCCACCTTGACCGGCTGCAAGCGCGCCACCGGCGTCACGGCGCCGGTACGACCAACCTGGAACTCCACGTCCAGCAACTCGGTGAGCTCTTCCATGGCCGGAAACTTGTGGGCGATGGCCCAGCGCGGTTCCCGGGCACGGAAACCCAGTTCCCGCTGGGAGGCGATGCTGTTGACCTTGAACACCACGCCGTCGATCTCATAAGGCAACGCATTGCGCCGCTCGCCGATCTCGCGGTAGTAGTCCAGGCATTCGTCGATGCCCTTGGCCAGCCGCAGTTCACGACTGATGGGCATGCCCCACTGCTTCAACCGTTCAAGGTTGCCGATGTGGGTGTCGGCGATGTCCGCGCTGACCTGGCCCAGGCCATAGCAGCAGAACTCCAGGGGCCGACTGGCGGTGATCTTCGAATCCAGCTGGCGCAGGCTGCCCGCCGCTGCGTTACGCGGGTTGGCGAAAGTCTTGCCGCCCGCTTCCAGTTGCGCAGCGTTCAGGCGCTCGAAGCCGGCCTTGGACATGAACACTTCACCGCGCACTTCCAGGGTTGCCGGCCAGCCACTGCCTTGCAGCTTGAGGGGAATGTTGCGCACGGTACGCACATTGACGCTGATGTCTTCACCGGTGGTGCCATCGCCACGGGTGGCGCCGCGTACCAGTACGCCATCCTGGTACAGCAGGCTGACTGCCAGGCCATCGAGCTTGGGCTCGCAGCTGTACTCCACCGCCGCGCCGCCACCGAACAGATCACCGGCCGGCAGGTCCAGGCCTTCGTTGACCCGGCGATCGAACTCGCGCATGTCGACTTCCTCGAAAGCGTTGCCGAGGCTGAGCATGGGGATTTCATGACGCACCTGGGTGAAGGCCGAAAGCGCTGCGCTGCCGACACGCTGGGTTGGCGAATCGCTGGTCACCAGTTCAGGGTGCTCGGCTTCCAGGGCCTTGAGCTCACGGAACAGCCGGTCGTATTCCGCATCCGGGATGCTGGGTTCATCCAGTACGTGGTAGCGGTAGTTGTGCTGGTCCAGCTCAGCGCGCAGCTCAAGAATGCGGGTTTCGGCGGCGGTCATGGGGTTCTCTCACAAAGCAAAAGAGCAGCCTAGGCTGCTCGATCTGAAGATTGGGGCAAGGGCTTCGCTGGCAAGCCAGTTCCTGTACAAGCCAGCCCCTACATGGAGGGGCTGGCTTCAGGAGCTTAGCGCTTTTGGGTCAGGGCGCGGCGTTCGAATTCGACGATGCGCTGGCGGTAGTGTTCGATGGTCTGGGCAGTCAGGACGCTGCGTTGATCGTCCTTGAGCTCGCCATTGAGCTCCTGAGACAACTTGCGCGCCGCCGCCACCATCACGTCGAAGGCTTGCTTGGGGTGACGCGGGCCCGGCAGGCCGAGGAAGAAGCTGACAGCCGGGGTGCTGAAGTGGTCGATATCGTCCAGGTCGAACACGCCCGGCTTGACCGCGTTGGCCATGGAGAACAGCACCTCGCCGTTGCCAGCCATGCTTTCGTGGCGGTGGAAAATATCCATCTCGCCAAAACGCAGGCCGCTTTCCAGGATGTTCTGCAACAGGGCCGGCCCCTTGAAGCCGGCAGCGTCGCGGCAGATCACGCTGATCACCAGCACTTCTTCGGCTTGCGGCTGGTCCTTGTCGCTGTGGCTCGCGGACTTGCTTTCCTCAACCGGGAAATCATCGTCGCGGCTGCTGAAGCTCGGGCCACTGTCCAGATCCAGGTCCAGGTTGAGGTCGCCCTGATGCGGCTCGCCACCGCGCTTGCCGCGCTTGGACGAAGAGCTTTCCCGCGGTTCGCGGGCAGGCATGCTGACCGACGGCAGGTCATGCTCGTCCAGCTGCGGCTCTTTATGGGTATCCAGAACGCGGGGCGGGCCCAGCAGCTCGGCACTGCCTTCATCGTCCGGCAGATTGGAAAGACTTCGATCAAGACGGAACTTCAACTTCCCCTTGCCGCCGCGCATACGCCGCCAGCCATCAAAAAGAATACCGGCGATAACAATAATGCCGATGACGATCAGCCACTCGCGCAGACCGATTTCCATGTAATCCCGTGCCTCTATAAAAAATGCTGAAAAATAAGGGGTTTACAATCTGCAAACCGCTTTAAAACGTGGCGCCAACTCTATGTTCTGAATGGCGTTTTGCCCACGCATAGGAAAAATTGACATTAAACTAGCACGACCAAAGGCAACTTTACACCGTCTGTCGCAACGGCTAGGGCCAATATATCGATTGGCCAGCTGGGTAATGGGAAAAATCCCCCCTACTTGCCCCCTACAGTCGCCTCAGTCGCCCGGACTCAAGAGTCCACCATCGCCATCGCCTCCTCGACATCCACGGCTACCAGGCGCGAACAACCGGGTTCGTGCATCGTTACCCCCATCAACTGATCAGCCATTTCCATGGCGATCTTGTTGTGGGTGATATAGATGAACTGCACGGTCTGCGACATCTCTTTAACCAATCTCGCGTAGCGTCCAACGTTAGCGTCATCCAGCGGTGCGTCAACTTCGTCGAGCATGCAGAACGGCGCCGGGTTCAACTTGAAGATGGCAAATACCAGGGCCAATGCGGTCAATGCCTTTTCGCCACCGGAGAGCAAATGAATGGTGCTGTTCTTCTTGCCCGGAGGACGCGCCATGATCGTTACCCCTGTATCGAGTAGATCTTCGCCCGTCAGTTCCAAATAAGCGCTGCCGCCACCGAAAACTTTTGGAAAGAGTGCCTGCAAACCGCCGTTGATCTGATCAAAGGTATCTTTGAATCGATTACGGGTTTCCTTGTCGATCTTGCGGATCACGTTCTCCAGGGTTTCCAGGGCCTCCACCAGGTCGGCGTCCTGGGCATCCAGATAGCGCTTGCGCTCGGACTGCTGCTGATACTCGTCGATGGCCGCCAGGTTGATTGCGCCCAGGCGCTGGATCCGTGCGGCAATCCGTTCCAGCTCTTCTTCGGCGGCCTGCTCGCTGGCTTCTGCGGTCAGGGTCGCCAGCACGCCGTCCAGGTCGTAGCCGTCGGCCAGCAGTTGCTCCTGCAAGGTCTTGCGGCGCACGGTCAGGGCTTGCCATTCCATGCGCTGCTGCTCCAACTGGCCACGAATCAACTGCGACTGCTGCTCGGCCTGGTTGCGGCGCTTCTCGGCATCGCGCAATTCGCGGTCGGCATCTTCCAGGGCGATCTGCGCGGTCTTGAGCTCCACATCCACGGTCATGCGCTTTTCCAGCAGCTCTTCGAGCTTCAGGCGCAACTCTTCCAATGGCGCCTCGCCTTCTTCCAGGTTGAGGCTGAGTTGTTCGCGCTTCTCGGTCAGGCGCTCGGATTGCAGCTCCAGACGCTCCAGAGCCTGCCGGGTGGAATCGTGCTGGGCCTTGAGCGAGCCCATGCGCACTGCCAACTGGTGGGCGTGATCCTTGTGCTGGCGCGCTTCCTGGCGCACCCGGTCAAGACGCTCGCGCAGGCTGTCGCGCTGGGCCAGCAGCAGCTCACGCTGCTCGGTGTCCAGGGCCATGCTGTCGAGAGCGTCCTGCAATTGCAGGCGCGCCTCCCCAATCTGTTCGTGTTCCAGCTCGCGCTGTTCGCCAAGCTCCACCAGCTCTTCATCGAGACGGGTACGCCGCAAGGTCAGTTGTTCGGCCTTGGCCTTGCCGGCAGACAGCTTGGCCTTCAGCTCACCTTGCTGGCGGGCTTCGTCCTGCAGCAGACGGCGCAGATGCTCGCGACCGTTCTCCTGCTGGCGCTGCTGGGCCCGCAGGTTGAGCAACTGGCTTTCCAGGGCCTCGACACTGGCTTCGCGCTCATCGCGCTCCTGGGTCAATTGCTGGATTTCCTGACCCCGGGCCAGCACGCCGCTTTCCGCTTCGCTGGCGCGGCGCACCCGCAAAAAATGCCGGCCGACCCAGTAGCCATCGCGGCTGATCAGGCTCTGTCCGGCAGCCAGTTGCCCCCGCAAGGCCAGGGCCTGTTCGAGGTTTTCCACCGGTTTGACCTGACCCAGCCAAGGCGACAGATCCACCGTGGATTCCACCTTGTCCAGCAGGCTGCCGGGGATGCGCATTGCATCGCCTTGCTGGCTCAGCAGGCGCAGATCGCCTTGCTGGAAACCCGCGAGGTCAAGGCCGGTAAAATCGTCCACCAGCACCGCCTGCAGATCGGCGCCAAGCACGGTTTCCACCGCCAGCTCCCAGCCCGCTTCCACATGCATGCCATCGGCCAGGCGCGGGCGTTCGGCCAACTGCTGCTCACGCAACCACTCGGCGGTACCCGTGGCGGGGTCCAGTGCGGCCTGCTGCAAGGCTTCCAGGGAAGCCAGCCGGCCATTGAGGCGCTGCAATTCACCCTGAGCCTGCTGCTGTGCCTGGGTTGCCTGCTGCAATTGCTGGCGCAGTTGTTCCAGACGCTCGACCTGGGACTCCTCGCTGGCTTGCAGGTCTTCCAGGGTCGCCTCACTGGCGGCCAGTTGTTCGTTGAGTTCGAGGATCGCCGCGTCTTCCGGGTCGGCCGAAAGCAACTCGCGCTCCTCGCCCAGGCGCCGCTGGCGCTCGGACAGCCGCTCCATGCTGCCTTCGAGCTGCTGGATGCGTGACTGCTGCACTTCCGCCTGGCGCCGCGGTTCCGCGGAACTCAGGTTGAAGGCGTCCCACTGCTCCTGCCAGCCGTGCATGGTGGTTTCGGCTTCTTCCAGGGTCACGGCGGCTTCTTCGGCTGCGGCGGCGGTGACTTCCTGCTCGGGCTCGAGCATCGCCAGTTCTTCCCCCAGGGTCGCCAGCAAGGTGCGGTCGTGCCCCAGGTGCGACTCGGTTTCCAGGCGCGCGCGCTCGGCTTCCTTGAGGTCGTCCTGCAACTGCCGCAGGCGCTGCTGGCCATGCTGGATGCTCTGCTCGACCCGGGCGATGTCACCGCCCACCGAATAGAAGCGCCCCTGCACCAGATTGAAGCGTTCGGAGAGCTCGTGGTGCCCGTCACGAAAGCGTTCGATAGCAGCATCGGCATTGCGCTGCTCGGCCACCAGGGCCTCGAAGCTGACTTCCTGGCTACCGATCACCGACTCGCGCTGGCCGACCTGTTCATTCAATGCCTGCCAGCGCAGAGCCGACAGTTGCGCCTTGAGCTGGCGCTCCTCGGCCTTGTACTCCTGATACTTCTCGGCGGCCTGGGCCTGGCGATGCAAGCGTTCGAGCTGACGCTCCAGCTCTTCGCGCAGGTCGGTCAGGCGGGCGAGGTTCTCGTGGGTGCGGCGGATGCGGTTTTCCGTCTCGCGCCGGCGCTCCTTGTATTTGGAGATGCCCGCGGCTTCCTCGATGAAGTTGCGCAAATCCTCGGGCTTGGCTTCGATCAGCTTGGAGATCATGCCCTGCTCGATGATCGAGTAGCTGCGTGGCCCCAGGCCGGTGCCAAGGAAGATGTCGGTGATATCCCGACGGCGACATTTGGCGCCGTTGAGGAAATAACTGTTCTGGCTGTCGCGGGTCACCTTGCGGCGAATGGAGATTTCCGCATAGGCGGCGTACTCGCCCACCAGGGTGCCATCGGAGTTGTCGAACACCAGTTCGATGCTGGCCTGGCTCACCGGCTTGCGGCTGGTGGAGCCGTTGAAGATGACGTCGGTCATCGACTCGCCGCGCAGGTTCTTCGCCGAACTTTCGCCCATGACCCAGCGCACGGCGTCGATGATGTTCGACTTGCCGCAGCCATTGGGCCCGACCACCGCCGCCATGTTACTGGGGAAGTTCACCGTGGTCGGATCGACGAAGGACTTGAACCCCGCCAGCTTGATGCACTTGAGTCGCACGTTTACGCATCCGCCAACGCAGATACCACCAGATCGCTGCTGCGCTCGGCGTAGGCCGTCAGCACCTGGCGGATCTGCACCAGGTCACGGGCCAATACCGCGGCCAGCAATTGCTCGAACAACGCCAGGTACTCGCTCATGGACGCCTTGCGCTGGTCCAGCGCCAGGTAATAGGCGCGGCTCATGGCCGGCTGCAGGTTCTCGACAGTCTCCTGCAGGTAGGGGTTGTTGGCGAACGGATAGGCCGCGCGCATCACGCTGAAGCTGTCTTCGACGAAGGCACGGATGTCCTGGCGTTCGTAGGCACTCTCCAGGCGCTGCTGGATCTGCAGGAATGGCGTCATGTCGCTCTGCTGTGTCCAGCCGCTGGCCACCGAGTTCCCCAGCAGGATGTACAGCTCGCTCATCAGCGTGCACAGGCTGCGGACCTTGTGCTCGGTGAGCTCGGTCACATGGGCACCACGGCGCGGCAGGATGGCGATCAGATGGCGGCGCTCGAGAATCAGCAAGGCCTCGCGGACCGAACCACGGCTGACATTGAGGGCCAAGGTGACCTTCTGTTCCTGAATGCGCTCCCCAGGCTTGAGATCCCCGCGAATGATACGTTCGGCGAGGTGGTGAGCAATTTGCTCGGCGAGGCTGTCCGGCGCCTTGAACGTCATGGTTTTCCTTCAAAATCTTTAATCGGCACAAGCCGCGCAGTGTAGCGCAATTGCCACTTCATCGCGGAGTGCCCAAGGGGCGGAATTTGGCACGAAATAAGCAAATTGACCGTGATCCGAGCAATTTTCCATAGCCGTTCATACTTGAATTGTTGGAGTCAAAAATTTCCTGACCTTGAAGTCAGAAAATCATTGACCGAAAAGTCAGACATGACTAAATTCGGCTGACGTCGGTTAACAACAATAATGAGTCTGCGAGGCCTTCCGTGATCCAGTTTTTACTCAACCAGGAACTCCGTAGCGAGCATGCCCTGGACCCCAACCTGACCGTGCTCAACTATCTGCGCGAGCACCTGGGCAAGCCCGGCACCAAGGAAGGCTGCGCCAGCGGCGACTGCGGCGCCTGCACCGTGGTGGTGGGCGAGTTGCAGACGGATGCGCAAGGCGGCGAAAGCATTCGCTATCGCAGCCTCAATTCGTGCCTGACCTTCGTTTCCTCCCTGCACGGCAAGCACCTGATCAGCGTCGAAGGCCTCAAGCACCAGGGGCAACTGCACAGCGTGCAGCAGGCCATGGTCGACTGCCACGGCTCGCAGTGCGGCTTCTGCACCCCGGGCTTCGTCATGTCGCTGTTCGCCCTGCAGAAAAACAGCAGCCAGCCCGACGCCCACAAGGCCCATGAAGCCCTGGCCGGCAACCTCTGCCGCTGCACTGGCTACCGGCCGATCCTCGCCGCCGCCGAGCAGGCCTGCTGTGGTGGGCAGAGCGATCAGTTCGATGCGCGCCAGGCCGAGACCATCAGCCGCCTCAAGGCCATTGCACCCAAGGACACCGGTGAGCTCAACAGTGGCGACAAGCGCTGCCTGGTGCCGCTGACGGTGGCTGATCTGGCCGACCTTTATGACGCCTACCCGCAAGCCCGGCTGCTGGCCGGCGGCACCGACCTGGCCCTGGAGGTGACCCAGTTCCACCGCACCCTGCCGGTGATGATCTACGTCGGCAACATTGCCCAGATGAAGCGCATCGAGCACTTCGACGATCGCCTGGAAATCGGCGCCGCCACCGCCCTCACCGACTGCTACGACGCCCTGCGCGCCGAGTACCCGGACTTCGGCGAACTGCTGCAGCGCTTCGCCTCGCTGCAGATCCGCAACCAGGGCACCCTGGGCGGCAACATCGGCAACGCCTCGCCCATCGGCGACTCGCCGCCGCTGCTGATTGCCCTGGGCGCGCAGATCGTCCTGTGCAAGGGCGAAGTGCGCCGCACCCTGGCCCTGGAAGACTATTTCATCGATTACCGGGTCACCGCCCGCCAGGAAAGCGAGTTCATCGAGAAGATCATCGTGCCCCGGGCCAGCGCCGAACGGCTGTTCCGCGCCTACAAGGTCTCCAAGCGCCTGGACGACGACATTTCCGCGGTCTGCGCGGCTTTCAACCTGCGCATCGACAACGGCGTGGTCAGCGATGCGCGCATCGCCTTCGGCGGCATGGCGGCGATCCCCAAGCGCGCCAAGAGCTGCGAAGCCGCACTGATCGGCGCGCCCTGGAATCAATCGAGCATCGAGCGGGCCTGCGCCGCCCTGGCAGAAGACTTCACCCCGCTCTCGGATTTTCGCGCCAGCAAGGAATACCGCCTGCTGAGCGCGCAGAACCTGCTGCGCAAATACTTCATCGAACTGCATGCACCGCACATCGAGACCCGGGTGACCGCTTATGTCTAATCATCACAAGGTCGAGAAGACCCAGGCCGAACTCACGGCCCTGTTTCACCAGGACCTGACCAGCGGCGTCGGCCGCAGCGTCAAGCACGACAGCGCCGACAAACATGTGTCCGGCGAAGCGGTGTACATCGACGACCGCCTGGAATTCCCCAACCAGTTGCACGTCTACGCGCGACTGTCGGACCGGGCCCACGCCAAGGTCATCAGCATCGACACCGCCCCCTGCTACGCCTTCGAAGGCGTGCGCATCGCCATTACCCACGAGGACATTCCCGGCCTCAAGGATATCGGCCCGCTGCTGCCCGGCGACCCGCTGCTGGCCATCGACACCGTGGAGTTCGTCGGCCAGCCGGTGCTGGCGGTGGCCGCCAGGGACCTGGAAACCGCGCGCAAGGCGGCCATGGCCGCGATCATCGAATACGAAGACCTGGAGCCGGTGCTCGACGTGGTCGAGGCCCTGCGCAAGCGCCACTTCGTGCTGGACAGCCACACCCACCAGCGCGGCGACTCGGCCAGCGCCCTGGCCAGTGCCGAGCACCGCATCCAGGGCACGCTGCACATCGGCGGCCAGGAACACTTCTACCTGGAAACCCAGATCTCCTCGGTGATGCCCACCGAAGACGGCGGCATGATCGTCTACTGCTCGACCCAGAACCCCACCGAAGTGCAGAAGCTGGTGGCGGAAGTGCTGGACGTCTCGATGAACAAGATAGTGGTGGACATGCGGCGCATGGGCGGCGGCTTCGGCGGCAAGGAAACCCAGGCCGCCAGCCCCGCCTGCCTGTGCGCGGTGGTGGCACGCCTGACCGGCCAGCCGACCAAGATGCGCCTGCCACGGGTCGAAGACATGCTGATGACCGGCAAGCGCCACCCTTTCTACGTCGAATACGACGTGGGCTTCGACAGCAGCGGGCGCCTGCACGGCATCCAGCTGGAACTGGCGGGCAACTGCGGCTGTTCACCGGACCTCTCGGCATCCATCGTCGACCGTGCCATGTTCCACTCCGACAACTCGTACTACCTGGGCGATGCCACCATCAACGGCCACCGCTGCAAGACCAACACTGCGTCGAACACTGCCTATCGCGGCTTCGGTGGCCCGCAGGGCATGGTCGCCATCGAGGAGGTGATGGACGCCATCGCCCGCCATCTGCACCTGGACCCTCTGGCGGTACGCAAGGCCAACTACTACGGCAAGACCGAGCGCAACGTCACCCACTACTACCAGACCGTCGAGCACAACATGCTCGAGGAAATGACCGCCGAACTGGAAGCCAGCAGCCAGTACGCCGAGCGCCGCGAAGCCATCCGCCTGTACAACGCCAACAGCCCGATCCTGAAAAAGGGCCTGGCACTGACCCCGGTGAAATTCGGTATTTCCTTCACCGCCAGCTTCCTCAACCAGGCCGGCGCGCTGATCCATGTCTACACCGACGGCAGCATCCACCTGAACCACGGCGGCACCGAAATGGGCCAGGGCCTGAACATCAAGGTGGCGCAAGTGGTGGCCGAGGTGTTCCAGGTGAACATCGACCGGGTGCAGATCACCGCCACCAATACCGACAAGGTGCCCAATACCTCGCCCACCGCCGCTTCCAGTGGTGCCGACCTGAACGGCAAGGCCGCGCAGAACGCGGCGCAGACCATCAAGAACCGCCTGGTGGAATTTGCCGCGCGCAAGTATCAGGTCAGCGAAGAAGACGTGGAGTTCCACAACGGCCACGTGCGGGTCCGCGAGCATATTCTGACCTTCGAGGAACTGATCCAGCAGGCCTATTTTGCCCAGGTGTCGCTCTCCAGCACCGGCTTCTACAAGACCCCGAAAATCTACTACGACCGTGCCCAGGCCCGGGGCCGGCCGTTCTACTACTTCGCCTTCGGCGCGGCCTGCGCCGAGGTGATAGTCGACACCCTGACCGGCGAGTACAAGATGCTGCGCACCGACATCCTGCATGACGTCGGCGCCTCGCTGAACCCGGCCATCGACATCGGCCAGGTCGAGGGCGGCTACATCCAGGGCATGGGCTGGCTGACCACCGAGGAACTGGTGTGGAACACCAAGGGCAAGCTTGAGACCTGCGGCCCGGCCAGCTACAAGATCCCGGCAGTGGCCGACATGCCCCTGGACCTGCGAGTCAAGCTGGTGGAAAACCGCAAGAACCCGGAAGACACGGTGTTCCATTCCAAGGCCGTGGGCGAACCGCCGTTCATGCTGGGTATCGCCGCCTGGTGCGCGATCAAGGATGCGGTGGCGAGCCTCGGCGACTACCGCCACCAGCCGCAGATCGATGCGCCGGCGACACCGGAGCGAGTGTTGTGGGGCTGCGAGCAGATGCGTCGCTTGCAGGTGACCAGGGCCGCGGACCCGCAAGCCGAGCTGGCGCCGCTGTAACGGCCCGCGTCGGCAAGCCGGCTCCTGCAGGAGCCGGCTTGCCGAGGAAGAGGCCCACACAGACAACCAAGATGTCGAGGTGAACATGTACAACTGGATCAGCGCCCTCGCCGACCTGCAGACCCAGGGTGAACCTTGCGTGCTGGTGACCATCATCGAGGAGCTCGGCTCGACGCCGCGCAATGCCGGCTCGAAAATGGTGGTCAGCGCCACCCAGGCCTTCGACACCATTGGCGGCGGGCACCTGGAATACAAGGCCATGCAGATCGCCCGGGACATGCTCGCTGCCGGCAAGCAGGCGACCCATCTGCAGCGCTTCAGCCTCGGCGCCAGCCTCGGTCAGTGCTGCGGCGGTGCCACGGTGCTGCTGTTCGAACCCATGGGCCAGGTGCAGGCGCAGATCGCCGTGTTCGGTGCCGGGCATGTCGGCCGCGCGCTGGTGCCACTGCTTGCCAGCCTGCCCTGCCGGGTACGCTGGATCGATTCCCGGGAGCAGGAGTTTCCCGAGCAGATCCCCCCTGGAGTACGCAAGATCGTCAGCGAAGAACCGGTGGACGAAATCGACAACCTGCCCGCCGGCAGCTATTGCATCGTCATGACCCATAATCACCAGCTGGACCTGGAGTTGACCGCGGCCCTGCTCAAGCGCAACGATTTCACCTATTTCGGCCTGATCGGCTCGAAGACCAAACGGGTCAAGTTCGAACACCGCCTGCGTGACCGCGGTTTCGACGCCGAAACCTTGCAGCGCATGCGCTGCCCGATGGGGCTCGGCGAAGTCAAAGGCAAGTTGCCTGTGGAAATCGCCATCTCCATTGCCGGCGAGATCATCGCCACCTATAACGCCCATTTCGGCCAGCCCAGCGCCAGTGCCGAACCCATTGCCAAACTGCTGCCGGTATCACGCCGCAGCCAGGCTGCAAACTGACACGCCACACACTGAGAATCCCCCATGCCTTTGACTCGCAAAGCCTACCGTGCCGCCATCCTGCACAGCATCGCCGACCCGGCCGAAGTCGGCATCGAAGCCTCCTATGAGTACTTCGAAGACGGCCTGCTGGTAGTAGAAAACGGCCGGATCAGTGCCCTCGGCCACGCCAGCGAACTGCTGCCCGGTCTGCCCGCCGGGGTGCAGGTCGAGCACTATCCCGATGCCCTGATCACACCGGGCTTCATCGACACCCATATCCACCTGCCGCAGACCGGCATGGTGGGCGCCTATGGCGAGCAGTTGCTGGACTGGCTCAACACCTACACCTTCCCCTGCGAAAGCCAGTTCGCCGACCCGGATCACGCCAATGAAGTGGCGGACATCTTCATCAAGGAACTGCTGCGCAACGGCACCACCACCGCCCTGGTGTTCGGCAGCGTGCATCCGCAGTCGGTCAATGCCTTCTTCGCCGCCGCCGAGAAGCTCGACCTGCGGATGATCGCCGGCAAGGTGATGATGGACCGCAACGCCCCGGACTACCTGACCGACACCGCCGAATCCGGCTACCAGGAAAGCAAGGCGCTGATCGAGCGCTGGCACGGCAAGGGCCGCCTGCACTACGCAGTCACCCCGCGCTTCGCCCCCACCAGCACCCCGGAGCAACTGACCCTGGCCGGCCAGTTGCTGACCGAATACCCCGACCTCTACATGCAGACCCACATCAGTGAGAACCTGCAGGAAATCCAATGGGTCAAGGAGCTGTTCCCGGAGCGCAAGGGTTACCTGGACGTGTACGACCACTACCAATTGCTCGGCGAGCGTTCGGTGTTCGCCCACGGCGTGCACCTGTGCGACGACGAATGCGCACGCCTGGCTGAAACCGGTTCGGCCGTGGCCTTCTGCCCCACCTCGAACTTCTTCCTCGGCAGCGGCCTGTTCAACCTGCCGATGGCGGAAAAGCACAAGCTCAATGTCGGCCTGGGCACCGACGTCGGTGGCGGCACCAGCTTCTCGCTGCTGCAGACCCTCAACGAGGCCTACAAGGTCATGCAACTGCAAAGCGCGCGCCTGAGCCCGTTCAAGTCGCTGTATCTGGCCACCCTCGGCGGCGCCCGGGCCCTGCGCCTGGAAGACAAGATCGGCACCCTGCATCCGGGCACCGACGCCGACTTCCTGGTCCTCGACTACCACGCCACTCCGCTGCTCAGCTACCGCCTCAAGCAAGCCAACAGCATTGCCGAAACCCTGTTCGTGCTGATGACCCTGGGCGACGATCGCACCGTGCTGCAGACCTTTGCCGCCGGCCAGCAGGTCCACCAGCGCTAACCCCGGAAAATGAAAATCCCCCGTTCGCCAGACGCGTACGGGGGATTTTTTTGCCTGCATCCAGGCCCGGACTGCGGGCGAGCCTAGAAGGTCACTTCCATGTTCAGGGTCGGTGTCGAGGTGCGGCTGCCACGGCCGCCGTCCACCCCGAACTTGTTGTGCCAGTACTCGTAGCCGACACCCAGATACAGGTTGGGCTTGACGTTCTTGCCCGGCAGCACTGCCACCATCAACGAGGTACGCATCAGGGTTTCGGGGGCAGTGTCGCGGTAGTTGTAGTCGTGGCCCTTCTCCCCGGTGTAGTTGACGAAACCCTGGAACTTGGCAGCGTGGGTGCCGACTTCGAAAGGTCGCATCCAGGCCAGGTTGAGCAGGTAGGTGTCGTCGAAGGTGTGATCCGGGTCCTTTGCCCCGGGGATCCCGGAATGGTTGTTTTCCTTGTAGTACAGCAGGCTCAGGTCCAGCACCCCGACGGTGTTGAACTTCAGGGTCGGGCCGAAGACCAGGGCACGCTTTTTCGCCGACCCCAGGTTGTTGTTGCGGCTGGCGTCAAAACCCATGGTCAGCGCGTAGTCCTTGATCAGGCCGGTGCCCAGCGGCGTATCCAATACCCGGGAGGAATAGAGCTGGTGGCGATAGACCCCGTAGACCTCGCTGCTGCCCTTGTTGGTGCCCTTGCGCGGGTCGTCGTTGTCGGAGAGCAGCACATCCAGGTGCAGGTAGTTGCTGCCGTACTGGTAACCGCTGGCGTGGGTGAAGCTGTAGATGCGCTTGCTGATGTAGTGCGGGTTGTTCGGGTTGGTGAACTCCTTGCCGTATCGAAAGCCGACGCTGTTGTTCATCCACTCGAGGGCGGCCGCTTCCCCTGCTCCGATCATGCTCATCAGCAGGGTTGCGCCTTGTAGTGCCTTTTTCATTTTTATTATGTCCTGTGGCGGTGTGGCTTTAGGCAGCTTCGCTGGCTGCCGACCGCACGCAGTATCGACACAAGCGCTACAGCGCCCAAAGCACAGAATATCGACCAGGGCGCTGCCGAAATGGCAACACAGGCCCAGGAGGCCGGACTCAGAGCACCGGCTGGCCGAAGGCGCGCTCGGCCCGTTCGCGAAGAGCGATCTCCTCACTGAGCAAATGCGCCAGCGCCTCCACCGCGCTGGGCAGGTCGCGCCCGCTGCGGGCGTAGAGCCCCAGGTCGCTGTAGATGCCGCCCTGGTCGCTCAGGGGAATATGCAAAAGCTCACCCTTTTGCAGATCCACCTCGACCCCGACCCGGGTCTGGAACGCCACCCCCATGTTGTGCCGGGCCATCTGCCGCGCCAGCTCCATGGAGTTGCTCTGCAGCGGCGGTTTGTCCAGCAGGCCCAGACGCTTGTGCAGCGGCGCCAGCAGGTGATGGATCGACAGCTCGCTCTTGGCCAGGATCAGTCCGTGCTCGGCACAGGTGGCGAAATTGACGCTGCCGCGCTCGGCCAGCGGGTGGTCCGGGCCGACCAGCGCCCCGAGGCGGAAATGCCCGACACTCAACTGGCGGATTTCCGCGGCCCGTGGCACAGCAAAGGCCAGGCCCAGGTCGGCGCGGCTGTTGATCAGGGCCTGGGGAATGGATTGCGAACCCTGCACGGTCACACCGATGGTCACTTGCGGGTAGTGATCACGCATGCGCTTGAGCACCGAGGGCAGCAGATCCACCGTGGCACCTTCGGCGGTGGCGATCTCGACGTGGCCGCTTTTCAGGCCGCGCAAGGCGTCGAACTCCAGGCGCACCCGCTCCAGGTCCTGCAACACCAAGTTGGCGTGACGGCTGAGAATCTCCCCGGCCATGGTCAGGCGCAGGCCGCCGGGCAAGCGCTCGAACAGCGGCGCGCCGATCTCGTCCTCGATCTTGAGAATCTGCCGGTTCACTGCCGAGGACGCGACATTCAAGCGCCGGGCAGCCTCGCGGATCGAGCGGCAGCGCCGGACCATGTCGAAATAGTGGATCGCGGAGGAATGAATACGTAGCGTTCTGCCGCTCATGCCGCGGGCTCCTTTCGCAGGGCGAGAGGCGAGCCTTGGCCGACTGCTGCCGGGCCATGCGCCTCGAAGCAGGCACTGTATACAATCTGAAACAAAAACCGCAACAAAATGCCCAAGCCAAGGCCCGGCAAGGGGCCGCAGAAACAAGAATCCCTCGCTCCGTGCAGCACACGAAGCGAGGGATTGCTTGAAACGCAAGGCTTGCAGCTTAGAGCTTGGCGCTTGGCCGCCCCGGTTTCTTGGTCTGCAGCAAGTGCGAGAACACCGCATGCAGGTCGTCCGAGGCACTTTCCTCGTCGAGGTTGAGCTTGCTGTCGATGTGGTCCATGTGGTGCATCATCAGGTTCACCGCCAGCTCGCCGTCCCGGGCTTCGATGGCATCGATCAGTTGGGTGTGCTCATCGTAGGAGCAGTGCGAACGGTTACCGCTTTCGTACTGGGCAATGATCAGCGAGGTCTGGGACACCAGGCTGCGCTGGAAGCTGATCAGCGGGGCATTCTTCGCCGCTTCCGCCAGCTTCAGGTGAAACTCCCCGGAAAGGCGGATACCGGCACCACGATCGCCGCGGGAAAAGCTGTCGCGTTCCTCGTTGACCATCTGCCGCAACTCCAGCAACTGCTCGGCAGTGGCATGCTGCACGGCCAGTTCGGTAATGGCCCGCTCCACCAGGCGCCGGGCGAGAAATACCTGGCGGGCTTCCTCGACGCTCGGGCTGGCGACGACCGCGCCACGGTTGGGCCGCAGCAGGACCACGCCTTCATGGGCCAGGCGCGACAGCGCGCGACGGATGATGGTCCGACTGACTCCGAAAATCTCCCCCAGCGCCTCTTCGCTCAATTTGGTGCCCGGCGCCAGGCGCTGCTCGAGGATGGCCTCAAAGATGTGCGCGTAGACAATATCGTCCTGGGTTCCGCTGCGACCGGCTTTGCCTGCTCGCGGTTGTTTCTTGAGAGGTTGCAACTGTTCGTTCATGGGCACTCGGGTCGGGAGGACTGCGGCGATTTCAGCGTGACTTTAATACGCCACGGTGGGTCGCTGGCAAGTATCGCGTTAAAACAGGGGCACATTGTACACAACCCATGGCCATCACTAGCAAAAAGTGTTGTCGGGCCCGCGACTTGTTCAACGACTGTACGGCTATTTGTAGTCACGGCTGTATTGCAATGCAAAGTTACTTTTAAGTTTAGGCTTGGACCTTGAACCCCATTACTGGCCCATTGCTCGAGCCCGCCTCGATCAATGCGCGCCGGATGTGGTTTTTTGCGTCTTTCAAGAACAAGGAACAGCAGTAATGTCCGATGCCACTCCCGCGCAGCTACGCCCTCTGGCCGACACTTCGCCGTCTGCCATAGTGGCCGGCTTCATCGCCATGATGACCGGCTACACCAGTTCCCTGGTGCTGATGTTCCAGGCCGGGCAGGCCGCCGGGCTGACCAGCGGTCAGATTTCCTCGTGGATCTGGGCCATTTCCATCGGCATGGCGGTGTGCAGCATCGGCCTCTCCCTGCGCTATCGCACCCCCATCACCATCGCCTGGTCGACCCCCGGCGCCGCTCTGCTGATCACCAGCCTGTCCGGAGTGACCTACGGCGAAGCCATCGGCGCCTATATCACCTGCGCCGTGCTGGTGACCCTGTGCGGCCTGACAGGCAGCTTCGAGCGGCTGATGAAAAAGATCCCGGCGTCCCTGGCGGCGGCCCTGCTGGCGGGGATTCTGTTCAAGATCGGCAGTGAAATCTTCGTCGCCGCCCAGCACCGCACCGGCCTGGTGCTGGGCATGTTCCTCACCTACCTGGTGGTCAAGCGCCTGTCGCCGCGCTATGCGGTACTGGCTGCGCTGCTGATCGGTACGGCCTTGTCCGGGGCCATGGGCCTGCTGGACTTCAGCGGCTTTCACCTGGAAGTGGCGACCCCGGTATGGACCACGCCGCACTTCTCCCTGGCCGCCACCATCAGCATCGGCATTCCGCTGTTCGTGGTGGCCATGACCTCGCAGAACATGCCGGGGATCGCCGTGCTGCGGGCCGACGGCTACAACGTCCCGGCTTCGCCGCTGATCACCGCCACCGGGCTGGCCTCGCTGCTGCTGGCGCCCTTCGGCTCCCATGGCATCAACCTGGCGGCCATCAGTGCCGCCATCTGCACCGGCCCCCATGCCCATGAGGATCACAGCAAGCGCTACACCGCGGCGGTGTGGTGCGGGATTTTCTACGGCATCGCCGGGGTCTTCGGCGCCACCCTGGCGGCGCTGTTCGCCGCCCTGCCCAAGGAGCTGGTGCTGTCCATCGCGGCCCTGGCGCTGTTCGGTTCGATCATCAACGGTCTGAGCATCGCCATGAGCGAAGTGAAGGAACGGGAAGCGGCGCTGATCACCTTCATGGTCACGGCGTCGGGGCTGACGCTGTTCTCCATCGGCTCGGCGTTCTGGGGAATTGTTGCCGGGGTGGTGACCCTGATGATCCTGAACTGGCGCAGCGCCTGAAGGGCTTCGCTGGCAAGCCGGCTTCTACACCGACCGGCGCTCGCTCACGCGCCGGCTTGCCGGCGAACGGCGCCCACGACAACGCCCGGGACTGGCCCGTGGCAGAGGCAAGGATACAAAGGGGAAAATCGACAGGTTGCCCTCGGGCAACAACGCATGAGCGACCCGGACGGGTCGCTCATGCATGACATCACGCGACTGGGTTGATCGCGTTGTCCGGGTACCACACGTCCAGCAGCGGGCTGACTTCAACGGTGGTCAGCTCGGTGCGCGCCTTGAGCCAGGCTTCAACGGTGGCACGTTGCTCTTCGCTGACGGAACCGCGCTTGCTCAGGCAAACCAGACCGAAGTCGTCGCCGCCTACATAGCCCAGGCCGTTGGCTTCCATCGCTTCTTTGAGGAATGCGTCGAGGAAAGCGTCGATAGCTTCGTCAGCCAGACCTTCTTTGAAATCCAGGTTCAGCTCAAAACCCAGCTCCTGAAATTCATCTACGCAGAGTTTTTTGCGCAGACGGCGGGAACGGTTAGTGGCCATGGAACAATCCTCATAAGTAATAACGGGCGGCACTTTACCAGTTTAGGCCGGCGATTGCCTGACTCTATGAGGATGCGACCCTGCCATTGGTAAAAAAAATACCGCCCCAGCGGCCCGTGGCACGGCACAAGCCGCTATACCTTGGGGCATAATGCCGACACTTTCATGACCACTGAGGGATTTTATCTGCATGCCCTCGCCTTTTTTCCCCTCGACTGCAGGGTTCCATTTCATATGATCAAATCGTTGCGTCCTCTGTTGCTGGCCAGTGTTTTTCTCCCCCTGGCCTTTCCCGTTTCCGCGGCTCCGGTCAACACCACCCTGACCCCCAAGGTCCAGCAAGCCCTCAAAGCCAGCAAACTTCCGGATAACGCCCTGTCCCTGGTGATGATTCCCCTGAACGGCCCCGGCACCCCGACCATCTTCAATGCCGACGTATCGGTGAACCCGGCCTCCACCATGAAACTGGTGACCACCTACGCAGCCCTGGAAATGCTCGGCCCGACCCACCAGTGGAAAACCGAGTTCTACACCGACGGCACCCTCAGCGGCGGCATCCTCAATGGCAACCTGTACCTCAAGGGCGGCGGCGACCCCAAGCTGAACATGGAGAAGCTCTGGCTGCTGATGCGTGACCTGCGGGCCAATGGCGTACAGCAAGTCACTGGCGATCTGGTGCTGGACCGCAACTTCTTCGTGCAGCCGCAACTGCCGGAATTCAATGACGATGGCAACGACGAGAACAAGCCGTTCCTGGTCAAGCCGGACGCCCTGATGGTCAACCTCAAGGCCCTGCGCTTCGTTGCCCGCAATGACTCAGGACGGGTCCTGGTTTCGGTGGAGCCGCCGATCGCCAAGATCCGCATCGACAACCAGGTCAAGGCGGTCAACACCAAGCAGTGCACCGGAGACGTGCGCTACAACCCCGTCACCCAGGCCGATGGCAGCGTGATCGTGACCGTCGGCGGGCAGTTGGGTGATGGTTGCAGTTCCCAGACTTACCTGTCGCTGCTGGACCACGCCACCTACACCGCCGGCGCGGTGCGGGCGATCTGGAGCGAGCTGGGCGGCAGCATCCAGGGCCAGGATCGCCTGGCCGTGGTACCCAAGGATGCCAAGGTCCTGGCCCGCGCCTTCTCTCCGGACCTCGCGGAAATCATCCGCGACATCAACAAATACAGTAACAACACCATGGCCCAGCAGTTGTTCCTGAGCCTGGGGGCCAAGTACCGCAACGAAGCCGATGGCGACGACGCCAAGGCAGCCCAGCGTGTGGTGCGCCAATGGCTGGCGAAGAAAGGCATCACCTCGCCGCACCTGGTGATGGAGAACGGTTCCGGCCTGTCGCGTGCCGAGCGGGTCAGTGCCCGGGAAATGGCCGGCCTGCTGCAAGCGGCGTGGAAGAGCCCCTACGCCGCCGAGTTCATCAGCTCGATGCCGATCGCCGGCATGGATGGCACCATGCGCAAGCGCCTCAAGCGCACCGCCATGTCCGGTGAGGCGCACATCAAGACCGGCACCCTGAACACCGTACGCGCCATCGCCGGCTACAGCCGCGACGACAACGGCAATACCTGGGCGGTGGTGGCAATCCTCAACGACCCACGGCCATTTGGCGCCTCTTCGGTACTCGACCAGGTCCTGCTGGACCTGTACCGCCAGCCGAAACTGGCGACCAGCGCTTCGGTGCTGTAAGCGGCGACGCTGGCGGCGGCAAGCCTTGCGCGCCGCCAGTGTTCACGGCTGTTCCATCAGGACCCGGTCCCGCCCCGCCTGCTTGGCGGCATAGACCGCAGAGTCGGCCCGCAGCAGCAGCTCATCTGCACCCTCCCCCGCACGCCAACTGGCGATACCGAAACTGGCGGTGACACTCTCTACCGGCCCGATCGGCGAACTGCGCACACCGTGCCACAGCTCCTGCGCCAGAATCAGCGCTTGCTGGCCGCTGGTGTCCGGGCACAGGACCATGAACTCCTCTCCCCCCAGACGGCAGAAGACGTCGATGCGCCGCAGGCGCCGGCCGATGCGCTCGCACAACCCGCGCAGCACCTGATCCCCCACACCGTGACCGTACTGATCGTTGATCCGCTTGAAATGGTCGATGTCCAGCATGATCACCGCCATGACGCCACCACCTCGCTCCAGGCGGTGCATCTCGGCCTGTAGCCGCTCCTGGAAATAGCGCCGGTTGTGGATACCGGTCAGGGAGTCGGTGACCGACAATGCCCGCAGTTCCTCCTCGACCCGCTTGAGATCGGAGATATCCGATATATAGCCGTGCCAGAGCACACCGCCGCCCCGCAGGCTTTCCGGGCTCGCTGCGCCGCGCATCCAGCGCACCCCCCGCTGCGGCAGGCAGACCCGGTACTCCTCGCGCCAGGGACTGAGCTGCTGCGCCGAAACCCGGATCGACTCACGCACCCGCTCCACATCCTCAGGATGGATGCGCTCGAATGCCGCCTCGGCATCCTGCTGCAGCAGTTGCGGCTCGATCTCGTAGATCTCGCGCAGGCCATCGCTGGCATAGGGAAAACTGGTATGTCCGTCGGCGTCCAGCTTGAACTGATAGATCCCGCCGGGAACGTGGGCGCTGAGCCGCTGCAGCAAGCGGTCACGGGCGGCCAGGGCTTCATGCACGCGCTTGCGTTCGGTGATATCGATGCAGATGGCCAGATGGCCGATCCACAACCCCTGGTCGTCGAGCACCGGGGTGGCCAGCATGTTGACTTGCAGATGGCTGCCGTCACGCCGTACCAGGGTCCATTCCCGGGCCTCATGCCCGCCGGCCATGCCCTCTTCCACCAACATCGCCTGGGACACCGGGATGGCTTTGCCGTAACGCTGGGTGAGGCTCTGGGCCCAGCTTTCCAACTCTTCGGGCAGGTGTAGGCTTTCCAGGGTCAGGTGCCCCACCGCCTCACTGCTGCTGTAGCCGAGCATCTGCTCGGCCCCGGCATTGAAAGTGCTGATCACTCCGCGCAGGTCGGTGGCAATGATCGCTACCTGAGTGGCGGCATTGAGCACGCAGCGCAACTGGCTGTGGGTGCCGCGCAACGCCTGCTCGCTGCTACGCAGCTCCTCGGTGCGCTGCTCCACCAGGGCCAGAGCCCGCTGACGCTGGCTGACCAGGACGTAGAGCAAGGCGCTGAGCAGCAGGCTGAGCATGCCGCCAAGGATCACCAGGCTACCCAGGGCTGAATGGTTGGCGTGCAGGAAGGCCGCGCTGGGGCGTATGTCCACTTGATAGTCCCGGTCCGCCAGGCGCAGCAGGCGGCTGGCGGTCAGGCTGCTGCTGATGGGCGGGTTGTTCGACTCGTAGAGCACCTCGTGCTGGCCCTCGGTGGACAGGTCGAGAATCCGCACCGACAGGTTATCGCTGGCAGGAACCGGCAGGCCGTCCGCCACCAGTTGCCGCAGGCTGATGATCGCCAGAACATAGCCGTAGGGCCGGTCCTGGGGGCCGGAAGCATCCTGCGCGCGCCTGACCGGCGCCGCCAGCAGCACCCCTCGCGCATAGGCCTGGTCCACGGCCACCAGTTGCAAAGGCGGAGAGACCGCCAGGCCATTGAGTTCCCGAGCACGTTCCAGGGTGGCTCGGCGCAGGGGTTGAGCCAGGAGGTCGTAACCCAGGGGCGACCCCAGGGGGCTCTGGGTCTGGCTGTACAGCACCGGCGCGTAGTCATCGTGCTCGCCGGCCGGCTCCATCTGACCCGTGGCATTCAACTGCAAAATGGAAAACCCCGGCAGCCCCTGATCGCGAATCGACTGCTCGAACCCCGGGCGCTGGGCGCGGCTCACCAGAGGCGCCCAGGCATAGGCCTGGGTGCGGCGCAACAAGGGTTTGGCGTAGCCATCGAAATCCTGGCGGGTCACCAGGTCGGAATTGACAAAGAAGCGCCGCAAGCCGTCCAGGCGTTGCTCCTGGTCTTGAAAGCGTTCTTCGATGCGGCTGTAGCGTTCGCCGGCCAGCAACTGGAAGCGCTGGCGCACCTGCTGCTTGTTCAGGCTGTAGGTGGACCAGGCCAAGAGCCCGGTGAGGATGCCGCCCGCAACCAGGACCAGCACCGCCACCAGCCAGGCAGATACCTCTTCACTTATGAAACCCAGGATTTTCGGGCGTACAACATGCAGAGGCATAAGTAGAACTCATCACGCCAGCGAGTTTGGGCATCATCCGGACCAAGTGTGAGTTATAGCTATTAGCCACTAATTTGACCAGCGCTAAACAGCCCCCGAAACCTGAAAAAACAGGCCTCGGGGACATATCCGGCCATCAGCGCGCGGTGACTTTCCAGGCACGGTGGATTTTGCCGTTGCGGGCGAAATCCGGGTCGATGGTTTTCGCCGTGATCTCCTCGATCTGGTAGCGCGCGGCGAGGTTTTCATCCAGCTGGAACTTGCGGAAGTTGTTGGAGAAATACAACACGCCCCCCGGCGCCAGGCGCGCCATGGCCAGGTCCAGCAACTGCACCTGGTCACGCTGCACGTCGAACACCCCTTCCATGCGTTTGGAGTTGGAGAAGGTCGGCGGGTCGATGAAGATCAAGTCGAACTCGTCACGGCAGCTGTCCAGCCAGGCCATCACATCGCCCTGCTCCAGGCGGTTCTTGTCGGAGAAACCGTTGAGCGAGAAATTGCGGCGTGCCCAGTCCAGATAGGTTTTCGACAGGTCGACGCTGGTGGTGCTGCGCGCGCCGCCTTTGGCCGCGTGCACACTGGCGGTGGCGGTGTAGCAGAACAGGTTGAGGAAACGCTTGCCCGCCGCCTCTTGCTGAATACGCATGCGCATCGGCCGGTGATCGAGAAACAGCCCGGTATCCAGGTAGTCGGTAAGGTTCACCAGCAGCTTGATCCCGCCTTCACGAACTTCGGTGAACTGGCCCTGGGCACTCTGGCGCTCGTACTGCTTGGTGCCGCTCTGGCGCTCGCGACGCTTGATCACCACCCGGCTCTTGTCGACATTCAACGCCTGGGGAATCGCCGCCAGGGCATCGAACAGACGTGCCTGGGCCTTTTCCGGGTCCACCGATTTGGGCGCCGCGTACTCCTGCACGTGCACCCAATCCTGGTAGAGGTCGATGGCCAGGGAGTATTCCGGCATGTCGGCATCGTAGACACGGTAGCACTCGATGCCCTCGCGCTTGGCCCACTTGCCCAGTTGCTTGAGGTTCTTTTGCAGGCGGTTGGCGAACATCTGCCCGCCCTCGCTCAGGCGCGCCTGCTCAACCACGGGAGCAGGAGCCGGGGCCGGCTTGATCGGGTTGCCATTCTTGTTGTACTGGCGCACAGGTGCTTCGTCCGCGGCGGCCTGGGCCTGCTCGCGTTCCACCTGGCGCTGCTCGGCGGTGCGGCGCTCGCCGGTGACGAACTGATCCGGCAGGACCTTGATCAGCAGCAGCTTGCAGGGCAAGGCGCCGTTCCAGAACGAGTACTGTTTGTGGCTGCGGATGCCCATGCGCTTGCCCAGGTCCGGAGCGCCGGTGAACACCGCCGCTTCCCAGTTCAGGCAGGCCTGGCGCAGGCGCTCGCCGAGGTTCTGGTAGAGGTACAGCAGGCTGGCTTCGTCACCCAGGCGCTCGCCGTAGGGTGGGTTGCAGATCACCAGGCCTTTCTGGTTCTGGTCCGGGCGCGGCTCGAAGGTGCCCACTTCGCCCTGGTAGATCTTGATCCACTCGCTCAGGCCGGCGCGCTCTACGTTGTTGCGGCCGGGCTGGATCAGACGCGGGTCGGCTTCGTAGCCGCGGATCCACAGTGGTGGCTTGGCCAGGCCGGCCTGGGCCCGGGCCAGCGCTTCGTCGTGCAACTTGCGCCACAGCGCCGGCACGTGGCCGAGCCAGGCAGTGAAGCCCCATTGTTCACGCTTGAGATTGGGGGCGATGTCGGCGGCGATCATCGCCGCCTCCACCAGGAAGGTGCCCACGCCACACATCGGGTCGGCCAGGGCACCTCCTTCAGCAGCGATGCGCGGCCAGCCGGAACGGATCAGGATCGCCGCCGCCAGGTTTTCCTTGAGCGGCGCGGCGCCTTGCTGCAGGCGGTAGCCGCGCTGGTGCAGGCTGTGGCCGGAGAGGTCCAGGGAGAGGATGGCTTCGCCGCGGTCCAGGCGCAGGTGGATCCGCAGGTCGGGGTTGAGCTTGTCCACCGAAGGGCGCTCGCCGGTCGGAGTGCGCAGCTTGTCGACAATGGCGTCCTTGACCTTCAGGGCGCCGAAGTGGGTGTTGTCGATGCCCGAGCCATGGCCGCTGAACTCCACGGCCAGGGTGCCGTCGGCCAGCATGTGGTCCTGCCAGTCGACATCCAGCACGCCGTGGTAGAGATCCTCGGCGTCCTTCATCGAGAAGCGCTTGAGCACCAGCAGCACCCGGTTGGCCAGGCGCGACCATAAGCACAGGCGATAGGCTGTCTCCATGTCGGCCAAGCCGCGCACGGCAGAAGTGTGCTCACGCGCTTGCTCAAGGCCAAGCCCGACGGCTTCCTCGATCAGCAGGCCTTCAAGGCCTTTGGGACAGGTGAGGAAGATTTCGTAACGATCCGACATGGGAATACCAGGGCCTTTAGCAATAAGTGAACGGGCAACGCATCGCCCGTTCGGTTTTCAATCAAGCGCTTTTCTTCAAGAGCGCTCGTGTGGCGCGAAACTGCGCCGTCCCACCCCGGCAGGCTGGCTTTCTTGCAGGGCAAAAGAGCTTAGAGGCCGGGACAGATAAAAAGTCAGGGCAACAAAATGACATAAGTCGACCCTTCGTCGAATAGTAGTTGAGTGCAACCGTTCGACATTCTCACTAAAGCATTAACCTCATCATCTAGTGAGAGGCTGATCACAGGGGGCTTTGCGTGACAGGCACGCTACAAAACCGTCCCAGGCTTATGGCCTGGACAGCATTATCGTTACGTCCTTATGACAAAACGATCATTCACTTGCTGTGACCTATTGGTTAGAACTCAACACAGGTTGGCGCCGCAACGGCGTCAACATCAAGGCTCGCGACGCCGGCAGCGAGCACCAACGGCAGAAGCAATCTGCCCGACCTCAACGAAGGTCGACGGGACATAAAACAGTCAACAAGTGAGGGAAACACCCTATGAGAAGACTAAAGCGTGATCCGTTGGAAAAAGCGTTTTTACGCGGATATCAGTATGGCGTTAATGGCAAGTCCCGTGAGCTTTGCCCATTTACTCTACCGTCGGTACGCCAAGCCTGGATTAACGGCTGGCGAGAAGGACGCGGCGACAACTGGGACGGTATGACAGGCACTGCGGGCATTCACAGACTCAACGAACTTCGCGCTGTCGGCTGATCAGGGCACATTCCGACACCTAAAACTTGAATAGATGACGACTTAACCACGCACGCCCCATCCGGGCGGCGGGCTTCGGCCCAGGGGCTCCTTCGAGGAGCCCTTTTTTATGCCCGCGTGCTGTCCTTCCCTCTCAGCCCATGGCCGCGATGGCATCCACCGACTCGCGAATCAGCGCCGGCCCCTTGTAGATGAACCCCGAATACAGCTGCACCAGGCTGGCGCCCGCAGCGATCTTCTCAGCCGCGTGCTTGCCTTCGGTGATGCCGCCCACGGCGATGATCGGCAAACGGCCGGCCAGTTCAGCAGCCAGTACCTTGACCGTGTGGGTGCTCTTTTCCCGTACCGGTGCGCCGGACAGGCCGCCGGCCTCGGCGCCGTGCTCCAGGCCTTCGACACCTTCACGGCTCAAAGTGGTGTTGGTGGCGATCACTGCGTCCATGCCGGTTTCAAGCAGGGCGCGGGCCACTTCCACGGTTTCCTCGTCGCTCATGTCCGGAGCGATCTTGATGGCCAGCGGTACACGCTTGCCGTGGATCGCAGTCAGTTCCTGTTGGCGCTGGCTCAAGGCCGCCAGCAGTTGCTTGAGCGACTCGCCAAATTGCAGGCTGCGCAGGCCCGGGGTATTGGGCGAGCTGACGTTGACCGTGACATAGCTGGCATGGGCATAGACCTTGTCCAGGCAGATCAGGTAATCATCCACCGCCCTCTCCACCGGGGTGTCGAAGTTCTTGCCGATATTGATCCCCAGCACGCCTTTGTATTGCGAGGCCGCGACCCGTGCCAGCAGGTTGTCGACCCCGAGGTTGTTGAAGCCCATGCGGTTGATGATGGCCTCGGCCTGGGGCAGGCGGAAGATCCGCGGCTTGGGGTTGCCCGGTTGCGGGCGTGGGGTGACGGTGCCGATCTCGACAAAACCAAACCCCAATTGGGCGAAGCCGTCGATGGCTGCGCCGTTCTTGTCCAGGCCCGCAGCCAGCCCTACCGGGTTCGCAAACTCCAGGCCCATGACCTTGACCGGCATCTGCGCCGGGGCCTTGCACAGCAGCCCGTTAAGGCCCAAACGCCCGCCCGCGCCGATCAGGTCCAGGGACAGATCGTGGGAGGTTTCCGGGGAGAGTTTGAACAACAGCTGGCGGGCCAGGGTATACATGGGCGGGATGAACTCGGTTGGCGGCGAAATAGGGCGCCGATTATAGCCGGCCCCGGGGCTTGCAGGCGAGGCGCGAAGTGAAATCCCCGCCGGGCTGGCATATGCCTTGCACCCTCATGTGCATGCAGACCTCGGCCAAGGGCGGCTGAGGTCCCAGGACAATGGCGTCGTCACCCGCCCCGGCCTCACCCGGTCGGCGGGTACGACGCTTTTTTATGCAAGGTGCCACGTCATGACCGATCTCCCCAACACCCCGCTGGCCTGGGTCAACGGCAGCGATACCCCGGAAAAGTCCGCCATCGACCTGGGCTTCATGGCCCTGACCGATTGCGCCTCAGTGGTGGTCGCCGCCACCCAGGGCTTTGCCCAGCCCTACGGACTGACTCTGAACCTAAAGCGCCAGAGCTCCTGGGCCGGGCTGCGGGACAAGCTGGTGAGCGGCGAACTGGACGCCGCCCACAGCCTGTACGGTCTAATCTACGCGGTACACCTGGGTATCGGCGGCACCACCCCCTGCGACATGGCAGTGCTCATGGGCCTGAACCAGAATGGCCAGAGCATCAACCTGTCCCGGGAGCTGCAGAACCTCAAGGTGACCAGCCCTGAGACATTGGACCGCCATGTGCACCAAAGCCGGGCACGACTGACCTTCGCCCAGACCTTCCCCACCGGTACCCACGCCATGTGGCTGTACTACTGGCTGGCCAGCCAGGGTATCCACCCGCTGCAGGATGTCGACAGCGTAGTGGTGCCGCCACCGCAGATGGTGGCTCATCTGCAGGCCGGGCGCATCGACGGGTTCTGCGTCGGCGAACCCTGGAGCGCCAGTGCAGTGCAGCAGGATCAGGGCTTCACCCTGGCCACCAGCCAGGCGATCTGGCCGGATCACCCGGAAAAAGTCCTCGGCTGCACCCGCGCCTTCGTCGAGCAATACCCGAACACCGCCCGGGTCCTGGTGATGGCGATTCTCGAAGCCAGCCGCTTTATCGAGCAAAGCCCGGAAAACCGCCGCAGCACCGCCCAGTTGCTGAGCGCTGCCGATTACCTGAATGCACCGCTGGACTGCATCGAGCCGCGGCTACTGGGGGATTACGCCGACGGCCTGGGCAATCGCTGGCAGGACCCCCACGCCCTGCGTTTTCACCATCATGGCGCCGTCAACCTGCCCTACCTGTCCGACGGCATGTGGTTCATGACCCAGTTCCGGCGCTGGGGCCTGCTGCGGGAAGACCCGGATTACCTGGGCGTCGCTCGCCACGTGCAGCAGCTGGAGCTGTACCGCGAAGCCGCCACCGCGCTAGGCATCGCCGCCTGGGGCCAGAACATGCGCAGCAGCCAGTTGATCGATGGCAAGGTGTGGGACGGCTCTGAGCCTGCCGCCTATGCCCGCAGCTTCCGCCTGCATGCGATGAACGGCACCCCTCCCCTTGTTGCCCACCGCTGATCGGAGCCCGCGAACATGCTGCGTATCCTGCTGATCAACGACACCGCGAAAAAAGTCGGAAGGCTCAAGGCCGCCCTCAGCGAAGCCGGTTTCGAGGTGATTGACGAATCCGGCCTGACCATCGACCTGCCGGGCCGCGTCGAAACGGTGCGTCCGGACGTGATCCTGATCGATACCGAGTCACCCAGCCGCGATGTCATGGAGCAAGTGGTGCTGGTCAGCCGCGATCAACCCCGGCCCATCGTGATGTTCACCGATGAACACGATCCGGGGGTAATGCGCCAGGCGATCAAGTCCGGGGTCAGCGCCTACATCGTCGAGGGCATCCAGGTCCAGCGCCTGCAGCCTATCCTCGACGTGGCCATGGCGCGCTTTGAAAGCGACCAGGCCCTGCGCGCGCAACTCCAGGCCCGGGACCAGCAACTGGCCGAGCGCAAGCGCATCGAACTGGCCAAGGGCCTGTTGATGAAGATGAAGGACTGCGACGAAGAACAGGCCTACACCCTGATGCGTCGCCAGGCCATGAGCAAACAGCAGAAGCTGATCCAGGTCGCGGAACAGATCATCGCCATGCAGGAACTGCTGGGCTGACCTGCGCCCCGTAGGAGCCGGCTTGCCGGCGAATAGGCCTCTGAACCTTGTGCCAGTCTTGAGGGTGCCTTCGCTGGCAAGCCAGCTCCTACAGCGAACCTGCCCATGGGAGCCAGCATTGGCCGCAGGTTGGCGCGGCTCTTGCTATCAGATCCACACCGGTAACCAACGGCGGTTGCCCCACCTACGACAAAGACGTCGCGCGCCCTGCTCGCCCTCAACGAGCCGGGTGCCGACGTTTTTTCGTTTTGGCCCCACTGACCGGGGTCGGTGGCGCGGCCGTGGCGGCGCTCCACCTGCAAGCTCATGACGACTCCAACGACTCTTATCAGCTGAGGTGCGCGATGAATTCAAGCTTCTGGAAATCCGGCCACACCCCGACCCTGTTCGCGGCCTTTCTGTATTTCGACCTGAGCTTCATGGTCTGGTACCTGCTGGGCCCCCTGGCGGTGCAGATCGCCGCCGACCTGCACCTGAGCACCCAGCAACGCGGGCTGATGGTGGCCACGCCGATTCTCGCCGGCGCAGTGCTGCGCTTCATCATGGGCCTGCTGGCCGATCGCCTGTCGCCCAAGACCGCCGGCCTGATCGGCCAGGTGATCGTCATCGGCGCGCTGTTCATGGCCTGGAAGCTGGGCATCCACAGCTATGAGCAAGCGCTGCTGCTGGGGGTATGCCTCGGCATGGCCGGGGCTTCCTTCGCCGTGGCCCTGCCCCTGGCCTCGCAGTGGTACCCGCCGCAGCACCAGGGCAAGGCCATGGGCATCGCCGGTGCCGGCAACTCCGGCACGGTGTTCGCCGCCCTGCTGGCACCGGTACTGGCAGCGGCCTATGGCTGGAGCAATGTGTTCGGCCTCGCCCTGATTCCCCTGCTGGTGACCCTGGCGCTGTTCGCCTGGCTCGCCAAGAACGTCCCCCAACGGCCCCAGGCCAAGTCCATGGCCGACTACTTCAAGGCCCTGGGTGATCGTGACAGCTGGTGGTTCATGTTCTTCTACAGCGTGACCTTCGGCGGTTTCATCGGCCTGGCCAGCGCCCTGCCCGGTTACTTCAATGACCAGTACGGCCTGAGCCCCGTCACCGCTGGCTACTACACCGCCGCCTGCGTCTTCGGCGGCAGCCTGATGCGCCCTCTGGGCGGCGCCCTGGCCGACCGTTTCGGCGGTATTCGCACCTTGCTCGGCATGTATAGCGTGGCGGTGGTGTGCATCACCGCCGTGGGCTTCAACCTGCCCAGTTCCTATGCAGCGCTGGTGCTGTTCGTCTGCACCATGCTCGGTCTCGGCGCAGGCAATGGCGCGGTATTCCAACTGGTGCCGCAGCGCTTTCGCCGGGAAATAGGGGTCATGACCGGGCTGATCGGCATGGCCGGCGGCATCGGCGGTTTTGCCCTGGCGGCGGGCATGGGTGCGATCAAGCAGAGCACCGGCAGCTATCAACTGGCGCTGTGGCTGTTCGCCAGTCTCGGGGTCCTGGCCTGGTTCGGCCTGCACGGGGTCAAGCGCCGCTGGAGAACCACCTGGGGCTCCGCCGCCGTGACTGCGGCGCGGGTCTGAGGGCGTCATGGGCCTGCAATTGAGCCACGCCGAGGCCAGCGCCACCGGACCGCGGGCGGAAAATCAGGACGCCCTGCGCCGGGTCACCCCGGCGCCGGACCTGGCCGCAAGCAAAGGCCTGCTGTTCGCCATCGCCGACGGTGTGAGCCAGTGCACCGACGGCGGCCTCGCCGCCCGTTCAAGCGTGCAGGCCCTGGCCCTGGACTACTACGCCACCCCGCAAACCTGGGCTGTGGCCCAAGCCCTGGAACGCCTGCTGGTCGCCCAGAATCGTTGGCTCCAGGCCAACGGCGGCGGCCAGCCACTGCTCACCACCCTCAGCGCTTTGGTGTTGCGGGGCCGGCGCTTCACCCTGGCCCATGTCGGCGACTGCCGGGTCTACCGCTGGCACCGGCAGCAGTTGCAACGCATCAGCCAGGACCACGTCTGGGAGCAACCGGGCATGCAGCATGTGCTCAAGCGTGCCATGGGCCTGGACCAACATCTGGTGCTGGACTTCCTCGACGGCGAACTGCGCCAGGGCGAAAGCTTCCTGATGCTCAGCGATGGAGTCTGGGCCACCCTGGGCGACAGCGCCATCGCTGCCATTCTGCGTGACCAGACGGACCCGGACAGCGCTGTACAGACCCTGGTCCGCGCCGCCCACCTGGCCGGCAGCCAGGACAACGCCAGCGCGCTGCTGGTGCGAGTCGATGAGCTCGGCGAAAGCAGCCTCGGTGACGCCCTGCTGCAGCTGCAGCAATGGCCCCTGCCGCCGCCGCTGAAACCCGGCCAGCGCTTCGAGGGCTGGCAAGTCGAGGCATTGCTCAGCCACAGCCAGCAGGCCTTGCTGTATCGGGTACACGACGAACAGCAACAAACCTGGCTGCTGAAGACCTTACCCCCGGCCCTGCACAACGACCTGACGGCCTGCCAGGGACTGCTATGCGAAGAATGGCTGCTGCGCCGCGTTGCCGGGCGTCACTTTCCCCAGGTACACAGCGCAACTTCACGCCAGCACCTGTACTACCTGATGCGCGAATACCCGGGCCGTACCCTGGCACAACTGCTTCGCCAGAACGGCCCCTTGCCCCTGGCCCAGTGGCAGCCCCTGGCCGAGCATCTGCTACGCGCAATCAGTCTGCTGCACCGGCGGCAGATCCTGCACCGGGATATCAAACCGGACAACCTGCTGCTGGGGGACGATGGCGAACTGCGGGTACTGGATTTCGGCCTGGCGTACTGCCCCGGCCTCTCGGCGGACCCGGCACACCTGCTACCCGGCACCCCGAGCTTTATCGCCCCGGAAGCCTTCGACGGTGAACCTCCCGGCCCGCAACAGGACCTCTATGCGGTAGGCGTCAGCCTGTACTACCTGCTGACCGGGCACTACCCCCACGGCGAGATCGAAGCCTTCCAGCGCCCGCGTTTCGGCGCAGCGACGAACCCCGGCCGCTACCGCCCGGACCTGCCGGAATGGTTGGCACAAAGCCTGGAGCGCGGAGTGAATGCCGATCCGGCACAGCGCTACGAAACTGCCGAAGAATGGCTACTGGCGCTGGAACAGGGCGAACGCCGCAGCTTGAGCACCAGATCGCGGCCATTACTGGAACGCGAACCGCTGAAAGTCTGGCGCGGCATCGCCCTGCTCGCCTTGCTGCTCAACCTGATCTTGTTGCTGTCACTGCTGCATCACTGAGGCCATCGGGTGGGTGGCCTTGCCCCTCAAACTCCCGACAAACCTCAGGATCCTGCGTCCCTAGGAGCCGTTGATCCAAACGCGACCCGATCTGCCACAAAGAACCGAAACAGGGCATAGCGTCTCAATTCAGTGCAACAGCCGAGATCAGCACGCATAGAACCTTCATCAAAGCTCAATAAAACCAGCACCTCGGCCACTTGGCACAGGCGCTGCATTGCGTCAGGCAACAGACATAAAGCCCGGCCTTCAACGACGAAGGCAGGCTTCCCGAGAGAACGGGATTGGACAAAGGCGTCCTCGTCAGGCCACTGACGGGACGCCTTTTTTGTTTGCGCGCATTTTGTCGAGCCAGGCGTCACTGACCCTGCCTGAGCTCCGGAGAAGCCCATGAAAAGACTCAAACTGGTGATGATCGGCAACGGCATGGCCGGGGTCCGCACCCTGGAAGAACTGCTCAAGCTGAGCGATGAGCTGTACGACATCACGGTCTTCGGCGCCGAACCCCACACCAACTACAACCGCATCCTGCTGTCGCCGGTGCTGGCCGGAGAACAGACGTTCGAGGACATCGTCCTCAACGACCTGGACTGGTACCTGGACCACCACATCAAGCTGCTGCTCAACCGCAAGGTGGTAGAGATCGACCGGATCAGGCGCCGGGTGATCGCCGAGGACGGCAGCGAAGCCGAGTATGACCGTCTGCTGATCGCCACCGGCTCCACGCCCTTTATCCTGCCGATTCCCGGCAAGGACCTGCAGGGGGTGATCGGCTATCGCGACATTGCCGACACCCAGGCGATGATCGACACGGCCAAGACTCACACGCATGCGGTGGTGATCGGCGGCGGCCTGCTGGGGCTGGAGGCCGCCAACGGCCTCAAGCTGCGCGGCATGGATGTGACCGTGGTGCATATCGGCGAATGGCTGCTGGAGCGACAACTGGACCAGACCAGCGGCCAGTTGTTGCAAAACGCCCTGGAAAGCCGCGGCCTGAAGTTCCGCCTGTGCGAACAGACCCAGGCCCTGATCGACGCCGGCAATGGTCGGGTCGGGTCGGTGCAGTTCAAGAATGGCGAGATCATCCCCGCCGATCTGGTGGTGATGGCCGCCGGCATCCGCCCCAACACCGAGCTGGCGGAACGGGCCGGCCTGCCCTGCAACCGCGGGATACTGGTCAACGACACCCTGCAGACCTTTGACCCGCGCATCTACGCCATCGGCGAGTGCGCCAGCCACCGCGGTATCGCCTACGGCCTGGTGGCGCCGTTGTTCGAACAGGCCAAGGTCTGCGCCAACCACCTGGCCCAACTGGGCTTCGCCCGCTACCAGGGCTCGGTGACGTCCACCAAGTTGAAGGTCACTGGCATTGATCTGTTTTCCGCCGGGGATTTCATGGGTGGCGACGGTACCGAAACCATCACCCTCGCCGACCCCATTGGCGGGGTCTACAAGAAGCTGGTGATCAAGGACGACGTGCTGGTCGGCGCCTGCCTGTATGGCGACACCGCGGATGGCGGCTGGTACTTCCGGCAGATCCGCGAGCAGCAGGCCATCGGCGAGATCCGCGACCACCTGATGTTCGGTGAGAACGCGCTGGGCGACGTCGGCCATCAGGGCCAGGACAAGGCCATGAGCATGGCCGACACTGCCGAGGTCTGTGGCTGCAATGGGGTGTGCAAGGGCACCATCGTCAAGGCCATTCAGGAACAGGGGCTGTTCAGCGTCGACGAGGTCAAGAAGCAAACCAAGGCCGCCAGCTCCTGCGGCTCCTGTGCCGGGCTGGTGGAACAGATCCTGATCAATACCGTGGGCGGCGCGGCGGACGTCAAGCCGAAAAGCGAAAAAGCCATCTGCGCCTGCAGCGACCTGAACCACGGGCAGATCCGCCAGACGATCCGCGACCAGCACCTGCTGACCATCGCCGGCACCATGAGCTACCTCAACTGGCGCACCCCTAACGGCTGTGCCACTTGCCGTCCGGCGCTGAACTACTACCTGATCTCCACCTGGCCGGGGGAAGCCCGGGACGATCCGCAATCGCGGCTGATCAACGAACGGGCCCACGCCAACATCCAGAAAGACGGGACCTACTCGGTGGTGCCGCGGATGTGGGGCGGCGTGACCAATCCGTCCGAGCTGCGACGCATCGCCGATGTCGCCGACAAGTACCAGGTGCCCATGGTCAAGGTCACCGGCGGCCAGCGCATCGACCTGCTGGGCATCCGCAAGGAAGACTTGCCCGGAGTCTGGAAAGACCTGGACATGCCGTCCGGCCACGCCTACGGCAAATCCATCCGCACCGTGAAGACCTGCGTCGGCAGCGAGTTCTGCCGCTTCGGCACGCAGAACTCCACCCAGCTGGGAATCGAGCTGGAACACGACCTGTTCAACATGTGGTCGCCGCACAAGGTCAAGCTGGCGGTCTCCGGTTGCCCGCGCAACTGCTCGGAAGCCGGGATCAAGGACGTGGGCATCATCGGCGTCGATTCGGGCTGGGAGATGTACATCGGCGGCAACGGCGGGATCAAGACCGAGGTGGCGGAGTTTTTCGTCAAGCTCAAGACCGCCGAAGAAGTGCGCGAATACAACGGCGCCTTCCTCCAGCTGTACCGCGAAGAAGCCTTCTACCTCGAACGCACCGTGCACTACCTGCAACGGGTCGGCATGGAACACGTGAAAAAGGCCGTGCTGGAAGACCCGCAGCGGCGCAAGGCGTTGAACGAGCGCCTGCAGTTTTCCCTGTCCTTCGAGCAGGACCCATGGCAACAGCGCCTGGCCGAGCCGCAGTTGAAAAAAGAGTTCGAGTCGATCCCCGTAAAACAACTGGAGGTGCCGGCATGAACTGGCTGGATATCTGCGCCCTGGAAGAGATCAATACCCTGGGCTCGCGCATCATCAAGGGCCCCAAGGGCGATATCGCAATTTTTCGTACCAGCGATGATCAAGTCTTCGCTCTCGACGATCGCTGCCCGCACAAGGGCGGGCCGCTATCCCAGGGGCTGATCTACGGCAAACGGGTAGCCTGCCCGCTGCACAACTGGCAGATCGATCTGGAGTCCGGCCAGGCCCAGGCCCCAGACCAAGGCTGCGCCCACCAGCATCTGGCCCGAGTGGAAAGCGGCCGGGTGCTGCTGGCCCTGCAGGATGCCGGGTAATGGAGCGCCAGAACACGGCCTCGACCTGCTGCTACTGCGGGGTCGGCTGCGGGGTACTGATCGAGCATGACGGCCGGCATATTCTCGGGGTCAGTGGCGACCCGACGCACCCGGCCAACTTCGGCAAACTGTGCAGCAAGGGCGCCAGCCTGCACCTGACCGGCGACCACGCGGCCCGCGCGCTGTACCCGGAACTGCGCCTGGGCAAGGCCCTGGCCCGCAACCGCTGCGACTGGGACAGCGCCCTGGAACATGCCGCCGGGGTGTTCGCCCAGGCCATCGCCGAGCACGGCCCGGACAGCGTGGCGTTCTATATTTCCGGGCAACTGCTGACCGAGGACTACTACGCCTTCAACAAACTGGCCCGGGCCCTGGTGGGCACCAACAACATCGACAGCAATTCCCGGCTGTGCATGTCTTCGGCGGTGGTGGGCTACAAGCGCAGCCTGGGGGCCGACGCGCCGCCGTGCAGCTATGAGGATCTGGAGCAAAGCGACTGCGTGATGATCGTCGGTAGCAACATGGCCTACGCCCATCCGGTGTTGTTTCGTCGCCTGGAACAGGCCAAAAGCCAACGCCCACAGATGAAAGTCATAGTGATCGACCCGCGTCGTACCGACACTTGCGACCTGGCTGACCTGCACCTGGCGATCTTGCCCGGCACAGATGTCGCTTTATTTCACGGCATCCTTCACCTGCTGCTGTGGGAGGACTGGATCGACCGGGATTTCATCCAGCAACACACCGAGGGCCTGGTGCAGCTTAAGGCGCTGGTCCGCGACTACACCCCGCCGATGGTGGCCCAGCTGTGCGGCATCAGCCTCGAGCAATTGCAGGAATGCGCCCAGTGGGTGGGCAATGCGCCAAGTTTTCTGTCCCTGTGGTGCATGGGCCTGAACCAGTCCAGCGCCGGCAGCGCGAAAAACAGTGCATTGATCAACCTGCACCTGGCTACCGGGCAAATCGGCCGCCCCGGTGCAGGCCCCTTCTCGCTCACCGGTCAGCCCAATGCCATGGGTGGGCGCGAAACCGGCAGCTTGAGCAACCTGCTGCCTGGACACCGCGAGGCTGCCGACCCGGAACACCGCGCCGAAGTCGCCGCCTACTGGGGCGTGGAGCAACTGCCCGCCAGCCCTGGCTTGAGCGCAATGGAGCTGTTTGAACAGATGCGCAGCGGCCGCATCAAGGCCTTGTGGATCGCCTGCACCAACCCGGCGCAATCCCTGCCGGACCAGAACCGAGTGCACGAGGCGCTGCTGAACTGCCCTTTCGTGGTTCTGCAGGAAGCCTTTGCCAACACCGAAACCGCGGCATTCGCCGACCTGTTGCTGCCAGCCGCCAGTTGGGGCGAAAAACAAGGCTCGGTGACCAACTCCGAGCGCCGGGTTTCCCATGTCCGCCAGGCCGTTGCCGCTCCCGGCGAGGCCCGAGCGGATTGGGCGATCACCGTGGATTTTGCTCAACGCCTGGAGCGATTCCTGCGCCCCGACCTGCCGAGCCTGTTTGCCTTCGATAGCGCCGCCCGGGTGTTCGATGAATACAAGGGCCTGACCCGCGGCCGCGACCTGGATCTGAGCGGCCTCAGCCACGAGTTGCTCGACCGCCTCGGCCCACAACAATGGCCCTTCCCTGAAGGCGCGACCCAGGGTACTGAGCGCCTGTATGTACACGGGATCTTTCCCACCGCCAATGGCCGTGCGCGTTTTGTCAGCGACCCTTATGTAGCAGCCAAGGAGCAGCGGGACGCACGCTTCCCCCTGACCCTGATCACTGGCCGCCTGCGCGACCAATGGCACGGCATGAGCCGTACGGGCACTGCGGCGCAGTTATTCGGCCATGTCAGCGAAGCCTTGCTGAGCCTGCATCCGGACGAACTGCGGCGCCAACGCCTGCGAGATGGAGAACTGGTGAACCTGAAGAGCCGGCGCGGCAGCGTAATCGTGGCAGTGACCGGCGATGACAGCGTGCGCCCCGGGCAAGCCTTCCTGCCCATGCACTTCGGCGATCGCTTCCTCAAGGGCGGGGTCAATGCCGTCACCCAGCCCGCCTTCGACCCCTTGTCCAAACAGCCGGAACTCAAGCACAGCGGCGTGCGCCTGGAACCGGTGCAACTGCCTTGGCAACTATTCGTGCTGATTGAAGGTGATGTGCAGGCGCATTTCCGGGCCCTACGCCCTCTTTGCCAGGCTCTGGCCTATGTCAGCCTCAGCCTGACCGGTCGCGAGCGCCCGGCACTGGTGATTCGCGCCGCCCATGCGCAAGCACCACAAGCGGCACTGCTTCAGGCCATCGACCGGCAATTGCAGCTCGACACAGGCCCGGTACTGGCCTACGACGACCTGCGCCGGGCCATCGGCAAGCGAGTGCGGATCGAACAGGGGCGAATTATCGCCATCCGCTTGTCCGGGGAAACCCTGGCACAGCATTGGCTGCACGAGCTGTGGCAGCAAGGCCGCGCCGATGAACAACTAAGGCGCTGGCTGCTGGCGCCGATGAGTGCACCGCCAGACGCCAGCGGCCTGGGAGGACAACAGGAGCGCATCTTGTGCAATTGCAGGAACGTCAGCCACAGCGCGGTCTGCGCCGGAATCGCGCAAGGCCTGGATATGGAACAACTGAAACAGCAACTGGGTTGCGGCAGCCAATGTGGCTCCTGCGTGCCGGAGATCAAGCGCCTGCTCGCGGCTTGCGTGCAACCTGTCGTCGCCCTGGAGTGAGGAAACCCCTATGAATGCAAAAGTCTGGTTGGTAGGCGCTGGCCCCGGAGACCCGGAGTTGCTGACCCTCAAGGCCGTACGCGCCCTCGGTGAGGCCAATGTGGTGCTGATCGATGACCTGGTGAACCCTGCCGTGCTGGAGCATTGCCCCGGGGCGCGTGTGATTCCGGTGGGCAAGCGCGGCGGTTGTCGCTCGACGCCCCAAGCCTTTATCTACCGCTTGATGCTGCGCTACGCCCGACAGGGCCGCTGCGTAGTGCGCCTCAAAGGCGGCGACCCGTGCATTTTCGGGCGTGGCGGCGAGGAGGCGCAGTGGCTCAAGGCACGGGGCATCGAAGTGGAGCTGGTAAACGGCATAACCGCCGGCCTGGCAGGTGCCACACGCTGTGATATTCCCCTGACCCTACGCGGCGTTGCTCGAGGCGTGACTCTGGTAACTGCTCATACGCAGGACGACAGCCAACTGAACTGGCAAGCGCTGGCACACAACGGAACGACCCTGGTGATCTACATGGGGGTGGCGAAGCTGGCGGAGATTGCCGAGCAGTTGCTCGGTGGTGCACTGGCGGCGGATACGCCGGTGGCGATGATTGAAAACGCCTCGCTGCCGCAGCAGCGCGAATGCCGCAGCGTACTGGCGAACATGGAACGCGACGCCCAGGTTTTCGCCCTCAAGAGCCCGGCAATCCTGGTTATCGGGGCAGTCGCGGCAACCGCGTCGGTCACGGCCCCTACCTCTGAAACCCAGGTGCAACTGGCCTGACTCTCGCGCCAGGAAGGCAAATCGCAGGCAAAGAAAAACCCGGCCTAGGCCGGGTTTTTCCAAGCTACAAGGCTAATTACTTAGCTTGAGCTTCTACCGAGGCTTCTACGCGACGGTTAACTGCGCGACCAGCTTCAGTTGCGTTGTCGGCAACTGGGCGGGACTCACCGTAACCAACGGATTGAACGCGGTTAGCGCCAACGCCGTACTGGTTAACCAGAACTTGTTTAACGGCGTTTGCACGACGCTCAGACAGCTTCTGGTTGTAAGCGTCAGGACCGACGGAGTCAGTGTGACCTTCAACAACGGTGGTGGTCTGTGGGTACTGCTTCATGAAGTCAGCGAGGTTCTTGATGTCAGCGTAGCTGTTAGGCTTGACGACCGACTTGTCGAAGTCGAACTTCACGTCCAGCTCAACACGAACCACTTCAGCAACTGGAGCTTCTGGAGCTGGCTCTGGAGCTGGAGCTGGTGCTACTGGAGCTGGAGCGACTTTGCCGCCGCTGCCACCGAAGTTCACACCCAGGCCGATGGTAGGAGCGTAGTCCCACTTGCCGTTGTCCAGCTTGTAGTCAGCTTCAACGCCAGCACGGGCGAACAGGTTGTCGGTGATGTACCACTTAACACCAGCGCCTGCAGTCAGGAAAGTCGACTGATCGCGACCGCTGTGGCCGTCGGCCTCAACGTTGGTCATGCTCTTGTGAGCAACACCGCCGGAAACGTATGGACGCAGAGCGTCACCCACGGTACCAAAGTGGTACTGAGCGTTCAGGCCGAAGTTGTCGCCTTTGATTTTCTGGTTACCAGTACCGTCGTTGGAACGGGTGTGGTTGGTCTTGTCGTAAGTGGCGTTCAACGACAGATCGTCGGTCAGGAAGTAGCCGATCGATGCGCCTGGGTTGAAGCCGTCTTCAACGTGCTTAACGCTGTCGTTGTACTGTTTTTTGTAAAACAGTTCACCCTCGACCGCGCCTTGGCCTTGCGCCAGAACGCCGAACGAAGTCACGGCAACAATAGAACCAATGGCAATGCCCAAGGTGTTTTTCAGTTTCATCCGTTAAATCCCCATCTGGTGATTGTAAAGCAGTCCCACATACCGGGGGACAACTCGGCGGTAAGTCTATCAGAACTCACCTAGACGTAAGAGATATTTGCGCCGAACTAAGTTTCAGCAATACCTGCAAATTTCTCACGCAATTTATCAAGAGCACGTTTGTAACGCATCTTTGTAGCACTCAACCCCATATGCATGATGTCCGCGATCTCTTGAAACTCCAGCTCTGCGACAAATCGTAGCACCAGAATTTCCCGATCAATCGGATTCACATGCACCAACCAGCGATCAAGTCCACCCTTTTCCTCAGGTTTCGGCGCCTTCTCTTCAGACGCCTCCTCGAGGGGGTCAAGACTTAAAGCGTCCATCAACCGACGCTTGCGCCGCTCCTTGCGATACTGCGTGATGCACTCGTTGTACGTGATGCTATATAGCCATGTCTTGAACTTCGATTTACCCTCAAAGTTCTTAAGGCCATACAGCACCTTCAACATCACTTCCTGACAGACATCATCCGCATCCCGATCGTTCCCCAGATAACGTGCACAAACATTAAATAGGGTCCTCTGATAGCGCCGCATCAACTCTTCATAGGCGCGTGTTACGTGAAACAGCTCCGTATGTGAGCGCGCAACCAACTCCTCATCAGAGAGCTCACGGGGGTCATAGCGCGTGGATAGCGATTGGGTTTTATTCAAAACGAGTCGTGCCGACAGTCAGGTCAATGTCCGCCGCAGCCCGATGACGGGCATTTTGCGGCGGCATACATTAGCAGGGTTTGCCGGGTTAGCGGCTACTTACATGCTGCTCCAGCAGGATCCGATTGGAGAGAGAGACTAGCTCACCCTCATCGGTCAGCAATGTAGTTTTAACCGTGCCAATCTCTTCGATCTGGCCTTCGACCTCACCAACGCGTACTTGTTGCCCAACCTGATACAACTCACGCACATAGATTCCCGCAAGAATCTGCCCGGCAATTTCCCGGCTTCCCAACCCCATGGCCAGTGCAACAGCCAGACCAACGGTAATCAATACAATGACGATCACATGGTTGAGCAGGTCGGTTTTGACCTCCAACTGACTGATCGCCACGGAAATACTGATGATGATCACCAGCCCCTGAGCAATTCGCCCCAGGCCGCTGGCGTAATCCAGGCCTACGCCTTCTGCGGCGCCGCGCACCAGGCCATTGGCCAGTTGCGCCAGCAAAACCCCCACCAGCAGCACCAGCGCAGCACCGAAAACCTTCGGTAAATACAGCGCAAGCATATCGAGCGTAGCCGAAACTCGCTCAAGGCCAAGGGATTCAGCAGCAGAAACCAGAAAAATCAGCAAAACGAACCAATAGACGATCTTGCCGATCAGGGTCGAGATGGGTACCTGCAAACCCGCACGAGACAGCAACTTGGTCAGGCCGGTGCCGCCCATGAGGCGATCCAGGCCCAGCTTGGCCAGCAACTTAGAAAGCAGGGTATCGAGCAGCTTGGCTACCACGAAGCCCAGCAACAGCACCACCAACGCGCCGAACAGGTTCGGAATGAAGTTCGCCACCTTGGTCCACAAGGCGGTCATCGCCGTGACGAGGCTCTGCGTCCAGAGATCCAGTTCCATATTCAATCAGCCTTATCAGCAGTGCGAGCAGAAGATTTACGACGAGAAACCGGCGCAATATGAGCCGATCCGTTATTCAAGGCGATCATCAGCGCCGGCAGCCAGCGGCCCAGAAGGCTGAACAGATCCCCCGCCCCCACCTGACGGTTGGCGGTTTTCAGTACGCGGCCCAGGCAGGCATCGTCATCGCGGCTCGATGGCGAGGCTTTGAGCATGTCACGCAAAGACTGTTCAAACGGATCGTGCATACGCACCTCTGGTGATGTCTGAAAAAGACGCGATCAGATTTATTCGGGTCACATGAAGCATCATCACACCCAGCGCAAACGACGAAACAACCACCATTGCCCCACGGCCACCGCCAACAATAAAAGGCAGGCGATGATGAAACCATAAGGGCTGGCCGAGAACGGAATGCCGCCAACGTTGATCCCCAAAAGGCCGGTGAGAAAACTCATCGGCAGGAAGATCCCGGTAATGATCCCGAAGCGGTACATGGTGCGATTCATGCGCACGCTCAAACGCCGGTCTTCGGCCTCCAGCACAAGCCCCACGCGCTCTCGGGTCAATTCCAGCTCTTCCAGGTAACGGGTCAGACTGTTGTGCAGCTCGTTCCAGTAATCACCATCGTCCACGGCGAACCAGGGCAGTTTTATCCGGCTCAACTGGGCGAAGATATCCCGCTGCGGAGCCAGGAAGCGCTTGAGCCCGGCAGCCCGCCGACGGATCTGCAAAATGCTGCCGTGCTCGGGGGTATACCGTTCGTCGGCATCCAGTTTTTCTTCCTCGCCATCGACCACTTCCGAGAGGTCGCTGACCAGATTCTGCACCTTGTGGGTCAGGTACTCGGCCATATAAAGGAGGAGTTCGGCAGACGTCTTCGGCCCTCGGCCCTCGGCAAGCTGCACCAGCAACTCATCGGTGGCGCGCAACTGACGCAGGCGCAAGGAAATCACCCGCTGGGCAGAGGCAAAGATCCGCACCGAGACCATGTCTTCCGGCTCGGCCCCCGGGTTCAGGTTGATACCCCGCAGAAACAGCAGCAACTCCGAGTCCGGGAGCGCCAGCAGGCGTGGGCGGGTGTTTTCCTCCAGCAGCAGGTCACAGCTGAACTCGCTCAGGCCGCTGGAGCGACGCAACCAGGTCTGGGTCTGCGGATGACTGCGATCCCAATGCAGCCACAGGCTTTCATGTGCCTGCAGTTGCAGGTCGTCGAGCTCAGTCCGGGCAATCGAACGCGCACCGCCTTCACCATCCAGTACCAGGGCATGTACCAGCCCCCATTGCGCGTTTTCTTCCTCGAACATCCGCATCCCTTGTCAGGTCGATTGTTTATTCAGGCATTTTCAGCGGGCTTGGCGAAACGATCACGCCATTGTTGTCGGCGTAGACATACTCGCCAGGACGAAAAGTCACACCGGCAAAGGTCACCGCCACATTGAGGTCGCCGATGCCGCGCTTGTCAGTCTTCATCGGGTGGCTGGCCAAGGCCTGGACGCCAAGATCGGTCTGGGCGATGACATCCACATCACGGATGCAACCGTAGATCACCAATCCTTCCCAACCGTTTTTTGCGGCTTTCTCGGCCAGCATGTCGCCCAGCAGGGCGCGGCGCAGCGAGCCGCCACCATCCACCACCAACACCTTGCCCTGCCCCTTGAGTTCCACTTGTTCCTTGACCAGCGAGTTGTCCTCGAAGCACTTGATGGTGACGATTTCACCGCCAAAGGAATCGCGACCACCGAAATTGCTGAACATCGGCTCTACCACCTGCACCAGGTCCGGGTAGGCGTCGCACAGGTCGGGAGTGAGGTAATGGTTCATCGAGAAACTCCTGTAACAGAAAGAACACGATCGAAGGTGTCGGTGCTGCCTTATATAGATACGCGCCCAGACCGCAGATGTTTAACCTGCAAGGCCTGATGAGCGAACCCGCCTGCCCCGTATTTTCGCAGCCAGGCCAGCGGAACGGAAAGCCGACTCAATAACTGAATGTGACCAGAACAGCGCAATGCGTCATATCTTAGCCGCAAGCGCTATCGAGCGAAATGCCCTTGTCAGAGCCTTCGCCTCAAACCGCAGCCACGGGTTCGGCAACAGAAACCAGCAATGGAGCCTGCTGATCCTTGAGCCAGCACGCGACCAGCGGCCAGACCTCAGTCTGCGCCGGTTTGCTCACCAGCATCTCGACGTGACCGAAATTACCGCTGAATCCCTGCTCGCGTCCCAGGCAGACAAATTGTTTCTGCTCGCTGCCCAACTGCTCGAACAACTTGCGACAGGCCCAGGTCGGATCCTGATGATCCCCTGCGGCACTGACTGCCAGTGCCGGCACCGTAACCTGCGCCAGGCCCGCCCACCAATCCTTGTCGGCATCGCCGAAACGACCAAACAATCCATGCCAGCGCATGCTCTCCAGAGCCAGCCCGATGGGCTCGTCCTCGGGGCCGCGCTTGAGCCGCGAGCCGGACAACTGAGCAAAGCGCTTGATCACCAGGCGCCCACCCCACTCCACCATCGGGATCTTCAAGGGCCAGTAGGTACGGCTGATCTGGGTACCGAAAAACGCCGCCGAAGCCACGCCCGCATCACCCAGGTATTGCCCGCCCAACGCCGCCGCCAGGGTAGTGCCGCCCAGGGAATGACCGATCCAATGGGGAACCTGCACACTTTGCTCACGGACGAAGGCGGCAATTGCCGGCAAATCGTACCGAGCGTAGTCGGCGACACGGTTCTTGCGGTAGTCGGCATTGCGGCGCGACAAACCGTGACCGCGCATTTCAGGAATCCACACATCGAATCCCGCGCGGGCCAGATAGGCCCCCAGCCCGATGCCCTTGGGCGAATACCAGAAACGTCGATTGGAAAAGCTGCCATGCAGCAGGACCACGGGGATTCCCCGGGCTTCAGGCTCATCGGCCAGCCCCAGGCGGGTAACGGCCAACTCCACGGAAGGGTCGGGACTGTTGCCGGGCTTCAAGCGATAGACATCTTCGCTGAGGTCGCCTCGACGCTCGGCACTGATCAAGGCGACCGGAAATAGGTTGCTGCTGCTTTGCATATTCTTCTTGCACAAAAAAGGGCGGCATCCAGAAGAAGCACGCCCTGCTTGAATCTTCAAGAGCCAGCCAGCCTTGCGACCGACCGGCTCTGCACTCACCGATTACGCCGCGCCTTGACCTTCAGCCAGGAAGAACCAGGTTTCCAGTACCGAGTCCGGGTTCAGCGAAACGCTTTCAATGCCCTGCTCCATCAACCACTTGGCCAGGTCCGGGTGGTCCGAAGGCCCCTGGCCGCAGATGCCGATGTACTTGCCAGCCTTGTTGCAGGCGGCAATGGCATTGGCCAGCAGCTTCTTGACCGCAGGATTACGCTCGTCGAACAGGTGGGCGATGATCCCCGAGTCACGGTCCAGGCCCAGGGTCAGTTGGGTCAGGTCGTTGGAGCCGATGGAGAAACCATCGAAGTACTCGAGGAACTCGTCAGCCAGAATGGCGTTGGACGGCAGTTCGCACATCATGATCACGCGCAGGCCGTTCTCGCCGCGCTTGAGGCCGTTTTCAGCCAGCAGATCAACTACTTGGCTGGCCTCGCCCAGGGTGCGCACGAACGGCACCATGATTTCGACGTTGGTCAGGCCCATCTCGTTGCGCACGCGCTTCAGGGCGCGGCATTCGAGCTCGAAGCAGTCACGGAAGGATTCGCTGATGTAACGCGAAGCACCGCGGAAGCCCAGCATCGGGTTCTCTTCTTCCGGCTCGTAGAGCTTGCCACCGATCAGGTTGGCGTATTCGTTGGACTTGAAGTCCGACAGACGCACGATGACCTTCTTCGGTGTGAACGCCGCAGCCAGGGTGCTGATGCCTTCAACCAGCTTGTCGACGTAGAAGTCCACAGGATCGTGGTAGCCGGCAATACGCTTGTCGACGCTGTCCTTGATCTCTTGTGGCAGCCCGGCGTAGTTCAGCAGTGCCTTGGGGTGCACGCCGATCATGCGGTTGATGATGAACTCCAGGCGGGCCAGGCCCACGCCGGCGTTCGGCAGCTGGGCGAAGTCGAAGGCACGGTCCGGGTTGCCGACGTTCATCATGATCTTGAACGGCAGCTCCGGCATGGCATCCACCGAGTTCTGCTTGATGTCGAAGCCCAGTTCGCCTTCGAAGATGAAACCGGTGTCGCCTTCAGCGCAGGAAACGGTCACGCCCTGGCCATCTTTCAGCAGCTCGGTGGCGTTGCCGCAACCCACTACTGCCGGAATGCCCAGCTCGCGAGCGATGATTGCTGCGTGGCAGGTCCGGCCGCCGCGGTTGGTGACGATGGCGCTGGCGCGCTTCATCACCGGCTCCCAGTCCGGGTCGGTCATGTCGGAGACCAGCACGTCGCCGGCCTGGACCTTGTCCATCTCGGACACGTCCTTGATGATCCGCACCTTGCCGGCGCCAATGCGCTGGCCGATGGCACGGCCTTCCACCAGCACGGTGCCGGTTTCCTTGAGCAGGTAGCGCTCCATGACATTGGCCTGGGTACGGCTCTTCACGGTTTCCGGACGGGCCTGGACGATGTACAGCTTGCCGTCGTCGCCGTCCTTGGCCCATTCGATGTCCATCGGGCACTGATAGTGCTTCTCGATGATCATCGCCTGCTTGGCCAGCTCGCTGACTTCAGCATCGGTCAGGCAGAAACGCGCGCGATCGGCGGCGTCCACGTCCACGGTTTTCACCGAGCGACCAGCCTTGGCTTCGTCGCCGTAGATCATCTTGATCGCCTTGCTGCCCAGGTTGCGGCGCAGGATGGCCGGACGACCGGCTTCAAGGGTGTTCTTGTGGACGTAGAATTCGTCCGGGTTTACCGCGCCCTGGACCACGGTTTCACCCAGGCCATAGGCGCCGGTGATGAATACCACGTCACGGAAGCCCGATTCGGTGTCGAGGGTGAACATCACGCCGGCGGTGCCGGTTTCCGAACGCACCATGCGCTGCACACCGGCAGACAGGGCCACCAGCTTGTGGTCGAACCCCTGGTGCACGCGGTAGGAAATGGCGCGGTCGTTGAAGAGCGAGGCGAACACTTCCTTGGCAGCGCGAATCACATTGTCCACGCCACGGATATTGAGGAAGGTTTCCTGCTGGCCGGCAAAGGAGGCGTCCGGCAAGTCTTCGGCGGTGGCCGAGGAACGCACGGCCACGGCGATGTCGGGATTGCCCGCCGACAGTGCGGCGAAGGCGGTACGGATCTCGGTGTTGAGGCGCTCGGGGAACTCGGCCTCCATGATCCACTGACGGATCTGCGCGCCGGTCTTGGCCAGGGCGTTGACGTCATCGACATCCAGCGCATCGAGCGCTGCATGGATCTGGTCGTTCAGACCACTCAACTCAAGAAAATCACGATAAGCCTGAGCTGTCGTGGCGAAGCCACCAGGGACCGATACGCCCGCACCTGCGAGGTTGCTGATCATCTCGCCCAGGGATGCGTTCTTGCCCCCCACATGCTCAACATCGTGTTTGCCGAGCTTATCGAGGGAAACTACGTACTCTACCAAGGTGATCTCTCCACTAACTGTGTTGGAAAAGCTCAGAAGCCGGCTGCTCCAGGGAGCGTTTGCCCGCTATATGGCCTGGACCTGGAAAATAAGTGAGAATGCGGGCCATTCCCGGCCGACAAATCGCGCCTATCATATCCAAGAATCGTCACTAGCTTAAGGCCCAAGCCGCAAATGAAACGATCTGCTTTCTTTATCTCCGACGGTACCGGCATCACAGCGGAAACCCTCGGCCAGAGCCTGTTGGCGCAGTTCGAAAACGTTACCTTCAGCAAATTCACGCGGCCGTATATCGACAGCATGGAAAAAGCGCGGGCCATGGTACAACAAATCAATATAGCCGCCGAAAAAGACGGCCATCGCCCGATTATCTTCGACACCATCGTCAATCAGGACATTCGTGAGATCCTCGCGACCTCCAATGGTTTCATGATCGACATCTTCTCGACCTTCCTCGCGCCCCTGGAACAGGAGCTGAGCGAACATTCCTCCTACTCCGTCGGCAAATCCCATTCCATTGGCCACAACTCCAACTACATGGAGCGGATCGAGGCGGTGAACTTCGCCCTGGACAACGACGACGGCGCCCGCACCCACTACTACGACAAGGCCGACCTGATCCTGGTGGGCGTATCGCGTTGCGGCAAGACCCCGACCTGCCTGTACATGGCCATGCAATTCGGCATCCGCGCGGCCAACTACCCGCTGACCGAGGAAGACATGGAGCGCCTGCAGCTGCCCAATGCCCTGCGCGCCCACAAGCACAAGCTGTTCGGCCTGACCATCGACCCCGACCGCCTCACCGCGATCCGCAACGAGCGCAAGCCCAACAGCCGCTATTCCAGCTACGCCCAGTGCGAATTCGAAGTGCGCGAAGTGGAAAACCTGTTCCGCCGCGAAAACATCCCCCACATCAATTCCACCCATTTCTCGGTGGAAGAGATCTCGGCCAAGATCCTCGTGGAAAAAGGCGTGGAACGGCGCTTCAAGTAACCTCTGCGCGACCGACGGCGAGGCCCGCACTGCCCCTCGCCTGCCGCCCTACCAGCGGGACAGCCCGCTCTCCTGCTTCAAGGCCGCGGCCAACGCGGCAAAGCCGTCCTGCAGCCGACGATCATCCGCGGAGGTATTGCAGACACTGGCCCGGACGAATTGCGGCACCGCCGCCTGGCCCACGGCAAAGGCTTCGGCAGTGGCCACCAGGTATCCCTGATGCTTGAGATCCGCCTCGATTTCAGAGGCACGCCACGGCTCCGGAACCCTGATCCAGAAATGCGGGCAACCCTCCGGACTGCGCCACTCCAGCCCCTGCAACACCTCCGTGACCAGCTCCTTGCGCCGGGCGATTTCGGCCATCTGCTGCTGACGCAGGCGCTCGGCAACTCCCGTGTCGATCCAGCCCGCTACCAGCTCCAGCGGCAAAGGCGTGGCCATCCAGCAGGTGGCGCGTACCGCTGCGGCCAAACGCCCCACCAGGGGCGACGGTGCATGCAGGAAACCGACCCGCAGCCCTGACGCCACGGCCTTGCTCAGGCTGCTGATCAGCACCGTGCGCTCCGCTGCGAAATGGGCCAGGGGCGCCGGGCGCCGCTCCATCAGCACGGCGTGGGTTTCATCCTCCAGAATCAACAGGTTATGCCGGCGACAGAGCTCCGCCACGGCCTCGCGCCGCGCAGCGGACTGCACCGCAGCCGTGGGGTTTTGCAGGGTCGGGGTGCAATACAGCGCTGAAATGCGGTGCTGCCGGCACGCTTCGTCCAGGGCCTCCGGCAACAGCCCCTGTGCGTCCATAGGCAACCCCAGGAGCTTGATGCCCAACATTCGCGCCGTGCTGATCAGGCCCGGATAGGTCAGGTGTTCAGTGGCCAGGGTATCGCCGGGCTTGAGCAGTGCCAGCAAGGCGACATGCAAGCCGTGCTGGGCGCCGTTGACGCAAATCACCTGCTCGGGATCCGCCTGCAGGCCATCCTGGGTCAGCCAGCGCGCACCCGCGGCGCGATACCGCGCCAGACCGGCCTCGGCGCTGTAACGGGCGATTTGCTGCAGCCCCAAAGGATCTTCTGCCAATGCCCGCAAGCCCTGAGCGATGAAATGGTTTTCCTGGCCGGGAATATGGGTGTTGCGGCTCATGTCGAACAGCGCCTCAGGCTCCTCGGCGACGTTGCGAAAGCCGCTGTCGCGCTGGCGCTGCAAACCGTCCTGGCGCACATAAGTACCATCGCCGACCCGTGCCACCACCTGTCCCAGGCGTTCCAGCTCGGCGTACGCGCGGCTGATGGTGCCAATGGTCACGCCCAGCTTGTCCGCCAGCAGGCGATGGGGCGGCAGCTTGCTACCGGGGGCCAGCGTACCGTCGGCAATGGCCTTTTCCAGGGTCTCGGCCAGTCGCTTGTACTTGGCGCCCACCCCTTCCTGCAATGCGGAACGCATCATTGACACTGTGTCAATACTTACTTTGACAGCCATCATTTTCACCAATAGCGTTGCTCAAGGGCTCAATTACCGCAAATGACTCGCCCAATATAGAGGTCAATTGCTCATCACGAAAGGAATGCCAGCGTGAATACCAGCACCGTCATATCCGACACCCGGGCCCTGCCCCGCCCCTGGCTTGCCACCCTGGTAACCTGCACCCTGTTCCTGATTGTCTGCCTGAGTTGGGGCACCACCTGGCTGGGCATCAAGATTGCGGTGCAAAGCGTGCCGCCACTGACCGCCGCCGGCCTGCGCTTTCTGATTGCCTTTCCGCTGTTCGCCTGTTTTGCCTGGCTGCGCCGCGAGCCGCTGATGTTTCCCAAGGACAGCCGGGGCTTCCTGGTATTCGTCACCCTGTGCTACTTCAGCCTGCCCTACACCCTGCTCAACTACGGCGAGGTACACGTTTCCTCCGGCCTGACCGCGCTGCTGTTCAGTTGCATGCCGGTGTTCATCCTGATTTTTTCCGCCCTGCTGCTGCGGGAGAAGATTCACCTGGCGCAACTGCTAGGCATCGCCATCGGCTTTGCCAGCCTGTTCCAGATCATTCGCGGCCAGGGCCTGCTCAGCGACCACAATGAACTCTCGGGAGTACTGGCAATTCTCGGCGCGGCGCTGCTGCATGCACTGTGTTACGTGGTCACCAAGAAACACGGCAGCGCCATCAGCGTCATCACCTACAACACCTTGCCGATCGGCATCGCCGGTCTACTGCTGTGCCTGGCGGGGTTGGGGATCGAGCACCCGGACTTTTCCGCCATCAGCCCGCGTTCCTGGGGCGCCCTGCTGTATCTGGGGCTGGCGGCTTCGGTGGGTGGGTTCATTGTCTATTTTTTCCTGCTGAAACGACTGAATCCGGTGATCCTGTCCTTCGTGTTCATCATTTTTCCGGTGTTCGCGGTGATCATCGGCGCCTGGTACGAAGGCCAGAGCCTGTCCCGGGACCTGCTGCTGTATTCCTCGACCTTGCTCGGCGGTTTCGCCATCACCAAGCTGCCCCTGGACAAATGGCTGTCCAGAAAGCCCGCCCGACGCTAAAGAGACTCTGTAGGAGCGAGCTTGCTCGCGAAGCTTCAAGGACACCGCGTCCGCCCAGCGAGCCCGCGTCATCATTGACGTTCATCGCGAGCAAGCTCGCCCCTACAAGGGTGGGTTTCAGATCACCAGCAGGTCGACGAACCGGTGCACCGGCGTCGCCTCAAGCCGCGCCTGATCCTTGCACAGCTGGAAAATCTGCGTCGAACGCTGGGCCGTGAAACGGGTGGCCAGGTTGGCCTTGAACTTGTCTTCCAGCAGCGGGATGCCTTCGGCGCGGCGGCGCCGGTGGCCAATGGGGTATTCCACCGCGACCTGCTCGGTGCTGGAGCCGTCCTTGAAGAACACCTGGATCGCATTGGCAATGGAACGCTTGTCGGCCTCCAGGTATTCACGGGTGTAGCGAGGCTCTTCGACGATGTGCATCTTCTCGCGCAACTGATCGATGATCGGGTGCGCGGCATGGAAATCGTCCTCGTAATGCTCGGCCACCAGAGTGCCGAAGGCCAGGGGCACGGCGGTCATGTATTGCAGGCAGTGGTCGCGGTCGGCGGCATTGGCCAGCGGCCCGACCTTGGAAATGATGCGGATCGCCGACTCATGGGTGGTGATGACGATGCGGTCGATTTCGTGCAGGCGGTTGCGCACCAGAGGATGCAAGGTCACCGCCGCTTCGCAGGCCGTTTGCGCATGGAATTCTGCCGGGAAACTGATCTTGAACAGCACGTTTTCCATCACGTAGCTGGCGTATTTCTGCGTCAGGCTGAACTGCCGCTGGCCCTCGGGTTTGAGCGCCAGGTCCTTGTTGGTATGGCTGAACAGCACGTCATAGAAGCCCCACTGCGGCGCCGTCAGGACGCCGGGAATGCCCATCTCGCCACGCAGGGCGATATCCGCCAGGCGCACTCCACGGCTGGAGGCATCCCCCGCCGCCCAGGATTTGCGCGAACCGGCATTGGGTGCATGGCGATAGGTGCGCAGCGCCTGGCCATCGACAAAGGCCTGGGACAGTGCCGCCAGCAACTGCTCGCGATTGGCCCCCATCAGCTTGGCGCACACCGCGGTGGAAGCCACTTTCACCAGCAGCACATGATCGAGGCCGACACGGTTGAAGGAGTTTTCCAGGGCAATCACGCCTTGAATCTCATGGGCCATGATCATGGCCTTGAGCACATCATTCATGGTCAGCGGTGCTTCGCCATTGGCCACGCGCTTTTGTGACAGGTGATCGGCCACCGCCAGAATTCCCCCGAGGTTGTCCGAGGGGTGGCCCCATTCGGCCGCGAGCCAGGTGTCGTTGTAGTCCAGCCAGCGCACGATGCAGCCGATGTCCCAGGCCGCCTTCACCGGGTCGAGGCGATAGCTGGTACCGGGCACCCGGGCACCGAAAGGCACCACGGTGCCTTCGACGATCGGCCCCAGGTGCTTGGTGCATTCGGGAAAACGCAGGGCCAGCAGGCCGCAGCCCAGGGTGTCCATGAGGCAATTGCGTGCGGTATCGAGGGCTTCTCGGGAGTCGATGGAATAATCCAGGACGTAATCGGCAATGTCCTGCAGGACCTGGTCGTAATCGGGACGGTTGTTCAGGTCAACGTTGCTGCTCATGAGCGCTTCACTCCAGTACAGGATGGTAGGTGGTGTCGATTCCTCAGTGACAGGTTCAGGTCAATAACGGCATCGCAGGTCTGCGCCTGCTCAGCGATTCAATCACAACCAGCGGCTGTGGCGAGGGAGCTTGCTCCCGCTGGACAGCAAGCCCCTCCACAGCAAGCGCTTCTCTTCCTAGAAACTGTCGCCGGGCACTCGCACCCAGCCTTCCATCAGCACCCGCGCGCTGCGGCTCATGATGGCCTTGACCACTGTCCAGTCACCGCCGCTCCGGGTGGCTTCGGCGCCGACGCGCAAGGTGCCCGAGGGATGACCGAAACGTACCGCGCTGCGCGCGCCACCACCGGCCGCCAGGTTGACCAGGGTCCCGGGAATCGCCGCGGCGGTACCTATGGCCACCGCCGCGGTGCCCATCATCGCGTGGTGCAGCTTGCCCATGGACATGGCCCGCACCAGCAGGTCGACGTCCCCGGCCTTGATCGCCTTGCCGCTGGAGGCCTGGTAGTCCGCAGGCGCGGCGACAAAGGCCACTTTCGGCGTGTGCTGGCGCTGGGCGGCTTCATCCAGGTGTTTGATCAGGCCCATGCGCAGGGCGCCATGGGCGCGGATGGTCTCGAACATCGCCAGGGCCTTGGGGTCGCCATTGATATCGCCCTGCAGCTCGGTACCGCGATAGCCGATGTCTGCCGCGTTGACGAAGATCGTCGGAATCCCGGCATTGATCAGGGTCGCCTTGAAGGTGCCGACACCGGGCACTTCCAGGTCGTCCACCAGGTTGCCGGTGGGGAACATCGAACCGCCCGCACCCTCTTCCTCGGCTGCAGGGTCAAGGAACTCCAGCTGCACTTCGGCCGCCGGGAAAGTCACCCCGTCCAGCTCGAAGTCGCCGGTTTCCTGGACCTCACCGTTGGTGATCGGCACGTGGGCGATGATGCTCTTGCCGATATTGGCCTGCCAGATGCGCACCACCGCCACGCCGTTCTGCGGAATGCGCGCCGGGTCCACCAGGCCGCTGCTGATGGCGAAGGAGCCCACTGCCGCCGAGAGGTTGCCGCAGTTGCCGCTCCAGTCGACAAAGGCCTTGTCGATGGCCACCTGGCCGAACAGGTAGTCGACGTCGTGGTCGGCCTTGATGCTCCTGGACAGGATCACCGTCTTGCTGGTGCTGGACGTGGCGCCGCCCATGCCGTCGATCTGCTTGTCATAGGGATCGGGGCTGCCGATCACCCGCAACAGCAGGGCATCACGGGCTGCGCCCGGCAGTTGGGCCGCCTCGGGCAGGTCCTGCAGGTTGAAGAACACGCCCTTGCTGGTGCCGCCACGCATGTAGGTGGCGGGAATCTTGATCTGCGCTACGAATGCCATGAATTTCAGGTCCCGATAATGACCGGGGGCGGCGCCTTGCGGCCCGCCCCCGGTACGTTGCTTAGCTGGCTACTGCCGATTCCAGGAAGTCCTGGGCGAAGCGTTGCAGCACACCGCCCGCCTCGTAGATCGATACCTCTTCGGCGGTGTCAAGGCGGCAGGTCACCGGCACCTCGAGCCGCTCGCCGTTCTTGCGGTTGATCACCAGGGTCAGTTGCGCCCGAGGCGTGCGCGCGCCGATCACGTCGTAGGTTTCAGTGCCGTCGATACCCAGGGTCTTGCGGTCGGTGCCCGCGAGGAACTCCAGCGGCAGCACGCCCATGCCCACCAGGTTGGTACGGTGGATGCGCTCGAAGCCTTCGGCGACGATGGCTTCCACCCCCGCCAGGCGCACGCCCTTGGCTGCCCAGTCGCGGGACGAGCCCTGGCCGTAGTCGGCACCGGCAACGATGATCAGCGGCTGCTTGCGCTGCATGTAGGTTTCGATGGCTTCCCACATCCGCGTCACTTTGCCTTCCGGCTCGATCCGCGCCAGGGAACCCTGCTTGACCTTGCCGTTTTCCTGGACCATTTCGTTGAACAGTTTCGGGTTGGCGAAGGTCGCGCGCTGAGCGGTCAAGTGGTCGCCACGGTGGGTCGCGTAGGAGTTGAAGTCCTCTTCCGGCAGGCCCATTTTCGCCAGGTACTCGCCGGCCGCGCTACCCGCCATGATGGCGTTGGACGGCGACAGGTGGTCGGTGGTGATGTTGTCCGGCAACACCGCCAGCGGGCGCATCCCGGTCAGGCTGCGCTCACCGGCCAGGGCCCCTTCCCAGTACGGCGGACGGCGGATATAGGTGCTCTGCGGGCGCCACTCATACAGCGGCTCGACTTTCGGGCCGGTGTCTTCGTGGATGGCGAACATCGGGATGTAGACCTTGCGGAACTGCTCCGGCTTGACCGCCGCCTTGACCACCGCATCGATCTCTTCATCGCTCGGCCAGATGTCCTTGAGGCGGATTTCCCGGCCGTTGGCGTCCAGGCCCAGCACGTCCTTTTCGATATCGAAACGGATGGTGCCGGCAATGGCGTAGGCCACCACCAGCGGCGGCGAAGCCAGGAACGCCTGCTTGGCGTAAGGGTGGATGCGCCCATCGAAGTTGCGGTTGCCCGAGAGCACGGCGGTGGCGTACAGGTCGCGGTCGATGATTTCCTTCTGGATCACCGGGTCCAGGGCGCCGGACATGCCGTTGCAGGTGGTGCAGGCAAAAGCCACCACGCCAAAGCCCAGTTGCTCCAGCTCATGGCCCAGGCCGGCCTCTTCCAGGTACATGGCCACGGTTTTCGAACCCGGGGCCAGGGACGACTTGACCCATGGCTTGCGGGTCAGCCCCAGCTTGTTGGCGTTGCGCGCCAGCAGGCCGGCGGCGATCACGTTGCGCGGGTTGCTGGTGTTGGTGCAACTGGTGATGGCGGCGATGATCACCGCGCCGTCCGGCATCTGCCCCGGGGTTTCGGACCACTGCCCGGCGATGCCCTTGGCCGCCAGGTCGCTGGTGGCGACCCGGGCGTGCGGGTTGCTCGGCCCGGCCATGTTGCGTACCACCGACGACAGGTCGAACTGCAGGCCGCGCTCGTAGCGTGCGCTCTTCAGGCTGTCGGCCCAAAGGCCGGTGTGCCTGGCGTAGCTTTCGACCAAACGCACCTGCTCGTCTTCACGGCCGGTGAGCTTGAGGTAGTCGATGGTCTGCTGGTCGATGTAGAACATCGCCGCCGTGGCGCCGTATTCCGGGGCCATGTTGGAGATGGTGGCGCGGTCGCCCAGGGTCAGCGCCGCGGCACCTTCGCCAAAGAATTCCAGCCAGGCCCCCACCACTTTCTGCTTGCGCAGGAACTCGGTCAGCGCCAGCACCATGTCGGTGGCGGTGATGCCCGGCTGCAGCTTGCCGGTGAGCTCGACGCCGATGATGTCCGGCAGGCGCATCCACGAGGCGCGGCCGAGCATGACACTCTCGGCTTCCAGGCCGCCCACGCCGATGGCGATCACCCCCAGCGCATCCACGTGGGGGGTGTGGCTGTCGGTGCCGACGCAGGTATCAGGAAAGGCCACACCGTCGAGCACCTGGATCACCGGGGACATTTTCTCCAGGTTGATCTGGTGCATGATGCCGTTGCCGGGCGGGATCACATCGACGTTCTTGAAGGCCTTCTTGGTCCAGTTGATGAAGTGGAACCGGTCTTCGTTGCGCCGGTCTTCAATGGCGCGGTTCTTGTCGAAGGCGTCCGGGTCGAAACCGCCGCACTCCACCGCCAGGGAGTGGTCGACGATCAACTGGGTCGGCACCACCGGGTTGACCAGCGCCGGGTCACCGCCCTGGTCGGCGATGGCGTCGCGCAGGCCGGCCAGGTCCACCAGTGCGGTCTGGCCAAGAATGTCGTGGCACACCACGCGGGCCGGGAACCAGGGGAAGTCCAGGTCGTCGCGGCGTTCGATCAGTTGGCCGAGGGAAGCGTTGAGGGTTGCCGGATCACAACGGCGCACCAGGTTTTCCGCCAGTACGCGGGAGGTGTAGGGCAGGCTGTCGTAGGCGCCTGGCTTAAGCGCATCGACCGCCGCCCGGGCGTCGAAATAGTCCAGTTGGCTGCCGGGCAGCGTCTTGCGAAATTCACTGTTCATGGTCAGGGCTCGGTCACGGTAGTTTCAAAGGGAGCGCCTGGCACTGGGTTGAATGGGCATCTATCCCTTGCAGGAACGAGCTTGCTCGCGATGACTGAATCAGGTCCGACATCGCTGTCGGCTGGTCCATCGCTATCGCGAGCAAGCTCGCTCCTGCAGGTGCTGCGGTGCATTCAATCAACAGTACCGGCGCCCTCCCGGTCAGCGGCGCTCGATTGGCACGAACTTGCGCTGTTCAACGCCGATGTACTCGGCGCTTGGACGAATGATGCGGTTGTTGGCACGCTGCTCGAACACGTGGGCGGCCCAGCCGGTCAGGCGCGAGCAGACGAAGATCGGTGTGAACAGCTTGGTCGGGATGCCCATGAAGTGGTACGCCGAGGCGTGGTAGAAATCGGCATTGGGGAAGAGTTTTTTCTGCTCCCACATGGTCTTGTCGATGGCTTCGGACACCGGGAACAGCACCTTGTCACCGACTTCGTCAGCCAGCTTCTGCGACCAGCCCTTGATCACCTCGTTGCGCGGGTCGCTGTCTTTGTAGATCGCATGGCCAAAGCCCATGATCTTGTCCTTGCGCTCGAGCATCCGCAGCAACTCGGCAGTCGCCTCCTCGGGGCTCTGGAAGCGCTCGATCAGCTCCATCGCCGCTTCGTTGGCGCCGCCGTGCAGCGGGCCGCGCAGCGAACCGATGGCCGCGGTGACGCAGGAATAGAGGTCCGACAGGGTCGAGGCACAGACCCGGGCGGTGAAGGTGGAGGCATTGAATTCGTGCTCGGCATAGAGGATCAGCGAGACGTTCATCACCTTGACGTGCAAGTCACTGGGCTTCTTGCCATGCAGCAGGTGCAGGAAGTGGCCACCGATGGTCTGCTCGTCGCTGACGCAATTGATACGCACGCCTTCGTGGCTGAAGCGGTACCAGTAGCACATGATCGCCGGGAAGGCCGCCAGCAGGCGGTCGGTGACGTCGTGCTGCTGGGAGAAATCCTTCTCCGGCTCGATATTGCCCAGGAACGAGCAACCGGTACGCATCACATCCATCGGATGGGCCTGGGCCGGTATGCGCTCCAGCACTTCCTTCAGCGCCTGTGGCAGGTCGCGCAGCTTGCTCAGCTTGGCGCTGTAGGCGGCCAGTTGTTCCTGGGTCGGCAGGTCGCCGTACAGCAACAGGTAGGCGACTTCCTCGAACTGCGCATCGGCCGCCAGTTCGCGCACGTCATAGCCGCGGTAGGTCAACCCGGCACCGGCCTGGCCCACGGTGGACAGCGCGGTTTGCCCGGCCACCTGGCCGCGCAGACCTGCACCACTCAATACTTTTGCTTCGGCCATTGCTCTCTCCAATCTTGAATTTGTTAGGGACTTGGCAACTTCACGGGTCGGGGCTCCCCCGACGGTGCAGGAGCGAGCTTGCTCGCGATCCGGGCCCGCGCGCCCCAGCGAATCAGGGGCTGCGCGTTATCACTGACGGCCATCGCGAGCTAGCTCGTTCCCACAGGGATTGATTCAGCCTTTCTTCTGCGCGAACAGCGCATCGAGCTTCTGCTCGAAGCTGTGGTAATCGATGCGCTCGTACAGTTCCATGCGGGTCTGCATGGTGTCGATCACATTTTGCTGGGTACCGTCGCGACGGATCGCGGTGTAGACGTTTTCTGCGGCCTTGTTCATGGCACGGAACGCCGACAGCGGGTACAGCACCAGGGAAACATCCACGGATTTCAACTGTTCGGTGGTGTACAGCGGTGTGGCGCCGAATTCGGTGATGTTGGCCAGGATCGGGGCTTTCACCCGATCGGCGAAGATCTTGTACATCTCGAGCTCGGTGATGGCTTCCGGGAACACCATGTCGGCGCCGGCCTCGATGCACGCCGCGGCGCGTTCCAGGGCCGACTCCAGGCCTTCCACCGCCAGGGCGTCGGTGCGCGCCATGATCACGAAGCTGTCATCGGTACGGGCATCCACCGCGGCCTTGATGCGGTCGACCATTTCCTGCTGGGAAACGATCTCCTTGTTAGGGCGGTGACCGCAGCGCTTGGCGCCGACCTGGTCTTCGATATGGATCGCCGCGGCGCCGAACTTGATCATCGACTTGACGGTGCGCGCCACGTTGAAGGCCGACGAACCGAAACCGGTGTCCACGTCCACCAGCAGCGGCAGGTCGCAGACGTCGGTGATACGACGCACATCAGTGAGGACGTCGTCCAGACCGGTAATGCCCAGGTCAGGCACGCCGAGGGAGCCGGCAGCGACCCCGCCGCCCGACAGGTAGATGGCCTTGAAACCGGCGCGCTTGGCCAGCAGGGCATGGTTGGCGTTGATCGCGCCGACCACTTGCAACGGCTGTTCGCTGGCGACCGCATCGCGGAAACGCTGGCCTGGAGTGCTCTTATTGGAACTCATGACTCACCTCGTGGAGTGGCTGTCTGATGGGCGCTGTCCTGGTAGTGACGCGCGATATTGCGTTTCGAGGCGCCGATGTGGCGGCGCATCAACAACTCGGCCAGTTCGCCGTCGCGATCGGCAATGGCATCGAGAATCCGGTGGTGTTCGGCAAAGGCCTGGTGCGGGCGATTGGGGGTCGCGGAAAACTGGATGCGGTACATGCGCACCAATTGATACAGCTCGCCGCAGAGCATCTGCGTGAGGGTGCGGTTGCCGGCGCCCTGGATGATCCGGTAGTGGAAGTCGAAGTCCCCTTCCTGCTGGTAGTAGCCGACGCCGGCCTGGAACGCCGCATCGCGTTCGTGGGTATCGAGCACCCGGCGCAGTTCGTCGATTTCCTCGGTGGTCATGCGCTCGGCCGCCAAGCGACAGGCCATGCCTTCCAGGGACTCACGGATTTCGTAGAGTTCGATCAGCTCGGCATGGCTCAGGGACACCACCCGGGCGCCGACATGGGGCACCCGCACCAGCAGGCGCTGACCTTCCAGGCGGTGGATGGCCTCGCGCAGCGGGCCGCGACTGATGCCGTAGGTGCGCGCCAGTTCAGGCTCGGAGATCTTGCTGCCTGGGGCGATCTCGCCCTTGACGATGGCCGCCTGGATCCGCCGGAAGACGTTTTCGGACAGGGTTTCAGAATCGTCCTGTGCCTGCATCGGGTGTTCGAGTTGATCCAGCATATTGTCGACACCTTTAAAATCAATGAGGCAAAAATTAGCCAATACACCGAAAACAGTCAAAGGAAAAATAGAGATTGTCGACAATCGTCTAATAACCCTAAGCGCCAGGGCAAGACAAAAGGCCCGCCCCCGGCGCTGGCGCCATAAAACCAGCATGCTAGAATGCCGCCCGCATTGGCCTGTCATCTTTTTATGGCACGCATACGAGGGAGCTTGCGCAGCAATGCCGGTCGCCTTGAACTGAAGAACCCATGCCCATCAGGATCTATGAGACTCAAGGCCCTTCCCCTACTGCTCTGCCTGCTTGCCCTGCCCGGCATCAGCGCCGCCGCCGGCAAGACTGTCTACGGCTTGAATGAATACGCTCGGCTGTCCGGCATCGACCTGGAGGTCGCGGCCAAGCTCGACACCGGGGCCAAGACCGCTTCCCTGAGTGCCCGCGACATCAAGCGCTTCAAGCGCAATGGCGAGTCCTGGGTGCGTTTCTACCTGGCGATCGACGCCGCCCATTCCCATCCCATCGAACGGCCTCTGGCCCGGGTCAGCAAGATCAAGCGCCGTGCCGGCGACTACGACCCCGATGAGGACAAGAACTACACCGCACGGCCGGTCATCGCCCTGGATGTCTGCATGGGCAGCGCCTTGCGCAGTATCGAAGTGAACTTGACCGACCGCAGCGCATTCCAATACCCGCTCCTGATCGGCTCCGAAGCCCTGAAACGCTTCGATGCGCTGGTCGACCCCAGTCTTAAATACGCTGCTGGCAAACCCGCCTGCGCCACCGACGCTCATACCGCAGAGTAATTCCAATGCGCTCTCTTACCCTTCATCTGAAAGTCCTGATCGCCATCCTGGTGGTGCTGGGCATTTCGATCACGGCCTATCAGATCTTCGTGCTCGGCATTCCGGTGACCGAAGACGCTACCGACGATCTGTGGAACATCGATGCCAAGGTCGAGTTCGTCGCCAACGGCAAGGACCCGATCAAGATCCAGATGTTCGTGCCGCCCCTGAGCCGCGATTACGTGAGCCTCAACGAGAGCTTCATTTCCAACAACTACGGGGTGGCGGTGAACCGCGTCGACGGCAACCGCAAGGTCACCTGGTCGGCGCGCCGGGCCAAGGGCAACCAGACCCTGTACTACCGCCTGGTGCTGACCAAGCGCTACAGCGCCGAGAAAGCCAAGGTCAAGGGCCCGACCTTCCGTGACAGCATGGCCGTGGAAGGCCCGGAAAAGATCGCCGCCGACGCCCTGCTGGCGCCGATCCGCCAGCATTCGGCGGACGTCGAGACATTCATCAGCGAAGCCATCAAGCGGGTCAACAACGCCAATGACGACAACGCCAAGCTGCTGCTGGCCGGCGATCCGTCCAGCACCAACAAGGCGAAGATTGTCGAGCTGCTGCTGTCCATCGCCCACGTGCCGGTGGAAAAGGTCCACACCATCCGCCTGGTGGCCGACCAGCCGCAGACCCCGGAGCTCTGGCTGCGCAGCTTCAACGGCACCGACTGGCTGTACTTCAACCCGGAAACCGGTGAGCAGGGCATGCCCAGCGACCGCCTGCTGTGGTGGACCGGCGACGACAACCTGATCACCGTCGATGGCGGCAAGAAAGCCAACGTCACCTTCAGCCTCAACAACAGCGAAATGAACGCCATTCGCCTGGCCAAGCTGACCGACGAGAACACCGACGCCAACTTCCTCGAATACTCGCTGTACGGCCTGCCGCTGCAGACCCAGCAGACCTTCATGATCATGGTGATGATCCCCATCGGCGTGCTGGTGATCCTGGTGCTGCGCAACCTGATCGGCCTGCAGACCCTCGGCACCTTCACCCCGGTGCTGATCGCCCTGGCCTTCCGCGAGACCCAGTTGGGCTTTGGCATCGTGCTGTTCACGGTGATCACCGCGCTCGGGCTGTCCTTGCGCTCCTACCTCGAACACTTGAAGTTGCAGATGCTGCCGCGACTCTCGGTGGTACTGACCTTCGTCGTGGTGCTGATCGCCGCCATCAGCCTGTTCAGCCACAAGCTGGGCCTGGAACGCGGCCTGTCGGTGGCGCTGTTCCCGATGGTGATCCTGACCATGACCATCGAACGCCTGTCCATCACCTGGGAAGAGCGCGGCGGCGGCCATGCGATGAAAGTCGCCATCGGCACCCTGTTCGCCGCCTCCCTGGCGCACCTGATCATGAGCGTGCCGGAACTCACCTACTTCGTCTTTACCTTCCCGGCGATGCTGCTGATCCTGGTGGGCTTCATGCTGGCGATGGGTCGCTACCGCGGCTACCGCCTGACGGAGCTGGTGCGTTTCAAAGCCTTCGTCAAGGCCGACTCCTGATGTTCGGCCTGTGGAAGACCTGGAAAGCCCTCGAAGCGCGGGGAATCATGGGTATCAACCGGCGTAATGCCGACTACGTGCTCAAGTACAACAAGCGCAGCCTGTACCCCATCGTCGATGACAAGATCATCACCAAGGAACGGGCGATCAAGGCCGGTATCCATGTGCCGGAACTGTACGGGGTGATCTCCACCGAGAAGGAAATCGACAAGCTCGACGCGATCATCGGTGAACGCAACGACTTCGTGATCAAGCCGGCGCAAGGCGCCGGCGGCGACGGCATCATTGTGATCGCCGACCGCTTCGAGGGCCGTTATCGCACGGTGTCGGGCAAGATCATCAGCCACGAGGAAATCGAGCACCATATTTCCAGCATCCTCACCGGCCTGTATTCCCTGGGCGGCCACCGCGACCGGGCGCTGATCGAATACCGGGTGACCCCGGACCAGATCTTCAAGAGCATCAGCTACGAAGGCGTGCCGGACATCCGCATCATCGTGCTCATGGGCTACCCGGTGATGGCCATGCTGCGTTTGCCGACCCGCCAGTCCGGGGGCAAGGCCAACCTGCACCAGGGTGCCATCGGCGTCGGGGTCGACCTGGCCACCGGCCTGACCCTGCGCGGTACCTGGCTGAACAACATCATCACCAAGCACCCGGACACCACCAACGCGGTGGACGGCGTGCAACTGCCCTACTGGGACGGCTTCATGAAGCTGGCGGCCGGCTGCTACGAACTCTGCGGCCTGGGCTACATCGGCGTGGACATGGTGCTGGACCAGGACAAGGGCCCGCTGATTCTCGAACTCAACGCGCGGCCAGGGCTGAACATCCAGATCGCCAACGACTGCGGCCTGACCCAGCGCACCCACGCCATCGAAGCCCACCTTGAGGAGCTCAAGGCCCAGGGCATCGAGGAAAGCGTCGAGGAGCGGGTACGCTTCGCCCAGGAACTGTTTGGCCATATCCCTGCCGTGGAAGGCTGATAGCGCCTGCCGCAGGGTGCGAACGGAAGGTCCTGCGGACCTTTTCGCAGCCTGCGGCAGCAGCTACAGGTCGGTGAATACGCCACGAACCGGGCAAACACCGACATCCCCTCTAGGAGCAACTCCTGCAGAGGCATACAATCGCCAACCGCGCTCCGATGGCTGATTTGCCCCGCATGTTGACCTGTTCCGTACACCCGCTCCCCTACCGCACCAACCCCGCCGAGTATTTCGCGGCAATCGAGCACGCCCCCGGCGCCGTGCTGCTGGACAGCGGCCGGCCCAGCGCCGAGCGCGGGCGCTATGACCTGCTCAGCGCCTGGCCCCTGGCGCAGTTGACCGTGGCCGCCGCAGAAAGCGGCAGGGGCTTTCTCCAGCGCCTGCGGGACAACCTGGGGCAACTGGGCCCGGCGCAACTGCCCGCGCCTTATGAACTGCCCTTCGCCGGCGGCCTGATCGGCTACCTCAGCTATGACTTCGGCCGCCATCTGGAGCGCCTGCCAAGCCAGGCCCGGGATGACCTGCAACTGCCCGACGCACGCTTTGGCCTGTATGCCTGGGCGCTGATCAACGACCACCAGGCAGGCACCAGCCAGCTGGTGTTCCACCCCAGCCTGGATGACACCGAGCGCCAGCGCCTGATTCAACTGTTCAGCCAGCCTCTGCCCGCGTCGCAGCCGGCATTCAAGCTGACCGGCGCCATGCTGGCTGATCTGAGCGCCGAGGACTACCGCCAGGCGTTCCAGCGCATCCAGCACTACATCCAGGCCGGCGACTGCTATCAGGTGAACTTCGCCCAGCGCTTTCGCGGCCAGTACCAGGGTGATCCCTGGGCGGCCTATTGCGCCCTGCGCGCCGCCTGCCCGACCCCCTTCTCGGGTTTCCAGCGGCTGCCGGAAGGCGGTGCGGTGCTGAGCCTGTCGCCGGAGCGCTTCGTCCACGTCAGCCAGGGCCGGGTGGAAACCCGCCCGATCAAAGGCACCCGCCCCCGCGGCCGGGATGCGGCGCAAGACGCGGCCAATGCCGCCGAGCTGCTGGCCAGCCCCAAGGACCGGGCGGAAAACCTGATGATCGTCGACCTGCTGCGCAACGACCTGGGGCGCACCTGCCGCATAGGCTCGGTACGGGTACCGGAGCTGTTCAGCCTGGAAAGCTACCCCAACGTGCACCACCTGGTGAGCAGCGTCACTGGCGAGCTGGCGGACGGCAAGGACGCCCTGGACCTGATCGCCGGCAGCTTTCCCGGTGGCTCGATCACCGGAGCACCGAAGATCCGCTCGATGCAGATCATCGATGAGCTGGAACCCACGCGGCGTGCGCTGTACTGCGGTTCGCTGCTGTACCTGGACGTGCGCGGAGAAATGGACAGTTCGATCGCCATCCGCAGCCTACTGGCCAAGGATGGGCAGATCTGTTGCTGGGGCGGCGGCGGAATAGTCGCGGATTCCGACTGGCAGGAGGAATACCAGGAATCCATCACCAAGGTGCGGGTGTTGTTGGAAACGCTGCAGGGGCTTTAGGGCCTCTTCGCCGGCAAGCCGGCTCCTACAAGCGTGCGTCGTTCTCCCACCCGTAGGAGCTGGCTTGCCAGCGAAGGCGTCGGCAGGATTTGCGCAAAATCCAGGGGCCCCTTCGCCGGCAAGCCGGCTCCTACAAGAGCGCGTCGTTCTCCCACCCGTAGGAGCTGGCTTGCCAGCGAAGGCGTCGGCAGGATTTGTGAAAAATCCAAGGGTCTCTTCGCCGGCGAACCGGTTTACAGGCTCAGGGGACGATTGGAAGCCTTGATGAACTCCTGCTTCAGCTCGGCAAAGCTGTGCACCGCCGGGAACTGCGGGAACTCGCGGATCACGTTGTCCGGGGCGTGGAACAGGATGCCGGCATCCGCCTCACCGAGCATCGTCGTGTCGTTGTAGGAATCCCCCGCCGCAATCACCCGGTAGTACAGGCTCTTGAAGGCCAGCACCGACTGGCGCTTGGGGTCTTTCTGGCGCAACTGATAGCCGGTCACCCGGCCGCCGTCATCGGTGATCAGGCGGTGGCAAAGCAGGGTCGGAAAGCCCAGCTGGCGCATCAGGGGCTGGGAAAATTCATAGAAGGTGTCGGAAAGGATCACCACCTGGAAGCGCTCGCGCAGCCAGTTGACGAATTCCACCGCGCCGTCCAGTGGCTTGAGGGTGGCGATCACTTCCTGGATATCCGAAAGCTTCAGGCCGTGTTCGTCGAGAATCCGCAGGCGCTGTTTCATTAGCACGTCGTAGTCGGGAATATCCCGGGTGGTTGCCTTGAGGGATTCAATCCCGGTTTTTTCGGCAAAGGCGATCCAGATTTCCGGGACCAGTACACCTTCCAGATCGAGACAGGCAATTTCCACAAGACACTCCCATTGGTTCTGATTATTTAAATTGAGCGAGCAAAAGGACTGCCGAACTCTAGCGATTCGCCTGCACAGGCGCAACGCAGAGGAGCGCGCCAGGGCGGTGTGGATTTTGTTAAGATCGCCCCCCTATAGAGCGCACAGCGCCACCGACCTGTAGGAAACCGCCCTGATGACCCCATCGTTCGACGTCGCTGAACTCGCTGCGACCTATGCCAACAAGTCTGCCCAGGACATTCTCAAACTGGCCTTTGCCCAGTTCGGCGATGACCTGTGGATTTCCTTCAGCGGCGCCGAGGACGTGGTGCTGGTGGACATGGCCTGGAAGCTGAACAAGAACGTCAAGGTGTTCAGCCTGGATACCGGCCGCCTGCACCCGGAAACCTACCGTTTCATCGATCAGGTGCGTGAACACTACAAGATCCAGATCGAGCTGATCTCGCCGGACCACAGCAAGCTCGAACCCTTCGTCAAGGAAAAGGGCCTGTTCAGCTTCTATAAGGACGGCCATGGCGAGTGCTGCGGTATCCGCAAGATCGAACCGCTGCGGCGCAAGCTGTCCACCGTCAGCGCTTGGGCCACCGGCCAGCGCCGTGATCAGAGCCCGGGTACCCGCAGCCAGGTGGCGGTGCTGGAAGTCGACACAGCCTTCTCCACGCCGGAGCGCACCCTGTACAAGTTCAACCCACTGGCACAAATGAGCAGCGAGGAGATCTGGGGTTACATCCGCATGCTCGAACTGCCCTACAACAGCCTGCATGAACGCGGCTTCATCAGCATCGGCTGCGAGCCCTGCACCCGCCCGGTACTGCCCAACCAGCACGAGCGCGAAGGCCGCTGGTGGTGGGAGGAAGCCACCCAGAAAGAATGCGGCTTGCACGCCGGCAACATCATCAGCAAAGCCTGACCCCCTTCCCTGCGGGCGCGCCTGAAGGACGCCCGCACTGAAAGCCAACCCGCAGCAAAACCTGTACACAAGAATGTCACCGTCGGTGCCATTTTTGTGTGCACTTCAAAGATTCCCCGCCCCAAAAGGTTACAAGCCTTTCCTGCGCCGATATCCATTGGGCGCCAAGCCGTGCCTGGCGAAAAATAAATACCTGTTCAAACGGTCAATTTTTAATCTCGTCTTTTCAGAAGGTTAGGAATAACCCATAACAAAACGAAATCAGCAGCCAATTTCATAGTCGTGAAATTGGCACAGAAGTGGCTTTAGTGGATTTATGTTTTGTATACAAAAAAACCAAAACATACATACACTAACCGTCCGCACGCCTGACCCACGACTCAAGCTGCAGATGCCCCGAACCCAGTGATTCCTCCCCTGTGACGAAGATTGTCGAGCCCCCTCGCTCAAGCACAGTCATCCAGGGCCGGAGTCAGGAGCATGCCGGAATGCGTACCAGCCCTTCCAACAACATCGCACTGGATCTGCCCTCCTCGCTGCATTCGCACAACGTCCAACAACCGGTCGCTGATGCGGCCCCCATCGCGCTCAGCCCACGCCTGCACAACCGCGACCTGGCACCGACCAAGGTCGAAGGTCGGCGCTGGGGTGGCTACAGCATCTTCGCCTTGTGGACTAACGATGTGCACAACATCGCCAACTACTCCTTCGCCATCGGCCTCTACGCCCTGGGCCTGGGCGGCTGGCAGATCCTGCTGTCCCTGGGGATAGGCGCGGCGCTGGTGTATTTCTTCATGAACCTGTCCGGCTACATGGGGCAGAAGACCGGGGTGCCGTTCCCGGTGATCAGCCGCATCAGCTTCGGCATCCATGGCGCGCAGATTCCGGCACTCATCCGGGCAGTGATCGCCATCGCCTGGTTCGGCATCCAGACCTACCTGGCCTCGGTGGTGTTTCGCGTGCTGCTCACGGCCATCCATCCGGGCTTCGCCGATTACGACCACAACTCGATCCTCGGCCTCTCGACCCTGGGCTGGGCCTGCTTCCTGGTGATCTGGCTGGTGCAACTGGCGATCCTCGCCTATGGCATGGAAATGATCCGGCGCTACGAAGCCTTCGCCGGGCCGATCATCCTGCTGACCGTGGCCTGCCTGGCCGCCTGGATGTACACCCAGGCCGACGGGCAGATCGCCTGGTCGATCCGCGAACCTCTGACCGGCAGCGAAATGTGGCGGCAGATCTTCGCCGGCGGCGCCCTGTGGCTGGCAATCTACGGCACCCTGATCCTCAACTTCTGCGACTTTGCCCGCTCCTCGCCGTGCCGCAAGACCATCAAGGTCGGCAACTTCTGGGGCCTGCCGGTGAACATCCTGGTGTTCGCCACCATCACCGTGCTGCTGTGCGGCGCGCAGTTCCAGATCAATGGCCGGGTCATCGAAAGCCCCACGGAGATCATCGCCTCGATCCCCAACACACTGTTCCTGGTCCTGGGCTGCCTGGCCTTTCTGATCGTGACCGCGGCGGTGAACATCATGGCCAACTTCGTCGCCCCGGCCTTCGTCCTCAGCAACCTGGCGCCCAAGTACCTGACCTTCCGCCGCGCCGGGCTGATCAGCGCGGCGCTGGCGGTGCTGATCCTGCCGTGGAACCTGTACAACAGCCCGCTGGTGATCGTGTATTTCCTCTCCGGCCTGGGCGCCCTGCTCGGCCCGCTGTACGGGGTGATCATGGTGGACTACTGGATCCTGCGCAAAGCCCAGGTCAACGTGCCGCAGCTCTATAGCGAAGACCCGCAAGGCGCCTATTTCTACAGCCGCGGGGTCAACCTGCGAGCAGTGGCGGCCTTTATTCCCGCGGCGCTGATCGCCATCGTGCTGGCCCTGGTGCCGGGTTTTGCCAGCGTCTCGCCATTCTCCTGGCTGATCGGCGCCGGCATCGCCGGGATGCTCTACCTGATCATCGCCAAGCGCCAGCCCGGCTACGCGGACGTCAGTGGCGAAAGCATCGCCGTGGACAACGTCAGCCATTGAACCTGCCCGGCCCGGCGCGCCGGGCCTGAACTGCCCAACCTGCAAGGAACCCTCATGCGAATTCTCGTGGTCAACGTCAACACCACCGACTCCATCACCCAGGCCATCGCCCACCAGGCACAAAGCGTGGCAGCGCCGGACACCGAGATCATCGGCCTGACTCCCTACTTCGGCGCCGAATCGGTGGAAGGCAACTTCGAAAGCTACCTGGCGGCCATCGCCGTAATGGACCGGGTGCTGGCCTACGACCAGCCCTATGACGCGGTGATCCAGGCCGGCTACGGCGAGCACGGCCGCGAAGGCTTGCAGGAACTGCTGAACGTGCCAGTGGTGGACATCACCGACGCCGCCGCCAGCACTGCCATGTTCCTTGGCCACGCCTACTCGGTGGTCACCACCCTGGACCGCACCGTGCCGCTGATCGAAGACCGGCTCAAGCTCTCCGGCCTTTATGACCGCTGCGCCTCGGTGCGGGCCAGCGGCCTGGCGGTACTGGAGCTGGAGGAAGACCCGCTGCGCGCCGTGGAAGCCATCGTGCGCCAGGCCGAACGGGCGGTGACCGAGGACAAGGCCGAAGTCATCTGCCTGGGCTGCGGGGGCATGGCCGGCCTGGATGAACAGATTCGCTTGCGCACCGGGGTGCCGGTGGTGGACGGAGTAACGGCAGCAGTGACCATTGCCGAGTCCCTGGTGCGTCTGGGGCTATCCACATCCAAGGTACGCACCTATGCCACGCCCCGGCCCAAGCGAGTGCTGGGCTGGCCCTTGCGGGCGGGGCGCTGAGGCCGGCGGTACATAGAGTCGTCGCCAGGCCGGCTCCTACAAGGCGCTGAAGGCCTGAGCCAGGCCTTGCTCGGCGAACTGCTCAATGACGAAGTCGACGAAGGCCCGCGTCTTGCCCGGGAGCATCTTGTGCTCGGCGTAGTAGATCGAGGTAAAGCCATCGTCCACGTACCAGTCCGGCAACACCCGCTGCAAGGCCCCGGAACGCAGGTAATTGACGGCAAACGGCATGCTCACCAAGGCCAAGCCCAGCCCTTGGGCCGCGGCGATGCAGGCGGCCTCGGAATCGCTCATGGTCATGCTGGCCTTGAGCTCCAGCGGGCACATCAGCCCTCCCCGACCGGTCATCTGCCAGGTGCGGATGCGCCCGGTCTGGGGGGAGCGGATAAGAATCCCCCGGCAATGCCGCAGGTCTTCGGGCCCGTTGATCGGTGCCCGCCCCCGCAGGTAATCGGCGCTTGCCACCAGCACCCGGTGAGCCGGCGACAGCCGCCGGGCGACCACTCCCTGGGGCAATTCGAAACCGCCGCCAATGGCCGCATCAAAACCTTGGCCGATCAGGTCCACCTGGCGGTTGTCGAAATGCCAGTCGGGATGAATATCCGGGTAGCGGCGCAAAAAGGCGCCGAGCATCGGCACTATGTACAGCCCGCCGAACACCGTGCCCATGCTGACCTTGAGCGTCCCCGCCGGGCGCCCCTGGGCATCGGCCAGGGTGCTGACCGCGTTCTGGATGGTCTGCAGGCTGTCGGCGACTTCCGCGAGAAACAGGCGGCCGGCCTCGGTCAGGGTCAGGCGTCGGGTGCTGCGCTGGAACAGGCGCACACCAACCCGGGTTTCCAGCTTGGCCACGCTCTTGCCCACCGCCGCCGGGGTCAGGCCGAGCCGCCGCGCCGCCTCGGCAAAGCTGCCGACTTCAGCGCTGCGGACAAAACATTCGATACTGCTAAAGGCTTCCATAGAGGCCACTCTAAACTTCTGGTTTACACAGAGTATAGAAATTACCGGCTACACAGAGGCTAATCCGCGGCCGATACTCGCTCCAAGCACAAGGCACCCGGCCTTGAATCTCTGGAGAAGCACATGAGCACATTTGACCTCAGCGGCAAAGTAGCCTTGATCCAAGGCGGTTCCCGTGGCATTGGCGCAGCCATTGTCGAGCGCTTGGCGGCAGAAGGCGCCAGCGTCGCCTTTACCTACGTCAGTTCGGCGAGCAAGGCCCAGGCCCTGCAGGACAGCATCATCGCCAAGGGTGGCAAGGCCCTGGCGATCCACGCCGACAGCGCCGACGCCGAGGCCATCCGCCGCGCAGTGAACGACAGCGTCAAGGCCTTTGGCCGACTCGATATCCTGGTCAACAACGCCGGGGTGCTGGCCATTGCGCCATTGGACGAGTTCAAGCTGGAGGACTTCGACCGGACCCTGGCCATCAACGTGCGCAGCGTATTCATCGCCACCCAGGAAGCCGCACGACACATGGGCGAAGGTGGCCGCATCATCAACATCGGCAGCACCAACGCCGACCGCATGCCATTCGCCGGTGGCGGCCCCTACGCCATGAGCAAGGCCGCACTGGTGGGCCTGACCAAGGGCCTGGCCCGGGACCTTGGCCCGCGGGGCATCACCATCAACAACGTCCAGCCCGGCCCGGTGGACACCGACATGAACCCGGCGGACAGTGACTTCGCCGCGAGCCTGATGGACCTGATGGCTATCCGTCGCTATGGCCATGCCGAAGAAGTCGCCGGTTTCGTCGCCTACCTGGCCAGCGCCGAAGCGGGCTATATCACCGGCGCCAGCCTGACCATCGACGGTGGCTTCGGCGCCTGATACCCCACAAAAAAACGGGCCGCCGGTGACCGGCGGCCCGTTTTTCAGTGCCTTTAAAACAGCGGTTTGCTACCGCTCAGCCATCAGTCCCAGTGCAGGTGGGGCAAGCCGCAGGCAGCCGGCTGAAAGCCTTTGAGGGAACGGATGATCCCGTGGGCATGGGCAAACTTGCTATCGGCCATGGCCGGATCGGGCACTGCGATCACGCTCATGCCAGCGGCCCTGGCCGCGGTCACGCCAAACGGCGAATCCTCGAACACCAGACACTCGGCCGGGGCCACCCCCAGGCGAAGGGCAGCCGTGAGGAAGATATCCGGCGCCGGCTTGGCCGCCGTCACTTCCGGATCGTCGGCGGTGACGATGGTGTCGAACAGCGCGAACCAGTCGCCATGGCGGGTGGTTTTCTCGCCGAACGACATCTGCGACGAACTGGTGCCCACGGCAATGGGGATCCGGTGCTCCTTCAAGTGCCGCACCAGCTCTTGGGCCCCGGGCATGGCCTGGGCGCGGGGAAAGCGCTCACGCATCAACGGTTCGCGCATCACCAGGAACTCTTCGGCGCTGATGGGCAGGTCCAGGGCCTGGACCACATAGCGCGCCAGGTCGCCGGCCCCCCGGCCGATGATGTTCTGCTTGATGGTCCAATCGTAGGTGCGGCCATAACGCTCGGCGATCAACTGGGTGATCTCGGTGTAGATGCCCTCGGTGTCCAGGAGCAAGCCGTCCATGTCGAAAATGACGGCCTTGACCGGCCCCAAATCATTCAACTGTGCATTCATCGCATCTGATCCGTTAGCAAAAGTACATTCCAGGGAGCGGCTCAGGTACGGCCAGTTCTTCTTGGCAATTCATCAATTAAAGGATTCAGCAGCATAGCGGCGGGCTTGGGTCGGGAGCAACCGAGGGGGCTGGACGGCGGTTGCTGCGGACCTTAGTCGGCTGCACCAGGCGGGCTCTTGTCGCCTTCCGGCGCCTCTTGCAGAGGTACGCGTGCATCGTCCTGCAATGAACCGGGGGCTTCATTCCCGGGGTCGTTGATCACCTCCGGCTCGTCGGAAGCGGGCTGTGCCTGGCCTGGCGTCTCGCGGGGCATGATCGTCTCCTTGAACATCGGGACTCAGAGCCTTGAGTATGGCGAAGCCTGGGGCAAGCCACACAAAAAACCCGGCGCAGGGCCGGGTTTTCTTCAGGCAAGGCAGAATCAGTGACGCTTCTTGTGACCCATGCTGCTACCCAGGGCGCCACCGGCCGCGCCGCCGATACCGGCACCGACGGTCGAGCCGGTGCTACCGCCCAGGCGATTGCCGATCAGCGAGCCACCGGCCGAACCCAGGCCACCACCGATGGCCGCCTTGGCCCGGCTGCCTTTGCGCGCCCCGGCCGCACTGCCTGCCGCACCGGCGACACCCGCGCCGATTGCCGCACCGGTACTGCCACCGAGCTTCTGCCCGACCACATTGCCCAACGCGCCGCCAAGCCCGCCACCAATGGCCGCAGTGCCATCGCCGGCCATAGCGCCTTGAGCCAGCAGAAGTCCCACAACCAGGGCAGGTAGAGTTAAACGCATGACTTGAACCTCAAAGAAAGACTGTCGGACTGACAAGAAAGCCCAGTGCCACGCTGGCCAATTCGAGCTATCGCGGCCGCACCCGGGTTGCTCCCAGGTGCCTTGGACAGCTGATTTTAAAAGAGTTTTATGCCCGCGCAAAAAAAAGCCCGCTGGGGAACGGGCTAGGGATGCTGCTTTTAACGGATGGTTCGAGCCTACTCAGGCAGATGTGAAGATTATGTGAAAAGAGCCTGTCAGTGGGAGCAACACCAACAGACCTTGAGCTTCACCTATCCCGAGGCATCTTCAGCTCACCTTACCGAAAATGTTCAGACCGGGCCGCTGGCAGGCAACGCCTTGGAACGTTACCAGTGCAACGCCCCGATCTCCGCCACAGAGGCTCGAACGCAGTTGCACTCAACGAATGCTGCGGATGCTGCCTTTATTGCCTTTGACCGTGACCGAGACTTTCTTGAAGACAAAGTAGTTTTCTTCACTCACTTCATAACGCGGAGCAACGATCAGGTCAGCGCCCGAAGATTTGACTGCCTTGAAAGCCGCGGCGGACTTGACCGCACTAACCGGATCAAAGCCCAGGCCGCCCAGTGCACCACTGCCGTCACCACCGTAAGCCACACCGTCGGCAAACTGGCTATCGCCACCGAACTTCAGGAAACCAAACAGGATGTTGACCGACGACTGACCGGAAATCGCTTCGCCCACTACTACATCCGCCTTCAGGTCAGCCTTGACCTGACTGTCGATTGGCGAAGATGGCTGGCTGGTGTTGTAGCTGGTGCAACCTGCAGCGGTGGCAACAAGAGTGGACAGTGCGAGGAGTTTGAAAATGGCTTTCACGTTTATTTCCTTATCACGCTACATATAAAAAGCATCATCGCTGGATGCGCAGCCCCGTTTGAGTCGGGATAAGGAACATATCGTTACTTATAACAAATTGAGATAAGAAAATTCCGAAACACACAGAAAACATCTTAATAAATAGCCCAAAAAGCTCCCTAGCGAACAATGGGTCCTCGCCAACCTTTCCCCTGAAAAACCTCCAGGCAATAAAAAGCCCCGCATAAAGCGGGGCTGTCTGCACCCTGCGTTACCTTCTCTTCGGCAACGCCCTGGGGAAAAACATCTTGTTGCTGGCTACAGGCACCGCCGCCTTTCTCTTGCTGACAACTGTGCCAGAAGATTCAACCTCTGCTTCGAATGCAGCCTGACCGCAACGCACCAAGTTGTTGATTGGGAACTCATCCCCGTTGTCTTCAATATAAGCAAGACTCCTCATACCCAGCTCCCTCCAACAACCGACCAGTACCGGCAAGCTCCTGATTGCCTGGAAAATACTGCTCGTCACGGCAGTTCAGACTAGACAGTCATTTGCCGACCCGCCGTTCAAAACAGACAGGCGCCGACGAGTGGCTGCACGCCATAGGCGACGATGGATCGCTCCACCTCCCGAACGCACGTAAAGGCTGAAAATGGGCCGGTTGTCGTCGGGTTACTACAGCTGGCATTAAAGCTTTAAAGACCAGCCCGGAAGCATGTGCTCAAGCTCTTCATTACTTCATCTGCCGCCACCATCTGAAAAACCCAGTTTTTTATATCTTTGTCAATAGTGCCGTTGAGCGACTGTGCGGGAAATAACGCGGTGCTAGGCTTTCCTGGCGTCACACCATGCGCGCGCCCGATCTGTTCAGGCTATTGATAAAGGCAGGTCAGGCTCAGGTATAAGCCGCTTGTCAGATGACTGAAAGGATTCGAACATGAAAAAGTCCATAACTGCTCTGGCCGTATCCGCGACGATCGCTTTCACCGCAACTGTCGCGAACGCTTCCGTACATCCAACCCCGATCAAGGCTCCGCAGACCGTCAATCAGGTGACAGCTTCTACTGACACCCCTTTCGGAACCCAAAAAGCAGCGGGCGAAATCCAGATGGCCAGCCTGGCCAGAAGCTGCTCCGATAGCCGATATTCCTGGTGGGAATACAGCGGTTGGGAAATCGTCGGCTGCCTCATAAGCGGCCAGTGGTAACTCTTCAGGCGTAGCTGGTGCGTGGCTTGCCGAATGAGCGCGCACCAGAGCCTGCTACAGGCTGCCCCGGGGTCAACCCAACACAACTTCCCCTACCCGCTCCATCGGGCCATTTTTCAGACGCCAAAAACCACAAACCCCCGACTTTCTTTAGGAAAGTCAGGGGTTTGTGTTTGTAGAATGTGGCGGTGAAGGAGAGATTCGAAACTACCCGCAAAGTCACTTCCATTATGCAAGTACCCGAAATACAAGGGCTGCAGACCGATTGCTTTCGTAAAAATCGAGGCTCGCCAGTCCCATGGCAGTCCCATGGGTTTGTAAGCCAGGATGCTGCGAGAGGCCAAAAATGCCATCTGCCCCGATTTATGTTGAGCCCTGGGAAAAAGGTAATTTTGGTAATGCGGCGCCAGAAACCAGAGAAACCCAAATGAAATCAGGCACTTGGATGACCTTTCAATAGGTAATAAAAAGGTAAGTAAAAGGTTAGAAAATTACCTTCAGTCCGAGTAATACCTAACAGCCCAAAACCCCAGCAAAATAAGGGCTTGAACAGAATATTACCTTTCTTATTACCTAAAATTACCCTCCAAGGTAATGTCTGAAAGCCACGTTTTATAAGGGCTCCAGCCCGTTTTGACCCATCGATTACCAAAATTACCTTTTTCCCAGCCCTCATCTGAAAAACGCTCCTGAATCATCAGTCCAGGTACTTTTTCACGTCGTCTATATCAGCCCTGAAAAGCAGCACGCTCATGGAGATGCTGTGCAATGCCGCAGAACATCAGATAGCCCCGCCGGCTGGGCCTCACAGCTGTTTTGATAACAAGCTGGCCGGTGGCTCATGCGCATCTGGCGCGAACGAAACCAAAAACGAAAACCCAACCTTTCGCAGCTTTTCGCAACTGCCGACCTTGTAAACCGGGCGTCTCCCCTCCCCGCCCAATTCGCCAGAGCCGCATACCACCGCCCAAGGCCGCTGCACTTCTTCACAAAGCCTTGCACACCGTGCAATCACCAAACACCCGACAGACCCCGCAGCGGGCCTGGGCGGAGGCATGGTTTGCACTACCACCTGGCATTGCACAAAAAAGGAATGCAGAGCCCGTCGGCGGGAGGGGGATAAGTGATTTTCTCCACCGTTTTTTTTGCCACTGGTATTTTTATTAGCCATTGGATTCAATGGGCCTAACCTCTAACTGTCGCTGCCAATTTCAACGACCGGGATTGGCGACACGATCTACAAGACGTAACAACGCCCCTTCCAAACACTGCAGCTGTAGCCGGTTCACCAACCTGCGCGCAGCTGCCACCATTCGGTTGGCGACGTTCGTGGCAGCTCTACAAGAAGTTACACCATGACCGCCCTCACTCCGTCCAAAGTCAAAGCCGAATGGCAACCGTGGGCACACTGGAAGCTCAAGGCGGTACCCAATAGGAGCGACCTAGGCCTTAATCGATGACAGTTGTACAAGCTGAAGTAAATGTACGATTCGATGCGACTGGTGGTAATCCTGCTAGATGAGGTACAACGCTACAACACGATGACGCCGCAGATGATGGCGGCTCGGCTGGACTAAGGACTGAGAGTCTGCGCGGCGTACTGAATACTGCTGGAGCAAGGTCTTCGAGTAAATGAAGGAAAACAGGTTGTTTCGATTTTCGAAACAACTGAACGCAATCGTTGTAGTTTCCCCAACGCTTTGGCTACAAGCACAAGGATTTGACATGCACCATCAGTTGATGCCGGTACTATTTTACGATGACACAGCTGTCTCGTTCGACCAGAACAATGAGCCTTACGTGGCGATGAAACCGATCGTGCTTAACATGGGGCCTGACTGGAACAGTCAGAGAACAAAAATTGTCAAAAAATTCGGACCTACTCTGGAGGGAAGAAACCCGTTAAGCACGACCTGCATCCCATTACACAAGCTTCCGACTTGGCTCTAAGATGAAGCCCGATATGCGGGACAAGATCGTCCGCTACAAGGAAGAGTGCGACGACGCGCTGTGGACTTATGAGATCTTCGACTAACCTAACACCGGCTCACACCTATAAACAATCGAACAGCGCGATTAAAGGCAAGCAATTAATCTGCGCGCAATTCAAAATGGAAGCACTGTAATGATCAATATTTACTCCCAGCGTAATGCAACTCAATATGCAGACAGAAGCATCGTCAACGAATACTGCGACAAACACGGGACAGATGACATTGGCGCGGCGTTCTTGGCGGAAGGCTACACTAGGGCGTTCAACATAGGAACTGATGAGGCATCTATTGAACTCTACACCTTTAACAAACAAAAAGATGACGAGCCAAAGGACTTCACTGGAATCGCTTTGGTATCACTAGGCGGGCACATTGAAGAGTACGTCATGCCAACATTTCATGATGCTCTTGATTTCATGAGGGAATATACCCCCACCATCAAGGACATAATCGCGGTTAGAAACGAGTCGGACTTTTAATCTACAAAAAGCCATTTATTAGGGAGAGCCGAATGGATCGGGAAGATTTTCTCACTGCTGCAAATGTCACTGAAGACGAGTTTAATAGATCGGGCTGCACATTCGAAAATCTTGTAGCAATATATGAGCACTACGGGACAATTCAGTCACATCTAAACTCCGCAGCAAAGATGATTGCGTCTACAATTCAGACATTCGACAAGGTCCACTCCGTTCGCTGGCGTGTAAAAGATCCTAATCACCTGATCAAAAAGATAATCCGTAAAAACCTAGAGGAAAAACCGCAAGAAAAATGGAAAACCGTAAACTCAGATAACTATCTTAAAGTGGCAACCGATTTGATCGGCGTACGCGCACTCCACCTGTTCAAGGATGAGTGCGCGTCGATAGATGAGCACATCCGTGATTACTGGGAGTTGGCAGAAGATGTAATTGCCTACGTTCGCGTGGGAGAGGAACCGCACGACCTGATATCAGCTCGTGGGGCTATCAAAAAAAATCATGACGGCGGTTATCGCTCGATACATTACATAGTCAAAATTCAACCAGCCAAACTCACTTTTTATGCGGAGCTACAAGTTCGAACAATCTTTCAGGAAGGATGGAGCGAGGTTGATCATACCGTACGATATCCAGATTTCTCAGACAATGCCCAGATCGCAGTATTCTTGAGGCTATTCTCCGGCCTTGCAGGTAGTGCAGACGAAATGGGACTCTTCGCAAAAGATTTAAATCATCTTTTGAAAAAAGCAGAAGAAGAAAAATTTAATCTCATTGAAGATCATCAGCGTGTCGCTGCGGAGCTCGAAGATGCGACCAGGAGCGTGGATGCCACACTCGCACGTCTCGAAAGTCTCGAAACAAAGGACGAACAGTCTCAAAAAATTATTAGACAGCTGAAAAAAGACATTCAAAAACTCAAAACTACCGAAGATCTAGCAGGTGCATCCCAGTTCGGAATCAGCAAGCATGGTCTTGAACGTGGCCTTATACCAACAGGAAAAGACATCAATTTTTATTTGGATCTATTGAAGAAGCGCAGCTCTTAGGAAAGTGTCGCATTCTTAGTTTTCTCGGACAGGCCCTGCGCAGCCAGGGCTGCACCTCCAAACGCCGCAGCGTTACTTGGAGGTGGAGTTGGTCCATGAACGTGCTCGGCCAATTGCACGTTCATTTCCTGCACCAGGTCCAGCAGGTCGCACAGCACCTGCAGCACGTTGACCGACTCCGACCCGAGCCAGGTCTTGGGCGCCTGCAGGCGCTGACTGATTCCGCTCACGCTCTTGCGCAGCCCCTGGATCTGCTCCTGCAGGTCGCCACCCACCATGGCGTTGAGCTTCTGCCCCACCACCAGGTTCAAGTCGCGGCCGGTGGCCTGGTGCAGGTCATCCACGGCGGCGAGGCTGGCAGACCCACCGGAAAGCAGCTTGAGCGCGCCCATGGCCTCTATCTTCTTGACCCCTCCTACTGACTCGGTCGAATGGTCGTCCACCGTCCTGGTGTGATTCTGGAAGCGCTCGGCGTTGTCCAGGGCTTCCACTTCACGCTCGATCGCCTTGTCCTGGATCTTTCCATCGGTCAGGCGCAGCCAGTTGCCGTCGGCATCGACCCGCTGCTGGCAGGCCTCGCTGTGCTGCCATACCTGATCACCTTTCGGCACCCGTGGCAGGCTCAGGCCGTGCGGCAGGATCTGCTGGATAAACGGCTTGTGCGGCAGTCCGTAGGCGAAGCACACCACCACCGTGGTGTTTTCCTCGGGGAAACCGAACATGCCGGCCTCTTGGCCGCCCATGGGCGCCGGCAGCGGCAGGCCGGCCAGGATCGGCAGATCCGGATCGGGTTCGCCGTCGGGCAGCAGTACCTGGACGTCCACGCCATAGCGCGGCCGGAAGTCGTCGCACAGCCCGGGCGTCGCCGGCGCATCCGGCACCGCGACCACACGGCCGAAGCGTGGCAGGTGATAGCCACCGGTGAGTTCTGGGAATTGCCGCTCTACGCTGCGGCGGATTGCGTCTTCCATTTGATGGCCATCTGATTGCCGGTGAGCGTCACGCTGGTGACCCGCTCGCCCTGGTTGAAGGTCGCGCCCGGGCGCAGTCCTGGAAGAACCGCGATCATGGCGCTCTGATTGCCCTGGTAGCCGTCGAACAGCTCGACGGGCAGCTGCAGCGGTGCGCGAGTGCCGAAGAAGCTATCCGCCCAACTGCCCACGAACACCTCGCCGTCGCCCTGCTGCTGCCAGATAAAGTCGGGGATGCTGAACACTTGGGCCAGGCTGTCCATAGCCAGGTATCCGCTGGCCAGGCTGTAGAAGAACGGGGCCTTGGTCTGGGCATAGGGCTTTTCCGGTACCCGGAAGCGCAGCCCGGTCTTGCTGCTGATCGCCGCCAGGACGCCCTGCAGATCGACGTGGCGCAGGTTCAGCGGCAGTGGGTTGGCCATGATCGCCGCCAGTTCGCGGCAGACCAGGATCTGCTGCAGACCGTTGACCGCGGTCGATCGCTCCACGTAGCCGATGAAGTGACGCTGCAGCGTGCGCTCGTTGTAACCGATATCAAACGTCACCAGGCCTTTGACCGGCGCCCCGGCCTGGACGGTGAAGGTGGCGCGGCCCGGGCTCTTGGCATCCAGCCGGACTTCGTCTTTGACCAGGTCGTAAGGCTTTCCGCCGATCGTCAGCACCTTGTGCAGTTTCACGACTTGCCCCCCAGGTAGTCGTCCACCCTTTTCAGGACGGACTCAAAGCCGGTCAGCTCCTGGCCAGCCTCGCCGCCGCCTTCGCCTCCCACGCCTTGCCCGGGCGCCGATTGCACGCTGACGCCATTGCCGGCGCGGCGCTTCTCGACTTTCTCCGGATTCGACAGCTTTTCGGACAGTGTGAACTGCACCAGCCAGGCGGCCAGCGAATCATCCTCGCGGGCGCTCACGCCTTCGGAGAACTGCACCTCGCGGATGCCGAAGGCGGCGGCCGTGTCGTTGACGATCCGGTACAGCTTGAGCCGCCCGCCGCCGGCGGTGGCCTCGGCCAGGCGCATCAGGTCGCGCAACTGGCCCTGGTTGACGTAGGGGATCATCAGGGAAACCGTCAACGTCTTGGGCTTGAAGCCCTTGTGGGCGGTATCGGTGTTACTGGTCTGCCCTGACAGATCGTCGCTTTCGATCCGCAGGTTGGCTGTGACCTTCATACGTTTGCCCAGCACCTGCTGGCCGTCGAGTAACAGTGTCATAGGCCCACCAGTTCACGAACGAAGCTCAGGCCCTCCAGCGAGCCCACCAGCAGCACCCCGGCACATAGCACCCACTCATGCCCCGGTGCCTCGCCTTCCAGCAAGGCCCGCCGCAGGTCGCCCGGGCCACCAGGACCAAGCAACCGGGCGCGCATGCTGTGGTCGGCATTGTCACCGGCCAGCAAGGCTTTCAGGTCGTCCAACTGCTGATCGCGGCCTTTCTGCTGGGCGGCCTTGCGCTGGGCCAGGGCCGCCAAGTCGCCCATGGGCGAGCTGTCAGCCGCGTAGCCTTCCAGGACGGCGATCTGGCCCGCCATGGATTGCTTGGCCGCCTTGATCAGGGTGCAGCGTTCCAGGGGCACATGCGCCCAGCGCGGCAGGGTGCCGGCCGTGGGCATCACCCACTTTTCCGTTTCCAGCTTGGCCAGGTGATCGGCGCGGCGTTCTGCGCGCACCAGGTCGGGAATCGGCAGCAGCGCATTGAATCGCGCCAGGGTCTTGGCCAACTGCTCGTAACGGGTGCCGAGGAACATCACCGACAGCGCGTAGTGCTGGCCGATCGGCAGACCGCTGTCGGCACTGTCGCCCAGCTTGAGGGCCAGCTGCTGCAGCAGGTTGGGGGCCGACAGATAGAGTTGATTCCCCCGCCCAGTGCCCACGCCGCTTTGAAACGGCGTCACGGCCAGGCAGGCCGGCGCCTGGCCCATCTGGCTGGTCAGGGCAGCTCTGCCGGCGGCGATCGCCTGTTCAGCTGCAGCACCGACCGGCCCGGGGTTGGTGCTGGTCATGCCATCCAGGCCCGCCAGGCGTTCGGCCGTGCTGGCCAGCTCCCCTCCGGCCAGTGCCTTGGCCTCTGACAGATCACCCATCCAGCGGGTGGCCTGCTCTGGCCAGCGCATGGTCACCGGTGCCCAGGTCATGGCTCTGCGCTCTCCCAGGTCACTGCCTCAAGCGCGACCAGATCACCGCTGGCCAGGGCCTGGTCGAGCCGCTGCTTGAGCGCGTTGGCGCGCTGCAGTGGCTGCAGCTTGAACACGGTGAAGTCGTCACCCACTTTGCGGATCTGCGCGGCGGTGTGCGCCCGAAACTCCTTGGCGCCGGCCTGGTCGCGGCAGGCATAGAGCGTGTCGAGGCCGGCGAGAATGACGCCGGTCAGGTTCAGTTGGTCATCCTGCTGGCTGCTGTACTGGTGAGGGGCACCCAAGGCACTGGACCAGAAGCCCCCGGTGATCGCGGCTTCGCACGCAGCGTTCACCTGCAGGGTGCGTTCGGCGTGCCGGCGCTTGAGCAAGGCCGGAGTGTCGTCCACCCAATCGCCATTGCGCCAGACCTGGCCAGGCCCTGGAACGCTCAGTGTGTAACCAGGCGGCAGCTCGCCCACCTGGTGGATCTGTAGCGGTTCGCCGGTAGCCGTGTTGTAAGCCGTCAGCCCCTGGAAGGACCGCACCAGCTGCCAGCGTTTGCCATTCCAGTGGGGCACCTGGTGTTCACCTGGTGCGGGTGGCGGAACCTCGACGCAGCCACCAGGAATAAGCCAGACGCCTGGCTCCAGGGGGGATTCGTCTGCTGTGATCGACCCGGTATAGATCCCGTACTGATCGGTTTGATAAACGGTCTTGCTCATGATCACCCTCAGTATTTGATACAGGCGAGCAACGCGACGTTGCGCGGCCGGCTTTCGTTGCCGCCGGATGCGTCCACGGTCACCGCGTGGCTGTGCGCGGGTGCGCCTTGAATGGTTATTGCGTGTGAGTGCCCGCCGGCGGGGTTGGTGGTGTGGAGCGAGCCGCCGCCGTTGGCGGTGGTCACGTAGCCGCCGGGGCTGTTGTTCGAGCCCGCGGACTTTGTGAAGGTGTGGGTGTGTTCGCCCGCCCAGTCGCTGCTTGCGCCGTGAGTGTGGTCGCCGGCAAGGTCAGTTCTCGCGGTGTGGGTGTGGAGCGCGTTCTGGCCGCCTTGAACCCCTCCCAGCTCCCGGCCGGGGTCCAGGCCGCGCCCATCGTCCCAACCCCGGATAAACTCGCCGCGCAGGTCCGGGATGTTGAATGTGTCAACCCCGTTGCCGGCGCCAAAACGGGTGCCAATTGCCGCAAACAGCGCGGCATAGGTCACACGGGACACCGGCGCGCCGTTGGCTTTAAGCCACCCGGCCGGGGCCGTCTCCCGGGCAAATACGCTGACCTGGCCAACCAGGGGCGCCATCACCTCAGTCTTGACGTTGTTGACACATTTGGTGGTGGCCAGGATCTCGCTGCTGTTGGTGCCGGGATCGTCACTTTTGGCGTTGGGCAGGTTGCCCAGTTTCACGTCTTCCTTGGTTGTGGCCCGGGCACGCAACTTCGCGTAATCACCTGCGCGGGCGGCGAAGTGCTCCACCAGTGGCCCGTCGATTGGCTCCGCAGAGCGGGTATCCAACAGCGTGTTATCAAGCCAGTTAGCCAGCATTACGCGGAAATGAAGCACGCCGGCCTCATCGACGTAATCCGCTTTGTCCGAATTGGTAACGAACTGCCAACTGGCGATCACGTTACTCATGTGACGCTGCAGCGATACATCCAGCCAGAAGGTCGTGGGCTCAGCCGACACGGGGAAGTCGATCGCCGTAGGCTGCACAACCCGAATGCCCTCAACGTAAGCGGTGCCGGGTGCCAGCCTGAAAACGTTGCCCACACGCTTTAGGCTCAGGGAAGGCCCGAAGTAACAGGCCCGGCCGAACATCTCCCTGTTTGCCAGGCGCTGGCGCTCATCGATGCCGGCGAGCCGAACGGTGAAATCATGTTGCCAGGTGCTGGCGTCCACGGTGACGCCGGTCAGGGCCTTGGCCCCGTCGAATACCAGCAGGAAGTTGCGGGTGACGTTGTTGCCGACCTGCTGAGGCAGCTGGTTTCGGCGCTTCTGCTGCATTGGCACATAGGCCACCGCCAGCAACACATTCTCGACGGTTTCCAGGCCAATCCAGTTCCAGTCGAAGTCCCCGATATCGCTGCCCAGCATCACGCTGTAGACGACCTGGTTAGGGTTCACATAGCCGGCCTGGGTCACGTCGAAGGTGCCAACGATCTGCGCCACCGGCGGTTTGCCGGCGCCACGATCAACCGGCTTTTCAGGATCGAGGCCGGGCACGTTGGCCAAGATGAAACGAGCGGCGGTGAGGACTTTCTGGGCGCCTTGCTTCTGCGCAATCAGGTTTTCGCCCGCCAGGGTAATGGTAGCCCCCATGGGGTTCTCCTACAGAGTGGCAACCAGCGTTTGCTGGTCGTCGTTGAAATCAAGCACGGCGACATGCAGGGTCACCGGCGTCACACTTTCGAAGTCATAGCGCCGGCAGGTCCGACCGTACTGCTGCACCAGGACGCGCAGCAGATCCGCATTGAGCGACAGTTGGGAGTCGGAAAGCCGCAGCAGGACCACATCCCAATCGCGCCCAGGTTGGCGTTCCTCGATCTCGATATAGCCAACCCCGAGGCGCTGCAGGATGCGTTTCATGCCGGCTGTGCTGCCGGCGTCCACCGCGTTGATGAAGGCGTATTTCACCCGGAGCCGGAACAGGCTCTCGGGTTCACCGACAAACCGCGTCACGTCGCGCTGCCATGCCCACAGCTCCAGGATCCGCAGGTGGCAGGTGTCGGGGTCAAGCTGGTCATATGGCCACATCAGCCAGCCGCTGGCGGTTTCCCACCAGCGCTGGGCAGCGGCCATCAGCTTGGAAAGCTCGGTGCCGGCGAGCCAGAAAGGCAGCTTGATCTTGATCATGTCACCGACACCTGCAGGCTTCTGATCCGGGGGATGTTCAGACCGCTGATTAGGTCCACCCGGGCCGAGAACCGAAACGACTCGACGTCTAGGAACTGGTGGTGCAGTTCCTCAGTCAGCCGGCTGAAACTGAACCGCGACTGTGGATAAGTCAGGGTCGGTTTGTAGTCGCGGGACGTGCTTTCACGGAAGGCCGCACGCACGAACAGATCGATCTCTTTCTGCAGTTCCTCGATGCGTTCGGCGCTGGTGTTGGCCCTGGCCACGACCATCAGCGTGAAGCTGACTTCAGTTTCAGGCATGGCCATCGCCACCAGGTCGTCACCGTGGCCATGGTTTCCCTGGTCGCGGATATGGGCGTTGATCTGGTCCAGGTACGAGGCCGCCGGCACGCCAGCTTCAAACAGCACGTAGGCATTGGCGCTACCCGGTCCACGCGGGGCGCCATGCTCGAAATAGACACCGTCCGGCCGCACACCTGGAAAGGTCGAGATCATGGCTCGATAGACCGCGTCGGTGTGCCACTGGTTGACCGCCGAGAACTGGTTACGCACCCGCAGACGCAGTTGATCGTCGGGCTCTGGATCTGCACCTGGTGATTCCAGCCAACTCTCGGTGTTGATCACCTGGACGATGCCGGCAATGGGTTCCGGCAGGATGGCGTAGTAACCCGGCGCCAGGTTGTAGCCGCTGCCGGTGGCGTCCGCCTCGATCGGCACGCTCAGCTGCAGCTGGCCATCGGCGAAGGCCACGGCCTCGGTGGTGCGCAGCTGGTAGACGTGGCCATTGATCGGTGCCGACTGCACCAGGACACCCACCGGCAACTCCAGGGTGCCGGCGGTATTGGCCCGGGTGAACAGGATCTTGCCCTTGGCCCTGGTGGCTCCTTTGCGCTCGACGTTCACGGCCCAGGCCAGCATATCCAGCCACTTGCCGCCGGCGGTCTTTACAAAGAAGTTCGGCAGGACCGACTGGACGACGAAGTCCAGCAGCCACAGCACCGGCTTTGTCACCAGGGCAGTAACCACGCGCCAGAACGGCGAGTAAGCGCCGGTATTGCTCAGTTTTGCGCCCTGGGCGGCCACTTCCTTCTCCCAGGCCTGGCGCAGGCCGGCCTCGGTGGTCGGAATGCCGGCATCACTCAGCGCCTGCTTGAAATCCACGTCGCTCACAGGGTCACCTCTACGTCACCGAATTTCAGGGTTTTAGCCGTGACCAGGTACTGGCCTGGCTGCAGTTGGGTGATCTGCGCCGTACCGGGCACCAGGCGTTCGTCGGCCTCCACCAGCAGCTCCAGTTGCTGGATGCAGTCGCGTTGTTTCAGGCGGTCGCGCTCGGCGACAAGGGTCACCAGCAGGCCGCTGTCGCGGATCATGTGAGCAATGTCCTGGGCGATGCTGGCCCGGTCGGCGATCAGCAGCGGCTGGCGGGACGGGTCCAGCACCAGGTCGTTGTCCTCGATCAAAAGGTCTATGTATTCGCTCATCCGCCCACCGCCATGTTCATCATGTTTTCCATCTCCAACGGGCTCATGGCCTTGCTGGTGTGGATGGTCACGTTCTCCACATGGGTTCCTTTGTTCTGGTTGCTGGTGTTCTGAATGCTGGTCAGCAGGCCGCCAGGCGGCACCGCGTTAGGCCGCGTGGGAGCAATTGAGGGAATGGCCGCGCTGATGGTCTGTTGGGCCTTCTGCGCGGCGCTGGCGACGTCTGCGGCGTTGGTCGCCTGCTCGGCGCCGGGGATCGTCGGCATGTCGCCCAGGCGGGCCTCGATGTTCACGCCGGGGATCTTGTTGATCATCTCGATCAAGCTGTTGATAGCCTTGTAGAACACGCCCACGATCGCGTCCCAGGCGCCCTTGGCCATACCGGACCAGCCGCCCATGGAGTCGAACCAGGCCGACAGCGCCTGCAGCTTCTCCAGTACCCACTTGAAGGCCTCGGTGTTCATCAGGGCGCCGGTCCATTCGTCCCAGTAGTAGACGGCGGCGATCACGATCGCGACCAGGGCGGCAATGCCCATCACCACTACGCCAATCGGGTTTGCGGTCAACGCCACGTTGACCAGCCAGATCACGCCCTGCCACAGCATCATGGCCACACGGATGATGCCCATGGTGGTGTAAAGCACCGTCAGGCCCGCCACATAGGTAGCGATCACCGCCGCCTGCAGGAGGAACCCGGCAATGGTGCGCAGGTTCAGCAGTTGAACCACTTTCCAGACGGTAATGATGGCCATCCAGGCCATGCGGGACGCCCCGACTACAAACGTCAGCAGCGACATGGCGGCGATGATGGCCAGCACCCCGAGGGTGGCAATGCCCACCACTCGGGTGATGTTCGGAAACAGTTGAGTCCAGCGGGTCAGCGTGCTGGCGATCCCGGACAGCTTGGCCATAAGCGGGGTCAGGATCGGGATCAACGCTTGCCCGAAAGCAATCCGCAACGCCTCGACAGCGGCCGCGAACTGCTGCCAGGGATCGACCATGGCCTGGGCCATCTTCTCGGCATCCTCAAGCCCGCGGACTTTGCCCAGCTTGTCCAGGCCCTGGCGCAGCCGGTCTGTATCTTTCGCCAGTGCGCCAATCACCTGGGCGCCCTCGCCACCGAAGGCGTCCAATAGCTTGGTGCCGGCCGAGGCACTGGTTAAATCGCCCAGCTTGCCCTGCAGCTTCTCCATTATCTGCAGAATGGGCAGAACCCGGCCTTGCTGGTCGGTGAACTTGATCCCGAGCTTGTCCGAGGCGGCGCCGATGTTCTCGAAAAACGCCTTGTACCGGCCGCCGGCGTCGCCGCCTTCCATGGTGCTGCTCAGCGAACCGATCACCGCGAACTGCTCGGCAATGTCCACACCGCCGGCGGTGGCGATCGCTCCCACCTCCTTGAAGGCGTCCTTGAGCTGGGCGCCGTCGGTGCGGAACAGCTGCACCGCCAGTGCGGTCTGGCCGCCCAGCTTCTCGACCCATTCCGCTTTGCCCATGGCGTCGGCCTGGCCCTTGAACAGGTTGTACATGGTGCCCACATAGGCGCCCAAGGTTTCGGCGTCCGACTTGGTGGCCTTGGCCAGCAGGTTGCTGGTGTTGGTGAAGGTCGCCAGTTGGCTGCCCGTCAGGCCCTTAATGGCGCCCTCGATGCTGTACGCCGAGGCCACGAAGTCCCGGGCGTTCTCGCCGTAGGCCACCGAGAACTCCAGCGACTTTTGATTGAGCGCGGTCAGTGCGTCTTCGGCCACGCCCAGGGAACGCACTTCGCCCAGGGCGCGGTTCATCTCCAGGGCGGGCTGCAGCGACTGATTGATACCGACGAAGGCGCCGGTCATGCCGGCCAACCCCAGGCCCATGGTTTTTATGTTCTTTTCGCTTTGCTCGGCAAGGTCCGAAAAGCCCATTTTCACCTTGCCCAAAGGTGCGGTGACCTTGTCGGTCAGGGCCAGGATGAAGTCCAGGCGGGCGCTGCGGTCAGCCATGCTCAGTTATCCGTTCAACGCATGGGCAATGCCGTTGGCCACGGCTATCTCCATGCGTCTCCAGTGCTCGTTCTCAAGCCACTGCGCCGTCCCCATGTTCTCGATCGAGGGTTCAGCGCCAGGCAGCCAGCGGTTGGTGAGGGCCATCAGCTGGCCCAGGCCGTCCTCGGTCAGGCGGTCGGCGTGGTCGAGGGCTTTTTTACGATGATTTCAACGTCCGGGGCGTATTCCCCCAGGAGCGCGCCGGCGATCTGCATGGTCATCACCGGATTGGCCAGCAGCTCGCGCAGCTCGGCCCGCTGCTCCTGCTTGACGGTGGTGCTCAGCAGGTTGAACGACGGCGCCACCTTGTTGGTCGCGGTCATGGCGTTGAAGTACTTGGTCACGTCCTGGGGCGACAGGGCGAAGCTGAATTCCTTGTCGCCCAGTTCCAGGGTGATCTCGCGGCTGTTGATGCTCATGGGTTGCGTATCCTTTGGCTCAGGGTTGAAAAGTGGGTGTCCAGTTGGGCGCGCAGGCTGCTTTCCAGCTTGTCCATGGCGCGCTCGATGTCGTTGTGTTGCGGGTAGTTCTTTGCGATCTCCACGCGCAGCTCCAGGTGCTCGCGTCGGGACTCGCTGACCTGGCGAAACAGGAAGGCCTGGAAGCCGATCACGGCGGTCAACAGCAGTTCAGGCAGCAAGGCCATCAGTCTCTCCAGCATTTCCATGTCAGGCGCTCCAGGTGCCACGGCCGCCGATCCGGACGGCCTGGTACATCAGCCAGGCCAAGGCGGTGTTCATGCCTTCTTCACGCAGTGCGTCGTAGAAGATCCGGTCGGCCTCGGCCTTGGTGAATCGGTGGGTTTCGTGGGTGTAGATCCGGTCATGCACCACTGACGGCCGGCGCGCCGCCGGCGTCTGCGGGTCCACGATGCGACGGGCCAGGTGCGGCACGCTGGCCAGGTCCGACAGGTAGCCCACCGGGACAGTGATCAAGCGGCCGTCCTTGGTACGGTACTGCAGCACCCGGATCACCTCCCAGCGCGTGTGCCCTGGGCGGTGTCGCAGCTCCAGGTCACTTTCAAAGGGCATCGGCGGCACACTCCACACGGACCCGGTTCGGCGCGGTGTCCTGGGCGATCTGCTCGCGCAGCAGCACCCGGGCCGGCATCGGCGCTTTGCAGTAGGTGGCCACCAGGGTGGAAGCGCTACGCGCAACCACGGCGTGGGAATCGCTCAGCGCACACCCGACCAGGACAACGGCGCCGAAAGCGGCACAAATCAGCAGGCGGTTCATGTCAGTAACTCCACAGTGCAGGGCTCGGGAGGCGTCCGCCGATCGGAGCCAGGCCCAGGTGCAAGAAACGGCTGTTGCCCTTCTGGCTCACGCCGATGCGGGTAAAGCCCAGGCCCAGGGCGAGCTGCAGCAGCTTCAGCGCGTCAGGGCCGCGCACGGCGACATCGACGGCCAGCCCCATGTTGTGTTCGCCCGGCTCGGCCTTCCTGGCTTCTTCGGGGTGCCGGCGGCAGCGGTAGCCGCTGCTCAGGGCCATGGGCTTGGCGTACTGGTCGCGCAGCTGCTGCAGGCGGTCCATGAACTCGGGCTGCATCTCGCTGCCGTCGCTGTTGCACTTGCCGCACTTGCAGCGCAGCTCCTTGGCCGAGAAGTTCGGCCAGCGGTTGGTGGTCATCGGCGTTGTCCTCGCTCAAAGGTGGATTGGCAGGGGGTGCAGCGGGTCCTGCCGCCCAGGGCTCGACGGTCCTCCGGAATGGGGTCGTCGCAGTCCTGACAGTGGGTGCGGCTTGGCCCGGTCGGCAGCGCGTTGGCGAGCTGGGCGGCGATTGCCTGTTTCCGCTGGCGCGCTTCCAGTCGCTGGGCGCGGTCGAACAGGCAGACCATCAGCGCAGGCCCTCGATCTCAGCAGCCGCCAGGTACGGCACGCCGTTGACGCGGATAAAGTCCGGACTGGTGACGTCGAACGGCACCTTGTGCCTGGTCTTCTCGCCGCCTTTGGGGTCAACACTGAGCAAGCTGGACACCTTCAACTTGCAGCCGAAGGCCTCGATGCGCAGTTCTTCCTGACCCGCCTGGGCGAAAAACACCACGTCGAAGGGCTCCAGCTGGCGAAAGCTGCCGGCGGTGCGTGCGGCCTCGATCAGCAGGTTGAAGTTATTGCTGTCGAACTCGAATTCACCGCTGGCCGCCACATCGCCATCGACGTGGCCATCAGGCACGCCTCGGGACTGCGCCACGGCGGTGTTGTCGGTGATATCCAGGGTGCAGCTCTCGACGTGCGCCTGGAGATCCCCCAGGGCAATGTCGAAGTTTTTGCCGCCAATGCGGGACATGGGGGGTTACTCCTGGTCGTCGTTGGAAAGATCCAGGGCGATGTTCGCCGTGAGGTCTTTCGGGCAGTTGAGGGGCTTGATTTTCAGGAACAGCTCCACGGCGGTTTTGCTTTTCCAGACCAGAACCACGTCGCCGTCCTTGGGCGATTCGATCTCACCGGGGAACACCTGGCCGGCAAATGTGGTGGACTTGGCCATGGCGCGCAGGGGCTTCATGAAGGCGCTGACAGCGGCGGCCATGCTCGCCGGCGAGTTGTTCAGGCGCCGATCGGCGACCCGGCGAATCAGCAGCGGCCGGACCTGGCGGGCGGCTTTGTCGGCCAGGCGCAGGTACTCGATCACCTGGTAGTCGCTCGCCGGTGCGTCAAGCATGTTGCCGTCGCCCCAGTACACGCCCGGGTAGTCCGGGTAGGTCTGCGGCACCGAGTAACGGGCCTTGTCCAGCTCGGCCAGGATGGCGCTCGGCAGCGGAACGCCCTCTTTGTCCTGGGGAGTCTCGCCCAGGCCCATCAGGGCACCGGTGGCCACACGCATGGGGCTGTCGGCGATGCTCACCGCCGAGTTGGCCAGGCGGCCGGCCAGCACGCCCAGGTCATTGCCATGCAACTGCGGAACGATCAGGACACGCGGGGCCAGTAAGTCCTTGGTCAGCGCCTTGCGCTCGCCCAGGTAGTCGTTCCAGGTCTGCTGGACGGTGGGGCCGACTGCAGCAGCCATCACGAACAACCGGCGCCCGTAGGTGTTGGCGATCGCTTCGGCCGCGTCATGCATGGCCGACAGATCGGCGGCGGTGGCCACAGGCTTGGTGATCACCACGCATTCGACAGAGAAGCCTTGCTGCTGGGCCTTTTCCAGGGCAGCGGTCCAGTCGCCGTCTGCAGCGATCGGCGCAGCCACGCAGGCCCAGCGGTCGCCGCCGTTCTGGCGTGCGGCGCTGATCTGGGTTTTCAGATCGTTGGGGGGAATGCCCAGCTGCGCGTCCAGGTCGCTATCGGTGTTTAAAGGGATCAATTGGCCGACGTTTTTAGCGCCGGGGCCAATGATCAGGAAATAGCGCTCGATCTCGGTCACGGCACCCTGGCCGAGGTTGAGGTTATGAACGCTGACTTTGCCGAGTGCCATGCTGTGCCTCGTTAGCGGGGAGAATTGAGGATTTGTTGCAGCACCTGGTTCACCAGCAGGCTGGTGTCCCGGTCGCTGCTGACGCCCAGGAACTGGCGCTTGGGCAGGGTGATCTCCCAGCTCTGCGCGCCTGTGCTCTCGGCCTTTTCGTCGGAAAGAATGCGGATCAGCAGGCCCGCCTGGGCGTACCCAACGTGTTGCTGGATCCACACCACGGATGGCCGGGACAGGCCCTTTTTGCCCGCCTGACGAACCTTGAAGCCCAACCGGCGCAGGCGCTTGGCCTGCTTGTCGGTCGCGGCCAGGCCTTCCGGGACTTTGTTCCACCGGCGCATCTGCGCGGCGGTACGGCGTTCCGATGCGCCGTTGTGCTGCTGGGCGGCCACCCAACTGGTGAGCCCGTTGCGCCAGCCCAAGCGGGCTTCATCCGGGTTGACCCGGGTCACCTGCAGCAGCTTGCCCAGGCCGGCCTCCATCTTCTTTTTGCCCTTCTCGGGGTTGCGCCGAGGGGCAAACGGGGAGCCGTCCAGGTTCTGCTGTTCGCGGATGCGCTTACGGGACATGGTCCGCACGCGCTTGGAGACGTTGTTCAGCAGCCGCCGGCGCAGCTGCGGCGGCAGACTCAGCAAGGCCAGTTGCTCGCGCACGCCCAGGTAACCCCGGGCGTCCAGCTCAAAGGTGCTACGCGCCACGGCTGCGGACCTCGCCCTGTTCTGCAGTCCACAGCTCAAAGTCCACCAGGCCCCACTTCTTGCCGAAGGCGTCGATAGAGCCGTTGGGGTCTTCGGCCAAGTGCTGGGGCTCGATGAACTCCAGGGTCAGCTCGACGTCGGCCAGGTCGCTGTCCAGTTGCTCGATCACGAACGCCGGCGCCGGTAGGTCGTCGCGGTCTGGGTCGTGGGTTTCCAGCCAACTGCCTACCAGGGCCATCAGCAGCGCCGGGTTTTCGGCGAACCGATCCAGCACCAGGACAGCGCGATAGCGCATGTCACCCATGTGCAGCCCCTTGGCGCCGTTCTTCCAGAACAGATCCAGGTTCACCTGCTCGGCGAAGCTATCGACCTGCTCCGGCGCCACAAGCTGGCGATCGATCAGGAATGTGGTTAAGGCGCGCAGCTTGTTCATAGCAAGGCCGCCGTGATGCGACCACGGCCCTGCAGGGCGCGCACGGCCTGCTGGCTGAAAGCGAGGAAGGTTTCCGCCCGCTCCGGGGCTTCCTTGCCGGTGTTCTCGGCGCTTTCGCGGCGGGTCACCGTGGCGAACTGGGGCAGTGCCTGGGCCTTGGCGCGGTTGTACACGGCGCGCTTGTAGAGCTTGGCCTTGAAGGCCCGCTCAGGTAGCAGCAGAGGGTCCGCAGCTTCCAGGTTGTTGATGCCGACGGCTTGCCAGCGGGCCTTGCACTTGGCCAGGTCAGCATTGACCTCGACCATGGCCATGGTCAGGGTGTCGGTCAGCAGTTCCACCAGGTACTCCGCCGGCAGGCGCTGTTCCTTCTGGAACTCGGACAGCGAGAGGTCCGGCCAGAAGCCGTCGTTCTCGATCGTCAGATCCACAAAGGTGGTGGGTTTCCCGGAAAAGCTCATTGCTGGCCGCTCAAATAGGGCGGGAAACACCGTTTCAACGGGGCGGGCCATAAATGGCTGACTCGTCTCACGGGTTCCCGCTGGGGGGGTAGTCGTTGGTTACTGGGCGCCGGTGGCGGCCTCTTGCTTGCGCAGGGCCTTGCGGCAGTTCTCGATCCGGGTGTCCACACCGACCTTGGAATACAGCTGCTGGGCTCGCTCCAGGTGCTGCAGCGCGGTGGCCCACTCCTTGGCCTCCTGGGCGCGGATGCCGATCAACTTGTGGAACTTGGCCGGGATCTGCTCCGTCAGCTGCCATTCGCCATCCACGCGGGGCAGCAGGTCGGACAGATAAGGCTCAGGGCTGCGGTTGGCCTTGTACTCGTCATAGGCCCATTCACAGACCGCGTCCGCGACAAAGGTCTGGATGTCCCGGCGCTTGAAGCGCTCGGGCATCTGCTGGCCCTGGGCGATCGCGATATCTGCCAGCTCCAGGCCGTCCTCGAACTGGGCGGTATCGAACAGCCAGACGATCACCTGGACCAGCACGCGGTTGGCAAAGACCTGGCCGGACTCGATGTAGCGCTGGACGTACTCCTGATACTTGGGCAGCAGCTCGCGGCGCTTGAGATCCTGGCGGGTGGCCAGGCCCTGAATCGCGCTCAGGCGCTCCAGGTCCTGGTCCAGGGCTGCTTCCATCAGCGCCAGGTGCTTGCGGGCGTTCGCTGGGCTGCTCAGCGCTTCCGCGTGGGAATACGCCGCCGGCGCAGTTACGGCAGCCGCTACTGCGGCGTCTCCCAGGGCCAGAGTGCGGCGCTTGTGCGCCAGGGCCAGGCTCACTTCAACAGCTCCACGTTCTCGGTCAGCGCGAACTTCTCCAGCTGCTCGATCACGTAACCTTCGTTACGGCTGTTGTAGTCCTCAACGCGGGAGCGCTTCGGGTTGTCCACGGTCTGCTTGCGCCAGCTGGAGTCCTGGTAGTAGATCGACAGGTTGTCGAAGCTGGTGACCAGGACCGCGTTCACCGGGAAGAAAGGCACACTGAAAGAAGGCAAGCCGCCATAGGTAGCGATCACCTGGGCATCTTCAATGCGTTCTTTCTCAGTCGGCACGTCGCCCTGTTTGGCGTAAAGCTTCGCTTTGTCAGCGGCCAACAGGTCGGTGCCGATGATTGCGACCAGGTCGCCGCCGTCGCGCAGACGTTCATCCACCATCTGCTTGGTGTCGTGCACCAGGGCATCGAGGTTGACGTAGTCGCCACCGGCGCCGAGCGTGACTTTTCCAGAACCCTTGGCGCCCTCCTGGAGTACCTGAGCCGGGATCTGCTCGCGTGCCTGCTGCAGCCAGCCCTTGTTCACGTCCTGGAGCATTGGGTACTTATCGATAGAGGTCTGGACGGCCGCGTGCGTGCCGTGGAAACCGACCATGATCCGGTCCAGGGCGATCTGTTTCTGTACGGCTGCCGAATACTTCTGGTGGAAGTCCGGGAACTTGGCCCAGGAGTCGATCTTCGCGTACGGCATCCCCACATCGGACTGGGTGTCATGCAGTTCGTACAGGTTGTTGTCCAGACCGGAAGCGTCCTTTGCCTCGCGATCGGTGGTCTTGGTGTTGGTACGGCCAGTAACCGGGCCGTTAGTACCGATGAAGACCTTTTCGCCCTTGATCTCGGTCACCGGGACGACGTTGATCCGCTCAAGGAAGTCCGCTTTCGCGGTGATGGCGTCGTTCAGCTCTTGAGCGATCGACGGTTCCACGCTGAATTGCTTGCTGGGCAGCGCAACGCCGTAGGTTTCAGCGATCGCCAGTTGCAGCTCGGCATACATCTTGGCGCCGTAGGCGCTCAGAGACTGGGCCATGTCAGAGCACCTTCTTCTTGCCAGTGGCTACCGGGCCGGCATTGCGCGGCAACTGGCGACCGTTGGCGGTGTTCTGCAGTGCGGTGAACTGCTTCTGCAGGCTGCTGAGTGCGGCCAGCACTTTCTGGTTGGAGCCGCCTTTGCGACGGAATTCACGTTCTTCTTCGGCGGTGGAGATGATCTGATCGACTGCCGCGCTCACATCGTCGATCGGCTCCTGGTCCGGCTCCGGTGCATCTTCTGCAGCCGGTTCAATCACGGCCTGAATGCCGGCGGCGACAACCAGCAGCTGTTCCAGCAGGGCTTTCAAAGCCGTTGCGGTAGCTTCATCCATTGGGGGTTTGCTCTCGGTTGGGGTTGGGGTGGTTTCGGCGGGGGTGTCGTCGGCACCAAAGCGCTTGAACAGGCCGGTAAGCAGGCCTATCAGCTTGCCCAGCTCGCCCTTGGGCTCATTGCTGAACGGGCCAAGCTCTTGCGACGCCGCAAAGAACGCGGCCTTGCTGGTGCGCCTGGAAAAATAGAGTTCTTGAGTGCCCAGACTCGCCGGCTCATCCGTTACGGCCAGGCCGGTCAGATAGGCTTTGCCGGTTTGGGCGAAGTTCGGGGTGATCTCGATGCTGGTGAACAGCTTCTGGCCCTGATCGTTCAGATACAGCAGTCGATCGTTGGGCTTGAGCTGGGCCTCCAGAGCAATTTGCCCAGGCTCCAGGTCTTCGCCCTCCTCAACCAGGCGTACGGCGTAGACGGTGCCGTGGGAACCGGTCCAGCGTTCGTGGTCGCACCAGATCACGGCGGTGTAGGTCGACGGCTTGTACGTCTCAGCAATGTCGCGCAGGTCCTGGGGCAGGATCTCGCGGCCATCACAGGTGGGGCCGCTGGTGGCAACACGTTTCCAGAACGAAACAAGGGAACGGGGCATGGGCGTTAACTGCGCTCAATCGGTTGAATTGCCGCCACGATAGGCAGCCGAAAGAGCCTCAACAAACGATTCAATTCCGCGTTATTCCTAGACCCACGTTATAGGTGGATCGCGGAAATTAACCCCGCGTTTGTCGCGTTTTCGCCGCATAGACTGCGGCCCCATGTACTACTCGACCGAAGTTAAAGAAGCCGCCAAACGCCTGTTCCTCCGCCGCTGCAAAGCAAAGGAAATTCAGGCGCAACTCAACCTGCCCAACATCCGGATCGTCTACTACTGGATACGCCAGGGCGGATGGGAAGACATGCTGTCGGATGAAGAACCGCTGACCGCTGTCGGCCGGCGAATCACCCTCCTCCTGGACAAAACCAGCAGCCTCACAAAAGACGAACTCAACGAGCTGGACCGGTTGACCACCATCCGCGAACGTCTTTTGAAACAAGCTGCGAAACCGACACCAACCGCTGGCCAAAGCGAGCACCAGGAACCCCGTCAACGCTCACAGGGCGAGCGTTCGGGCCGTGGGGATGGCGGCGGCAAGAAGCGAGAGAAAAAGGCCAAAAACGACGTCAGCGGCCTCACTGAAGTGGACTTCCTGGATAAGTTCATCTCCAAGATGTACCGCTATCAGCAGGAGCTGTTCGAAGCCAAGCAAAACCCACTGACGCGGCGAGTCCGGAACATCCTGAAAAGTCGCCAGATAGGCCTGACCTACTACTTCGCCGGCGAGGCCTTCATGGACGCCGTGTTAAGCGGCGACAACCAAGTGTTCCTGTCGGCCAGCCGATCGCAGTCGGAGATCTTCCGCAGCTACATCATCCAATTTGCCCAGCAATGGTTTGGCATCGAGTTGACCGGCAACCCCATTGTGCTCAGCAATGGCGCGGAGCTGCGCTTTCTCAGCACCAACAGCAGCACCGCCCAGGGCTACCACGGGCATGTCTACGTCGATGAATATTTCTGGATCCGTGACTTCGACAAGCTCAGCACCGTGGCCAGCGCCATGGGCACCCACAAGAAGTGGCGGAAAACCTATTTCTCGACGCCCAGCGCGGTTTCGCACCAGGCCTACCCGTTCTGGTCCGGTGAAGAATTCCGCAACAGCAAGCGCGGCAAGAAAGCCGGCGGCGTCTGGCCCAGCGAATCGGCTTACACGCAGGGCGCCCTTTGTCCGGATGGCCAGTGGCGCAAGACCATCACCTTGGACGATGCGATCGCCGGCGGCTGCGATCTGTTCGACATCGAGCAGTTGCAGCTGGAGTACGACGAAGACAAGTTCCAGCAGTTGTTCTACTGCAAGTTCATCGACAGCACGCAGAGCGCGTTCGCCCTCAAAGACCTGGAACGCTGCTATTCCGACCTGACGCTGTGGGACGACTACGACCACGAGGCAGACCGCCCCTACGGCAACAGCCCGGTCTGGATCGGCTACGACCCAAGCCGCACCCGCGACGACGCCACATGCGTGGTCATTGCGCCACCGCTGGAAGCCGGGGCCAAGTTCCGGATCTTGGAGAAGCACAGCTGGCGGGGCCAGTCCTTCAAGTACCAGGCCGACCAGGTCAAGAAGCTCACCGAACGCTTCAACGTGCAGCACATTGGTATCGACACCACGGGCATTGGCTACGGCGTGTTCGACCTGGTGCGCGACTTCTATCCCCGGGCGACCTCGATCCACTACAGCCTGGAGACGAAAAACCTCCTGGTACTCAAGGCCCAGGACACGATCCAAGGCAGCCGTATCGAATGGGACGCGGGCTGGACCGATATCGCCCAGGCCTTCCTCACGATCAAGCGAGGCACCACCGGCAGCGGCCAGGTGACCTACAGCGCATCCCGCACCGACGCCACCGGGCACGCCGATATTGCTTGGGCGGTCATGCACGCGCTGCACAACGAACCTCTAAACACCAACAAGCGGCGCCGTAGCCGCTACCTCACGAGTGATCACAGCAGCCATGGCCAGACGCAACAAGCACCAGGTAGCCCAGCGAAAACAGCAGCCCATGCGAACCTTCACGTTCGGGGAGCCCGAACAAGTGCTGTCGGGCAACATCGGCGAATACGTGGGGGTGTTTCCCAGCGACGACGGCGAGATCTACAAGCCGCCGGTGTCGCGCACCGGCCTGGCCAAGCTGCTGCGAGCCAACGCGCACCACGGCGCCATCCCGAAGTTCAAGCGCAATCTGCTGTTGCGTGAGTTCCTGCCCTCGGCTGGCTGCAGCGCCCGAACAATGGGCTGTGCGGGCCTGGACTACATGGTGTTTGGCGAGGCTTTCCTCTACCGCAACACAAACGCCTTCGGCCAGGTCCTGGAGCTGCAGCACCTGCCGGCGATCAACATGCGAGTAAAGGTCGACGGTGGTTACCGGATGCTGCTGCCCGACAGCAAGTTCATGGACTTCGACCAGGACGAGATCGAGCACGTCATGGACTACGACGTGGAACAGACCATTTACGGCATTCCGGACTACCTGGGCGGCCTGCAGGCGCTGCTGCTCAACGAGGCCGCGACCCTGTTCCGCCGGCGCTACTACAGCAACGGCGCCCACGCCGGGTACATCTTCTACACCAACGACCCGGACCTGACCGAGGAAGACGAGGACGAGCTGCGCGCCCAGATCAGCGCGAGTAAGGGCGTGGGCAACTTCCGCTCGATGTTCGTGAACATCCCCAACGGCAAGGAGAACGCAATTCAGATCATCCCCGTGGGGGACTTCCAGGCCAAGGACGAGCTGGAGAAGGTCAAGAACATCACCAGGAACGACATCATTGCCGCCTGGCGGATGAACCCGGCACTGGCGGGGATCATTCCGGAGAACAGCGCAGGTTTTGGGGATATCGAGAAGATCGACAGGGTGTACACCAGCAACGAGATCAGACCGATCTGCCAGTTATTTGACCAGGTAAATGAGCACCTGCGGGAGGACAGAAGAATTAACTGGAACGACCCGAAAGGAACAGGAACCACCACCGAATAACAGGCTATTTGCAGTGATTGCCTGGAAAATCGACGCCATAATGCTGCCATGCAAATACCCTGGGGAGGGACTAATGCGGATTTATTGCACGACTTGCGGCCACAAGGGGCGCATCAGCTCACGGGAAGAGGTAACCCGGACTTACGTGAAGCTGTACTGCCAATGTCTGGACGCAAAGTGCGGTCATACCTGGGTATCGACGCTGGCGTTTTCACACACACTTCGGCCTTCTGCGCAGCACCTAGACACGCTGCTACTAGACCGATTCAAAAGCCTGCCGGCAGACCAACAAAAGGCGCTATTCGAAATGATGAAGGGCCAAGCCGTAGCTTGAAAAGTACCGCCGGCCTCAGCACGGCGGCTTATTCACGAACTCAGGAACCTGAGTCGTCCGGGTGCTTGGCCAACTGTTCAATCAGCCGTCGTACCAGGTAGCGATCGCGGTCCGTCATCTGACGAATGCGCCGAATCAACCGACGCTCATTCTCACTCAGACATAACCACGAGGAATCGACCTGGTCATGACGCTCCTGCTCAGCTACTGCCAAATCCAACATGCGCTAACTCCTTGATATGCAATGCGGAGTTGGCGTTATCGGGGCGAGACAAACGCTTTACATGAGAAGACAGCAAAGGGAGGAAGGCCTATTGGTCAACATCATCAAACATGGCTTTCAGGAAACGGCGAAGCGCCCGCTGATCCTCGTCTGGGATACGGCGGTACTGATCGACGATTTGGGACTCTATCCCACTCAGGCCTGCTCCTAACGATCTCGATCCGGTCAGTACGTAAGTCGCATCGACGCCTGCTGTTTCCAACGCGGTGACGTACTTAAGGTCCATTGCACCTACAGCAGTCCCCACCTCGTAGTTTTTTTGCGTACCGCGGCTGACCCCGACTAGGGCGCCAAAGTCCGATTGTGAAAGACCTAATCGCTCGCGCTCTTCCCTGAGCCTACTGCCCACTCCGTCAGCGATTAGCATTTTTTTGATCACCAAGCATTGACGTGAATAAATATTTGACCAAGAATCACCACAGAAGAACACAACCAAACAGGAACAAACACTATGCCCGCGCCAGTTACGCCGGAGCAAGCCCGCGCAGCGCTTGATCGGAAAGGGATGAGTATTGCGGAATTCAGTCGGATTCATAGCTTGAACAAAAATTTGGTCAGTGACCTTCTCAACGGTCGTCGAAAAGGTCGCAGGGGGGAGGCACACCGCGCCGCAGTGCTGCTCGGTATCAAAGACGGCGTGATTTCACAGTAATGGTCAGCACTCTGAGGGAACAGCAGAAGATGAAATGCCCGGTTCTAACAACACGTCGCGAAGTCGTCAGCGCGATCATCTGCAGTTATCCAGGTGGTCGCGAATGCGCCGCCGCACAGATCGGTCTGTCGCTGAAAAAATTCGACAACCACGCCTACGAGAACAACAACTGCCGGCCCCTGAGCGATGTACAGATCCACCAGTTGGAACTGAAAACAGGCACCCAGCACTTCCCCAACTACGTGGCCAAGATGTACGGCGGCATGTTCGTCCCCATGGCCGAGCCGGACCAACTGGACAACGTCGAGATGTATACCCGCTCCGTACAGACCTCAGCCAAGCGCGGGACCGTTGACCAGATCCTTGCCCAGGCACTGGAAGACGGCTCGATCACAGAGGACGAGGCAGACTTAATCCTCAACGCCCACACCCTGCACATGGCCGCACGCACCGCCGAGGTCTACGCCGCTATCGATCTCTATCGAGCAAAATCGGAGAACGCCAAATGACTGCCCTGCCTGCAGAAAAGGAATACCAGGACACTCTGCAGAGTGCCGCCCTTTCGTTCCTTGAACGGCACCAGGCCGAGCACCTGAACGATGATCAGCAGCTGTTCAACCGGGCCGTGCAACACCTGGTTGCGGATTACGATGTACTGACGCAGATCGCTGAAAAAATCGTCCACCTGGCCAACAGCGCCATGCTCACAATCCGCGATCGGCAACGTCTGAACATCCAGAGCAGCACCTCGACCCACACCGTGATCATTGACCCGGTCACCGGTACCCAATGGGCTGTGCCTGTCAGCCTCATCTACGAGCGAATCATCAACGCGCCGGACATCGGGCGTTTTCGCTTAGCCAACTCGTAACACCCAACTCAATCAGTCACACACCCCACGTGCCGTGGGTTTGGGTGAGCTGCGCCCAAAATCGAGGTTTAACGATGACAAACACCGTAATTGTCACCACTCAACTGCCACCGGCAGAGGCCGAAGCGTTGCTGGCCAACCTACGTGAACAGTATCGCTTGAGCCTCAACGAACACTGGTATGCCGACCAGTTCCGCTTTGTTGCGGACGGTCTGCGCCACGGCGCAATTCTCGCCCACGTCCCGGTAATGGCTGCGCAAAAACGCCTTATGGCAGCCCTGTCCCACAGCCTCAAAGCAGTGAAGTAACCCATGAAAGAAGATCTTCGCCACGAAGTGCTGCAACGCCTTCAGTCCGACTTCGGACTCAAGCACCGCCCGGGCACCGACTACATGCGCGGCGGCACCTGCCCCAAGTGCAAAAAGAAGGAGCTGTATTCCAGGTTTGATACGCCGTGGATGGTGATCTGTGGTCGACCTGAAAAGTGCGGCCATACCCTGCACGTCAAAGAGCTATACGACGATCTGTTTGAAGACTGGAGCAAGCGTGCGCCTGCCACGGATCAGCACCCCAACGCCACGGCGCGGGCTTACCTGGAGTTCGCCCGAGGCTTTCGGTTTGAGCTAATCCAGGGTTGGTTCACGCAGGAGAGTTTCTACTCCCCCGAACACAACGCCGGCAGCGCAACGGTGCGCTTTGCCCTGGAAAAAGGCGGATGGTGGGAACGCCTGATCGATCAGCCACACCGCTTCGGCAAGATGAAGGCCCGCTTCAAATCCAAGGACAGCTATCGCGGCGTCTGGTGGTGCCCGCCCTGTGTAGACCTTCTTGAGGTCAAGGAGATCTGGATCGTTGAGGGGATATTCGACGCCATCGCCCTGGTGCACAACGACATCGCAGCCGTATCAGCCATGTCGTCCAACGCCTTCCCCGGTGACTCGCTTAAGACATTGATCAAGATCCGCGAGGGCGGAAAGTTGCCCAAGCTGGTGTGGGCACTTGATAACGAACCCAGCGCGAACGCATACACCAGGCGCTGGGTACGCGAAGCCAGAGCCCTGGGCTTCCTCTGCGAGTCAGCGCAGATCCTTCAACGCGATGGCCGCAAGACAGACTGGAACGATCTTCATCAGCGCTGGAACTTCATCCAGGACGAAAGCAAACGTGCAGACCAGATCGCAGCTGACCTCAAGCAAGCCCGCCATCAAGGCGCCCTGCTGCTGGCCGAAAGCGCTGCGGAAAAGGCATTGCTCATGTACGACTGGAACAAGCGCGGGGAATTTCACCTCGGCTTCGGCAACCGCCTGTACTGGTTCAAGTTGGACATGGAGAAGTTCAACCGGGAGATGTCCGACATCGAGGACAGCGAAAACCATGACGATCAACTGCTGAACCAGGCGCAACAGCGCGAGAAGGCCCTGCAGCAATCCGGCAGTGTCGTAGAGATTGCCAACTGCTATCCCCAGGCCTTGTATTTCCAACGCAACGAAGTCACGGACGAGTCCTGGTATTACCTGCGCGTGGACTTCCCCCACGACTCTGAAAGCGTGAAGAACACCTTCACCAGTGGCCAGCTGTCGGCCGCGAGCGAGTTCAAAAAGCGGCTGCTTGGCATGGCTGCAGGTGCAATGTTCACCGGCAGCGGCCAGCAGTTGGACAAGCTCATGAAGGATCAGCTGTTCGGTATCAAAACCGTCTCCACGATCGACTACGTGGGCTACAGCAAGGAGTACGCCTGCTACGTCTACGGCGATATCGCAATCAAGGACGGCATCACCTACAAGGTCAACAGCGAGGACTATTTCGAGTTCGGCAAGCTGCGCCTCAAGACTCTGCAGAAAGGCGTGCCTATCAAGCTGCAGCGCGACGCAAAAGGCTTTGACGAAAAATGGGTGCCGCTGCTGTGGACTTGCTTCGGCGCACAGGGCTTCGTAGCCCTGGTGTTCTTCTTCGGTTCGCTGTTCTGCGAGCAGATCCGCGCTCGCTATCAGTCCTTCCCCTTCCTGGAAGCCACAGGTGAAGCCGGTGCCGGCAAAACCACGCTGCTGAACCTGCTCTGGAAGCTACTCGGCCGCGAAGGGTATGAAGGATTCGACCCTATGAAATCCACCAAGGCCGGGCGCTCTCGTTTGATGGGCCAGGTTTCCGGCATGCCGGTCGTGTTCCTGGAAGCCGATCGCCACAGCGATGATCGAGCACACGCAAAGACTTTCGAATGGGACGAGCTGAAAGACTTCTACGGTGGCGGCACTCTGGTCACAAAAGGCGTCAAGACAGCCGGCAACGAAACGTACGAGCCCCCATTCCGGGGAACCATTGCTATCAGCCAAAACGCTGCCGTGGTTGCCCACGAAGCGATCATGACGCGCATCGTAAAACTGCACTTTGTACGCCCAACGGTGACACCAGAAAGCCGCGCTGCAGCGGACCAACTCAACGCACTGAACGGTGAAACCCTCAGCCACTTTTTGCTGCGAGCTGTGGGGAAAGAATCCGCGGTCCTTGAACTGTTCGCCCAGCGCATGCCCGAACACGAAGCCAAGCTACGCCGTTTACACACTCACTGCTTCGCATGCGGTACGGCCTACGTCAGCGATCAAGGCAACTGCGACGGCTGCGGCTACGACTTGCGCGGGTATATCCGCGTAGAGCGGATCAGCAAAAACCACGCTCAACTGCTTTCTCTGCTGGACGGGCTTCGCCTGGTCCTGAAATTGAGTGAACACCAGGTCGCCGCCACACAACGCCAGATCGTGCGGATGGCCATCGAGCGCCAGGCTTCGATCAGTTCCGACCATGCGGCCGTGGCCGAGTTTTGGGAAGTCTACGACTACCTCGAATCCTTGAGCGAAGACCCGGTGGTGGACCACAGCAGCGATCCCGCCGTGATCGCTATCAACCTCAATGAATTCTGTGAGCGCGCCGCCGAGCACAAACAGAAGCTGGCCGACGTGGCCACCTTGCGCGATCTACTCAAAGAGTCCCGCTCCCGCAAGTTCCTGGATAGCAACAAAGCCGTGCACAGCGCCGTGCGCGCCGCATTCAACACCCGCAACCCCTGTTCCATACCCCGGCCGACCACAGTGAAGTGCTGGACATTCAAGGCGTAAAGGAGAGCAAGACCGATGCAAATCCAAGTGTTTATGGGCAATGCCGGCGACGGCAAAACAAGCAAGCTGCAGTCAGTGCAGGACCGCCTGGACTTCACCGGCGAAAGCGCTCCCATCATCCAGGCCGGCGCCTATGGAGAGGATGGTTTGCTGGAGATTCTGGAAGTCCGGGCAGCAGCTGGCCAGCGCGAAATCCTGGTGGACGACTGCAGTAGGCAGCAGATCTTGAGAGTTTTGGAATGGCAATCATGTGTCGAACATGAGCCGAACTATGCAGGCCTGGTGATCCACCTGGCCCGTAAGGACTGACCTTGTAAGAAACAGTGCCGAGGAGTTGCAGCTCCTCGACACCTAACCACCACCGAGGGCAATACCATGCAAGCACAGAACCTAAGCAGCAGCGGCACGAAGGCTACCATACCGGCACGGCGCCTAGTGGCCACCGCGATCATCGGCGCGGCGGTCATTGGCTACCAGGTGCTTAAAACCCCTGAGTCACGGACCCGGCTCGAAAGCCTGAGCCAGATGGCCAGCACCTTGGGAGAACTGAGCGACGCAGACGCTGCTTTAGTCGCCCAACTGCTCGCTCAACCCACCGATGGGGGCAAGTCAGGCCATGCCTAACAACACCGCTACAACTCCCGCACGGCGCTTTCCCTGGAACATTGACTACACCAGCGTTTGCGACCAGTGCGGCAACTGGCGCGCCCATGGCAATCATAAAAAATGCAGTCGGCGACGCCAGTTGCTGAATGCCCATCTACGCCAACACAAGCCCAAGCCATAGGCCGCGTCCACCAGAAGATGCGCACTTAGATACTTGGCCCGGAAACGGGCCTTTTTGTTTTCGATCATCAGACTGTCGATACACCAGTACAGCGTTAGGGGTTTACATGAGCGGGGTCGAAGCTCGCGGAAATTCCGTGAGAATCTATTTTCAGTACAACGGGGAAAAGTGCAGGGAATCAATCCCAGGAGGCAACAAACCAGAAACCATTGCCCAGGCAAAGCGCCTGATCGACATCATCGAATACGAGATCCAGACCGGCACCTTTGATTACGCAAGACACTTCCCCAATTCGTCCAAGCTGGTCGAAAACACTTTCGGCCATTACCTGGATCTATGGTTGAAGATCAAAGCCAACAGCGTGGCAGCATCGAGCTATCGAGGCTACGCAAACAAGGCGGAGGTTCACGTACGGCCACGCTGGGGGAAAGTGCAGATCAACGCGATTGATCACCTGGACCTGCAGGAGTGGATCCAGGGCACCCTGTCGAAGACACTCAAGAATAAGACCATCCGCGACATCATCAGCAACGTGCGACAGGTGTTCAGGCTGTACCGCACCAGGATGAAAGTTGCGCACGACCCTACCGAGGGCCTGATGGTCCGCTTGCCGGATCCCGAGGCACCCGACCCATTCACAAGGGCGGAGATCCGACAGATCCTCGAAACCCCGACCAGCCGCACGCAAGAGCTGCTGATGGTTCAGTTCATGATTTGGGCCGGCCCCCGAGTATCCGAAACCATCGCCCTGGCCTGGGAGGATGTCGACCTGGAGCAAGGCACCGTGACCTTCCGCAGGTCCAAGGTCCGCGGGGCCTACCGAGTGACGAAAACCCGCCGATCGACACGCAAGGTGCGCCTGCTCGCACCCGCATGGGATGCACTGCGCAAGATCGATGCACTCAACAGAAAGAAGAAGGCGGAAACAGTCGAAGTGGTTGAACGGGACAACAAGACGGTCAGGAAACACAAACTGCACTTTGTATTCCTGAACACCAAAAGCGGTCTGCCCCACGTCAATGACTTTGTGGTGCGAGACAGGTTCTTCAAGGCACATTTGCTAGCGGCCGGGGTTCGCTATCGCGGCCCCGGCCAGTGCCGGCACACCTACGCCAGTCAGTTGCTGACAACCGGTGTGGCCTCGATCGACTGGATAGCCGAGCAGATGGGGCATACCAACGGGAACATGATCCGCCAGCACTATGGAACGTGGATCAATGAAGACGGGCCAGATGTAGTCGGGATGCTGCAGTTAGCATTGAAGATTTAGCAACTGCTGCAACAGCACTCAAATACAATTACTGTAATTAGGAGCGCACTTTCCATATTCTAATCTGGCAAAGCCCAACGCCTGAATCGCTGCGCGAGGAAAATACCCGTCCTAAAGTGCGCCCTAATAAAAGGGCGCACTGCTGAAGACTCTGACAATCACCTGAACCTTGAGAACAAGGCGGGAAAATCTTCTGGCCCCAACTCAACGCATTGCGCGCCCAATCTCGAAAAGTATTTCTTTTTGTAGAGTGACGGCTGTTGCTGCCCCTCCACCTCTAGGACAAAAACTGTTTTATCATAATAGCTTACACACTTCATGTGTGTGCCAACATATGCTTTCAACGGATCAGAAAGTTCAGAACGACTAATTCGATCTGTTATGAACTGAAATAATTGATCTAAACTTTTCCCCAGAAATTTAGCCTCATGCTCGACACCCGTCACATGAAACTCTCCAAACAAGAGCGGATCAACACCAAAGACTTTATTCACACGCAATGCGGTCGAAGCATTATCAGCAACGCCCACAATCACATACCCCTTATGCCCTTTCTGGATATTCGAAATCGCGGCGCAGGTTTCCAGTATTTTTTCGAACGCCCCCTCATCAAATGTGGGATTGTCGGAAAGCTCTAAAAAACCTTGCTTAAAATCAAATGCAGCCTGTTCCGTCTTAGAATTAGTAAGCAAATTTTGCAGCTTAGTAACCCAATGAACCTTCGCAGGATCTGGATTTGAATCCTCTTCAAAGTACTGTTGAATAATCCCAACAACTGTATTTACGGCTGCCGCTCTATTTTCGGCCCCCCATCTGCCGCCTTCTTGAATTACGATATTTTTACCCTTGTTTGTCAGAGCAGTAATAACACCTGCCCTGTCAGCTACAACCATGCCCCTTCTGACGATCAAGTCGTGCATAGCCAAGAACACGGCTTGAAAATATCGAGGAATAGGATTGCCAACACCGGTGCCAGGGAACAAGAGCTGATAAAAAGAACTTCCAGCCTGAGCCAAAATTAAAACAAGAGCATCATGAGTACGCTGATAATCAAGATCTACCAAATCAGGGTTTCGACGCCGAATAGCCTGGTCCATCGATCGGAATCGCTCAAGACTACCACCCTCAAGGGGTACTCTGGCGCCGTAGTAATCGTCGAACAACTCTGTCCTAGAAGCTACTGGCCCATCGGATACCATATAGGCTATTACATCCGCAACCAGCTCTTCATCCCGACTCTGCCGAAGCTGATCTTTAGTTAAGATTCCGTGATAAACCCAAAACACGCCATCTGCATTAATCCCGTAAGAAAGATCCCTATTGGTAATGCTAATTTTTTTCATTTCATTCAAAAACAGTGAAACACCATTAGAAGTATCACCGCGAATTCTTGAAGATACTACGCGCACACAATCAGCAAAAGCATTTGTAGCACCTGCGACCCTTAACTCTTGCCGAGACAGTTGACGACCACCAGAGTTAATCCGCCTAAAAACCTCATCAACTGACTCACCATCAGCAAACTCATAAATTGAAAGCGGAACTGGATAAGCAGCTATTGAAAGACATTTTTCGCGTGACATCAATGGTGTACGCTGCACTAAAATATTCCGATCCAGCATATCTTTTGTTGTAGCGAATGTATTCAGATCAAAATAAGCACCATCAACTGCGAAGTCATTGCTAATAAATGACGTAATTGCATCCATTCGCTGCATGCCATCAATAATTTCTAGATGACCTGCTGGATTGTCTTTTGGATCCGCGAGCAAGATAATAGGTACAGGAAATCCGTTGATTATAGAATCAATAAAATTTTGCTTTTCTTCAATAGTCCAAATAAGTTTCCGCTGATAGCGTCTATTTACAATATACTTTCTATCAACATAACTTATATAAATACGCTCTACTTGTTCCCCCCTGACAATCAATTCTTGCTGTGGTGAAGCCATACCTACCTCCAGTTAATTTATAGTCCCTTCAAAGCTCACTAAATCTTGTAGGCACAGCAGCAGGGGCAAAGTCTAGCACCCACATCTCCAGCCATACGCAAATGGAACATTACACAGACCAGCACGTACGGTGTCGAACTCCGATAGTCCTAACAACAGGGGTTTTCTCACTACCCAAGCGTTGATCTCTACCAGCAGGTCCCGCGCTAAAAACATGAAGAAGCACTGCGTGCGGCACTATCATGCCCGAACATAACCTGTAGCGACACATTTAGGGGTAGTCCTCCAGACTACAAGGTCAATAACACGACAACCCTGCTTAAAAACAGGCGTGAAAATGAAGCGCCCTAAACGCCCCCTCAGTCCCATGTTGGTCCCATGGGGGCATTTTTCAGACGCCAAAAACCACAAACCCCCGACTTTCTCTAGGAAAATCAGGGGTTTGCGTTTTCAGAATGTGGCGGTGAAGGAGAGATTCGAAAGTGCCCGCACCCTCGATCGCCCAGGCAGCGCCCCGGTTTACAAGGGCTCCAGCGGTGCCAGCAGCGAGAAAACGTTCCCACGCCATTCCCATGGCCCTCAACGTACAGCTCAGTACGTGCGCGCGTCACACGCATAAGGGGCTGAAATCCAAGGTGTAGGGGGGTATCAAAAAAAGAGTAACATCAGTAATCCTGACCGAAAAATCCACGCAAGCCATTGATTTACAAGGCTTCTTGTCGAGTATCAAAAGGTAATTTTTAAGTAACCTAAGAGTAATCAGATTACCTATTTACAAGGTGATATTTGTCTTTATAAAAATCCTTATATTTCAATAGCTTAATAATTAATTACTCTTCACATTACTCCTGTGTTACTCGTCTTTGTAATCTCTGAGGCCTTGATTTATGGGGCCTCCAGAGCAGAACCAGTCCCTGGTTACTGAAATTACTCTTTCTCAGACATCCCCCCTGCCCCCAACAATCTGGAAGCCTCTAAGCCTCCTCATAAATTCGGCCTCGGTGCAGGGTTCCGCAGGCTTTTCAGCCCCCAGAAAAGCCCAGAAGACGCCCGGCCGGGACCGTCGAGAATGATCTGCAGGGGCGCAGAAAAAGAGACCCATTTAGCCCGCAGGCGAGGTGGGGGGACGACGGCGCGCGCCACATCTGAACGCCCTCCGACGTAAAAAATTTTACCGCCAAAGCTGATAGCACTTGATTTTTCTATGGCAGAGTATCTAATCACTTACTCAAGCCGATTCGGAGGAAAACCACCGAAAAAGCACTCAAGATTAGAAGAGAGTTTATTGTGATCATTGACCTGACCGTAAAAAATTTCCGGTCCTTCAGGGATGAGCAAATTTTCAGCATGAATGTCGAGAGCCCGAAGTCGCACCTCCTTGGGAGCATCGCTACGACGGACAACAGTAAGGTCAACATTCTCAAAACCGCTGGAATATATGGTGCGAACGCTTCAGGAAAATCAAATCTACTGCTTGCGTTCCGCGCCCTTCAGTGGCTCGCCGATGATTCGGGTGATTTAAAGGACGGAGAAAGTATTCCCTGCTATGAGCCTTATCGCCTTTCTAAGGAGACGCTCAAGCAGCCTATATCTCTTGAAGTTGAATTTTTGAACGACGACGACTTACGTTATATCTATTGCGTCACCTATGATCGCAAAGAGATAATTTCTGAAAGCCTAGATTATTTCCCATCACGCCAACGAGCTAATATTTTCCGCAGGATTGAGGGTGATACCTGGGAAACAATCAGCTTTGGGAGCCATTATAAAGGCGGTATTAAACGCATCCCCTTCTTCAGAAATAATTCATACCTGGCTAAAGCAGGCAACAATGCTGCTGCCTCGGAAATCATTAAATCTGTATACAACTACTTCCGCAGAATATTTCGCTCGGGGCTAAAGAACCCATTAGACGCATCATTTTTTTACGACACCACACCTATACTTAACCATGTAGCAAAGTTCCTTTCACACGTAGACACCGGAATTCTAGAAGTAACCAGAAAAGAAAAAAAGCTTGATGATTTATTTGCCGTATTTTCTTCGGAGCTACCCGATAGCGTACGAAAGGAATTAGAAGATAGAAACAAGTATGACTTCATATTTACTCGCAAATCAGAGGATGGCGAAAGTGTCAAATTCACACTAAACAACGAATCTGACGGCACACAAAAGCTATTTAACTTTCTTCCGATTTTATGTATGTCTTTTGCCGCTGGCTCCGTTCTAATCATGGACGAACTTGATAACAGCTTACACCCTCACATCGCCGAATTGATAATTAAGCTATTCAATGATCCAGAAGTTAACCACAGTAACGCGCAACTGATTTTTAGCACCCACAACATCAACTTAATGTCACCTCAGCTAATGCGTAGAGATCAGGTGTGGTTTACTGAAAAGAAAAATGGAGCTTCAACCCTTTATTCCTTAGACGAATTTGATAAGTCAGCTGTCAAGTCCAGCACCCCTTATAGCCACTGGTATGACGACGGCCGATTTGGCGCGCTTCCTTTAATTAGTTATAGTGAAATAGCAAAACTCCTGTCGATTGAGAGTCTTAATGAGACATATTTCTCTGATGAAGATAATGATGAGGAGAAGGAGTTCATCCAGGCGGGAGAGTTAGATGCCTAAGCCACGGAAGGCGACTGTTCGAAAAATCCCTAACAAAATGCATATATACTGCGAGGGTGAGAAAACAGAACCAAACTACATCAACGCCTACATTAACAGTTTGAAAAATCATGCTCTGCGCAGCGTTATTATTGTAGAGCCGACTAAGAAAAACACCCCTATACAGCTTGTAGAGGTAGCGGTTCAACATAAACGTAGTCGGTCAACCCCCACAGGTGATGTTTTCTGGGTGGTATATGATAGAGAGTCAACCAACAAATACTCAGACTCAATGCACGATAAGGCCTACAAAAAAGCCAAAGACAACGACGTTAACATTGCACTTTCAAATGTATGCTTTGAACAATGGATCTTGATGCATTTTTTACCCAATGCGCAGCCTTACTCCTGCTTCGATGATCTACTGCAAAATAGTCAACTTCAAAGAAAAACATCAGAACGAACCGGGAATAATTATGAAAAATCTAGCAAGGCGCTGTACTCACACATAGCTAAGGACATTGCAGCAGCTCGAACCAGAGCTGCTGCGATTAACAGAGACACACTAGCTTCAGCAGCGCCGGGGAGAAATAAGCCTCATCATTTAAACCCTTATACAGACATCCCTAAACTGCTAGATGCTATAGATGAGTTTGAGTAACAGCCAGTTTGCGTGAACGCGTTTTACTGTAGTCGGCCGGGGTCATCGACCCTAGCCGCTTACTTATCAATATCTATAGTTCAGTTCCTTCAAATAACTGACTCGGCAATCTTGAACCGGATGACCTCCTCACCAAGCCACTCATTGACCTGTGCCAACCGCGCCTGCAGCGGCTCAAGCTCGTTCTCCGTCCAGACCTGAGCAGCCTCCCGCAACGATCCGAACCCACCCGCGTTCTGCGGCACGATGCCCATCAACTGTGGGGGGATGCGCAAAGCCGCGAGCAAGTCGTCGCGGCTGATGTTCTTGATTGAGCTGAATTCGTCCTTGGCCGCGACCTCGCTGACTGGGATCAGCTGGATGCCATCTTTCTTCCCGGCGGGCGCGTAAACAAACAGGTTGCGGAAGTTGCCAGGGCCCTTCGAGTTCTTCAGCGCGGTACGCAGCGAATCGATGTCCTCTTCCTTCTGCGCAGCATCGGTCATGTAGAGGATGAAGCCAGCGTGACTGCCGTTGTTGTAGTACTTGCGGCGAAACAGGGTGGCACTCTCGTTCAGCAATGCGCTTTGCAGCGCCGCCAGCCATTCCGGTAACCCGTAGATCTCCTGGTTGATATCGGCCTCCCGCAGGTGGCAGATGGAGCCCGGGGCGAATTCGTGCTCGTCCTTCCAGCCTCGCACCTGGTAGTAGGTCACCAGATCGGCGCCGCGGCGCATGTACTTGGCCAGCGGCGGGACCAGGCCCAGGGTGTTGCGCAGCATGTTGTTGCGCTTCTCCAGGTAGCAGTTACCGCACCAGAGCCAGTCCAGGGCGAACTGCTCGAAGGCCTGACGGCTGAGCAGCTTGTGGGGGATGAAGGTGCGGGCCAGCATGTTCCGCTTGAAGTTCAGCCCAGACTGCAGGTACACGCTGGCCCGGGTGGTCTTTGCCAGGCCATCCATGGACATCGGTGTTTCGTACCAGCGGCCGTTAAGCCAGCACTGCAGGTAGTCGAGGATCTCGCGGCCATCCAGCACCGGCGTCGGGTCCCCAAAGGTGAAGGCCTCCACCGGGCCGGCCTCGGCTTGCAGCAGCTCCCCTTCTTTCGGGGCATTAGCAGTTGCCAGCTGTTTTCCGCGGTTACGTCTGCTCATCAGTAGGACTCCATAAATCCGGTGTTCGCCGTGGTCTGCCCTTCGAGGGGTTCGTTGTGCAGGGCGTGGAAGGTCGCCCACGCCAAGTCGGCATGGCCGGTTTCGTCGGTGCGACCGGCCGTGTAGGTGAACTGGCGCCCGGAGGCGGTGACGGTCTTTCGAATGGCCATCAGCGACTGGGCCATATCCGTCCAGCCGGCATCGAACTCCAGCCGGCCGTTCTTGATCACGTCGTAGGCCTTCAGCACCAGGCGGGTTTTGACTTCGGGCGAGTAGCTGAAGGTGGTGATATTCGGGAAGAACGACTTCACCAGCTGCGCCACGCCTGAGCCCATGCCGGTGATGTCGATCCCGATGTAGGTCACCCAGTAGCGCTGGGTGACCTGGCGGATGGCCTCGGCCTGGGCCGCGAAGTCCATGCCCCGGAACTGGTGCCGCTCCAGAATTCGGAACTTGCCGCCGGGCACCATGGGGGGCGCGATCACCACCATGCCCGCGCTATCGCCGTTTTCCGCCGGGTCATAGCCCACCCAGACCTGGCGATCGCCGAACGGCCGGGCGGCGAAGGGTTTGTAGTCCTCTGCCCAGAGGTCCCAACTGTCCACCATGCAGGGCTGCAACATCGCCAGAGGAAAGATGCTCGCACCGTCGTCGATGAACTGGCACATCAGCAGGTTCTGGAAGGCCTCGGCGTCGTACTCAAGCCGCAGCTCGTCCAGATCGAACAGATCACAGCCCCGCCCTTCCGCGTCCAGGATGGTGACGATCTGGCGCCAGATCCGGTCCTCGCAGAGCCGCCCCTGCTGCAGGGCGTTGTGGGACACGTCGAGCTTAATCCGCTGCGCCGCCGGCTTGCCCTTGTTGAAGCGCTCCCCAGTCCAGAAGGTGTAGGCCTCGTGCGCCATGCTCGACGGCGTCGAGAAGTAGGTCCGGCGGTACTGCTTCTGCATCGCCATGCCGCTGGCGACCTTGTTGAGTTCCTTGAACTTGAAGGTCCAGAAGAATTCGTCGAAGTAGAAGTTGCCGTGATAGCCCTGGGCGGTCCGGGCGTTGGTCCCCAGGAAGTGCAGCTCGGCGCCGTTGCTCAGGATGATCGGATCACCGGTCAGCTCGATACCGACCGTCTCCCGGGCGAAGGCCTGGATGTAAGCCTTAAAGATGTGCGCCTGATTCTTCGAGGCCGACAGGAAGATCTGATTGCGCCCGGTAGTCAACGCATCGATCAGCGCCTCCCGGGCGAAGTAGAACGTCGCGCCGATCTGCCGGGACTTGAGGATGGCGCGGGTACGCTGGTTGCCCGCCTTGTACCAGTCCAGCTGATAGCCGAAGCAGCCATCAATGAACGCCTCGGTCAGCTTTTCGATGTGTTCTTCATCGAACTCGTTGCGCTTGGGCGCCTTCTTCGGCCCTTCGTTTCGCTTGGCCAGGTTCGGGTTCAGCTCGGTTTCAGTACCGCCTTCCGTGAAACGCCGGATGCGCGCCTGGCGCTCCAGCTGGCGGTGCAGCAGGTCGATTTCCTTGTAGTCCGCCCCTGACTTGGGGTCTTTGAGGATCAGTTGCACCAGGCGCGCTTCGGTGGCCGCTTCGATGCGCTCCAGCGGCGTTGCCCGGTCCCATTCGTCCCGGGCCTTCCAGCTGTGCAGGGTCTTTTCCTTCTCCCCGATCAGTTCAGCGATCTCGCACACGCGATAGCCCTGCCAATACAGGTGTTTGGCGTGGCGACGGTGATCGGTGGGCAAATCGACGATGGCATTCATGGCGCAGATGCTGCCGCCCGCGCGCGAACACTTCCCGCGCCGCCCCTTGTACGCCGCGGATCTACAACAGCGCCTCGTTGCCCGTCTCGCCCGCGCTCAACAACATGCCCTCATCGCCAAGGCACACAGCCACCGCACTGAGGATTCACGCATGGCCGGCAAAACCGACAACCCAGCCAAGAAACACCGTTCCAAGTTCTTCCGCGTCGCCGTTGAAGGCGCCACCACCGATGGCCGCCAGATCGAACGGCAATGGCTGGTCGACGCTGCCGAGACCTACAGCCTGAACACCTACGGCGCCCGGGTCTGGATCGAGCACATGCGTAGCCTGCTGCCGGACAGCCCGTTCCGCGCCTACGGCGACGTGGTCGCGTTGAAGACCGAAGAGGTCGAGATTGCCGGCGCCAAGAAGCTCGCCCTGTTCGCCCAGATCGAACCCACTGCCGACCTGGTGAACATGAACAAGGCCCGGCAGAAGCTCTACACCAGCATCGAGATCCGCCCGAAGTTCGCCGACACCGGCCGCGCCTACCTGGACGGCATCGCGGTGACCGATACCCCGGCCAGCCTGGGTACCGAAATGCTCACGTTCAGCGCCCAGAACCCGGACAAAAACCCGCTGGCAGCCCGCAAGCGCGACGCTAGCAACCTGTTTTCCGAGGCCATCGAGGTGGCCCTTGAATTCGAGGAAGTCGAGGACGAAAGCGGCAAGGTCGCTGGCCTGTTCAGCCGCGTGCTCGACCTGCTCGGTAAGAGCAAGGACAAGGAAGGCAAGGACGCCGCTCTATTCACCGAGCTCGGCGAGGCCGTCGAGGCCATGGCTGAGCACGTCGCCGGCCAGGGCCAGGCCTTCGCCGCCGAAAAGGCCGCCCGCGAAAGCCTGCTGGCCAAGCACGAGAAACTGGCTGCCGACTTTTCGGCACTGGTGGAAAAACTCGAAAAGACGCCGGCCGGTACCAGCCAGCAACCGCAGTTCACCGCTCGCCCCGCGGCTACGGGTGGTGACGGGGCTCTCGTCACTGACTGCTGATCCCAACACGGACAACACCAAGCCAAGGAACATCGGAGAACACCATGCGTAACGATACCCGCGTCCTGTACAACGCCTACCTGCAACAACTCGCGCAGCTGCACGGCGTGAGCGACGTCACCACCAAATTCACGGCCGCCCCCAGCGTTGCCCAGACCCTGGAAACCCGCATTCAGGAGTCCAGCGCGTTCCTCGGTGCCATCAACGTTTACGGCGTCTCCGAACAGTCGGGCGAGAAGATCGGCATCGGCATCGACGGCACCATTGCCAGCACCACCGACACCACCGTCAAGGACCGTGAGCCCCGCGACCCGAGCGGCCTGGACAACCGCGGGTACACCTGCACCCAGACCAACTTTGACACCGGGATTCGCTACCAGAAGCTCGACCAGTGGGCCAAGTTCAAGGACTTTCAGGCGCGCATTCGTGACGCCATCATCAAGGCCCAGGCCCTCAACCGGATCATGATCGGCTGGAACGGCACCAGCCGCGCCGCGACCTCCAACCCATCCACGAACCCGCTGTTGCAGGACGTGAACATTGGCTGGCTGCAGAAAATGCGCCTGGAAAACGCTGCTCGCGTGTTGCACGAAGTGGTCGACGGCAGCGGCAAGATCCAGATCGGCGCGGGCAAGGATTTCGAAAACATCGACGCCCTGGTCGTCAGCATGGTCAACGAGTTCATTGAGCCCTGGTACCAGGAAGACACCGAACTGGTGGTGGTCTGCGGTCGCCAGCTACTGGCCGACAAGTACTTCCCGATCATCAACAAAACCCAGGCGCCGACCGAGATGCTCGCGGCCGACATCGTCACCAGCCAAAAGCGCATTGGCAACCTGCCAGCCGTTCGGGTGCCGCACTTCCCGGCCAACGGCCTGTTGGTGACCCGCCTCGACAACCTGTCGCTGTACTGGCAGGAAGGCACCCGCCGCCGCACCGTCGTCGACAACGCCAAACGCGACCGCATCGAAAACTTCGAATCGGTCAATGAAAGCTACGTGATCGAAGACCTGGGCTGCGCTGCCATGGCCGAAAACATCACCCTAAGCTGAGGCCGGCGATCATGACCAACCCCTGCCGCCGTCACTTCCAGCGCGTAACAGCAGCCGTTGCAGCGGCTGCTGTCGCCGGGCCAGCCCTGACCATGGAAGGCGCCACCATCTACGAGCTGCACCTCGCCAAGCTCCAACAGGACTACCTGCGGCTGAAACAGGTGCAGTCCACCGAGGGCAAGGCAGAGCTCAAGCGACAATTGCTGCCGGAGTACGAGCCCTACGTCGAAGGCATGCTCGCCGAGGGCAAAGGAGCCCAAGACCAGGTGCTGACCACCCTGATGGTCTGGCGAATGGACGCCGGCGACTTCAAGGGTGCTCTGGACATCGCCGCCTACGTGATCGAGCACCAGCTGCTGATGCCTGATCGCTTCGAGCGCACCACCGGCACCATCGTCGCCGAAGAGATCGCCGAGGCCGCGTTGAAGGCCCAGAAAGCCGGCGGCAGCTTTGATCTGGAATTGCTGCTGCGCACCGAGCAGATCACCACCAAGGAAGACATGCCGGACCAGGCCCGGGCCAAGCTGCACCTGGCCATCGGCAAGGCGCTTTCTGCTCAGGTCGCTGATGACGCCCCCGCAGACACTGCCCTGCAGCCCCTGGAGCAGGCCAAGACACACCTGGCCCGCGCCATCGAGCTGCACAGCAACTGCGGCGGCAAAAAGGATCTGGAGCGCGTCGAGCGCCTCCTCAAGAAACACACTGCGCCCGCCCCTTAAGGGCGCGCAGTTAACCGAGCGTCCCCACGCACCCCGCCGGCTCGGGGCGGATCGGCCAGACCGCTCCGCCTGAACGTGAAGCCCCGACCACCGGCGACTTATTGAGCGCAGCACCATGAGCGGATTCGTAGCCGGCGGCACCACGCCAAGCGGCCACATCAACACCGACCCATTCTGGCCCTCGATCGATCTGGACCAGCTGCGCGCCACCTTGCGCATCGACAGCAGCGTCACGCCGGCTCGTTTGGAAACAGCGGTGATCAACGCCGCGATCAGCGTCAACCGGGAACTCGATGACTGGCGCATAGCCCAGCAAGCTGCAGGCTATGCCGAACTGAAAGACGTCCCCAGCTCCCTGGTCAAGGATGAATCCGCCCAGGTCCACCTGTACCGCCGAGCGATCGAGGCCGGAGTTGGCGCTGAGGTGTGTGAGCGCTACCGCTCCTATGACAGCACCAACACCGGCAACCGCAAGGCCGAAGAACTGGCCCCGAACATCGACGACTACCACCGAGACCAACGCTGGGCCATCCGCGACTTCCTGAGAACCAAGCGCACCACCGTGGAGCTGATCTGATGGCCGTCACCCTTCGCGCCCTGCAAAACGACACCGTCGACGCCCTCTGCTGGCGCCACTACGGCCGCACAGCCGGCGTCACCGAGGCGGTGCTTGAGGCCAACCCCGGGCTGGCTGATCACGGCCCCACCCTGCCGCAAGGCCTCGCCGTTCAAATGCCCGAAGCCCAGACCACAGCCCCGCAACGGCAGATGGTGAACCTATGGGACTGATCCACTTGAGCCGCCTCCTTGAGACCTACCACCCTGGACCCTGGAATGAAGCGAATGCCTGACCGTCCCGACACCTGGGCCTGGCTCGCCGCCTGGCTCGAACAGAACTGGCCAACCATTTACTCCGGCATCCTGGCGCTGATCATCGCCGCTCTACGGATCATGTACGGCGGTGGTACCTGGCGCCGCATGCTGATCGAGGCGCCGCTCTGCGGAGCCCTGGCTCTGGCCGGTAGCCATGGTCTGGCGTTGCTCGGCATCCCGGCATCAACCGCCCCGTTTTTCGGCGGCGTGATCGGCCTGCTCGGCGTCGAGGGCACCCGTGCCGCGGCCCGCAAGTTTTTCAACCGCAAGGTAGAGCAACTATGAACACACTCCGGCACGGCGATCGCTCGCAGGCGGTTCGAATCCTGCAGAAGAACCTCAACAGCCACGGGGCCATCCTGGTGGTGGACGGCGACTACGGCGACGCTACCGAAAAGGCCGTGCGCGCCTACCAGCTCAAGGCCGGCCTGGTGGTGGACGGTATCGCCGGCGAGAAAACCCAAACCAGCCTGGCCGGTGGCGATTGCGCTCTGCTGCTGAAGAACGCCGACCTGGTCAGCGCCGCCCAGCGCCTGGATCTGCCCCTCGCCAGTGTCTACGCGGTCAATGAGGTCGAATCGAACGGCAAGGGCTTCTTCGCCAACGGCAAGCCGGCGATCCTGTTCGAGCGGCACATTATGTACCGCCAATTGAAGACGCCACGCCACCCAGGCGACGACCCGGCAGAACTCAAGCGCCACGCCGACGAGCTTGCGGCGCAGTACCCGGCCATCATCAACCCGAACCCCGGAGGCTATGCCGGCGGCCCTGCTGAGCATCAACGCCTGGCCACGGCCCGCCTCATCGATGACACCGCGGCCCTCGAATCCGCTTCTTGGGGCGCCTTCCAGATCATGGGCTTTCACTGGAAACGCCTGGGCTATGGCAGCGTGCAGGACTTCGTGACGGCCATGAGCGCGAGCGAGTCCCGCCAGTTCGACGCCTTCGTCCGCTTCATCGAGACCGATCCGGCCCTCCACAAGGCGCTGAAGGCCCGCAAGTGGGCCGACTTCGCCAGGCAGTACAACGGGCCGAACTACCAACGCAACCTGTACGACACCAAGCTCCAGCGCGCCTATGAGCGGCACAGCGATTGCAACTGCGGTCAGGAGGTACCGGCATGATCGATCTCGAAGCGGTGCACAAGCTGAAGGTTGAAGACGGTGATGTCCTGGTCGTACCGGAAAACACCAAGGCAGACGACATGGAGCTGCTGGCCGAGGCGCTGCAATTTGTCGATCCAGGCTGCCGGGCGATTGTGATTCGTGGCCCGCTCGAACACCTGGACGTCGGCGCCATGAACAAACTGGGCTGGTACCGGGCATGACCGGCAAGATCGCCTACCTCGAAATCTCCGGTCGCCAGACAGGAAAGACCACCCGCCTGGTGAAAATCGCAAACGACCTCACCGCCCAGGGGGAGACGGTGATTTTCGTCACCCAGCAAGCAGAGGATTTACTCGGGCGCCTGCCAGGGGTCGTCGTACTTTCGGACCATCAGGCCCATCCTGATGACCTCGACCTGGAACAAGCTATCTGGATCTACGACGAGTTCGACTGGCTCAAGTCGGCCAAGGTCCGTAACGGCGGGTACTACGCAACGACGGCGAGCCGAGTCCGTGACCTGAGGATCGATACCCCGGAAACGGATCTGTTGTTGCAACTGATCGAGCTCAACGGCGGCAGCTATCAACGCCATCTTCTGACACCGGGGGTAATCGATGAGGCCTACTACGAGGAGGCCCGCGCGGTCTACACCGATGAGCAGTACCGCCAGTTGATCCTGGGGGAGTTCCTCAAATGAGCACCATCCGCCAGATCCTGCTGGGCCTGGCACTGTTCGGCGTGTTGGGGCTGCTGCTCTGGGGCCAGCAACAACGCATTGAGGTCGCCGACAAGAACCGAGCACTGGCAGAGAAAAACACCCAGGACGCGCTGGCCGCGGCCGGACGCAGCGAGGGCAAAGCCAACGCCCTGGAGGCTGCGCTTTCCGCCGAGCGCGAGGCCCAGGCCCGTCTGCGCACGGAACAGGATCTACTACGCCAGGGGCTCGCCAAACGACAACTCACAATCGAGGGGCTGAAACGTGAAAACGCTGATCTGCGCGCTTGGGCTGACCAGCCCTTGCCTGATGTTGCTCGCCGGCTGCGCGAGCGCCCCGCCCTCACCGGCGCCGACGCTTATCGTCAGTGGCTGTCCGGCCGTGGTGCCCTGCAGCCTGCCGGCGACCAGCCCAAGCAGTAACGGCGACCTGATCACCGACCAGGACAGTAGCGAGGCCGCCTGGGCCGAATGCGCGGGCCAGGTCGATATGATCTATCGCTACCAGCAGGCCAAACCATGAACAAACCCGACAGCCTGCGGGCCTACCTGCTGGACCAGATCCAGGAACTGCGCCACAGCCCAGACCGGCTGCTGATCTTCATCGACAACGGCAAGGTCCGCTGCACCGCTGCCAGCAGCCTTTCGTTCGAGTACAACTACGACCTGCAGGTAATCCTGACCGACTTCGCCGGCCATCCGGACAGCGTCATGCTGCCGCTGCTGGAGTGGCTCCGCGTGAACCAGTCCGAACTGCTGGAGAACCTCGACAAGTCCGCCGACGGCATCAAGTTCGAGGCCGACCTCATCGACAAGAGCAAGGTGGACATGAGCCTGACACTTCCCCTCACTGAGCGCGTGGTCGTTCGTTCCGATGATGCAGGTAACACCACTATCAGCCACCCGGGTGAACCACAGCGCAACCCCACATGGCCCGAGAGCGGCCCGGAATGGATAGTGCCCAATGGCTGATCTTGAAGCACTGGAGGACTGGGCCGCGGGCCTGCTGGGGCAGTTGCAGCCCGCCGCACGCAATCAGCTCGCCCGAAGCATCGGCCAGGCTCTGCGCCGCAGCCAGCAACAGCGGATCATTGCCCAGCGCAACCCGGACGGGAGCAAGTACGCACCGCGCAAACAGCGGAACCTGCGGGGCAAACAGGGACGCATCAAGCGCCAGGTACAGATGTTCAAGAAACTGCGCACTGCGAGCTTCTTGAAGGTTCAGGGGGATGGTAATGCAATCAGCGTTGGGTTTACTGGGCGAGTGGCCCGTATTGCGCGTGTGCATCAATACGGGCTGAAGGATCGGGCCGAGCGTGGGGCACCAGAGGTGAAGTATGAACAGCGGGAAGTATTAGGCTTTACTAGTGAAGAGATAGATCTAATTCGCGACCACCTGCTAGCTCACTTGACTAGTTAAATATGGATTTCCTATGCAAATATGGCAAAAGAAACAACTCTCCCTGCTCCCTAGCATCACCCACAGATAACAACCGGTCAGTTGAATTGTTATCGATAGTCTGAACATATCCACGCAGCAGTACTACATCATCAGAATCAACAGTAAGCGACACAGAAAAATCATCTAGTAGGCCGAGGTACAAATTTATGTCATACACTGGCCTGTCGAGTGCCTTCTGAAAGGGTGAGAACGCACGGAAAACCTTGCTACCTGCTATCACTCGAAAGCGCAGTAAGGCTTCAAAATACCCTGCGCAGTTCTCGTCATACACTTTCAATCTATTCCGGAATGCCGTAGCCTCAGAAATACGCCATCTTTCACCTTCAGTCATATTTTCAGACTGCTCCTTTGTAAACACTACTCGCTCAGACTCTCTGATGGGGAGCCGTACTCTGTAACTTTCTCTTGCCGCTACATGGCTTTGATACACAAGAGCCTTCGCAGCCTCATAAGATTCTTTCCCAACTAAATCTCGTTTCCACACCCTCAAACCGTAAATAGCGATGAGTGCAGTAATAACCGCCGCGATAGTTACGACCAAATCCCGCGCAATGGAGACGTACGGGGCTAATAGAACCAAATTTATTTCCATGTCCTGACTCCACACTATTTTTCATCACTTAAACAAGCACATGGTGCAGAAAACTCTGCGACAACTCCATAAAAACCACATCCGCTTGTAAAGCGGAGATCTACAACACTACAAAGCTGCACCCGCACGCGCGCGGCGCCACCATCGGCGCCATGAACGATCTAGCCACCCTCGCCCGCCTGATTGAAAACCTCATCCGCTTCGGCGTTGTCGCCCAAGTCCAGATGACGCCCCCGCGCGTGCGTGTGAAAACCGGTGAACTGACTACCACCTGGCTGCCATGGTTGGCCCTGCGCGCCGGATCCGACAAGGAATGGGACCCGCCCACCGCTGGCGAGCAGGTCCTGCTGATCAGCCCCTCGGGCCAGCTCGGCAACGGTGTGGCCTTGACCGGCCTGTTCAGCGACAGCGCCCCGGCCAACGGTGACCGCGCCGGCCTGCATCGCCGCACCTACAGCGACGGCACGGTGATCGAGTACGACAGCGTCGCCCATCACCTGAACGCCACCCTGGCCCCTGGCGGTACCACCAACCTGGTCAGCGACGGCGGCATCACCATCGTCGGCCCAATCACCCACCAGGGCGACTACACCCAGACCGGCAACCAAACCGTCACCGGCAAAGTCACCGTTTCAGATGACGTCATCGCGGCTGGTATCAGCCTGGTCAAGCACCTGCATGGGGGCGTGCTGCCTGGTGGAGCCAAGACGGGAGTTCCGGAATGAACAGAGAAACTGGCGCCGAGCTCAGCACCGAAAAACATATCGTCCAGTCCTGTACCGATATCCTGACCACGCGCCTCGGTACCCGGGTGATGCGCCGTGAATACGGTAGCGTCCTGGCCGAGCTGGTTGACCACCCATTCAACGATGCAACCCGCCTGCGCGCTTACGCGGCCACCGTGATGGCTCTGATGCGCTGGGAACCACGGATAACCCTGAGCCGTGTGCAATTCGTTGGCGCGACGCTCCAGGGCCAGTCGGTGATGGACATTGAATGCAGCCGAGTTGATACCAACGAGCCGTTGAGCCTGAGCGTTCCGCTGCAACTGGGGGCCAGCGTATGAGCACCTTTGTCGCCATCGACCTGGGCCAGTTGCCGGCGCCGCAGATCGTCGAGCAGATCGACTACGAGCAGATCCTCGCCGAGCGCAAGGCCTACGCCATCAGCCTCTGGCCCGTGGAGGAGCAAGCCGAAATTGCCGCCCGACTGGCGCTGGAATCTGAGCCACTGACCAAGCTGCTGCAGGAGAACGCCTACCGGGAAACCATCTGGCGCCAGCGGGTCAATGAGGCCTCTGTCGCCAACATGCTGGCCCTGGCCAAGAACTCCGACCTGGACAACCTCGCGGCAAATTACAACGTCGCCCGCCTGGTAGTGCAGGAAGCCAACCCCGCGGCCGTGCCACCGATTGCCCGCATCATGGAGAACGACGACAGCCTCCGCGAGCGTGCCCAGATGGCCTGGGAAGGTCTGAGCACCGCGGGGCCGCGCAACAGCTACATCTTTCACGCGCGCTCCGCTGATGGCCAGGTTGCCGACGCCACGGCAGAAAGCCCCGCGCCGGCCGAGGCGGTGATCACTGTGCAATCCCTGCTCGGCGACGGTACGGCCTCGCCTGCCCTACTCGCGGCGGTCAAGACCTACCTCAGCGACGACGACCGCCGGCCCGTCGCCGACCGGCTCACCGTCCAGAGCGCCGAGATCATCAATTACCAGGTCAAGGCCACGCTCTACATGCTGAGCAATGGGCCCGAAAACGAGCTGGCCCTCGCCGCCGCCCAGGCCAGCCTGCGGGCATTTGTGCACCAGCGCCGGCGGCTGGGCCTGGAAGTGTCCGAATCGGTGGTGCATGCCCGGCTGCATGTTGAAGGCGTGCGCAAAGTCGTGCTGCAGGACTTTGCGGATATTGTTGCAACGCCCTATCAGGCGCCATTCTGTACCGCCATCACCCTGGCGACGGGGGGTGAGTGATGACCGACCAGCCCCTACTGCCGCGCAATTCCACGCCGCTGGAACGTCAGGCCGCCCAGGCTCTGGCCCAAATCCAGCGCGTACCGATTCCACTGCGCCAGCTATACAACCCGGATCTGTGCCCGGCTCACCTGCTGCCGTACCTGGCCTGGGCTTTCTCGGTCGATCGCTGGTCCAGCCAATGGACGGAGGCAGCCAAGCGGGCCGCGATCCGTGCGGCGTACTACATCCACTCACGCAAGGGCACCATCGGTGCCCTGCGCCGGGTAGTGGAGCCGCTGGGCTATCTGATCGAGGTCGTCGAGTGGTGGCAGAAGGTGCCCAACGGGCCGAGGGCGACCTTTGCGCTTAAGGTCGGCGTGCTCGATACCGGCATCACCGAGGAGATGTACCAGGAGCTGACCTGGCTGATCGACGATGCCAAGCCCCTCACCCGCCACCTGATCGGCCTCGATATCACCCTTGAAACCCGCCTGAACGCCTACACCGGCGTCACCGTTTTCGACGGTGACGAGATCGACGCCTACCCCTGGACCAACCCGGACCTGGACGTCGTGATCCAGGGCTATAGCGGCGTCAGCGAATACACCCTCGACGAACTGGACGTGTACCCCCATGGTTAATCAGAACTCCATTTTCGGCGGCATGCTCACCAGCCTCGGCGCCGCAAAAAAAACCAACTGCGACGCCCTGGGCATCCCGTGGGAGCCCAGCTACATGCTCATCGGTGACGCCAATGACACCGACCCGGTGCCAAGCCCCGGGCAAACGCAACTGATCCGCCAGGTTTACCGCGCGCCGCTCAATGCGCTGTATGTCTCGCCGACGGATGACAACATCCTGATCGCCGAGCTCGTGTTGCCGCCGGAAGTCGGCGGCTGGTGGATTCGGGAGTTGGCGATCGAGGATAAGGACGGCGTGTTTTGTGCGGTCGCCAACGTGGCCCCCAGCTATAAGCCGCTCCTCGCCCAGGGCTCCGGGCGGAATCAGGTCGTGCGGATGCACATCATCACCAATAGCACGACCAACATTCAGTTAAAGATCGACCCGAGCGTGGTCCTGGCTACGCGCTCCTACGTCGATCAGCGCATTCTGGAAGAGCTGAACAAGCAGGACTTCAAGCATTCGGTGCTGGTGGCAACCTCTGGAGCCATCACCCTCAGCGGCCTGCAGACGATTGACTCGGTGGCCCTGGCCGCCGGCAATCGTGTCTTGGTCAAGAACCAGACCCAGGCCAAAGATAACGGTCTGTACGTTGCGGCTGCCGGCGCCTGGTCGCGAACTCAGGACGCCGATACCAGCCTTGAAGTTACCCCAGGGCTGTTTGTTCATGTCGAGAAAGGCACAGCCAATGGCGATAGCGTTTGGCAGCTGGTAACCGATGGGCCGATTGTGCTCGGGACCACGGACCTGGCCTTTGAGATGTTGGCCGGCCGCACAGGCGTAAATACTGGGACCTACACCAAGGTCACCGTGGATAAATACGGCCGGGTGATTGCCGGGACCAACCCGACCACCCTGGCCGGGCATGGCATTACCGATACCTACACCAAACCTGAGATTGAGGCGCTGGTGGCTCAGGCCTCCTCACTTCCTGTCGGTTCGATAGTGGCATTTCCCAAGTCGAGCGTGCCGCCGGGGTTCCTTGAGATCGATGGCAGCGTGCAGAGCATTGCGACCTTCCCCGACCTCGCGGCCTACCTCGGGACTACATTCAACCAGGGCGACGAGGGCGCCGGAAACTTCCGGTTACCCGATTCCCGGGGTGAATTCCTGCGCGGCTGGGACCATGGGCGAGGCATGGACCCAGGCCGGGGCTGCGGCACTACGCAACACGACACCATTCAAAATATCGTTGCGTGGTTGAACGCTTCCCCTTCATCGGCTTATCAGTTTCTTGGTGAAGGGGTAACGGCGTTCGGTGCATTTGCATTGACTGAGCGCACCAGCAATTCGATTGGTGATGGTCCTGCTGCAGATAAACAAGTGAGTTCGTTGACTTTCGATGCAAGCCGAGTTGCCCGCACGTCAAACGAAACCCGACCGCATAACCTGGCAGTCATGTGGTGCATCAAAGCGTGGAATGCACCGATTAACCAAGGGACGATTGATATAGCCGCGTTGGCGGCGCAAGTCGTCGGCTTCTCGGCTCGGGCTACGGCCTTGGAAGAACGCCCCCGAGGCCTTGGCGACGGTCAGGCGTGGCAGAACGTCACAGCGTCCCGAGTCTCTGGCACGGTCTACACGAACACAACAGGGCGCCCGATCTTCGTGCAAGTGTCGTTCACAACTGGCGGCGTCTATGTCTTAGTCGATGGTGTGAACTTGACTGTATCTGCCTATCACGCGGCTTTCATCGTGCCAGCGGGATCGACTTACAAAGTCACGTATGGCAGTCCTGTTAACTTGACCTGGGTGGAGCTTCGTACATGAGATATTTCAACAACCCGCAAACGGGCGAGGTGCATGCATACGATGATGATGCCCCGGAGCACTTCATCGCCAGCTATCTGCTGCCAATGTCCGACGAAGCGGTTCGATCGTACATTGCCAGTGCAAGCGCGCCTCTGCTCGACCCAGCAACCGAGGAGCGCAACTGGCGTGATGTCGAGTTAACCTCTGTGCTCTGGCTGCGTGAGCGTCACCGTGATCAGCTTGAGATAGAAGCGCCGACCACACTTACCGCCGGCCAATTCAAGGAACTGCTGGTTTACATGCAGGCTCTGCGCGACTGGCCGCAGTCGCTGGACTTTCCCGCTATCCAGCGTCGCCCCGCTGCCCCCGAGTGGATTGCAGAGCAAATCGAGTAGTCCGGCTCCGCACCTTCTGCCTGTATCCCCCTCCCCTACAACCCGCCGCGCTCGCCGATCCGACGCGCGCGCGGCAGCCTGTGCACTGTCACCCCATTCACTGCGCAGGCAAAACCCATGGCCGATTATCTTCACGGCGTGCGGGTCCTCGAACTCAACGACGGCACCCGCCCTATTCGCACCATCCCCACCGCTGTTATCGGCCTGGTCTGCACTGCCGACGACGCTGATCCGCTGGCATTCCCGCTCGATACCCCGGTCCTGCTGACCAATGTTCAGACCGCGGTCGGCAAAGCCGGCACCAAGGGCACCCTGGGCGCCAGCCTGCAGGCCATTGCCGACCAGACCAAGCCCTACGTGATCGTGGTGCGGGTCAAGGAAGGCGAAACCGAAGCCGCGACCACCAGCGCACTGATCGGCACCACCACCGCCGACGGCAAATACACAGGCATGAAAGCCCTACTTGCGGCTAAGGCCCGCGTCGGCATGGTGCCGCGCATTCTCGGTGTGCCAGGCCTCGACAGCCTGCCGGTGGCGACGGCACTTGTCTCGATCGGCCAGCAGTTGCGGGCCTTCTGCTACGTCAGTGCACGGGACAGCAAGACCAAGGAAGAGGCCGTCGCTTACCGCGAGAACTTCGGCGCCCGCGAAGTCATGGTGATCTGGCCGGACTTCGAACATTGGGACACCACCGCCAACGCGACAACCAAAGCATCTGCAGTAGCCTGTGCCCTGGGCCTGCGGGCGAAGATCGACCAGGAGGTCGGCTGGCACAAGACCCTGTCCAACGTCGCGGTCAACGGCGTCACCGGCATCAGCGCCGACGTGTTCTGGGACCTGCAGAACCCGGCCACCGACGCCAACTACCTCAACTCCAACGAGGTGACCACTCTGATCAACGAGGGGGGCTTTCGCTTCTGGGGCAGCCGGACTTGCAGCGACGATCCGCTGTTCGCCTTCGAGAACTACACCCGTACAGCGCAGATCCTCGCCGACACCATGGCCGAGGCGCACATGTGGGCCGTGGACAAGCCCATGACCCCGTCCCTGGTGAAAGACATCATCAACGGCATCAACGCAAAGTTCCGCGAATTGATCTCGGCCGGGTACCTGATCGGTGGCAACTGCTGGTACCAGGAAGACGCCAACGACAAGGACACCCTCAAGGCCGGCAAGTTGTTCATCGACTACGACTACACGCCGGTTCCACCGCTGGAAGACCTCACCCTGCGGCAGCGGATCACCGACCGCTACCTGATGGACTTCGCCAGCAAGATCAACAGCTAACCAGGGGCTCCCTCGCGAAGGGAGTCACCCCGTGCCAGGACACCGGAGAACACCGCCATGGCCATGCCTCGCAAACTGAAAAACCTCAACCTGTTCAACGACGGCAACAGCTACCTGGGCGTGGTCAAGTCGGTCACCCTGCCGCCCCTCGGCCGCAAGATGGAGTCCTACCGGGGGGGTGGCATGAACGGCTCGGTCAAGGCAGACCTGGGCTTCTCCGATGACGGCATCCAGTTCGAATGGAAGACCGGCGGCCTGGACCTGATCGCCCTGCGCCAGTTCGGCTCGGTGAATGCCTCCGGGATCATGCTGCGCTTCTCCGGTGCCTTTCAGCAGGACGACACCGGCGACGTCAGCACCGTCGAGGTGGTGGTACGTGGCCGGCACGAAACCATCGAGATGGGCGACGCCTCCCCCGGCGAAGACACCGAGCACAGCATCACCACCACCTGCAGCTACTACAAGCTGACCGTGGACAACGAAGACATCATCGAAATCGACCTGCTCAACTTCATCGAGAAGGTCAACGGCGTCGACATGCTGGAGAAACAGCGCAACGCCATCGGCATCTGATCCCCTGCCGCTCTCAGCCCGAGAGCGGATAGCACTGCAACCTGGAGCACTCAATGAACACCGACGACAACACCCAAGCCCCTGCCGAAGTCGAAGACAACACCGTGGTCCTCGACACCCCGATCACCCGGGGCAAGACCACCATCGACAAGATCACCCTGCGCAAACCCCAAGCTGGCGAGTTGCGCGGCGTGCACCTGGTCGAACTGCTGAACATGGACGTTGCCACCCTGATCAAGATCCTGCCTCGTATCAGCAGCCCAGGCATCACCGCCCCGGAGGCCGCGGCCATGGACCCTGCCGACCTGCTGGCCTGCGGTAGCAAGATCTCCGGTTTTTTGTTGCAGAAGTCGGTGAAGACGGAAGTATCCCTCGTTGCGTAGAGGACGCCATGGCCGATCTGGCCATAGTTTTTCACTGGGCGCCGGCTGACATGGACCAGTTGGGCCTGCAGGAACTGATGGACTGGCGCGAGCGCGCCAGGGTGCGGAGCTCCACCGATGGCGAATGACCTCAAACTTCAGGTGCTACTGAACGCCATCGACAGGGCTACCGGCCCCCTGAAGTCGATCAACAAGAGCAGCATCGGCGCTGCCCGGGCATTGAAGGATGCCCGGGACAACCTCAAGCAGCTCAACGCGCAGCAGAAAGACATCAGCGCCTGGCGCACCCAGCGCGCCGCTGCCGAGCAGACCGAGCAGGCTCTCGGCGCCGCCCGTGATCGCGTGCGAGCGCTCAGCCAGCAGTTCGCTGCCACCGGTGCGCCAACCAAAGCCATGACCCGGGACATGCGCTCAGCGATCCGAGAGGCGCAGCAGCTCAAGCAACAGCACCAGCAACAGGGCGAGCAGCTTCAGGGCTTGCGCACGAAGCTCTACGACGCCGGCATCAGCACCCGCAACCTCGGGCAGGCCGAGCGTGACCTACGCAGCAAAATCACCCAGACCAACCAGACCATAGGGCAGCAGGAAGCCAAGCTCAGGCGTCTGGCTGGGCAGCAACGACAGCTCGCCAACGCGAAAAGGAGTTACGAGAAGGCTCAAAGCGTATCCGGGGGCATGGCTGCAAGCGGTGCCGCGGGGCTTGGCGCCGGCTACGCCCTGAGCAGGCCACTGAAGGCGGCAGTAGATGCCTTTGCCCCAGCAGAGAACGCCGCAACCCAGCTGAAGGTGTCGATGATGGCGCCGGACGGCTCAATTGCTGTCGAGTTCGAAAAAATGACGACCCTGGCCACGCAGCTCGGTGACCGCCTGCCCGGCACTACTGCCGACTTCCAGGAAATGATGACAATGCTCCGGCGCCAGGGGCTCACGGCGACCAACATCCTCGGCGGTACAGGCGAGGCCGCCGCGTACCTGGGCGTTCAGTTGCAGATGCCGGTGACCACCGCCGCTGAGTTCGCGGCAAAAATGCAGGACGCCACCCGGACTACCGAAGGCGACATGATGGCGCTGATGGACACGATTCAGCGCACCTACTACCTGGGCGTCGACAGCGGCAACATGCTGCAGGGCTTCAGCAAGATCTCCCCGGTGATGGACATCATCAAGAAACAGGGCCTGGAAGCGAGCAAGGTTCTCACTCCCTTGCTTGTGATGATGGATCAGGCCGGTATGGAAGGCGGCGCGGCGGGTAACGCCTACCGGAAGATTTTCCAGGGCGCGATGGCCAACGCAAAAATCCAGAAGTCACTGGATAACCTGAAGGCCGAACGCGGGATCTCGCTGAAGCTCGACTTCACAGACGGCAAAGGCGAGTTCGGCGGCATCGAGAAGATGTACGCCCAGCTGGAGAAGCTCAAGGGCCTGAACACCGAGGTTCGTCTCGACCTGATCAAAAGCATGTTCGGCGACGACAGCGAGACCCTGACCACCCTCAACACCATGATGGCCAAGGGCATTGCCGGCTATCGCGAAGTCGAGGGCAAGATGCAGACCCAGGCCGACCTGCGGACCCGGGTGAACGTGCAGCTGTCGACGCTGGCGAACGTTCTGGAAGCCGCCGAGGGCAGCTGGACCAACGCCATGGCCGACGTCGGCAACGTGATGGCCCCAGAGCTGAAGGAGCTCATCCAGTCGCTGGGAGAAGTGGCAAACCGTGTGGGCGCCTGGGTGAAGGCCAACCCCGAGTTGACCCGCCAGATCGCCAAGACCGTCGCCGGCATCGCCTTACTGATGACCATCATGGGCGGCCTCAGCATCGGCTTGGCAAGCATGATTGGCCCCTTCGCGATGGTGCGCTACGCCCTGACCTTGTTCGGCATCAAGGGCAGCGGCGCCCTCGGCTTGATTGGCCAGGGTATCCGCGTGCTGGCCATGGCCCTGGGCGGCCCGCTGATCGCGGCTCTGCGCACGGTCAGCATCGCTATGTGGGGGCTCGCGGCCAACCCGGTGGTACTGGCAATCGCTGCCGTCGTGGCAGTCCTCGCCGGTGCCGCCTACCTGATCTACAAGAACTGGGACGCGGTGAAGGCCTATGTCATCAGCCTCTGGAACGAGATCAAAGCCGGGTTCGACGGTGGCATTGGCGGCATCTTGACCGTCCTGGCCAACTTCAGCCCCATCGGGATCATCTATCGGGCATTCGCCGAGGTGCTGAACTACCTGGGCCTCGATCTCCCGACCAAGTTCACCGAGTTCGGCAACATGATCGTCAATGGCCTGGTGAATGGCCTTCTCGCCGGCATGGGCAAGGTGAAGGAGACCATCAGCGCAATCGGCGATTCAACCATTGGTTGGTTCAAGGAAAAGCTCGACATCCACAGTCCATCGCGGGTGTTTGCCGAGCTCGGCGGCTTCACCATGGAAGGACTGACCCAAGGACTACAGGCCGGCCAGAAAGGCCCACTGAACGCGGTGAACAACCTCGGCCAACAGCTCACCACAGCGGGCAGCATGGGGCTGGGCATTGCTGCCATGCCCGGCCTCTCGGTCGATACCCGGGCACCCATCAGCCCAGCACCTGCGGCCACCTACGACAGCCACGACAACTACGAAATCAACATCCACCCCACGCCAGGCATGGATGCCTTGGCAATCGGCCGCGCCGTGCGGGCAGAACTTGCGCGCATTGAAAGCGAAAAAGGCGCCCGCAAGCGCAGCCAACTGTCCGACCTGGAGTAAATCGCAATGATGATGGCCTTGGGCATGTTCGTCTTCAGCCTTTCCACAGCCGCCTACCAGGAGCTGCAACGACAGACCGAGTGGCGGCACGTCAGCAATACCCGCATCGGCGCCGCTCCCGCCAGGCAGTTTGTGGGCCGAGGCGACGACTCGATCACCTTGCCGGGCGTCATCCTGCCCGAGTTGGCCGGATCTGTGCTGAGCCTCGACACCCTGCGGCTGATGGCGAATACCGGCAAGGCCTGGCCCATGGTCGAAGGCAGCGGCCGGATCTACGGTTTATGGGTGATCGAGAGCCTGAGCGAGACCAAGACGGTGTTTTTCCGTGACGGCACACCGCGGCGCCTGGAGTTCACCCTCAACCTCAAGCGCATCGATGACGACCGGATAGACCTGATCGGCGCCGCCGGCAGCACTGGCATAAGTATCTTGAGGATGCTGCTGTGATTGATGCCGCCCTCGCCCGTGTTACGGGCTTTATCGAAGACGCTGCCAACCAGTACCGCCGCGACGCCGCCTACGCTGTCCCGGCCTTCCGCATCACCGTAGACGGCAACGATATAGCCCAGCTCATCAGCCCCCGCCTGATGAGCCTGCAACTGACCGACAATCGCGGCATTGAAGCCGATCAACTCAGCATCACCCTGAGCGATCATGACGGGCTGCTGGCCATTCCGCCGAAGGGTGCCGTGGTCAGGCTCTGGCTGGGCTGGAGTGACACCGGCCTGGTGGACAAAGGTACCTACACTGTCGACGAGACCGAGCACAGCGGAGCTCCGGATGTGCTCAGCATCCGGGCGCGCTCGGCCGATCTACGCAAAGGGCTCAAAACCAAACGCGAGCGGAGCTGGAGCAACACCACCCTCGGCGATGTCCTGGGCGATATCGCCATAGGTAACGGTTTGACCGCCACCATTGCCGGCGCCCTGGACGGCCTGCCCATCCTGCAGCTGGACCAGGCCAACGAATCAGACGCCAACCTGATCAGCCGAGTCGGTGAAGAGTTCGACGCCGTGGTCACCGTCAAGGCTGGCTGCCTGCTGTGCATTCCGGCCGGTGGCGGCAAGACCGCCAGCGGCATGGAGCTCCCGCACATCACCCTCACCCGTGCCGACGGTGACCAGCACCGCTATCTCCAGGCCGACCGCGACAGCTACGACGGCGTGCGCGCCTATTTCTACGACGTGAACAGTGCCAAGAAACAAGAGGCCATCGCCGGCGGCGGCGACAACCTCAAGGACCTGCGTCACACCTTCAGCGACCGCCAGTCAGCACTGCGAGCCGCCCGGGCCGAATTCAACCGCCTGCAGCGTGGCAGCGCCACCCTGAGCTACACCCTGGCCGTGGGCCGGCCGGATCTGATCCCCGAACTGACCTATACCCTGGAAGGCGTGAAGCCCGAGATCGACGCGATTATCTGGTACGGCGGCAACGTACAGCACAGCCTCAGCGCCGACAGCGGCTACACCGTCAGCCTGGAGCTGGAAAGCAAGTTGCCCGAGGACACCGTCGAAGGGTTGGCAGAAGAGAACAAAGGGGATTACACAGGGATCATCGCCTACTACCGTGACAAGAAGACCGGTAAAGAGAAGACCATCACGGCCGGAGATCAGAGCAAACCGCGGCGACTGAGATGGTTGTATGCGAGCAAGACGACAGCGAAGCGGGCTGTCGATCGGGAATGGAAGAAGATGCAGGCGGAAACAGCATAGCCCCTCCTGCTTAAACAAAGGACCCGGCGCAAAGCCGGGCTCTTCGATGGGTATAGGCGACGGTTTTATCCAAAGCCTTTCGCTGTTGTGCAGATCGGAAACTCACACCACAGGTGCTATGACTTCATAAAATCCTGTGCTTTCTTCACCGCATCATCTTTTTTGGCACGCTCCTGATCTTCTTTTTCCAACCGATCTAGAATCTCATTAACTTCTTTTGTCGTAACAGGGTGCAAAGTTGCTTCCCAGCGAGTTATAACGATCTCCACATTAACCCCGCGCTTATAGTAAGTATAGTACCGACGAGACAGCTCCACCCAACCATCTAGCTTTAACTTTTCTTGAAAAGCCTTTTCCTCTTTACTATCAAACTTTAAAGATATAGAACCATATGAAAGTTTTTCTATTGGTACACCACTCAACTTACTTTTATCAGTGGTGGTACTTTCACCCGAAAAATTTGCCTCATCATTCAGTTTGACTTCCGCGCTCTTCAGCCTAACTCCGTAGATCTCGCCAGGAGTCTCACGCTTACATATGTATCCTGCATAAACTGAGAATTCACAATTTTTGAAGCCGGTTTTTTTTGCATCCAATGCTGTACCGGGCAAAACTAGACCTTGAAACTCATAAGAATCGTAAATTCTCGGTTTCACATCCGGCTGAGCCTGTACTTGCATGAAAACACCAAAACAGACAAGAGCCGCACAAACAATTTGCTTCATCGACATTACTCTCTCCATTTAACGACGGCACTTGTCCTAGAAGTAATAAGCACCGCCTCAGCGTATTTTTTTACTTGTTACCCAAAAGGACATTCAGAAAACGAATAATGTCTTCTTGAGCCACCTCATCAAGCAGTCTGAACAGCTGCAAGACCATCCGCTCACGCTCATTCAGTCCAGCCAACTCAATCGGCTGAGGCAGATCGCTTCGCAGCTCATTTTTCACCAACATGCATCACTCCATTTCACACGTTCGGGTACCCGACACCTAAATCGGTGCCAAACAAAGCACCCGGGGAATGAGCGATTTTCAGCATGTTTCGGTGTGTAACCAGCCTACGAAAGGGGCTTTCTTTGCGAGGTTATGCGCCAGTGCAGAGGGCTTGCGCACGTTGAACGATATCGCTGTAGTCCATCTTGATGGATGGCATCGTCGGGTTGGGTTTGGTGATCTCTTGGCCATCCGCCCAACCACGCTCTTTCGCCTGACTGCGGGCGCTGCCACTCAGCGCGTAAACCGTTCCATTAGATGCTCTTGCCAAGGCTTTCGGTGATGGGCCGTCGCACAGAAGATCAACACTATCTACGGTGAACGGCCAAGCATCACCGTACTCCTCGCTTGAAATCTTCTGACTTTTTTCTTCGGCACCACAGCCCCCTAGAGCAAGCAGTGTAGAAACCAGCACCGATACACAAATCCGTTTTGACACAGCCTTACTCCCTATTTTTTATCAGTGAAAGCCCTAAGTAGGCGCATTACGGCGCCTTTGTCCTCGTCACCCAACGACCGTATGTGCTGCACGATTTCCAAGTCATCTTGCGATAGCGAACTTTCGTCCATAGAGACGCGCTGGCCAGTCACGACGTACAGCACATCTACACCCTGATCAGCCACTGCTGCCAGGTAACAGGCATCCGGGCTACGGTCGCCCTTCTCATAGTTGTACTGGCTGTTTTTCGAGGCACCAGCCTTTGCCGCGAATTCGGTCTGGTTGAAGCCCAGCCGCTCGCGCTCTTCTTTTAGGCGATCACCAATTCCCACAAATGTCTCCACTGCGAATTGACATTCCCACAATCATGGGAAATACTCCGCCTGTCATCACACGAAATCACACGAAACGAGACTATGCCGAACGGATACCCCACGGAGCAAGCGTGCAAGGAAGCCCGCGAGAGGCTCGCGCATCAAGGTCTGTCAGCCAAGGACTGGGCCGATCAGCACAACCTCACCCCATCCACGGTGTATGCCGTGTTGAACGGACAGAAGAAATGCCTGCGCGGAGAGTCTCACCGCGCCGCGGTACTACTCGGAATCAAAGACGGCGTCGTCACAAACTAGGCCCGTTGGCTCAGGGAGAAAACCAGAAGATGAAACGCCCGGTTCTAGTAACTAAACGGCAGGTGATGAGCGCGGTGATCTGCGATTACCCAGGTGGTCGTGAGTGTGCAGCCGCACGTCTCGGCTACGAACTTAAGAAATTCGACAACCACATTTACGAGAACGCCGGCAGCCGACCGCTCAGCGATGAACAGATCCACCTGCTGGAACAGGACTCCCGCACTACTCATTTACCCGAGTACATCGCCAGCCTCTACGGTGGAATGTTTGTGCCCCTGGCCAAACCCGAAACCCTGGACAACGTCGATCTCTACAGCCGCTCAGTGAATGCTGCAGCCAAACGAGGTTACGTCGACCAGATCATCGCCAAGGCCCTGAACGACGGCGTTATAGAGCCTGGAGAAGCCGAGGCCATCCTCGCCGCACATCACCGCTACATGTCGGCACGACATTCCGAGGTGCTGGCCACGATCCTACTGCACAGCAAGGAGCGCCAGCATTGAGCACCTACAAACTGGTCTGCCCCCACTGCCTCAGCCGCATGCGCATTCGTACCAGCGAGGGCACCCACATTTTCCTGCGGGTGGCCTACCTGCAGTGCACCAACGAGGCTTGTGGCTGGTCAGTACGCGCTGAATTCGAGATGACCCACGAGATGAGCCCCAGCGGCATGGCTAACCCATCCGTGCGCCTTCCCATCGCCGACATCGCCCTACGCCGCGCGGCAATGAAGACCGCCAACGATCAACCCGATCTGCTCGACCAAATGGAAATGGAGTGTGCGCCATGAATCACGAACACCTGCCCCATGACTACCGCAGCAGCATGCAACGGGCTGCATTTGCCTATCTGCAACGGCATGAAGCTCAGTATCTGGTGGATTCCGACATGCTCTACGACAACTGTGTCAGACACCTGACGACCGCCCTGGAAGTGCCGGTATTCATGGCTGAACAGCTGGTGCATAACGCCTGGACCGAGCTTCAGGTGATCAAGCAGCGCAAATGGATTGGTATCGATTGGGGCTCCAGTCCTGGTTGCAAGGTCGTGCATCTGATCGATACCCGGGCCGATCTGCGCTACCCAGTCCCGGCAAGGCTTCTGCCACAGACTCTGCTCACCCAGCGCGACTCTGCTCTCAAGCCACACCCTCGATAACACCCTTTTAAAACACCCCGCCCTGCCCCGTTTCCCGTGGGTTTGGGTGAGCTTTGCCCGAAATCTGAGGTGGACCATGGAAATCGACATCGCCATCACCGCAAAACTGCCCCGCGAACAGGCCGAAGCCCTGCTTCAAGCACTCCGGGCTGACTACAGCGCCCAGTTCAACGAGCACTGGTATGACGACCGCTTTCGCATGATCCCCGAAGGCCTCCGGCACGGTTCGCTGCTCGTGGCCTTTCCGGTCATGGCTGCGCAAAAACGCCTGATTGGCGCCCTGAAACATAGTCTCGACGAAGCGAAGTAAGCCACGATGGAAATGGAACATAGGCTGCGAGCCGAAGTCATCCAACGCATTGAGCGGGATTACCAGCTCAAACACATGCCCGGCACCAACTACATGCGCAAGGGTGTTTGCCCTGCGCCAAGTTGCGGCCAGAAGACCCTGTACACCTTCTACGACTCGCCCTGGACGTTGATTTGCGGACGACCAGAAAAGTGCGACCACCGCGTCCACGTAAAGGACATCTACGACGATCTGTTCAACGACTGGAGCAAGACCGCTCCGTCGACGCCAGACAACCCGCTCGCCACGGCGCGCGCCTATCTTGAGTTTGCGCGGGGCTTTAAGTTTGAGCTGATCGCCGGTTGGTTCACCCAGGAACACTACTGGGACAGTCGCCTCAACATCGGCAGTGCCACGGTGCGTTTTCCCCTGGAAAAAGGCGGCTACTGGGAGCGCCTGATCGATCGGCCCGAGCGATTCGGCAAGATGAAGGCGCGCTTCCGCCCCACCGGCGAGGGCCAGCCAGGTTACAAAGGCGTCTGGTGGTGCCCACCAAGCCTGGATCTGCTGGAAGTCGACGAGCTCTGGGTCAACGAAGGGATCTTTGACGCCATTGCCCTAGGACACAACGACGTCTCGGCCGTGTCCATGATGTCCAGCGCCCCCTGCCCTATCGATTCCCTCAAGGCATTGGTCAAACTGCGCCGCGACGCTGACAAACCCCTGCCACGCCTGGTGTGGGCGCTCGATAACGAGCCAGTCGCCAAGGCCAATATGCGCCGCTGGGCTAAGGATGCGCGCGACCTGGGCTTCACCTGCAAGGCAGCAGTTATCCCCCAGCCCAATGGCAAAAAAGTCGATTGGAACGACCTGCACCTACGCTGGAAATCTATCGAGGGTGAGGACGAACGAGCCGAACGCATCCAGCAAGACCTGGAAGAGGCCCGTCACCAGGGCGACCTGCTGCTTGCCGATTCAGCTGAAGAAAAGGGCTTTCTGATCTACCTGCGTGACGAGCGTAAGGAATTCCACTTTTCGTTCCGCAAGCGCCTGTATTGGTTTCGGCTGGACCTTGAGCGCTACGACCGCGCCATGAACGACCTAGAGAGCTCAGAGCGTCATGAAGACCAGTTGCTCAGTGATGAACAGCGCCGCTACAAGGCCCTGCGCCAGTCAGGCTCAGTGACCAGCATCGCCAACTGCAACTTCCAAGCGCTGTACTACATGCGCAACGACCTGACCGATGAGGCCTGGTACTACTTCCGCATAGAGCGCCCGCAAGGGGCCGTCATCAAAAGCACCTTCACGGCCAAGCAGCTCACCTCGGCGCCTGAGTTCGCCAATCGCCTGCTCAACGTCTCCAACGGTGCAATGTTCGAGGGCAGCGCCCAACAGCTGAAACGGATTCTCGCGCCCCAGCTCGATTGCCTGAAAACCGTGAACACCATCGAATGGATCGGCTACAGCCGCGAGCACGGAGCCTACGTTTTCAACGACCTCGCCTTCTTCGGCGGGAAAATCCAGATGCGCAACAAGGAAGACTTTTTCGACCTTGGAAAACTGAGCATCAAGTCGCAGAGCCAGTCGCCGGTGCTGCACATCAATACCGACCTCAACACCTACAACGAAGGCTGGTTCGATATCTACTGGCGCTGCTTTGGCGTGCAGGGTCTGGTAGTGCTGGCCTGGTGGCTGGGTGCCTTGCACGCCGAGCAGATCCGCCAGATCCATAAATCACTGATGTTCCTGGAGCTGGTAGGGGAAGCCGGTTCGGGTAAAACCACCCTTGTGGAGCTGTTGTGGAAACTGGTCGGCCGTACCGACTACGAAGGTTTCGACCCATCCAAAGCGACTGCCGCCAGCCGCGCGCGCAACTTCTCGCAGGTCAGCAACCTGCCGGTAGTGCTGATTGAGTCGGAGCGTGAGCAAAAGGAAGGCCAGCCGGTGAAGCACTTCGACTGGGACGAACTGAAAACCGCCTACAACGGCCGCAGCGTTCGCTCTACCGGCGTCAAGAACAACGGCAACGACACCCACGAACCGCCCTTCCGCGCCGCCCTGCTGATCGCTCAGAACAACCCGGTGAATGCCTCGGAGCCGATCCTGCAGCGGCTGTGCCACGTCCACCTGACCCGGGAGCACCACACCCCGGAAACCAAGCAGTTCGCCGAGCAACTGGAACGCATGCCGATGGAAAACATCAGCGGCTTCCTGGTCAAGGCACTGCAACGCGAAGCCAACACGATGCGCCTGATGGAGGAAAACACCTCCGGCTACGAGCAGGAGCTACTGGCCCAGCCCGGCGTCCGTACCGTTCGTATCGCCAAGAACCATGCCCAACTGCGCAGCCTGGTGGATGCCTTGGCAGACGTGGTGCCCCTCGGCGAACACCGGAAGGCCCTAACACACGCCGAGGTCAACCGCATGGCCCTGGAGCGCCAGCAGGCCATCAACGCCGATCACCCGACTGTGCGCGAATTCTGGGACCTGTACGACTTCCTCAACGGCATGGATGAGAAAGGCGCGCTCAACCATGCGCGCAAGGACGGGTTAATCGCCGTGAACCTCAATGAATTCGTCGAGATGGCTGCCAACAAACGCCAGCAAGTGCCTGCGCTCAGCGATCTGAAGCGCCTGCTGAAGACGAGCAAGTCACCCAAGTTTCTGGAGTCGAACAAGGGCGTCAACTCAGCCCGGTTGCTGGACGCGTTCGACAAACCGAAAACCATTCGCTGCTGGGTATTCCAGCCCTGAACCCCACCACCGAAGCGCTGCAACGCTTCGGCACCCCAAAGGAGAAGCACCATGCAAAACGAAAACGAACCGACCTTGAGTGACAACGCGATCACGTTGACCTGCAGCGCCGCGACGCTGGCAGTCCTGATTGTCCTGGGCAACCTCGCACCGGACGTACTGCTGGCCATCGTCCGCTACTAACCCAACCGCCCAGGTGCTGCAACGCCTGGGCAACCCCAGAGGAGAAGCACCATGCATATCAAGGTCATCAAAGGCGCCAGGGAAACGGGAAAGACCCGCCAACTAAGGCAGATCGAGGAGCAGCGAAACGCGCAAGGAAAGCCCACCAGCATCATACACGCGGATGCATACGCCCAAGAGGGCCTGCTTTCGATCATGGAAGTAAGGATTGAGCGCGGAGAACGCACATTGCTCGTGGATGACTGCACCCGCCAGCAAATCGACGAAGTATTGAAGTGGCAGACAGCTCACGACGAGAACGATGAATTGAAGGACCTGGAAATTTTCCTGGTTCGCATCGCCGGCTGAATTGTTCCGAAAGAGTGGTGCCGAGGGACTGCAATCCCTCGACACCGACCACCCCAAAGGAGAAGCACCATGCAAGTGAATCAACCCCAAGGCGGCACCGCAGAGGCTACCACAACCCCACTCGCTGTCGGCGACAAGGTCAGCTACGTCGCCATCAGCGGCGGCGGTCGCAGCTACCGTTTCAGCGCGCGCAAAGGCGTTATCGTCGAGATCAACGGCAACGTCGCGACCTTGCGCGCAGCCAACGGCCGTCGCATTACCCACCCGCTCGACAAGCTGACACCAGACGGTCAACCGAACGCGCTCACCCGCATGTTGTGCGGAGAGCGCTGAACATGGCCGAACGCTCCCGCCCGGCGATGGCAAGCCATCGCCTGGACCTGCCGAGCCGCTGTGACATCTGCGGCAAAGCCAGATCCACCCGCACTCACCAACGCTGCAGCAAGGCCCGCCAAAAGCGCAAAACAGCGGAGTGGGCAGCATTCATGGCCGAACAGGCCGCAGCCAAGCAGAACAAGCCTCGGCGCTTCGCGCGCTGAACTTGAAAACGGGCGTTCAACGGGGAGCTGCAACTCCCCATCGCCCCAAAGGAGAAGCACCATGCAAACCATCCAACCTGCGGCCACCGTGCCCCAAACCAGCAACACAGCGCTTTACCGTGTGGAGGAAACGTTCGGGGGCAACAACGTCCTGCTCGAAGTTGACCTCAATAAGCTGACACCTGAGCGGGCTACCGAGCTCTGCAACTTCTGGAGCTGTTCAGGGGGTTACGTCGAATCCGAAGACGGGAACCCAGTCCGCGCAGCCGTGCGCCTTTTCGGCAGTTGGATCATCAGCGACATGAGCCAAGAAGGTGGAACCGACTTCAGCGCTGACTACAAGTCCCCAGATGGTGACCCGCATCCTGGCCTGATCTGGTCGGCTGATGTTCATGAGGCAGATGGCTGGGGCGGCACCGACGACAGTCCTTTTGGCTGGTGTGGCATCCGCTGCGTAGCGGCAGAAGTTGCGTCCATCAACTTCTACAGCGTCGAGTTGAAGGAGGTGCAGCATGCTTAATCGCATCTTCAAGCACTTTCACTTCTGCTGCGGCCTTGGCGGCGGCACCAAGGGTTTCAACCAAGTCAGGCCCGTAGTCGGCAACATGCCCGTCTGGGTGCAGCCCGTAGCGATCGCGCTGAGCGTTGCCCAGCAGGAGGCCCAATGAACGTCTTCCTGTTGCTGTACCTGTGCACCAGTGCCGCCCGCACGGATTGTCAGGTGATCCCAGTTCAACGCTGGATTGGGCCTGACTCCTACCAGCAGTGCAGTACCACCGCCCGACAACTCACGGCGGACCTCACCGATAGGAACCGCAAAAGACTCTATTTCGTTTGCGATATCCAGCCAGCCGGCGACATCGATGCTGCCCAGCAGTTACAACCGCAACTGAACCATCAATCGTTTCGGATGTGATGGGGGACTCCATGAGCAACAACAAATCCTTCCCTTGGAACTTAGACCTGACCGGCATCTGCGACCAGTGCGGAAAATCCCGCGCCCACGGCAACCACCAGAAGTGCAGCAAAGCACGTCAGATCCTCAATGCACGACGACGGGCCGAGGAAGCTCATTCCGGGGTTGCTCCCGCACCTAGAAAAAGTGCCGGCCTGTTCTGGTTACTTCGCCAACAGTGATCGGCAACACTAAACCCTGAACACAAAGGCCCGGCAACGGGCCTTTTTTCTTTCAGCATGCTGGATCTTTCAATACATCGCGTGGGGACGCATATGGCAGATGGCGTAGAGGCCCGTGGCAACTCAGTACGGGTCTATTTTCGTTTCAATGGCGAGCTGTGCCGGGAGCTGATACCCGGCGGCAACACACCGGCCAACCGAGAGCACGCAAAGCGCCTGGTTACGGTAATCGAGTACGAGATACAAGCTGGCACCTTCGATTACCGACGGCATTTTCCAGAGTCGACCAAACTGGCCGAAAACAGCTTCGGGCATTACCTGGACCTGTGGCTGACCATCAAGAGCAACAGCGTGGCCGCGACCTCTTTCCGTGGGTACAAGAACAAGGCAGAGGTCCATGTCCGCCCGCGTTGGGGGGATATTCAGATCGACCAGATTGACCACCTGGACCTGCAAGAGTGGATTCAAGGACCACTATCGAAGCGACTGAAGAACAAGACCATTCGCGACATCATCAGCAACGTGCGCCAGGTATTCCGGCTCTACCGCACCCGGAAGAAAGTCGCGCATGACCCCACAGAGGGGCTATTCGTGCGCCTTCCCGATCCAGAAGCGCCCGACCCGTTCACCAGGGCGGAAATCAAGCAGATCCTGGAGACACCCACCAACCGCACTCAGGAGCTGCTGATGGTGCAATTCATGATTTGGGCAGGCCCACGCGTGTCAGAGACCATCGCGCTGGCCTGGGAGGACGTCGATCTGAAACAGGGGACAGTGACTTTCCGCCGGTCAAAAGTACGCGGAGCCTACCGCGTGACGAAAACCCGGCGCTCGACGCGCAAGGTGCGCTTGCTGGAACCCGCGTGGGACGCCCTGCGCAAGCTTGACGCCATCAACCAGCTCAAGACTGTAGACACCATCGATGTTGTGGAGCGGGACAACAAGACAGTCCGCAAGCACAAGCTGCACTTCGTATTCCTGAACACCAAGAGCGGCTTGCCGCACGTCAGCGACTTTGTCGTGAGGGACAGGTTCTTCAAAGCGCACTTGAAAGCGGCCGGCGTCCGCTATCGCGGACCTGGCCAATGCCGGCACACCTATGCCAGCCAATTGCTGACCACCGGCGTGGCTTCGGTCGACTGGATCGCGGAGCAGATGGGCCACACCAGCGCGAACATGATCCGACAGCATTACGGGATGTGGATTAATGAAGATGGACCAGACGTTATCGGAATGCTTCAACTGGCCCTGAAATTCTAGGCAAATTCTCATAGGGGCCGTACTGGCCCCCACAAGTGGTTCAGAAAATAGTTTTTATAACCTTATCGACCCCAGTGATGAGTTCACCTACCTCATCAACAGTTGGATCAGTCGGATTTTTATGACCACATTTGTTACGAATATCGCCCAAAAATTGAATATGCCTAGACTGCGACAACTCAATGACACCAGCTGCTTTTAGCGCATCATTTAGCACTGCGATAGTGCCAGACTTCTTGGGCAGGTTGTGGTTATCACATACTTGCTTCAGATGGCCTTCCAGTACGACTCCGGCGACAGCCCCCGCAGCACGAGAAAATTTGTTTTTTAGTAGCTCCCTGGCAACGTCGAGTTCAGAGTCAAAAAGATCAGCTTGTACCAGTTGCTTGATATCAAAGAGCGAACTTTCGAAACGTTTTTCTATGGACTCAAGGATAGCAATCTGCTGCTGTAGTAATGGAATAGCGGCAGGCATAGCAACGACCACATCGCCGCCATACCGAGTCAACGAAAGGGATTGGCATGCGTCCTCGATTCGATAAGTCTCGACATCAAACGACTTTCGCGTTTTTGGTCGTTCATAGAATTTTACGAAGTCCGCATACCTGTCGGGAAGTAATTGCTTTACAACGGCCAGAGCTTCGGAATACCAGTGGTGGTAGCAAACCCGAAAGGGTTTGAGATTACTTTCGTAAATATCAATTTTTTCCTCGCCCCATCCCGCCGCTTCCAAACGGGCTCGCCATTCCTCCTTACCCTCCGCGTCACGGCGAAGCGCTTGAAGAACTACCCTGCCCTCTTCAAGCAACGCCTTCAGATCTTTCCGGTACTTTTCTAAATTGGATACTGTCATCGCTCCCTCGCATGTAGATGGACCAAATTGATCACCGGTCAAACGGAGCAGAGTAATAGCATTTCAGCACCACGAATAGTTGAGCCTACCGTTTTCCAAGCCCTCCGTAAGAGTCGTAGGCCTGGGCCACCCCGTTCCTGCAGTGCAGAGAGAGAAAAACGGTAATAGGACGCTTGAACAGAACTCTCAAGGGTTCCCATGGATGTTCCCATATGGGGCTTTTTCGCGCCCCTGAAAACACAAAACCCCTGAAAACTTTAACGTTTTCAGGGGTTTAGTCGTTTCAAATGTGGCGGTGAAGGAGAGATTCGAACTCTCGATACAGTTTCCTGTATACACACTTTCCAGGCGTGCTCCTTAAGCCACTCGGACACTTCACCGTATCTCTTCAAACCGATTCAGTCTGTCGAGGCGCGCTAATGTAGTCGATCGCTTTTCAGATGGCAAACTTTTTTTTCAGAATTTTCATGCGCTTAAGCTCGATCCCCGGCCAAGGGCAATGCAGCCCCCCATGCAATAAGGCAAACCGGCCATTCTTCAGCCTTGCCCACAACCCTATAGAAGAAACCATGCGTTACCCGCTGTGTGATGCAGGGCCCTTGGCGACCTCGGGGCTGACTCACCAGTCAGTCATGGCGCTTTACCGCAGCTACCGTGGTGGGTAACTTCTGCAGCACTTCAATACAAGGAATTGCGTCATGAGTGAGTTGATTTCCTACCATCTCGAAGACGGTATCGCGACCCTGACCTTGAGCAATGGCAAGGTCAATGCCATCTCCCCGGACGTGATTGCCGCCTTTAATGCGGCGCTGGATCAGGCTACCGCCGATCGCGCGGTGGTGATCATCACCGGCCAGCCGGGGATTCTCTCTGGCGGCTACGACCTCAAGGTCATGACAGCCGGCCCCAAGGAGGCCGTGGCTCTGGTAACCCTGGGTTCGACCCTGGCCCGCCGCCTGCTTTCCCACCCCTACCCGGTGATCGTCGCTTGCCCGGGGCACGCGGTGGCCAAGGGCGCGTTCCTGCTGCTGTCGGCGGACTATCGCATCGGTGTCGAAGGCCCCTTCAGCATCGGCCTCAATGAAGTGCAGATCGGCATGACCATGCACCACGCGGGTATCGAGCTGGCCCGTGACCGCCTGCGTCGCTCGGCTTTGCATCGCTCGGTAATCAATGGCGAGATGTTCGACCCGCAAAGCGCGGTAGATGCCGGCTTTCTCGACAAGGTGGTAGCGCCCGATGAACTGCAAGGCGCCGCCCTGGCCGCTGCACGCCAGTTGAAGAAGATCAACATGGTGGCGCACAAGAACACCAAGCTGAAGGTGCGCAAGGCACTGCTGGATGCCCTGGACAACGCGATCATCCACGACCAGGAGCACCTGGGCTGAAACCCGCGGATTTGCTACCTGAACCAGCCCGGCCTTCGCGCCGGGCTTTTTACTGCATGCCTTGCCAACAAGCCACGACCGCTCTAGATCACCATCGCCAGCCATTGCTGGAAACATGTACTTAAACATCGCCCATCTCCCGGCTGAGAACGGCAATTGCCGAAAACAGTGCACATCCGTACACTGCGCCACCTTTTGTCCCCGGGTGGGCCGTTTAGATGCTGTATCTGCTTCGTATGTCGTTGATGGGCTTGCACTTTATCCTGGCAGGCAGCCTGGGCCTGCTGCTCGGCCTGTGCCGCCCATTCAACCCGGACAACAGCCGACTGTGCGCCCGTCTCTACGCCTGGCCGGCGATGTGCATCCTGCGCTTGCGGGTCAAGGCCGAGGTCGGCCCGCTGATGGACAAACCCCAGGGCTGCGTGATCATCGCCAACCACCAGTCCAACTACGACCTGTTCGTATTCGGCAACGTGGTGCCGCGAAGGACCGTGTGCATCGGCAAGAAGAGCCTGAAATGGGTGCCGCTGTTCGGCCAGCTGTTCTGGCTGGCAGGCAACGTGCTGATCGACCGTGGCAACCCGCACAAGGCCCGGCGCTCGATGCTCACCACCACCCACACCTTGCAGCACAAGGACACCTCGATCTGGGTCTTCCCGGAAGGCACCCGCAACCTCGGGGAAGAGCTGCTGCCCTTCAAGAAAGGTGCATTCCAGATGGCCATCGCCGCAGGCGTGCCCATAGTCCCGGTGTGCGTCAGCAGCTACATCAAGCACATGCGCCTGGATCGCTGGAACAGCGGCAAAATCCTGATCCGCTCGCTGCCCGCCATCCCCACGGCCGGGCTGACCCTGGACGACATGCCCCTGCTGATCGCCCAGTGCCGCGAACAGATGCGCGAATGCATCGCCAGCATGGACCGCCAGCTGCAGGCCGCCTGACCCCGGCGCCACAAAAAGCCCGCCTTGCGCGGGCTTTTATTTGTCCGCGAACTCCCTCGCGGCCAGTGACTCTGATGGAGCATTGCAGGCTAAGCTGCACCTGATCTGTCACCGCCCCCTTGATAAGAAGAAGTGAACCGGAACCATGGGTAGAGTTGTTGCTGCCGCCGTCTACAGCGGCGGAAAGAAAGTCACGGATATCAGCCTCGACGAAGGGGCCGCCTGGGCCGCCAAGCCCGGCCACTTCGTCTGGATCGGCCTGGAGGAACCCAACGCCCACGAGCTGGCCAACCTGCAGCGCCAGTTCAACCTGCATGAACTGGCCATCGAGGATGCCCTGGAAAAGCACAGCCGGCCGAAGCTGGAAACCTTCGGCGATGCGCTGTTCATCGTCACCTATTCGCCGGTGCGCGATCAGGGCAAGCTGGAGTTCATCGAAACCCACATCTTTGCCGGCAACGGCTACATCATCACCGCGCGCAACGGCCACTCGGCCTCCTATGGCTACGTGCGCCAGCGCTGCGAGGCGCGCCCGCTGCTGCTGGAGCACGGTGAAGACTTCGTGCTCTATGCCCTGCTGGACTTCGTTACCGAGAACTACCAGCCGGTCAGCGAAGCCATCCATGCGGAAATCGACGAGCTGGAGCGCAACGTCCTCTGCGACTCGCTGAACGAACGGGACATCCAGCACCTGCACGGCCTGCGCCGCGACGTGCTGCGCCTGCGCCGGCATGTAGCGCCCATGGTGGAGATCAGCGAAGAACTGCAGAAGCTCAGCTTTCCCTTTATCGACAAGAACATGCGGCCGTACTTCCGGGATGTGCAGATTCACGTCACCCGGCAGATGGAAGACCTCTCGACCCTGCGCGATATCGCCAGCCAGACCATCGAGATCGGCGTACTGCTGGAGGCTTCACGGCAAAGCATCGTGCAACGCAAGTTCGCCGCCTGGGCCGCGATCCTGGCGTTTCCGACGGCGGTGGCGGGGATCTACGGGATGAACTTCCAGAACATGCCGGAGCTGAGTTGGCACTACGGCTACTTTGGCGTCCTGGGTTTTATCAGCGTGGGTTGTGTCGGCCTCTGGGCCAGCTTCAAGCGTTCCGGCTGGCTCTGAAGGAGCGACGGCCCTGCGCCTTGCGGCAGGGCCATGGCCGGGTTCAGGCAGCCTCGGGCTTGTGAGCGACGAAACGCATCATCCACTCCGCCACAGTGGTGCCGTGATGGTCGTGCTCAAGGCTGGCCACGCCCTTCTGGTAGATCTGCTCGCCGAGAAACTCCTGGCGCAGGTCCAGCAAGGCGCGGGAATAGTCGTGGATGAACTCGGGGTGGCCCTGGAAGCACAGCACCTGATCATTGATATGGTAGGCCGCGAACGGGCAGAAATCGCTGGAGGCGATCACCGTGGCGTTCTCCGGCAAGGCGGTAACCTGGTCCTGATGGCTGATCAGTAGCGTCAGCTCCTCCACCACCGGGCTCATCCACGGCGCCTTGGCCGCCAGCTTGTAGCTGTGGGTACCGACACCCCAGCCCTGGCTCGCGCGCTCGCTCTTGCCCCCCAGCAGCAATGCCAGCAACTGATGGCCGAAGCAGATGCCCAACAGCTTGTCGCCACGCTCGTAGCGCCCCAGCAGGTAGGTCTTGAGGGTCTGGATCCAGGGATCGGTGCCGAACGAATCGGCCTTGCTGCCTGTCACCAGATAGGCGTCGAATTCCAGGTCATCGCTGGGGTACTCCCCCTGGACCACGTTGTAGACGCTGAATTGGGCAGCGATGGGCTGCTGGGAAAACAGGCGCTGGAACATCTGCCCGTAACCCTGATATTGATCGACCAGTTCGGGACGCAGGATATCGGTTTCAAGAATGCAGATGCGTAGCGACATAAAAAATTCCTGACAAGGCGATGGCAATAATGAACAGCCCAGAGCCTGCCTTGAAATACCACGGCAAGGCAAGCCCCGGATCAGCTCATTGAGCGCCTGTCGGTGTCAGAACAACTGGCCCAGGCGAGCCTTTTCCAGAAGCAGCGTCGGCGGCCGGAAACGCTCGCCATATTGCTCGGCCAGGTACTGCGCACGGGCGACGAAATCCTGCACCCCGTACTGATTGATGAACTGCAGGGCGCCCCCGCTCCAGGCGGCAAAGCCGATGCCGAAGATCGAGCCGATGTTGGCGTCCGCCGTGGAGTGCAACACTCCCTCCTCCACACAACGCACGGTCTCGATGGCCTGGACGAACAGCAGGCGATCCCGCACATCCTGGGGCGAGATCTGCCCGTCGGCCTTGTAGAAGCGCGTGCGCAACTGCGGCCACAAATGCTTCTGGGCACCGGCCGGATAATCGTAGAAACCGCCACCGGCCGCCTTGCCCGGGCGCTTGTATTCGTTGAGCAGCAGGTCGATCACGGCAAATGCCGGATGTTCGATGGCCGGCTTGCCCTCGGCCTGCAGGTCCTTGGCGGTCTGCTGGCGGATATGGCTCATCAGGCTCAGGGAAACCTCGTCGGAAATTGCCAGCGGCCCCACCGGCATCCCGGCCTTGCGCGCTTCGGTCTCGATCATCGGCGCCGCGATGCCCTCGCCGAGCATGGCGATACCTTCGTTGGTGAAAGTGCCGAACACCCGGGAGGTGAAGAAGCCGCGGCTGTCATTGACCACGATCGGGGTCTTCTTGATCTGCAAGACAAAGTCGAAGCCGCGGGCCAGGGTTTCATCGCTGGTTTTCGCCCCCTTGATGATTTCCACCAGGGGCATTTTTTCCACCGGGCTGAAGAAATGCAGGCCAATGAACTTGTCCGGGTTCGGCACTGCCGTAGCCAGGCCAGTGATGGGCAGGGTCGAAGTGTTGGAGGCGATCACCGCGTCACCGCCGACCACCTGCTGCGCAGCCCGGGAGACCTTGGCCTTGAGCTCGCGATCCTCGAACACCGCCTCGATGATCAGGTCGCAACCGGCCAGGTCGGCATCCTCGGCGGTGGTGCGGATCCGCGCCAGGGTGGCGTCCCGCTGCTCGCAGCTCAACTGCCCGCGAGCCACCTTTTTCTCCAGCAGCGCCGCCGAGTGGGCCTTGCCCTTCTCGGCCGCCTCGGGGCTGATGTCCTTGAGCACCACCTCGATACCCGCCACCGCACTGACATAGGCAATGCCCGCGCCCATCATGCCGGCGCCAAGCACCCCGAGTTTTTTCGTGACCTGCGGCGGCACGCCCTGTGGCCGTGAGCTGCCGGCATTGATCTGGTTGAGCTGGAACCAGAAGGTGCCGATCATGTTCTTCGCCACCTGGCCTGTGGTCAGTTCGGTGAAGTAACGGGTCTCGATCAGTTGCGCGGTGTCGAAATCCACCTGGGCGCCTTCGACCGCAGCGCAGAGGATCTTTTCCGGCGCGGGGAAGCAACCCTGGGTCTTGGTCCGCAGAATCGATGGGGCGATGGCCAGCATCTGCGCAACCTTCGGGTTCGACGGCGTGCCACCAGGGATCTGGTAGCCGCGCACATCCCAGGCCTGCTGCGCGCCCGGGTTGGCGAGGATCCAGGCCCGAGCCTTGGCCAGCAGGTCGTCGCGGTCCGTCGCCAGGGCATCGATCAGGCCTGCTTGCAACGCCAGCTGCGGGCGCACTTTCTTGCCTTCCAGCAGATAGGGCAGAGCCTTTTCCAGGCCCAGCATGCGCACCATGCGCACCACCCCGCCGCCGCCGGGCAACAGGCCCAGGGTGACTTCCGGCAGGCCGACCTGTACCGATTTATCGTCCAGGGCAACGCGATGATGGCAGGCCAGGCAGATTTCCCAGCCGCCGCCCAGGGCCGCGCCATTGATTGCAGCGACCACCGGCTTGCCCAGGGTTTCCAGGGCTCGCAGCTGGCCCTTGAGGGCCAGCACCATGTCGTAGAAAGCCTTGGCCTCGGGCCTGCCGACCTTGATCAGCTCATTGAGGTCACCGCCGGCGAAGAAGGTCTTTTTCGCCGAGGTGATGATCACCCCGGCAATCGATTCCCGTTCGGCCTGCAAGCGCGCCACGGCACCGGCCATGGCGTCGCGGTACAGGGCATTCATGGTGTTGGCGCTCTGGCCCGGCATATCGATGGTCAGGACGACGATCTGGTCCTGGCCTTTTTCGTAACGGATGGCATCGGTCATGAAAGGGATTCCTTGAAGTCGGGGCTCAGAGGCGTTCGATGATGGTGGCGATACCCATGCCGCCGCCGACACAGAGGGTCGCCAGGCCATAGCGCTGGCGCCGGGTTTCCAGCTCATCGAGCAAGGTGCCGAGGATCGCGCAGCCGGTGGCCCCCAGCGGGTGGCCCATGGCGATGGAGCCGCCGTTGACATTGACCTTGGCCGGGTCGATGGCCATGTCCTTGATGAACTTGAGCACCACCGAGGCGAAGGCCTCATTGACTTCGAACAGGTCGATGTCCTCGACCCGCAGCCCGGCCTTGGCCAGGGCCTTGCGGGTGGCCGGCGCCGGGCCGGTGAGCATGATGGTGGGGTCGGTGCTGGTGACCGCCGTGGCCACGATCCGCGCCCGGGGCTTGAGCCCCAGCTCGCGGCCCTTGGCTTCGGAGCCGATCAGCATCAGCGCCGCGCCGTCGACGATGCCCGAGCTGTTGCCGGGGGTGTGCACATGGTCGATCCGCTCCACATGGCTGTAGACCCGTAGCGCCGTGGCATCGAAGCCCATCTGCCCCATCATCTCGAAACTCGGCTTGAGCTTGCCCAGGCCCTCCAGGGTCGAATCGGCGCGAATGAACTCGTCATGGTCCAGCAGCACGATGCCGTTCTGGTCCTGCACCGGCACCAGGGATTTGGCAAAGGCCCCGCCAGCCCGGGCGCGGGCGGCCTTCTGCTGGGAGTGCAGGGCAAAGCGGTCGACGTCCTCCCGGGAGAAGCCTTCCAGGGTCGCGATCAGGTCGGCGCCAATCCCCTGGGGGGTGAAATGGCTGTGCAGGTTGGTCTCCGGGTCCAGCACCCAGGCCCCGCCGTCGCTGCCCATGGGCACCCGCGACATGGACTCGACGCCGCCAACCACCACCAGTTCCTCGAACCCGGAACGCACCTTCATCGCCCCCAGGTTGACTGCCTCCAACCCGGAAGCGCAGAAGCGATTGATCTGCACCCCGGCCACGCTGACATCCCAATCCGCAGCCTGGACCGAGGTCTTGGCGATATCGGCGCCCTGATCACCGATCGGCGTCACACAGCCCAGGACCACGTCGTCCACCTGGCTGGTGTCCAGCTCGCAGCGCTGCTGCAGGGCCCGCAACAGCCCCGCGGTCAGGTTCACCGGTTTCACGCTGTGCAGGGCGCCATCGGCCTTGCCTTTGCCGCGGGGCGTGCGTAACGCATCGAATATCAAAGCTTGGGTCATGACGTCCTCGAACCGCTGTGCAGGGGAAAATGTCGAGCTCCCACCTTAGGCGCGGCAGCGTCGGATTCAATGACCGATGCGCTCAGCCGCCTTGACGCCGACGCTCAGACGAACGGTAGGCAGCTAAGGGCTCTGCCGATGAAGGGTCGCGAGCTGTCTAGCCAGAGGGCGGCCAAGGCACGCCCGGGCCGATATATAGCCTTTTAATAAATCAGAAATATAAATTCATACGAATTGGATCTAAGCCAGAGGATTCAAGGCCCCTAAGGTAGAAACTGTAGGAAGTTCCAGACGGATTCTGCACTGGGGCAAGTAAGAAAAAGGACACATAGCCGGTTCATAGTGACTCGTAATGGAGTTCACCCACCGGCATGCATTGACGCTCAGGAATAACAACAAAAGGCATTCAGCCATGTTCAAGCATTCGAAAGTACGTCAGGCGGGGCTCATTCTTTTCGCAACCACACTGCTGTTGATCTTGCCGAATCTCACCAAAGTGATCGGCTGATCTGTGGCTGCTCGATCAACGAGACGGAAAATTGTCCCCGGTTCCTACCGGGGCACGGACTTGTGTGCCAGTCTTCCTGAGGAACACCAAGGGGAAGACTCATGCGCCATTGGATTGCACTCGCCACACTCCTGAGCGCCTTTCACGCTCACGCCGGAATCATCGACGTCAACCGCGCGGTGGACGAAATCAATGATGGGGCGTTGATCCTCGATCTGCGCAACGAGAGCGACTTTGCCGCCGGCAATGTGCACAACTCGCTGCAGGTCAATCTCGAACTGGAGGACGGCACCGGCATCAGCGCCGAGGGCCTGGCCTACCAGTTGCGCAAAGTAGTGCTGGACCCCAACGCCACCGTGGTGATCTACAGCGACACCAACCAGCACGCCCTTGAAGCCGAAGACACGCTGGTCAAGCACGGCTATTTCGGTATCGTGAACGGCGGCAACTACGAAGAGCTCCGGGACGCCCTGTTCGACCATGTGTCGCGACCAGACGACGTGCTTCCCGGCGACGAACCCACTGACGACGACCCGACGGCCATCAATTGAAAGTATTCCTCCTTGGCGCTGCCCTGCTGCTGAGCAGCCCGCTGCACGCCGCGCAACTGCTGATCGAACTGGGCTCCGCCAGCCACACCTGGCAGACCGAAGAACTGCTAAGGCACCCCCAGGCCCAGACCATTACCATCAAGGACGATGTGTCCTACAAGCGCGACATGCAGTACCGCGCCGTGCCCATGGCGACCCTGCTCAAGGGCCTGAAGGCCGAAGACCATCTTCAAGCCGTGGCCCTGGACGGCTTTGCCGCGGAGCTCAGCGCCGCGCCGCTGCTTGAACGCCAGGGCGCCCAGGCCTGGCTGGCCGTGGAGGACCCGAGCCGGCCATGGCCTGCGCTGGCTGCCGACAAACCCAGCGCCGGGCCTTTCTATCTGGTGTGGACCAATCCTGCCGCCGGGCATATCAGCCCGGAGCAATGGCCGTTCCAGGTGGCGCGCATCCAGCGCCTGGAGCCAGTGGCGCAGCGCTTCCCGGCCCTGCTTCCGGATCCGCAGTTGGCGGCCACTGATCCAATCAACCAGGGCTTGGCCCTGTTCCAGAAAAACTGCCTGGCCTGCCACCGGCTCAACGGTGCCGGCGATTCACAGTTCGGTCCGGACCTGAATATCCCCTACAGCCCTACCGAGTATTTCAGCGGCGATTTCCTCAAGCGCTATATCCGCGATCCGCAAAGCATGAGGCGCTGGCCCCAGGCGAAGATGCCCGGGTTCAACAACAACGTCCTGCCGGATCAGGAGCTGGACCTGCTGCTGGGGTATCTCAGGCACATGGCGGGGCGCAAGCAGGTTCCCTGAGCCTTGCGACATCGCCTTTGCCACCTCTGGCGCCTTCGCCGGCAAGCCGGCTCCTAGCGAAAACGCGTGTTACTGCTGGAGCACCCTGGCGTGCATCTGCTCACCGGCGGCGCCCCGGCGCAAGCCGCGTACCGGGCAGGCATCCAGGTAGTCCAGGCCCACCGCCAGCTTGAGGTGGCGCTCGGGCCGCGCCAGTTGGTGGGTCACATCGAAGCTGTACCAGGCGCCTTCCAGCCAGGCTTCGGCCCAGGCGTGGCCAAGTAATTGCCCGCTGTCCTCGCGGTACAGATAACCGGAAACAAAACGTGCCGGAACGCCCAGGCTACGGGCACAGGCAAGGAAAGCGTGGGTGTGGTCCTGGCAGACCCCCGCGCGCCCGGCGAAAGCCTGCGCCGCGCTGGTGGCCACGTCCGTTGCCCCAGGCGTGTAGGCCATGAGCTGGTGCAGCCCATGCATCAGGTCGATCAACCCTGTGCGATCACGCCGCCTTGCGCATTGCCGGCCGGCGAACTCGCGCAGTTGAGCATCCGCCTCGGTCAGGCTGGTGAAACGCAGGAACGGCAAGGGCGACTGGCATTCATGCTCGGCCTCGCGCAGCTCATCGATATCCACTTGGCCACGGGCGCCGATGATCACTGCTTCGTGGGGCTCGTCCAGGGTCAGTACGTGCAGGATGTTGCCGAAGGGGTCCCGCTGCGCACGCACCGGTCGTGGCAGATCCAGCTGCCAGCAGAGCACTTGCTGGCGCTCGCTGTCGTGGGGTGTCAGGCGCAGGTACTGGATGCTGGCGCCTACCGGATCGGCGTAGCGATAGGCGGTTTCATGGCTCACGGACAGTCTCATGCCGCCTCCAGATAAGAGCGGTGAATCGCGTTGCCCAACTGGCGCACCAGGGGGATGAAGTCGGTCAGCCAGGCGTGCAGGCCTTCGTCGAGAATCTGATCGATACCGATGTAGCGCAGGCGTGCATCCATCTGCGCCGCCAGACGCTGGGCCGGGCGCCCGTTGTCGCCGGGCAGGCTGGCGAGGATCTGGTCGATCTCCTCGGTACAGGCCCGCAGCGAGCGCGACACGTCGGCGCGCAACAACAGCAGCTCGGCTACATGCCGGGCACCGGGTGCCTCGCGATAGACCTCGGTGTAGGCCTCGAAGGAAGACAAGGCCCGCAGCAACGCACTCCACTGGTAATAGGCATGGGCGGTGCCGTCGCACACCGCATCGGCCTGGTCGCCGGCCATCTCGTAGCGTGCGTCCAGCAGGCGCAGGGTGTTGTCGGCGCGCTCGATGAAGGTTCCCAGGCGGATAAAGCGAAAGGCGTCGTTGCGCATGATGGTGCCGTAGGAAGCGCCACGAAACAGATGGGAGCGCTCCTTGATCCATTCGCAGAAGCGGTTCATGCCATAGGCACTGAGGCCCTGGCTGGCGATCTGGTGGATGTCCAGCCAGGTGGCATTGACGTTTTCCCACATGTCGGCGGTGATCCGCCCGCGCACGGCATGGGCGCAGGCCCGGGCCGATCCCAGGCAACTGTAGATACTGGCGGGGTTGGCCGGGTCCAGGGCGAAGAACTGCAATAGCTGCTCGGCGTGCAAGGCCTGGTGGCGGGCGTGGTAATCCTCCAGGGTGCCGGTGATCAGCAGTGGCATGGCCAGCTCGTGCAGGCCATCGCCGCGCCCGTCCTGGGGCATCAGCGACAGGGAATAGCTGACATCGAGCATCCGCGCCAGGTTTTCCGCGCGCTCCAGGTAGCGTGACATCCAGTACAGGTCCGACGCGGTTCGACTCAACATGGCAGGCTTCCTTAATCCTCGACCACCCAAGTGTCCTTGGTCCCGCCGCCCTGTGAGGAATTCACCACCAACGAACCTTCACACAGGGCCACACGGGTAAGACCACCGGGCACCACACGGGTTTCACCACCAGAAAGGACAAAGGGCCGCAGATCGATATGCCGCGGGGCGATGCCGCTTTCGACAAAGGTCGGGCAGGTGGACAGCGCCAGGGTCGGTTGGGCGATGTACGCCTCGGGCCGGGCCTTGATCCGTACGCGGAACTCCTCGATCTGCGCCGCCGTGGCCGCCGGCCCCACCAGCATGCCGTAGCCGCCGGAACCCTGGGTTTCCTTAACCACCAGTTGCGCCAGGTTGGCCAGCACATGGGACAGCTCGGCGGGACGGCGGCACTGCCAGGTCGGCACGTTCTGCAGAATCGGCTCTTCGTCCAGGTAGAAGCGGATCATCTCGGTGACATAGGGGTACACCGACTTGTCATCGGCCACCCCGGTGCCGATGGCGTTGGCCAGTACCACAGTGCCCGAGCGGTAGGCTGCCAACAGGCCGGGCACGCCGAGCAGGGAATCGGGGTTGAACGCCAGGGGGTCGAGGAAGGCATCGTCGAGGCGACGGTAGATCACATCCACCGCCTGCGGGCCGGCGGTGGTGCGCATGAACACCCGGTCGTCACGCACGAACAGGTCGGCACCTTCCACCAGCTCCACTCCCATCTCCCGCGCCAGGAACGCATGCTCGAAAAATGCGCTGTTGAAGCGCCCCGGGGTCAGTACCACCACCATCGGATTGTCCAGGGGGCTGGAGCTTTTCAGGGTATCGAGCAACAGGTTCGGGTAATGGTCGATGGGGGCGATGCGCTGGGCGGCGAACAGCTCGGGAAACAGGCGCATCATCATCTTGCGGTCTTCGAGCATGTAGCTGACGCCGCTGGGGGTGCGCAGGTTGTCCTCGAGCACGCAGTAGCGGCCGTCGCCGTCGCGTACCAGATCAACTCCGCAGACATGGGCATAGACATCACCGTGCAGGTCCAGGCCCTGCATGGCCAGCTGGTACTGCTGATTGGCCAGGACCTGCTCGGCGGGAATGATCCCGGCGCGGATGATTCGTTGCTGGTGGTAGAGATCGGCCAGAAACAGGTTCAGCGCCCGTACCCGCTGGATGCACCCTTGTTCGATGATCCGCCATTCCCGGGCCGGGATGATGCGGGGAATGGTGTCGAAGGGAATCAGCCGCTCGGTGCCCTGCTCATCGCCGTACAGGGTGAAGGTGATGCCGGCACGGTGGAACAGCAGGTCGGCCTCGCGACGGCGGCGGGCCAGGAGTTCGTCGGGGGTATTGGCCAGCCAGCGGGCGAACTCGCGGTAATGCTCGCGAACCTGGCCGTCGGCCCCATGCATTTCATCAACAGCGCTGTGGTTCATGCCGTACTCCCTGTCACCTGCACACCCGGGCTTCGCCAGCCCTGTGCCTTCGGCACAAGCGCCCCAAAATCAGTCCGTTGCAGCCCAAGGCCGATGCCCGCATTACCGATGCATGCGGACCGCCCTGCCCCGGCCATGGCTGGCACCGGTCTTGGCTATCACCAGCATAGTCAGAGTTGATTTCACTGCCCGCTGGCCACTGGGGATAATCGCGTCCATCGAGCAAACACTTCGCCAAGCCTGATGAAGTCGCTGCTGCAACCTTGATGACGCCGATGACAACCGGGTCCGGGCTCTCCCGACCGGTTCCCTCTCCTGACCGGTCTTCCCTTTTAGCCACCCTCTCGGGTGGCTTTTTTTACCTTGTGCGGGCCCCGAAAACACAATTGGCCGGCCCAGGGGCCAGCCAATTGCCTGTCTCGGTATATCTAGCGCAGGCTATACCAGCCGTCCACGGATCTCCTGTTTCACTCCCCAGCCCTCAATGATGCCGCCCAGGGGCTCGACCACCGCCTCGAAGTCCTGTTCAAAATCCCCGATGCCGCCATAGGTGGCGTACATCACCTTGCTCAGTTCCAGGTACCAGGCGCCGTCGTCACGCACGCTGACCTGGGCATTCAAGGATTCACCGCGAAAATGTCCTGCCGCCCTGCGTGCCCGCTCCTCATCCGGAAAAATGGCGTAGAACTCGATGGGATGGAATCGTGAAAAGTCGAAACCGCCTTCTTTCATGCGGCGCAGCACACTGCTGCTGATGTCTTCTTGAACGGCTGTGCTCATGAAACGTCCTCCTCAAACCGATGGATAGACTTTCCGTGTTTCCCGAACCACCGGCCAAAGGGACCGGCATCACGACCCGGGGCGGGTCGTCAGGAAACAAGCATGGAGCTGACAAGATCAGAGCCTAGCGAAGAATTCGCTGATCTCGCTTGCAGATTAGCGCCTTGCTCTGGACGTCGCCAGAAATTGCTGCGAAGCGCGCTCTACCCTATCTAGATCGGCGTGATACTGAGAATCTGAATGCTGTTCTGCTCTTTCAGGCTCTTGAGGGTGGGGTCCTCGGTGCGCCCGTCCAGATCGTTCAGGTCCAGTTCGGCACTCACTGGCAACAACTTGGCCCGCACCAGTTGTGCGGCGCGCTCCATCGTCGGTTGCTGGTCGCAGTCGAAATGCTCGACGGACTGGACACCATGATCGTCAACGAAAGTGACTTGCCACTTTTGCATCAGTGCCTCCTCGATAGCCCCATGAGTGGGCTGACAACATCTCGACCCTGAGCAACGGGCAATCGTTCCACCGCGCTGCCGGAACACATCAATGACAAGGCCGCCCGAAGGCGGCCCTGGTAATGCTGGCAAAACTCAGCCGATCAAGGCTTTTCGGCGCGAGCCTTGAGTGCCTTCAGGGTGTTGAACGGCGCATCCACCACGAACTTGTTGGCCAGCCAGGACGGCACGCTGCCACCCGGCTCGGTGTGCACCTGGTAGGTCACTTCCACCTGGTCGGCGCCTTTGGGTACGAACTTCCAGTAGCCCTCGACCTGGGCCACCCGCACGAAGCCTTTCTCTTCAGGGATGTAGGTGGGCACGCCCTCCAGTTTGCGGGTCAGGCTGCCGTCGGCCGCTTCGCTGGTAGTGATGTGCAATACCGAATCACGGGCAGTGACTGGCCACGGGGTGTTGAACTGGGTGTAGGTCCAGCTTTGATCGCCCTCGTGCTTGAGCAGTTTCTGGGTCTTGCACTCATGGATCCAGGAGCAGGCGCCCGCCACGTCTTCCTGAAGCGCGCGGAGCTTGGCGATGGAGGTCTTCATGGTGGTCACACCACGGTAGGCCTTGTATTTGGAGCCGGCCACTTCACTCAAGGAGACCTTGATGCCGTCTTCATCCTTGGCGGTTTGCCAGTCTTCGGCGTGGGCCGTTGCCGACAAGAGCACGGTTAAACCACAGAGCACAGCCATTCGTTGCAGCGAACCCATTGTCTTATTCCTTATTGTTGAAGTTCCGTTCATTGAGAACACTCTATGCCGCGGTCACTTGTTCCCACCAGCCAATCAGGCGGATGGCTTCTTCGCGGCTTTCGCCACACACCTCGGGATCCGCCAGGAACGCCCCACACACCGCCGGCCGCTCCGGCAGGCCGAACAGCCCGCACAGGTGTTCGACAGAAAGATGCAGGCAACGTTCTCCCGCCGGCTTGCCCTGGGGCATTCCGGGAATCGGGGTGCTGATGGAAGGGGCGATGCAGCAGGCGCCACAACCTTCACGGCAGTTCATGAGGAAAAGCTCCTTGCGACAAGCAGAGTGTTGAATGACGCCCGCCAAGAGTAACCGCTAAAACAGCCGTTTAAAATTACTCAAAGAACGGATTTGACGCACAACCGTGCGTGACTGATCAGTCTCCGACAAAGTGTCGAGCCAACCCGTCACAGAAGAGGATGAAGAATTTACTGCTTGAACTCGAAATCCAGGGCCGCGCCTTCGATATCCCGACGTTCCTCGTTGCGCAGCTGCAATTGCATTTCATTGCTGAGCAAGCGGCCGTTGAGCTGGAACGGGCTGCTTTCCTTGGGCTTCTCGCCAAACATCTGAGGCAGCAGCGGCTCGCGCTTGGGTAGCGGCACACTGCCCACCGGCTGCAGGTGCTTGACCATTTCCGGCGGCAGGCTCAAGTCCACCTTGGCGCTGGGCAACGGCTTCTTGATGTCCTGATAGGCCCATTTGGACTTGGGCTTGGCGGGCGCCTTCTTGGCCGCGGACTTGCTCTTGCTGGCACTGGCCGAAGGCTTGGCCTTGCTGGCCGGAGCCTTCTTGGCAGGGGCCGCCTTAGTGGCGTGGGCCGCCCCCGCAGCCGGCTTGTCCTGGGAGGAAGCCGCCTGGACAGGAGCCACGAAGGCGGTTCCCAACAGACAGACACTTAACCAGAGGGCAGGTAGAAAGGCTTTCATGAAAGACAGGTAGATCGACAAAAGGTCCTCTATGCTCGCTTGTTGCAGGCCCCATGACAAGCACAGGGCCACACTGATTAAAATCCGCCCGCCGCCTCCTGGCACAACTGGCTGGCAAGCATTCCCAAAGTCATCAGGGCCCGCTCGGCCTCGCGATTCCAGGGCGTACCGCAGTTGAGCCGCACACAGTGGTTGAACTGCTCGGTGTTGCTGAAGATCAGCCCCGGGGCGATGCTGATGCCCTGCTGCAAGGCTCGCACATGAAGCTCCTGGGTGTTGACCCGCCCCGGCAGGCTGACCCAGAGAATGAAGCCCCCGTTGGGCCGGGTGATCTGCGTGCCCTCAGGGAAGTACTGCTGCACCGCCAGCTGAAAGGCGCTGAGATTCTTCCGGTATTCCTGGCGGATGTACCGTAAATGCCGGTCATAACCGCCGTTTTCCAGGTAGGCCGCAACCCCCATCTGGGTGACGCTGCACGCAGAATGGGTGCTGAAGGTCTGCAGGCGCTGGATCTCCTGCTGGTACTTGCCGGCAATCATCCAGCCGATGCGCACGCCGGGAGACAAGGTCTTGGAGAAGCTCGAACAGTAGATCACCCGATCCAGGCGGTCATAGGCCTTGAGGGCCTTGGTACGCCCCACCTCGAACATCAACTCGCCATAGATATCGTCCTCGACCACCTGGATATCGAAATCCGATGCCAGGCGCAGCAACTGCTTCTGCCGCTCCTCGGGCATGGTGCCGCCCAGGGGATTGCTCAGGCGTGTGGTCAGCACCAGGGCCTTGATCGACCATTGGTTGGCCGCCAGTTGCAGGGCTTCCAGGCTCATGCCGGTGGACGGATCACTGGGAATCTCGATGACCTTGAGCCCCAGCAAGTCCGCCAGTTGCAGCAGGCCGTAGTAGGTCGGCGACTCCGCAGCAATCAGGTCCCCGGGCCGGGTCAGTACCCGCAATGACATCTGCAGGGCATCGACGCAGCCGTGGGTGATCACCACTTCCGACGGGTCGACCACCACCCCGGCATCGCGCATGCGAATGGCCACCTGACGCCGCAGTGGCTCGAAGCCCGGGCTGAACATGTAACTGAATGCCCGGGGGCTGTGAAACCGGGTGACCTTGGCCAACTGCTGGTGCAGCGCCCGTACTGGCAGATAGTCAACGCTGGGCACTGCGGCCCCCAACGGAAACACACCTTCGCGACGGGACTCCACCAGCACCTGCTGAATGATGCTGCTGCGGGTCACCAGCCCTGGGCGCTCGACCCGGGCGATATCCGGCGTGGGCGCGGTCAGCGCCGGCGTCTGGTGCACGTAGTAGCCCGACTGCGGGCGCGCGCGAATCAGCCCCTGGTCTTCGAGGTTGGCGTAGGCCTGGAGTACCGTGGCGTGGCTGACATTGAGCTGCGAGCTCATCTTGCGTACCGACGGTACGCGCTCCCCCGGCTGGTAGACACCACGGCGAATATCCTCAGCCAGTTGCTGAGCGATACGTTGATAGAGCAAGAGATTGGTCATGGCGCAGCACTCGATTTCACGGCGTTTTATTCTTGTGTGAAACAATACCGGCACAGTTTAGAAGTGTACTGGGACAGTTTCTACAATAGTCGAGGACACGGGGCAGTGAAAAGCATAACTGTAGGGTTTTTGTGAACCTCTTGGCAGGCATAAAAAAACCCGACGCGAGCAAGGCGTCGGGTTTTTCCGTGGCACTGGCGCAGCTTCAGCGAGAAGCGCCCAACTGGCCTTTTTCGTCGGAGAACACGATCTCCACCCGACGGTTCTGCGCCCTTCCCCGCTCGGAAGCATTGGCCTCCACCGGATAGTCGTCGCCATAGCCTTCGACCTGGATGCGTTTTTCATCGATACCCAGGTCCACCAGCACATCCGCCACGGCTTGGGCGCGGTCCTTGGACAGCTGCAGATTGCTCTGGCGCTCGCCGGTGTTGTCGGTGTAACCCTCGATGCGCACCACGCGCTTGGGGTTCAACTGGAGGAACTGCACCACCTTGAGCACGGTGCGGTTCGCCGAGTTCTTCAGTTCCGCTTCGCCGGTATCGAACAGCACATCCCCCAGAGTCATCACCAGACCGCGATCGGTCTGGGTGGTGGCCAGGCTGATGATCTGTTCTTCCAGCCATTTGCCCTGCTGCTGCACGCTGAGCAACTTGGCTTCGCGCAGGGCCAGTTGCAGGCGCTGGCGCTCCAGCTCGAGCTTGGCCGCACGCTCGTTATTGAGTGCCTGTTCGGTATGCTCACGGGCGATTTCGCTGTAGCGCCGACTCAGGTAGGCGTAATGCTCCACATCGCCACCGCTGCCCCAATAGGTGGAGAGGCGATCGGCACGTGCCAGGGACTCCCCGGCACGGATCACGTCCTTGGGCGCGATACGCAGCACGTTGGAGTCTTCCTTGACCTTCTGGAAGTCGTTACTGGCCTGCTGCAGGGCTTCTTCGCTGTGCTGGCCAGCGCAGCCATAGAGTCCGGCGCATGCCAGGAGCACTGCACTGCCGATGATCCGGGTAGACAGATTCATTGGGCATCTCCCAGTTGCTTGCGCAGGCGAGTGATGCGGATATTGAGTGCATTCACCTGTTCCTGGCTCTTGCGGGTCAGGACCTTGGCTTCGGCCAGGCGCGCATCCAGTTCGGCCTGTTCGGCGCGCATCCGCGCTTTCTTGTAGGACTCATCCTGCATGTTGCCCTGCGCCCGGGAGAACTTGTCTTCGGCCAGTTTCAACTCGGGCATGTCCTCGGCAGAAGCCCCCACGGCCTTGGCCTGCTCCAGCGTCTGCGCGGTGAGGCGCATCTGCTCGATGGGCGCCGGATCGGTTGCACAACCCGCCAGGGCGAGAACAGCCATGGCGGCGAAAAGAGGTCGAATAGTCACACAAGATTCCTACTGTTTTGGGCTGCTGACGGGTTGCTGCAACTGGGCCTTCCAGCGCTCCAGATTGCGCTGCAGCAAGGTCTCCGTCAGACCGGACGCGGGCAATTCTGTCATCTTTTTGGCCAACTGTCCGCGCAACCATGGGTCATTGCAGGCGGAGTTATGGGACAGCGCAAGGAACAGCCCCGGTTTGTCGATGGGCTGGGGAAACGCCGCCAGATCCGCCGTCATGCCCAGGGTCTGGGCCATGGCCATGCCTGCGTAGCGAGGCGCCAGCACATAGTCCACCTCCCCCAGGAGCAACGTCTGGAAGACCTGGGTCAGATTCGGCAGGCGCTTGAGTTGCAGATGCTCCTTGGCCATGGCGACAAAGGGCTGAGTCAGCCGGGCCTTTTCCGACACGGCGCCGGGATGGCCTGCCAGGTCTCCCGGCTGGGTGTAGCTGAGGGTCGAATCCTTGCGGGTCCAGACCAGATAGTCGTTCTGCACCAGCGCCGGGTGGATGTAGTCCAGCGATTCCAGCTCATTGAAGGTCAGCGGTGCATCGGCGAGCAGGTCCATGCGCCCGGTGCGTACCTCGTCCAGCGCCTCGGAGCGCTTGCCGGCATACAGCACCTCGACCTTCAGCCCCAGCTCCCCGGCCACCTGCTGCAGCAGGTCGGCGCTGGCACCCATCAGGTGCTTGGGGTCCTGAGGGTCACGCCACAGGTAAGGCGGTGCATCGGGACTGCCAGTGACCACCAGACGCTCGCACTTGCCCGCCGCCATCGACAACGATGGCAACAACGTCAGGCCCAACAGCACTGGCCAGCCACTCATGCGGCGCAGATCCATGGCGAAACCCTCCCCCGGCAAAAAACACACATAAAAAAACCCGGCCAAAAGGCCGGGCTCTTTATAAGTGAAGACGCCGGATTAGACCAGCTTCTCCAACTCAGGTACGGCTTCGAACAAGTCCGCTACCAGGCCGTAGTCGGCTACCTGGAAGATTGGCGCTTCCTCGTCCTTGTTGATCGCGACGATCACTTTGGAGTCCTTCATGCCCGCCAGGTGCTGGATCGCGCCGGAGATACCGACGGCGATGTACAGCTGTGGCGCAACGATCTTGCCGGTCTGGCCGACCTGCATGTCGTTGGGCACAAAACCTGCGTCCACCGCAGCGCGGGACGCGCCGACAGCAGCGCCCAGCTTGTCGGCCAGGGCATACAGGTGCTTGAAGTTGTCGCCGTTCTGCATGCCGCGGCCGCCGGAAACGACGATCTTGGCTGCGGTCAGTTCAGGGCGATCGGACTTGGCCAGCTCTTCGCCAACGAAGCTCGACTTGCCGGCATCGTGAGCGGCGCCCACGGTTTCGACTGCAGCCGAACCACCTTCAGCGGCAACGGCGTCGAAACCGGTGGCACGTACGGTGATGACTTTTACGGCAGCCGAGGACTGCACGGTAGCGATGGCGTTACCGGCATAGATCGGACGCTTGAAGGTATCAGCGCTTTCTACCGAGATGATTTCGGAGATCTGGTCAACGTCCAGCTGAGCGGCAACCCGCGGCAGGATGTTTTTGCCGTTGGAAGTAGCGGCAGCCAGGATGTGGCTGTAGCCAGCGCCCAGTTCGGCCACCAGCGGCGCAACGTTTTCCGGCAGTTGGTGAGCGTAGGCGGCGTTGTCGGCCACCAGCACTTTGGCCACGCCAGCGATCTTGGCCGCGGCTTCAGCCACGGCGCCAACGCCCTGGCCGGCTACCAGTACATGCACGTCACCACCGATTTTGGCGGCGGCGGCAACGGTGTTCAGGGTGGCCGGAGCCAGCGCCTTGTTATCGTGTTCGGCGATTACCAAGATAGTCATGATCAGATTACCTTCGCTTCGTTTTTCAGTTTCTCGACCAGTTCAGCCACCGACTTGACCTTGATGCCCGCGCTGCGTGCAGCCGGCGCTTCGACTTTCAGGGTCTTGTTGGTGGAGGCGGTGGAAACGCCCAAAGCATCAGGAGTCAGCGTTTCAAGCGGCTTCTTCTTGGCTTTCATGATGTTTGGCAGAGACGCGTAGCGCGGCTCGTTCAAACGCAGGTCGGTGGTAACGATGGCTGGCAGGTTCAGCGCAACGGTCTGCAGGCCGCCGTCAATTTCACGGGTGACGTTGACCTTGTCGCCGGACACTTCGACCTTGGAGGCGAAGGTGCCTTGAGCGTAGCCGCTCAGGGCTGCCAGCATCTGGCCGGTCTGGTTATTGTCGCTATCGATGGCCTGTTTGCCGAGGATCACCAGCTGTGGCTGTTCCTTGTCGACCACGGCCTTGAGCAGCTTGGCCACGGCCAGGGAGTTCAACTCTTCAGCGGACTCGACGAGGATCGCGCGATCGGCACCCAGTGCCAGGGCGGTACGCAGTTGCTCTTGAGCAGTAGCAGGACCGATGGAGACGACGACGATTTCAGTCGCTACACCTTTCTCTTTCAGGCGTACGGCTTCTTCCACTGCGATTTCGCAGAAAGGGTTCATCGACATCTTGACGTTGGCGAGGTCGACGCCGGAGTTGTCCGCTTTGACGCGAACCTTGACGTTATAGTCGACCACTCGTTTGACAGCTACAAGAACCTTCATGGATTCCTCGTTACTCTCCGGTGAAAAGAAAGTCGCCTAGGCGAGAACCTGGCGGTTGATGCTCATCGGCACAAGGGCACCTCCAAAAACGCTGGCGCACAAAAAGGTTGACCTTGCTCACGGGGTGATGACCGTTCGTCAGTGGTGACCGACGAGTCATTCATTATCGCGGCGTGTAGACTGCGCACTTTCAAGCTGCGCGCGCGTCACCTTTACTGCCTTTGCCCTGTCTTTAGAGGTGCTCTTGAAACCAACAGTCAGCCTACGGCGAGCGCAAAACCGACCGTATCTTGACCGGAACGCCTTTTCCGGTCAATACGGCAAAATAGCCGTTTATAAGCCGCGCTTCTTTGATTTATCTGGGCTGCGGCAAATTCAAACAAACGTTTGTATTGGACGCTGAGAGTGGTGTAGATATAATGCGCCGCCCAGAGAGAAAGGTCGGCTGTCCTCCCCTTCTCCCCCCATGCGCGATGGGAGAAAACGGGGGATGCAACGCCAAACCTCCAATTAGAAAAAACCGTTGAGCCTTGAGTAGGAGATAGCCTAGTGGAACGCGAATACATGGAATTCGACGTGGTCATCGTCGGTGCCGGCCCCGCAGGCTTGTCCGCCGCTTGCCGCCTTAAGCAGAAGGCCGCTGAAGCCGGGAAGGAAATCAGCGTCTGCGTGGTTGAAAAAGGCTCCGAAGTCGGTGCTCACATCCTTTCCGGTGCCGTGTTCGAACCACGGGCCCTGAATGAATTGTTCCCGGACTGGAAGGAACTGGGCGCCCCGCTCAACACCCCGGTCACCCGCGACGACATCTATGTCCTGCGCAGCGGCGAAACCTCCACCAAGGTTCCAGACTTCTTTGTGCCCAAGACCATGCACAACGAAGGCAACTACATCATTTCCCTGGGCAATCTGTGCCGCTGGCTGGCCCAGCAGGCCGAGAACCTGGGCGTGGAAATCTACCCGGGCTTTGCCGCCCAGGAAGCCCTGATCGACGAAAACGGCGTAGTCCGCGGGATTCTTACCGGCGACATGGGTGTCGACCGTGAAGGCCAGCCGAAAGAGGGCATGTACACCCCCGGCATGGAACTGCGCGGCAAATACACCCTGTTCGCCGAAGGCTGCCGTGGCCATATCGGCAAGCAACTGATCAAGCAGTTCAACCTGGACAGCGACGCCGACGCCCAGCACTACGGCATCGGCCTCAAGGAAATCTGGGAAATCGACCCGGCCAAGCACCAGCCTGGCCTGGTGGTGCACACCGCCGGCTGGCCGCTGGACATCATGAGCAACGAGAACACTGGCGGCTCCTTCCTCTATCACCTGGAAAACAACCAGGTAGTAGTGGGCCTGATCGTCGACCTGTCCTACGCCAACACTTACCTGTCGCCGTTCGACGAGTTCCAGCGCCTCAAGCATCACCCGGTGCTCAAGCAGTACCTGGAAGGCGGCAAGCGCGTCAGCTACGGCGCCCGCGCCATCTGCAAGGGCGGCCTGAACTCGCTGCCGAAGATGGTGTTCAAGGGTGGCGCGCTGATCGGCTGCGACCTTGGCACCCTGAACTTCGCCAAGATCAAGGGCAGCCACACCGCCATGAAGTCCGGCATGCTGGCCGCCGATGCGGTAGCCGACTCGCTGTTCGCCGGCTCCGAAGGCGCCGACGAACTCAAGAGCTACGTCGATTCGTTCAAGGCCAGCTGGCTGTATGAAGAGCTGTTCGCCAGCCGCAACTTCGGCCCGGCCATGCACAAGTTCGGCCCGATCATCGGCGCGGGCTTCAACTGGATGGACCAGAATATCTTCGGCGGCAAACTGCCGTTCACCCTGCACGACACCAAGCCGGACTACGCCTGCCTGAAGCTGGCCAAGGACTGCGTGAAGATCGACTATCCGAAACCCGACGGCAAACTCAGCTTCGACAAGTTGAGCTCGGTGTTTATCTCCGGCACCAACCATGAAGAAGAACAGCCTTGCCACCTGAAGCTGACCGACCCGAGCATCCCGCTGAGCCGCAACCTGCCGCTGTACGACGAACCTGCCCAGCGTTACTGCCCGGCCGGCGTGTATGAGGTGATCACCCAGGAAGATGGCGAGAAGCGCTTCCAGATCAACGCGCAGAACTGCGTGCACTGCAAGACTTGCGACATCAAGGACCCGGCCCAGAACATTACCTGGGTCACTCCGGAAGGCGCCGGCGGCCCGACTTACCCGAACATGTAAGCCGGTGCGATAAAAGAAGGCCCCCTTTATGGGGGCCTTTTTCATGCCCGGGATTCAGCGACACCGCCACCTGTAGGAGCCGGCTTGCCGGCGAAGAGCCGCCCAAGCCTTGCTCCGGCCCAAGGGCGCGGTGTTTTCAGGCGGCGCGTTCTTCGCCCGGGTTGCGTTCGAAGTAGCGCTTGTACTCGCGGCTGAACTGCGAAGTGCTCTGGTAGCCCACACGATGCGCCACCTGGGCCACGCCCAGCCCCTCTCCCAGCAGCAACTGCTGGGCCTTGAGCAGGCGCAGGCGCTTGAGGTACTGCACCGGCGACAGCAGGGTGCTGCGCTTGAAATGCTCGTGGAAGGTCGAGGTGCTCATGTTGGCGCAGCGGGCCAGGGTCTCGACGTTCAACGGCTCGGTGTAGTGCTCGTGCAGGTGATTGAGCGAAGCCGCAACCCGGGCGAACTGCCCCTGCTGCTCCACCAGCGCCCGCAGCGCATCGGCCTGGGGCCCGCGCAAAGCGGCAAAGAGCAACTCACGCACCCGTGAAGGGCCCATGACCTTGCACTCCAGAGGATCGTGCAGGCAGCGCAACAGGCGTTCCACGCAACCACGCATGGCGTCGTCGAGCACAGCCGAGGTCATCGACTCCAGGGTCTGCGCCGAAGCCGCCCGGCCTTCGGTGACGCCCATGGCCAGCACCAGCTCGCTCAATACCGCCCGGTCGATGGCGATGGAAACCCCCAGCAGCGGCGCATCGGGCAAGGCGAAGGTTTCGCACTCGAAGGGCACCGACAGGGCCTGGATCAGGTAATGCCCGGCACCGTATTCCAGGGTTCGCGTGCCCAGGTAGGCCAGCTTGCTGCCCTGGGCAATGATCATCAGGCTCGGCTCATAGATCTGCGGGCCCCGCGCCACGTCGCAACTGGCCCGCAGCACCTGGACCCCGGGCAAGGCGGTGGCAACAAAACCGTCACGGCTGGCAAGGGGCTGGATCAGCGAGACCAGGGTGGCGTTGGCGTCCAGATGGCGGGTCAGCAGCATGGGGAAAACTTCACGGAAAAAGGGACGAAAACATCATCGCAGGTCTGTACGCCAATGCCGCGTGAAAACCGCCAATGCCGGAGGAATAGGCATGACATGCCGAGGAATCGCCATGGTTGGCCCAGGGCCCGACGCCGAGAATGCCACGCCTCAATCGTCAATGCTTTTGCGAGGTCCACCATGTACACCGCCATCGGTTATGCCGCCCAATCGGCCACCACTCCCCTCGCCCCCATGAGCTTCCAGCGCCGCAGTCCGCGTGCGGACGACGTCGCCATCGAGATCCTCTACTGCGGCGTCTGCCACTCCGATATCCACCAGGCCCGCAACGAATGGGGCATCGCCGTATACCCGCTGATGCCGGGCCACGAGATCGTCGGCAAGGTCACAGCCGTCGGCGCCAACGTCAGCAAGCACAAGGTCGGCGACCTGGTGGGCGTCGGTTGCATGGTGGATTCCTGCCGCCACTGCGAGGCCTGCGCCGCCGACCTGGAGCAATACTGCCTGCAAGGCCCGACCATGACCTACGCCACCCCGGACCGGGTCGATGGCAGCAACACCATGGGCGGCTACTCCGACAGCATCGTGGTCAGCGAGCACTTTGTGGTGCGCATTCCGGAGAAACTCGACTTGGCCAGCGCCGCGCCAATCCTCTGCGCCGGCATCACCACCTACTCGCCACTCAAGCATTACGGGGTCAAGCCCGGTGACAAGGTGGGGATTCTCGGCATGGGCGGCCTGGGCCACATGGGCATCAAGTTCGCCAAGGCCCTGGGCGCCGAAGTGACCCTGTTCACCCGCTCCGCGAGCAAGGCCGAAGAAGCCCGCCGCCAGGGTGCCGACCATGTGATCGTATCCACCGACGCGGCGCAGATGCAGTCGGTGGCCGGGCACTTCGACTTTCTCCTGGACACCATCCCGGTGCCCCACGACCTCAACCCCTACCTCGACACCCTGCGCTTCGATGGCGTGCATATCCTGGTGGGCCTGATCGAACCGGTGGACCCGGCGCTGCACGCCGGCAAGCTGGTGATGAGCCGCCGGGTGCTGGCCGGTTCGCTGATCGGCGGCATTGCCGAGACCCAGGAAGTCCTGGACTTCTGCGCCGAGCACGGCATCACCTGCGATATCGAAATGCTCGACATCCGCCAGATCAATCAAGCCTACGAGCGCATGATCAAGGGTGATGTGAAGTACCGCTTCGTGATCGACATGGCGACCTTGAAAGGCTGATTCTCGACACCGTCAAAGCATGGCTTGTCGCCGGGGGCGCCGATGGCGTGCGCCTTCGCCGGCACGCCGGCTCCTCCACGAGCAAGCTGGCGTCAGCCGCGAGCAAAGGCGCGCAGCACTTCGCCATCCATGCGGTACTTGACCCATTCCTCCTGAGGCTGGGCGCCCAGGGACTTGTAGAACTGGATCGCCGGCTCGTTCCACTCCAGCACGCTCCATTCGAAGCGCCCGCAATCATTGTCACAGGCGATCTGCGCCAGATGCCGCAGCAGTTGCTTGCCCGCCCCGCCGCCCCGTTGTTCCGGAGTGATGTAAAGGTCCTCCAGGTACAGGCAGTTGCTGCCCAGCCAAGTGGAATAACTGAAGAAGAACACCGCAAAGCCGATCGGCACGCCTTCGCGCAGGCAGATCAGGCCATGGGCCGTGGCCCCCTCGCTGAACAGGCTGCGTTCGATATCGGCGACGCTGGCGATCACTTCATGGCGGGCCCGCTCGTAATCGGCAAGTTCGGTGATGAACGCAAGAATCTGCGGGGCATCGCTGGGCAGTGCAGGACGGATTTCTACGGTCATCGACGGCTCTCTTGTTGGAATCAGGCGGCCATATTAGAACGGCAGCAGAAATACATGCACGACCATTTATGCCAAGCCCCCCGGCCCAGCTCCTTGCGCACGGCACTTACTCCGCTGCCGACTAACCCTGAGGCCTGCAGGAACACAACAAACACCAGGAGGCGCCATGTTAGAAAGCCCGACATGACTTCAAGCATAAAGAGGCACTTTCATGTCGGCGTGCACCCCGCAGCAGTCCCGGGTCTCGGCCCCGTTATTCGGCCTGTTCTGCCTGGGCAGCTACCTGCTGTCGCTGTCCTACGGCTCGACCTTTCTCCTGTCGCTGCTGATCGGCAGCCGTGGCGGCAATGAACACGATGCCGGCACGGTGATTTCCACAGCCATGCTCAGCACCTTTGTTGCGGTGATCGGCTCCGGGCACCTCTCGGACCGCCTCGGCGCCGCGCGCTCGGTGGCAGTGTTCGGCTGCCTACTGGCGGTGGCCAGCCTGGGCTTTGCCCTGACCCCGGGGGTCGGCCCCGGCCTGCTGTTCTTCGGCCTGACCCTGGGCCTGGGCTGGGGGGTGTTCTATACCCTGGGGCCGATCATCGTGGCGATGCTGGTGGAGCCCGCGCAACGGGCCCGCTACTTCGCATTGCTGTCGGGCAGCATGATGACCGGCATCGGCTCCGGCCCCTTGCTGGGGCGCCTGGCCAGTGCCCTGGGCTACCCACTGACCAGCGCCTTTCTGATCGCCGCCGGCGCCAGCCTGCTGGGTGTGCTGATCTTCTGGCGGCTGGACGGCCGGCTGCGCCAGCAGGCCAACCACCTGGGCACCTCGGCGGCTGGCATCACCTGGGCTGGCACCGCGCAGGTGCTGTCCTCCCGCGCCGTCTGGCCGATTCTCATGGTGGGCCTGGGAGGTTGCGTATTCGGCGGCCTGTCGAGCTTCCAGACCAGCTACGGCCCCTCCCGCGGCGTCGACTACTCGCTGTTCTTCCTCGGTTTCATGAGCGCCGCCATCGCCAGCCGCCTGCTGATCGCCGGGATCGTGGTCAAGCGCGATCCCTATCGTGCTGCCTGCCTGCTCTCGGGGCTGATGCTGGTGTCGATCCTGCTCTTTTTATTTGCTGTCGACAGCAGCGCCAGCTACCTGCTGGCTGCCGTGACCCTGGGGGTGGGCTATGGCCTGACCTACTCGGTGATCAACGGCCTGGCGGCCAACGAAGCGCCAGCCGGCTGCACCTCCCAGGCGTTGCTGCTGTTCAGCCTGTCGTACTTCATCGGGGTCTTCGGTTTTCCCTGGCTGGCCGGGCGGATCATCGTCGAAGCCGGCATCCAGGCGCTGCTGTTCACGGTGCTCGGCGTGGCCTTGCTGAACTGGCTGATCAGCCTTGGCCGCCTGGGCTGGCGGCGCCTGGGCCACTGGCGTATGGCAGCCGGTGCATAACACCGTTCGTCGATCATCAGGCACCAACCGGCCCCGGCAGCGGACCAATATCAGGTAACGACTCTAACGAATGGAGGCGACACCATGATCAAGGTCCAACTCTGCGCCCTGGCCCTGGCCGGGCTGCTGTCCACTGCTGCCCTGGCCGGCGCCACCGGCCCGAGCAACCCGGTTGAAGGCCCGAAATCCCCGGCCACCCAAGGCACGCCGAAGATCAACATCAACCCACCGGCCATGGACGAAGGCTCATTGCCACCGGCGACCGGGACCGACCCGCGCATTCAGGGCAACGACAACGGCCGCCAGGGCGGTGTCGGCACCATGGACTCCAGCACACCCGACAGTGGCAAGACCGGTACCGGCTCGAAAACCACCACCGGCGGCTCAGGTTCGGAAGGCAGCAGCCAGTAACCGCCGGTTCAATCCAGCAGGCCCTGTGCGCCAGGGCCTTGAGGAGAGATGTCATGACTCGAGGAAGCAAAGCCAAATACACCCTGGCCCAGCGCCGCAAGGCCGCGGCCATCGAAGCCAGCTACGAAGAACGCGGGCTCTCGCCGGAGCAGGCCGAAGCACGGGCCTGGGCCACGGTGAACAAGCAGTCCGGTGGCGGTGAACGGGCGAGCGGCTCCGGTCGGGACAAAAGCCCCGCAGACAAAGCCCGGGCCCGCAGCGAGTCGGCCCGGCGCGCGGTGGCCACACGCCACGGGCATGCCCGCAACAGCGCGGCGTCCCTGGGCACCCAGAGCAAGGACAGCCTGATGCGCGAAGCTCGGGCGAAGAAGATTCCGGGACGCTCGCGCATGCGCAAGCAGGAGCTGATCGAAGCCTTGAGCAAGGCCGGCTGACCGGCGGCCAGTTGCTCGCCGCTGACTCAGCCGCGCGCCAGCAAGGCATCCACTTCGGCACTGCCCGGAGCGGTGGCCGGGCCACGCCGGGTGACGGCAATCGCCGCCGCGGCGTTGGCCCGACGAGCCGCCATCAGCGGCTCAAGGCCCGCTGCGAGCCCGGCGACCAAGACCCCGGCGTGGGCATCACCGGCACCGTTGCTGTCCACCGCCTCCACCTTGAACCCCGGCACCTGCACCGCCTGCCCCTGGCGGCTGACCCAACAGCCGCGGGGGCCATCACGCAGCACCAGCAACGCCGCAGGTGACAACCAGCTTTCGAGCTGCGCCAGCGCCTGGGCAATCTGCGAAGTACCGGTCAATTGCAATGCCTCGGCGCGGTTGCTGCTCCAGATGTCGATCCGTGGCAACAGCGCCGCCATCAAGGGTGAATCTACCGAACCGGCCAACGGCCCCGGGTCGAACATCAATGGGATCGAACGAGGCAGCGCCAGCAACCAGTCCAGCAGGGCCCGTGCCTTGCACTCCTGCAACAGGCTGTAGCCGCTGACATAGAGGTAATCCCCCGCCTCCACCCGGACCCGGGCCAGATCCTCGGCCGACAATTCGCCCTCGGCGCCGATATGGGAAATGAAGGTGCGTTCAGCAGAGGCTTCGGTGAGGGCCACGCACAGACCGGTATCAGCCCCCCTGCCGGGCTCCAGGCTCATCTGTATGCCTTCGCCCTGCATCGCCGCCCGCGCCAGGTCGCCAAAGCGCCCCTGCCCGTGGCGCCCGAGGTAGACCACCGGCAACCCGTTGCGCGCCGCGGCGGCCATCACGTTGAAGCCGCCACCGGCCTCGAAGCCCGCGGATTGCGCGAGCACATCGCCTCCGGAGGCCGGCAGGCGCTCTACCGCCATCACCAGGTCGACTATCACCTGGCCGGTGTGCAGCAACCTAGGCATTGGCGTTCTCGACAAAGGCCGCGCGCCGGTCCCGGGCACCGCCCAGTAGAGCGTAACCGCCGCCGGCCACCAGGAAGGTGACGATCCAGCCCAGGCCGTTATGCCCCAGCCAGGAATCGGCCAGGGGCCCGGTGAACCAGACGTCTTCGGCAGTGGTGCCGATGGTGGTGAAACCGAAGCCCAGCACAATCGCCAGCACCCAGGCGCCAAAGGCTCGCCATTCGATGCCGCCCCGGTACCAGTAGGCGCTGCTCGGGCCGACGTTGAGCAGATCATCGGCGCTGTAGTGATGACGATGGATCAGGTCCACCACGAAGATCCCCACCCAGGCGGTGATCGGCACCGCCAGCAGGGAGATGAAGCTGATGAAAGGGCCATAGAAGCTGTCGGCAATCAGCATGAAATAGATCGAGCCGAGGAAGATCGCCACGATATCCACCAGCACCGCATAGACCCGCTTGACCTTGAGGCCCAGGGTCAGCGCGGTGAGGCCGGCGGAATACACAGAGAGGTTGTTGGACAGCAGCAGGCCGCCAAAGGCCGCGACCAGGTAGGGCACCGCCATCCAGGTCGGCAGCATGTCGCGGATCGCGATGATCGGGTCCACTGCCGAGGCCAGGTGGTCGTTGCCCACCGACAGCAATCCGCCCAGGGTAATCAGCAACACCAGCGGAATGCCGGCGCCAAACGCCGCCGAAGCCACCAGGCGCCCGGCCGTTACCGAACGGTGCTGATAACGCGACATATCGGCCCCGGAACTGGCCCAGCCAATCCCGGTCCCGGCGGCCATGGTGCCGACGCCGATGATCATCGCGCTCATGGGGGCCGGCGCGGCATTGAAGACCGCCGCCCAGTCGATGGTGGCGCAGAGGAAACCGCCCACCAGCACGTTCAGGGCACCAAAGCCGTAGGTGGCCCACTTCTGGATGACCAGCAAGGTGGCGTGGCCCAGGCCGGAGACGCTCAGGGTCATCAGCACGAAGATGCCGATGAACAGCAGGGTCAGCAGCGGCGCATCCTTGGCCGAGGCCGGGGTCTGGAACAGGATCGAGCTCAGGGACAGCAGGACGAAGGCCGCCGTGGTGGTATTGACCGTCTCCCAGCCAACCCGTGAAAGCATCGACACCAGGGTCGGGCCGATATTGCCCCGCACCCCGAAGATTGCCCGGGACAGGGTCAGGCTCGGCGCCCGCCCGCGCCGGCCGGCTACCGAGATCAGGCCGACCACGGCGAACGACCCCACCGACCCCAGGATGGCCACCAGCAGCACCTGCCAGATCGACAAACCGCGAAACGCCACCAGAGTCGCCCCCAGGGGCAGGCCGAGAATACTGATGTTGGCCGCGAACCAGACCCAGAACAGCTGCAGCGGGTGCCCGTCGCACTCTGCCTCGGGAACCGGCTCGATACCGCGGGTTTCCAGTTGGCCGGCGCCTGATCCGGCCGTGGATGAACTCATGATAAAACTCCTGTTGCCGTTGTTAGGGGTATTGGGCAATTTCGGAAGTCACAGAACATCCCGGCATTCCTGGCCGTGTCATAGCTTTCCATAGCGATCGGCAACATGGCCGCACACCGCAGCCTGTACCTTAAAGGCGGCTCAACGCAGCGCCAGCAGCTGTTCCACCAGAGGCTGCAGGTCTAGCTCATTGACCTTTCGCACCTGCCCGATCAGTTCGCCAGGCCAGATCTCCATCCCCAGGCAAGCGCCGAGCATGGCACCGAGAATCGCCGCGATAGTGTCGGTGTCGCCCCCAAGGCCGGCGGCCATGCACAGTGCCTCGAAGGCCGGCAATTGCCCCAGGGCCACTTGTCGGGCCAGGGCGAAACTCACCACCACCGATTCCTGGGAAGCCACCGAGGTGCCGATCAGCTCGTAGAGCATCCGCGCAAAGCCTTCCCGGTCGCCGTCGACACGCAGGGTGCTGGTCCAGTCCAAGCGAGCACCGATGGTGGCACCCGCTACCCAGTGCCCCTGGGCCTGGGCCTGCCGGGCGACCTGCACACCAAGTGCCAAGGCTTCGGCCAGAGGCTGGCCGTTGATTCCGGCGGACACCACCGCCGCCACCGCCGCCGCGCTGGCAATGCCCAGGCTGGTGTTGTGCGTCACCTGGCAGGCCTCGACCACCGCCTGCAGAAACGTCTCGGGCCGAGCCACATCGGCGGCGATGCCCACCGGCGTGATGCGCATGGCGGCGCCATTGGTGGTGCCATAGCGGCCCGCCTCTTCAACGGACTCCCCGGCGAGGACCATTTCAATGGCGCGTTTGGTGGAAGGCCCCAGCAGATCCTGGGAACCCTTGGCCTGCATCTGCGCCTCCCACTCGATCAGGCTCTGGGCCAGGGCCGCCGGAGCGATCCGGCCCTGCCCCCGGACCAACAGGCGAGCCACCAGGATCGCCTGCTCGGTATCGTCGGTAATGGAGCCCCGGGGCATGTTCGCGGCAATCGGCTGGTCCGGGCCGGCGTCCTCCAGGGTGCGAATGACGCCGAAGCGCTGCTGGATCTGTTCCCGGCTCAAGGATTGGGTCGGCATGCCCAGCGCATCGCCCAGGGCCAGCCCGTAGAAGGCGCCCAGGGCGCGCTGCAATGCATTCACCGCGGCTCTCCGAACTGCAGGTGCATGCGAAAATGCTGCGGGTCCAGCAGGCTTTCGACCTGCTCCATAAAGCGCCCCTGGCGGTCGTAGGTGGTACGCAGGGCCTTGAGGAAGACTTCGCCCGGAGCACGTCCGAGCAATTGGGCATCTTCAGCATTCAAGGGCTCGGCGCCGATCCACTGATCGCCGCGCTCGCCGATATAGCCGTAGGCGGCCAGGGTAATGGTCAGGGAATCATCGATCAGGCCGACCCTAGGCAGGCCTTCCAGCTCGCCGGAAGCCGGGATCAGAGAGCGCTCCAGGGACAGCACCCGGCCATCGGTGCTGCGGCGCCGGCGATCGAGGGCGATGAACTGGTCGGTGCCCAGGCGATGCTTGAGGTCCGGGCGCTGGATCGCCTCCAGGCGCAGCACCTCGGTGTTGACCAGCGCACCGCTGTCGGCCAGGGCCTGGGCCCAGCCATGATGCTGATCCAGGGCAACACCGTCGAAGGTGACGATGGAGCCTACGCCGCTTTGCGTGGCGATGTAGTTGCGCCGCTTGAGCTCGGCCAGGGCCTCGCGCAAGGTGCCACGGCTGACACCGAATTCTTCGGCCAACTGATGCTCGCCCGGCAGTTGAAAGCCGTCCTCCAACAGGCCGCTTTCAATACGCCGGATCAACTCGTCGACCACCCTTGTTTTCTTATCGAATCGGACATGTTTGATCATGTCCGGCTTGATACATGAAAGGCCCGAGCCAGAGCAAGAAATATCTTCTTACAGCCGTCTGAAACGCCCGTCAGGGTTCAAGACCAATGGGAAAGAACACCCCGCAACTCCACACCCCCAGCCAATTCTGGCCGTCGATCTGGCGGGTCTGCGCCAGCTCCACCAGTTGGTAGAAGACGTTGCGATGGATCAGCGCTTCAAGATTGTGTCGAACCAGGATGTAAGGCGCCGGTTCCTGGGTCAGGGAGTCGATCACCACCCGCAGCGGGTGCTCGTCATTGGCGACCACCTGCTCCTCGACATTGGTAGAAAAGCGCAGTACCTGAGCCTCGCCCTGCCCTTCGACCTCCAGGGTCACGGCGACGAAGGGTGCGTCATCGACCTTGATGCCGACCTTCTCCACCGGAGTGATGAGGAAATAGTCATCGCCATCGCGGCGAATGATGGTGGAGAACAGCTTGACCATGGGTTTGCGGCCGATCGGCGTACCCAGGTAATACCAGGTGCCGTCGCGGGCGATGCGCATGTCGATATCGCCGCAGAAGTCGGGGTTCCACAGGTGGACCGGCGGCAAGCCTTTTTCAGCCTTGGGAATCTGCGCCAACAGGTCGTTGGCCTTGCCTGGACCACTCATACCGCTCTCCTCCCTCAATCAATCAGTCGCTCAGGCCCAGCAGGCCGCGCGCGTATTGCTGCAACGGCGGACCAAGCAGATCCTGTGGCTTGTTGTCATGGAACGTCAGTAAACCGCCACGGCTGCGAATCCGCGCGGAATCGATCAGGTACTGGGTACTGGTTTCGATCAACATGATCTGGATGGTACTGGTATCCACCCCCAGGCGGTCCACGGCTTCCTGATCCAGCCACTCGTCAGAGTTACCGATACGGTCATCGGCCTTGGCGAAACGGGCGTAGAGCAGATAGTGCGCCCCCGCTTCCCGGGCTTCGGCCATGGCTTCATTCAGGCCCTCGGGCGCCTTGGCCCGACGCACCATGGGGAAATACTCGACAAAGCCGTTGAAGGCTTCCTCGGCTACCACGTTGGGCCGCGGATAAGCGCCACCCGGCGGTACGAAATGCCCCTGGGCAATGAAAATGAACGAATCCGGCTGAATGCGGAACGAGCTGGTGCGGCGTGTATCACTGTGATCGAGCACCCCCGCATCACTCAGGTGATAGCGCACCCCTTCGCCCATATCACTGACATTCATGCAGCCGCCGAGTGCCAAAAAGGCCAGCAGCAAAACCAGGCTACGCATCCTACCCTCCAAAATCCGGTGACGGAAAACCGGCGAATGGCCACGGGATGCAGCTTCCGCGCCAGCTCCGCCAAGGAAGGGAATTCGTCGGCAAAGCACCTCAGCCGCCAATGATCTTCATCACCGTGGCTCCACCGGAAAAGGCCAGCTCCTGCTTGTCCCCCAAGGCCTTGACCAGCAGCCGCTGCAAGGCCGGCAGAGCCTGATGGCGCGGCTTGTCCAGCAGGTCGCCGACATAGTGACGATTGCTCGAAGAAAGGCAGCCGTGCAGCCAGCCCGTGGAGGACAGCCGCAAACGCGAGCAGGTGCGGCAGAACGGCACGCTTTCGTTGGCGATCACGCCGAAATGACCGTGCCCGGGAATGGCGTAGCGCACCGCGGTAGCATCCACCGGCGCATCGGCCTGAAGGTATTCGTAGCGCTGGCCGATCAGGTCCAGTAACTGTTGCAGGCTGACAAACTGCTGCAGGAAAGCGTTGCCATCCTTGGCCAGGTGGCCCATGCGCATCAGCTCGATGAAACGCAGCTCGTAACCCCGTTCCAGGCAGTAATCCAGCAACGGCATCACCTGATCCAGGTTCTGCCCGCGCAACGGCACCATGTTGACCTTGATCTTCAAACCGGCACTGCGGGCTTGCTGCATGCCATCGAGCACCGTGGCCAAGTCGCCGCCACGGGCAATGCTGCGAAAGGCCGTCGCATCCAGGGTATCGAGGGAAACGTTGATCCGGCGGATACCGGCCTCCACCAGCAACGGCAGCTTGCGCGCAAGCAATTGGCCATTGGTGGTCAGGCTGATGTCGTCCAGCCCCATGCGCCCCACCGCGCCCATGAAGGCTTCCAGCTTGGGACTGACCAGGGGTTCGCCACCGGTGATGCGCAAGCGCTCGATGCCCGCCGCTTCCATCAGGTACGCCACGCCGCGAGCCATTGCCTCGGCCGACAACTCGTCCTGGGCAGCCACCAGCCGCTTGCCGTTGGGCACGCAGTAGGTACAGGCGTAGTTGCAGGCAGACGTCAGACTGATCCGCAAGTTGCGAAAGCGCCTGCCTTGACGATCAACGATCATGGATGACTCCGGCGTAGGAAGGGAGAACCGGGCAAAACCTGACCCAAAAATCAGGTTTTGGCAAGTCCCATGCCTGAGTATATTCCTCGGACACTGCGCCATACAGTTTGTCGATGGCGCAATACAGCGGCTGAATGCCTTAGCTGTTCGAGGTGTCGGGGTCGCGCTTGCGCTTGTTGCCCATGCGCACACCGATGTCCATCAGGAACTGGAAGAAGCCTTCCTGATCTTCCAGCACATTGCTCCAGAACGGCGAGTGGTACAGCGCAACCGCACCATGCACCAGCGCCCACGAGGCACAGTAGTGGAAGTACGGCGGCACGTCTTCAAGCTTGCCTTCACTGATGCGACCCTTGATCAGCAGAGTCAGGCGCTCGAAGTTGGACGCACGGATCTTGTGCAGTTCCTCGACCATCTCCGGCACCTGGTTGCCCTTGACCACCTTCTCTTCCAGACGGTCGAACAACCGATAGCGCTGCGGGTCACGCATGCGGAATTCGAAGTAGGCCCGGGACAGGGCTTCCTTGTCCTTGTCGACGTCGGCCGAGTGCAGCAGCTCGTTCAGGTCGCGCTCGTAGTCGAGCATCAGGCGCAGGTAGATCTCCGCCTTGGACTTGAAATGCTTATAGATGGTCCCTTTGCCGATACCCACGGCATCCGCAATCATCTCGACGGTGACACTGTCTTCACCTTGTTCGAGGAACAGCTTGAGCGCGGTATCGAGAATTTCTTGCTCGCGGCGACGAAACTCACGGACCTTACGAGGTTCTTTCTGCATAAGAAAAGGTCTGTTCGGGGTCAAAATCGAAGCCGCGTATTATGCCTAACTTGCGCCAAAATGCACGGATCATCCATCGTTGCTGGTGTTTCTGGCGCAAAAGCTGCCCCGTCAGAACCTTCCAGACAGGCGCAGAAAGCCAGGGAAATCCCGTGAATACGGGGCCGGGCCAGGGTTCAAATAGCAAACTTCCACAGCCGCCAAGCTCCGGATCAGACCGCGAAGTCTGGTTTTTCCTGCAACCAGTACCCTGGATTGCCCCACGCCCTGCGTGCGACGCAAAGACCTCGATAAGTCGCAATTCCATCATTGCCCGGCTAATTCGTCGCTCAGCGGGGGGCCAATGCAACTGCCGTCCCACAGCATCAGAGAAGCCCTATAAGAGCGGAAGAATAATCCGAAAGTATCGATGGCGTTGATAACTGCCAGCCGGGCAGGTACAGCAAATTGCAACAGATTATGTAGGCAACTTTCAGGAAAATGCGGCTATTTTTAGTCTTATCAGCTAAAAATCAGGTGATATTCAGCGATCGCGTCGAAAACTGCGATACAGGCAACCCAAATGAGAACTCAAGCGAAGCGCTCGTATTCCAAATTTGTTTAAAAAACGAGCAGGGGCAACTGGACTGAATGCAATAGTGATCAATACTTCAACTGTCGGCGGGACATCTCCCCCAAGTGAAACGCCGATCAAGGTACCGAAGGACCGCGTGCCTTAGTTTTACTCCTAATGGTCTTAACCCGGATTCACCCCCCAGAACCCGGGTTTTTTTTGCCCGCCATTCAGCGCCAGTGCACCGTGCGACCCAGGCTCAGCCCTTGACCCGCGCCAAGGGGAACAGGCGCTTGAAGTTGGCCGTGGTCTGCTGGGCAAAGGCTTCATAGCTTTCGCCCCGCAGCATCGCCAGGAACTCCGCCACCTCGCGCACGTACTGCGGCAGGTTGGGCTTGCCACGATAGGGGATCGGCGCCAGGTAAGGCGAATCGGTCTCCACCAGCAGGCGGTCGGCCGGCACCTGTCGGGCCACGTCCCGCAGGGCATCGGCATTGCGGAAGGTGACAATCCCCGAGAGGGAAATATAGAAACCCAGGTCCAGGGCCGCCTTGGCCATTTCCCAGTCTTCGGTGAAGCAATGCAGCACACCGGCATTGGGCAATGCCGCCTCGCGCAGCAGTGCCAGGGTGTCGGCGCGGGCGCCGCGGGTGTGCACCACCACCGGTTTGCCGGTCTGCTGGGCGGCCTGCAGATGCAGGCGGAAAGATTCCTGCTGCAGCTCGGCGGCTTCCGGCTCGTAGTGATAGTCCAGGCCAGTCTCGCCAATGGCCACTACCCGGGGGTGATTCAGTTCATCCAGCAGCCAGTCCAGGGCCGGCGCTGCGCCGGGCTGCACATCCAGCGGATGCACGCCCACCGAGCAGTCGACATCGTCATAACGATCGGCCAGGGCCTTGACGTCCGCCGCGTTGTCGGCGCTGACACCGATGCACAGGAAGTGCCCTACCCCCCGCTGGCGGGCAGCAGCCAGCGCGGCATCCAGGGAGCCGTCATGAGCGGCGAGATCGAGGCGGTCAAGGTGGCAATGGGAATCTACGAGCATAGGAGGCTACAACTACATCCGATCAATGAAAGGCCCGGGTTGTGGCGCCCGGGCGGAAACAACGCTGAGTCTAGGCGCTGCGGGTCAATTCTGGGTAGGCAGGGCCGCCCACTGCACCAGCAAGGCTTCCAGCAACAGCACGCGGTTGAGGTTGGCCTTGCTCAGGACCTTCTGGCGCTGGGCGAGGATCCAGTCCTGGATGTTCAGCACCTTGGCCTGGGCGGACTTCTGCGCCAGGTATTGCAGCACCTTGCGCATGTCTTGCAGGCCCAGTCCCTGCTCATCCTGGGTCAGTTGATAGCGCAGGACCAGGTTCGACCAGTCGCAGAACCAGTCGAACAGCAGCAACAAGGGAATGGCACTCCAGGATTCGGCCAGTTGCGTGGGCGACTGCTGCTGTTTCAGCAGCTTCTTCACCCCTTCCACCACTTGCGCCCGCTGCTCGCGAACACCCTGGGCCTGCAGGCTGACCGCTGCCAGCGGCGAACCGGCAGCCAGGGTCAAGAGCTCCACCCGCTCCTCCTCGGAGCAATCTGGCAGGGCCTGGGCCAGCCACTCAAGGCTCATGGCCTCGCTGGGCAGCGGGCAGGCCTGCTGCACGCAACGGCTCTTGATCGTGGGCAACAACCGGCTGGGCTGGTGGCTTACCAGCAACAGCACAGTGTTGCCGGAAGGCTCTTCGAGACTCTTGAGCAGGGCGTTGGCGGCGTTGATATTCATCGACTCCACCGGCTCGATCAGCACCACCTTGCGCCCCCCCAACTGGGCGGTCTGGACCACGAAGCTCACCAGTTCGCGGACCTGGTCTACCTTGATCGCCTTGTCCGCTTCCTCCGGCTCCAGCACGTAGTTGTCCGGGTGGCTGCCGGCCAGCAGCAACAGGCAGGACTTGCATTGGCCACAGGCGTCCAGGCCTTCCGGACGCTGGCACAGCAAGCGCGCCATCAGCCGCTCGGCCAGGGCCCGCTTGCCGATACCCGCCGGGCCATGCAACAGGTAGGCATGGGCATGCTGGGTACGCCCCGCCAATTGCTGCCAGAGGCTGTCCTGCCAGGGGAAGACTTCAGCCACGGGCGCGCTCCAGCAACTGCGGCAACAAGCTGTCCAGGGACTGCTGGACCTGGGCCAGGGGCTGCGCCGCATCCACCAGCACATAACGCTGCGGCGCCGCTGCGGCGCGGGCCAGGAAGGCTTCGCGAACCTTCTGGAAGAAGGCCTGGCCTTCCTGCTCGAAGCGATCCAGCCGGCCACGGGCACTGGCTCGCGCCAGGCCGACATCCACCGGCAGGTCGAAGACCAGGGTCAGGTCGGGGCGCAACTCGCCCTGGACGAAATCCTCCAGCGCAGCAATGCGCGCAAGGCTCAGGCCGCGGCCCGCGCCCTGGTAGGCGTAGGTGGAGTCGGTGAAACGGTCGCACAGCACCACCGCACCGCGCTCCAGGGCCGGGCGAATCACCGTTGCCAGGTGCTGGGCACGCGCGGCGAACACCAGCAACAGCTCGGTATCGGCATTCATGACCTCTTCCACCGGGGTCAGCAGCACATCGCGAATCCGCTCGGCCAGCGGCGTGCCACCGGGTTCACGGGTCAACAGCACCTCGATCCCCGCAGCGCGCAGGCGCTCGGCGAGGTACTCGCGATTGGTGCTTTTGCCCGCGCCTTCCGGGCCTTCCAGGGTAATAAACAAGCCAGTCACGGGCAGTCCTTAATCAATGTCATTGCGGGCTTTTCGCCGCGGGCTCGGGCACAGGCTCGGCAGGAGCCGGAGTCGCAGGCGGCTCGGGCGCAGCTTGCGGGGCGCTTGCCGGAGCCGTCTCCGGGCCAGGGGTTGCAGGCGTCTCCGGCACCGGACCTGCCGCTTCGGGAACCGCTGGCGTGGCGGCTGGGGCCGGGCTGGAACGGTAGTCGGCGCGACGCTTGAGCTGAAACTCGCGCACCGCGCTGTTGTGGGCATCCAGGTCATCGGAGAACACATGGCTGCCGTCGCCCCGCGCGACAAAATACAGGCTCTTGCCGGGCACCGGGTTGAGGGCGGCGTGGATCGCCTCGCGTCCGACCATGGCGATCGGCGTCGGCGGCAGGCCGGCAATCACGTAGGTGTTATAGGGCGTGGCTTCCTTGAGATGAGCCCGGGTCAACTTGCCGGAGTAACGCTCACCGAGGCCGTAGATCACCGTAGGATCGGTCTGCAGCAGCATGCCAATCTGCATGCGACGCACGAACACGCCTGCGATCTGCCCACGCTCCTGGGGTACGCCGGTTTCCTTCTCCACCAGCGAGGCCATGATCAGCGCCTGATAAGGATCGCTGTAAGGCGCATCGTCGGCACGCTTGCTCCACTCCTTGGCCAGCACATCGTCCAGGCGGTCGTAGGCTTTTTCCAGGAGCTCGGCGTCGGTCATGCCCCGAACGAAACGATAGGTGTCAGGGAAGAAACGCCCTTCAGGGAAAACCCCGGGATGCCCGAGCTTTTCCATCACCTGGCTGTCGCTGAGCCCCGTCAGGGTCTGCTGCAATTTTTCGCTCTTGGCCAGGGCGCTGCGTACCTGGCGGAAATTCCAACCTTCCACCAGGGTCAGGCTGTACTGCACCACCTCACCGCGCTGCCAGAGGCCGATCAGGCCTTCGGCGGTCATGCCTGGGGTCATGCGGTACTCGCCGCTGTGCAGAGGCTGGCCCGCCATATTGAAGCGCCAGTACAGGCGCAGCCAGAAGGCATCATCGAGCACACCCTCGGCTTGCAAACGATTGAAGGTGCCGGTGGGCGTCGAGCCGGCGGGAACATCGAGCAACTGTTCCTGGCTCAGGTTAAGCGGTTGTTCCAGGGCCGAGTACAGTTTCCAGGCACTCGCACCCAACAGCAGTCCTGCCAGGACCAGTCCGGTTTCCAGCAGGAGCAGTAATTTACGTCTCACGAATCAAGCATCCAGTAGTGCGCGGGTAATGCCCTGCAGTTTACGGGTGAGCGCACCCGCCGACCAGCTCATCCCGGCACAGCCAAGCACTGGCCAGACGCCATAGACACTGTTGCAGACAAAGACTTCATCAGCCTGTTGCAGTTGATCGAGACTGATATCCCCGACTTGCGCGGGGATGCCCAATGACTCGGCCTGAAACAATATTTCAGCGCGCATCACCCCGGCCACGCCGCAGCGACTCAGGTCAGCCGTCAGCAGCCGCCCCTGGCTGACCAGGAACAGGTTGCTGAACACGCCTTCGATAACTCGCCCAGAGGTATCTCGCATCAAGCCTTCGGCATGCTCGGCATCACGCCACTCGGCACGAGCCAGAACCTGCTCCAGACGATTGAGGTGCTTGAGGCCGGCCAGCAGCGGCTGCTCGGCCAGGCGCGTGGTACAGGGAAACAGACGAATGCCTTGCTCGGCATGGGCCAGGGGATACACCGGCAATGCGGAGCCCTGGAGAATCCGCCGTGCAGCGGTTGCAGGATCGGCGGCATAGCCGCGCTGGCTGTCGCCCCGGGTCAGGATCAGCTTGAGCACACCCTCCCCCAAAGCCGCCGCATAGGCCTGCAGCTCACTGCGGATCAGGGCTTGATCCGCCGTCAGCGCCAGGCGCCGACATCCTTCGGCCAGACGCTGCAGATGCCGCTCCAGCAGCTGCGGGCGCCCGGATTTGACGGCAATGGTCTCGAACAGACCATCACCGTAAGCCAGGCCGCGGTCCTTGAGCGACAGTGCGTCAGCCGGCTGACCGTCGACCCAGCTGTGCATCACTCGGAGAACCGGCGGAACACCAGGGAGCCGTTGGTGCCACCAAAACCGAAGGAGTTGGACAGCACTACGTCGATGTCCATGCTGCGCGCGGTGTGCGGCACGAAATCGAGGTCACAGCCTTCATCCGGCTCATCCAGGTTGATGGTGGGCGGCGCGGCCTGACTGTTGATTGCCAGCACACTGAAGATCGCCTCGATCGCCCCCGCGGCACCCAGCAGGTGACCCGTCATGGACTTGGTGGAACTGACCGCCAGCTTGTAGGCGTGATCGCCGAACACGCTCTTGATCGCTTCGGCCTCGGCCAGGTCGCCGGCCGGGGTCGAAGTGCCATGGGCGTTGATGTACTGCACCTGGTCCACGTTGAGCTTGGCGTCGCGCAGGGCATTGGCGATGCAGCGCGCAGCACCGGCACCATCGGCGGGAGGCGACGTCATGTGATAGGCGTCACCGCTCATGCCGAAGCCGATCAGCTCCGCATAGATGGTGGCCCCACGAGCCTTGGCGTGCTCCAGCTCTTCCAGAACCAGGGCGCCGGCGCCGTCGGACAGGACGAAGCCATCACGCCCCTTGTCCCAGGGACGGCTGGCGCGGGTCGGCTCGTCGTTGCGGGTCGACAGTGCACGGGACGCGCCGAAGCCGCCCATGCCCAGGCCACAGGCAGCCATTTCAGCACCGCCGGCGATCATCACGTCGGCTTCGCCGTAGGCGATGTTGCGCGCAGCCATGCCGATGCAGTGGGTACCGGTGGTGCACGCAGTGGAAATGGCGTAGTTCGGCCCCTGGGCACCCAAGTGGATGGACAGGAAACCGGAAATCATGTTGATGATCGAGCCAGGCACGAAGAACGGAGAAATCCGTCGTGGGCCGGAATCGTGCAGGATGCGGCTGGTTTCCTCGATATTGGTCAAACCGCCAATACCCGAGCCCATGGCCACGCCGATGCGTTCACGGTTGGCATCGGTGACTTCCAGACCGGCGTTGCGTACCGCCTGGAAACCGGCTGCCAGGCCGTATTGAATGAACAGGTCGAGTTTGCGGGCCTCTTTGACCGACAGGTATTCCTCGACATTGAAGCCCTTTACCGAGCCGCCAAAACGGGTGGAATAGGCAGAAAGGTCGGTGTGTTCGATCAGACCGATGCCACTTTGGCCAGCCAGAATGCCCTGCCAGCTGCTTGGCACATCCGTACCCAGTGGCGACAACATACCCATACCGGTGACTACGACGCGTCTACGCGACACAGCACTCTCCTTTTTCTAATGACGACACTTTGTATCAGGCCTAAAGAAAAAACCGCACGCCGTAACGGCAGTGCGGTTTTTCCATGACAGCAAAAGACGACTACAAACGATTAAGCCTGGTGGCTGGTAACGTAGTCGATAGCTGCTTGAACGGTAGTGATCTTTTCAGCTTCTTCGTCAGGGATTTCGGTCTCGAATTCCTCTTCCAGAGCCATCACCAGCTCAACGGTGTCAAGGGAGTCGGCACCCAGGTCTTCAACGAAGGAAGCGGTGTTAACAACTTCTTCTTCTTTAACGCCCAGTTGCTCAGCAACGATTTTCTTGACGCGCTCTTCGATGGTGCTCATACCTTGTTTTCACTCCTAATGGACAAATTCAGGCAGCTGGCCAGTGGGTAAGTGTATAGAAAGGCTTTTCAGCTTTTCAACTGAAAGCTTTGTCCCTCAAACCCTTTGGCCATCTGCCTATAAATTGATTGCAGCTTTATAACGGATTTTAGACAGCTCGTATGACATTTTTTTGAAGCAATCCGTCACATTTGACTCACATATACATCCCGCCGTTGACCGGGATTGTAGCCCCAGTAACGTATGCCGCACCGTCGGATGCCAGAAAAGCGACCACTTGCGCGATCTCTTGAGCCTGGCCCAGACGACCCAGCGGAATTTGCGTCAGCAGTGCTTCACGCTGCGCTTCCGGCAGTTCGCGGGTCATATCGGTGTCGATAAAACCTGGAGCAACCGAGTTCACCGTGATCGACCGCGAACCCACTTCACGGGCCAGGGCACGGCTGAAACCTTCGAGACCAGCCTTGGCGGCCGCGTAGTTTACTTGGCCTGCGTTGCCCATGGCACCCACAACCGAGCCAATACTGATAATTCGACCCCAACGAGCCTTGGTCATGCCACGCAGAACGCCCTTGGACAGGCGATACAGGCTGTTCAGGTTGGTATCGACCACGTCGTACCATTCGTCATCTTTCATGCGCATCATCAGGTTGTCGCGAGTGATGCCGGCGTTGTTCACCAGGATCGCCGGCGCACCGAACTGCTCGGTGATGCTGGCCAGGACTGCAGCCACGGACTCGTCACTGGTAACGTTCAGCTCAAGGCCGGTGCCCTGGATGCCATTTTCCTTGAGGGTGGCAGCAATGCGCTCGGCACCCGAAGCGGACGTGGCGGTACCCACCACGGTGGCGCCCATACGCCCCAGCTCAAGCGCGATGGCCTGGCCGATACCACGGCTGGCGCCGGTCACCAGTGCAACTTTACCTTGCAGACTCATGCAAGCTTCTCCTAGTTCAGGCCAACGCTGCACGGGCGGCAGCGAAAGCATCTGGGGTGTTCAGGTTAGAGGTCGACACGCCTTCGGCGCAGCGCTTGTTGAGGCCGGCCAGGACCTTGCCCGGGCCGCACTCGACCAGCTCGGTGGCGCCATTGGCTGCCAGAGTCTGGACCGACTCGACCCAACGCACCGGCTTGTACAACTGCTCCAGCAGGTCGCGCTTGAGGGTGTCCAGGTCGGCGGCCACAGCGGCACTGACGTTCTGTACCAATGGAATCTGCGGTGCCTGCCAGTTGATCGCAGCGATCGACTCGGCAAAGCGCTCGGCGGCCGGGCGCATCAGCTCACAGTGGGAAGGCACGCTGACCGGCAGCGGCATGGCGCGCTTGGCGCCCCGCGCCTTGCAGCCCTCGATGGCGCGATCCACAGCCGCCTTGGCCCCGGCGATCACCACCTGGCCAGGGGAGTTGTAGTTCACGGCGCTGACCACCTCGCCCTGCGCGGCTTCAGCACAGGCGGCGACCACATCGGCATCTTCCAGGCCGAGAATTGCAGCCATGCCGCCCTGCCCTGCCGGCACGGCTTCCTGCATCAACTGGCCACGACGCTCGACCAGCTTGGCCGCTTCACCCAGGGTCAGGCTGCCAGCGGCGACCAGGGCACTGTATTCACCCAGGCTGTGACCGGCGACGAAAGCCGGGCGCGCGCCACCTTCGGCCAGCCATAAACGCCACAGGGCGATGGACGCGGTGAGGATGGCCGGCTGGGTCTTGTCGGTTTGATTGAGCAGCTCTGCAGGACCTTCCTGGGTCAGAGCCCAGAGGTCGTAGCCCAGAGCATCGGAGGCTTCTTTGAACGTATCGAGGATCAGTGGGTACTGCGCGCCCAGCTCGGCCAACATGCCGAGGGACTGCGAGCCCTGTCCTGGAAAGACGAATGCGAGGGATGCAGACATGTAACAAGCCCCTAATGATCTTGTCGTCGGAGAATTGACGTCACACCGTGGTGGACGCAAGAAACTGACAGTTGGATGGCCAATTGAACTGAGCGGTCACATTTAAGCACTCCACAGGGAAAACGCCTAAAGCAACAAGTCTTCAAGACGCCCATGCAAGCGGCGCGGCAGGTCTTCCTGGATCTCGATCAACGCCCGCTGAATGGCACTCTGGAAACCTTGAACGCCTGCAGAACCATGGCTTTTCACCACGATCCCCTGCAAGCCGAGGAAACTCGCACCGTTGTGCCGCGCTGGCGCCAAATCCGCCTGCAACCTGCGCATCAGCGGCAAGGCCAGCGCCCCAACAGCCCGGGACAGCAGATTCTGCCTGAACAAGGCTTCTATACGCGCGGCGATCATGGTCGCCAGCCCCTCGCTGGACTTGAGCAGGATGTTGCCGACAAAACCGTCGCACACCACCACGTCCGCCTCGCCCCGATACAACCCATCGCCCTCGACGAAACCGATGTAGTTGAGGCCACGGGCCTGCTGCAGCAAGCTCGCCGCCAGCTTGACCTGCTGGTTGCCCTTGATGTCCTCGGTGCCGATATTCAGCAAGGCCACCCGCGGCCGCACGATGCCCAGGGTTTCCGCCGCAACCGAGCCCATGATGGCGAACTGCAACAGGTGCTCGGCACTGCAATCGACGTTGGCTCCCAGATCCAGCAATTGGCAATAGCCACGCTGAGTCGGGATGGCAGCCACCATCGCCGGCCGATCGATTCCGGGCAGGGTTTTCAGCACATAACGCGACAGCGCCATCAGCGCACCGGTATTACCGGCACTGACGCAGGCCTGGACCTTCTCATCGCGCAACAGCTCAAGGGCCACCCGCATCGAAGAGTCCGGCTTGCCTCGCAGGGCCTGGGAAGGCTTTTCGTCCATGGTGATCACCTCGCTTGCAGGGGTAATCGTCAGGCGCGCGCGATCCACAGCCGCTTGACCGGAAATCAGTTCTTCAAGAAGGGAGGGTTGACCAACCAGGGTCAGGTGCAGCGAGGGGGTAGCAGACAGACAAGCAATACTCGCCTGAACAATGCTGCGGGGACCGAAGTCCCCGCCCATTGCGTCAATCGCGATGACTTGAGCGGACAAGGATTACTCGTCAGCGCCCTTGTCGATCACTTTACGACCACGGTATACGCCTTCTGGCGATACGTGGTGACGCAGGTGAACTTCACCGGTGGTCTTTTCTACGGACAGGGTGCTAGCCTCGAGAGCATCGTGGGAACGACGCATGTCACGGGCAGAGCGGGATTTTTTGTTCTGCTGAACAGCCATAATTGATTAACTCCTAAACGTTTGGGTCACGCTTTAACTGCGCCAATACACTGAACGGGTTGGACCGCGTTACCTCGTCCTCGCTCGGTTCGGGCTCATCGAGCCCCGCCGGCTGCTGGCATTCTTCCGGATGATGAGCAGGCACGATTGGCAAGGCAAGCAAAAGCTCTTCCTCGACCAACGCCTGCAGATCCAAAGGATCTTCGCCCAGTTCCAGCACGTCATAACCTTTCGGCAACGACTGGGTATTCGCACCCTCCTTCACCACAGCGTAACTGCACTCACTGTGGATCGGCAGGGTGACCAGCTCAAGACAACGCTGGCAAACCATTTTGACTTCGACGTCGATGGAGCTGTGGATAACTACAGCTTTACGCTCGTCACGCTCGAAAACGAATTTAGCCTGCACCGTACCGACATTGTCGGAAAGCGGGTCGCAGAGTCTCTCCAAATCGGCCAGCAGCAGCTCACCTTGAAGGGTGGTGCCACGGTCAGCCAATTTGCGCGGGTCAACGTGAGGTGGAATCGGGTCATTCAACATAGGCGCAGCATTATAGGGATGCCCCAGGCCATGTCAAAGGAAATTCAGCCCTGTCCGTCACTTGCAAGCCTCGCTAGAATTCCCGGCCTGCCTCAGGAGACGCACATGCTGCCTTTATTACTTGCCTCAAGCTCGGCCTACCGCCGGGAATTGCTGTCCCGCCTGCGCCTGCCCTTCACCTGCAGCTCTCCTGACATCGACGAAAGCCATCGTCCCGGAGAGTCTGCCACGGCCCTGGTGAAACGCCTGGCCGAGGAAAAGGCCCGCGCCCTGGCAAGCAGCCATCCAGCACACCTGATCATCGGTTCCGACCAGGTCGCGGTGCTCGGCGAGCGCATCATCGGCAAACCCCATACCTTCGAAAAAGCCCGCCAGCAACTGCTGGACGCCAGCGGCGCCAGTGTGACCTTCCTCACCGGCCTGGCCCTGCTCAACAGCCAGACCGGCCACTGCCAGGTCGACTGCGTCCCGTTCACGGTCAACATGCGCACCCTGGACAGCACCCGCATCGAACGCTACCTGCACGCCGAACAGCCCTATGATTGCGCCGGCAGCTTCAAGGCCGAAGGCCTGGGGGTCAGCCTGTTCCAGAGCACCGCCGGCAGCGACGCCACCAGCCTTATAGGCCTGCCACTGATCCGCCTCGTGGACATGCTGCTGGCCGAGGGCGTAGAGACACCCTGAGCCGCCATAAAAAAGCCGGCACTCAAGCCGGCTTTTTATTGAGCAACACCCGATCAGCGCAAGGTTGGGCCCTGAAAGCCCATCCACATGGCGATCTGCTCTGCCACGCTGGCACCGAGCTTCTTCGAGAAGCGATCAAATGGCGATTCCTGGACGGTAAAGTCCACCACCTCTTTCTCGCCAATCACATCCCGCGCCACCGAACTGGTATTGCCCAGGCCATCGATCAACCCCAATTGCAGCGCCTGCTCGCCCGACCACACCAGGCCGGAGAACAGCTCCGGATGCTCCTTGTCCTTCAGGCGATCGCCACGGCCCTGCTTGACGCTGGCAATGAACTGGCGATGAGTGGTGTCCAGCACGCCCTGCCAGAACTGGGTCTCTTCAGGCTTTTGCGGCTGGAACGGATCCAGGAACGACTTGTGCTCGCCCGAGGTATAGGTGCGACGCTCAACCCCCAGCTTCTCCATGGTGCCGACAAAGCCGTAGCCGGCCGCCGTCACACCAATGGAACCCACCAGGCTCGCCTTGTCGGCATAGATCTCGTCAGCAGCGCTGGCGATGTAGTAAGCACCCGACGCCCCGAGATCCGAGATCACCGCGTAGACCTTGGTGTCCTTGTGCAAAGCCCGCAGACGACGGATCTCGTCATAGACGTAGCCGGACTGCACCGGGCTGCCGCCAGGGCTGTTGATACGCAGCACAATGCCCTTGACCTTGGGATCATCGAACGCAGTACGCAGGCTGCCGACAATATTGTCAGCACTGGCCGATTCCTTGTCGGCAATCACCCCCGTGACATCGATCACCGCGGTGTAGCTACCGCCACGAGTGGCATTCTTTTCCATGGTCATCAGCGGCGTGAACAACGCCAGCGCCGCGAACAGGTAAACAAAGGTCAACAGCTTGAAGAAAATGCCCCAGCGCCGCGAGCGACGCTGTTCCTGGACGCCGGCCAACAGCGTCTTCTCCAGCAGTTTCCAGCTTTTATCATCACCACCTTCAGCGCCCGCCTTGCTCGGCGCCTTCCATTCGTCGGTCATGCCTGCTACCCCAGCAAAAACTTAATCGGCACCCTGGCTCAGCCAGGCGTGCAATTGAGGAAAACGGTCGATGGACAAGCGCGGCTCGAATGCCTGCAAGGCCTCGATGGACTGAGCACCGTAGCTCACGGCCACCGAATCCATTCCGGCATTGCGCGCCATCAACAGATCAAAGGACGAATCGCCAACCATCAAAGCCTGCCGCGGCCCAACCCCGCAATGAGCAAGGATTTCCTCCAGCATCAACGGATGAGGCTTGCTGGCAGTTTCGTCGGCCGCCCGGGTGATATCGAAATACCCTTCCCAACCATGGGCCCTCAACACTCGATCCAGCCCTCGCCGGGCCTTGCCGGTGGCGACAGCCAGCTGATATCCCTCATCCCGAAAGGCGTCGAGAGACTGCACCACACCAGCAAACAGAGGCGAAGGCTCGGCCTCGAGAGCAATGTAGTGATCCGCATAATGCTGACGAAAGGCTACCAACTGCCCCTCATCTATTTCCGGATACAGTGTGCGAATCGCCTCTGGCAATCCCAGACCGATAATGCCCTTGACGGCGTAGTCATCGCGGCGAGGAAAGCCGGAACGATCAGCAGATGCATGCATCGACTCGACAATCCGACCAATGGAATCGGCCAGAGTGCCGTCCCAGTCGAAGATCAGCAGTTTGTAATCAGGGTGCACTCAGGCGCTCCACGGTCTTGGCCCACATCTCATCCACCGGGGCCTGCAATTTCAGCTCGCCGCCATCGGGCAGCGGCACCGTCAACATATAGGCATGGAGAAACAGGCGCTTGCCGCCCAGCTCACGGATCTCGCGAGTGAAATCGTCATCGCCGTACTTGCTGTCACCGGCAATGCAGTGCCCGGCATGCAGGGTGTGCACACGAATCTGGTGAGTACGCCCGGTCACCGGCTTGGCCTCGACCATGGTGGCGAAATCACCGAAGCGGCGCAGCACCTTGAACACGGTCAAGGCCTCCTTGCCCTCTTCGTTGACCTCCACCATGCGCTCGCCGGAGCGCAGGTTGCTCTTGAGCAGCGGCGCACGCACCTGCTTCACCGCCGTGGCCCAATGGCCACGGACCAGCGCCATGTAGCGCTTGTCCACGCCATCGCCCCGCAGCGCGGCATGCAGATGACGCAGCATGCTGCGTTTTTTCGCGATCATCAGCAGGCCGGAGGTGTCCCGATCGAGGCGATGCACCAACTCCAGCTCCTTGGCGTCCGGGCGCAACTGACGAAAGGCTTCGATCACCCCGAAATTCAAGCCGCTGCCGCCATGCACGGCAATCCCGGCAGGCTTGTTGATCACAATCAGGGCCTTGTCTTCGAAGACGATCGAGGCTTCCAGGCGCTGCAGCAGCCCTTGAGCCAACGGCACCGGCTCATCGCGCTCGGGCACACGCACGGGAGGCACGCGCACCACATCACCCGCTTGCAGCTTGTACTCGGGCTTGATCCGCCCCTTGTTCACTCGCACTTCGCCTTTACGCAAAATGCGGTAAATCAAGGTCTTGGGCACGCCTTTGAGCCGGGCGAGAAGGAAGTTATCAATACGTTGGCCGGCATATTCCGGCGAGACCTCAAGCAATTGAACGCCTGGAGTCGAGGGGGCAGTAGTCGTCATGGCGCGAATGATAACAATTTTTTATGGATTTGAAGCACTTAATGATTGCTGCTATAGTCGCGAACGCCGCCAAAAGCGGCTGGGCAGAGGAACAGCGGCAAACAGCCGGCCCTGACCAACGCAATTCATAAGGACGCAAGGCCGTCCTACGCAGTTTTCACTATCTAACGGAAGAGTTCGGCGTTGTAACAAGCGCAGGTGACATGAGGCCTGAAACCCGTAGAAAGCAGAGTGACTACTCGCCTTTTACGCAGCGATTAACGGCCAGTTCACAAAGTGCAGTCAGCGACAAACGATCCCGAGCGAAAGTTGCGGAAACAACGCCTTTAGCCATGATGCGTGACCTCCCCTTTCGGAGTTCACGGTAAATGCCAACCCGCTGCGGATTCTGCGCGCGGCAGCACCCGAATTATCAGGGATACGTGTAGGGTGGAGATGCACAACCGTCGGACTGTGTAGCATTAGGCTTTATCAAGACGCTTCATCTCGTCCACAGTCGCCGGTTGATTCCTCCTCCTGACAGACTTTTGCTTAAGCGGTGCCTTAGTCACCACAGCAAGCAGGACGCGTAAGTCGCGACTTCGTTCTTAGTTACCCGGACGAACCTCGCTAGACACTCGAGTGGTCAACCACTCCTGACGCACCTGACACCGACCGTGAGAAGTCGTGTGTGCCGAACGCCGTTTCCGGCAGCCCGGAAACCGACGGTACTACATGAAAAGAATGCTGATTAACGCAACTCAACCCGAAGAGTTGCGTGTTGCTCTGGTAGACGGCCAGCGCCTCTACGACCTGGACATCGAGTCCGGAGCCCGCGAGCAGAAAAAGGCCAACATCTATAAAGGCCGCATCACTCGCATCGAACCAAGCCTCGAGGCTGCCTTTGTCGATTTCGGCTCTGAGCGCCACGGCTTCCTGCCCCTCAAAGAAATCTCCCGCGAATACTTCAAGAAAGCCCCCGAAGGCCGCGTCAACATCAAGGACGTCCTGAGCGAAGGCCAGGAAGTCATCGTCCAGGTCGAGAAAGAAGAGCGTGGCAACAAGGGCGCCGCCCTGACCACCTTCATCAGCCTCGCCGGTCGTTACCTGGTACTGATGCCGAACAACCCGCGTGCCGGCGGTATCTCCCGCCGCATCGAAGGCGAAGAGCGCAACGAACTGCGTGAAGCGCTGAACGGCCTGGTGGCACCAGCCGACATGGGCCTGATCGTGCGCACTGCCGGCCTGGGCCGCAGCAGCGAAGAGATGCAGTGGGACCTCGACTACCTGCTGCAACTCTGGACCGCCATCAAGGAAGCGTCCCTGGATCGTTCCGCGCCATTCCTGATCTACCAGGAAAGCAACGTGATCATCCGCGCGATCCGCGACTACCTGCGCCAGGACATCGGCGAAGTGCTGATCGACAGCGTTGAAGCCCAGGACGAAGCCCTGACCTTCATCCGCCAGGTGATGCCGCAGTACGCCAGCAAGATCAAGCTGTACGAAGACAGCGTGCCGCTGTTCAATCGTTTCCAGATCGAAAGCCAGATCGAGACCGCTTTCCAGCGCGTGGTCGAACTGCCTTCCGGCGGCTCCATCGTCATCGATCCGACCGAAGCCCTGGTGTCCATCGACATCAACTCGGCCCGCGCCACCAAAGGCAGCGACATCGAAGAAACCGCCCTGCAGACCAACCTGGAAGCAGCGGAAGAAATCGCTCGCCAACTGCGCCTGCGTGACATCGGCGGCCTGATCGTCATCGACTTCATCGACATGACCCCGGCCAAGAACCAGCGTGCCGTGGAAGAAAAAGTCCGCGAATGCCTGGAAGCCGACCGCGCTCGCGTGCAGATCGGCCGCATCTCGCGCTTCGGCCTGCTGGAAATGTCCCGTCAGCGCCTGCGTCCATCCCTGGGCGAAAGCAGCGGCATCGTCTGCCCGCGCTGCAACGGCACCGGCATCATCCGTGATGTCGAGTCGCTGTCCCTGGCGATCCTGCGCCTGATCGAAGAAGAAGCCCTGAAAGACCGCACCGCCGAAGTGCGCGCCCAAGTGCCGATTCCGGTCGCCGCTTTCCTGCTCAACGAAAAACGCAACTCGATCACCAAGATCGAACTGCGCACCCGCGCCCGCATCGTCATCCTGCCGAACGATCACCTCGAAACGCCACACTTCGAAGTTCAGCGCCTGCGTGATGACAGCCCGGAAGCCAACACCAACCAGTCCAGCTACGAAATCGCAGCGGCCGCCGCCGAAGCCGAAGAAGTCCAGCCAACCGCCGCCACCCGCACCCTGGTTCGCCAGGAAGCGGCAGTGAAGACTGCCCCGGCCCGCGCCAACGCTCCGGTTCCGACCGAAGTCGTCGCTGCCCCTGTAGCTGCACCGGCTCCAGTGGCCGAACCAAGCCTGTTCAAAGGCCTGGTGAAGTCCCTGGTCAGCCTGTTCGCTACCAAGGAAGAGCCAGCCGCACCGGTCGTGGTCGAGAAGCCAGTGACCGAGCGCCCTGCTCGCAGCAACGAAGAACAGCGTCGCAATGGCCGCCAGCAGAGCCGCAACCGTAACGGTCGCCGCGATGAAGAGCGCAAGCCGCGCGAAGAACGTGCCCCGCGTGAAGAACGCGCACCACGGGAAGAGCGTCAGCCACGCGAAGTTCGCGAAGCCCGTGAAGAAGTTCAAGCGGTAGCCCGCGAAGAACGCGCACCCCGTGCACCGCGCGAAGAACGCCAGCCACGCGCCCCGCGTGAAGAGCGCAAGCCACGTGGCGAGCGTGAAGAACGTGTGCGTGAACTGCGCGAGCCTCTGGACGCCGCTCCAGCTGCAGCCGCTGCTACCGCCGCCGTTGTTGCCGAAGAACGTCCGGCGCGCCAGCCTCGCGAAGAGCGCCAGCCACGTGCGCCACGTGAAGAGCGCCAACCACGTGCCGAACAGGCTCAAGCCGCTGCCGCCAGCGAAGAAGAAGCGCTGCCGAACGAAGAGCAACTGCAGGAAGACGGCCAGGACAACGCAGAAGGCGAACGTCCACGTCGTCGCTCCCGCGGCCAGCGTCGTCGCAGCAACCGTCGCGAGCGCCAACGTGATGCCAACGGCAATGTGATCGAAGGCTCGGAAGAAAACGCCGAAGAGCCAAGCAGCGCCGATCTGGCTGCCGGCCTTGCGGTAACTGCCGCGGTTGCCAGCACCGCCATCAGCGCCAATGCTGAAGCCGAAGCTCACCAGCAAGCCGAACGTGCGACTGCCGCTGTAGAAGACAAGGCTCCGGAAGCCCCAGTGGTTGAAGCCACCACACCGGTAGAAGCCCCAGTGGTTCCTGCAGTGGAAGTGGCTCCAGTGGCTGAAGAGCAGGCTCAGGTTGAAGTGGCTGCCGAACCGGCCGTGGTCGTCGAAGCCCAGCCTGTGGTTGCCGAACAACCGGCAGCAGAACCTGTAGCCCAGGCGCCAGTGGTTGAAGAAAAGGCCATCGAGCCGGTTCAGGAAGCCCCTGCGCCAGCCCCGGTTGCCGAGCCAGCATTGGTGGTTGAAGAGCCTGTAGCGGCCCAGCAGCCTGCCCAGGTTGAAGAGCCGGCTCCGGTTGCAGCACCAGTGGTGGCCGAAGAGCCTGCACCCGCTGTCGAAGCTGAAGCCGCGCCGGTCAGCACCCTGACCAGCAATGGCCGTGCACCGAACGACCCACGCGAAGTGCGTCGCCGCAAGCGTGAAGCCGAGCGCCTGCAGAAGGAAGCCGAGCTGGCTGCCGCTGCTCCGGCTGAAGCCGTGGTGACCGCCGAGCCGGCTCCGGTAGAAGCGCCGGAGGTGGTCGAGGCCGCCCCTGCGCCAGCCGAAGAGACTGCACCGGCGCCAGTGGCCGAACCTGCAGTGGAAGAATCGGCCCCTGTGGCCGAGCAAGCACCGCGCGCTGTCGAGCACGCTGTGCATGCCGAGGAAGAACAGCACGAGCCTAAACCTCTCGTCTGATTCCAGCAGCCCATGAAAAAGCCCCGCCCGGGTAACCGGGCGGGGCTTTTTTATACCTGGAGCACCTGACAATCCGGAAACAGCAACGCCTGCGGAACGTCCACATCCCAGGTCACCCCCGGATCCGTCACCGGAACTTCCACCACCCGCCCCGAAGCGAACAGCGGCCGGGCTCCCCGATCACCAGACAGGCCCTGCAACGCTGCGCCATAAGACCGGCCAAAGCCCACCGGATGACCCAACTCATCCCCCAGCCGCGGCACGCTGATGCCCTCCTCGGTCATTGCCTCCATCACCCGACTGGCGGTGGCGGGCAGGATAAAGGGCATGTCCCCCAGCCAGACCATCCAGCCATGGGCATCGGCGCAGGCAGCCACCGCCGCGGCCAGGCTGTGCCCCATGCCCACGGACTCCAGCACCAGTACCTGACAACCGTAGGCACGCGCCAGATCCACCACCTGGGGTCGATCCGCCGTGGTCACCAGCACTCGCCGGGCAACGTCCACCGGCAGGCTCACCAGTACCTGCTCCAGCACCGGCCGCTGCACCCCGTCACGCCCGCGGCAGGGCGCCAGCAGCTTGTCCTGCCCGGCCCCGGCCACCTGGCGAAAACGCCTGCCCTGCCCCGCCGCCAGGATGATTGCGCAAGGCCTGCGGCTCACCTCACCATCTCCGCCACTCGCACTGGCAGCTTCTTCTGCAGCGGTTCGACACCATTTTTCAGCGCGACGATTTCGGCCAGCAACGACAAGGCAATCTCCGCCGGCGTATGGCTGCCGATGGGCAATCCGACCGGCCCGTGCAAGCGCTCGATGGCCTGCGCCGAAAGACCCAGCAGCGCCAGATTGTCCCGGCGCTTCTGGCTGTTGGCCCGGGAACCCAGGGCGCCGACGTAAAATGCCCGGGAGTCGAGCGCCGTCAGCAGCGCCATGTCATCCAGGCGCGGATCATGGGTCAGGGCCACCACCGCCGTGCGCTCGTCGGGCTCGATGCTCAGCACCGCATCGTCGGGCATCCCGGCGACAAAACGTCCATCCTGCCCCTCCCAGCCATGCACGAACTCCTGGCGCGGATCGCAGATCAGCACCTCGAAATCCAGCAAGCGGGCCATCTGCGCCACATAGCGCGATAACTGCCCGGCGCCGATCAGCAGCAAGCGCCAGCGTGGTCCGTAGATCGCCCGCAGGGTGACCCCGTCAAACGCCAATTCATCGCCACGGTTCGCAGCTTTGAGCAGCACCTGGCCGGTGCCCAGGTTCAGCTCCCGGGCCACGATCTGGTGGGCTTCGCAGCGCTGGAGCAATTCGGCGACCCAGGCCGGGTCGCCAACCCGCTCTTCGGTGAGGCGCAAGGTGCCGCCACAGGGCAGGCCGAATCGCGCCGCTTCCTCCAGGGTCACGCCGTAGGTCACCAGTTGCACCGGCGGCCCGTGGCGAGACAGGCGCCCATCGCCCTGGCGGCTGATCAGGTCATCCTCGATACAGCCTCCGGACACCGAGCCGATCACCACCCCGTCGTCGCGCAGGGCCAGCATGGCGCCGGGTGGCCGCGGCGCGCTGCCCCAGGTCTGCACCACGCTGTACAGCAGCACGCCGCGCCCGGCGCGCCGCCATTCCAGGACACTGCGCAGGACATTCAGGTCGACGCTGTCCATCAGGCGCTCGCCTGCTGCCAGCCCTGCAACTGGTAGCGCACCGGCAGGTTGCGTATGCGCTTGCCGGTGGCGGCGAAGATCGCGTTGCACAGGGCCGGCGCAATCGGCGGCACACCGGGCTCTCCCACCCCGCCCAGGGGCACGTCCCCCGGCGGCGTCACCAGGTGCACCTGCACCTGTTTCGGCGCCAGGGACATGCGCGCCACTTCGTACATATGGAAATTGTCCTGCTGGACCTTGCCCTCCTTGAAGCTGATCTCCCCCAGCACCGCATTGCCCAGGCCCATGACGCAGGCCCCTTCGAATTGCGAGCGGATACGCTCGGGGTTGATCTGCGGGCCGCAATCCACGGCGATATCGGCCTGATGCACGATCAGCGTGCCATCGTCCTTCACTTCCACCTCGATCACCGCCGCCACATAGGTCACGAAGCTGTAGTGCACGGCCAGCCCCAGACCGCGTCCCTTGGGCAGCGAGCGCCCCCAGCCGGCCGCCTTGGCCGCGGTTTCCAGCACCGTGCGCAGGCGCCCGGTATCAATGGGGTAGCGCTCGGGGGATTCGCCGTAGTTCCACTCCTCGCTCAGGGTTCGGGGGTCGATCTGACGATCCGGCCCCAGCAGCTTGAGCTGGTACTGCAGCGGATCCTGGCCGGCCTTGTGGGCCAGTTCGTCGACAAAACTCTGGATCGCGAAGCCATGGGGAATGTTCGACACCGAACGGTACCAGCCGACCCGGGTATGGGCCGCGGCCTCGGGGTTTTCCAGGCGCACGTTGGGAATCGCGTAGGCCATGTTGGTAAAGCCCATGCCCAGCTCGAAGGCGCCTTCGTGATTCATCCCCGGGGCGAACAGCGCGGTGATGCTCGGCGCCACGGTGCGGTGCAGCCAGGCCGCCGGCAGGCCGTCCTTGTTCAGCCCGGCCTTGAGGTATTCCGCCGACACGGTATGGAAGTAGGAGTTGTGGATATCGTCCTCGCGGGTCCACTGCACCCGCACCGCCTTGCCGGGAAAGGCCTTGGCCAGGATCGCAGCCTCCAGGATGAAGTCGGGCTTGGACTTGCGCCCGAAGCCGCCGCCCAGCAGCGTGACGTTCACCGTGACCTGCTCGAAGCCGATCCCCAGGCGTTCGGCGATTCGCTCGCGGGTCACCTGTGGCGCCTGGCTCGGTGCCCACGCCTCGCAGCGACCGTCCTGGAATCGCGCCACGGCCACCATCGGCTCCATCGGCGCCTGGGCCAGGTGCGGCAGGTAATAGCTGGCCTCCAGGCTGCTCTCGGCGCCCTTCAGGGCCTCATCCAGGTTGCCGGTACTGCGCACCACCTTGCCCGGTTGCCGCGCCGCCGCCTCCAGTTGCTTGCGGTATTGGATGGAGTCGTAGCCAGCGTTGGCGCCATCCTCCCACTCGATCCTCAAGGCATCGCGGCCCTTGATCGCCGCCCAGGTGTTGCTCGCCACCACAGCCACGCCGCCCAGGGGCTGGAACTCCGAAGGCAAGGGGCGGCTGTCGATGGGCATGACCTTGATCACCCCCGGTACCTTCAAGGCTGCGCTGTCATCCACCGACTTGACCTTGCCGCCATACACCCGGGGCCGCGCCACCGCCGCGAACAGCATGCCGTCGAAATGCACATCGGCGCCGTACACCGCACGGCCGTTGACGATGTCCTGGCCATCAATGGCCCGGGTGGCCTCCTTGCCGATGTAGCGGAACTCCCCGGGCTGCTTCAGGCGCAGGCTATCCCGGGCAGGCACCGCCAGGGCGCCTGCCGCAGCGGCCAGGGCGCCATAGCCCAGCTCACGCCCGGTGGGCTGGTGAACCACCTTGTGCAACTGCGCCCGACACTGCGCCAATGGCACCTGCCACTGCGCAGCGGCGGCCTGTTCCAGCATGGTCCGCGCAGCCGCGCCACAGCGGCGCATGGGCTCGTACCAATGACGCATGCTGCGCGAGCCGTCGGTGTCCTGGTTGCCGAAACGCACCTCGTCACCCGGTGCCTGGCGAACCTTGACCTGCGCCCAGTCGGCGTCCAGTTCATCGGCCACCACCATGCTCAGGCTGGTGCGCACGCCCTGGCCCATCTCCGAGCGATTGCAGATCACCGTGACGCTGCCGTCGCTGGCAATGCTCACGTAGACCTTGGGGTCATCGACCCAGCCGTGGGGCATGCCGTCGGCACCGAATTTCTTGTCCTCGGCAAAGGCCTCCTGCCAGCCCCAGCTCGCAGCCAGCACCAGGGCTCCAGTGGCCCCCACACCTTTGAGAAAGCCCCGGCGGCTGAGGTTGCTCAGGGCAAAATCCTGCGGTAGGCGGTTCATGCCTTGGCCTCCTGCAGATGGCTGGAAGCCTGGCGGATCGCGGTCTTGATCCGGTTGTAAGTACCGCAGCGGCAGATATTGCCGAGCATCGCCTCTTCGATCTGCTCGTCGCTGGGGTTGGGGTGAACCTTGAGCAAGGCAGTGGCCGACATGATCTGCCCGCCCTGGCAGTAACCGCACTGGGCCACCGCCGTATCCAGCCAGGCCTGCTGCACCACCTGCCCTACCGGGTCGGTATGCAGGTTGTCGATGGTGCTGACGTTCTTGCCCTGCACCGAGCCTATCGGCGTGATGCAACTGCGCGCCGGGTCGCCGTCGATATGAATCGTACAGGCGCCGCACAGGCCCATGCCGCAGCCGAACTTGGTGCCGTTGTAGCCCGCCACGTCGCGGATAGCCCACAGCAGCGGCATGTCCTCGGTGACGTCCAGTTGATGATCTTGACCGTTGAGCTTCAGGGTAATCATGGGCACGCCCGCATTTTCTGAGTGATGGGGTCGAGTCATCCGCCGTGCAGTACCGCGGCTGCGGTGCACGCAGATCGGCTCAGGCTAATCGGGCTCTCTTGTGAAGACAGGCTTCACCGGGCCTTTGGGAACAGCAGAAAGCTGATTCTTAGCCTGCTAAGTTAAGCCGCAATTAACAAAAAAGCCTTGCCCGAACGTCAGCCAGGCAAGGCTTTTTGCTATCCACCGCAAGCCGGCTCTCGTTAATAGAGGTTGGGCTCCATCTCCAGCTCGACACTGAAACGCTCGGCGATATCGCGCTGGATCCGCCGCGCCAGTTCCAGCAACTGCAGGCCGCTGGCGCCGCCATAGTTGACCAGCACCAGCGATTGCAAGCGATGGACCCCGGCATCCGCCTCGCGAAAGCCCTTCCAGCCCGCCTGTTCGATCAGCCAACCGGCCGCCAGCTTCACCTGCCCATCGGCCTGGGGGTAACCCACCAGCCCCGGATGCGACTGCTTGATCTGCGCCGCCAGTGCCGCCGGCACCACCGGGTTCTTGAAGAAGCTGCCGGCATTACCCAGCACGGCAGGGTCCGGGAGCTTCTCGCTGCGGATGCTGCAGATCGCCCGGCTGACATCGCTGGCCGTCGGCTGTTCGATGCCCTGCTCGCTCAGGCGCTGGCGCACCGGACCGTATTCCAGGTGCAGGTGATCGACACGGTTCAGGGCAAAGCGCACCCGCAGGATCAACCAGCGACCGGCCTGATGCTTGAACAGGCTGTCGCGGTACGCGAACTGACACTGCGCCAGGTCGAATTCCCGCAGCTCGCCGGTCTGCCGATCGAGGGCGGTCAGGCCGGCGAACACGTCCTTGATCTCCACCCCATAGGCGCCGATGTTCTGCATCGGTGCGGCGCCGACGGTGCCGGGAATCAGGCTCAGGTTCTCCAGCCCGGACAGGCCCTGCTCCAGGGTCCACTGGACAAAGGGATGCCAGGTTTCCCCGGCCTCGGCCTCGACCACCACCCGCTGCCCGTCATCGCTGAGCAGGCGAATGCCACGAGTGGCCATGCGCAGCACCAGGGCCTGGATATCCGCCGTCAGCAGCAGGTTGCTGCCGCCGCCGATCACCAGCAGCGGCAACTGGTGGGTAGCGCAATAGGCCAGGGCCTCGCGTACCTCGTCGTCGCTGTGGGCCTGGGCAAACCACTTCGCCTTGACCTCGACCCCGAAGCTGTTGAACGGCTTGAGGGACACATCGGCCTGAATGTCCAGGGTCATAGCCGCCCCTTCAATTCGACCACTAGCCGGTCGCAGGCATCCTCGATCAGGTCCAGCACCTGCTCGAAACCCTGCTCGCCGTCGTAGTACGGATCCGGCACTTCATCCAGCGCCGCCTCGTAGCGACGCAGGAACAGGTCCAGCTCGGCCTTGCCCCGGGCCGGTTGCAGGGCCTTGAGGTTGCGCAGGTTGCTCTGGTCCATGGCGAAGATCAGGTCATAGGCAGCGAAATCGGCGCTGCCGACCTGCTGCGCCCGTTGCGCCGACAGGTCGTAGCCGCGCCGCAAGGCAGCCTGCTGGCTGCGCTTGTCCGGGGCCTTGCCGATGTGCCAGTCGCTGGTGCCCGCAGAGGCGACCTGCACCTGGTCACCCAGGCCGGCCTCGTGCAACTTGCGGCGCAGCACGCCTTCGGCGGTGGGCGAGCGGCAGATATTGCCCAGGCAGACGAACAGAACCCGCATCAGGCCTCCAGCAGGCGCCGAACGCGCTCAAGGTCTTCGGCGGTATCGACGCCGGTAGGCGGTGCTTCCAGGGCGTCGGCCACGTGGATCCGCACGCCATGCCACAGGGCACGCAGTTGCTCCAGGGATTCGGTGTTTTCCAGCCAGCACGGGCCCCAACTGACGAAGTCGTGAAGAAAGCCGGCGCGGTAGGCATAGATGCCGATGTGACGGCGATAAGGCACGCCTTCGGGCAGTTGCTCACGACTCTGGGCAAAGGCATCCCGAGCCCAGGGCAAGGTGGCGCGACTGAAGGTCAGGGCCAGGCCGTTGAGGTCGCTGACCACCTTGACCACATTGGGGTTGAACAGGGTCTGCACGTCCTCGATCGGCTCGGCCAGGGTGGCCATGCGCGCTTCGGTGTGGGCTGCCAGGTTGGCCGCTACCTGATCGATCACCGACGGCGGGATCAACGGCTCGTCGCCTTGTACGTTGACCACGATCGCATCCGCGGCCAGACCCAGCTGGGCGGCGACTTCCGCCAGCCGGTCGGTGCCGGAGTTGTGATCTTCCCGGGTCAGCAGCGCCTCGGCGCCAAAGCCCTGGCAGGCCTCGACGATGCGCTGATCATCGGTGGCCACCACGACCCGCTCGGCGCTGCTCTTGCGCGCCTGTTCCCAGACCCACTGGATCATCGGCTTGCCGGCGATCAGTTGCAGCGGCTTGCCTGGCAGGCGAGTGGAGGCGTAGCGCGCCGGGATGACAACGGTGAAGGCGCTGCTCATTTGTCCAGGCGCTCTTCGGTGGTCAGGGTGCGCGCTTCGCTTTCCAGCATCACCGGGATGCCATCGCGAATCGGATAGGCAAGGCCCGCGCCCTTGCTGATCAGCTCGGTCTTGTCGGCGCTGAGTTTGAGGGGGCCTTTGCAGATCGGGCAGGCGAGGATGTCGAGCAGTTTGGTGTCCATGAGGATTCCCTGGATAAAAGCGAATTAAGGCAGCAGACGATCAGGCAGCAGGCGCATCAACTGGGTGTCGAACCAGGCGACGAAGGCCGGCGAAGGCTGGGCATCGACCGCCAGGTACCACCAGTCGTCTGCCGCGAAAGCCCGGCACTTGACCGCATCTTTCTCGGTCATGACCAGCGGCAATGACGGGGTGAAGGTCAAGGCCTGCGCACTGTATTGAGCGTGATCGGCAAATGCATGGGGAACAGGCCGCCAGTGTAGCGTTTCAAGGGTGTTGAAGAAACGCTGGGGATTGCCGATACCCGCCACCGCATGCAGCGCCTGGCCGGGGGCGAAATGCTCCAGCGCACGGCGCTCGCCACTGCGCAGGTTGACCAGCACCGAGGGCTTGAGATGAAAGGCGAACCCGTCGTCACGGTCATCAACTGCGCCGTTGTAGAGCACCGCGTCGACGCTCTGCAAACGCTCCGCCGGCTCGCGCAGCGGCCCGGCAGGCAGGCAGCGGCGGTTGCCCAGGCCGCGGGCGGCATCGATCAGTACCAGCTCCAGGTCACGGGCCAGGCGGTAGTGCTGCAGGCCGTCGTCGGACAGGATCAGGTCCAGCGGCTCGGCGGCCAGCAGGGCCTGTACCGCGCGGCCGCGATCCGGATCGATCATCAGCGGCACGCCGCAGCGCTGGACGATCAGCAGCGGCTCATCACCGGCCACCGCGGCGCAATCTTCGGCGCTGACGCGCCAGGGCAGTTGCGCCGGCTTGGCCCCGTAGCCGCGGCTGACCACCCCGACCCGCAACCCGAGGCGCTGGCAGTGCTCCACCAGCCACAGGATCAACGGCGTCTTGCCGGTGCCGCCGACGGTGATGTTGCCCACCACGATCAGCGGCACTGGTGGTTGATAGATCGCCCCCTCACCGGCAAGAAAGCGCTGGCGCTTGCCCGTCACCACTCGGCGATACAGACATTCCAGGGGGCGCAGCAGTTTCAGCGCGGGGTGGCCGTTGTACCAGGCATTGAGCAGGCGATCGGAAAGTGCCATCAGGGTGCCGGGTCCGCCTCGACGGTGGTCATGCGCAGGTGGCTGAAACCGAGCTTGCCGGCTGCATCCATGGCAGTGATCACCGCTTGATGCTGGGTCTTGCCGTCGGCGCTGATGGACAGCGGCAGGTTGGTGTCGCCCGCCGACTCCTTCTGCAGGGCCTCGATCAAGGTCTCCAGGTCATTTTTGGGCAGGACCTGGTTGTTCACCGAAAACACGCCGTCGGCGCTGATGGCGATATCCAGTTGCTTGACCTGCTGGTCTTCGGCCGGCGAGCCGCTGACCGCTTCCGGCAGGTCGACCCGCAGCTCGGTTTCCCGGGTGAAGGTGGTGGTGACAACAAAGAACAGCAGCAGGATGAACACCACGTCGATCAACGACGCCAGGTTGATGTCCACGGTTTCCCGGGGCTTGCGACGGAATTTCACGCTTTGCCCTCGGCCAGATCGACATCGCGGTCGCCCTGGATCACTTCCACCAGCTTGATCGCCTCCTGCTCCATGCCCACCACCAGTTCATCGACCCGGCGTTGCAGGAAGCGGTGGAAGAACACCGAGGGAATGCCCACCATCAGGCCGGCGGCGGTGGTGATCAGGGCTTTGGAAATACCGCCTGCGAGGATGTGCGCGTTGGTGGTCATGCCCGAGCCCATGAACGAACTGAAGATGTCGATCATGCCCAGCACGGTGCCCAGCAGGCCCAGCAGCGGTGCCATGGCGGCAATGGTGCCGAGGGCGTTGAGGTAGCGTTCCAGCTCATGGATGACCCGGGCGGCAGCCTCTTCGATGCATTCCTTCATGATCTCGCGGCCATGCTTGGAGTTGGCCAGGCCCGCCGCCAGAATCTCGCCCAGGGGCGAATCGGCGCGCAGTTCCTTGAGCTTTTCCTTGTTCAGCTGCTTGTCCTTGATCCAGCGCCAGACCTGCCCCAGCAGGTGGGGCGGGGTGACACGGCTGGCCCGCAGGGTCCACAGACGCTCGGCAATGATGCCCACGGCAGCAATGGAACTCAGAATGATCGGCAACATCATCCAGCCGCCGGATTTGACCAATTCCCACACAGTGACAGCCCCCTCGAAAAAGTGCGCCACTCTAACATAGGGGCCGGACGCACCGAAGACCGTGATGTCGCATGCTCAAAGGCTTTAATAACCCACGGTTATTTAAGGCATTGCGGGCGGCTCACGCCAGAATCGCCGCTGCTCGCGAAGGCCTTGCGCCGCCCCGAAGGCCCCCAGTTGCAGCCTCAGGGCACCCTGTTCGGCGCTGTCATAAATTGCCATGTCCAGGCGCCGATAGCGTGCCAGCACTTGAGGATGGGGGTGACCGAAGGCATTGCCCCGCCCACGGGAAATCAGCACCGCGTCGGGGGCCAGCCGTTGCAGCAAGGCCATGGATGAAGAGGTGCGGCTGCCGTGATGGGGTGCCTGCAGCCAGTGGGTCCGCACCGCCAGCGGGCTGTCGAGCAAGGCGCGTTCGGCACGGGCGTCGATGTCCCCGGTGAGCAGCAGGCGCTCGCCGGCAGCCTCGACCTGGAGCACGCACGAAGCCTGATTGCCGTCGGTCGCCGCCGCCCATTGCCACTGGCGAAAGCGCACGCCATTCCACACCCAGCTCAGCCCACTGTCGCAAGGCCTTGCCTGCAGGCCCGCGGGCAAGGCTTCGGGCTGGCCTCCGCGGACCTCGCCCACGGGCATTGCGCGCTGCACCGCCTGGGCGCCACCGGCATGGTCGTTGTCGGCATGGCTGAGCAGCATCAGGTCCAGCCGCCGGATGCCGAGCCTGTGCAGGGTCGGCACTACCACTCGCTCTCCCAGGTCGAACTCGGCGACCCGCGCGCCAGCGTCATACAGCAGGGCGTGATCACGGGTACGCAGGATGAATGACAGGCCCTGCCCCACATCCAGCTGCCAGACCTCCACCTCGCCTTCGGGCACGCGCGCCAGGGGTGGCCAGACCGCCAGGAGCAACAGCGGCCAACCCAGAACCCGCATGGGCACGCCCCTGGGCAACAGCAGCAACAGGCAGCCCAGAGCATTCATGCCCCATAGCCACAGAGGGATCTGCGGCGGCACCCAGGCCGGCCACCCACCGGCAATCAATCCGAGCAAGCGGAACAACCCGTCCAGCAATCCACCGGCCAGCCACAACAGGCCCTCACCCACATAAGGCACCGGCAGCAGCAGGCTGCCGAGCAAAGCCGGCGGCAACACCAGAAAGCTGATCCAGGGCACCGCCAGCAAATTGGCCAGCGGCCCGCTGAGGCTGATAGGCAGCCCCAGAGCCAGCAACGGCGGCAGCAGGCCAATGGCGATCAACCATTGGGCCCGGGTCCAGCCCTGCCACCAGCTCCACGCCCCCAGGCGCCCGGCAAAGATCAAGATCAGGATTGCCACTGCGGCAAAGGACAGCCAGAACCCCGCCTGCAAGCTGGCCAGCGGCTCGGCCAGCAACACCGCATTCAACGCCAGCAGCAGGGGCCAGCCGGCCCGCAGATGGCGAAAGCGCATGCGCCAGAGCAGTACCAGGGCGACCATCACACAGGCGCGCTGCACTGGCACATCGAACCCCGCCAGCAGGCCGTAGCCCAGGGCGCCGAGCCAGGCCAGGGCACAGGCCCAGGGCAACCACGGCAAGCGCTCGGGCCAGAGACCATGGCGGCCCAGCCCGGCCACCGCGAAATAGATCACCCCCGCCAGCAGGCTGATGTGCTGCCCGGAAATCACCATCAGGTGGACGGTGCCGGTGTCCTGCAACAGCTGCCAGTCTTGCCGCGTCAGGCCGGAACCGTCGCCCATCACCAGCGCCGCCAGCCCCGCACCGCGCCCCTGTGCCTCGACCTCTAGCAAGCGCTGGCGCAAGCCTTGCCGCCAGGCCTGCGGGGCCGGTGCCAGCAACTGCCCGGCCTTGACCGTGCCGGTGGCGCCGATACGGCGCGCCAGCAGCCAGGCCTGGTAATCGAAGCCCTGGGGATTCAACAAACCCATCGGCTGGCGAAGCTTGACCGCCAGCCGCCAGCGCTCGCCACTCTTGAGCGCCGGGCCCTCACGCCAGGCCAGCCGCATGCGCCGGGGCAGCCGCTCACGGCGGGCCTGGGCATCTTCCAGCTCGAAACGCACCACGCCGCCCGCCTGCTCCGGCAGGCCGCTCACCCGCCCCTCCAGCCAGCGGGTCTGTGCCTCCAGGCGCGGCGCCAGGCGATCATCCAGGGCCGACTGCGCGGAGACACAGGCCCAGGTGAAACCGAACAGGAAAAATGCCACCGGATGTGTACGAAACGGCAACAGCATCAAGGCCAGTATCGCCATACACAGCAGCAGCCAGCCTGGGGGCAAGGCCGGCATGAAACCCAGCGCCAGCAGCCCTGCAGCCAGCGCCAGCATTGCGCTACGCATCCGCCCGCCCCTCCTTGGGAGTTCATACTCTTGGCTTAGTCGAGGATGGGCAGCACGGCTTTATCATTTGTCACAATGTCTGAATTTTCGCCGACTAGAATCCGGTCATAATCGTCGCCTGACCCGACCGAGAAGCCTTATGCCCCGGCGCTTATTCAAACGTTACATGCCAGATCCGACCAGCATCCGGGAACACAAGTCCTTACGCTTTCTCGGCACCCTGCTGCATGACGCCAACCTCTGGCACCTCAATCGACACTCGGTGGCCCGGGCCATGGCCGTGGGCCTGTTCGCCGCCTTTATTCCCATTCCGATGCAGATGTTGCTGGCTGCGGTACTGGCCATCTGGCTGCGCGGCAATATGCCCATCAGTGTCAGCCTGGTCTGGTTGACCAACCCCATCACCATGCCGCCGGTGTTCTTCTGCACCTACCAACTGGGGGCCTGGCTGATGAACGTGCCGCCGCGCACCCTGCCCGACGAGCTGACCTGGGAGTGGATCAGCAGCCAGCTGGCAACCCTGTGGCAACCCTTCCTCCTCGGCTCGGTGGTGGCCGGGCTGGTGCTGGGGGCCACTGCCTATTGCCTGACCATGCTCTATTGGCGCTGGTGGGTCGCGCGCCAATGGTCCAGGCGCAAGCAGCAACGGCAGTGACCAACGAAAACGGCCTCCCGAGGGAGGCCGTTTGCATGACGCACTAAAGGCATTTACTGACGCATGCCGCGCCCGCTCACGAGCAGCCGTGCGCAACCGATATACAGCACCAGGGTGGCCACCAGCATGAAGGTAATGGCGATGCTGATCTTGATGTCCGACACCCCGAGGATGCCGAAACGGAAGGCGTTGACCATGTGCAGCACCGGGTTGGCCAGGGACACCGTCTGCCAGAACGGCGGCAGCAGGTTGATCGAGTAGAACACCCCGCCCAGGTAGGTCAGGGGCGTCAGCACGAAGGTCGGGATGATCGAGATATCGTCGAAGTTGCGTGCAAAGACTGCGTTGATGAAGCCCAGCAGCGAGAAGATGGTCGCGGTCAGCACTACCACCAGCACTGTGATGCCCAGGTGGTGCACCTGCAGCGTGGTGAAGAACAGCGACAGCAGCGTCACGATGACACCCACCATCAGCCCCCGCAGCACCCCGCCCAAGGTGTAGCCGATGAGAATGGTATGGGGCGACAACGGCGAGACCATCAACTCCTCGATGGAGCGCTGGAACTTGCTGCCGAAGAAGCTCGATACCACGTTGCCGTAGGAGTTGGTGATCACCGACATCATGATCAGCCCCGGGACGATGTACTCCATGTAGGTGAAACCACCCATGTCGCCGATCTGCCGGCCGATCAGGTTACCGAAGATGACGAAGTACAGGACCATGGTGATGGCCGGGGGCAGCAGGGTCTGCGGCCAGATCCGGGTGAAGCGCCGGACTTCGCGATAGACAATGGTGTTGAGCGCCACCAGGTTGGGTTTGAACTCCGAACTCATACCGCCACCTTCGACAGATTCTTCTCCACCAGGGACACGAACAACTCCTCAAGACGGTTGGTTTTGTTACGCAGGCTCAGCACCTCGATGTTCTGCAGGGCCAGTTGGCCGAACAGCGCGGTGATGCCCACGGCCTTGTCCACCTGGACCTCCAGGGTATGGCTGTCCACCAGCCGGGTCGGATAGCCGGCCAGTTGCGGCGCCACGCTCAGGTCGTTCTTCAGGTCGAGGAGGAAAGTCTCCACATGCAGTTGGCTGAGCAACTGGCGCATGCTGGTGTTCTCGACGATGGTGCCGTGGTCGATGATGCCGATGTTGCGGCACAGCTGCTCAGCCTCTTCCAGGTAGTGGGTGGTGAGGATGATGGTGATGCCTTTCTGGTTGAGCTCGGTAAGAAAGCTCCACATGGAACGGCGCAGCTCGATATCGACCCCGGCGGTAGGTTCGTCAAGGATCAACAGGCGCGGTTCATGCACCAGCGCGCGGGCGATCATCAGGCGCCGCTTCATGCCACCGGACAGGGAACGCGAAGGCACATCGCGCTTGTCCCACAGGCCGAGCTGGGTCAGGTACTGCTCGGCGCGCTGCTTGGCGATCTTCGCCGGAATGCCGTAGTAGCCGGCCTGGGTCACGACGATGTCGAAGGTTTTCTCGAACTGGTTGAAGTTGAATTCCTGCGGCACCACGCCGATGCAACGCTTGAGCGCCGCCGGCTCACGATCCAGGTCGTGGCCGAAGACGCTCACCGTACCGCTGGTCTTGTTCACCAGGGTCGAGAGAATGCCGATGGTGGTGGATTTGCCGGCCCCGTTAGGACCGAGCAGGGCGAAAAAGTCACCTTCGGCGACATCCAGATCGATACCACTCAGGGCCTGGAAACCGTTGCCGTAGGTTTTGGTTAGCTGCCGGATGGACAGAGCGGAACTCATATCGGATTCATGCACCAAGAAGGGGGAATTTTATAAGTAAGGGCGGCCCGAGCCGATTGCTACGACGCCGGACGCCCGCCATGTTGCGTGCCTGCGTCGTGCAAGTACAGTCACCCGTATCGATAGTGGGTATTAAGTCAACGCGGTCATCACGGCCTGGCGATAGGCCGGGCGCTGTTTCAAGCGCTCATACCAGGCTTGCAGATGGGGCATGGAAGGACGCTCGATGGGCATCTCGAACCAAGCGTAGATGAAACTGCCGAGGGGAATGTCGCCCACGCCGATCTCCTGCCCGGACAGGTAAGGCTGCTCGCCCAGGGCCTGATCGACCCGCGCCAGCAGCTCGGCACACGTGGCCTTGGCGGCGTTGATCTGCGCCCAGTCCTGCTGCTCGGCCGGGGTGCGCAACACCCCCCAGAACAGATGCCGGAAGGGTTCAGCGAAGGTCGAGGTGGTCCAGTCCATCCACTTCTCGGCGCTGGCCCGCAGTTGCACGTCGGCCGGGTACCAGTGGCTATCGGCGGCGTAGCGCGCAGCCAGGTAGCGCACGATGGTATTGGACTCCCAGAGCACGAAGTCGCCGTCTTCAATCAGTGGAATCCGGCCATTGGGGTTCAGCGCCCGGTACGCCGGGGTGTCCACCACCCCAAAGGCGCCGCCGGCGTCCAGGGACTCATAGGCGAGCCCCAGTTCCTGCGCGCACCAGAGTGCCTTCCTGACATTCGACGAGTTCTTGCGACCCCAGATCTTCAGCATGACCATCCCTCAGTAATGAATGCCGGGGCAGTCTACGCCTGATCAGCCGCGACTCAAATCGCCGCGCAGGTCTGCCAGCACTTGCGGCTGCTGCGCGTCGAACAGGTGCGGGTAGCATTTTTCCAGGTGGCCGAAAAACAGCTCCTGCGGCACGTCGGCAAACTGCCCGTGGTCCACCAGGTACTCCATCGACTGTTCGCCCTGGCGATTGAAAGGCTGGAAAACGCTGTCCTCCAGGCCGTCGAAATCCAGCGGCGCCACATCGAACATTTCACACAATTGCCGGTTGAACGCCGGCGTGGCCTTGACCCAACGACCCTGCAGATAGAACTCGGTGTAGCCGTGCATGGCGAACACATCGCTGCGCAGCAGCTCCAGCAGCCTGGGTGTGGACAGGTGATTGCGCACATCGGCCAGGCCGATGCGCGCCGGTATCCCGCAATGCCGGGCACAACCGGCGAGCAAGGTGGCCTTGGGCACGCAATAGCTCTCGCCGGTGGCCAGGGCATGGCTGCCGCGCAAGGTCTGGGGATCACGGCTGAAACTGTAGAAGTTGTAGCGTACGGCCTCGCGCACCGCGTAATAGAGGCTGACGGCCTGCTGTCGGGGATCGCGGCTGGCACCGCGATGAGTTTCGGCGAACTCCACCACCGCCGGGTGGTCACTATCGATGAAGCGGCTGGGACGCAGGTACTCGTGCATGGGCATGACCTCCGAGAGGAAGCCTGAGTCTATCGAGGCGTTCGCCCCAGTGATAACGACGTATCGGCCAAAGATCATGGCCCCCACGATCAACCGGGCCTGGCCCGCAAGATACAGACTTGCATTGCACCCGCACTGCCCTGCTCACCCGCGCTGTCGAAGGCCGACTACGCTCTGAGGGTGATTTCACCCCTGGTTTCACGGAGGATTGAATATGCTGTTGTTGTGGATACTGGTTCTGGTGCTCGCAGTGGCCTACCTGGCCCATCGCCGTACCGCCCCCCTGCCCGCCCTCGGCGTGGTCGCCATCTACCTCTTGGCCATGGGCGCCTTTAGCCGTGCCCCCGGCTGGCTGCTGCTGATTTTCTGGGTGCTGCTGGCAGCGGTCGCCGCCCCTCTGCTGCTGCCCGATCTGCGGCGCAAGTATTTCAGTGCGCCGCTGTTCAGCTGGTTCCAGAAGGTTCTGCCGCCGATGTCCCAGACCGAGCGCGATGCCATCGATGCCGGCACCGTCTGGTGGGACGGCGAGCTGTTCAGTGGCCGCCCCGACTGGAATACCTTGCTGGCCTACCCCAAGGCCCAGTTGACCGAAGAAGAGCAGGCGTTCATCGACGGCCCGACCGAGGAGCTGTGCGCCATGGTCAGCGACTGGCAGATCGGCCAGCACATGGACCTGCCGGCCGAAGCCTGGGCCCACATCAAGGAGCACGGTTTCTTTGCCCTGATCATTCCCAAGGAGTTCGGCGGCAAGGGCTTCTCGGCCTACGCCCACTCCCAGGTGGCCATGAAGCTGGCCACCCGCAGCGGCGACCTGGCCTCCACCGTGATGGTGCCCAACTCCCTGGGCCCGGCCGAACTGCTGCTGCACTACGGCACCGACGAACAGCGCAATCACTACCTGCCGCGGCTGGCCCGGGGCGACGACATTCCCTGCTTCGCCCTCACCGGCCCCCTGGCCGGCTCCGATGCAGGGGCCATGCCCGACACCGGGATCATCTGCAAAGGCCAATGGCAGGGTGAAGAAACCCTGGGCCTGCGCCTGAACTGGGAAAAGCGCTACATCACCCTGGGCCCGGTGGCCACCCTGCTCGGCCTGGCCTTCAAGGCCCATGACCCGGACCACCTGCTGGGCGACCAGGAAGACCTGGGCATCAGCCTGGCACTGATCCCCACCGACACCCCCGGGGTGGATATCGGCCGCCGCCACCTGCCCCTGGGCGCGGCCTTCATGAACGGCCCGAACTCCGGCAAGGACGTGTTCATTCCCCTGGACTTCCTCATCGGCGGCCAGGAAATGCTCGGCAAGGGCTGGATGATGCTGATGAATTGCCTGTCCGTGGGCCGTTCGATCTCCCTGCCCGCGGTGGGCACCGGCGCCGCCAAATTCACCAGCCTGGTGACCGGCCAGTACGCCCAGGTGCGGGAGCAGTTCAACGTGCCCCTCGCCGCCTTCGAGGGCATCCAGGAGGCTCTGGCCCGCCTCGGCGGCAATGCCTGGCTGATGGACAGTGCACGCATGCTCACTGCCAACGCCGTGGACCTGGGGGAAAAACCCTCGGTGCTGTCGGCGATCCTCAAGTACCACCTCACCGAGCGCGGCCGCGAGTGCATCAGCCACGCCATGGACGTGCACGGCGGCAAGGGCATCATCATGGGCCCCAACAACTACCTGGGCCGCAGCTGGCAAGGAGCGCCGATCTTCATCACCGTGGAAGGCGCCAACATCCTTTCGCGCAACCTGATGATCTTCGGCCAGGGGGCAATCCGCTGCCATCCATTCGTGCTCAAGGAAATGGCCCTGGCCGGTCGCGAAGACCACGACCAGGCGCTGCAGGAGTTCGACGCCCTGCTGCTCAAGCACATAGGTTTCGCCGTGAGCAACGCCGCCAGCACCCTGGTGCTGAACCTCGGCCTGGGCCACTTCGAACACGTTCCGGGAGACAAGGTCAGCCAGGGCTACTTCCGTGCCCTGAACCGCCAGGCCGCGGCCTTCGCCCTGCTGGCGGACTTCTCGATGATGCTGCTGGGGGGCGAACTCAAACGCCGCGAACGCCTTTCCGCCCGCCTGGGGGATGTGCTCAGCCACCTGTACCTGGCGTCGGCAGCGCTCAAGCGCTACCACGACCTGGACTCCCCGGAATACCTGCGCCCCCTGCTGGCCTGGGCCATGGAAGAGAGCCTCGGGCATTCCGAACGGGCCCTGGACGAGTTGCTCAGCAACTTCCCCAACCGGGTGTTCGGTTGCGTGCTGCGGGTGCTGGTGTTCCCCTTCGGCCGTCGCCATACCGGGCCATCGGACCAGCTGGATGCCGAAGTGGCGGCGATCATCGGTCGAGCCCAGGGCGATCCGGCCCTGGAAGCGGTGCTTGCCGGCTGCTACCGCCCGCAATCCAAGGACGACCCGGTGGGCGCCCTGCAACATGCCAGCAACCTGCTGAGCGCCGTGCACCCGTTGCACAAGAAGCTCCACGAAGCGCTGAAAAGCGGCCAGGTCAAACCGGCTGCCGGCGAATCGGCCATCGACGCGGCGCTGGAAGCCGGCGTGCTGCAGGCCGCCGAGGCCCAGAGCCTGCACGAGGCCGAGGCGGCGCGGCGCAAGGTCATCGATGTGGATGATTTTGCTAAGGAGGAGCTGACCCTAAGCGAAGGCAAGACCCGCTAGACGGCCGCCTTCGGGGCAGGTCGATTATGAAACCGGGCGCGGGAGCTATATACTCCCGCGCCCGTTTTGCTCTTGAGGACCCTGTCATGTCCAACATCGTCGCCGATCATCTCGTCCTGCTGGACCACCTGCGCAGCATCCTGGTCGCCGTAGGTGAAGCCGAACAGGTGCCCGAGGAAAGCCACGCGCTGTTCCTGGAGCGCTTCGACGAACTGCGCGCCTCGCTGCCGATCGACCCGATCGAAAGCCAGTACCTGGGCCAGGACCTGCTGTGCCAGATCATGCAGCGCTACCCGCAGATCGCCCACCTGGTGCCTCGTGACCTGCTGTGGTTCTTCGCCGGTGACTGCCTGCACTACATGCCCGATGAAGAAATCGACCTGTACCAGGCCCTGGAAGAGCGCCGTTTCGAAGCCGAGCAGAACGACGAGCCCTTCGACTGGAACCAGGAAAAGCAGCTGCTGGCGCTTTCTGCCCAGGACAGCAAGCACTGATCACTGCGCCCGGCGCAACCAAGGCCCGCACGGTTCGCCCGGCGGGCCTTTTTCATGGGCGCCTTTTAGCGCCGGCTTGTCAGAGAGTTCTCTGGCAAGCCAGCTCCTACAGCGGGCGTTCCGCTTTGCCCGGGCGGTTGAGGGTCGGCTCCTTGGCCAGGCACTCCACCAGGTAGTCGATGAAAACCCGCAACTTGGGCGGCAGGTAACGGGTCGGTGAATGCAGCAGCCAGGCACCGCCGTGGTAGGAGGCCAGGAAGGTCCACTCCGGCAGCACCTGGACGATCAGCCCCTGCTCCAGGGCATGGCGCGCGGTGAAGTACGGCAGGCTGCCGATCCCCAGGTGTTGCAGCACCGCATCCAGGCGCACCCCGGTGTGGTTGGCCGCATAGCGCCCGCGCACCCCCACCGTGACCGCCTTGCTGCCCTGGGTGAATTTCCAGCGCGCATCGCTGGGGGTCTCGCCCAGGTAGATGCAACTGTGCTGGCGCAGGTCCTGGGGATGGGCCGGCGTACCGTGCTCGGCCAGGTACTGCGGGGTGGCACAGAGCAGGTGATCGATGCGCAACAGCTGGCGGCCGATCAACCCGGGCGGCGGGCGGTCGGTGATGCGGATCGCCAGGTCGACGTTGTCGTCAATCAGGTCGACATCGCGGTCCTCATGCAGCAGTTCCACATCGACCTGGGGATAGCGCCGCAGAAACTCCGGCATGTGCGGGTGCACCACGAAACGCCCCACCGCCTTGGGCACGCTGACCCGCACCACGCCTTCGGCTTCGTGGGTGAACTGGCCGCTGACCTCCATCACCGAACGGGCCGCACTGACCATTTCACTGCAACGCTTGAACACCTCTTCGCCACCGTCGCTCAAGCGCAACTTGCGTGTGGTGCGCTGCAACAACCGGGTGGCCAGGGCCTTTTCCAGGCGCGAGATGCTGCGGCTGACCGCCGAAGGCGAGGAGCCCAGCTGGCGTGCCGCCTCGGAGAAGCTGCCGGTCTCCACGACCCTGACGAAAATGGCCATTTCTGCCAGCAAAGGCAGGGGTAGATTTATGCTCATGACGCAATAGTCCATTGAGTTTCGAACGGATTATCACGCAATTGCCCAGGCCGCATAATAAAAAAACACTGAATTCCAGGGTTAGAGAAATGACGCGGCGCCTGTATTACGACAATGACCAGTTACTGACCTCCGTCGAGGTCCTGAGCTGCATCCCCCACGAACAGCAATTCGCGATCACCCTCAACGCCACGCCCTTCCACCCCCAGGGTGGCGGCCAGCCCAGCGATACCGGCTGGATCGGCCAGGCCGCCGTTCTGCGGGTGGCCCAGGAAGGCGAGCAGATCGTGCATTACCTGGACCAGCCGCTGGAGCCGGGCATTTTCGAGGCCCGGGTCGATGAGGCCGCGCGCCTGTTCAACAGCCGCATGCACTCCGCCGGGCACCTGATCGGCCACTTCGTGCAAAGCCAGGGCTGGATACCGATCAAGGCCCATCACTGGCCAGGTGAAGGCCGGGTGTCGTTCAAACCGGCAGAGCAGCCCCGGGAGATCGACGGCGCCAGCGTGCAGGACGCGATTGCGCAGTGGATAGAGGCCGACCTGGAACGGCATAGCACAATGGCGGACGGTTCGCGCCAGATCAGCTTTGGCCAACTGCCGGCCTATGGTTGCGGCGGCACCCACGTCAGCCACCTGCAGCAGCTGGGCGCGGTGCTCATCACCGCGGTCTCACTCAAGAAAGGCACCCTTTCGGTCAGCTACAGCCTCGACTGAAACCGGCCTGCCACTCAATCATCCTGCTTTGCGGAGTCCGCATGCTCTCCAACTATCTTGGCGAGTTCCTCGCCCTGGCCCTGGTTCACTTTCTCGCGGTGGTCGCTCCCGGGCCGGATTTTGCCGTGACCATCCGCCAGAGCGTGCGCTTTGGCCGCATGACCGGGGTCTGTACCGCCCTGGGCATCGGCGCCGGCATCTCGGTGCACGTGCTCTACACCCTGCTGGGGGTGGGCGCCCTGATGCACGCTACGCCCTGGTTGCTGAGCGCGGCCAAGCTGCTGGGCGGCGCCTACATTCTGTACTTGGGCATCAGCCTGCTGCGCAGCAAGGCCAAGACCAGCCTTCCCGGCGAGGCGCCCACCGATGAGCCCCAACAGACCTTGCTGCGAGCCTTTACCACGGGGTTTCTGACCAATGCCACCAACCCCAAGGCGACCCTGTTTTTCCTGGCGATCTTCACCACCCTGGTCAGCGCCACCACTCCACTGAGCATCCAGGCACTATATGGCGCCTGGATGTGCCTGGTGAATGCGCTGTGGTTCGTGATCGTCGCGCTGTTCTTCTCCAGCTCTCGGGTGCGCTTGCTGTTCATGCGCCTGGGGCACTGGTTCGAGCGCTGCATGGGGCTGATCCTGCTGCTGTTCGCCGGGCGGTTGCTGCTGTCGCTGTAGGCAAGGCAAACGACAAAGGCCCGCGCAGGTGTACTGGCGGGCCTTTTTTCTGGGCACTGGCTGCAGTGTTGAATCGCAGGCAAACAAAAACGCCGCTCAATGAGCGGCGTTCTTGTGAATTTGGAGCGGGAAACGAGACTCGAACTCGCGACCCCGACCTTGGCAAGGTCGTGCTCTACCAACTGAGCTATTCCCG
>NZ_JBXAJU010000006.1:0-345200 GCF_058797595.1 Pseudomonas sp. GW823-FHT02C05 | reverse complement strand
ATGGAAGATGGTCTGCGTTTCGCTATCCGTGAAGGCGGTCGTACCGTCGGCGCTGGCGTCGTAGCCAAAGTCATCGAGTAATCGACGACTCATGAAGAAGCCCCCGCTTGCGGGGGCTTTTTTATTGGGTTGACACTCTGTGGGGCCGTCTATAGAATTGCGCCTCCTTTTAACGGGCGTATTGCGCCCGGTGGGAATAGCAGCCTGGAGTCTGAAATCCAATGCAAAATCAGCAAATCCGTATCAGGTTGAAGGCTTTCGACCATCGCCTGATCGACCAATCCACCCAGGAAATCGTGGAAACCGCGAAACGTACTGGTGCTCAAGTGCGTGGTCCAATTCCACTGCCTACCCGTAAAGAGCGGTTCACCGTTCTGGTCTCCCCGCACGTCAACAAAGACGCGCGTGACCAGTACGAGATCCGTACTCATAAGCGCGTACTGGACATCGTCCAGCCAACGGATAAAACCGTTGATGCTCTTATGAAGCTTGATCTTGCGGCAGGTGTGGAAGTGCAGATCAGCCTCGGCTAAGACTCGGTCTTAGTCGTGTAACGCTCTGAAATGGGCGGCCATAGCGGGTGAAAGCCCCGTACACTCATGAGGTTTACAACATGACTATTGGTGTAGTCGGTCGTAAATGCGGTATGACCCGTATTTTCACCGAAGAAGGTGTCTCCATTCCGGTCACGGTCATTGAGATCGAGCCGAATCGCGTCACCCAGTTCAAAACTGAAGAAACCGATGGCTATCGTGCAGTGCAGGTCACTGTAGGTGAGCGTCGTGCTTCGCGCGTGACTGCTGCTCAAGCAGGTCACTTCGCTAAAGCGAACGTTGCTGCCGGTCGTGGCGTTTGGGAATTCCGTCTTGAAGAAGGCGAGTACCAAGCTGGCGATCTGATCAATGCAGAAATCTTCGCTGCTGGCCAACTGGTAGACGTTACCGGTCAGTCGAAAGGTAAAGGCTTCGCCGGTACCATCAAGCGTTGGAATTTCCGCGGTCAAGATAACACCCACGGTAACTCCGTTTCCCACCGCGTCCCGGGCTCTATTGGCCAGTGCCAGACTCCTGGTCGTGTATTCAAGGGCAAAAAAATGTCCGGTCATATGGGCGCTGAGCGCGTGACCGTGCAGTCCCTGGAAGTAGTGCGCGTCGACGCTGAACGCAATCTGTTGTTGGTCAAGGGTGCTGTTCCTGGCGCTACTGGCGGCAACCTGGTTGTACGTCCGGCGGCCAAGGCTCGCGGTTAAGGGGAAGCTGACATGCAATTAAATGTAAATGACGCTCAAGCGATCGAAGTTTCCGAACTGACATTTGGCGGCGAATTCAACGAGACGCTGGTTCACCAAGCAGTCGTGGCCTACATGGCCGGCGGCCGTCAAGGTAGCAAGCAGCAAAAGACCCGTTCCGACGTTTCCGGTGGCGGCAAGCGCCCATGGCGTCAGAAAGGTACTGGCCGTGCTCGTGCCGGTACTATCCGTAGCCCAATCTGGCGTGGCGGCGGTACCACTTTCGCAGCTCGTCCTCAGGATCACTCCCAGAAGCTGAACAAGAAGATGTATCGCGCAGCAATGCGTTCCATCCTTGCTGAGCTGGTGCGTACTGATCGTCTGGTCGTGGTTCAGGATTTCGCTGTTGAAACTCCGAAAACCAAAGATCTGCTGGGCAAGCTGAACAACATGAGCCTGACCGACGTTCTGATCGTGTCGGACGCTGTTGATCAGAACCTGTACCTGGCTGCTCGTAACCTGCCACACGTTGATGTTCGTGACGTGCAAGGTTCCGATCCAGTTAGTCTGATCGCATACGACAAAGTGTTGATCACTGTGTCGGCCGTGAAGAAATTCGAGGAGCTGCTGGGATGAACCAGGAACGCGTATTTAAAGTTCTGCTTGGCCCGCACGTTTCCGAGAAGGCTACGGTTCTGGCAGACAAGAAAGGCCAGTTCGTTTTCAAGGTTGCTACTGACGCAACCAAGCTGGAAATCAAGAAGGCCGTCGAAAGCCTGTTCAGCGTGAAAGTGGAACGCGTTACTACCCTGAACGTTCTGGGTAAGAGCAAGCGTACCGCTCGCGGTCTGGGCAAGCGTAATGACTGGAAGAAGGCAGTTATCTCCCTTCAGCCAGGCCAAGATCTCGATTTCAGCAGCAGTGCTGAGTAAGGAAGGGGTGCATCATGGCAATCGTTAAATGCAAACCGACTTCCCCTGGCCGCCGTTTTGTGGTCAAGGTGGTCAACCAGGAGCTGCATAAAGGCGCTCCTCACGCACCGCTGCTCGAGAAGAAATCGAAGTCTGGTGGTCGTAACAACAATGGCCGCATTACCACTCGTCACGTTGGTGGTGGTCATAAGCAGCATTACCGTCTGGTCGACTTCCGTCGCAACGACAAAGATGGCATCGCTGCCACTGTCGAGCGTATTGAATACGATCCAAACCGTACTGCTCACATCGCTCTGCTGCTGTACGCAGATGGCGAGCGTCGCTACATCATCGCCCCTAAAGGCGTGAGCGCTGGCGACCAGCTGATCGCAGGTGCTCTGGCACCGATCAAGCCGGGCAACGCTCTGCAACTGCGCAACATTCCAGTTGGTAGCACCGTACACGGCATCGAACTGAAGCCAGGTAAAGGCGCGCAAATCGCTCGTTCGGCTGGTGCTTCGGCTCAGCTGGTCGCTCGTGAAGGTGTCTACGTGACCCTGCGTCTGCGTTCTGGTGAAATGCGTAAAGTGCTGGCTGAATGCCGCGCGACCCTGGGCGAAGTCTCGAACTCCGAGCACAGCCTGCGTTCGCTGGGTAAAGCTGGTGCCAAACGCTGGCGTGGCGTTCGCCCAACCGTTCGTGGTGTTGCCATGAACCCGGTTGACCACCCACATGGTGGTGGTGAAGGTCGTACCTCTGGTGGTCGTCATCCGGTATCGCCATGGGGCTTCCCGACTAAGGGCGCGAAGACTCGTGGTAATAAGCGTACCGACAAAATGATCGTCCGTCGTCGCAAGTAAATAGAGGGATACGACAGTGCCACGTTCTCTGAAAAAAGGTCCTTTTATTGATCTTCACCTACTGAAGAAGATCGAAGTGGCGGCGGAAAAGAACGATCGCAAACCAGTTAAGACCTGGTCGCGCCGTTCCATGATCCTGCCACAAATGGTCGGTCTGACCATTGCTGTGCATAACGGTCGTCAGCATGTTCCAGTTCTCGTGAACGAAGACATGGTCGGCCACAAACTGGGCGAGTTCGCCGGTACCCGTACATATCGCGGGCACGTGGCTGACAAGAAAGCCAAGCGTTAAGGGGTAAGGAATGATGGAAGTAGCCGCTAAGTTGTCGGGCGCTCGAATCTCCGCCCAGAAAGCCCGCTTGGTCGCCGACCAGATCCGCGGGAAGAAGGTGGGCGAAGCGCTCAACCTGTTGGCTTTCAGCAGTAAGAAAGCCGCCGAGATCATGAAGAAAGTGCTGGAGTCGGCCGTAGCCAACGCCGAGCATAACGAAGGCGCAGACGTTGATGACCTGAAGGTCTCCACCGTTTTCGTCAACGAAGGGCGTTCGCTGAAGCGCATCATGCCACGTGCCAAAGGCCGTGCTGATCGCATCGTCAAGCGGTCTTGCCATATCACTGTCAAGGTTGCTGACAAGTAACGGAGTCGAAGAGATGGGTCAGAAAGTACATCCCATTGGCATTCGCCTGGGAATCGTCAAGGAGCACACCTCCGTCTGGTACGCAGACGGTCGGACTTATGCGGACTATTTGCTCGCAGATCTGAATGTGCGTGAGTATCTCCAAGACAAACTAAAAAGCGCGTCCGTAAGCCGTATCGATATCCATCGTCCGGCTCAAACTGCACGCATCACCATCCACACCGCTCGTCCCGGCATCGTGATCGGCAAGAAAGGTGAAGATGTTGAGAAGCTGCGTCAGGACCTGACCAAGCAAATGGGTGTGCCTGTGCACATCAATATCGAAGAGATCCGCAAGCCGGAGCTCGACGGTATGCTGGTTGCGCAGAGCGTAGCTCAGCAGCTGGAGCGTCGCGTAATGTTCCGTCGTGCTATGAAGCGCGCCGTACAGAACGCCATGCGCATTGGTGCCAAAGGCATCAAAATCCAAGTGAGCGGTCGTCTCGGCGGTGCTGAAATCGCACGTACTGAATGGTATCGCGAAGGTCGTGTGCCACTGCACACCCTGCGTGCCGATATCGACTATGCCACCTACGAAGCTCACACCACTTACGGTGTGATCGGTGTGAAGGTTTGGATCTTCAAAGGCGAAGTAATTGGTGGTCGCCAAGAAGAGCTGAAGCCGCAAGCACCTGCGCCTCGTAAAAAAGCTGCTAAGTAAGGGGTACGCCAAATGTTGCAACCAAAGCGTACGAAGTTCCGCAAGCAAATGACCGGCCACAACCGTGGTCTGGCATTGCGCGGTAGCAAAGTCAGCTTCGGCGAGTTCGCGCTGAAGTCTGTTGCTCGTGGTCGTCTCACCGCTCGTCAGATCGAGTCAGCGCGTCGTGCTCTGACCCGTCACGTAAAACGTGGTGGCAAGATCTGGATCCGTGTATTCCCGGACAAGCCTATTTCCAAAAAGCCTCTCGAAGTTCGGATGGGTAAAGGTAAGGGTAACGTCGAATACTGGGTAGCCCAGATTCAGCCAGGCAAAGTCCTGTATGAAATCGAGGGTGTTTCTGAAGAGCTGGCGCGTGAGGCTTTCGCCCTGGCTGCTGCAAAGCTGCCGCTCGCCACCTCCTTTGTTAAACGGACGGTGATGTGATGAAAGCGAATGAACTTCGTGAAAAATCCGCACAGCAGCTGAACGAGCAACTGCTCGGCCTGCTGCGCGACCAGTTCAATCTGCGTATGCAGAAAGCAACTGGCCAGTTGGGGCAGTCTCATCTGCTCTCGCAAGTTAAGCGTGACATCGCTCGCGTGAAGACTGTGCTCAACCAGCAGGCAGGTAAGTAATCATGGCTGAAGCCGAAAAAACTGTCCGTACGCTGACTGGCCGTGTTGTCAGCGACAAGATGGACAAGACCATCACCGTTCTGATCGAGCGTCGCGTTAAGCACCCTATCTACGGTAAATACGTTAAGCGTTCGACTAAGCTGCACGCGCACGACGAAACCAACCAGTGCCACATCGGCGACAAAGTCACTATTCGTGAAACTCGTCCGATGGCCAAGACCAAGTCTTGGGCCCTGGTTGATGTTCTCGAACGCGCTGTGGAAGTCTAAGGGCTAGGGGTCGGAGAAATTATATGATTCAGACTCAATCCATGCTCGATGTGGCCGATAACAGCGGCGCTCGCCGCGTTATGTGCATCAAGGTGCTGGGTGGCTCCCATCGTCGTTACGCTGGTATCGGTGACATCATCAAAGTTACCGTCAAGGAAGCAATTCCTCGCGGTAAGGTGAAAAAAGGCCAAGTGATGACTGCTGTTGTAGTCCGCACTCGCCATGGTGTTCGTCGTGCAGACGGCTCCATCATCCGCTTTGATGGCAACGCTGCTGTTCTGTTGAACAACAAGCAAGAGCCGATCGGCACCCGTATCTTTGGGCCAGTGACCCGTGAACTTCGCAACGAGAAGTTCATGAAGATCGTCTCGCTCGCCCCAGAAGTGCTGTAAGGAGATCCGACATGCAAAAGATTCGTCGTGACGACGAGATCATCGTGATCGCCGGCAAAGACAAAGGTAAGCGCGGTAAGGTGCTTAAGGTTCTGGCTGACGACCGTCTGGTCGTCGGTGGCCTGAACCTGGTCAAGCGTCATACCAAGCCTAACCCGATGTCGGGCGTACAGGGCGGTATCGTCGAGAAAGAAGCGCCACTGCACGCTTCCAACGTCGCCATTTTCAACAGCGAAACCAACAAGGCTGACCGCGTTGGTTTCAAAGTAGAAGACGGCAAAAAAATTCGTGTCTTCAAGTCGACCCAAAAAGCGGTTGATGCTTGAACACTGCTAGGTAGAAGACCATGGCACGACTAAAAGAGATTTACCGGAAGGAAATCGCTCCGAAACTTAAGGAAGAACTTAAGCTTTCGAACGTGATGGAAGTTCCGCGCGTTACCAAAATCACCCTGAACATGGGTCTGGGCGAAGCAATCGGCGACAAAAAAGTCATCGAGCATGCTGTTGCTGACCTGGAAAAGATCACCGGCCAGAAAGTCGTTGTGACCTACGCTCGTAAATCCATCGCTGGCTTCAAAGTCCGCGAAGGATGGCCGATCGGCGTCAAAGTGACCCTGCGCCGTGAGCGTATGTACGAGTTCCTGGATCGTCTGCTGTCGATCTCCCTGCCTCGGGTTCGCGACTTCCGCGGCCTGAATGCCAAGTCCTTCGACGGTCGTGGCAACTACAGCATGGGCGTTAAAGAGCAGATCATTTTCCCGGAAATCGATTACGACAAGATCGATGCTCTCCGCGGTCTGGACATTACCCTGACCACCACTGCTAAGAACGATGATGAAGGCCGCGCTCTGCTGCGTGCTTTCAAATTCCCGTTCCGCAACTGATTGGAGTAGGAAAATGGCCAAGAAGAGCATGAAGAACCGTGAGCTGAAGCGTCAGCTCACCGTTGCCAAGTACGCCACCAAGCGTGCAGCGCTGAAAGCTATCATCGTGGATCTGAACGCAAGTCCAGAAGCTCGTTGGGAAGCTACCGTAGCTCTGCAGAAGCAGCCACGTGATGCAAGCGCTTCGCGCATGCGTAACCGCTGCCGCCTGACTGGTCGTCCGCACGGCGTTTACCGCAAGTTCGGCCTGGGCCGTAACAAGCTGCGTGAAGCTGCAATGCGTGGTGACGTACCAGGTCTGGTTAAAGCCAGCTGGTAATAGCTATCAAAGTCTCGGTGTTCGGGCTCGCAAGATCCCGATCGCCGGTGGCCTTGAACGTGAATCAAGCCCCTTTTGGGGCTTGATTCATTTCTGGGGTGTGTCTAGAATGACCGGCTCGCCTGAGCCCGTGTTTTTTGCCCGGAATTTCTCGGCGACAGTTGTAGCCGCAAGGCTAATTCTTTTTGTATCAGGAGCATCTAGCCCATGAGTATGCAGGACCCGTTAGCGGACATGCTAACTCGAATCCGTAATGCCCAGATGGCTGAAAAGTCCGTCGTAAGCATGCCGTCTTCCACGCTGAAGGTGGCTGTAGCAAAAGTCCTGAAGGACGAAGGTTACATCGCGGGTTATCAGATCAGCAGCGAAATCAAACCTCTGCTGTCCATCGAGCTGAAGTACTTCGAAGGCCGTCCGGTCATCGAAGAAGTGAAGCGCGTTAGCCGTCCAGGCCTGCGTCAGTACAAGTCCGTTGAAGAACTGCCGAAAGTACGTGGCGGTCTTGGCGTGTCTATCGTCTCCACCAACAAAGGTGTGATGACTGATCGTGCTGCGCGCGCTGCCGGTGTCGGCGGCGAAGTTCTTTGCACTGTGTTCTAAGGGGGGATAAGCATGTCTCGCGTCGCTAAGAACCCCGTTAAGCTGCCAGCTGGTGTCGAAGTCAAATTCGCCGGCCAACAGCTTTCGGTGAAGGGTGCCAAGGGCACTCTCGAACTGAACGTACACTCGTCCGTTGAAATTGTTCAGGAAGCTGGTGAGCTGCGTTTCGCTGCTCGCAACGGCGACCAACAAACTCGCGCAATGGCCGGTACCACTCGTGCTCTGGTAAACAACATGGTCCAAGGCGTAAGCCAAGGCTTCGAGCGTAAGCTCCAGCTGGTCGGTGTTGGTTACAAGGCACAGGCAAAAGGCACAGTGCTGAACCTGGCCCTCGGCTTCTCGCATCCAGTGGATTACGAACTGCCGGAAGGCATCACCGCTGAGACTCCTAGCCAGACCGATATCCTGATCAAGGGCATCGATAAGCAGCTGGTAGGTCAAGTGGCCGCTGAGATCCGCGACTTCCGTCCACCAGAGCCTTACAAAGGCAAAGGTGTGCGCTACGCGGACGAAGTCGTCCGTCGTAAAGAAGCCAAGAAGAAGTAGGGCATAGCAAATGACCGACAAAAAAGTTACTCGACTGCGTCGCGCTCGCAAAGCACGCCTGAAAATGCACGAACTCGAAGTCGTGCGTCTCTGCGTGTTCCGCTCTTCGCAGCACATCTACGCCCAGGTCATTTCGGCCGACGGCAACAAAGTCCTGGCAAGTGCCTCGACTTTGGATAAAGAACTGCGTGATGGCGCCACTGGCAACATCGACGCGGCCACTAAGGTTGGCCAGCTGGTCGCTACGCGTGCGAAAGCCGCTGGCGTCTCGCAGGTGGCTTTCGACCGCTCTGGCTTCAAGTACCACGGCCGCGTCAAGGCGCTGGCTGATGCTGCTCGTGAAGCTGGGCTGGAGTTCTAAGTTATGTCAAATAACGACCAAAAGCGCGACGAAGGCTACATCGAGAAGCTGGTTCAAGTTAACCGCGTAGCCAAAACCGTAAAAGGCGGCCGTATCTTCACTTTCACCGCGTTGACCGTGGTTGGTGATGGTAAGGGCCGTGTTGGCTTCGGCCGTGGCAAGTCGCGTGAAGTGCCTGCTGCGATCCAGAAGGCAATGGAAGCTGCTCGCCGCAACATGATCCAAGTTGACCTGAACGGCACCACTCTGCAGTACGCAATGAAGTCCGCTCACGGCGCTTCCAAGGTGTACATGCAGCCTGCTTCTGAAGGTACCGGTATCATCGCTGGCGGCGCTATGCGTGCTGTCCTCGAGGTAGCTGGCGTTCAGAACGTTCTGGCCAAGTGCTACGGCTCGACTAACCCAGTAAACGTGGTTCACGCCACTTTCAAGGGTTTGAAAGCAATGCAGTCCCCTGAATCCATTGCCGCCAAGCGTGGCAAAAGCGTCCAGGAGATCATCTGATCATGGCTACCGTAAAAGTAACGCTGATCAAAAGCATGACCGGCCGTATCCCTAACCACAAACTGTGCGTTAAGGGTCTGGGTCTGCGTCGCATCGGTCACACTGTAGAAGTCCAGGATACTCCCGAGAATCGCGGGATGATCAATAAGGCTTACTACATGCTGCGTGTCGAGGGTTAATCGATGAAACTCAATGATCTGAGTCCAGCGCCGGGTTCCCGTCGCGAAAAGCATCGTCCGGGCCGTGGTATCGGTAGTGGTTTGGGTAAGACTGGTGGCCGTGGTCACAAAGGTCAGACTTCCCGCTCCGGTGGCACCATTGCTCCAGGCTTTGAAGGCGGTCAACAGCCGCTGCATCGTCGCCTGCCGAAGTTCGGTTTCGTTTCCCTGAAGGCCATGGATCGCGCAGAAGTGCGTCTGTCCGAGCTGGCTAAAGTGGAAGGCGACATCGTCACCGTGCAGTCCCTGAAAGATGCCAACGTGATTAACCAAAACGTTCAGCGTGTGAAAATCATGCTGTCCGGCGAAGTTACTCGCGCTGTGACCATCAAGGGTATCGCAGCCACCAAAGGTGCGCGTGCGGCTATCGAAGCAGCTGGCGGCAAGTTCGAGGAATAAATGGCTAAGCAAGGTGCTCTCTCTGCGCTCGGCAAAGGCGGTATGTCTGAACTTTGGGCTCGTCTGCGTTTTCTGTTCTTGGCGATTATCGTCTACCGAATAGGCGCACACATCCCGGTTCCAGGTATCAACCCTGACCGACTCGCGGACCTGTTTCGACAGAATGAGGGGACCATTCTTAGCTTGTTCAACATGTTTTCCGGCGGCGCGCTGGAACGGATGAGCATCTTTGCACTGGGGATCATGCCGTATATCTCGGCATCGATCATCATGCAGCTGATGACAGCCGTCAGCCCGCAGTTGGAGCAGTTGAAGAAGGAAGGTGAAGCTGGCCGTCGCAAGATCAGCCAGTACACCCGCTACGGCACTGTCATCCTGGCCCTGGTTCAAGCTATCGGCATGTCCGTTGGCTTGGCGGGTCAGGGTGTTGCGTTCACTGGTGACTTTGGCTTCCATTTCGTCGCGGTATCCACTTTTGTGGCTGGTGCGATGTTCATGATGTGGCTGGGTGAGCAGATTACTGAGCGTGGTGTTGGCAACGGTATCTCGATGTTGATTTTCGCAGGTATCGTCGCCGGTCTTCCGAGAGCGATCGGGCAGTCTTTCGAGTCTGCACGTCAGGGTGATATCAACATTTTTGCCCTGGTTGCGATCGGTTTGCTGGCAGTAGCGATTATCGGTTTTGTGGTGTTCATTGAGCGTGGTCAGCGTCGTATTGCTGTTCATTACGCCAAGCGTCAGCAGGGCCGCAAGGTATTTGCTGCGCAGACCAGCCACTTGCCGCTGAAAGTGAATATGGCTGGTGTTATTCCTGCTATCTTCGCGAGCAGCATTTTGCTGTTTCCGGCTTCGTTGGGTGCCTGGTTCGGTCAGTCTGAAGGTATGGGCTGGTTGCAGGACATCTCGCAGTCGATCGCTCCTGGTCAGCCGTTGAATATTCTGCTGTTTAGTGCAGGGATTATTTTCTTCTGCTTCTTCTATACGGCGTTGATGTTCAATCCGAAAGACGTAGCGGAAAACCTGAAGAAGTCCGGTGCCTTTATTCCGGGCATCCGTCCAGGTGAGCAGTCGGCGCGCTACATTGATGGCGTTCTGACTCGTTTGACCATGTTCGGTGCTCTATATATGACGGCCGTCTGCCTGTTGCCCCAGTTCCTGGTGGTTGCTGCAAACGTTCCGTTCTACCTTGGCGGGACCTCGTTGCTGATCGTGGTCGTGGTTGTTATGGACTTTATGTCGCAAGTACAATCGCACCTCGTTTCCCACCAGTACGAATCCCTGATGAAGAAAGCCAACCTGAAGGGTTACGGCAGCGGCATGCTGCGCTAATCCATAAGGTTCGAGGAGTTGGTGATGAAAGTTCGTGCATCGGTGAAAAAGCTGTGCCGTAACTGCAAGATTATTCGCCGCGAAGGTGTTGTTCGAGTAATTTGCAGCGCGGAACCGCGTCACAAACAGCGCCAAGGCTGAGTGTGATTGTGCTTCAAGCCCGGCAGCTAGTGCGCTGCCGGGTTGATTATTTGTTATTACAGCGATATTATCTCGCGCCCTATTTCTTGGCTTCCGGGGCGTAGGTAGCTGTCAATTGGAGTCCCACTGAATGGCCCGTATTGCAGGCGTTAACATTCCAGATAACAAGCATACTGTTATCTCGCTGACCTACATCTATGGTGTTGGTCGCACTACTGCGCAGAAAATCTGCGCGGTGACTGGGGTCAACCCAGCTGCGAAGATCAAGGATCTGAGCGACGAGCAAATTGAACAGCTGCGTGGCGAAGTGGCGAAGTTCACCACTGAAGGTGACCTGCGTCGCGAAATCAACATGAAAATCAAACGCTTGATGGATCTGGGCTGCTACCGCGGTCTGCGCCATCGTCGTGGTCTTCCAGTGCGCGGTCAGCGTACCAAGACCAACGCGCGTACTCGCAAAGGTCCGCGTAAGCCGATCCGCAAGTAATCGCACCAGCGAATCGACAGGAATTTAGTCATGGCAAAACCTGCTGCTCGTCCTCGTAAAAAGATTAAAAAGACAGTGGTTGATGGCATCGCCCACATCCACGCGTCTTTCAACAACACCATCGTGACCATCACCGACCGTCAAGGTAACGCTCTTTCCTGGGCAACCTCCGGTGGTTCGGGTTTCCGCGGTTCTCGCAAGTCCACCCCGTTCGCTGCTCAAGTAGCTGCTGAGCGTGCTGGTCAAGCTGCGCTGGAATATGGCCTGAAAAACCTCGACGTCAACGTCAAGGGTCCAGGTCCAGGTCGTGAATCCGCAGTCCGCGCTTTGAACGGCTGTGGCTACAAGATCGCCAGCATCACCGACGTGACGCCAATCCCGCACAACGGGTGCCGTCCGCCGAAGAAGCGCCGCGTGTAATCCAGGAGATTGTAAAGAATGGCTCGTTACATTGGTCCAAAATGCAAACTGGCTCGTCGCGAAGGCACCGATCTCTTCCTGAAGAGCGGCGTGCGCGCTATCGAATCCAAGTGCAACATCGAAGCAGCTCCTGGCATCCACGGCCAGCGTCGCGGTCGTCAATCCGACTACGGCACCCAGCTGCGTGAAAAGCAAAAAGTTCGTCGTATCTACGGCGTACTCGAGCGTCAATTCAGCGGCTACTACAAACAAGCAGCTGGCAAGAAGGGCGCAACCGGCGAAAACCTGTTGCAACTGCTCGAATGCCGTCTGGACAACGTTGTGTACCGCATGGGCTTCGGTTCTACTCGTGCCGAATCCCGTCAGCTGGTATCGCACAAGTCGATCAGCGTAAACGGTCAGACCGTTAACGTTCCGTCCTACCAGGTTCGTGCTGGTGACGTGGTCGCTGTTCGCGAGAAAGCAAAAAATCAACTTCGCATTGTCCAAGCTCTCGATCTGTGTGCTCAACGTGGCCGCGTAGAATGGGTAGAAGTAGACACTGAGAAGAAGTCGGGCGTTTTCAAGAACGTTCCAGCTCGCAGTGATCTGTCCGCCGACATCAACGAAAGCCTGATTGTCGAGCTCTACTCCAAGTAAGGGCTAGAAAATAGGTGCATCCATGCAGATTTCGGTAAATGAGTTCCTGACACCCCGCCACATTGATGTGCAGGTTGTCAGTCCAACCCGCGCCAAGATCACCCTCGAGCCTCTCGAGCGTGGTTTTGGCCACACCCTGGGCAACGCGCTGCGCCGCATCCTGTTGTCCTCAATGCCCGGCTGTGCAGTAGTCGAGGCCGAGATTGACGGTGTGCTCCACGAGTACAGCGCCATCGAAGGTGTACAGGAGGACGTAATTGAAATCCTGTTGAACCTTAAAGGTCTGGCTATCAAGCTGCACGGCCGTGACGAAGTTACGCTGACCTTGTCGAAGAAGGGTTCGGGGGTGGTTACCGCTGCCGATATTCAGCTGGATCATGATGTCGAGATCGTTAATCCCGATCACGTAATCGCTAACCTGGCGTCTAACGGCGCCCTGAACATGAAGCTCGTAGTAGCTCGTGGTCGTGGTTATGAACCGGCCGACTCGCGTCAGAGCGATGAAGACGAAAGCCGCAGCATTGGTCGCTTGCAGCTCGACTCTTCGTTCAGCCCGGTTCGCCGTATCGCATACGTGGTGGAAAACGCCCGTGTCGAGCAGCGTACTAACCTGGACAAGCTGGTTATTGATCTGGAAACCAACGGTACTCTGGATCCTGAAGAGGCTATCCGTCGTGCTGCAACCATCCTGCAACAGCAGTTGGCTGCGTTCGTCGACCTCAAGGGTGACAGTGAGCCAGTGGTAGTCGAGCAGGAAGACGAGATCGATCCGATCCTGCTTCGCCCGGTTGACGATCTGGAACTGACTGTACGTTCGGCTAACTGCCTTAAGGCGGAAAACATTTACTACATCGGCGACCTGATTCAGCGTACCGAAGTAGAACTGTTGAAGACTCCGAACCTGGGCAAGAAATCCTTGACTGAAATCAAGGACGTTCTGGCCTCCCGCGGTCTGTCCCTCGGCATGCGCCTCGACAACTGGCCGCCTGCAAGTCTTAAGAAGGACGACAAGGCGACTGCCTGATCGTCGTAATCACCGAACGTTGTGTTTGGTAAGGAATGAACCATGCGTCATCGTAAAAGTGGGCGTCACCTGAGCCGCACCAGCTCGCACCGCAAGGCCATGTTCCAGAACATGGCGGTGTCGCTGTTCGAGCACGAGCTGATCAAAACTACACTGCCGAAAGCTAAAGAACTGCGCCGCGTTGCCGAGCCGCTGATCACTTTGGCCAAGACAGACAGCCTGGCTAACCGCCGTCTGGCTTTCGACCGTACTCGTTCGAAAGCTATCGTTGGTAAGCTCTTCAACGACCTGGGCAAGCGCTACGCTACCCGTGAGGGTGGCTACCTGCGCATCCTCAAGTGCGGTTTCCGCGCTGGCGACAACGCTCCTATGGCGTACGTTGAACTGGTTGATCGTGCTGTCGGCGGTGAAGCTGTATCCGCTGAGTAAGACGTCAGTCTGAAACAAGGAACCGGGCCTAGCGCCCGGTTTTTTGTGTCTGCCTATATTGGATATTTCTATCGTTAGCTAATGTGTAATGCATTGGATGTTGTAACACTGGTGGTCAATACTCTTTATCAGCCGATTAGCCGGCAGTTTCACAGACTGACAGAGGAAGATTGAGCATGAGCCAGACCAAAACTCTTACTACCGCAAGTGGCGCTCCTGTCGCTGATAACCAGAATTCTCGTTCCGCCGGTCCCCGGGGTCCTCTGCTTCTCGACGATTTTCACCTGATCGAAAAGCTCGCCCATTTCAACCGCGAGAATATTCCCGAGCGTCGCGTGCACGCCAAAGGTTCGGGCGCCTATGGCACTTTCACCGTTTCTCGTGATATCACCGAGTACACCAGCGCCAAGTTGTTTGAGGCGGTAGGCAAGAAGACTCCGACCTTCCTGCGTTTTTCCACGGTAGGCGGCGAGCGTGGTTCGGCAGACACCGAGCGTGACCCACGCGGCTTTGCCCTCAAGTTCTACACCGAAGAAGGCAACTGGGACATCGTAGGCAACAACACCCCGGTGTTCTTCATTCGCGACCCGCTGAAGTTTCCCGACTTTATCCACACCCAGAAGCGCTTGCCCCAGAGCAATCTGAAAAGTGCCCAGATGATGTGGGATTTCTGGTCCCATTCGCCCGAGGCGCTGCACCAAGTAACCATTCTGTTTTCCGATCGGGGTATTCCGGACGGCTACCGCCACATGCATGGCTTTGGCAGCCACACCTACAGCCTGATCAACACCAAGGGTGAGCGGCACTGGGTCAAGTGGCACTACAAGACCAAGCAGGGCATCAAGAACCTGGCGCCGGCTGACGCAGCGCGCCTGGCCGGTACCGATCCTGATTACGCCCAGCGCGACCTGTTCAATGCGATCGAGCGCGGTGAGTTTCCGAAATGGAGCGTGTGCATCCAGGTCATGACCGAAGCTCAAGCCGCCGCGCATTACGAGAACCCCTTCGATGTGACCAAGACCTGGTCGCAGAAAGAGTTCCCGTTGATCGAAGTGGGTGAGCTGGAACTGAACCGCAACCCGTTGAATTACTTTGCAGAGGTCGAGCAGGCTGCATTCGGCCCTAGCAATATGGTACCTGGGGTAGGTCTTTCGCCGGACCGCATGCTGCAAGGCCGGGTATTCGCATACGCCGACGCGCATCGCTACCGTGTGGGTACCAACCACCAACAGTTGCCGGTGAACGCTCCATTGAGCCCGGTGAACAGCTACCAGCGCGACGGCTCCATGGCTTTCGGTACCAATGGTGGCGCGGCGCCTAACTACGAGCCCAACAGCTATGGCGATGCGCCGAAGCAGGCTCCACGTTATGCCGAGCCGGCCCTGGCACTCAGCGGTGCTGCGGACCGCTACGATCATCGTGAAGACACCGACTACTACAGCCACGCTGGTGCGTTGTTCCGCCTGATGAACGATGAGCAGAAGGCGTTGCTGATCAATAACATCGCGGGCGCCATGGCTGGAGTGACGGCTGATGTGGTTGATCGGCAGTTGCAGCATTTCTACAAGGCCGACCCGGCTTACGGCGAAGGCATCGTCAAAGCTTTGGGCGTATCGCTCAAGTAAGTCTAAATAAGAAGCAGAACCGCCCTCATTAGGGCGGTTTTTGCGTTATTTCTACTGGTTTTCTCAGATATTCTTCACTTTTTCAGCTATTTCTAAGTGACCTGCAAGTCAGCTTGGTTCAAACTATCCACTTTCAAGCAGGGAGATGTAGGGCGATGCAAGGTCACCCGGACGTAATCGATTACCTCAACACGTTGCTGACGGGCGAGCTGGCAGCACGAGACCAATATTTCATCCACTCGCGGATGTACGAAGACTGGGGCTTTACCAAGCTCTATGAGCGTATCAACCATGAAATGGAAGAAGAGGCGCAACACGCCGACGCCCTGATGCGCCGCATCCTGATGCTCGAAGGCACTCCGCGCATGCGCCCTGACGATCTCGACACCGGAACCACGGTGCCGGAGATGCTGGCTAGCGACCTGCGCCTGGAATACAAGGTGCGCGCCGCGTTGTGCAAAGGCATCGAGCTGTGCGAGTTGCACAAGGACTATGTCAGCCGCGACATCTTGCGCATCCAACTGGCGGATACCGAGGAAGATCACACCTACTGGCTGGAGAAGCAGTTGGGCCTGATCAAGTCCATCGGCCTGGAGAACTACCTGCAATCGCAGTTCTGATTGCCTTAGGTGTTGCTGCCTGTTCGCGAGCAAAGCTCGCTTCTGCGGGAAGCGCAGCAACCCCTAGAGACAAAAAAGCCCCTGGCACCGTCAAGTGCCAGGGGCTTTTTCATGGGCCTCAGGCGCGGTCGCGGGTCAGCAACGGCTTGAGGTAGTGCCCGGTATGGGACTGCGGCATCTCCGCAACCTGCTCCGGGGTGCCCACGGCAATGATCTGGCCGCCCTTGGAACCGCCTTCCGGCCCCAGGTCCACCAGCCAGTCGGCGGTCTTGATCACATCCAGGTTGTGTTCGATCACCACCACGGTGTTGCCGTGATCGCGCAGGCGGTGCAGTACGTCCAGCAACTGCTGGATATCCGCAAAGTGCAGGCCCGTGGTCGGCTCATCAAGGATATACAGAGTCTTGCCGGTGTCGCGCTTGGACAGCTCGCGAGACAACTTGACCCGCTGCGCTTCGCCACCGGACAGGGTCGTCGCTGACTGCCCCAACTTGATGTAGGACAGGCCTACATCCATCAGGGTCTGCAGCTTGCGCGCCAGGGCAGGCACCGGGTCGAAGAACTCCCTGGCTTCCTCGATGGTCATTTCCAGCACCTCGTGGATGCTCTTGCCCTTGTACTTGATTTCCAGGGTTTCGCGGTTGTAGCGCTTGCTCTTGCACACGTCGCAGGGCACGTAGATGTCCGGCAGGAAGTGCATTTCCACCTTGATCAGGCCATCACCCTGGCAAGCCTCGCAGCGCCCACCCTTGACGTTGAAGGAGAAGCGACCGGGCCCGTAGCCGCGGGAGCGCGACTCGGGTACCCCGGCGAACAGCTCGCGGATCGGGGTGAACAGCCCGGTGTAGGTCGCCGGGTTGGAGCGCGGAGTCCGGCCGATCGGGCTCTGGTCGATATCCACTACCTTGTCCAGGTGCTGCAGGCCGTTGATGCTGTCGTGTGGCGCGGCTTCCAGGGTGGTGGCGCCATTCAGTGCGGTGGCGCTCAAGGGGAACAGGGTGTTGTTGATCAGGGTCGACTTGCCCGAGCCCGATACCCCAGTGACGCAGGTCAGCAGGCCGATAGGGATCTCCAGGTCGACATTGCGCAGGTTGTTGCCGCGAGCGCCCTTGAGGGTCAGGGAGAGCTTCTTGTTGCGCGGCGTGCGCTTGGCCGGCACCACGATCTTCACCCGGCCCGAGAGGTATTTGCCGGTCAGGGAGTCCGGATGGGCCATGACCTCTGCGGCGGTGCCTTCGGCAACGATTCGCCCGCCGTGCACACCGGCCCCCGGGCCGATATCGACGACATAGTCGGCCAGGCGAATGGCGTCTTCATCGTGTTCAACCACGATCACCGTGTTGCCGATGTCGCGCAGGTGTTTCAGGGTTCCCAGCAGGCGATCATTGTCCCGCTGGTGCAGTCCGATGGACGGCTCGTCGAGGATGTACATCACCCCCACCAGGCCGGCGCCGATCTGGCTGGCCAGGCGGATACGCTGGGCTTCGCCGCCGGACAGGGTGTCCGCGCTGCGGTCCAGGGTCAGGTAGTCGAGCCCGACGTTGACCAGGAACTGCAGGCGCTCGCGGATTTCCTTGAGGATCTTGTCGGCGATTTCGCCACGGCGCCCGGTGAGTTTCAAGGTGCCGAAATAATCGGTGGCGTCGCCGATGGGCAGGCTGGTGACTGCCGGCAGGGTTTTCTCGCCCACCCAGACGTGCCGCGCTTCGCGACGCAGGCGGGTGCCACGGCAATCCGGGCAGGGCTGGGTGCTGAGGAACTTGGCCAGCTCTTCACGCACGGTGGCCGACTCGGTTTCCCGGTAGCGGCGCTCCAGATTCGGCACTATCCCTTCGAACGGGTGGGAGCGCTTGACGATGTCGCCCCGGTCGTTGAGGTATTTGAAGTCGACGTTCTGGGTGCCGCTGCCGTGCAGGATGACCTTCTGCTGATCCGCCGGCAGTTGGTTGAACGGTACTTCCAGGCTGAAGCCGTAATGAGAGGCCAGCGAACCGAGCATTTGGAAGTAATAGACGTTGCGCCGGTCCCAGCCGCGTATCGCCCCTTCGGCCAGGGTCAGCTCGCCATTGACCAGGCGCTTGATGTCGAAGAACTGCTTGACCCCCAGCCCGTCGCAGGTCGGGCAGGCACCGGCCGGGTTGTTGAAGGAGAACAGCTTGGGTTCCAGTTCGCTGATGGCGTGGCCGCAGATCGGGCAGGCGAAGCGCGCGGAGAAGATCATCTCCTCTCCCGGCTCGTCGTCCATCGGCGCCACCAGGGCAATCCCGTCCGCCAGTTTCAAGGCGGTTTCAAAGGATTCGGCCAGGCGCTGCTGCAGGTCGGCGCGGACCTTGAAGCGGTCGACCACCACATCGATGGAGTGCTTCTTCTGTTTATCCAGCTTCGGCAGCTCGTCCAGCTCGAACAGCTTGCCGTTGACCCGGGCGCGAACGAAGCCCTGGGCTCGCAGCTCTTCGAAGACCGACAGATGTTCGCCCTTGCGCTCGCGGATCACCGGGGCCAGCAGCATCAGCTTGCTGCCTTCGGGCTGGGCCAGCACCAGGTCGACCATCTGGCTGACGGTCTGGGCTTCCAGCGGGATGTCGTGGTCCGGGCAGCGTGGAGTACCGACGCGGGCATAGAGCAGGCGCAGGTAGTCGTAGATCTCGGTGATGGTGCCGACGGTGGAGCGCGGGTTGTGGGAGGTGGATTTCTGTTCGATGGAAATCGCCGGCGAGAGGCCTTCGATGGTGTCGACATCGGGCTTTTCCATCATCGACAGGAACTGTCGGGCATAGGCCGAGAGCGACTCGACATAGCGGCGCTGGCCTTCGGCATACAGCGTGTCGAAAGCCAGGGACGACTTGCCGGACCCAGACAGCCCGGTGATGACGATCAACTTGTCCCGCGGCAGGGTCAGGTCGATGTTCTTCAGGTTGTGGGTGCGGGCCCCACGAATCAGAATCTTGTCCAAAAGTGGCCTCGATCGGCGGGCGTAAAGGCAGGAGTATAAAACCAAACACTGGATGGATGCACACTATCGTTCGGCGCTTTTTTGATCGCTGGCATGGGCTGCGCGGCAAAGCGTCGCCATATACCCCCTCAATCGATCCGACTGGTAGAATCGCCGCCGGTTCACATGAGGTTTATCCATGCACGATCCCCACAACGAACGCATGAGTGGCAGCGAGACCCGCGCGGCAAGCGGGCTGGCCCTGGTGTTCGCCTTCCGTATGCTTGGCATGTTCATGGTACTGCCGGTCCTGGCGACCTATGGAATGGATCTCGCAGGAGCGACCCCGACCCTGATCGGGCTGGCGATTGGTGCCTATGGCCTGACCCAGGCAGTGTTCCAGATTCCCTTCGGGATCATTTCCGACCGTATCGGTCGTCGTCCGGTTATCTACCTGGGGTTGATCGTGTTCGCCCTGGGCAGTGTGCTGGCGGCCAACGCCGATTCGATCTGGGGGGTGATCGCCGGGCGTATCCTGCAGGGCGCCGGCGCAATTTCCGCGGCGGTGATGGCGCTGCTTTCCGACCTGACCCGCGAACAGCACCGGACCAAGGCCATGGCCATGATTGGCATGACCATCGGTCTGTCCTTTGCCGTGGCCATGGTGGTTGGCCCGCTGCTGACCCGCAGTTTTGGGCTTTCGGGGCTGTTCCTGGCCACCGGGGCCATGGCCCTGGTGGGCATTCTGATCATCGCCTTCATGGTGCCGCGCTCAACCGGGCCGCTGCAGCACCGGGAATCCGGAGTGGCGCGCCAGGCGCTGATCCCGACCCTCAAGCACCCCGATCTGCTGCGCCTGGATCTTGGTATCTTCGTGTTGCACGCGATGCTCATGTCGAGCTTCGTGGCCTTGCCCCTGGCGCTGGTGGAAAAAGCCGGCCTGCCCAAGGAGCAGCACTGGTGGGTCTACCTCACCGCACTGCTGATTTCCTTCTTCGCCATGATCCCGTTCATCATCTACGGCGAGAAGAAACGCAAAATGAAACGAGTTCTGTTGGGCGCGGTCAGTACGCTGCTGCTCACCGAGCTATTCTTCTGGGAGTTCGGCGACAGCCTGCGGGCGCTGGTGATTGGTACCGTGGTGTTCTTCACCGCGTTCAACCTGCTGGAAGCGTCCTTGCCGTCGCTGATCAGCAAGGTTTCGCCGGCGGGTGGTAAAGGAACGGCGATGGGGGTGTATTCCACCAGCCAGTTCCTCGGTTCGGCACTGGGCGGCATCCTCGGCGGCTGGTTGTTCCAGCATGGCGGTTTGTCGGCTGTGTTCCTTGGATGCGCAGTCCTGGCTGCACTCTGGCTGGCCTTTGCTGTTACCATGCGCGAGCCCCCGTATGTGACGAGCCTGCGCTTGCCGTTATCGCCCGAAGCGATCCGCGAAGCCGGCCTGGTCGAGCGCCTGAAGGCCGTTGTTGGGGTAACAGATGCCGTAGTGGTGGCCGAAGAGGCCGCCATTTACATCAAATTGGACACCGAATTATTGGATCGCACGACCCTCGAGCAGCTGGTCAATCCAGCGCCGTCGGCGAGCGAAGCCTAGGAGAACGTTATGGCCCGTGGGGTTAACAAAGTCATATTGGTCGGCACTTGCGGCCAGGATCCCGAAGTTCGCTACCTGCCTAACGGTAACGCCGTGACCAACCTGAGTCTGGCCACCAGCGAGCAGTGGACCGACAAGCAGACCGGTCAGAAGGTCGAGCGCACCGAGTGGCACCGCGTGTCGATGTTCGGCAAGGTCGCGGAGATCGCCGGTGAATACCTGCGCAAGGGTTCGCAGGTCTACATCGAGGGCAAGCTGCAGACCCGCGAGTGGGAAAAAGACGGTATCAAGCGCTACACCACCGAAATCATCGTCGACATGCAGGGCACCATGCAGCTGCTGGGTGGCCGTCCACAGGGCGACCAGCAAGGCCAGGGCGGCATGTCCAACTCGGCACCGCGTCCACAGCAGTCCCGTCCTGCTCCGCAGCCACAGCGTGAGTCGCGTCCAGCGCCACAGCAGGCCGCTCCGCAGCCGGCTCCGGACTTCGACAGCTTCGATGACGATATTCCGTTCTGATCGCTGTTTTCAGCGTTCAGCATCGATAAAAACGGGGCCATGCAGATGGCCCCGTTTTTTTATGCCCGGGTTTAACCGGTGTGCCGCATCACTCAGCTCAAAGCGTCACTCGCCGCAGTCGGCCGCTCAGTGCGACCACCTGCTGCTCCGGCGTCGGAATCGGCCGCCCACTCAGGCCCATGCCTTCACTCACCAGCACCGCGTCTCCGACGCAGCACAGGTTGGAAGGCGTATCCAGGCCCTTGGCGAGTACTTGCACGCTGCGTTGCTGCAAATCGCAGCGCAGCAGGCGGCCGCTGAAGCGGGCGAAGCCGCCGTGCAGGACTTCGCCGGCCCAGTCCGGCGGCAACGGTTGCAGCAGCCGGTCGCACAGTTCCAGCACCAGGATCCGCTCCTGCGGGTCCAGCGCCAGCCCGGTAGGCAGTTGCAGTCCGCGAATCAGCACCTCGATCCTGCCGCTCTCGGGCCAGACCCGGATCACCTGGCCCGCCTTGTCGGCGAAGTCGATACCCATCCGCGCCGGGTCCCGGCGCAGCTCGCCGGAGAACAGGCTGACCAGCACGGCATCGGTCTGCGGCTCGTGCACCAGGGTCACGGGAACGGCTTCCTGGCCTTGATCCAGATCGGGCAGTTGAGCCAGGACTTGTTCACCGCCCTCGCTGAACTCCACCAGTTGGTTGCTATCGGGCTTGACCGCCAGCCAGCTGCGGCGCGACGGGTGATAGCACAGCGAGTTGAGGTTGCCGCGACTATGGAACAGCGGCTCGGGCGGGTTGTATTGCAGGTCCAGCAGCTTGGAGCCGGCGACGTAATCGGTTTGGCTGGCCAGGCAGTGCCCGTCGCCCAGGGCGATGTCCGACAGGCCCATGATTTCGTCGCGAAGCATGCGTGATTGCATGTTCATCGAACGAAAACCCTGGGCCACGACCTGGGGCGGCAGGTAGGCGCCCGGCTGGCCCGGATCCGGACGCAGGCAGCTGATGCGGCCGCTGAACGGCTGGTCCGGCAGGCCTGAGCCGGCTTCCGCCAGCAGCAGGCTGCCATCGCCTTGCAGGCAAACCCCGCGAGGGTTGAGCAGGCCCTCGGCGATGACGTGATCCGGTCGCAGCACCTGCTCGAGCTGGGTGGGAATATGCAGAGCAACGGGCATGGTCTTCTCCTTGTTCAAGGCTGCCAGGGCGTGCCGTTGAGGTAGGCGGTCAGCAGGGAGCGTTGGCTTGGCGACATCGAACGCACCACGGACATGTACAAGGTGGTGTTCTGGTACTCGGGGGATATCCGGGCCAGGATCGCCTGTTTGTAACCCATCACCGCGTCGGGCTGATTGAGCTGGATGTAGCGCGACATGGCGGGGAAGGCCAGGTAATGAAAGCGCAGCACGTTTTGAAACGCCTGTTCCCAGGTGACGATGCTGCCTGTTGGAACGCCGAAGTCGCTCCAGGCGTACTTGCGGAAGTTGCTGAAGCTCTGGGTCAGAGGGTTGTTGTCGATGGTGTAGGTCAGTGTGGTGAAGCCAGCCTGAGTATTGGAACCGGCGACGGGAACGACGTTGAAACTCACCGAAGGTTGACCGGCCGGCACCGTTACCGAGTTCGGAAGCTCCAGGAAGTTCCAGTAGCGGTTGGCTTGATAGACGGCGGTCGCCGAGGCATCGATGCTGATCGGCGTAGCCTTCTGCACCGGCGCTCCCAGGTAACGGACTTGCAAGGTGATCTGCACGCCTGTGCTGTCGGGATCGAGGTAGGTGTTGCGCTGATCGCTGTAGACCCGATAGGGGCATTCGGGGGCCGACAGCGCCGGGTTGCGGGTGGTCCCGGGGGCACTAATGCACAAGGGCGTGCTCTGCACCAACTGTGTCTGGGTCGAGTTGAGCGGCACGTCGATGATGCCGCCGTACCGGTAGTAGTCTTGCAGCAGCGGATTGCTGGGCTCGAAGCTCGCCAGGGGCGTGGTTCCGGCCGCGATGGTGACGGTCCCGAAGTCGGCGTTGGGGCCGATGGGGCTGGTGATGTCGTCGCGTACAGCCCTGAACGTCTGCTTGGGGATCAGGTTGACCATGTCGATGCTCAGTTGCTCGTTGGCGACCTCGGCATAGGCCACGCTGTTGATGTTCAGGTCTTTGTCGGCATTGATGATTTGGCGGCCCGGCGGACAGATCTGCGGCTCATCGGTAAACGCCGTGGCCAGGGTACCGATGACCCGGCCGATGCTCGGGTTCGGGCTGAACTGGTTGGCTGCGTAGTCGGCATTCAGTTGCTCGGTGGTCAGGGTCGGACACATTTCGAACATCACGAAACGCAGCACGATCCCGGTAGCGTTGGGCGCCTCGATCAGGGCCCGGAGTCCGGCACTTTCCTTGTTGTAGCTGACGATGCTGCTCAGCGGAAAGGTCAGTTGAAAGGTGCCGCTGGCGTGGAAGGAGCCCGGCGAGTCCATGGTTGCAGGCTCCAGCACCCGGGTATTGAGGTCGAAACTGCTGCACACGGTATCCCAGCGAATCAAGAGCTGAGGCGTGTTGCCGTTGCCGATCTGCAGGCCTCCGACAAAGATCTGGGTCGTGGTGCTGGCTGTGGGGTCCAGGTCGACCATCATCGGGCCGGAGTAGGGACCTTGTCCGGTGCCGGGGGTCACGGAGCCGAGCAGGTAAACCGGCTGTCCGACCATATCCCCTTCCAGCGCAATGTTGCCCGGGGTGCCTTGGGAACTGATCAGCGCGTTGTGCAGCGTCACCACGTGTTCGCCATAGTGGTTCCAGCCGCCGGCCGTGTACCGGCTGTTGGGGCCGATTCTCGGGTCCGGGGCGTTGATCAGTTGGTACAGGTGCTCATCGCTATAGGTCTTGGCCTGGTCCGCCACGGTCGAGGTGGTCAGGTCGAACAGCTCAAGGGAGGTGGCGATGCCATTGGGCAAGGTCGGTGAGTTGTTTGGCACGCTGACGTCGGTAGAGATGCCGCCCCAGAAGTTCAGTCGGGGTCCATTCAATATGCTCATGATCTATTCCTTATCCTTGGCGACGCTGGTGACTGGGGCTTGGGCGAATCTGAACAGGAAGGAGAAGTCGCTCTTGTACTGGCTGTTGAGCGGTGCGGCCATGGAATGGCAGTTCATGCAGCTGCTGTTGGTCTGGATGTAACTTTCCATGGTGACGTTGGCCGACAGTGATGGCGTTGGTTGCCCCAAGGGGTTGCCGGGGTTATCCGGCGACTGCGGGCGTTGGGTGGTGATCAACTGGTAGTACTTGAACACGCTTTGCTGTACCTGCGGATCGCCCTGGTATTGGGTATTGATCTGCTGGGTGACGTCCGTGATCGGGGTGACCCGGTTCAGTGGGTCCGGGGTACTGAAGCTGTTACCGGGTTTTGGGGTACAGACCATTTGTCCAGCTTGTTGCTGCCACAGGCAGGGGGATTGGTTGAGGCTTTCGGCGGGCGCCTTGGCGTTGAAGTAGGAGTAGAAAATCCCCGAGACCGGTTGGTCCACCCAACGGCCCCCCAGCTGGGTCTTGGGAGGCACGTTGTCGACCTGCTCGAAGGTCGACCAGATCCACTGCGGGAATCCCTCCACCTTGCTGATGATGTGCAACCCCACCAATCCCAAAGTGGCCTCGGTGGTGCCGTTGGGCTGTCCCTGACTGTCGAACTGGGTGACCAGGGCCTTCATTGTCAGATAGCGGCTGCTGTCGTCGGCGCTGCCGAGGATGCGCCAACTGCTCTTGATCTCGCCGGCGTTGTTGGGAAAGCTGATGTTCTTCGCTGCGTTGACGACCACCGCGTTGTAGAAGTCGTTATCGACGATGTAGTTGTAGGAGACCTCGTTGGCGGCGATGTCGTAGTAGGTCGGGTTGCCGCGCTGGTCAATCAGCCAGCCGCCCACCGCCTGGTTGTCCGATTGCACCACCTGGGTGTTCTTGACCGCGGCGATGTTGATCAGGCTGAGATTTCTGCGGGGCAGTTGCGAGTTCCAGAGGCCCGGATTCTTGGCCCCGGGGAGGAAGGTCTCGCTGACGCTCTTGTAGGTCTGCCACACGGTATCGCCAGGGCTGCCCAGGGGCTTGCTGCAATCGGCCACTCCGCGCTGTCCCGCCTGGGCCGGCCAGTTCAGGTTGATGAACATCTTCCAGCTGTATTGATCGAAAGCCTGCTGCGACGCGCCCGCAGCAGGCACCGCAGCCGTGGGCGGGCAGCTGGTCTGCGGCGCCGATGCGCTGGGCTGCAGGGCGCTGGCCTGCTGGCTGCCCAGGCCAAGCAACAACAGGGCGGTGAAACGGCTCCAAGGGTTCATGAGGCGGCTCCTGTCATGGCGAGGGGGGCGAAAGTTGGTTCCACTGCGGCCGCGCACCGTTCTTCAGCGATGGCGGTGGCGTGAAGAGCTGGCAGTCCGGCGGGTTGGCCGGGCACATCTTCGCCACCTGGTCCCAGGTCTTGGCCGGATTTGGTTTCTCGGTGCGCCAGTTGAGGTAGTTCTGGCTGACGATTGGCGCGTTGGCGACGCTCTCGTCACCGGAGAAATAGAACGATTGCGGATGCTGATAGGCCGGCTGGCCCGGGCCGTCGCTGCTGGCTTTCTTGTAGAACGCATAACCGAACAGAATCGGGCTCGGCTGGACCGGGATCTCCAGCGCGTAGGCCTGCACGCTGCCATCCAGATGCTGGCTGCGGGCGGCGCTGTAGGGCAGGTGCTTGATGAAGTCCTGGCGCGGCGGGTGGTTCATGGGCGAGAACATGCAGCAGGCCGGCATGTCCTTTGGCCGGTCCTCGGGGTAGGTGAGGAAGTAGGCCTTGTTGCCCAGGGAAACGAAGGAGCAGGTGTAGTTGTTGTCCTTGATCGGGAAGATCGGCAGGCAGTACTTCTCGTAGTGCTCCATCATCGCCCCGGTGCCGTCCTTGTCGGCCGGCACATAGTCGTTGTCGTAGTAGCTGGTGCCCCGGGACACGGTGTAGTCGGCCGGTTTCAGGGTGCTGGGCGGGCTGCTGTAGGGCGGTGGGTTCTTCACGTAGTTGGCGGTGACCCGGTACATGATCCAGTCACTGACCCAGGTTGCCGGGTAGAGCGGATCGGCCGGCTCGCCGGGTTTGCGCTTGGCGATGCAGTTGTTGGTCTTGGCGTCGCACCCCCGGTCGTTGTGCACGCCCATGTTGAAGTAGACGTTGTCGGGGTAGGTCTCGGCCCATAGCGTTTGGCTGGCGCTCAGCAGGCTGGCGGCCAACAGCAGTTGCTTGAAGAGACTGGCGTTCATCTGACACTCCTTTGAAAGCGCCGGGCGACGGGGTCGCCCGGCATTCCATGGGCTGGCCTTTGCGGCTCAGCCGTGGGGGTAGTCGTTGAGTTTCAGCGGGATCGGTGGGTAGCCCTTGCTCACCAGGTCCTGGGCCCAGATTTCCAGCACCCTGCGCCGGCTTTGCGGCAGGTCCCGGGTGATCGGCATGGCCAGGGTGCTTTCCTCCTGGTAGTCCTTGCTGATCAGCACGATGAACTGGTTGATCGCGCCCTCGATGCGTTGCAGGGAGTTGAGCGGCATGAACTTGTTCATGATCGGGTAGAGGTAATAGAAAGGCTGGAGGATTCTGGGGAAGATGAACTCCTTCCAGATCCGCACGCTGGCGTCGTCCTGGGTGCACACCCGGTTCCAGCAGTCGATGAAGTCCTTGAGCATCTCCGGCTCCTGGGGCAGGACCCGCAGGGGCGCAAGGAAGTCGGTGTAGGCGTCGGTGTAGTTGAAGCTGAAGGGCACCGTCGGTTGCTGCTGGCCGTCCTGGATGAAGAAGCGCAAGGTCGGGAAGCCGGCCGCCACGGCCTTGACCGATACCTGGGCGATGCCATTGGCGTCGGTCAGGATCTGCGCCAGGCTGTACTGCACGGTGGCGTTCAGCGGGTCTGCCAGGGTGCCGCTGCGTGCCTGCCCATTGGTGAACTGCAGGCGGGGGCTCAGGGCCGCGGCCGAGGGCGTGGTCAGGAAGCTCTGGTAGAGCATGGGCTCGGATGGCTCGCTGTCCTCGACGTTCAGCACCGCGCTGAGCCGGCGGCCGCTGCCCACGTGCAACAGGCTTTCAGCGGTCTGGGTGCCGACGAACTGCGGTCGGTTCGACGTGTTGCTCCCGGGGTCCTTCGGGTAGTTGTTGAACAGGGTGAAGTTGGCCGCGTTACTGAAGGCCAGGTAATAGTCGCTGGTGGTCAGCATGTAGGCGTTGTTGTACTCCGCCACCCACAGCGCGGTGCCCGCGGGCGCGGGCAGGCCGTCGTACTGCACCATGATGCTCAGGACCCGAGTGTCGCCCACATCGATGAAGCAGCCGCTGTCGAGGACCTCGGCGGTCCACATATTCTGGGCGGCGGCGACCAGTTCCTGGCTGCCCTGCAACTGCAGCTCCAGGGCGCCCTGTTGCAACGCGGCCTGGTCGGCGGGGCTGATGGGCAGGTCCAGCAGGCCGGCGCGCTTGTCGAAGGCGGTCTGGCGATACTGTTCGAAGCCAAAACTGGCGACTTTGTGGAAAGCGCCGCCAGTGGGCCGTACCCCGATGTCGTAATCACCGGCCAGGTATTTCCCGGGCACCGGAATTCCCTGGCTCAGGTCAGTGTTGGTGGGCGGCAGTGCGGCGCTGTCTCCGGCGGGATAGAACGGAAAGGTATTGCCCAGGTCCAGGGACAGGGTGTTGTCGTGCACTTGGGCGCTGATCACCCCCAGGGTCATGGCCGCAGGCTTGGTGTCTCTGGGAACCGCCTTGCACACCGGTACCGGGGCCTTGGGTTCCAGGCGCCGGCCAGCCGGAGCGGTGGGGTATTCATTGTCGAACCACAGGCCCAGAGTACCGGCGGTGCGGCTGTAGGCCGGGTTGAAGAAGATGTCGGCGACGTTATCCAGGCCCTTCTGGTACATCGCCTGCAGTGCGGCCATGGCTTCGGGCGTCTTGGAGTGGCTGTCCACCACCGGGAAGTCGTTGAAGATGCCGTTCTTGTCGTAGAAGGTCAGGTAGGTGGTGAACCGGAACATCAGGCCCTTGGCGTTCTGGTTGATCATCTCCTGTTGCAGGGTCTTCAGCAGTTGCGAGTCGCCGACGATCCACTGCAACTGGTCTTTCGGGAAGCAGGTCTGCCAGGTGGTAGTCACGTAGCTCAAGCCGCCGAAGGCCCCCCAGTTGAAGTTGAGGAAGCGGTCGAGCATGCGGTACCGGCGCTTCAAGGTCAGGCCGCGGGTGGCGTCCCCCAGTACCAGTTTGTCGAAGTACAGGGCGGTGAAGGTGTTCTGCCAGGGGCTGATATCGACGAAGCGCGCGGCTGTCGGCGCGGCGCTGCCGAACGGGTTGCCCTGCAACTGGTAACACTTGTTCACCAGCGGGTCGTTGTCGATGTAGGTGTTGGCCTGGAACTCGCCACCGACGATCACCGAGCGGGTCTGCTCGTAGTCGACCAAGCCGCAGGCGTTGTCGCCGAACAGGTCCCATTCGGCGGGAATCATCGGGTAGCCACTGGGCGAGCCATTGGTGGGCACCTGCAGCACGTAGTCCGGCACGTTCTCGTAGGCCAGCGGGGCGATGGTCCAGGGCATCAGCTGTTGCGGGGCGTTCTGGTCGTTGATCCCGTAGTAGGACAGGAACGGCCAGTTCATGCGCATCTTCACCGCGTCATATAGCGGGAAAACGTCGTTGTTGTTGGCCGTCGGTGGGTTCCAGAACATGTGGCCATTGAAGTAGATCCGGGGAAAGTTCAAGACGCTCATGAGCTGCTCCTTAGCGCTGCCACTGGGCGCGTTTGAGCGACCAGACGTAGTCCAGTTTCTGGTAGCCGACGAAGTCGGAGTCCGGTAGTACGGTGGTGGGGTAGACGATCCCGCCATCCTCTTTCAAGGCGAAGTTGAAGTAGGTGTTGTTGCTCGAATAGGCCGCGGTGTTGTGGCAGGCCAGGCACGAGGAGTGGCTCTGGAAGGCTGATTCCAGCTGGGAGTTGGCCAGCAGCTTGGGCTCGGCCTGGGCCTGGTCGTACTGCACGCCGATCAACTCGTACTGGGCCAGCGTGGGGTTCTGCTGCTGGAACGTGGCATTCACCGGCTGGGCCGCGTCAGTGGGCCCGGTGATGTTGGTCATGGGCTTGGCCGGCGTGCCGTTGGTCACGGTGTACTTGCTGTTGTTGCGGTTCTCGAAGGTGGTCCAGACCCAGTCGTGGGTCAGCTTGTTGATGACGTGCATGCCGCTGAGGCCGGCGTAGCCGGTGTGGTATTGGCCCTGCTTGTCGACGTAGTAGGCCTGGGCGATGAAGTAGCCATCCTTTGCCAGTTGCGCCTGGAAGGTGCTATCGCTGCCGATCCACAACCAGGAGGTCTTCAGCTCCCAGGCCGTGGCGGGAAAGTTCAGGCTGCTGGTCAGGGCGGCAATGCCGTTCCGGTTGTAGATCTTCTGCTGGACGATGTAGTTGAAGGTGTCCTGGCCCATCAACATGTGAAAACGCACCGACTGGCCCCGTTGCGCTTCCGGCACCTGGTTGCCCATTTCCAGGGCCAGGCCATCGACCTGCTGGGTGCCGTTGTCGGTGCTGCCGTCGGTGTCGTTGCCCAGGTTGAGGAACAGCCCGCTGGTGTTCATGCCCGGGATCTTCTGCGCCTGGGTCTGCACCTGGCTCGGCAGGTTGGCCTGGGTGCTGTAGGGCTGGGGAGCCTGCCCCTTGCTCAGGTAGACCTCATCGGATGGTTTGAACGTCTCCCAGAGCCGCTCCGGGCTACCGGAGCCGGCCGGCTGGTTGAGGCACACAAACCAGTTCCATGCCATGGTTTCCGGGCTCTGCTTGAAGGTGCTCAGGGTGCCGGCCTGGTCGCCATTGAACGTCAGGAAGTTGCTGCAATTGAAGGCGGGCGTGGTCTGTGCGTGAGCGAGGCCGCTCAACACACCGAGCACGACTATAGGGATGGTTCGCCGCATGGAATCTCCTTGGCCTGAGCCGTATCGTCATAGGGGCGCCCTAGGAAATGCTCTAGGAGCAGGTGCTTTACCGCGGTGGCCGGCAGGTGCGCCGGCAGGGGTAAATCGCAATCGGTGATGAGCAGGGGCCCTACCTCGGCACTGCTGGGCAAGCGTCCGTGGCTGCCGCGAATCAGTGAGGTGTCCAGGGGAATCAGGTCCATGTAGTAGCGAAAGCCGAGCTTCTTCTGCAGCAGCCGGCGAGCGACCCGCAGCTTGGGAAAGCGGATCGCCGGGTCGATGAGCAGCTCCAGTGGGTCGTAGCCCGGCTTGCGGTGGATATCCACAGTGCGGGCGAAATCCGGGGCCAGGCGGTCGTCGAACCAGTAGTAGTAATCGAACCAGAAGCCCGGGGCGGCCACCGCCACCAGCTCGCCGCTGCGTGGGTGATCGAGCTGGCAGGCCCGCTGCTCGCTCTTGTCCAGCACCTGCTCGATACCGGGCTGGCGCAGCAGCAGGGCCTTGACCCGGGCAATGTCCTCGGGCTGGCGCACATAGACGTGGGCGATCTGGTGGTCGACCACGGCGAAGGCCGCGCTGGCGCCGGGGTCCAGCAGCTCCCAGCTCAGTGAACGACGTATCTGCAGCAGACCTTGCTCGCGCAGCACGCGGTTGATCGAGATGGACTGCTGCACCGCCTCGATGCCGTATTCGGAGACCAGCATCACGGCCGCGCCTTGCTGCTGGGCAAAATCCAGCAGGCGCCCGACTTCATGGTCGATGGCCCGCACTTCGTCGCTGATGGACGGATGCTCCGGCCCCAGGCGTTGCAGGCTGTAGTCCAGGTGCGGCAGGTAGATCAGTTGCAGGTCGGGGCGGCTGATCTGGAACTCGGCGATGGCGCAGTCGACGATCCAGCGGCTGGAGGCAATCCCCGCGGCCGGGCCCCAGAAGCTCGGAAAGGGGAACTCGCCGATCTGCTGTTCGATGCGTTCGTGCAGCCCCGGAGGCGACGAATAGAGGCCGAACATCTTGCGCCCGTCGGCCGGGTAGTGGGGGCGCGGGGTGATGGCTGCCTCCACCTGGGCATACATGTTGAACCACCAGAACAACTGGCTGCAGCGCAGGCCGGGGATCTCCCGTTGCAGCGCCTGCCAGACCTTTTCACCCTGGATCAGCGCGTTGGGCTGCAGCCAGAAACGCACCTCGGCCTGATCGCGGAAATACCAGCCGTTGCCGACGATGCCGTGTTCCGAAGGCGGCAGCCCGGTGAGGATCGAGGCCTGCACGGTGGAGGTCACGGCGGGGAACACCGGGCGCAGCCGGGCCATTCGCGCCCGTTGCAGCAGGTTGTTGATCCGCGGCGTGGCCGGCCCCAGCAGGCTGGGTGTCAGGCCCACCACATTGATCAGCAGCAAGGGCTGGCGCGGGCGTTCAGAAGGCATGGGCCGGAGCCTCCAGGGCAGACGAGTGGGTACGCAGCAGATGCCGCTGGCGCAGTTGGCCCTCGACCCATTGCAGCTCGGCGGCGATGCCTTGCAGCAAGGCCTGCTCGCTGTCCGGGCGCAGCGCACCGGGCAGTACGTTCCAGCTGTAGGTTTCCACCTCCAGCACCGGCTGGAAGTTCGGGTGCGCGGCGAGAAAGTCGAAGGTGCGCAGCAAGGCCTGCTGGCTGCCGCTGAGCTCGGCCAGTAGAAACTGTTCGCTGAACAGCGGCACATGAAAGTGAATGCGCAACTCGGGGCATTGCCCCTGGGCCGGTTCGGCGGCGTCCAGGGCCCCGGGCAGGTCGGCCCAGGCCAGTAGCTGCCCGGCCATATCCCGGGCCTTGACCTGATGCAGGTAGGTGGCTTCGGCGAAGTTGCCCAGGGCCTGCAGTACCTGCTGGCGGCGTGGGCGATCGGCAAACGGCAACTGGCAGATAAGGGCGTTGGACAGCTGGATCTTGCCCACCGGAACCCGCGCATCCAGCAGCCGTTGCAGGGATTGGTAGCAGTCTTCGAAGACCACCGCCTGATGGCAGACGTCGAAGCACAGCGCCAGGTAGCCATGATGGGGATCGGTGGCCTGCCAGTGCTTGAAAAAGGCCAGGGCCTGATCGGTGTTTTCCAGCACGCAATCCGGCTCCATCTCCAGGCACACCAGGATCTTCCTGCCGCTGCTGCGATGCAGGCTGGCCAGCTCGGCGGTCAGTTGCCGCAGGTGGGTTTCGGCCTGTTGCTGCTGGGCCTCGTCCCAGGTGGCGGCATAACCGAAGGGCACGCTGGAAATCACCCCCTGCTGGCAATCCAGGGGCAGAGCGGCGGCCAGCAGATGCGCCAGTTGCAGGCTGTATTCCAGGCGCTGGGGTTCGGCCCAGGTGGGCCGGTAGACCTCGGCCTTAACTGCGCCTTCATGGAACTGGCCATAGGGGAAACCGTTGAGCGAGGTCAGGCGCAGGCCACAATCGTGCAGCAGTTCGATGAAGGCCTCGCGCACCTCTGGCACCTGTAGTTCGGCGGCGGCCTGGGCGCTGATCCACAGGCCGCTGTCCTGCACCGCCAGCCCACGCTGACGCCGCACGCCCTGGAAATGTTCCTGGATCGACGCCCGCAGGCCTGCCACGTCACGGGCCGGGTGCACGTTGCTGCAGTAGCCGATCTGCGCGGCGTTCCAGCCGGCCCGGGCACTCATTTGACCACCGGTTCCTGGCCCCTCAGGGCCGAGTTGTCCTGCCACTGGCGGCGCTGGTCGATCGGCAGCGGGGTGCTCACCAGTTGCTTGTCCAACTGCCCGCTCTGGGCGAAGAAATCCACCGGGTTGTGGAACAGCACCTGCTCCACCTGGGCTTCGCTGAAGCCGGCGGCGAGCATGGCCTGGCCGGTCTTGGGCACTTTGAGCGGGTCGCTGATGCCCCAGTCGGCAGCGCTGTTGACCACCATTTTTTCGCTGCCGTATTCCTGCAGCAGGGCCACCATGCGCTGTTCCGACATCTTGGTGTTGGGGTAGATCGAGTGCCCGCGCCAGCAGTCGCTGTCCAGCACCAGGGGCAGGGTCAGTTCGTTGAGGTGGTCGATGATCACCAGGTTTTCGGCGATGCCCACCTCGCGGATCACCGCCAGGGTGCGCTTGGTGCCGCCGATCTTGTCGCGGTGCGGGGTGTGCACCAGCACCGGCAGGTTGAACTGTCTGGCCAGTTCCAGTTGCGCGGCGAGAAAGCGATCTTCTTCCGGGGTGATGTCGTCGTAGCCGATTTCCCCTACCGCTACCACGCCGTCCTTGACCAGGTAGCGCGGCAGGATCTCCAGCACTTCGTTGGCCACCGACAGGTCGTTGGCTTCCTTGGGGTTGAGGCCGATGGTGCAGAAATGGTGGATGCCGAACATGCTGGCGCGAAAGCGCTCCCAGCCCAGCAAGGTGTCGAAGTAGTCGATGAAGCTGCCGACGCTGGTGCGCGCCTGGCCTTGCCAGAACGCAGGCTCGATGACCCCGGTGATGCCGGCGGCGGCCATGTTCTGGTAGTCGTCGGTGGTGCGGCTGACCATATGAATGTGCGGGTCGAAGTACTTCGCCATGGTGGCTCCTTGCTTGAGTGCGGGAAAAATCGTGGGCTCAGCTGCCGGGGGTCAACCGCCTGCCGGGAAGTGGTCGCGCCAGTGCGCAGGCAATCGTCCCTGCTGGTACAGGCCTCGCAGGCGCTGCAACTGGGCCTGGCTCAACAGCTCGAAGGCAATGGCCTGGGGCAGGCCGTCGGCGACCTCGCGTTCGGCGGCCAGCTGTTCTTCCATCAGGTCCAGGGCCAACTGGTTGAGGTCGACGCTGCGCCGTTCTACCAGGCCGTGGATGTGGCGGCTGTCCAGGCCCATGCCCAGGGTCTTGAGCACCAACTGGTGGAAGGCCCGTTCCGGGTAGTGGCGCGCGGCAAAGGGGTTGTCCAGGGCGATGGCGGCGAACACCTCGCGGTTGTTGGTGCGCCCGGCCTGGAGCGCCAGGTCGAGGCTGGCCCCCTGGCTGTCGAGGTCATCCAGGGCCTTGAGCAGGGCAGCCTTTTCCTGGTCGTCGCCCCAGAGAAACAGCTGGCGTAACAGGGCCAGTTGCCCGGCGCCGGCCTGCTGCTCCAGCAACTGGGCCAGCAGCAGCGCCCGGGCCAGTTGAGTGCGGTTGCAGTCCGGGCTGGGGGCCAGCGGTGCGTTGGCCAAGCGGCGCCGACACTGACTGCTGAGCAGCATCAGGGTGTTGGCCGAGGGCTGTCGGGCCAGTTGTTCCCGGGCTTGCTGCCACCAGCTTCGGCTGTCGTCGTCCAGATGCCGTTCCAGCAATTGCTGGCGCTCGGCGAAGGCACCATGGCGAATGGCAAGCGCCCGCGGCGCAGGGGCGATGGGATCCATGTTCATGTCGGCTTGATCCAGCGTTGAAGGTGGGGAAGCAGAAAGAACACCAGCACACACAGCAGGCTGCCCAAGGGCTGGTTGGCCACCGCCAGCACCAGGGCGTCGAACAGCGGCAGGGCGGCCAGCCCGGCACCGATGAAGGCGCGGACCTGCCGTTGTTGCGGGTTGGCCAGGTGGCGCTGGTAGTGCCAGCCCAACCAGCCCAGCCACAGCAGCAGAACCAGCCAGAACACGCTGTTGCCGGCATAGGCGGCCAGGAGCAGAGGGCTGAGCATGAGCAGCAGCGGCAGGCGGCTGAGCAACTGGTTGCGATGCTCCAGGCGGGCCAGGTAGGTCAAGCCGGCGATGTAGGTGCCCAGCAGCGCGGCGCACAGCCACAATGGCTGGGGCGGCATGGCCAGGCTGGCGGCGGCGGTCAGGTACAGCGCCGAGCGGCAGCCGCCCATCAGCCAGACGCTGTGCGGATATTTCTTGTGCAGAAGGTTGTAGCCAAGGATAAACAGCAGCAGCAATCCGGCGCTGGCCAGCAGCCAGTGGGGCTGGGCAATCATCCGGCTCAGGCCGAGGACCGCCAGCGCCGCCAGCAGCAGCAGCGCGGCAGTGGCCAGGCGGACCTGGGCGCGGCTGACCAGGCCGAGAACGATCGGCCGCGGGTTGTGGTGCTGCTGGTCCCAGTCGGCGTCCATCAGGTCGTTGAGCAGCATGCCCGCCAGGTACAGCGCCGAGAGCGCCACCAGCAGCAGGGTCCAGACCAGCGGCGAGGGTGGCGCCAGGGTGGTAGCGCTGCTGGCCAGCAGCGCGGCGGCCAGGGCATTGGTCCATACCGTTGGCAGGTTGGAGACCCGGCCCAGGGTCAGCCAGGTGGTCAGCGACGATTGGATCATTGCGCGCACCCCGGGCCCCAGGCGAAATCCGGCCCGCCGAAACCCGCCAGGCGCAGCAGGGCCTGTTCCATCAGCGGCATGTCGATCTGGTGCACATCCACCGACTGGCCCAGGCGGTTGAGCATCGGGATCGACAGCTGGCCCCCCAGGTGCTGGCGGAACTCTTCCAGGCCCACCAGGATCGGCGAACGCCCCTGGTTGTCCCGCAGGCTCAGTTCCGGCGGGCAGAGGTTGAAGCCGAGCCTGTCCAGCAGTCGCAGCAGGCGCTGGCAGTCGGCGTCGGACAGCAGGCCGCTGGCGTTGGCATACAGCGCATCCAGGGCCATGCCCACGGCCACCGCTTCACCGTGGCGCAAGCGATGCTGGCTGAGGTTCTCCAGCTTGTGGGCGGCCCAGTGCCCGTAGTCCAGGGGGCGGCCATTGCCCCGTTCGAACGGATCGCCGGCACCGGTGATATGACCCAGGTGCAGTTCGGCGCAGCGGCGAATGGCGTAGCGGCTGGCGTTGTGCTCGAAACCGGCCAGGGCTTCGGCCTGCTGCTCCATCCACTGGAAGAACGCGGCATCCTTGATCACCGCGACCTTGACCGCTTCGGCCAGGCCGGCAATCTGGTCCCGGTGGGAAAGGCTGAGCAGCAGCTGGAAGTCGTTGATCACCGCTGTGGCCGGGTAGAAGGCCCCCAGCAGGTTTTTCTGGGCGAAGGCGTTGATGCCATTCTTCACCCCGATGCCGGCATCGTTCTGCGCCAGCACGGTGGACGGGATGCGGATCAGGCGCATGCCCCGGTGGAAGGTGGCGCAGGCATAGCCCACTGCGTCCAGCACTGCGCCGCCGCCCAGGGCCAGCACATAGCAGTGGCGATCCAGGCCGTGTTCCAGCATCTGCGCGTACAGCTGCTGGAGCACGTCCGGGGTCTTGCTCAATTCGCCGGCCGGCACCGCGATCGGTGCGGCCTGCAGATGCAGGTCGGCGGCGTGGGCGCTGAAGTAGTGGTCGATCTGCAGCGGCAACTGGGGCGAGCACAGCAGCAGTTGTTCATCGACAAACACCAGCACCGTGGTGCGCCCCGGGTTCTGCCGGGTCAGTTGCTGGTGCAGGCAGGGGTTGTCGGCCTGGAAGATGTGATCGGTGAACAGCACCGGGTAGTGGTAGCTCACCTGGAAGCGGCCCTCCAGAGACTGCGCCTGATCGTACCGGGGCTGGGCCAGGCGGCTCTTGAACAGGCTGCGGGTGCCGAGGAACAGCCCGGGCAGCACCATGCTGGCGAGAATGGTTGCCAGCAGGGCGTTCTGTTCCACCAGTAGGCTGCCGATGGCGGCATAGGCCAGGGCCAGCCCGGCGTTGGCCAGGGTGGTGACCAGAAGAAACTGGCGCAGCGGATAACGTTGCATGCCGGCGGCCAGCACCGAGGTTTCTGCCAGCACCGGCACGCCACGCAGGCACACGAGCGACAGGGTGCTGAGGCGATAGGCCAGTTGCCCGGGTTGCCAGGTCCTGAGCCCCAGCCAATTGGACAGCAGGCGGAAGTAGCCGGCCCCCAGCCAGTAGCCAAGGCTGGCCCCCAGGCACAGGCCGATGAAGATCACCAGGTAGCCGCCAATGGCGCCCAGGGCCGCCACGGCCAGCAGTGCCACCAGGCTGGAGGGCACGGGCAGCAGCACGTCCAGGGCCAACAGGGTTACCAGCAACAGGGCCAGGCTCAGGCGCTGTACGGGATCGGTGGGAAGGAAGGTGCCCAGGTGACTCAGCAGCTGTTGGATCTGCTGTTCAAACAACAGGAAACTGGCGATAACCAGGATCGAGAATAGTAATAACGAGAGCCAGTAATTTTCGGCCGCACCCTTGAGTGAAAAGGCACGAGACAACGAGCTGCGCTTCATCAAGCGTCCCTCTTGATTGATATGACTGGATTCCGTGTCAGTGTCAGCTGGGTAGGGCAGGAGGGCGTCTGGTTATTGAATTCCTCGACGGTTTTTATTGATCTTCTGGCGGCTGAAGAACACTTCAGTGGCGAGTAGCTATCAACTTAGTCAAGGCCGAGGGTTTTGCAAGTAAGTTGAATGAAGTGGCCTGCAAGGCACTTTTATGGCTTCAGGGGAAAGTGCGTGTTTAGTCCGGGGCGGCTCCGCTGAACGTCTTGCAAGAAGTCTGGTGGAGCCTGTTCTTGCTCAATGAATGCTGGGGATGGTATAGGCGGTGGGGCTGTTTTTTACTTTGCTATAAAGATTATGAAAATTGGATATATAGAAAAATCGTTTCATGAAAGCGCACTAAATCATGTGCGAGGGCAGCTCTTGATGGATTTTTACAAATGTTTCAAATCAGGTTTTGAAATAACGGATTAACCCTTGATTACTATTAGTCAGCTATTTAATGGCTTGCTTATTAATGGGGTGTTATTTAGTTGTTCCATAGAGCTGTCCGAGCGGGTTGTCGGGGAGTGTTTTTTGTTAGTGGGAATCATTCGTGCGCATTATGGTTAACTTGTAGGTCCTGCAACTATTGGCATTTGCCGCTATTAACCTCTCGGTAAACAGCGGCGAACTTAATCCGGGAAATGCCTGGTGCCATGAAGTTGCGGTGAGCCACGGCTCACCGCTTGCGGGTGATCAAGCCGCAGGGGCCTGCCCGGCCGCCAGAAACTGCTCGGTGGACAGCACGCTGGCATAGGCGAACGCCAGGGCCGCCATCACCGCACTTTGTACCTGGGCGGCGGGCACGCGCTGGCCAGCGAACTCCAGGTCGAGAGTGGCACAGGCGTCATGGATCACCTTGACCGGGTAGCCCAGGTCGGCAGCGGCCCGGGCAGTGCCTTCCACACACATGTGGCTCATGTTGCCGACGATCACCAGTTCCTCGATGCCCTGCCGCGTGAGCAGCGATTGCAGCTCGGTGTCGCGGAATGCGTTGACGAAATGCTTGAGCACCACCGGCTCATCGGCGTGGTTCTGGACCTTGGGGTGCAACTGCGCACCTGGGGAGCCGGGAGTGAAGAAGGGAGCGTCGTCGGAGGTGAATTCGTGGCGGATGTGCACCACAGGTTCAGCGTTCTGGCGAAATGCCTGGATCAGCCGGGCGGCGTTGTCCGCTGCAGCGTCGACGCCGATCAGGGGCCACTTGCCGTCGGCGAAGTAGTCGTTCTGGATATCGATTACGATGAGTGCCTGTCTGGCCATGGGTAATACCTGCGGGTGAGTGATTGACGTGGGAGCCAGTATCGCCACCGGTCGTTCCTTCGAGGATTGGCCGCACCGACATTAACCGGGGGAAAACTGACAGTGGGTATTCAAGGCACGCACGCCGAATTGGGGGTACTGCTCTATCCCGGTGTGCAGATGGCGGCGGTACATGGCCTGAGCGACTTGTTCGAGGTGGCCAACCGGATTGCCGGCGAACAGCCGCAGGCGCAGTTGCCGCGGTTGCGCGTCAGCCACTGGCAGGCCAGCGGCGAACTGCCTCCGGTGCGGGTCCACGACAGCCTGGCCGAAGCCCCCGGGGCCTTGCTGGCGGTATTGATCCCGCCTTCGCTGGCGGGCTTCTCAAGCCATCAGTCATCTGCCGCCCTGATGGATTGGCTGCGCCAGCAACACGCCGCCGGAGCCACCCTGGGCGGGGTCTGTGTGGGCTCGATCCTGCTGGCCGAAAGCGGCCTGCTCGATGGCCGCAGCGCCACCACCCACTGGACCTCGGCCCAGGCCTTCGCCGAGCGTTACCCACAGGTGCGCCTGGAAGCGGACAAACCCATTGTCGATGACGGCGACCTGATCACCAGCGCCGGGCTGATGGCCTGGGCCGAGCTTGGTCTGCGCCTGGTGAACCGCTTGCTGGGGCCGAGCATCGCCAGTGCCACGGCGCGCTTTCTGGTGATGGAACACAGTGCCAGCGCGAGCCAGTGCGGCAGCAATTTCGCACCGATCCTCAGCCACGGCGACGGGGCGATTCTCAAGCTCCAGCACTGGTTGCAGGCCAATGGCGCGGTGGATGTTTCGCTGCCGGTGATGGCGCAGCAGGCGGGGCTTGAGCCGCGCACCTTGCTGCGGCGCTTCCGGGCGGCCACCGGCCTCAAGCCGACCCAGTACTGTCAGCACCTGCGGGTGGGCAAGGCCCGGGAACTGCTGGAGTTCACCAACGGCAGCATCGATCACATCGCCTGGACCGTGGGTTATCAGGACCCTGCCACCTTTCGCAGCCTGTTCCGGAAAATCACCGGGCTGGCGCCCAGTGAATATCGCAATCGCTTCGGTGCCACCTCAACGGCTGCAAGCCGGGTACCGTAACCCGGCTGCGGCCTGTTCAGTGGCCGGCCACTGCCCGGACGCTGCCGCCGGCCGGCGCGAACGCTAGCGGGTTGCGGCGATCCAGGTGGCCGCTCAAGACGGTCAGGGCCAGGGCCACCAGCACCACCAGCGCGCCGATCCAGGCGGTGTGGATCAGCCCCAGGTGAGCGACGATCAAGCCCCCCAGCCAGGCTCCACCGGCAATCCCCAGGTTGAAGGCGGCAATGTTCAGGCCGGACGCCACGTCCACCGCCTGGGGTGTGTAGTGCTCGGCCTGACGTACCACATAGACCTGCAGCCCCGGTACGTTGCCAAACGCCACCGCGCCCCACAGCAGCACGGTCAGCAGCGCCAGCCATGGGTTGCCGGCGGTGAGGCTGAGCATCAGCAGCACCGCGGCGAGCAGGGCGAAGATGATCTTCAGGGCGCCGATCGGTCCGCGCCGGTCCGCCAGCTTGCCGCCCCAGATATTGCCCACCGCCACCGACACGCCGTACACCAGCAGCACCAGGCTCACGGTGCCGGCGCTGAAGCCGGAAATGTCCTGGAGGATCGGCGCCAGGAAGGTGAAGGCGATGAACGAGCCGCCGTAGCCCACCGCGGTCATGGCGTACACCAGCAGCAGGCGCGGTTGCTTGAGCACCTGCAGTTGTTGCAGCAGCGACGCCGGCGGGCGGTGGGTAATGTTCTTCGGCACGAACAGCAGGCTGCCGATAAAGGCGATCACCCCCAGGGCGGACACTGCGAGGAAGGTTTCGCGCCAGCCCAGATGCTGGCCGATAAAGGTGCCCAGGGGTACGCCGGTGACCAGGGCCACGGTGAGCCCGGTGAACATGATGGCGATCGCGCTGGCGGCTTTTTCCTTGGGCACCAGGCTGGTGGCGATGGTCGAGCCGATGGAGAAGAACACCCCGTGGGCCAGGCCCGTGACAATCCGTGCCAGCACCAGGGATTCATACCCGGGTGCCTTCCAGGCCAGCAGGTTGCCAAGGGTGAACAGCACCATCAGCGACAGCAGCAACAGCTTGCGCGGCACCTTGCCGCTGAGGGCGGTGAGCACCGGGGCGCCAATCGCCACGCCCAGAGCGTAGAGGCTGACCAGCAGGCCGGCGGACGGCAGGCTGACCCCGAGGTCGGTACCTATGGTGGGTAGCAGGCCAACGATAACGAACTCGGTCGTGCCGATGGCGAATGCGCTGAGGGTCAGCGCGAGCAGGGCAATGGGCATCACTGCAACTCCGGTGAAAGTGGGATTGGCGCGCAGTGTCCGGGTTTGACTCGTGCGGAAAAATAGCCCTATCGGCACAAGATATTTGCCTGTGGGTCAAGGATCCCGGAGCCCGTCGTTCACCGGCGCGCCGGCCTCGGGGGCAACTGAAGCGAACTTGCCGGGCGTTTGCTGATCAGTTCCTTACAGACCCTGCTGAAGGAGCCCTGCGCTGTGTTGAATTTCAAGACCGCGATCTTGCTCGGGATGCTGCTCGTTCTGGGCAGCAGCGAGCTCTGCGCCGCCACTGCCGCAACAGCCCCGGCGGCGGCCCCGGCCAAGCCGGAACTGCTGGTGGAAGGGGGCCTGCTGGGCGCCATCAGTTCGAGCATCGACGATGTCCAGGACAAGCTCGACCTCAATGAAAACCTGATCGACGCCTGGCGCCTGCGGGCCGACCGCGCGGCGGACGAAGTGGGGCGCCTGGTGAACCAACCCTCGGACCGTTCGGGCTGGAGCGTGGCCGGGGATTTCCTCACCTTGTCCGGTACCTGGCTGGGCAGCTTCGCCCTGCTCACGGTGCTGGCCGGGCTGCTGGTACGGCGGCTGAGCCAGCGGCCCTGGCTGCAAGCCCGGCCCCGAGGCCAGGGCCTGTTGGAATACCTGCTGCCTTACACCTTGCCGGCCTTGGTCTGCCTGCCGCTGACGCTTTACGTCAGCCATTCCCTGGACGGTTCGGTGGGGCGGGCGCTGGCCCTGTGCCTGGCCTATGCCACCAGCAGCGGCATCGTCTCGACCTCGGTGCTGTTGTGCCTGATCGTGATGTTCAACGTCGGGCACAAGCGGCCCGCGGTGCGGATCATCCGTGGCTACTGCCCGAAACCGCTGTTTCTGATCGGTTTCCTTGCGGCTCTCAGCGATGCCCTCACCAGCCCGCAGATCGCTCGCCAGCTGGGGGGCAATATCACCAGCAGCGTGGCGGTATTCACCGGCCTGCTGGCCTCGCTGATCTTCGCGGTGCTGGTGATCCGCCTGCGCCGGCCGGTGGCGCACCTGATCCGCAACCGCTCCCTGGCCCAGCGTCTGAAACAGCCGGCGTTGCAGGAGTCGCTGCGGATCTTTTCCGGGCTCTGGTACTGGCCGATCCTGCTGATGGTGCTGGTCTCGGCGGTGAGCCTGATCGGTGCCGGCGAGGACAGCCAGCAGGCCCTGCGCTGCGCCTTGCTGACCACGGTGCTGCTGATCGCCACGGTGTTCCTCAGCACCGTGCTGCAGCACCTGTTCAAGTCCCGTAGCGCCCAGACGATTCAGCGCAGCAGCGCCTACAAGGAGCGTTTCCTGAGCCTGTTGCACGCCCTGCTGCGGATCGTCATGGCCATCGCCTTCATCGAGATCCTCGGGCGCATCTGGGGGATCTCGCTGTTCGAGTTCGCCCAGCGCAATACCGTGGGCCGGGCCATCAGCGACTCCCTGAGCAGCATCGGCCTGATCTTCCTGGTGACCTGGCTGCTGTGGGTGGTGCTCGACACGGCGATCCAGGAGGCCCTCAAGCCACCGGCCAACAAGCGTTCGGCGCGTCAGCCCAGTACCCGGGTCAAGACCATCCTGCCGCTGCTGCGCAATGCGATCAAAATCATCCTGGTGGTGATCTGCGCGATCACCACCATGGCCAACCTGGGGATCAACGTCGCGCCGCTGCTGGCCGGTGCCGGGGTGGTGGGCCTGGCCATCGGTTTCGGCTCCCAGCAACTGGTGCAGGACGTGATCACCGGCCTGTTCATCATCATCGAAGACACCCTGTCCATTGGTGACTGGGTGGTGCTCGACTCCGGCCATGCCGGCACCGTCGAGGGCTTGACCATCCGCACCCTGCGCCTGCGCGACGGCAAGGGTTTCGTGCATTCGGTGCCGTTCGGCCAGATCAAGGCGGTCACCAACCAGTCGCGGCAGTTCGCCTATGCCTTCTTCTCGGTGCAGTTCACCTACGACACCGACGTCGACAAGGCCATCGAACTGATCCGCGAAGCCGGGCGCTCCATCAGCGAGGACAGCTTCCTGCGCTACAACCTGCAAGGCGGCCTGGACGTGTTCGGGGTGGACAAGATGGACCTCAACGGCGTGGTGCTGACGGCCCAGTTCCGCACGGTGTCCGGCGGCCAGTACGCGGTGAGCCGGGCCTTCAACCAGCGTCTGAAAAAGCTTGTGGATAACTGCCCCTGGGTGCATTTCGCCCAGACTTATCCACAGCCGGTGGTGTTACCGGCGCGGCGGGTGCATGAAGACGAACCGGAACAGGACGACTCGGCGCTGCTGCTCCCCGAATCCCCCCGCCCGCAATGATTGCGCAACGACGGCCAGCGTAAGGGCAGCTGGATCTGGCGCAGGGCTCACGGGCCCTTTCGCCGGCAAGCCGGCTCCTACGAGGGTGGGCGTGGATTGTCTGGAAGGGCGCCTGCTGCTTGTGTAGGAGCTGGCTTGCCAGCGAAGAGGCCGCTGGATGTGGCTCAGGGCTTCGGGCCCTTTCGCCGGCAGCCGGCTCCTACGGGGGGAGGTCAGTGCCGGATGAGCTTGTTGCGCAGGGCCTGGGCGGCCTGGGGTTCCAGCTCCAGCCACAGGTGCTGGGTGCCGCCGATGTCGGCGGCCGCCGGCAGGCCGTCGCGGAACACCAGGCGGTTGCCGCTCAGGGCCGGGACCTTGGGCCCGGGCAGCAGGGTCCCGGCAAGGTTCAGCGGGTCGACGCCGCACACCGCGATCAGGCTGCCGTCATGGGGCCGGCGGCGCACTTCGCGCAGTAGCGGGATGGCTTCCGGCAGGGCGAACTGCTCGCCGGCCAGGCCGCTGACGAAGCGCCCGCCGCGGATTTCTCCGCGGGCTTCCAGGCGATGGAATGTACGCAGCAAATCGCGCCAGTTGGGCAGCCAGTCGGCCTCGCGCTCCAGCAGGCGCCAGAACACCACGCCATAGCGGCGTAGCAGGGTCATGGCCACGTGCTCCAGGGTGGCGGCGCTATCCTCGCTGGCGGCGCGGCGCAACAAGGCCCAGCGCCCCGCGTCGTCCATTCCTCCGACGAAGGCGCCGCGACCCCGTCGGCTGCTGCGGTTCTGGCGCTTGCTGGCCGGGGTGATCAGGGCCCGCAGCCCGGCGAAGCTGTCGGCGTTCACCCATCCGGCGCCTACCAGTTCCTGCAGCACGGTTTCCAGTTCGCTGCGCAGCAGGTGGGCTTCCTGCAGCAGTTCATCGAAAAACAGTGCGCCCAGCTGGCTCAGTACGGCGTGAACCTTCTGCGCCTTGGGTGACAGGTCACTGCTGTCGATGGGGCAGGTCAGGGCGTTCCAGAGCGCCACGCGGGCCCGGGGCAGCAACACGATGGGAGTGCTGCGCAGGGCGCTGGCGGCGATCTTGCCGCTGCTGTTGATCCGGCTCCAGACCACCTTGCCGCTGCGGCACAGGTCATCCAGCCAACTGGCGGAGTAATCCTTCAGGCGCGCCGGCAGCAGGTCGCTGTCCCAGGCCGAGGCCGCTGCGGGGTAGCCTTCGAACTGCGCGACCACCTCGGCCAGCATGGCGCTGCCCTGGCCCTGGGTACCCGGCGACAGGTGCTGCCAGTCGAACAGAAAGCGCATGAAATCCTGCAAGGCCACCGGTTCGATTTCCCGGCGCAGGCGCTTCACCGTGTAGCGGTGGATCCGCGCCAGCAGGTGACGTTCGCACCATTGTTCTTCATCGCCGCCAGGGCTGAAGCGCCCCCGCAGCACATAACCTTCGCTCTCCAGCTGGATCAGCGCCTGGTGGATGCTGGAAGCGGGCAGGCCCAGGGGCGCGGCGATCTGCGCCAGGGTCAGGGGAGCGAAGCCGCTGAGGCGGGCGCGAATCAGCTCCACCAGGGCCGGCTGTGCCTCCCAGGCCTGGTCGAAACCGGGCACCGGTTGCAGCGCGGGTTGCAAGGCGGCCTGAGGGTACAGCGCCCGCAGACAGCAGATGCGCTCCAGGGCCAGCCACAAGCCGCCGCCCGGGCCGGCCTGCAAGCGGCAGGCGCGGCCCTGGCTGGAAAGGGCTTGCAGCCACTCGGGCCAGTGGAGGTTGGCCTGGGCCTCGGCTTCGCTGATACAGGCCAGGCTCATCAGCGCTTCGTGCATTTCATCGGCACTGGCCGGGGCTGGCCAGGCTTCGGCGGCCACCGCGGCAATCGCTTCGGCATCCAGGGCGCCCAGGTCGTCGGTGGCTTGCGGGTCGCTCCAGCGCCGGGCCAGCACCGCCTGGGTACGGCGTTCCTCCAGGGGCGCGTCATCGAGAAAGGTGTAGGGCTTGGCGCTGAGGATTTCCGCCGCCAGGGGCGAGGGCGCCGGCAGTTCGCGGCTGAGCAGGCGCACCTGGCCCTGTTCCATGCGCCGCAGCAGGTTCAACCAGCCTTCGCTGTCCATGGCTTCGTGCAGGCAGTCGTCGAGGGTCTGCTCCACCAGCGGATGGTCGGGAATCTCGCGCTCGCCGGCCAGGTTTTCCAGGCAGGCGATCTGGTCGGGAAACACGCTGGCGATCAGGTCTTCGCTTTTCATGCGCTGGATCTGCGGCGGCACTTTGCGCCCGCCGCTGTAGCGCGGCAGGGCTAGCGCCACTCCGGCGTTCCAGCGCCAGCGCACGCCGAACAGCGGTGCGTCCAGCAGCGCCTGGACCAGGATGTGTTCGGCGCTGTTGCTGTGCAGGTAACGCCAGACCTCGTCCAGGGCGAAGCTGTGGCTGGTGGACAGGGAAAGGACGATCGCGTCCTCGCTGGCGGCAGCCTGCAATTCGAAATTGAAGGTGCGGCAGAAGCGCTTGCGCAGGGCCAGGCCCCAGGCGCGGTTGATGCGGCTGCCGAAGGGACTGTGGATCACCAGTTGGGTGCCGCCGGACTCGTCGAAGAAGCGCTCCATGATCAGCGTGTCCTGGGACGGCAGCGCGCCCAGAGCCAGGCGCGCCGGTGCCAGGTAATCCACCAGTTGCTCGGCGCTGGCCAGGTTCAGGCCCAGTTCGTGGTGCAACCAGTGGATGGCCGCTTGCAACTGGCCGGGCGTGGCGCCGAGCAACTCGTCGAGTTGGGCCAGCAGGCGCGCCACGGCACTGGAGAGTTCGGCGCTGCGCCCGGGGGCTTCGCCGAGCCAGAAGGGAATGTTCGGCGGCTGGCCCTGGGCATCCTCGACCCGCACCTTGCCGGTTTCCACCCGCAGGATACGGTAGGAGGTGTTGCCCAGCTGGAACACGTCGCCGGCAATGCTTTCCACGGCGAAGTCTTCGTTGACGCTGCCAATGTTCAGCCCCTGGGGCTCCAGTAGCACGCTGTAGTCGGCGTTGTCGGGGATGGTCCCGCCGCTGGTCAGCGCGGTCAGTTGGGCGCCTCGGCGCCCGCGCAGGGTGCGGGCCAGGGCGTCGCGGTGCAGGTAGGCGCTGCGCAGGCCCTGGCGCCCGTTGAAGCCCTCGGCGAGCATCTGCAACAGCGCCTGGTAGTGGGCCTGATCCAGGTCGGCGTAGGGCGCGGCCTGGCGCAGCATGTCCAGCAGCGCGGCTTCCGACCACTCCTGGCAGCTGACTTCAGCGACGATTTGCTGGGCCAGCACATCCAGGGGGGCATGGGGAATCAGTAGAGTGTCCAGTTCGCCCCGGCGCACGCAGTCGAGCAGGGCGGCGCATTCGATCAGGTCGTCGCGGGTCAGGGCGAACAACCGGCCCTTGGGCGTGCCGCCCACCTGGTGACCGGAGCGGCCGACCCGCTGCAGAAAGGCCGAGATCGAGCGCGGCGAGCCGATCTGGCACACCAGGTCGACATCACCGATATCGATCCCCAGCTCCAGGGAAGCGGTAGCGATCAGCACTTGCAGGTCGCCGGCCTTGAGCCGCTGCTCGGCTTCCAGGCGCTGCTCCTTGGCCAGGCTGCCGTGGTGCGCGGCCACCGCCTGCTTGCCCAGGCGCTCGCTGAGGTGGCGGGCCAGGCGCTCGGCCAGGCGCCGGGTGTTGACGAATATCAGCGTGGTGCGGTGTTCCCTGGCCAGGTTGGCGAGGCGCTCGTACACCAGCTCCCAGACGTCATTGGCCATGACCGCCGACAGCGGCACCGGCGGCACTTCGATGTCCAGGTCCCGGGGCCGGGCGTGGCCGATATCGACGATTTCGCAAGGGCGGCCGTGGCCCACCAGAAAGCGCGACACGGCTTCGATGGGCTTCTGCGTGGCGGATAGGCCGATGCGCAGCAAGGGTTCGGCGCACAAGGCCTGCAAGCGTTCCAGGCTCAGGGCCAGGTGGCTGCCGCGCTTGCTGCCGGCCAGGGCGTGGATTTCGTCGACGATCACGCTGCGGGTGCTGGCCAGCATCCTGCGGCCGGAATCCGAGCCCAGCAGCACGTAGAGGGATTCCGGGGTGGTGACGAGGATCTGCGGCGCGCTCTTGCGCATGGCGTTGCGGTCTTTCTGCGGGGTATCGCCGGTGCGCACCGCGGTGCTGATGGACAGTTCCGGCAGGCCCATGCGGCGCAGTTGCTCGGTGATGCCCGCCAGTGGCTGCTGCAGGTTGATCTGAATGTCATTGCTCAAGGCCTTGAGTGGCGACACATACACCACCAGGGTGGCGTCCGGCAGCTGGCCACCGCCGGCCAGCCCCTGGCGCACCAGGTCATCGATCACCGCGAGAAAGGCGGTCAGGGTCTTGCCGGAGCCGGTGGGCGCGGCGATCAGGGTCGAGCGGCGCTGGGCGATCAGCGGCCAGGCGCGGGCCTGGGCCGGGGTCACAGCGGCAAAGGTATGCTTGAACCAGGCGCTGACAGCGGGGTGGAAGCCGTCCAGCACCGGATTCACGGATTGGGCAAGGTTCATGGATGGATTTATGCGGCCGCACCCGGCAACTTGCAAGCACCGTTGATTCCATGGGGGCCTCGACACTTTCTGAGTGACGCTTGCGCCACAAACCCGCAAAATGCAACGATTCCGGCAATTATCGACGGCCAGCCCCACGAGACTGGCCGACTCCAACCATCGTTCTGAACAGACTGGGCCTGCTGACTCTATGCGAATGCGCCTTATGTTACTGGGCGGCGGAAATGCCCTTGGGCAGGCGCTGATTCGCCTGGGTGCGGAGGAAGACATCGGTTTCCTCGCCCCCCGTCCGCCGCAAGACGGCTGGGATGCCGCGAGCCTTACGCAACTGCTCGACGACACCCGCCCGGATGCCTTGATCAACCTGGCTTACTACTTCGACTGGTTTCAGGCGGAGAGCGTGAGCGAGGCGCGCTTGAGCGGCCAGGAACGGGCGGTCGAGCGCCTGGCAGAGCTTTGCCAGCATCACAACATCATCCTCCTGCAACCTTCGAGCTACCGGGTGTTCGACGGCTCCCGGGCGACTGCCTACAGCGAAAAGGACGAGCCGGTGCCCCTGGGCCTGCGCGGCCAGGCTCTGTGGCGTATCGAGCAAAGCGTTCGCGCCACCTGCCCGCAGCACGTGCTGCTGCGTTTCGGCTGGCTGCTGGATGACAGCCCGGACGGTATTCTCGGGCGTTTCCTGGCCCGGGCCGAATCCCCGGACGAACTGTTGATGGCCGACGACCGGCGGGGTAATCCGACCCCGGTGGACGATGCCGCGCGGGTGATCATCTCGGTGCTCAAGCAGCTCGATTGCGCCGCGCCGCTTTGGGGCACTTACCACTACGCCGGCCAGGAAGCGACCACGCCCCTGGCCCTGGGGCAGGCGGTGCTGACCGAAGCCCGGCAATTGCACCCGCTGGCCATCGAGGCGCCGACCGCCCAGGCCCATGCCGCCAGCGCCGATGCCGCCGAGGAACCGCAGCACGCAGTACTGGCCTGCAAGAAAATCCTTCATACCTTCGGGATCAAGCCGCGCGCCTGGCGTGCCGCGCTCCCGGCTTTACTGGATAGGTTTTATCGTCATGGCTGAAGGCCTCGTATTGATCACCGGCGGTGCCGGTTTCATTGGCTCGCACCTGGCCGATGCCCTGCTCGCCAAGGGCTACGCGGTGCGGGTGCTGGACGACTTGTCCACCGGTAAACCGAGCAACCTGCCGCTGGCTGATCCGCGGGTCGAGCTGATCGAGGGCAATGTGGCCGATGCGTCGCTGGTCAGCCAGGCCATGCAAGGCTGCTGCGCTGTGGCGCACCTGGCAGCGGTGGCTTCGGTGCAGGCCTCGGTGGACGACCCGGTGCAGACCCACCAGAGCAATTTCATCGGTACCCTGAATGTCTGTGAGGCCATGCGTGAGCACGGCGTCAAGCGAGTGCTGTTCGCTTCCAGCGCTGCGGTGTATGGCAACAACGGGGAAGGCCAGTCCATCGACGAGGACACGGCCAAGGCGCCGCTGACCCCTTATGCCTCGGACAAGCTGGCCAGCGAGTACTACCTGGATTTCTACCGGCGCCAGCACGGGCTGGAACCGGCGATCTTTCGCTTCTTCAACATCTTCGGCCCGCGCCAGGATCCCTCTTCGCCCTATTCCGGGGTGATCAGCATCTTCAGCGAACGGGCCCAGCAAGGCTTGCCGATCACCGTGTTCGGCGATGGCGAGCAGACCCGGGATTTCGTCTACGTCGGCGATCTGGTTCAGGTGCTGGTGCAGGCCATCGAGGCGCCGCAGTTGGAAGTGGGAGCGGTCAACGTTGGCTTGAACCAGGCCACGACCCTCAAGCAGATGCTCGCGGCCCTGGCCGAGGTGGTGGGTGCCTTGCCACCCATCAGCTACGGCCCGGCTCGGGCGGGCGATATCCGCCATTCGCGGGCTGGCAACCAGCGGCTGCTGCAGCGCTTCAAGTTCCCCGAACCGACCCCGATGAGCGTCGGCCTCGCCCGCCTGATGGGGCGCTGAGGGAAAACACGCACATGAAAAAGGCGCCTTGCAAGGCGCCTTTTTTATTGCTGGCGGGTTTAGAACTTGTAACCCAGGCCCACCATGTAGACCCATGGGTCGACGTCCACATTGACCTTGGCACGAGTGCCGGCGGCCAGGGCGTTGTTGTCCACGTAGGCGCGGGTATCGATGTCGATGTAGCGTGCCTGGGCGTTGATCATGATGTTGTCGGTCAGCATGTAGTCGGCACCGATCTGCCAGGCCAGGCCCCAGGAGTTCTTGGCGCGGAAGTTGTCGAAACCTTCGGACTGGGCGCGGCTGCCGACGTGCTCGTCGTAGATCCAGGTGTAGTTGATACCGGCACCGACGTAGGGTTGGAACACCGACTTGTGGTCCAGCGGGTAGTACACCACGCTCAGGGTCGGTGGCAGGTGCTTGAGAGTACCCAGCTTGCCGTTGGCCGGAGCCAGGGACGTGTTGCGGATCTTCACGTCGTGTTCGAACGGGGTGGCGGCCAGCAACTCGATACCGATGTTGTTGGTCAGCATGTAGGCGAAGTTCAAGCCCAGCTGAGTGTCGCTGTCCATGGTCGCCTTGCCGCCCAGGTTGGCGCCAGCCAGTGGGCCGCTGTCGACCTTGACGTCGGAGCTGTTGGCTTTGGGTTTGACGGTAATCGCACCGGCACGAACGATGATGTCACCAGCTTCGTGGGCGTTGGCAATCGGGGCGGCGAGTGCGAGCGCGATCAGGGAGGCGCTAAGCAGAGACTTGTGCATGGGAGCTCCAAAGGACGATTCAGATTGGCTATGTCCAATGGTAAGGATCGTCAAGTTGACCGCCTTGACTCAGCTCAATGAAATGGCAAACCCCGGTTGGCGGGGTGAACTATTCTTTTGCCCCGCACTCTTTTGACGTTCCCCGGGCGTCGCCCGCCCGCACTCTTTTACTCCGGCAACTCGTAGACGTAGATCTTCTGCGCCGCCATCTGGTAGCCGGCATCCGCCAGCTCGCTGGTGGAGGGCTTGACCTGCATGTCGCCTTCGATCCAGTACGGCTGGTACAGCTCATCGAGTTTCACCCCGACTTCGCTGGTGACGTGGACGATCTGGTTCGACGGCGGTGGCGGTACGTGGATGCAGGCGCCGAAGTAGGGCACCAGCAGGAAGTCTGTGGTGCGTCCTTCCTCGCTCACTTCCAGGGGCACGATGTAGCCGGGCAGGCGCACCGATTGGCCGTCGAGGCTCTTCACCACCGGGGCATTGGGCAGGTCCTGCTTGGCAGCGGGAGCCGATTCGGCGGACAGCGCATCGCTCATCTGCGACAGGTCGTGCAGCGGCTTCATGTTCGGCACTTCCGGCGGCGCGTCCGGCGGGATCATTTCCGACCAGGTCAGGTCCTTCGGAGCCCCCGCCGCCCACAGCGGCGAGCTGAACAGCAGCGACAGGGCAAGCAGAGAGCGCAGCAAGCGTTGGGTCTTCATAAACCAGGGCTCATAAACGAATCGACAGGCCATCGGCCAGGGATTGCCGGTAGGCGCGCCAGGCCGGCACGCTGCCCATCAGCAGCGCGGCGATCAGAATACCGCCCAGCAGCGTCCACTCATACTGGCTGGGCCAGGACAGTGGCAGGTACAGGCCGTAGTTCGACTGCACGTAGCCCTGGGCCAGGGCGATGCCCAGGTACAGCAGGCCAAGCCCGGCCAGCACCCCGAACAGCGCCAGGGCGAAGGCTTCGAAGATCAGCAGGGTCGCAATGTGCCAGGGGCGCGCGCCCACCGAGCGCAGGATGGCCATCTCCCGCCGGCGTTCATTGAGGCTGGTGAGGATCGCCGTGAGCATGCCGATCAGGCCGGTCAGGACCACGAACAGCGACACCACGAACAAGGCTTTCTCGGCGGTGCCCATCAGGCTCCAGAGTTCCTGCAGGGCCACGCCGGGCAGGATCGCCAGCATCGGCTCGCCGCGGAATTCGTTGATCTCCCGTTGCAGGGCGAAGGTCGAGATCTTGCTGTTGAGGCCCAGCATGAAGGCGGTGATGGCCTGTGGCGTCAGGTCCATGTTGCGCGCCTGGTCGGCGCTGATGCGCCCCTCGCCACGGGCCGGCACGCCGTTGTGCCAGTCGATGTGGATCGCCTCCATGCCGCCCAGGCTGATGTGCAGGGTGCGGTCCACCGGGGTGCCGGTGCGCTTGAGAATGCCGACCACGGTGAAGGGCTTGTCGTCGTGCTTGACCAGGCTGATGGCCGCCACGCCATGGGCCAGTACCAGCTTGTCCCCCAGCTTGTAGTGCAAGGCATCGGCGACTTCGGCCCCCAGCACCACTTCGAAGGGGTCGCTGGCGAAGGCCCGGCCCACCGCCAGTTGCAGGTTCTGCTGGTGGCCGTACTGGTAGTGCTGGAAGTAGGCGTCGGTGGTACCCATGACCCGGTAGCCACGGTGGGAGTCACCGAGGGAAATCGGGATCGCCCATTTCACCTTCGGGTTGTTGGCGAAGTGCTCGAAGCTGTCCCAACGGATGTTGTTGGTGGCGTTGCCGATGCGGAACACCGAGTACAGCAGCAGGTTCACCGAGCCGGAGCGGGCGCCGACGATCAGGTCGGTGCCACTGATGGTGCTGGCGAAACTGGCCCGGGCTTCGGTGCGCACCCGCTCCACCGCCAGCAGCAGGCAGACCGAGAGGGCAATGGCGAAGGCCGTGAGGATCGCGGTGAAGCGACGGTTAGCCAGGCTGGCCATGGCTAGACGGAACAGATACATCTCAGACCTCTGCGGGCTTGGCGGCGCGATTGAGTTCGGCCAGCGACAGGTTGCGATCGAACAGCGCTGCCAGGCTCTGGTCGTGGCTGACGAACAGCAGGCTGGCCCCGGCTTCACGGCATTCGGCGAACAGCAATTGGAGGAAGGCTTCCCGTGCGTCGTGGTCCAGCGCCGAAGTCGGTTCGTCGGCAATCACCAGTTCTGGCTGGCCGATCAGCGCCCGGGCCGCAGCGACCCGCTGCTGCTGGCCGATGGATAGCGAATCGGCGCGGCGGCCGAGCAGCTCCGGGTCCTTCAGCCCCAGGTGGGCCAGCAGGGTGGCTGCGGCCTGGTCGACGCTGCCATGGCGCTGTGCAGCGCGGCCGGCCCGTAGCTTGGAGAAGTGGCAGGGCAGCTCGACGTTCTCGCGTACCGAGAGAAACGGCAGCAGGTTGAACTGCTGGAAGATGTAGCCGGTGTGATCGACGCGAAAGCGGTCGCGGGCGCCGGCCGAAAGCTCGGTCAGCTCCTGGCCCAGCAGGCGAATGCTGCCCTGGTTGGGTTTCTGCACGCCGCCCAGCAGGCCCAGCAGGGTGGTCTTGCCGCTGCCGCTGGGGCCCTTGAGGAACAGGGTTTCGCCGGCTTCCAGGCGAAAGTCCGGGATGTCCAGTAACGGTGGATGACCGGGCCAGTTGAAGCCCAGGTTGGACAGTTCGATAAGTGCTTGGGTCATGTCGGGTCGATCATCGGATGAGTGTTGTAGCCGCCGAAGGCAGCGGCTACAGGGTTGTCGCTCAGAACTTCAGGGTTGCCGCCGTGGCGCTGGCTTCGACGCCCTGCTGGCCATTCGGCGAAATGAGTTGTACCTGAATTTTCTGGGTGGCGGGGAAGGTCTTGAAGACCTGCCCCAGATCGAGGGTCTTCAGGGCATCCGGCTTGGCGCAGGTGAACTGGTAGTGGGCGTGGATCTCGCTGTGCTCATGGTGATGCTCGTGGCCAGCGGTGTCCTTGGCATCTTCGTCGTGGTCGTCGTCATCGTGATCATCGGCATCGGGCTTGTCGCCGAACAGCGGGCTCTCCAGCTCCTGCTTGGCTACCACGCACGCCGCTGCCTTGGGCAGGCTGAACAGCACCAGCGGCTGTTCCAGCTGGGTGCGGGCGGCAGCCACCTTGGCCTTGTCGGCGTCGGTGCTCGGAGCGTGTTCGAAGCCCACCAGGTTCATTGCCGGGCTCTCCAGCTCCAGTTCCAGGGTCTGGCCGTCGAGCACTGCGTTTAAACGGCCGACTCCATGTTCGTGGGCGCCGAGGCTGCCATGTTCATGCTCGTGATCATGGGCTTGCGCGGCCTGGGCGGCGGCCAGCGGCAACAGGGCGAACGGCAGGGCGAGTAGCAGACGGCGCATAGCAAGTCTCCGGAGCGAAGATGAAATAAATGTTATGTGATCTTATAACAATCGGCCACTGAGTTTGACCGTCAGCTTGGCGTTGCGCAAGACGCGTGGGAGCATGCTCGTCAGAAAAATTCAGGAGCACAGCAATGTTGCGGATTCGTGGAAGCATCGGCGACTGGCCGGTGGATTTGACCCTGGAACTGGACGAAGGCGACTGGGCGCAACTGGGTGCGCAGTTGCAGGCGGCCAAGCCTGAGAGCGTCGCGGTGGCGGCGAAGCCGGCCAGCCAGGACGATGCCCTGTGGCAGACCACCAAGGAGTTGCTGCGCAAGGCCGGGCAGCTCAGCGGGCCGGAGTTGCTGGCGCAACTGGAAGGGCTGGCCGGTAGCGCGGCGGCAGGCAAGCGCTTGTTGGTGCGCTTGCGCCACTGCGCCGAGGTCAAGGTGGTGAGCGGCGCCGATACGCCGATCTACAGCTGGGTGCAATGACCCTGCAGGAGCCCGCTTGCTGGCGAACGCGTTCGGCCTGTCAGAACGCTTTCGCTGGCAAGCCAGCTCCTGCACCAGCCGGCTCAGTACAGGGCGGCGAACAGCTTGCGGCGGTAGGCGGTCACCAGCGGGTGGTCGTTGCCCAGCAGGTCGAAGACTTGCAGCAGGGTCTTGTGGGCGATGCCTTCGTTGTAGCTGCGGTTGCGCATGAACAGCTTGAGCAGGGCTTCCAGCGCCGCTTCATATTGCTGGCGCGCCAGTTGCTGGATCGCCAGTTGGTACAGCGCTTCATCGTCCTGCGGGTCCTTGGCCAGGCGCGCCTTGAGCTCGGCGGCGTCCGGCAGGTCCGCGGCCTGCTTGAGGAAGGTGATCTGCGCCTTGGCTCCGGCCAGGGCCGCCTTGTGCTCATCGCTCTTGACCGCGTCGAGCACGGTCTGGGCTTCACCCAGCTCGCCACGCTCGGCCAGGCAGCGGGCGTAGAGGATCAGCGCCTTGGCGTTGCTGTTGTCTTCGCCCAGCAGCACCTTGAGCAGGGCCTCGGCATCGCCGATACGCCCTTCGGCAAACAGGGCTTCGGCCTGTTCCAGCGGATCGGCGGCCGGCGGTGGCGGCATCTGCACATGGGGTTCGAGCATGGCCCGCACCGCGGATTCCGGTTGCGCACCGGCAAAGCCGTCTACGGGCTGGCCGTCCTTGAACAGCACCACGGTGGGCAGGCTGCGGATGCCGAAGCGGGCGACGATGTCCTGCTCGATGTCGCAGTTGACCTTGGCCAGCAGCAGTTCGCCCTGATAGCTCTCGGCAATTTGCTGCAGCATCGGCATCAGCGCCTTGCAGGGCGCACACCACTCGGCCCAGAAGTCCACCAGGACCGGCTTGTGAAAGGAATTCTCGATCACCGACTGGTCGAAATCAGCGGTGCGGGCGTCGAAGATGTAGGGCGTTTCCTGACTCATGGGGTATCTCGAATAAGCGGGAATGGAACCACTATAAAGGCTGGTCGGGAGGCTGAAAATCGCTATCGCCGCTGTGCGTGATAGAGGCTCACGTTGCGAAATTCCCAGGGTTCGGCCAGGTCGGGCAGGGTGAGGGCATTGAGCATTTCCAGGCGCTGATAGAGCGGGTGCTGGAAGTCCCGTACGCGGGAATCCGCCACCAGGGCCTGGCGGCCACGGCTGAGGAACTGGTCCAGCAGCGGCAGGTTGGCCCGGTCGTAGAGCACGTCCGCCACCAGGATCAGGTCGAAGCGGTCGGCCTCGGCGAAGAAATCCATGGAATAGCTCAGCTCGACGCCATTGAGTCGGGCATTCGCCCGGCAGGCGGCAATGGCCAGCGGGTCAAGGTCACAGGCCACCACTTCCCGGGCCCCGGCCTTGGCCGCGGCAATCGCCGCCACGCCGGAACCGGCACCGAAATCCAGCACCCGCTTGCCCGCGACCCAATGCGGCTGCTCGGCCAGGTAGCGCGCCAGGGCCAGGCCGCTGGCCCAGCAGAAGCTCCAGTAGGGCGGCTCGTGGAGGATGCGCCGGGTTTCTTCCGGGGTGAAGGCGCGGTCCATGTTGTCGGCGTCGATCAGCCAGAGCTTCAGTGTGGTATCGGGCAGCTCGCAGGCTACCAGTCGCGCGTCCCCCAGCAGTTCGCTGAGGGCAGCTTGCAGGTCGAGCGGGACATTCATGGGGCTTTGACAAATTGCAGTTGGCCCAGGGCCTGGCTGGTGGGTTGGTCGATGCGTTGGGCCGGCAGGTGCAGGATCAATTGGCCGGACTGGCTGGCGCGGCCGCGCAGTTCGACCCGGGCTCCGGCCGGAAAGGCTTCGGTGGCAAAGCGCAGGCGGAACGGCAGGGCCTGGCTGGTGCCGCTCAGGTTGCTGCTGGCCAGCAGGCGTTGCGGACGGCCGCGCTCATCGATCACCAGCAGGGCCAGCTCGACATCGGCGCCGGCCGGTACGCCCTCGAGGGTGCCACTCAACTCGCGCTGGTAGGCCGGCAAGGGGCCTGGATCGGCCGGTTCCTGATTTTTTTTCACCGCCTGCTGCTGTGAAGTGGAGGGGGCCGCGGTTTTTGGCGCATCGCTGCTGCAAGCGACCAACAGGCTGACAAGACTGAGCAGAACGAGCGGTCTGAGCGGCATCTGAAGCTCCAACAAGGCGAATTTCCGTGTGCGAAACATAATAGTCGGTCTGTATACCGTAAAGGCTATGGCTTGTCTTGCCAGTGGGATGCGCTACCATGGCCCTCCCTTTTTTTGTTGCCTGCCACCATGCACTGTCCCTTCTGCGGTGCCAACGACACCAAGGTCATCGACTCGCGTCTGGTCGCCGAGGGCGAACAGGTGCGCCGCCGGCGTGAATGCCTGGCCTGTGGTGAACGTTTCACCACCTTCGAAACCGCCGAACTGGTGATGCCGCGCCTGATCAAGACTGACGGCAGCCGTCAGCCCTTCGACGAAGAAAAACTGCGCGCCGGTATGCAGCGCGCCCTGGAAAAACGCCCGGTGAGTGTCGAGCGTCTGGAGGCGGCGCTGGTGCACATCAAGCACAAGCTGCGGGCCACCGGCGAGCGCGAGGTCAAGTCGCTGGTCGTGGGTGAGCTGGTGATGACCGAGCTGCAGAAGCTCGATGAAGTCGCCTACATCCGCTTCGCCTCGGTCTATCGCCGTTTCCAGGACCTCAACGAATTCCGCGAAGAGATCGACCGTCTCGCCCGTGAGCCGGCCAAGCAATGAGCCAGCCTGCCGAGCAAGCGGTCCTCGACGCCCACTACATGGCCCGTGCTCTGGAACTGGCGCGCAAGGGCCGCTACTCCACCCATCCCAACCCGCGTGTCGGCTGCGTCATCGTGCGCGACGGCCAGGTGGTGGGCGAGGGCTGGCACGTGCGGGCCGGCGAGCCCCATGCCGAGGTGCATGCCCTGCGCGCGGCCGGTGAACTGGCCCGTGGCGCCACCGCCTATGTGACCCTCGAACCCTGCAGCCATCACGGGCGTACGCCGCCCTGCGCCGACGCCCTGGTGAATGCCGGTGTGGCACGGGTGGTCGCGGCCATGCAGGACCCCAACCCGGAAGTGGCCGGCCGTGGCTTGCAGCGCCTGGCCCAGGCCGGCATCGACACCCATGGCGGTGTGCTGGAAGGCGAGGCGCGGGCGATCAATAAAGGCTTTCTGAAACGCATGGAGCACGGCTTGCCTTATGTGCGGGTCAAGCTGGCCATGAGCCTGGATGGCCGCACCGCCATGGCCAGTGGCGAGAGCCAGTGGATCACTGGCCCTGCGGCGCGCTCTGCAGTGCAGCGCCTGCGGGCCGAGTCCAGCGTGGTACTGACCGGCGCCGACACGGTGCTGGCGGACGACGCGCGGCTGACCGTGCGCGCCGCCGAACTGGGCCTGGATGCCGAGCAGACCGCCCTGGCCATGAGCCGGCCGCCGCTGCGGGTGCTGATCGACGGCCGCCTGCGGGTGCCTCTGGATGCGCCATTCTTCAAGGCAGGCCCAGCGTTGGTTGCCACTTGTGCGGCGGTGGAAGAGCAATACGCCAACGGCCCGGAATGCCTGATTGTTCCCGGCCCCGATGGCCAGGTGGATCTGCGTCGCCTGCTGTTGGAGCTGGCGGCCCGTGGGGTCAACGAAGTGCTGGTGGAAGCCGGCCCACGCCTGGCCGGGGCCTTTGCCCAGCAGGGCCTGGTGGACGAGTACCAGATATTCGTCGCCGGCAAGTTCCTCGGCTCCTCTGCGCGGCCGTTGCTGGACTGGCCGCTGGCGCAGATGAGCCAGGCGCCATTGCTGAAGATCATAGAAATGCGTGCGGTGGGCGATGACTGGCGAGTCACTGCCATCCCGGCCCCGCCAGCGAGCGTATAATTCCCGACTTTCGCCTACCCGGCGGCCCTGTTCTCGAGGAGGACTCCATGTTCACCGGCATCATCGAATCCATCGGCAGCATTCGCGCATTGACCCCAAAAGGCGGAGATGTGCGGGTCTATGTAGAAACCGGCAAGCTTGATCTGGCCGACGTCAAATTGGGCGACAGCATCGCGGTGAACGGCGTCTGCCTGACCGCTGTTGAACTGCCTGGCGATGGTTTCTGGGCCGATGTCAGCCGTGAAACCCTGGACTGCACCGCTTTTCATCAGTTGAAGGCCGGCAGCCGGGTGAACCTGGAGAAAGCCCTGACCCCGACCACCCGCCTGGGCGGTCACCTGGTCAGTGGCCATGTCGACGGCGTCGGTGAAGTGGTGGCGCGGGAAGAAAATGCCCGGGCCATCCAGTTCCGCATCCGCGCACCGAAAGAGCTGGCCAAGTACATCGCCCATAAAGGCTCGATCACCGTCGACGGCACCAGCCTGACGGTCAACGCGGTCAATGGCGCCGAGTTCGAGCTGACCATCGTTCCCCACACCCTGGCGGAAACCATCATGGCCGACTACCGGCCGGGTCGGCAGGTCAACCTTGAGGTGGACCTGCTGGCGCGCTACCTGGAGCGTCTGCTGCTGGGCGACAAGGCGGCCGAGGCCACGGGCGGCACCATAACCGAAAGTTTTCTGGCCGCTAACGGCTATCTCAAATCCTGACTCAAGGGGGTGCCGAGTGGCGCTCAACAGCATCGAAGAACTGGTTGAAGACATCCGCCAAGGCAAGATGGTCATCCTCATGGATGACGAAGACCGCGAGAACGAAGGCGACCTGATCATGGCCGCCGAGTGCTGCAAGGCCGAACACATCAACTTCATGGCCAAGCACGCCCGCGGCCTGATCTGCATGCCTATGAGCCGCGAGCGCTGCGAGCTGCTCAAGCTGCCGCTGATGGCGCCGCGCAACGGTTCGGGGTTTGGCACCAAGTTCACCGTCTCCATCGAGGCCACCGAAGGCGTGACCACCGGCATCTCCGCCGCTGACCGCGCCCGTACCGTGCAGGCCGCCGCTGCCAAGGACGCCAAGGCCGAGGACATCGTCAGCCCGGGCCACATCTTCCCGCTGATGGCCCAGCCCGGCGGCACCCTGGTCCGCGCTGGCCACACCGAGGCCGCCTGCGACCTGGCGCGCATGGCCGGTTTCGAGCCCAGCGGGGTGATCTGCGAAGTGATGAACGACGACGGCACCATGTCCCGTCGCACCGAACTGGAAGCCTTCGCCGCCGAGCACAACATCAAGATCGGCACCATTGCCGACCTGATCCACTACCGGATGATCCACGAACGTACCGTTCAGCGGATTGCCGAGCAGCCGCTGGATAGCGAACTGGGCCAGTTCAACCTGGTGACCTATCGTGATTCCGTGGAAGGCGACGTGCACATGGCCCTGACCCTGGGCGAGATCTGCACTGAAGAGCCGACCCTGGTACGGGTGCACAACATGGATCCGCTGCGCGACCTGCTGATGGTCAAGCAACCGGGCCGCTGGAGCCTGCGGGCGGCCATGGCCACGGTGGCCGAGGCCGGCAGTGGCGTGGTGCTGTTGCTCGGGCACCCGCTGGATGGCGACGTGCTGCTGGCGCATATCCGTGAAACCGCGGAGCACCAGCCGGCGAAGAAGCCCACCACCTACAGCATCGTCGGTGCCGGTTCGCAGATCCTGCGCGACCTGGGCGTACGCAAAATGCGCCTGATGAGTGCGCCGATGAAGTTTAATGCGATATCCGGTTTCGACCTGGAAGTTGTAGAATACGTGCCCTCCGAATAAAAGCCGCCTGTTTCCGGCAGCCTATTCGCGGTTCAAATATCACTGAAGAGCGTGTACTAGACACGCTCTGGCTCTTTAAGAGATTTGTCGAATGACCCTGAAGACCATCGAAGGTACCTTCATCGCCCCTAAAGGCCGCTATGCCCTGGTGGTCGGCCGTTTCAACAGCTTCGTCGTCGAAAGCCTGGTCAGCGGCGCGGTTGACGCCCTGGTTCGCCACGGCGTGAGCGAAAGCGACATCACCATCATCCGTGCTCCTGGCGCCTTCGAAATTCCGTTGGTTGCACAGAAAGTGGCACAAAAGGGTGAGTTCGCGGCAATCGTCGCCCTGGGCGCGGTCATTCGTGGCGGTACTCCGCACTTCGAATACGTGGCTGGCGAGTGCACCAAGGGCCTGGCCCAGGTGTCCATGGAGTTCGGCGTGCCAGTGGCCTTCGGCGTGCTGACCGTTGACTCGATCGAACAAGCCATCGAGCGTTCCGGCACCAAGGCCGGCAACAAAGGTGCTGAAGCTGCCCTGTCCGCCCTGGAAATGGTCAGCCTGCTGGCGCAGTTGGAGGCCAAGTGATTAGCGACGATAGCGATCGTTTCAACCCGCGCGATCCCAAGCCTGCCAATGCCGGCAAGCCATCCAAGAGCGCCAAGCGTCGCGAAGCCCGTCAGCTCGCGACCCAGGCGCTGTATCAATGGCACATGGCCAAGCATTCGCTGAACGAGATCGAAGCGCAGTTCCGGGTCGACAACGATTTCACTGACATCGATGGCGCCTACTTCCGTGAAATCCTGCACGGGGTTCCGGCCAACAAGAACGAGATCGACACCGCGCTCGTGCCTTGCCTGGACCTGGCCATCGATGAGCTGGACCCTGTGGAACTGGCGGTTCTGCGCCTGTCCACCTGGGAACTGCTCAAGCGCGTCGACGTGCCGTACCGCGTTGTGATCAACGAAGGTATCGAACTGGCCAAGGTCTTCGGTTCCACCGATGGCCACAAGTTCGTCAATGGCGTACTCGACAAGCTGGCCCCACGCCTGCGCGAAGCTGAAGTGAAGGCGTTCAAGCGCTGAACCGCGCTTGCAGCTGCCATGGGCGAGTTTGAGCTGATCCGCAACTTCTTCGCTGCCGCGCCTTGTGCGCAGGGCGGCGAGGGTGTTGCCCTGGGGATCGGCGACGACTGCGCCTTGCTGGCAGTTGCCCCTGGCGAGCAGTTGGCGATTTCCACCGACACCCTGGTGGCCGGTGTGCATTTCGCCGATCCCTGCGAGCCCTTTCTTCTTGGCCAACGCTCCCTGGCGGTGGCTGTCAGCGACCTGGCCGCCATGGGCGCCACGCCACTGGCCTTTACCCTTGCCCTGACCCTGCCGACGGTAAGCACCGATTGGCTGCAGGCCTATGCCCAAGGCTTGAATGCCATGGCGCAGAACTGCGGGGTGCGCCTGATCGGTGGCGATACCACCCGCGGCCCCTTGACCCTGACCCTGACGGTATTCGGCCGGGTACCTGCCGGCCTGGCCCTGACCCGCAGCGGCGCTCGGGCAGGCGATCTGCTGTGCGTCGGCGGTGACTTGGGCAATGCCGCCGGCGCCTTGCCGCTGGTTCTGGGCCAGCGCAGCGCCGAGCCGGCGCTGGCTGAGCCACTGCTGGCCCATTACTGGTCGCCGCAACCGCAACTGGCCCTGGGCCAGGCGCTGCGGGGCAAGGCCACGGCGGCGCTGGACATCTCCGATGGCTTGCTGGCCGACTGCGGCCATATCGCCACGGCCTCGGCGGTTGGTTTGCAGGTCGAGGTCGAGAAGCTGCCGCTGTCGCCGGTGCTGCTGGGCTTTCTCGGCCAGCAGGGCGCTCGCGCCGCGGCCCTGAGTGGCGGTGACGACTACGTCCTGGCCTTCACCCTGCCACCGGCCGAACTGGCGCCGCTACTGACGGCCGGCTGGCCAGTGCGGGTGGTCGGGCGAGTGGTGGCCGGGCAGGGGGTGACCCTGCTGGATGCCGATGGGCAGGACATCACCCCCGGCACCCGGGGTTATCAACACTTTCCGGAGACACAGTGACAGATCATCCCAAACAGGTCCCGGCGGAGTTCGTACCGCCGTCGGTGTGGCGCAACCCCTGGCATTTCCTGGCCTTCGGCTTTGGCTCCGGCACCTTGCCCAAGGCGCCGGGCACCTGGGGTTCGCTGGTTGCGCTACCCTTTATCCCGCTGTGGCAGATGTTGCCGGACTGGGGCTACTGGCTGATGCTCGGCATCACCATGCTGTTCGGCTTCTGGCTGTGCGGCAAGGTGGCCGACGATCTGCGGGTGCATGACCATGAAGGCATCGTCTGGGATGAAATGGTCGGCATGTGGATCACCCTGTGGCTGGTGCCCGAAGGCTGGTACTGGCTGCTGGCAGGTTTCCTGATGTTCCGCTTCTTCGACATTCTCAAGCCTTGGCCGATTCGCTGGATCGACCGGCATGTGCATGGCGGCGTCGGCATCATGCTCGACGACGTCCTCGCCGGGGTGTTTGCCTGGCTGGCGATGCAAGGGCTGGTGTGGTGCTTCAGCTGAGGAAATAGGCATGGGTGTGTGCCGCGCGCTGCTGGTATTGCTGGTTGCCTTGAGCTGTTGCAGCGTCCGGGCCGCGGAGCCGCAGGCGCAGCCCAGGCACATTCGCATCGCCAGCGAGGTCTGGAGCGATTACACCGAAGCCAACGGCGAGGGGCTGGGCTGGGACATCCTGCGCGAAGTCTTCGAGCCGCTGGGTGTGACCATCGAACGTTGCAGCGTGCCCTATACCCGTTCGGTCGGGCTGGTACAGCGCGGCGAAGTGGACGCCCACATGGGGGCCTACCGTGATGAGTCGCCGGGTGTGCTTTACCCCCACTGGAACTACGACACCGATCACATCTACGCCCTGGGACTGGCCAGCAACCCCGAGTTGAGCCTGGCGACTATCGCCAGTTACCGACTGGTCTGGGTGCGCGGCTACAAGTACCAGGACTACCTGCCCAATATCCGCCGCTACAACGAGATCCGCCGGCGCATCGGCATCCTGCCGATGCTGCTGTACAGCCGCGCCGACTATTACATCGATGCCCAGACCGAGATCGACTACGTGCTGGGGCAGGCCTCCGATCCGAGCCAGTTCAAGCGTACCCACCTGACCGAGCTGCCGCTGTACCTGGGGTTCGCCAGCAACCCGCGCGGGCGGGAAATGCGCGAACTGTACGACCAGCGCATGGCACAGCTGGTGAGCACCGGGCGTTTGCGGCCGATCTTCGAACGCTGGAAACAGCCTTATCCCTTTGACGGGAGCCCTTAGCCGACGGTGCGTTGATCAAACTTATCGATCTTTATCTCCGATAATTCAGCCTAAGCGTCCAGTGGAGGCTGCTGTTACAATGCCGCCTCTGCGAATCTCCAGTCCTCATACAGATCAGGAGCACAACAGTGCCCGTCGTTTTTGTTGCTGCTTGCAAGTTGCCTACGCCTTTTGCGCAATTCACCATGCATGGTTTTCTCGATGAAGCTACCGGCCGCGAGCATGTGGTGCTCAGCCTGGGCGATATCGCCGACGGCGCTCCGGTTCTCGGCCGCCTGCACTCCGAGTGCCTGACCGGCGATGCACTGTTCAGCCAGCGTTGCGACTGCGGCTCGCAACTGGAAGCCGCCCTGCAGGCCATCGCCCGCGAAGGTCGTGGGGTGTTGCTGTACTTGCGCCAGGAAGGCCGGGGTATCGGCCTCTTGAACAAGATCCGCGCCTACGAACTGCAGGACGGTGGCGCCGACACCGTTGAGGCCAACGAACGCCTGGGCTTTGCCGCCGACCAGCGCGACTACGCCATGTGCCTGCCGATGCTGGAGCACCTGGGGGTCAAGTCCCTGCGCCTGATGACCAACAACCCGCGCAAGGTCAAGGCCTTGACCGAGATGGGGATCCAGGTCGCCGAGCGCGTACCGCTGCACACCGGCCATAACCCGCACAACAAACTCTACCTGGCGACCAAGGCCAGCAAGCTCGACCACATGATGGGCAACGAGCACCAGGGCGAGGTCGACCGCGCGTGACCCGGGGCCAAGTCAAGCGGCGCCTGACCGTCAGTTGGTGGCAATACCTGGCCCTGGGCCTGTTGCCGTTGTTCGTGATCAACGCGCTGTTCGGCCAGGGCGAGCCCATCCTGCCGGTGCTGGCGATGCCGTTCTTCATTGCCGGGGTGGCATCCATGTTCGTCAGCCTGCGCTTCTTCGGCGGCTACAAGCACGCCCTGATCGCCACCCAGAAAGCCCTGGACACTCCCGAGGAACCGGCGGCCTGGATCAACCTTGCGGCCAGCCGGCGGGTGGCGTTCCTGGCGGCGTCGCTGCCGGCCTGGATCGGCACCCTGGCGGTGTTCGTCGGCCTGGAAGCGGTGCCGCTGATGCTTCTGGCGGTGTCCACGGCGGTGCTGTTCTACCTCTATCGCATTCCGCGTCAACTGGGCTGATGCTGCGCTGGCTGGCGGTCCTGTGCCTGCTGGCCAGTGTTCCGGCGCTGGCGGCGCAGCGGGTGGTGAGTCTTGCGCCATCGCTCTCGGAAATCGTTGTAGAGCTGGGGGCTGCCGAGCTGCTGGTGGGCGTGCTGGATGCCGGTGAACGGCCCGCGCCGCTCAAGGACCTGCCTTCGGTGGGGCGCTACGGCCAGCTGGATATCGAGCGCTTGCTGAGTCTCAAGCCTGATCTGCTGTTGCTCTGGCCGGGCAGTGTCGGCCCGGCCCAGCGCGATCAGCTGGCGCGCCTGGGGATCCCCACCCTGGTTGCCGAACCCCATGACTTCCCGCAACTGACCGCGCAGATTGCCGAGATCGGCGAGCGCCTGGGTCGCCCGGCGGCCGGCCGCGAGCTGGCCGCCGTGTTGAACGGGCAACTGGCTGCATTGCGCGTCCGCTATCACCGCGAACCGCCGTTGCCGGTGTTCTATCAGGTCTGGGACCAGCCGCTGTACACCGTGGGTGGTGGGCAGATCATCAGCGAAGCCTTGAGTGTCTGCGGCGCGCGCAATGTGTTTGCCGACCAGCAACTGCCGGCGCCCCAGGTCAGTATCGAGTCGGTGTTGCAGCGCAATCCGCAGGCGATCCTCGCCACCGGCCAGGGACAACTGGATGCCTGGAAGGACTGGCCGCAGGTCGCGGCGGTGCGGCAAGGGCGGTTGCTGCTGGTAAGGGACAAGGGCCTGGAGCGGCCCAGCGGGCAGATGGTTGCCGCGACGGCCAGGCTCTGTGCCTTGATCGCACCTGAGCGCTGAGCCCCTTCACCGGCAGGCCTTGCCCTAGGGGGCTGTAGGAGCCGGCTTGCCGGCGAAGGCAGCGGACCTTACAGCTCAGGCGTCCAGGTCACGCCGAGCATCCAGGTACGGCCTTCGCTGCGGTAGCCATAGTCGTTGCCGTTGTACTCGTAGAGCGTGCGGCTATAGGACTTGTCGAAGATGTTGTCGAGTTTCAGGTCCAGCTTCACTTCCTGATTGATCGCCCAACTGCTTCGCAGTCCGAGCAGGCCGTAGCCGCCAATCGGGACCTGCTTTTTCGTGCTCAAGTCCTCACGGCTCTTGCTCACCAGTTGCCAACTGGCACCTAGCGCCAATTGGTCGAACTGCCGGTCTAGATCCAGATTCAAGGTGCGGCGGGCACGGCGCGGCAGTTGATGGCCATTCTTGCGATTGCGCGGATCAATGATCGCGGTGCCGATGCTGGTCTGCCAGCCGAACAGTTCCTGTTTCAGGGCCGCTTCGAAACCGTTGATTCTCGCTGCGCCAACGTTTTCCGGGCGTTGGGCTATGCGGTCATAAATGATTGCGTCCTTGATATCGGTGCGGAAGATCGAGGTCTCCAGGCGAGTGCTTTGCGTCAGTTGGTTACGCCACTGCAATTCATAGCTCTTGGAGTGTTCCGGCTTGAGGTCGGGGTTGCTGAAGCCGGGGTAATACAGGTCGCTGAAGTTGGGCGCTCGGAAACCTTCGCTATAGGAGAGCAGCAAGTCATTGTCCGGGTTGAGCGGGAGGGTAAAGGTGCCGCTCCAGGTGTTCTGGCTGCCATATTGCTGGTTCTGGTCGCGGCGCAGACCCAGCTCGGTGGAGAAACTGTCACCGCGAAAGCGGTGCTGAATGAAGGCCGCCCGGTTCCAGCGGCTGTCTTCGGCAAATCGCGCCGGGCTGGTATTGAGCCGGTCTTCGTACCAGTCAGCGCCGAGGATCAGGCTGTTGTGTTCGTCCAGGCGCAGATCGTTCTGCCAGTTCAGCGAGTCCCGGTAGGTATTGAATACGTTTCGTTCGTCACTGAGTTTGTCGCGCTTGAGGTCGCGGTTCTCGCTATGCCCCAGCTCTACTCGCGACGTCCAGTAATCATTGATGTGCGCATCGAGATAGCCGCTGACGCTGCTGACACTGAAGTCGGTGTAAGGATCCTGGGCGAAGACGTCGTAGCTTGAGTCGTAGCGCCCGAAGGGGTTGTCATAGCGCGTGCGACCACGGTTATCCAGCAGGTTGAGGCCTACCTCCAGGTCATCGTTCAGCGCATGGCTGAGGGTGAAGCTCAACGACTTGTTGCGGTAACCATCATGGTCGGCATCGCTGGGGAACGATTCCTGGGTCCAGTCGATCCCGGCGGTTTCATCCAGGTTGGCGCCGAGGCTGAAGCGTGTCTGTTGATCTCCACCGGACAGTCCCAGGCTGCGCTCCCAGGTCTGGTTGCTGCCAGCGGCGACGCGCATGCGCCCATGGAGCCCCGAGTCCGCTCCGCGCCGGGTGAAGATCTGGATCACCCCGCCAATGGCGTCGCTGCCATAGATCACTGAGCGCGAGCCACGCAGTACTTCCACCCTTTCTATCTGCTCGATACTGATGAACTGCAGGTTACTGTCGCCGCTCGATGAGCTGCTGATGCGCTGGCCGTCCACCAGCACCAGGCTCTGGGCCGAGTTGGTGCCGCGGATGAAGATATTCGGCAGGTTGCCGCGCCCGCCGCCCTGGGCTACCTGCACCCCCGGCACCCGCTGCAGCAGGTCGGTCAGGCTGGTGGGTTGCAGGCGGTCGATGTCTTCCCGGGTGAACACGGTGTTGGCGGCGCTGCTGTCGTTGCGTGCTTCCACCTGGCGGTTGGCGCTGATCAGCATCTCCGGCAGTTTCAGGGCCTGATCGCGGTCGGGGGTGTCGGCAAAGAGTTCGGCGCAGGGCAGAAGGCAAAGTGGCAGGGCCAGGCGAGAGAGTTTCATGGCTATTCCGTTAGCGCGGCTCAGCCTTCGCCGCAGTGTGTGAAGCCGGATAAGGAGGGGAGCAAAAGCGACGCCCGCATGGCGGGCGTGCAGCAGCGGCTAAAGGTAGCCGCTGTGGGTCAAGCCAGGCCCAGCAGCGTCAGGCGCTGGCGCACCGAGGCCTCGATGCCGGCTTCGTCGAGGCCGCACTCGGCGAGCATCTGCGCCGGTTTGGCGTGCTCGACGTAGGCGTCCGGCAAGCCCAGGTGGAGGATCGGCTTGAGGATGTTTTCCCGTGCCAGGTATTCGCTGACCGCACCGCCGGCGCCACCCATGATGGCGTTTTCCTCGATGGTCACCAGCAGTTCGTGGCTGCTGGCGATCTCGCGTACCAGGGCTTCATCCAGTGGCTTGACGAAGCGCATGTCGACCACCGTGGCGTCGAGTTTCTCGGCCACTTGCAGGGCTTCGGCCAGTTGCACGCCGAACACCAGCAGGGCCACTTGCCTGCCCTGGCGGCGGATCACGCCCTTGCCGATCTCGATCGGTTCCAGGCTCTTGTCGATCGGTGCGTTGGGGCCGGTGCCGCGCGGGTAGCGCACGGCCGCAGGGCCGTTGTACAGGTGCCCGGTACTGAGCATCTTGCGCAGCTCGTTCTCGTCGCTCGGGGTCATCACCAGCATGCCGGGGATGCAGCGCAGGTAGGAGAGGTCGAAGCTGCCGGCGTGGGTCGGGCCGTCTTCGCCCACCAGGCCGGCGCGGTCGATGGCGAACAGCACGTCGAGGTTCTGTACCGCCACATCGTGGATCAGCTGGTCATAGCCGCGCTGGAGGAAGGTCGAATAGATCGCCACCACCGGCTTGGCGCCCTCGCAGGCCATGCCGGCCGCCAGGGTCACGGCGTGCTGCTCGGCAATTGCCACGTCGAAATAGCGCAGCGGGAAACGCTCGCTGAAGGCCACCAGGTCCGAACCTTCCTTCATCGCCGGGGTGATGCCCACCAGGCGCGGGTCGGCGGCGGCCATGTCGCACAGCCATTCGCCGAACACACCTGAATACTTCGGCCCGCCGGCCTTTTTCGGCGCGGCCGCCGGGGCGTCCAGGGGTTCCAGCTTGGTGATGGCGTGGTAGCCGATCGGGTCGACTTCCGCCGGGGCGAAGCCCTTGCCCTTCTTGGTCACCACATGCAGGAACTGCGGGCCCTTGAGGTCGCGCATGTTGCGCAGGGTGGCGATCAGGGTCGGCAGGTCATGGCCGTCGATGGGGCCGATGTAGTTCCAGCCCAGTTCTTCGAACAGGGTGCCGGGGACCAGCATGCCCTTGGCGTATTCTTCGGTGCGGCGAGCGATTTCCCAGGCCCCGGGCAGGCGCGACAGCACTTTCTTGCTGCCTTCGCGCATGCTGGCGTAGGTGCGGCTGGAGAGAATCTTGGCCAGGTAGTTGGACAGCCCGCCGACATTGCGCGAGATCGACATGTCGTTGTCGTTGAGGATCACCAGCATGTTGGCGTCCACCTCCGGCGCGTGGTTCAGGGCCTCGAAGGCCATGCCCGCGGTCAGGGCGCCGTCGCCGATCACGGCGATGGCCTTGCGCTCGCTGTTCTGCAGGCGTGCGGCGATGGCCATGCCCAGGGCAGCGCTGATGGAGGTACTGGAGTGGCCGACGCCGAAGGTGTCGTACTCGCTCTCGGAGCGCCGCGGGAAGGCGGCCAGGCCGTCTTTCTGGCGCAGGCTGGCCATCTGCTCACGGCGCCCGGTGAGGATCTTGTGCGGATACGCCTGGTGACCCACGTCCCACACCAGCCGGTCGTCCGGGGTGTCGAACACGTAATGCAACGCGATGGTCAGCTCGATGACCCCGAGGCCGGCACCGAAGTGCCCGCCGGTCTGGCCGACCGTGTAGAGCAATTCCAGGCGCAACTCATCGGCCAGGGTTTCCAGCTCGGCTTCGCCTAACCGGCGCAGGCCGTCCGGCGTCTGGGCGCGGTCGAGCAGCGGCGTGGTCGGGCGTTTGCGGGGAATCTCATGAAACGTCGTGGGCATCAGGCGAATCGTTATAGGTATAGAAAGAGGCGGCAGTTTACCTTATGCATCGCAAGCTGCCCACGCAGAGCGCCGAACTTGGCCGATATGCGGTCCTGCTGCGGACCGCCGATCAGCTGCGGCGTTCGACGATATAGCGCGCCAGCTCGCGCAGCGGCTCGGCCGCTGCGTCAAACGGACGCAGGGCATGCAGCGCCTGGTCGCGCAGTTCCAGGGCGTACTCCTTGGCTGCGGCCAGGCCCAGCAAGGCCGGGTAGGTCGGCTTGTCCCGGGCGATATCGGCGCCCTGGCGCTTGCCCAGGGTGGCGGTATCGCTTTCGACATCGAGAATGTCGTCCTGCACCTGGAACGCCAGGCCAATGGCCTGAGCGTAGGTTTGCAGGGCCTTGAGCTCGTCCTTTTCGGCCCGGCCGCTGGCCAGGGCGCCAAGGATCACGCTGGCTTCGATCAGTGCCCCGGTCTTGTGCCGATGCATGTATTCCAGGGCCTGCTGGTCCAGCTTGAGCCCCACGGAGCCGAGGTCGATGGCCTGGCCGCCGACCATGCCCGCCGGGCCCGCGGCCTGGGCCAGGGTGGTGACCATGCGCAGGCGGATCTCGGCGCTGGCGTCGCTCAGGGCCGGGTCCAGCAGGGCGCTGAAGGCCAGGCTCTGCAGGCCGTCGCCGGCGAGGATCGCGCAGGCTTCATCGAAAGCCTTGTGGGTAGTGGGCTGGCCGCGGCGCAGGTCGTCATCGTCCATGGCCGGCAGGTCGTCGTGCACCAGGGAATAGGCGTGGATCAGCTCCACCGCGCAGGCGGCGCCGTTGGCTTGCTCGGGCTTGCCGCCCAGGGCCTCGCAGGCGGCGTAGGCCAGCAGCGGGCGCACGCGCTTGCCGCCATTCATCACGCTGTAGCGCATGGCTTCATAGAGGCGGGCAAGTTCGGGGCTAGGGGCGGTGAACAGGGTGTGCATTGCAGCGTCGACGCGGGCCTGGCTGGAGGCCTGATAGGCGGTAATCATTCCGGCTGTTCCGCATCGAAGGGCTGTTCCGCCAGCTCGCCATCGCGCTCCAGGAGGATCTGCACCTTCTGCTCGGCCTGGGCCAGGGCCGCCTGGCAATCGCGGGTCAGGCCGATGCCTTGCTCGAAGGCGGTCAACGAGTCTTCCAGCGACAGCTCGCCGTTCTCCAGACGCTCGACCAGGGTTTGCAGGTCGGCGAGGGATTGTTCGAAATCTAAGGCAGCTTTTTTGCGGGCCATGGCGGCTATCCCGGTTGACGTTAAACCGGCGCGACACTAGCAGACAGCGGGGTTTCGGGCAAATGAGAAGCGCCCGCTGGCGGGCTTCGGGCGGGGGGCGTTGGGGTAGGGGGGGCGGGGGTTTTCACGACGCGCGTTGCTCCCGGGAGTGAAGGGGGTGATGGCGCTGTAATGGCACTTGCTGCGGGGGGGTCAGGGCATTGCCGATTCCCTCGCAAATTCCTTTTTCGGCAATTGTGCAACAGGCGCCAAGTCGCTAATCTGCGGCCTTTCCAACGCCCTTTGTTGCCGGGCACTCTTTCTGAATATTTGCAGCCGCGCCGAGGATCTGGCGCCAGGGTTTTCCCATGCATGGCAGGACGCATTACATGCGCGCTCTATCCTCCCTTCTGCTGACCTTGCTGCTGGCCGGGCCGGCATTCGCCGAGCCTTCTGCCGAGCTGCAGGAACCCCTGGCCGGCTGGCGTTATTCCGGCCTGCTGGACCGCACCGAGCAGGATCGCGTGGCCTATCCGACGCCGCCCATCGACCGCGGCATCCAGCGCAACCGCACCCTGATCGAAGGCCAGCTCAAGGCCATTGGCCATTTGCGCCAGCCCCACAGCCTGTCGGTCAACGGCAACCCGTTGAATCTCTATACCGACGAGCAGGGCCGTTTTTCCCGGCCCTATGCGTTCGGTGCCGGCTCCAACAGCGTCGAAGTGCGCAGCTCCGAGGGCAAGTCCCTCAAGCGCGTGCAGTTCTATGAAGCCAACCTGAACAAGACTCCACCGCGCATTCGCGTAGTGCTGGGCTGGGACGATCCCAAGGCCGAGCTGGACATGCACATCATTACCCCGGACGGTCAGCACGCCTTCTTCGGCCACCCCGGCCTGACCAATGGCGGCGGCCTGGACCCGGACGGCGTCGATGGCCCGGGCCCGGAAATGTTCACCATGACCGCACCGCTGCGGGGCACCTACCTGATCTACGTGAACTACTGGGGCAACTTCGGCAGCGGCGGATACAACTTCGACGAAGGCAGCAATCAGAACGAGGTGATCACCTCGCAGATCAACCTGATCCTTAACGAAAACACCGTCGATGAGAAACGCGAGACCTTTATCGTGCCCATGCGGGCCATCGGCGACCTGTTGCTGGTCAAGTCTTTCAACTATTGAACATCCCGCACCACGGATGAATTGGGCTTTGTGAATCATGAGCGAAAACACAGCATCCCCGGCAGCCGGCGTGCCCGGTACTGAACAACCCGCCAGCAAGCGGCGCTGGCCGGTCCTGGTCATGGGCCTGTGCCTGGTGGCGGCCGCGGTCACCGGCGTGGGCTGCAAGCCCAAGACTCCGGTGGCGGAGCTGGCCGGCGACAAGCTGGGCCTGAGCCGCCCCGATGGGCTGCTGGAAACCCATTCCCTGGCGCAGTTGCCCAAGGACCTGCTGGCGGTGCCTTTCCTCAAGGAAACCCTGACCGAGGATTTCGTCTTCTATTACCAGACCCACGCCGACCGCCTGGGCCTGATCGGCAGCCTGCGGCGGATCATCTACGAGCATGACCTGAAGCTGCAGGACAACCTGATCGAGCAGTTGTTCGACCAGCCGGCCGACGTGGCGCTGTGGCGCGGCGCCGACGGGCGTCTCAAGGACTTCCTGCTGGTGATGGACCGCGGCGGCCTGGCCAAGCTGCTGGAGCCCCTGGCCAAGGTGGCCCTGGATGACACCCAGTTGAGCAAGCTGGCGGACCTGAAGGTCGGTGGCGATGCGGTGACCCTGTACCAGTTGAATTACAACGCCAGCCGGTCCCTGGCATTCGCCTCCCACGGCGACAAGCTGGTGGTGCTGTCCAACCCCGCCAAGCTGTACGACCCCGCCACCGGCGCCGACGACGAGCATGGTGCGGTGTCCACCACCGCTCTGGAGGCCCTGCTCAACGGCGACAAACTGTTCCCCGAGGCCTTTGGCCTGGAAGCGCGCAAGCCTGAAGTGCAGCAGCGGCTGGCAGTCAATTCCAGCGTTTTGGCCATGGGTTACCAGCGCTTTATCCCCAACTTCGCCGGCCTGCGCTTCGACATGGACGACAAGGGCTGGCACAGCTACCTGGCCATGCAAGAGCAGGACAACCAGCCGGCGTTCGACTTCAAGCCGATCTGGCAGGCCATGCCCATGGGCGCCAGCGCCTGCGTAGCCTTGCCCCTGGCGGCGGAGCAGCAGAAGCCGTTGCTGGTCAAACTGGGCGCCGAAGAAGCGGTGGCCACCACCCTGACCGAGCACATGGCCGGGACCGCCGGCCTGTGCTGGTACGCCGACTCGCGGCTGTACACACCGCTGCTGGTGGCCAGCCTCAAGGACAAGGACAATGCCAAGCTCGATGCGGACCTGGGCAAGCTGTTCGGCTCCATGGTCGGCACCCGGGAAAGCAAGGTGGCGGAGCGCATCTTCCCGGTGGTCGAGCAGCAGAACGGCGACGTGCACCAGTGGCAGCGCCAGGTCAGTTCCAACTTCGGCCAGTACCCGGCCAAGGAAGCCAAGGACCCGCAAACCATCACCGGTCGCGCCTTCATGCAGGTCAGCCTGGCCCGCCATGGCTCGACCCTGGTGTTCTCCCTGGATGACAAGCTGGTGAATAAGGCCCTGGGCACCCTGGACAAGCGCTTCCCGCCCCTGGCGGACGTGGTGCCCAAGGATGCACTGATGCCGGTGTACCTGGGCCCGCAGTCCCTGGCCCAGCTGATCCAGCAGGAAACCTTCGACAGCCTGCCCCAGGACATGGAGCCGGTGTTCAACAACGCCGCGCAAACCTACCTGGTGCCCAAGCTGCGTACCCTCGGCGGTTATGGCAAGTACGCCCTGACCCTGCCCGAAGGCAGCGAGCCCGACGGTCACTGGCAATGGCTGCCCTTGCAATGGCGTGCCCTGTGAGTGCACTGCGCAAAGGTCTGAGCAGCCTTGGCCTCTTGGCCTTGTTGCTGAGCAGCGCCGTGGGCGCGACCCAGGCTCCGCCGCTGGACGTGCAACAGTCCCAGGTGTTCCGTGCCTGGTTCGTGCGCATCGCCCAGGAGCAGTTGAGCCAGGGCCCGAGCCCGCGCTGGTACCAGCAGGATTGCGCGGGCCTGGTGCGCTTTGCCGCCAACGAAGCGCTCAAGGTCCACGACAACAAATGGCTGCGGGCCAACGGCATGTCCAATCGCTACCTGCCGCCGGAGCTGCAACTGAGCGAAGGCCAGCGCGGCCTGGCCCAGCAGTGGCAGCAGGGCGGCGGCCAGACCGGGCCCTACGTCAATGCCATCAAGCTGATCCAGTTCAACAGCCATCTGGTGAGCCGTGACCTGGGGCAGGCGCGCCCCGGTGACCTGTTGTTCTTCGACCAGGGCGACGACCAGCACCTGATGATCTGGATGGGCCGCAACATCGCCTATCACACCGGCACCACCACTCCCACCGACAACGGCATGCGCTCGGCTAGCGTGCAGCAACTGATGACATGGAAGGACACTCGATGGATACCCGACTCAGCCAACCCCAACTTCATCGGCATCTATCGACTGAACTTCCTCACCCAATGAGCGAATCCCGTATGTCCCGTTTTCTGTTTCGCCTGACCCTGGCCTTGACCCTGCTCACCCCCGTGGCCCTGGTCAACGCCGAAGACTCGGTGCCGCCCAGCGACTATGCGGCGGTCTCCGGCGAGAGTTTCTTCCTCCTGGCCGACAGCAGTTTCGCCAGCGACGAACAGGCCATGGTGCGCCTCGAAGCCCCGGGCCGTGACTACCGGCGCTTTCGCATGGAGCCCTATGGCGGCGCGGACATCCGGGTGTACCGGATCGACCAGCCGCTGGACTTTCTCAAGCGCCAGAAGAACCTGCACCGGGTGGTCAGCGACGGCCAGTTCAAGGGCGAGGGCCTGTCCAACACCCTGGCCTACCTGTGGGACAACTGGTACCGCAAATCCCGCCGGGTGATGCAGCGCGCCTTCTCCTACGAGTCACGCAAGCAGGTCACCGAAGAGGTGCCGGAACTGAAGGTGGGCAACTCCATGCTGGCGCCGACGCCGTATGACGCCCAGCCGCAATTCGCCCTGATCCCGGGGCTGCCCCTGGTGACCCAGTTCCGTTATCCGCTGTGGCAGGCCAAGCCGATCCAGCCGCCGGCCGGGGTAAACCTGTCCGGTTCCTCCAGCCAGTTCATCAACGTCGCCCCGGGCAACGTCTACATCCCGCTGGGGCAGCTCAAGCCCGGCCTGTACCTGGTGGAGGCCCTGGTGGGCAAGTACCGCGCCACCACCATGGTCTTTGTTTCCAACACCGTGGCGGTGAGCAAGATCGCCGGCGACGAACTGCTGGTCTGGGCCGCGGGCAAGCATGAAGGCAACTCGGTGCCCAAGGTCAATGTGCTGTGGACCGACGGCCTCGGCGTGATGAACAGCGGCGCCACCGACGAACAGGGCCTAGTGCGCCTCAAGCACGTCAGCCCCGAGCGCTCCTACGTGATCGGCGAAGACCAGGAAGGCGGGGTGTTCGTCTCCGAGAACTTCTATTACGACAGCGAAATCTACGACACCAAACTGTATGCCTTCACCGACCGGCCGCTGTATCGCCCCGGGGACTGGGTATCGCTGAAGATCGTCGGTCGCGAGTTCAAGAACGCCCGGGACTCGGTACAGCCGGGTGCCGGCACGGTGAACGTCAGCGTGCTGGATGCCGCCGGCACCGCCCTGCAGAACATGACCCTGAACCTGGATTCCAAGTCCGGCGCCCAGGGCCGCTTCCAACTGCCGGAAAATGCCGTGGCCGGTGGTTATGAACTGCGTTTTGGCTACAAGGGCCAGGTCTACAGCAGCGCCTTCCGCGTGGCCGAGTACATCAAGCCGCACTTTGAGGTTTCCCTGGCCCTGGCCAAGCCGGACTTCAAGACCGGCGAGCCGGTGAAGGGCAACCTGGTGCTGCTCTACCCCGACGGCAAACCGGTGGCCAACGCTCGCCTGCAACTGAGCCTGCGGGCCCAGCAGTTGTCCATGGTGGACAACGAACTGCAGTACATGGGCCAGTTCCCGGTGGAGTTGACCAGCGCCGAACTGACCACCGATTCCAAGGGCAGTGCGACCCTCGACCTGCCGGCGGCGGACAAGCCCAGCCGCTACATGCTCACCGTATTCGCCAGTGATGGCGCTGCGTATCGGGTCAAGACCACCAAGGAAATCCTCATCGAGCGTGGCGCGGCGAGCTTCAGCCTCAGCGCGCCGCAGCGTTTCAGCGCGGCCGGCGACAAGGTGCAGTTCAGCTACGCCAACCAGAACACCAGCGAGCAGAGCAAGAACGTCAAGCCGAGCCGCTACGGCTGGGTGCGCATGGAGGACCAGTCCACCGGCGAGGGCAAGCTGGCTGCCGCCGACAGCGGTTTCGCCCTGGCCTTCGAGCGCCCCGGTACCTACAACCTGACCCTGCGCGACGAGCACGATCGTGTACTGGGCGGCACCAGCCACTCGGTCACTGGCGAGGGCGTGAAAGCGGTGCCGGGCACCGTGGAAATCGTCCTCGACAAGCCCGAGTACAAGGCTGGTGACGAAGCCCTGGCGCTGATCACCTTCCCGGAGCCGATCAACGACGCCCTGCTGTCCCTGGAGCGGGACAAGGTCGAGGCCACGGCGCTGCTGTCCAAGGGCGGCGATTGGCTCAAGGTGGAAAAACTCAGCCCCACCCAATACCGCGCCCGGGTGCCGGTGAAGGACGGTTTTGCGCCGAACCTGACCTTTTCCGTGCTCTACACCAAGGGCGGCGAGTACAGCTTCCAGAACGCCGGGATCAAGGTGCTGACGCCGCAGATCGATGTGGCCATCCATACCGACAAGGACAAATACCAGCCGGGTGACATGGTCACCGTCGACCTGTCTACCCAGTTCGCCGGCAAGCCGGTGCCCGCACACCTGACGGTCAGCGTGGTGGACGAAATGGTCTACGCCCTGCAACCGGAAGTGGCGCCGAGCATCGACCAGTTCTTCTACCACCCGCGGCGCAACAATGTGCGCACCAGCGCCAGCCTGTCGTTCATCAGCTACGACGTGGCCCTGCCGGGCAGCCCCACCGCCCCGGGCAAGGCCAACCGCAACGAACGCGGGGTCAAGGTACTGGAGCGTCCGCGGCGCGAAGATGTCGACACCGCTGCCTGGCAGCCGGAGCTGGTCACCGACGGCAGCGGCAAGGCGCGTTTCACCTTCCGCATGCCGGATTCCCTGACCCGCTGGCGCATCACTGCCCGGGCCATCGCCGATGATGGCCAAGTGGGGCAGAAAAAGCAGTTCGTGCGTTCCGACAAGGCCCTGTACCTGAAGTGGAGCGGTCCGACCCGCTTCCGCACGGGTGACAAGCCGGACCTGGGGGTATTCGCCTTCAGCCAGTCCGAACAACCCACCAAGGCCGAACTGGTGATCCATTACGCCGGTGAGTCCCAGCGCCTGCCGCTGACCCTCAACAGCGGCATCAACTATGTGGCGCTGCCGGCCATTGCTCCGGGCAATGGCGAGTGGAGCGCCGAGCTGGTGCAGGGCGGCAAGACCGTGGATGCCCTGGCGGTGCGCCTGGTGAGCAGTGCGGCCGGCTGGCAGAGCGTGCAGACCCAGAGCCTGGACGTGGTCACCATCAGCACGCCGCTGGGCCTGCCGGCCGATGCTGCGGACATTCGCCTGCGCCTGGACGACAGCCCGCAAGCGCTGTTCCGTTCGGCCCTGGATGACCTGCTGGAATACCCGTATGGCGGCGTCGAACAGACCGCCAGCCAGTTGCTGCCGCTGAGCGTTGCCTACCCGGCGCTGGCCAGCAATCCGCAGATCCGCGACCGGCTGCGGCTAATGATGCAGAACAGCCGTCTGCGCCTGGTGCACATGGCCGGGCCGGAAGCGGCATTCACCTGGTGGGGCGAAGATGCCGAGCCGGATGCCTTCCTCACCGCCTACGCCTATTACGCCGACTGGAATGCGAGCAAGGTGCTGGACCTGAACCTGCCGCCGGAGCACTGGCAGCGGGTGCTGGAGGTCTACGCCAAGCAGGCTGGCAATACGCCGTTGCTGCAACGGGCGCTGATCCTGTCGTTCGCCCGTGAAATGAAACTGCCGATCAACACCCTGGTCAGCGGCCTGATGGACGACCTGGCCAAGGCCGGTAGCGGCCCGGCAGCCAGCATGCAGGACAACGGCAGCGACAGCCTGGTGATGGACGATCCGGATTCGGCCCTCGGCCTGGCCAGCGCCCGGGTGCTGACCGCGGCCCTGGCGCGGGATGCCAAGGTCACGCCACCCGCGGCGTTCGTCGCCCAACTGGAAGCGGCGCAGCAGCAATTGGATATCAGCTCCCAGCCGTTCACCCAGGCCCTGAGCCTGTCGCTCAAACCGTTCGACCAAGGCGCGGCGCGTGCCTTGCTGCAACGCCTGCTGCCGTCGCAATCGACCCTGGAACGGGCCCTGGCCCTGACCTGGTTGCAGCGCAGCATCGCCCAGTCGACCCCGGCGGTGGCCTTGAACCCGGGGCAGGGCTGGCAACAGCGCCAGGGCGCCAGCGGTGAAAGCTACTGGCAGTGGCAAGGGGCGCAGGTGCCGACGGTACTGGCCCTGGGCTCTGTGCCGGAACGTCCGCTGCGGGCGTCGGTGAGCTACCTGAGCAAGCTGGACATGGGCACGCCGTCGCCGGTGAACATCACCCGCCGCCTGTTGCGCCTGGTGCCGGGGGACGAAGCCTTCACCTTCAAGCTGGAACCGGTGGGCAACAAGCCGATCGCCAGTGACGGCCTGTACCTGGACGAAGTGATCATCGCCAACGAAGGCAACCGGCCGCTGCTGTACGGCATGCTGGAAGTGCCGCTGCCGCCGGGCGCCGATGTCGAGCGCACCACCTGGGGCATCAAGCTGGCCGGCCCGGCCGGTACGGAAGCGGCGTCCCTGGAGAAGGCTCGCTCCGAACCGGGGCAGATGAGCTACGCGGTGCCGCTGGATGCGTTGAACGACGGCAGCGAAGTGCGCCTGCGCCATCTGGTTCGCTTCTCCCAGAAAGGCCAGTTCAATCTGCCGCCGGCACGTTTCTACCAGGTGTACGCACCGGAGCATCAGGCTCAGGAACGCACCCCGGCCCTGGGTCAGGTCACGGTCAAATAACATGGTGCGGTGCTGGGCCTGGCTATGTCTGTGTTTGCTTCCTGGGTGGGTGACGGCCCAGGACGAGCCTCTGCGCCTGGCCTGGAAAACCGCCCCGGACAGTGAGCTGGTGAGCCTGAGCAAGACCCAGGTTCTGTCTCGCGAGCCGTTGCCCAAGGATCTGCAAGCGCCCCTGGGCAGTGTCTGGAAACTCTTTGTCTACGCCTGGCTGGTGGACACCGGCGCCCAGGAGCCGGCCTATGCCTGCCAGGGCAAGTCCAAGGAAGAGGTCTACTGCTGTGCGGTGGGTGCCAGCATCGCCCGTGATCAGGCGCTGGTACGTTCCTGCGGTTTGTATTTCGAGCCCCAGCGCTTGCAACTGTCCGCCGCTGACTGGCGCCATTACTGGCAGGCCCGCAACGCCCCCGACTGGTTGCAGGACCTCAACCAGCTGCAGCCCCAGACCCGGGTCCCGGTGGCGGAGCTGCTGCAGGTGCTGGCGTTGTTGCCGGCCCGGGACACGGCCCGGCGCGTGTTGCTGGATGTGGTGCTCAATGCCGCCGATGGCGCAGTAGTGGGCGCCTTGGGCGGGCGCTTGCGGGTCAAGACCTGGAGCTGGCTGGCGGATCAGGACCCGCAGTCGCGCCAGGGTGGTTTTGCCGGCTGGCTGGTGGATGGCACACCGCTGTGGGTGGGCGGGCGTGGCACCAGCCAACGGGTGTTGAAGGACTACGCCCAGGCCCTGAACCAGGAACTGCCGGACAACCCGCCTGTGGATAAAGGCCGCTGTGTGGAGGTCAGCCTGTTTTCCCGCTACCCGCTCAAAAGCGTCAGCCAGGGCGGCCAGCCGGCTAAACCGGGTGCCTTGCAAGGGGATTACCGGGTGGAGTTTGCCAACGGCAACCAGCTGGATATCCACAGCGCCGGCGAGCTGTTCCTGCAGCAAGACCCTGCGGCCCAGCGACTGGTGGCGCGCCTGGACCGTGAGGAATATGTCGCTCGGGTACTGCAGCGCGAAGCCACCAGTGAGCCAGTGGAGGCCGCCAAGGCGTTGGCCGTGGCCATCCGTACCTACCTGTTGCAGAACGCCGGGCGCAGCGGCGAATGCCTGAGCATCGACGACAGCAGCAACCGCCAGCGGGTCGCGCCGCGCCCGGCCACTGCCCAGGCCCGGGCCATTGCCGCCTGGACCAGCGACCTGGTGCTGGCCGGCACTCAAGTCACCTATCACTCGGACCTGAAGGCGCCGGACAAACTGTCCTGGCAACAGGCCGTGGAGCAGGCCCGGTCCGGGCAACGCTACGACGCCATCCTGCTGCACGCCTATCCCCGGGCCAGCCTCAGCCGCTGGGACAACCCCGTGGCCTCCTGCGAACCCTTGCCGGCGGCCCAGGAGTGGCTGCTGCAGCAGCGCCGGCGCTGGCGCCAACCGCTGGAGCAAGAGATCGGCTACAACGAAATCAGCCAGTTCGCCGTGTGCCGCCTGAGTTTCGGCCGGCCCTACGTCGACCGTGAACGGCAACGCATCTATGTGCGGGGCGTGCTCTCGCTGCAAGATCGCCTCGACCTGACTCATGAATACCTGCACCTGGCCTTTGACGCTCATCCCAACGGCCAGGATGAAACCTACATCGAAGGGCTCGCCCGTCATCTTTTATTGGAATAGGCCATGAAACTTCCTGCTCCCCCGGTCCTCCTGTTCCTTTGTGGAATGTTCAGCCTGCCCATGGCCCTGGCCGACAGCGGCATCCAGCTCGACACCCCCAAGGGCGGCTGGCGCACTCGAGCCATGGATGGTGAACAGTACATTCAGGAGGTCAACTACCCAGCCTCCTCGGTGAATACCCCCCAGGGCCAGGCCGATACCGCGCGTATTCGCGGGCAGATCAAGGGTGCGCCCAAGGCGAACAAAGAGCCCGGCAAGCTGATCGTCAATGGCGTCAGCATGCCGCTCAAGTTCGATGAGCAAGGCAGCTTCGACCGGCCGTACGCCTTCCCCAACGGCAGCAACAGCGTCGAAGTGCGCAGCCCGGATGGCCAGCAGCGCAAGCGCGTGCAGTTTCTCAACACCGGCGGTGGCGTGACCCCGCCCAAGTTGCGCGTGCTGCTGTCCTGGGACAGCGACAACACCGACCTCGACCTGCACCTGGTAACCCCGGACGGCGCGCACATCTGGTACGGCGACCGCGTGGCTCCCAACGGCGCGACCCTGGATGTGGACGTGACCACGGGCTACGGCCCGGAGATCTTCTCCATGCCGGCGCCGCTCAAGGGCCAGTACCTGGTCTATGTGAACTACTACGGTGGCGGTTATCGCAGTGACGACGATGAAGACGGCGGCCAGGAAAATGCCGTGCAGCCCCTGACCACCGCCCAGGTCACAGTGATTACCGAGGAAGGCACGCCGGATGAAAAGAGCGAGACCTTTGTGGTGCCGATGCGCGCTCCCGGGGAGCTGACCCTGGTGCGCAGTTTCAGTTATCCATGACCGGGCTCAACGGATGCGCTTTCCCGGCCATCCGTTCATTGCCCTGAGACAATACGGGCCCCCGGTGTTTGCCTTGCAATGAATCACCATTCATTGGCAGGGAAATGCAGAACATGGGTGCTTTTCAATCGTTGTTGAAGTGCTGTGTAGTGGCCGGAAGCTGTGCCTCCAGCCTGGTGTTGGCTGCGGGCGCCGACGGTTTGCAGCGGGTCAAGGTGGACCTGGTGGCGCCGCCCCAGGTGCATGTTCATGAGCAGGCTGTCAGCGGGCCGCCGAAGGTCGTGCAGTTTCGCATGAACGTGGAAGAGAAAAAGATGGTGGTGGACGATCAGGGCACCACCCTGCAGGCCATGACCTTCAACGGCTCCATGCCGGGGCCGACCCTGGTGGTGCACGAGGGCGACTACGTCGAGCTGACCCTGAGCAATCCGGCCAGCAACAGCATGCCCCACAACATCGACTTCCATGCGGCCACCGGTGCCCTGGGCGGTGCGGCCCTGACCCAGGTGCTGCCGGGGCAGGAAGTGGTGCTGCGTTTCAAGGCTGACCGCAGCGGGACCTTCGTCTATCACTGCGCGCCGCCGGGCATGGTGCCCTGGCACGTGGTTTCGGGCATGAGCGGGACCTTGATGGTGCTGCCGCGCGAAGGCTTGCAGGACCCTGCCGGCAAGCCCTTGCACTATGACCGGGCCTACACCATCGGCGAGTTCGACCTGTACATCCCCAAGGACAAGGACGGGCATTACAAGAGCTACCCGGACCTGGCCTCCAGCTACCAGGATACCCGTGAAGTGATGCGTACCCTGACCCCGAGCCACGTGGTGTTCAACGGCCGTGTCGGCGCCTTGACCGGAGCCAACGCCCTGACCGCCAAGGTCGGCGAAAGCGTGCTGTTCATCCACTCCCAGGCCAACCGCGATAGCCGTCCGCACCTGATCGGCGGCCATGGCGACTGGGTCTGGACCACCGGCAAGTTCGCCAACGCCCCGCAACGCAACCTGGAGACCTGGTTCATCCCCGGCGGTTCGGCCCTGGCGGCGCTCTACACCTTCAAGCAGCCGGGCACCTACGTGTACCTCAACCACAACCTGATCGAGGCCATGGAGTTGGGGGCCCTGGCTCAGGTCAAGGTCGAGGGGCAGTGGGACGATGACCTGATGACTCAGGTAAAGGCCCCCGGGCCCATGACTCCGGCCAAGTGATAGCAGCCGGGGCTCAAGCCCCGGCACCTGGCATCAGAGGTTCAGGGCGAACTTCAGGTAGCCCGGATACACCTGGCGCCAGTCGTCCTGGAAGGTATGGCCTTGCTCATGCTCATGGCTCTGGACCTGGTTGCCGGGTTCCAGGGCCTGTTGCGTGGCGGCGGTGAGCTTCTGGTTGCTCTCGTGCTCCTTGGCGCCATGGACGATGACGATGCGCTTGTCCCGGGCCTTAGTTTCGCCGAAGGGAATCCGGTAGCCGCCGGGTGACAGCAGCAGCGCGCCGCTGTAGTGCTGCGGGTACTCGGCGATCAGGTGCGAGGCGTGCTCGGCACCTTGGGAGAAACCCATCAGGACGATGCGCGAGCGATCGATACGGGTCTGCTTTTCCAGTTTCTTCAGCGCTGCGCTGACCGCTTCTTCGGTCGGTGCTACCGAATGCTGCTGCCACATGAATTGGTGTTCGTCGCGCTTGAGAGTGCCGTTGATGCCCACCAGCACGGCTTTTTCCCCCACAAGGTCCGTGCGCATGTCGATGCCGTCGCTGCCTTCGGTACCGAACCCCGACAGCCAGACCACTACCGGCCAGCCCTCGCTCGGGGCCTTGCCCTGGGGAATGCTGAAGGCCGCAAGGCCCGCATCCCTGGCCTTGGCCGGGTAGTTCTTCTCGGCGGCCTGCAACAGCTTCTTGTAGGCCGGGTCCTGCTGCAACGATTCCAGTTCGTCGTCTTCCTTGAGCAGCACCAGCTGCCAGAAGCCACGCTCGCGGGCCTGGTCGAGGTATTCGGCGGCGCGCTTGTTCTTGTCCATGGCCGCCAGGCTGCCGGCGGCCTGGTAGGAGGCGTAGGCATTCTTCGGATCGAGGCGGGCAGCGGTCAGGTAATAGGCGAGGGCGCCGGCGTAGTTGTCGTGCTGGCTCTTCTCATTGTCCCCGGCCTCGATGAAATCCGCTGGCGTGGCTTCGTCCAGGTACAGGTTGGCCATGCCGGCCAGGCCTTGCCAGCGCCCCTTGGCGACGTCCTGTTGCGCATCGGCATGGGCCCAGGAACTGCTGAGGCTGAGAACGCTGAACAGCGAGAGAAATGACAGGGGCAGGCGTACTGCGGCCGGCAACGACATGACTGAGAGTCCTTTTTCAGTGAAGGAGGTCCCGGGCCGTTGCCCGAAACGGCGCGCAGCTTAGCATGGCGGATCGCCCGGATGGACGACCCGCGCTGTGGCCGGAGTCAGCGCCGAAGCGGTAGGTCAATCGCTCTGGTCGGCGGTGGAAATCACTTCATCGATCTTCCAGCAGCCCTTGTCCTTGATCATCCGCACATCGACGATCTGGGTGGTGTCCGGGGTGTTGCCCAACGTCACTTGCTCCTTGGCGCTGGAGCCCTGGACTTGTGGTTCGCTGACCTTGATCTGGGTCAGCCACTCATCCATGTAGTCCTGGGCCTTGAGGAAGTAGTCCTCTTCCAGGCCGTCGGGGCTGGCCATCTGTTTCTTGATCTTGGTGATCAGCGAGTCGGAGACGTACTTCTTCATTTCCGCCACGTTGTCGGTCAACGGATCCTTGTCTTCGCTGAAGGTTTGCAGGTACCAGCTATAAAACGCCTGGGTTGCGGGCTTTGGCGAACTGGCGCAGTCGGCCAGGGCGACCGACTGATGCATCGCGACCGCTGCCAGAAGCGAGCAGAACAGCATTCTCATGGAGGACCCCTTACGGATGGCGATAGATTTTGTAGGCAGGTTTCTGCACCCGGTAGGAATGCCCCGGGTAGAAACCGTGCAGTTGCTTGAAGTCTGACACCCAGAGTGTGCCGTTGAACATCGCCATGTGACCGTGGGGGTGCCCTGGAATGGGCTGGATGATCACCACATCGCCCGCTGCGGGCGTCTGGCCGGCCGGCTGTTCGATGAAACCGGCAGAAGTCAATGATGAGCCGAAGTCCTTGGCCGAGTGCTTCCTGTGCAGAATCACCCCACCGCCACCGGCTTCGATCGCCTGGCGAGTATAGGCCGCACAGCGCCCCGTACTACCGGCGTGAGCGTGAGCGTTCAAGTGACTGATAGCGGCTTCTTTATTCCACATTCCTTGTCATCCGAGAGTCCTGGAGAGCGGCGAGTTTATTCTTGCCCAAGGGCGCCGGAAATACTGGCTAAGTGCCTTATTTGCCGCCTTTGGGGGGCGTATCACAGTTATCCCGCTGATTGGCAAAACCACGCAGGAGCCAGGCGGCCTGGCCGTTCAGTCCGGCTGCAACTCCAGGGCGCTGCGCGATACCGTGTGCACTCGGTTGCGCCCCTGGTGCTTGGCGCCATACAGGGCTTCGTCGGCCAGGGACAACAGGCGCGGCAGGTCGTAGCCCCGGGTTTCACTGCTGACCACACCGATGCTGACGCTGAGCAGCCCGGGTTCCAGCAGAGGCAAGCGGGCAAAAGCCTGGCGAACCCGCTCGGCTACCGTTACTGCGGCCTGCTCATCGGTCGCGGCCAGGAGGCAGGCGAACTCTTCACCGCCAATGCGGGCAAATACGTCTTTTGTACCCAGGGTTTCTGCAAGCACCTGGCTGAATGCGACCAGCACCTGGTCGCCGGTCTGATGACCGTAGGCGTCGTCCAGGCGCTTGAAATGGTCCAGGTCGCACAGCAGCAAGGCCATTGGTGAGCACCGGCGCTGGCATTCGATCAGCATCCGCTCGCCATTGACCATGAACGCCCGGCGGTTGCCGATACCGGTCAGGGCGTCGCAGAAGGCCGCCGCCTTGAAGCGCAGTTCGACTCGTTCCTTGACCATGCACAGGGTCACGTAGGCAATGCCAATCACATACAGCATCGATTCGAACAGCATGAATGGAGAAGAGTGGCACCCCGGCAACAAGGCTCTTCAGCGCCTGATCAAGGGGGATGTCCTGGTCGACAAAGGTACGCTCGGCATAAAACGCGGTATGCAGCACCGTCAAGATCAAGATCAAGATCAAGATCAAGGCTGGCAGGTAGGTAACTTCGAGACAATGTCGGTTGCGCCAGAACTCCAATATTGTTAGCAAGCCATGTCTGGCGACGATAGCTGAATACACCGAAACCCATATTGTTATGGAAGCATAAAAAGAGGGGATCAGGCACAGAGCAAGCCATGACGCTGCTCTAGCCAGTATTTTCGGTTTGCAGGAAGTGCGGCCGTGAGTATGCGTATTTCGCTTCGGTTCCATGCTGCAAGCAGCAAAAGAACCATGTTGCCAAGCACCTCAGGTACGAACTCTGCTTCCAGATTATGCAGGCTTACCTGCGCCAGACCCAAGGCGGCCAGAAGCATCATGCTGCTCAGGTCGGACAATGGGCGCTCTCGAGTTTCGCGGAGCCAGGTGTGAATGGTCGATAGCCCGGTCAGGACGAAAATGAAAGTCGAAACCACGAGCAGGGTGGGGATGTGGAGCGTCAATACAATGGCCTCTGCTCAAAGTTATATCAGGATTTAGTCCAAGACTAAGCAGTAAACAGAGTAAACAGAGTAAGCGATAAAACGAGGATTAATGGGCAGTTGTGTCGTCCGTTGGAGGTAACTAAGAAGTCGGTCTGAGTGTCTCAATGGTAGAATGGCGCCAGCCGCTATCCATCATTCATGAAACAGCTCGGTCGGGCAAGCTGAGTCAATCAATTTAGTTGTTGGATAGTTGGAATTAAAGGATGGTTAAACTTTCGGAGTGGGGGCTATTAGTATTGTAGTGTAACATTGTTCGTGCGCGTTATATGTCAAAAAAGTCCAGAAGGTCAGATCGGGTAGAGCCAAGGGAAGGTTATAACTATATGAGGCGGGGCTTGCCTGGAAAGGAGCCAGAAGTCTCAGGAGGTTATTAGTATTATACCTGAAACTGTCTGGTTATTTTTTAGCCAGCTCTCGATAAATTTTGACGTATTCGTTAACCATCACCTCTGCGGTAAAGTGCTTCCAGTATCGCTCTTCGGCTTTCTTGCCTAGTTTTTCTGCCTCTGCTGGATTATCCCAAAGGTAACGCATGGCTTGACGTAGCGCATCTGGGTCGCTGGGTGGAACAACTAGCCCCGTTTCGTTGGCTATATTTATAAAGGTCGTACCGGTACCGATCTCACTGGAAATCATCGGTTTTCCGAACATGGCACCTTCAAGAAGTGAAATGCCGAAAGCTTCGGATCGTAAGTGCGAGGGGAACACTACCGCATAGCAAAGCTCAAGAAGGGAAACTTTGTCCTCCTCGGGGAGTTGCCCAAGGAAGAATATATTATTCAAGCCCAGCCTAGCTGCTCGTGCCTTGATCTGATCTTCAATTGGGCCTGCTCCAACTATGACTATAGGGTAAGAAGTACCCTGTGCAGCTTCCATTAGAATATGAAGCCCTTTGTAATAGCGAATCATTCCTACAAAAAGAAAGAATTTTTTTCCAAGTTTATTCCGCCAGAACGTTAGACGCTCTACGTTTGGAACTGGATAGCTGGATTTATCTAGGCCGATCGGAATAATTCTAACTTTATCCACGTATCCAGTAAGCACTTCGCTGGTGGCTAAATAGTTTGGCGAGGTGGCTACAATGCAATCCATGCTGTTAAGAAATAATCTTTTAATGGGGCGATAGATTTTAAGCAGATTTTTCTGGCGGATGATGTCGGAGTGATAAGTGACTACCGTAGGCTTTTTTATACGCAGGGTTAAATGCACAATATCCATGAATGGCCACGGAAAGTGGAAGTGAATAACATCTGCTTCTTTGGCCAGTTGTGCAAAACGCCGGAACGCTGAAATAGAGAACCCAGTCGATGCGATTTGGAAGTCTAGTCTTGCCCTGTGTGAAAGATAACCGTCAATTTCGATTGTGCGAGGGGCGATGTTAGGAGTAAGTGACAATACGTCTGTATGAACCCCGAGTCTAGTGGCGCCTCTGGCGATTTGACTAATCACCTGCTCGACACCACCTATTGAATCAGGGAACGATGTCTTATAGAAATGAAGAATCCTCATGCCTGTCTGGACCTTTAACTAACCGACTATTGATTTGAACCAAACAGAGTAAGGCTGAGCCAGCCACCACTTTAAAGGTAGGCTGCCGTGATACTTACGCACCACCGCCATCGCTTCCTTGTAGTGGCGCCTTCTCAAGGTTTTGGTCTTGGTTGCTGCGTGTTCACGATTGACTGCCACGTAGTTATCAACGAATCGCATGGCCCCCAGTTGTTTGTACAGCCTCCACCACAAGTCATAGTCCATAGCCATGTGCAACTTTCCATCTACGCCTCCTACCAAGTCCCATGCTGTCCGACGGATCAAGGTTGCGGGTTGAGAGATGATGCAACGCAAGGCCAGCCTGCGCTCCTGGAAGGGTTCCACCCACACAGGTGTGCATTTTCCGTTTTTCTGAATCACATTCCAGGCCCTACCGTAAACGGCTGGTACATCTTGGCAGGCTTGCAACTCTTTCACGAGTGTCGCCAACCCATCTGGTAGGAACCAGTCGTCGCTATTTAGCCAGCAAACATAGGGTGCTTTTCCTTGCGAAATACCCTCATTGATTGCCGCGGCTTGACCGTCATCCGCATGGCTGCGCCATCCACATAAGCGGTGTTCCCATTTACGAATAACCTCCACGGAGTTATCAGTTGAGCCGCCATCTAGGACAAAAACCTCAACAGGAATATCCTGCTGAAAAATTGATGCTAAAGCGTCGTCAAGAAACTCACCTTGATTATAAGAGGGTACGGCAATTGTTATCAAAGGTTCGGTCATTAATTTACTCCGCCACATTGGACAGGAAGTCCTCGTAGGCACGTGCGATACCATCCTGCAGTGAAGTTTTTGCGCTCCATCCCAAGTTGCGCATACGGTCTATGTTTAAGAGCTTTCTCGGCGTTCCGTCTGGTTTGTCACTATCAAAGACTATATCGCCTTCGAAACCAATAACACTCATCACAGTTATGATCAGATCGTGGATAGTTATGTCCTTGCCGGTTCCGACATTGAATAGCCCGCCATCTGTAGGTGTCTCCATCAGGAGAACGCTGGCATCGGCGAGATCGTCGACAAACAGGAATTCACGTTTGGACCTGCCCGACCCCCAAACGACAAGATGGCTTTCCCCATTGACCTTAGCCTCATGTGCCTTACGAATTAACGCAGGCAACACGTGGCTATTGTTTAAGTCGTAATTGTCATTGGGACCATAGAGGTTAGTCGGCATAATTGACGCATATTGAGTGCCGTACTGGTGGTTGTAGCTTTCACACAGTTTTAGGCCTGCTATCTTTGCGACAGCATATGCTTCATTTGTCTGCTCTAAGGGCCCTGTGAGCAAGTACTCCTCCTTGATAGGTTGGGGGCACTCACGAGGATAAATGCAACTGGATCCAAGATAAAGTAAGCGCTGGACATCTGCCTTCCAAGCTGAATGTATAACATTTGTCTGGATCATCAGGTTCTGATATATAAAATCAGCAGGGTAAGTTTGGTTTGCATGAATCCCGCCCACTTTTCCTGCGGCCAAAAAAATGTAATCCGGCTTTTCGACTCGTATGAAGTCTTCGACTGCAGGCTGATTGGTTAAGTCCAGTTCAGTATGAGTTCGAAATACCAGATTGACATAACCTTCCTCATGAAGGCGGCGCTTAATGGCCGAACCTACCATCCCCTGATGGCCGGCAATGTATATCTTGGAGGCTTTATCCATTGCTTATTTACTCGTGGCGATTGTAGGATGAGTATCCGTGCTTAGTCACCAGTTCATCACGCTCTGCGATTTTCATGTCTTCCAGCATCATTTCCGAAACCAGTTCCTTGAACGTGATTTTTGGAGTCCAATTGAGAATTTTTCTTGCTTTTGATGCATCACCGAGCAAAGTTTCGACTTCCGTCGGACGGAAGTAGCGAGGGTCAATTGAAACTATGCAGTTGCCTTTTTCGTCGAAACCTTTTTCGTCAACGCCTTGGCCTTTCCAAGTAATAGTAATGCCGATTTTTTCAGCTGCCAGTTCTACGAATTCACGGACACTGTATTGAACTCCAGTTGCGATGACGAAGTCTTCCGGTGTCTCTTGTTGCAGCATCAGCCATTGCATCTCGACATAGTCTTTTGCATGGCCCCAGTCGCGTTTAGCATCAATGTTACCCAGGTACAGGCAGTCTTGAAGCCCAAGTTTAATTCGAGCTAGTGCGCGGGTTATCTTGCGAGTAACGAAGGTTTCACCACGAATAGGGCTTTCGTGGTTGAAAAGGATACCGTTACAGGCGTACATGCCATAGGCTTCACGATAGTTGACGGTAATCCAATATGCATAAAGCTTGGCAACCGCATAAGGCGATCGCGGGTAGAACGGTGTGGATTCCTTTTGAGGGATCTCTTGCACTAAGCCATAGAGTTCAGAAGTAGATGCTTGATAGAAACGGGTCTTTTTTTCTAGGCCCAAGATCCGAATGGCTTCTAGAATACGTAGAGCGCCTAATGCGTCTGAGTTAGCAGTGTATTCAGGCTCTTCAAAGGATACAGCCACATGCGACTGTGCTGCCAGGTTGTAGATTTCATCCGGCTGTACTTGCTGGATAATACGAATCAGGCTCGACGAGTCGGTCATGTCGCCGTAGTGCAGGATAAAACGTTGATCGGGCTCGTGCGGATCTTGGTAAAGATGGTCGATACGATCAGTGTTGATCAGTGAGCTACGACGCTTGATGCCATGGACCTCATAATTTTTGCTTAAAAGAAGCTCCGCGAGGTAGGCCCCATCTTGTCCTGTTACTCCGGTAATTAATGCTGTCTTTTTCATGCTCTTCACTTAAAGTTAGGTAGTGTTCGGGTGTTTAAGTTTTGATCAGGCTGGTGTATTACTGAATGCCCAAAAAAACTATTTAAATCGTCATTGCTTGGCTGGCTGCGGAACCGCTATTCAAGCCTAGTCCCTTTTTGTAGTAGGTTCTTAATGTAAGTCGTTTTATCATTTGTCCCCCCCCCTCCTCCTTGATCGCAAAATAATTGGTTGTCCAGAGACAGTGACGGAACCTATCTCTGGACTGGTTGGTCGTTATTGCTCAAGATCTTTTAGCGCTTTTTCCAGCCTTTCAGTTCGGTCGATCAGTACTTGGCGAGTGTTGACCAAGTCTTCGGTGCGCTCTAAGAGATCTTGGCTGGTTTGCTCTAGAAGTGCTGTGCGCTCGATGAGCAGCTGTCTGGTATTGATCAGGTCCTGATCAAGTTCAGAGAACTCTTTTTTAGTTTGCTCGAGTAGCCGTGTGCGCTCTACCAGTGTCTGGCGAACAATAATAAGCTGCTCGTTTACATTGTTGTATTCAGTTTGGTGGCAGTTCTCGAGCGAAAGATAATCTATGTCGTGGTTTAAATTTAATAGATAAATCCCGTTTGCGCATTTTGCAATATTGTTCCAAGCAACTGTGTACTCGCGAACACCATCTCCATTATTAAAACGGTTAGGAGCAGTTTTTTTGATCAGTACATCTTCAAGAGAGGCTTCGAGTAGTACTTGGCCAAAGAGCAGCCCTTTCTGCCAATATTGGCGAGCCTCTTCCTGCTGTTCACGTGCGAGTGAGATCCTACCTGCTAGGTAGTGTGCTTCTGTTACTTTAGTAGCGAGGTGGATACCAAACTTTCGAATGTCAATCTTGGTGCAGGCTATAAAAGCTTCTTTCGCCTCAAGCATTTGGCCGGTAGCTTGCAGTAACTTTCCTTTAATCATGAGGAGAGAAACTTTCCAGCGCACCCCCATAAGGTCCTTGGAGGAAAGTTCTGTAAATTGATCTATTTTTGCAAGAACCTCCGCTACTGCGCCAACTTCCATCAGATGAGCTTCAAAAATGGAATAGGCTTTAACACATAGCGCGGCTGCGTAGTCATTGGACTTCCGGTCCATGGTGCGCAATACCTGCTCTGCGAGCGTCGCTAAGGTTTGAGGGTTTTTCAGGCGATAGCTGACATTAACCATGGCATAGATGAGCCATGGGTTTTCAAAATACGCCGAGTAGCGAATTGAAGGATGTCCTGAGTCTGCAATGTTTGCGAAAACTCTTTCTTCATATGGAAACGTGGATCCCAGTGGTGATTTCATGGCAGTCATCAACCACCACTCGCACTCTACCGGAGAGTCTTCGGATAGTGGTACTTGTCTGAGGGACCGACTACGACGCTCCCAGACATTATCTTGCCCCGCGAGCTTAACTTGGCTTGCAGTTTGTGCGTATGCGTCTTCAAGCAAGAAGTGGTTAGAAAGCTCGGATTTTAAGCGCTTCCAGTCGTACACATGAAGATGAAAGGGATTCGGATCGGTGCCTGTCTCATCACTCCAATCGTTGGGGACGCTCACAATGACCCGGCCACCAGGCGTCAGTACCCGATAGAACTCTTGGAGTAGCTCTGCTGGTTTCTCGACGTGTTCGAGCGTCTCGAAGGAAATTACAACATCAAAAGAACCATCTTGGTATTGCGATAGTGCTTCAGGGAGCATGCCCGATTGGTATTTGGCTCTATCGCTATTGAATGAAAAAGATTTTGTCGCGTAGTCGATTGCGTAATCGCTACCATCGATACCTACGACAGATGCCGCCTCAGTCAAGTGACGGACAATATACCCACCGTATCCGAGGCCGCATGCGGCATCCAGCACGCGATCTCCTGGCTTAATATAGTTGCATGCCCATTGATAACGGATGATATGGGCATCCGAGCGCTCTCCAGTGTCGCGCGTCATATCCATATGCAGGCCACGCTCTGCATCTAGAGACTCAAGTGTATAGTCGGTCAGTGCCTCGGCCGGAATTTTTTCGAGAAGGATGTAGATTTGCCAACTATCGTTGTTGAGCGCCTCGTACTCATTCAATCGATAATAGTTAGGGTGCTTTCTAAACCCAGCTTCAAAGCACTTTGACTCCCACCAAGCACGGCCTTCGACAGTCAAATGCCAATGTCCATCTCGGTCTTGGGTTGTTGCCAATTGCAGAAATACGTATCTGCCCGCAACTCTAAAAATTTCCTGAAGCGCCTGTGGCACATCTGTTTTTTCCAGATGCTCCATGCAGTCTGTTGAAACGATGGTATTGAAAGCGCCGTCAGTAAATGGAAGTGAAAGGATGGAGCCCTGCTGGAAACGTCCCGGCAATCGTTTATTGCAGCGTTCAACCACTACAGTGCTGACATCTAGGCCTTTAGCATCAATTCCTCTGCGCAGTAGGGCGCCGACCAGCAAGCCTTCGCCTGATCCAAGGTCAAGGACGCTGCCGAGGCCGCAGGTATTCACGATATGATTGGCAATGATTTCAACGTCACCGCTGGATTCGCCAACCCTGTCCTCTCGCGACCAATAGTCGTCGTACTCAGCTCTATAATCAGTCATTGATAAGCCTTCTGATTCAGTGTCATTACCATTTCGCATTCATTTTAAGGTCGGACACACCACCGAAAAAATATTTATCCATCATCATCATGACTTGGAAAAATGCTGCCTCGTCAACCCAGTGCAACATTCGTTGGGATTGGTAATCTGGGGTGTTTTCATGGGAGATAGCGGCTTGAATTTCATAAAGGTTCGCTCCCAGGTTGCACGGCGCCTCTAAAATCACTTCAAATTGTTCGCCTGGCTTGATGTGTCTATTCCAAAACAGATTTCTGTCACTGCCTGAGGCAATGGCCGCCATGTCTTGGTTCAATGTTCCCCATGAATATATCTTTACGCCCTCTTTGTTGCGTATACGTACTGCGACGTTCAAATTTCTGATCTTGATACTGGATTGACAGGTAATTTTTATTTTTAAGTCCTGCCCGGGATAAAAGATATTACAGGCCTGATTTTCAGCACTGAGTGTATGAACGCTCAGTATCTTCACACCACCGTCGCCAAATGACATTTTCTCTGAACGTGAGGCGTTCTCATCAACGACAATATTTTCCTCGGCCTCCTTACTTTTGGAGGCCGCAATCTCATTGGCGAGAGAGGACAGGTAAGTGGTTTCTTCCTCGTGCAATAGCCGTCGGTACTCTAGTACCACATCGGAGGACAGTCCCCAGGCCCTGGAGCGACCATCTTTTAGCAGGAGCGCACGATTCGTCAGTGTTCTTACACTTTCCTGCTCATGGGAGACGAAAAGAACAGTAGTGCCGTTCGAGACAAGTCTTTCTATTCGTTGAAAGCAACGCTTTTGAAATAATGCGTCGCCAACCGCCAAGGCTTCATCGACAATCAGAATGTCAGGTTCTACTTGAACTTGAACAGCAAAGGCTAGCCGCACCAGCATGCCGCTGGAATAGGTTTTGACGGGTTGGTCTAAGTGCTCACCTATGTCGGCGAACGCAGCAATGCTATCGAATCGCGCGTCGATTTCTTGGTGACTGATTCCAAGCAATGCACCATTTAGATACACGTTCTCACGGCCTGTGAAGTCCGGATCAAAACCAGAGCCAAGCTCCAATAGCGCAGCGATTCGTCCCTGCGTGGTGACCTTTCCGGTAGAGGCTGAAAGTGTCCCTGTTATTATTTGTAATAAAGTACTTTTGCCACTTCCATTTCTGCCGATAATCCCAACGGATTCGCCTTTTTTTACCTCAAAGCTGATATCTCGGAGGGCCCAAAACTCGCTGAAGTATTGTTTTTCTGTCAGTCCGAAAAGCTTTTGAAATTTCGGATAGAGAGCTTGCTTGAGACGATCTCTTGGTTGTTCGTAAATTTGGTAACATTTACTCAGATTTTCTACCTTGATCGCAATTTCAGAGGACATCAGCGAAACCTTTTCGTGTTTTTTGAAAGCAGATAAAACCGGTCCACCCAATTAGTATGGATCCAAGAAAATAAACTGCCAAAATTGAAAAGTTCGGGGATATACCAAAAAACAAAACGTTTCGTGTTTGCTCAATAATAGGAGTAAGTGGATTAGCCATGAAAAATGGTCGATATTCTTCAGGTAGTACATCGATGGAGTAGAATATCGGTGACAAAAACATCATTAGCGTTGTGATTGTACCGATGAAATGCGCGATATCTCGTAGGTAAACGCCAAGTGATGCCAAGGTCCAAGTGATGCCCATTATGAACATGGCCAAGGGCAATAGTATAAGTGGGAATAACAATACCGTTGCGTTTGGTACTCCGAAGAGAATGGAGTATGCGATCAGCCAAACTCCCAGGCTGACAATGGCATGAAACATTGCTGACCCCAAGACAACCCATGGCAGTATCTCAAGAGGGAAGATGACTTTCTTGACATAATTGATATGTGACGTAATCAGTGTAGGAGACTTGTTCACACATTCAGCGAAGAGGTTATATATGATGAGTCCGGCGAACAATACAAGTGAAAACTCGGTTTTTGATTCGCTTCCACCACTCCAGCGCGCCTTGAATATCACGCTGAAAACAAAAGTGTAGACGACCAACATCAAGATCGGATTAAAAAAAGACCAAAGTATTCCCATGATCGAACCACGATAGCGACCTACCACCTCGCGTTGTATCAATGTGCGTACCAAGCTCCGGTTTCGCCAGAGGCTGATCAGCATTTCTGCTGGTGAGATAGAAAATTTTCGCATCAGTTCGATTTCTCCAGCGTCCTCAGGACGGCTGCTTCGGTTTGACCTTCTGGCGATCGTTAAGGCTGACTTTGCTACTGTGGCCCGGGAGTCCTGTGTTTCGGGCTACGTAGGCTAATGCAGACTTCACCACGAATGGGCCACTATCCACAGTCAGTGTTGCCGGCATCTCATTTTTTAAAGCCTGGAGCTTACATTTTTCGTATAAGTGACCAGTATTCATAGCAAGCTCATTCCAGTTCTACATGCAGGTTTATAAGCATGGGGTCAGAAAATTAATGCTCTGTACTTTGTAGTCAAAAAGCCGCTATTTTTAAACAGGCGGCTATTTTGAACTATAAGGTTTGATACTACAGAGCTAGTTTTCTTTTTAGCACTTTGAATCTGGATTTAAGTCCATGCTTTCGAATGGCCGAAATTTGAGACTTTATCCAGTTACGGTTTAATAGCTTTTTCATCAAATGCAGGCTAGTAGCTTCAATTACAGTCGCAACATGTACCGGCTGGCGCGGACGAGGGCCAAAACCTGTCGCGAGATTTAGAGCTTCAGGTGCGAAGTGGTAAATAATTTCGCTCTCGGCTGCATCATCCCAAGTCCGCTCCGGAAAGTCTTGGGTCACGTTGATTGAAATGGATGCTGGCATTTGCTGCATAATCGTGTGTTGACCAACCATCGCTGCCAATGGGCGGCCATCCAAGTGGCGCAGAGCAATTCCAATATCATGAGGTATGGCGTTTGTACGGAATATAAAACGTCCGTATCCTGTAGGTCCTGCTCGATTCACATGCCCAAAGTCAATTAGCTCATGTACGGTGTGTATGGGGGTATCGCCGTCAATGAGTAGCGCTGCTGTTGCAGCACACTGAGTTTTTTGGTCCCGCTGTAGAGCACCACACAGAACGGCTAGATGGTTTGAGAAAAGTCTTTCATTAGGTGCCACAAGCATAAAGGCATCGGAGTCTTGGCTTGATTCAAGAAGGCCATTGATGATTTCGCCCAAACGTGTCCGCGATTTGATTTCAGGATGAATTCCGGACTTGAAGAACTCTACCTGAACAAGATCAATAGGGGTTGCTGAAGTGGCCAGAGCGGCACTTATCTCGCGCTGAAAGGCGACTGCATCTTTTTTGTCTACGACCAGAGCCGAAGAGAAATTGGAGTATTCTTGTGCCTGAATACTTTTTACGTGCTCCTGGAGTGTCGAGGGGGAGTACTCGGGCATCAGAAGATTTACGCGAACTTTAACCGACAGGCTACCCTGCGGATTTTGTTTTTCTTGCAAATCGTTTTTGCGCTGGGTAAAACCAGAGTACAAGTCGCTCAGATTTTTAATAAGTGTAAAGTGATCGCTGAAAATTTTCTGAGCTTTTTCAATCTTCGCCAACGCTTGGGTCGGGTTCTTCTGGGCCCATTCAAGATGGCTGACGATATCAGAGTACATCTGTTCGGCAGTTGTACGGCTGTCTACATAGAGCAGCGAGTCGCCAAAGAATTTCTTGGCAAATGGATTTTCGTCGCAAATGATCAGTGCGCCAGCAGCAATGCTTTCAAACAAACGATTGGACATCAACTCCGACTCTTTGTGAGCCTGAGAAGAAAGCACCAATGCAATGCCTGCCTTTGATATTTGATCGATCATGGAGGTGCCATCAAAAGGAACCTCTTTGATATAACTCTCATAGCCAGCCCAGACTTTCACTCCTTGGAATATGGTTGGACCATAAATTCTCAAGAGGCCGCTTGGGTCCAGGCGTTTGAGTACCTCCTGGTGGCGCGATTTTCCACCGCTGATAGCTTCCCAGTTAATACCTGCATAGAAAAGCTTTCCATCACCCAGGGAGGGGGGGTGGATAATATCGGCAGTTGAATGATACAACTTGAACTGAACTGGCAAATGAGAGTGTGTTGAGCGAATCATTCTGCCCACGTGGTTATCTGCTGCGTCTGAACTGCAGCTGACGAAGTCATCATGGGTTGTAAGGTTTCTGGAGGTACGCTCGTATCCCCACTCATGATAAAATCTGAGTGGATTCCACAGTGCAACTATAGAAAAAGCATCGTACTGTTTTGGGGTGTCATAGTGCAGGTGAAGTACAAAGTCCACATTGTCCTTTGACGCCTTGGCCTCCGGATGTGAAAGGAAGCTACCGTCGGCGTGAACTTCTACGCACTCTATACCCAGAGTATTTGCGGCAATCTTCAGGCGTGCAATGCATTCATCTTCCGCAGTCTTAATATCGGGCCAGAGCTTTACAATAGCAAAGCGACCAATTAAATTTTCAGGAAGTACAAAAGGCTTAGTTGTCATGAACTCAGTATCTACTCAAAAAGTCAGCGTACGCGCTTTGCATTCCATCGCGCTCATTAATATTAGGACGCCATCCGAGGTCATGAATGCGAGAGCTATCGAGTAGTTTGCGCATCGTACCGTTTGGTTTGGATGTGTCGTATGAAATGTTTCCTTTGAAACCGACAATTTCAGATGCGATATTAGCTATTTCTGATATCGTTAAATCGTGTCCACAACCTACATTGTACAAGTCGTGTGCTGCACGGGCCCTCATGACAAACTCAAGAGCACTTGCGAGGTCATCTACGTGTAGCAGTTCCCGACGTGGGGTACCGTCACCCCATACTACAAAGTCCTTGCTTCCCGAAAGCTTCGCTTCATGTATCCGTCGTAAAATTCCTGCAACAACATGGCCATGCTCTGGATGATAGTTGTCGCCAGGTCCATACAGGTTTGGTGGAATTACCGAAATGAAATCGCAACCGTGTTGACGATTGTATGCTCGACACATTTCGATTCCTGCAATTTTGCTAATAGCATATGCTCGAATATTGTGATCGAACATGCCGGTCAGCAAAGCGTCTTCGGATATAGGGTTTTTGGCCTGGCTTGGATACGTGCAGTTGGAAGCGACGAAAACAAGTTTTTTGACACCGGTTTTATGCGCCGCGTCGATTACACTTGTTTGAATAAGTAGATTTTCACGAAGGAAGTCTGAGGGTAGGGTAGCGTTTGCATAGATTCCGCCCACCTTGGCGGCTATATGAAAAACCAGCTCCGGTTTGTTGGCTTCTGCCCACTCTAGAACCGCAGCTTGGTTTGTAAGGTCCAACTCTGCTCTTGAAGTCAGCAGTAGTGTTGCATCTTTTTCTTGTAAATTTCTAACCATCGCAGCACCTAGCATGCCTCGATGTCCGGTGACCCATACTTTTTTTCCGGCAAAAAAAGAAGTATCGGAAGTGGCTGGGTTAGTGTCTTCTGAGTGCATGGAATTTATCCAGAACATTAAGTTAGTCGGCTCGCCCATAATTATCTTCGAAGCGAACAATGTCGTCTTCGCCAAGATAGTTTCCACTTTGGACTTCAATCATTACACAGGGGGTTTTTCCCGGATTGGTAAGACGATGCTTGTGGCCCGCGGGTATGAAAGTTGACTCATTGGTGTTGATGAGTATTTCTCGATCTCCATTTATCACCGTTGCCTGCCCGCTTACGACAACCCAATGTTCGCTACGGTGATGGTGCATCTGCAAGCTAAGGCTCGCTCCAGGTTTAACTTCAATGCGCTTTATCTTGAACCCTTCGCCTTCCTCCAGGACTGTATAGGTGCCCCATGGTCTGTATGCAGTGCGGTGCAGTTTGTGGACGTCATGTCCTTTGTTTTTTAAGTCTGAATAAATATGCTTAACGTTCTGAGTGCAGAGTTTATCCACTACTAATAGAGCGTCGGCAGTATCGATGATGATTAGGTTGCTTGCTCCGACAACGCCCACCATACGGTTTACGCTTTGGATGGTGCAGTTCGTTGTCTCATGTAATGAAACCTCACCAGTAATTCTATTGCCATCGGCGTCAGGGCTGATAAGGTCGCCCAGGGCTGACCAAGAGCCAATGTCACTCCAGCCAATGTCACATGGAACGACAGCAACATGCTCTGATTTCTCCATGACTGCGTAGTCAATGGAGTTTTCTGGAATGGCGGAGAAATCACTGGAGCTAAGCTCTACCTGTACAAAGCCTTTGCCGCTGGCGGTGCGAGATTGTGCAATACAGTTTTTGGTCGCATTAAGAATGTCCGGGCAGTGCTCATTCATGGCCTGCAACATTGTTTTAACGCTAAAGCAGAACATGCCGGAGTTCCAGTAGAAGCTCCCCGAAGCGAGATACTGCTTTGCCTTATCCAGTGAGGGTTTTTCAACGAACTGAATGACGCGATTTTCTTCTGCTTCTATATACCCATAACCCGTTTCTGGGGCATCAGGCTGAATACCGAAGGTGACCAACTTACCGCTTTCAGCGAGCTTGCAAGCATGGCCCACCGCTTCAGCAAACGCTGATTGGTCAGAGATCAGGTGATCGGCCGCCAGCACGAGCATTAAGGCGTCGTGGCCGTGGCTGCTGGCGACTTGCAGTGTCGCGGCTGCAATGGCCGCCGCGGTATTGCGCCCCGCGGGCTCGAGAATGAATGAGGTCGCAACGCCTGCCGAATTCACTTCGCGGTATTCATCTTCTGTTTTGAAGAAAAGCTCACGGTTGGTGACGGTGAGTACTTCTGGAACACCTGTCAGATCTGCTCCGCGTAAAAAAGCTTTTTGCAGCAAGCTCTGACCGTCGGCGAGTCGAATAAATGGTTTTGGGTGCAGCTCGCGAGAAACAGGCCAAAGTCTTGATCCTGCGCCACCGCAGAGGATCGTTGGGATAAGTATGCGCTGTTGCGACATGTTAGAAACCGCCGGCGAATTGGAGGCCGTTACATCAGGTTGCAGCTTCATGTTTGAAGCTGTATCGCCGAAAGAGGCTTCAGAGGAATAAATACCGCCCGCGGCAATTGCGACCTTCTCGCGTCCATCCATCGATTTGTCTCCATGAAATAAATCCGGTGCAAAATACTAATAAAGCCTGTCTCTTGAGCTGGCTGGTGCATAAGTGTGTGGCGTGGGAGCATATCCGAACTCCCTGAGATAATGAAATTGCGTGGTCTATCTACTCCAGTGCTTTACGGCGGGAAGGATGCCCTAGGAGCATCTTCTGGCATCTCGTTCGATCGAGCGCGCATTGTGAGGAAATTCTCGTATCGGCCACTACAATTGTCTGTCTCTCCCAAGGAGGGGAGGGAACGGTCAATCGGAGATTTGTTTCAAGCTTTTCGAGTCGATTAGTTCGCAGCCTTGACGTGATGGCTTAGAGCCTTCTCTAGAGACAGCATCATGGGCACTTTGCCATCGCTCGTTTTACCTTCAACCAGTGACAGCATAGCAAGGCTGTGTTTGCCTGCTTTCTAGTCTGTCGTGTTGATTTCCGATGGCCGGCCTTGGGTGGATCTGGAGGCTTGCCACAATTTGAGCGCCGAGCAATGGCAAATTCTCCAAAAAATCCAACATTATGCAAGCCCCAATTAAGTCTCTCTAGTGACTGAGGCATTTGATGAAAATGCCGCAGTCAGGCTTCATGCACAAAGTTCTTGGTAATTCTCTAAATACTCCAGTTTTTTGATAAATGGCAGTCTTCATTGCTCGTTATAGGCTTTTATTTCTGATTTCACGAATTGGATCTGTAGCTGCCGACATGCTCGGCAATGAAATGTAGCGAAGGGCCAGTAGTCGCTCATCGCTACTTTTTCTGGCTTCATCGGTAGTACAACAATCTCTGAGTAGTTGACTTGCTTAGAGGTAATCAAGCTTTGGCGGGCTTATGTGCATCAACACAGGACTTTCACGAAAAATCTGATTTGCAAAAAAATACAGTATCTGATCGGTTCCGTTCTCTCGGATTTACTAATCCTACATAGCAAGAGCGAGATCCTGTCAGGCTTTCTGCGCTGGGTTGCGTCAGAGGTGGCGCATGACAAGCTCGTACCTATAGGTGGTGAAGGTATCAATGATCAGGCTTTTATTTCAGGCATTAAAAAGCCGGCTTGTGGCCGGCTTCTCGGGGACTGGCTTGGTTCATTTTTGGTAAACCGCACCAGCCTTCAAAACGTACACCCAGCTCTTGCGGCTGGCTGTGGGACTGGGCGAGAAAGTCATCCGCTTCGTCAGGCGCTCTGACCGCTTGAAGGGTCGATGCGCAAATGTGGGGCGCAGCATACGCATATTCGCCGGGAATTCCCAGTGCGAAGCGCGTTCCAGAGGCCTTGAAGCAGTAAAAAGTGCGAAGAATATGTTGCTGGATGCGTGGTCGGCCGAGGAAGCGGTTCACCGGCAAGCGGGCGCCAGCAGGCAATTGGTGCTGCGTGCAGGCATAAAAAAGCCCCGGATGACCGGGGCTCTTTCTTGAAGCTTGTTGCTCCAAGCGTGCAGTTGCTTCTTAGCCTTTGTAGGCAGCAACCGACTTCAGGATCTCGGCGCGGGCTGCATCGGCATTGCCCCAACCGTCGATCTTCACCCACTTGCCTTTTTCGAGGTCTTTGTAGTTCTCGAAGAAGTGCTTGATCTGTTCCAGCAGCAGGGCTGGCAGGTCGGTGTATTCCTTCACGTCGACATACAGCTGGGACAGCTTGTCGTGTGGTACCGCGATCACTTTGGCATCGCCGCCGCCGTCGTCGGTCATGTTCAGGATGCCTACTGGACGGGCACGGATCACCGAGCCTGGCGCTACTGGATAAGGGGTCACGACCAGTACGTCGAGGGGGTCGCCGTCGTCAGCCAGGGTGTTGGGGATGAAGCCGTAGTTGGCCGGGTAGAACATCGGGGTGGCCATGAAGCGGTCAACGAACAGGCAGTCGCTGTCTTTGTCGATTTCGTACTTGATCGGCGCGTGGTTGGCCGGGATTTCGATAGCGACGTAGATGTCGTTCGGCAGGTCTTTGCCTGCCGGAATCTTGCTGTAGCTCATTGGGCGTTGCCCCCGTTAGTTGACCAAATGACTTGGCCGGATTGACCAAAAAGTGGCGGCGATTATAGACACACTCCGCTACCGATGCCACGTGCCAAGGGTCGTAGAACCTTGGTTGTACTGTGTCGCGGGTGTGTTCGGGTTTGCCGAGCGACCGGCGGCCTGGTTGTCAGGTAACCGGTCTTCAGATGAACAGCTTAAATAGCGCGACAGGACATTAGTGGTGCGTTTGATAGACCGGATCTTCTGCTTGAAGTTGCTGTAACCGGGCCAGTGGATTCTGCCGATAAAACAGCTGTAGTTGTGCATAGACTTTCGGATAGGCCGCCACCAGCAAGTCCGGGGCGCTGAAGAAGTATTCGCTGGTGACGGCGAAGAATTCCGCCGGGTTTTCCGCGGCGTAGGGGTCGATGGCGGTTTCTGCGTCCGGATTGCGGTCCAACTGGTGGTTGAGGTCGTCGTAGGCGCTTTGCATCACTTGCGCCCACTCGCTGACCCGCATGTCGCTGTGCAGCGGCGGCAGGCCGTTGGCGTCGCCGTTGAGCATGTCCAGCTTGTGGGCCAGTTCGTGGATCACCAGGTTGTAGGCTTCCCAGCCACCGCTGGCCAGGACTCCGGGCCAGGCGAGGATGATCGGCCCCTGCTGCCAGGCTTCGCCACTGTGCTCGCCATCCCATTCGTGCTCGATACCGCTGGCGTCGCGATGGCGTTGCGGGCTGAGGAAGTCGTCGGGGTAAAGGATGATTTCGTGGAAGCCCTGATACCAGTTCAGGTCCCCCAGGTGCAGCAGCGGCAGCTGTGCCTGGGCCGCCAGTAGCAGGCGCTGTTCCTGATGCAGCTCGACCCCGGGCAGGGCGGTGAGGTGCTTGTCGTCGAGAAACAGCACGCTGGCCTCGCGCAGCCACTGGTCCTCGACGGCGCTGATGCCGTCGAGGAAGGGCAGGTGCTGGCGTACCCGCTGCCAGGTTTCATCGCTGACCGGGTGCCTGGCCAGCCGGCGCTTGCGGCGCCAGGCGCTGAGGGACCACATGGTGCTTAGCGGGTTTCGGCTTTTTCGGTACTGCGGCCAAAACGGCTGCGCAGTACGCCAATGATCATCGGCACCAGGGACAGGAGGATGATGGCCACCACCAGCAGCGAGAGGTTTTTCTTGATGAAGGGCACGTTGCCGAAGAAGTAGCCCAGGGTCACCAGGCCGCCGACCCAGAGGATGGTGCCGGCCACGCTGAAGGCGAAGAACCGTGGGTAAGGCATGCGCGCCACGCCGGCGACGAAGGGCGCGAAGGTGCGGATGATCGGCAGGAAGCGCGCCAGGGTCACGGTCTTGCCGCCGTGCTTTTCATAGAAGTCGTGGGTTTTCTGCAGGTAGTCGCGGCGGAAGATCTTCGAGTTGGGGTTGCTGAACAGCCGTTCCCCTGCCGTTCGTCCAATCACATAGTTGGTGCTGTCGCCAAGGATAGCCGCCAGCATCAGCAGGCCGCCCAGCAGCACCGGGTCCATGCCGCCGCCTGCGGCCACCGCGCCGGCGATGAACAGCAAGGAGTCGCCGGGCAGGAAGGGGGTTACCACCAGGCCCGTCTCACAGAAAATCACCAGGAACAGGATGGCGTAGATCCAGGGCCCGTAGTTGGTCACCAGCATGTCGAGATAAACGTCGAGATGAAGGATTAGGTCGATCGGGTTGAAATCCATTGGGGCACCTGTGATGACAGCCTGGCTCGGCAGGCCTGTGCGATGACTCGGAGAAAGGGACTACAGGGGTGTGTAGCTTTTCTTACGATCCGAAAAGGTCGGCATTATAAGGGCTGACAAGTGAAATGCGTGTTCAGATTGTAGCGGGGCGTTTCGGCTTGGCCGGTGCTTGGTAGGTTGCCGGGAGGGCGCGCGTCAGGGGCGGAAATGCCAAAGCGGCCCTGGGGCCGCTGTCTGCAGAGTCAGTCGTCGCTGAGGGGCAGGACGTAGTTCTTGAACTCGGTATCTTCGCGAAAACCCATAGACTCGTAGGTTTTGCGTGCCACTTCGTTGTTGCTGCTGGTGGACACCCGCAGGCGCACGGCGTTGGTTTCCTTGGCCATCTTCTTCGCGGTGCGCATCAGGTTGTCCGCCACCAGCTGGCGTCGGGCGTCTTCGGCAACGTAGATATCGTTGAGAATCCACACACGCTTGAGGGAGAGGGAGGAAAAGCTCGGGTACAGCTGGCAGAAGCCCAGCAATTTGTTGCTGTCGTCGTCGGCCAGGGCCAGGTAGATCACCGATTCCTTGCGCCGCAGGCGTTTTTCCAGGAAGGCCCTGGACGAATCCGGGTAGGGCAGTGCGCCATAGAATTCGCGGTATTTGACGAATAAGGGGGTCAACAGATCCAGGTGCTCGAGGGTTGCTTGAGTAATCCGCATGGTGGCTCTCAACTTCAAGTGGATGTGACGGCACAGGTTGGATGACTCGGGCAGCCGTGTTGCGATGCTGCCCAAAGCGGCGAAAAAGCGCAATCGTCTTGCAAAATCACGCTTGGGGCGGGCCCAGGAGGAAGTTGCCCTTCATATCTGCCGGCTCGTCGCTGTCCAGGGTCTGCACTTGCGCCTCGTCTTTGAGGTTCACCCCCGACAGTTGGCGGCGGCAGGCTTCACGCATCAGGTAGAGCAGGCGGTGAGCGGCCATGCCGTAGCTCAGGCCCTCCAGGCGCACATTGGAGATGCAGTTGCGATAGGCGTCGGTGAGGCCGATTTTCGGCTGGTAGGTGAAATACAGCCCCAGGCTGTCGGGGGAACTGAGCCCCGGGCGTTCGCCGATCAGGATCACCGTCATCTTCGCCCCCAGCAGTTGCCCGACCTCGTCGGCCACCGCCACCCGACCCTGTTCCACCAGCACCACGGGCGACAGCGACCAGCCTTCGGCGGCGGTCTGTTCCTCCATGCGTGCCAGAAATGGCAGGGTATGGCGATGCACCGCCAGGGCCGACAGGCCGTCGGCTACCACCACTGCCAGATCGAACCCGCCGGGATGGGCGCTGGCGTAGTCGCGCAGGGCCTGGGCCGAGTCGTCACTGAGCCGGCGTCCCAGGTCGGGGCGTTGCAGGTAGCTGTGGCGGTCGGTGGCGGCGCTGTGCAGCAGCAGGCTGTCACGGCCGCGCTCGGCCAATTGGGCACTCAGGCCGGCGTGGTCGAAGGGCAGGTGCACGGCGTCCCGGGCCTGGGCGTGGGCGTATTGGAAGTCCAGTTGAGCATCGGTGGGCAGGCTGGTGCCGGTACGGCCCAGGGCAATGCGTGCCGGAGTCAGGCGGCGCAGTTCCAGCCAGGGGTTCTGCGAATCGGTGGGGTGTTTTTGCATGAGCCTGTTCCTTATCCCAACTGGGCCAGCGCCTGGCGGAAAGCCGGCGGCAGGTTGTTGCCGAAATGCACCTTGCCGTCGGCCTGGGTGAAGATGCCGGTCCTGGCCAGCCATTGCTCGAATTCGGGAGCGGGTTTCAGGCCAAGGGTCTGCCGGGCATAGAGCGCGTCGTGGAAGGACGTGGTCTGGTAGTTGAGCATGATGTCGTCGGACCCGGGGATGCCCATGATGAAGTTGATTCCTGCCACGCCCAGCAGGGTCAGCAGGTTGTCCATGTCGTCCTGATCGGCTTCGGCGTGGTTGGTGTAGCAGATGTCGCAACCCATGGGCACGCCCAGCAGCTTGCCGCAGAAGTGGTCTTCCAGGCCGGCGCGGATGATCTGCTTGCCGTTGTACAGGTACTCGGGGCCGATGAAGCCGACCACGGTATTGACCAGGAACGGCTTGAAGTGCCGGGCCACGGCGTAGGCGCGGGTTTCGCAGGTCTGCTGGTCGATGCCGAAGTGGGCGTTGGCCGACAGGGCGCTGCCCTGGCCGGTCTCGAAATACATCAGGTTCTGCCCCAGGGTACCGCGGTTCAGGCTCAGGCCCGCCTCGTAGCCTTCCTGGAGCACGTTGAGGTTGATGCCGAAGCTGGCATTGGCCGCTTCGGTGCCGGCAATCGACTGGAACACCAGATCCAGGGGCACGCCACGATTGATCGCCTCGATGGAGGTGGTGACGTGGGTCAGCACGCAGGCCTGGGTGGGGATCTCGTAGCGCTGGATGATGGCATCGAGCATTTCCAGCATGGCGCAGATCGAGGCGATGCTGTCGGTGGCCGGGTTGATGCCGATCATCGCGTCGCCGTTGCCGTACAGCAGGCCGTCGAGAATGCTTGCGGCGATGCCCGCCGGCTCGTCGGTGGGGTGGTTGGGCTGCAGGCGGGTGGACAGGCGTCCACGCAGCCCCAGGGTGCCGCGAAACTTGGTCACCACGCGGATCTTCTGCGCCACCAGGATCAGGTCCTGCACGCGCATGATCTTCGACACCGCGGCGGCCATTTCCGGGGTCAGGCCCGGCGCCAGGGCCCGCAGGCTCTGTTCGTCGGCGGCGTCACTGAGCAGCCAGTCGCGAAAGCCGCCCACGGTCAGGTGGCTGACCGTGGCGAAGGCCTCGCGGTCATGGGTGTCGATGATCAGCCGGGTGACTTCGTCGGACTCATAGGGAATCAGCACCTCTTCGAGAAAGTGCTTGAGGGGGATATCCGCCAGGGTCATCTGGGCGGCAACCCGCTCGCCGTCGTTGAGGGCGGCAACCCCGGCCAGAAAGTCGCCGGAACGGGCCGGGCTGGCCTTGGCCATGACGTCCTTGAGGCTGTCGAAGCGATAGGTCTGAGAACCTACGCTGTGGGAAAATTGGGCCATCTCAGTCTCCGTTTCAACGATGTAGGGGCGTTGCCGAGTGCTGGCGGATCATCAGGATGCCACCTTCTTCAGCAGGTTTTCCAGACGGTTGCCGGCAGCCCGGTGATGGAGGATGGCAAAGGCCTTTTCCGCCACCAGGCTGCCGCCTTCCAGCGGCGGCAGGCCACCGCTGTAGATGTTCGAGATCACTGTGTATTCATAGCGAATGTCGGCATTGCCGCTGAACTGGGCGGCGGCGCGGCGGGCCTGCTCGTCCGGCAGGCGGTAGCCCAGGTAGGCGGACATGCTGCGCGAGGCCAGGGCGTCGCCGCCGGGCCGCTCGCCGATCAGTACGATGATCAGTTGGGGTTGCAGGGCCTCGCCCACCGACTCCGCCAGCTTGACCCGGCCATAAGGCGCGAGGATCGGCTGGCCGATGCGCAGCTCGCGACTCAGCAGGCCATCCATCAGCACCGGCAGCAGCTCGGGAATGTTGTGGTGGATGGCCTCGGCGCTGAGGCCGTCGGAAATCACGATCTGCACGTCGTTGTATTCCGGTTTAAGGCGCCGCAGCACTTCCTCGGTCAGCCGCGCGCCCAGCTCCGGGTCTTGCAGGTGAGCCAGCTTGTCCGGGGCAGCGGTACGCAGCTCGCGCAGGGCAATGGCGCCGATTTCGCTGGGGCGCAAGTCGACGTAGATTGCCTCGCGGGCCACTGCCAGGTTGGCGCGCACCGTACGCGACACGCTGTTGGCCGGGCGCGGCCCGGCGTTGTCGAAGCCGTAGGTGGCCGGGGTGGATTCCAGCAGGCGCTGGAAGTCGATGTCCGACTGGCAGAAAATCCTCGGGTTGCCCCAGTTCGGCCCGCGTTCCACGTTGCCGTGGGCGTCTTCCTGGAAAATCCCCTTGCCCAGGGCCCAGCGCAGGTATTCCGGGGCCGGTGCCAGGTCGTGCACCTCGCGCAGGGTCTGGTTGTCGTGGGCGCTGGTGTCGAAGTAGGCGAGCATGCGGTCGGTGCTCAGGTACACGTCCATGAAGAAGTTGGCCCCGGCCGCGGTCAGCAACTCGGTGGCCATCTGCTGGCCTTCCAGGGTTACTTGCGAGTGCAGGGTGTAGCAGGGGGCCATGCCCATGGGCAGGCCCAGCAACTTGCCCATGAACTGGTCCTGCAGGCAGGAGTAGGTCATCTCGAAGTTGTCGAGGTGGGTTTCCGGGCCGATGAAGCCGGTGACGTTGTTCACCATGTACGGCCGGTAGCGCCGGGCAAGCCCGTAGCACAGGGCTTCGCAGGTGGTCATGTCGATGCCTTCGTGCTTGCCGTAGGTCAGCTCGCTGCCCTGGCCAGTCTCGAAGTACATGAAGTTTTCCGCCACGTCCCGCAGCGGGCCGCGCTCGGCCATGGTCTGCCAGGCCTGGTCCAGCAGTTGCACGGTAACGTCGAACTCGTCGGTCAGGGTACGTTCGGTGCCCGCCAGGCTCTGGAACATGATCTCTACTGGAGCGCCCTGGTCGAGGCAGGCCAGTTGGGTCTTGATATGGGACAGCACGCAGATTTGGGTGGGTGCTCCGGTTTCCCGGCGCAGCTTGTCCAGGTGGTGGAGCGTGGCGCTGATGTTGTCCACGGTGTCGATGGCCGGGTTGAGGCCGATCAACGCGTCCCCCGAGCCCATGCTCAGGCCGGTGTAGACCAGCAGGGTAATGCCGCTGAGGTTGTCGGTGGGATGGTTGGGCTGCAAGCGCGACGACAGGGTGCCGGGCAGGCCCACCAGGGTTCGGGCCTTGGCGGCCGCGCCACTCTTGAGCTTTTTCGACAGCAGGATCAGTTCATGCACATCCAGCAGCTTGGCCAGGGCGGCCACCATTACCCCGGTCAGGGCGCGGCCGATGCGGCGTATTTCGGTGCCGTGGCTGCGCAGCAGGCGATCTTTCAGGGCGCCCAGGGTAAGAGGGGCGATTTCCCCGAACACTTCGTGGTCGATGTTGTAGTTGACCTGCATGACACTGTCGATATGGCCGTGGCGGTCGGTCAGCGGGTGCTGGAAATAGTGATCCAGGGTCAGTTCCGAGAGCACCTTGCGCGCTGCTTCGCGAGTGATTTCATCCACGGCGGCCAGCCCCGCCACACGGTCCCCGGCCTTGCTGATGTCAGCGGCGCCGAGCACTGCCTTGAGGCTGTCGAAGGCGATCTGGCGATCCAGCACCCGGGTGCTGTAGCCACGTTCGGCCGGGACGACGGGAAGGCGGATGTGCTGCAGTTCGGTGAGTGACATGGCAAGACTCTCCTTGGCCGGCATCGGCATCAGTGCACACCGTAAAAGGCGACGGGCACTATGTGCTGATGGGGTGTTCCCAGATTGATGAAGTGCGCCGAGCGTTCACGTACTTCGTCGATGACGATCAGGTTGCAAGAACTGCGCCCCCAATCCGTGGCGTAGTTGCCCAGGACCTTGCCGACGTTGCTCTCCAACAGCAGCACCAGCGGCCATTGGGGAGCCGGGCGAGCAGTGCCCAGGGCCCGGCACAGCAGGGCGCCGAGGTGGCGTATTTCTTCCAGGCCCGGCGCCTGGCCGCCATCGAGCAGTTGCAGGCAGGCACCGTCGCGGCTGCTCAGGGCCAGTTCCAGGGCCGCCTCCAGTTGCTGCCGGGAGGCGCGCACCGATAGACGGGCAACGATGGGCAGGTCCTTGAGCGGCAGTGCCTCGGGCCGGGGCAGGAACAAGGTGCTGCCGGAGATTTCGGTGTTGTGCAGGGTCAGCCCGTAGACCGTGGCCCGGCCACGGTTTTCCGGGACCAGGCGGCGGGCGTCACGCACCAGCCGCGGCTGGCGGGCAATGGCCAGGGCCAGGTCGATGCCCAGGTCGCCGTAGTGGGTGGTGCCGGGCAGGGTTTCACCCTGCAAGTGCTGATACAGCAACTCGCCAACGCCACCGGAAAAGGTCAGCGCCACATCAGGTTCGTGAGCCGGCAGGTTCAGCGGCAGTTGCTCCGTCAACCGGCCCAGCGGGCTGGCAAAGAACGCTCGGTCCCCCGACACGAGCGCCAGCAGGGCGTCGATGTACCAATCCAGCACGGCCTGCAGTTGTGAGCTGTCGAGGAGTTGCCCGGATGTTTTGCCAATCGCCAGGTGATCGAGCAGGGCCCGGCCGAACTCCGACATTCCGCTGAGCCGATAGCTGCCCGGCTCGAATTGCAGGTGCCGGGCACCGATGAAATGGCAACCGCTGGCCAGCACATTGCCCTCCAGGCCCCAGGCGGCATTGGTGGTGCCACCGCCGATATCCAGGTTGAGCATGGGCTGCTGCGCGTGAAAGCGGCTCAGGGCCGAGCAACTGCCCATGAACGCCAGCCAGGACTCCAGGCCGCCATCGTCGGCACGGGTGATCAGTGCGTTACCGATCAGTTGCCCCACCAGTTGCGCCAGGGCCTGGGCGTTGTGCCGCCGGGCCGCCAGCCCGGTGATGATCACCCCGCCGGAAAACAACTGCTGCGGGCGCACGTCCGCCTGTTCAAGCCAGGTTTCGATCAGGCCGCGGATCGCGGCTTCATCGATGACCTCGTCCTTGAAGGGCGTGAACACCGGGTCGCCGCGAAACAGCACCCGGGGTTCGTTGAGGGCCATGCGCCCGGTGATGCAGTGGCTGCTGAGGCTGGCCTGGGCAATCAGCACGCTGCTGGTGGTGGACCCGAAGTCCAGCCCCAGCAGCAAGACCTGGGCGCCGCCGGTGAAGGCTTGCATGCAGGCGTTCCTCGCCGCGCCGGAGTCAGGCCGTGGCCTTCTGGCCTGCCGGTTCCGGGGTTTCCAGGGCCGTACCGCCCAGGTACTCGCCTTCGCCGATGATTCCGGCAGCCCGGTCCTGGGCTTCCAGTTGCAGGGCCTTGGGCACCGATAGCCAATAGGCCAGTCCCACCGCGACGAAGCCGGCGCTGATCTTGCCGATCAATACCGGGAGGATGATGGTCGGCTGGAAGTTGGCGGTGAAGGACAGGTGGTCCCCCAGCAGGAAGGCGGCGCAGACACCGAAGGCGATGTTCACCACCTTGTCCTTGGGCGGCATGAAGCGCACCAGGCGGAACATGGCCAGGATGTTGGCGATGGTGGCCAGCATGCCGGCACTGCCTACTGCGCTGAGGCCGATCTTGCCGCCGAGGTTTTCCAGGGGCTTGCCCAGGTACTTGCGCAGCAGGTAGACCATGGGGAAGGCGCCGGCCAGCATGATGCCGATGTAGCCGGCGGTTTCCAGGGCGCGGGTCTGGTCCTCGGCATCGGCGATGATCGGGTGGAAGCCCCAGCCGCCGAACACCGCGGAGAAGGCCCCGGTGAAGTACTCGACGATGGAGAACACCAGTACCAGCTTGATCGCCGCGTCCATGGCCCGGCCGAAGATGATGAAACCCTTGATCATCATGTCCGGCAGAAAGCGCAGGCCCAGGGCCAGGGCCACGACGAAGATCAGGATCGGCAGCAGGTTGGCGAAGATGCTGCCCAGGCCCAGGGCCAGTTGGTAGCTGGCTTCGCCGCTGGTGCTGACCAGTTCGCGTACCTGCGGGTTGCTGAAGGCCAGGATCAGGCTGGCGATCATTACGCCCACGGGAATGGTGAGGATCCCGGACATGATCCCCAGGGCCATGTACTTGTGGTCGCGCTTGTCGAGCATCGCCAGGCCCATGGGGATCGAGAAGACGATGGTGGCGCCACCCATGAAGCCGGTGATCAGCGCCATTACCAGCGCTTCCTTGCTGGCGGCCAGGGCCGAGGCCAGCTGATAGCCGCCCATGTCCGAGGCGATGATCATGGTCGCCGCCAGGGCCGGATCGGCTCCCAGGGAATTGAAGAACGGTCCGAAGACGGTTTCGATGACCACGGTGAGATAGGGGATGGAGGCCATGATGCCCGCGGCCGGCACGAAGATGTAGCCGGTGGCGTGAATGCCTTCCATGAATTCCTTGCCCAGGCCTCGCTCGCTGTCATAAATGGCGGCGAAGGCGCCAAGTACGGCGCAGAGCATGATGAGGTAGAGCACGTAGTTGCCGATCTGATCCATTGCGTTTGTCCCTTGTTATTGTTTTTCAAGCAGGGTCTGTGCACGACTGGTTTGGCGCAGAACTTCCGACAGCAGTGTCCCGTCCGGCAAGCCGTCGGCACCGGATCAGAGCAGGTGAACCTGTGCGGCAGGGCCGCGAAAAGGCCTCCCGGCGGCCTGGGCCGCCGGGAGGATCGATCAGAAGAAGCCCAGCGGGTTGATGTCGTAGCTCACCAGCAGGTTCTTGGTCTGCTGGTAGTGGTCGAGCATCATCTTGTGGGTTTCACGGCCGACGCCGGATTTCTTGTAGCCACCGAACGCGGCGTGGGCCGGGTACAGGTGGTAGCAGTTGGTCCAGACGCGGCCGGCCTTGATCCCGCGGCCCATGCGGTAGGCGCGGTTGATGTCGCGGGTCCAGACCCCGGCACCCAGGCCGAACTCGGTGTCGTTGGCGATCGCCAGGGCTTCGGCTTCGTCCTTGAAGGTGGTGACGCTGACCACCGGGCCGAAGATTTCCTCCTGGAACACGCGCATCTTGTTGGTGCCCTTGAGCAGGGTCGGCTGGATGTAGTAGCCGCTGGACAGGTCGCCCTCGAGTTTTTCCACCTTGCCGCCGGTGAGCAGCTGCGCACCTTCGTTCTTGGCGATGTCGAGGTAGGAGAGGATCTTGTCGAACTGCTGCTCGGAAGCCTGGGCGCCGACCATGGTGTCGGTGTCCAGTGGGTCGCCACGCTTGATCTGCTCGATCTTCTTCATCACCACTTGCATGAATTCGTCGTAGATCGATTCCTGCACCAGGGCGCGGGATGGGCAGGTGCAGACTTCACCCTGGTTGAAGAATGCCAGCACCAGGCCTTCGGCGGCCTTTTCGATGAACTTGGGCTCGGCCTGCATGATGTCTTCGAAGAAGATGTTCGGCGACTTGCCGCCCAGCTCCACGGTGGACGGAATGATGTTCTCGGCGGCGCACTTCATGATGTGCGAGCCCACCGGAGTCGAGCCGGTGAAGGCGATCTTGGCGATGCGCTTGCTGGTGGCCAGGGCCTCGCCGGCTTCGCGGCCAAAACCTTGCACCACGTTGAGTACGCCGGGTGGCAGCAGGTCGCCGATCACTTCCATGAGCACGGTGATGCCCAGCGGGGTCTGCTCGGCGGGCTTGAGTACCACGCAGTTGCCCGCTGCCAGGGCCGGGGCGAGTTTCCAGGCGGCCATCAGGATCGGGAAGTTCCACGGGATGATCTGCCCGACCACGCCCAGGGGTTCATGGATGTGATAGGCCACGGTGTTGCCGTCGATTTCCGCAGCGCTGCCTTCCTGGGCCCGCAGGCAACCGGCGAAGTAGCGGAAGTGGTCGGCGGCCAGGGGAATGTCGGCGTTCAGGGTTTCGCGCACGGCCTTGCCGTTGTCCCAGGTTTCGGTGATGGCCAGCAGTTCGAGGTTCTGTTCGATGCGGTCGGCAATCTTCAGCAGGATCAGCGAGCGCGCCTGCACCGAGGTCGCGCCCCAGGCGTCAGCGGCGGCATGGGCGGCGTCCAGGGCCTTGTCGATGTCTTCGGCAGTGGAGCGGGGGAATTCGGCAATCGGCTGGCCGTTGACCGGCGAGGTGTTGGTGAAGTACTGGCCTTTGACAGGCGCGACGAACTCGCCGCCGATGTAGTTACCGTATTTGCTCTTGAACGAAACGATAGCGCCTTCAGTACCGGGGTGTGCGTAACGCATGGTGGGTATCTCCTGGCTTTTATGCTTATGGGGGAGGACGCGCCGTAGCGCATATCAAGCGTAGAGCAAAGGTCGGGCCAGCGTGCTACAGGCCATATGCATCAAGGGTTTGCGGATGTTTCGAGGGGACCGCTACGGGGCGCTGTGACGGATCCGGTACAGGCTTGAGTGACAGTTTGTAACCTAAGTGGCACAACCTGTGACTCGGGAGTCAAGCCGGCATTGCAATGCAGCAGCGCCTGGAGGATGCTGGTTCGCGTGTCGAATCTTGTCGGACAAGTCTGATGAGCATTCCTCCTTCGTAGTCGATTGCAGCCCGGCAGTGGCGACAGTATTTCGTCTGAGCGTGACAGCGCAGCAGGAGAATAATAAGAAATGCACACTAGCAATTACTTGAGCCGGCATGCCCAGCAGGTGCTCACCGTGGCCCAGGGCAAGGCTCATTTGCAGGGCCCTGGCAGCGATCCTTCCATTGCCCGCTCCTGGCTGCGCTGCCTTGAGGACTATCATCTCGACCCGGCCCAGGTCATGGCCCCTACGGTGCTTGAACATGGCCGCCTGTTGGAAAGCCGCGAGCGCCTGCAAGATGTCTTGCAGATTGCCGGCACCGAGATGGCCAACCTGCACCAACAACTGTCCGGCGCCGGGCATGCGGTGCTGCTGACCGATGCCCGGGGCGTGATCCTCAACTGCATTACCGCCCCCAGCGAACGCAAGATCTTCGAGCATGCCGGACTGTGGCTGGGCGCCGATTGGAGCGAGGCCCGGGAGGGCACCAACGGCATCGGCACCTGCCTGGTGGAGCGCCAGCCGCTGACCATTCACCAGGGCGAGCATTTCCGCGGCCGGCACACCGGCCTGACCTGCTCTGCGAGCCCGGTGTTCGACCCCCATGGCGAGTTGCTGGCGGTGCTGGATGTGTCGTCGGCGCGCCAGGACGTGTCCCGGCAGAGCCAGTTCCACACCATGGCCCTGGTCAATCTGTCGGCGAAGATGATCGAGAGCTGCTATTTCCTGCGTTATTTCGAGAACCAGTGGCTGCTGCGCTTTCATCTGCAGGCGGAGTCGGTGGGGCTGTTCAGCGAGGGCCTGCTGGCGTTCGATGGCGATGGCCGGATCTGTGCGGTGAACCAGAGCGCCCTGAACCTGCTGGGGCATATTCGCGGCGGGTTGCTGGGCAAGCCGGTGGAAAGCTTTTTCGACTGCTCCCTGGATGAACTGCTCGGCCGCGCCAGTATCAATGCCAGCGCCAGTTGGCCATTGCGCACCCGGGACGGGCGACGCCTGTTCGCCTTGTTGCGCGGCCAGCCACAGCCGGCCGCACAACCAGCGGTGCTGCGGGCACCGCAGGCCATTGCGCCGGCGCGGCCCTCGGGGATCTGCCTGGGGGATGACGGCCTGCAGAACGATTTTCGCCGCGCCTCGCGAGTGTTCGAGCGCGATGTGCCGTTGCTGATCAATGGCGAGACCGGCTCCGGCAAGGAGGCCTTCGCCAAGGCGGTGCACCAGGGCAGCGCGCGGGCGGGCAAGGCCTTTGTCGCGCTCAACTGCGCGGCTATCCCGGAAAGCCTGATCGAGAGCGAGCTGTTCGGTTATCGCGGCGGCAGCTTTACCGGGGCGCGCAAGGAGGGCATGCGCGGCAAGTTGCAGCAGGCTGATGGCGGTACCTTGTTCCTCGATGAAATCGGCGATATGCCCCTGGCCCTGCAGACCCGTTTGCTGCGGGTACTGGAGGATCGGCTGGTGGTGCCGATCGGCGGCGAGCCGCAACCGGTCAACGTGCGCATCATCAGCGCGACCCACCGTGACCTGCTGGAGCGGGTGCGCGACGGTAGCTTCCGTGAGGACCTGTATTACCGGCTCAATGGCCTGGAGATCGCCTTGCCGGCCTTGCGCGATCGCAGCGACAAATCCCAGTTGCTGGATTTCCTCCTGGCCGAAGAGGCGGGCGGCCAGCCGGTGATGCTGGAGGACGCGGTGCGCCAGAGCCTGCTGAGTTATTCCTGGCCGGGTAACGTGCGGCAATTGCGCAACGTGCTGCGTACCCTGGCGGCCTTGTGTGAAAACGGCCGCATTGGCCTGGATGATCTGCCGCCGCTGATCCGCCACAGCCGCCCGGCGCCGCTGGGCGAAGCGGAAGCAGAGGTGCCGGAGCGGCCACTGGAGGATGCCGAGCGGGTGGCGTTGCTGGCGGCCCTGGAGCAGCAGCGCTGGCACATGACCCATACCGCCGAGCAGTTGGGCGTGAGCCGCAACACCCTCTATAGAAAGCTGCGCAAGCACGGCATCGCGCGCTAGTCCGAGCTGCTGGCCGCTGCTGGCCCGTCGGGCTTGCGCCAGCGCAGGCCAGCAGCAACCTCCCGGTCAGCTAATGGGTGCGATTTGCAGCCCTCTACGCTAACCTGCGCCGATGTTTTTCGAGGTCGACTATGCACATCCATATTCTCGGTATCTGCGGCACTTTCATGGGGTCGATGGCGGTTCTGGCCAAAGAGCTGGGCCATCACGTCACCGGTTCCGACGCTAACGTGTATCCACCGATGAGCACCCAGTTGCAGGCCCAGGGCATCGAGCTGACCCAGGGCTACGATCCTGCCCAGCTGGACCCGGTGCCGGACCTGGTGGTGATCGGCAATGCCATGTCCCGCGGCAACCCGGCGGTGGAGTACGTGCTGAACAAGGGCCTGCCCTATGTGTCCGGCCCGCAATGGCTGGCCGACCATGTGCTGCAGGGGCGTTGGGTACTGGCGGTGGCCGGGACCCACGGCAAGACCACCACCAGCAGCATGCTGGCCTGGGTCCTGGAGCATGCGGGCATGAGCCCGGGCTTCCTGATCGGCGGCGTGCCACAGAATTTCGCCGTCTCCGCGCGCTTGGGAGGTACGCCGTTCTTCGTGATCGAGGCTGATGAGTACGACAGCGCCTTCTTCGACAAGCGCTCGAAGTTCGTCCACTACCGCCCACGGACCGCGATCCTCAATAACCTGGAATTCGATCATGCGGACATCTTCCCTGATCTTCCGGCTATCGAGCGGCAGTTCCACCATCTGGTGCGGACCATTCCCAGCGAAGGCCTGGTGATCCATCCCACCACCGAGCCTGCCTTGCAGCGGGTGATCGAGATGGGCTGCTGGACCCCGGTGCAGACTACCGGCGCCGGTGGCCAGTGGCAGGTCAAGTTGCTGAGCGCCGACGGTTCGGCCTTCGAGGTGATGTTCGAAGGCGTGAGCCAGGGCGTGGTGGAGTGGGAGCTGACCGGCCAGCACAACGTTGCCAATGCCCTGGCCACCCTGGCTGCGGCACGCCATGTGGGCGTGGTGCCGTCGATGGGCATTGCCGGCCTGAGCGCGTTCAAGAGCGTGAAGCGGCGCATGGAGAAAGTCGCCGAAGTGCATGGCGTGACCATCTACGATGATTTCGCCCATCACCCGACGGCCATCGCCACTACGCTGGATGGCTTGCGCAAGCGGGTTGGCGATGCCCCGGTGATCGCCATCATCGAGCCGCGCTCCAACTCCATGAAGCTCGGCGCGCACCGTGATGGCCTGCCGGAAAGCGTCAACCAGGCCGACCAGGTGATCTGGTATGCCCCGGCCAACCTGGGCTGGGACCTGGCCGCCACGGCGGCCTTGTGCACGGTGCCGTCGATTGTCAGCGACTCTCTGGAAGGCATCATCGAGCGGGTGAAGAGCCAGGCCAAGCCGGGCACCCAGGTGGTGATCATGAGCAACGGCGGCTTTGGCGGCCTGCACGGCAAACTGGCCGAGGCGCTGCGATGAACAACGGCCCGGAACGCATCACCCTGGCCATGACCGGTGCCTCGGGCGCCCAGTACGGCCTGCGCCTGCTGGACTGCCTGGTGCGTGAGGACCGGGAGGTGCATTTTCTGATCTCCAAGGCTGCGCAATTGGTCATGGCCACGGAAACCGATGTGACCCTGCCGCCCAAGCCGCAGACCATGCAGGCCTTCCTCACCGAATACACCGGTGCGTCGGCGGGGCAGATCCGCGTTTATGGCAAGGAGGACTGGATGTCGCCGGTGGCCTCGGGCTCCGGCTCGCCGGCGGCGATGGTAGTGGTGCCGTGCTCCACCGGCACCTTGTCGGCGATTGCCACCGGTGCCTGCAACAACCTGATCGAGCGCGCCGCGGACGTGACCCTCAAGGAGCGCCGGCAGTTGATTCTGGTGCCTCGCGAGGCGCCGTACTCCAGCATTCACCTGGAGCACATGCTCAAGTTGTCGAACATGGGCGTGACCATTCTGCCGGCCTCGCCGGGCTTCTATCACCAGCCGCAGACCATCGATGACCTGGTGGATTTTGTCGTGGCGCGGATTCTCAATCTGTTGAACATCCCGCAGGACATGTTGCCGCGCTGGGGCGAGCATCATCTGAGCAGCGATGAGTAAGTCCCTGCTGGTGCTGTTGGCCGCCCTGCAACTGGGCGGCTGTGCCACGGCCCGGACCTTGAATGCCGCCCAGCCCGGGGCGCCGGTGGTGTATTCGGGGACGCGCCTGGACTTGTATGCGATGCAGGGTGGGTGCTGCGCCATGGACCGCTTTGGCGCCGAGGCACCGAGCTATCCTGGCGTGGATCTGCCAGCCAGTGCCCTGCTCGATACCCTGTTGCTGCCGCTGTCGGTGCTGACGGTATTGGGGGTGGGGTTTCAGGCAACGGGCGGGTTGTAGTGCTTCGCCGGCAAGCCGGCTCCTACAGGTACGTGCAGGAGCGGCTCGCGGGCGAGCGATTCATTTGCCCAGCTTGCGTAGTTCGTCGGACTCGACGATCCGCGTGCCGGTCTGCTCTTCCAGGGCCAGGCGCCACATGGCCCGGGCCAGTTGGCAGGCTTCGATCCCGCGGTACTTGCCCGGTATCAGCCGCGACAGTGGTCCGGCCAGCTGTTCGCCCAGGCGCGGCTCGATGCGATCCCCCAGCAGCAGTGATGGCCGGCAGATGGTCAGTTGTGGCCAGCCCTGCAGTTTCAGCGCTTCTTCCATTTCACCTTTGACCCGGTTGTAGAAGATCGACGACTTGGGGTCGGCGCCCAGGGCGCTGATCACGATCAGGTGCCGTGCGCCCAGCTCCCGCGCGCGTTTGCCGAAGGCCACCACCATGTCCAGGTCCACCGCGCGAAAAGCGGCTTCGGAACCGGCCTGCTTGAGGGTGGTACCCAGGCAGCAGAAGGCGATTTCCACTTTGCCGCTGAGTTGCGGCAGGAATACGGCGGGGTCGCCGACCGGGTTTTCCAGGCGTGGGTGTTCGCTCAGTGGGCGTCTGCTGGGCGCGAGGACGCGGGTGATGGTGGGCTCGTTGAGCAGACGATCGAGCAGTTGCTCCCCGGTCAGGCCGGAGGCGCCGGCGAGCAGGATATGCTGAGGCGTCAAGTACATGGTCATTCCCCCTTGATACTGTTTCAGCTTAGTTGCTCTGTGCTTCCTTGCTGCTTATAGAGACACTCTGCAGGGCCTTTCGTGCCTGCTGTTTGCGCAATTGTTGCCAATGGGCAATGACGCCTCTGGGCGCCCAGATCTGCGGTTCCGACGCTTCGAAGCCGTCTGCCTGCTCACGCTCGGCAACGATGCCCCGGGCCAGCTTGAATGCATGCTCCAGGTCGTCGGTCTGGTTCAGCGCCTGGGCGAACAGGGCATCGCCAAAGTAGGTGAAGTCGGCCTCTTCCGAGCAGCCGAAGGACACCCGGTCTGCCTGGGATGCGGTCATGATCAGGGTTCGCTCATCCTTGAGGGCCGGGATGAAGCCGCCGGAGTAGCAGGAAGAGATGACGATGATCTTGTCGCGGTTCTTCAGCGGGGCCAGGGCGGTGGCCAGTTCATCGGCGGGCAGGTCGGCCAGCTCCAGGCGCGGCTGGTCCAGCACCAGTTCGTGGGCGCTGGTGCCGTGGCTGGTGAGGTAGATGAACACCAGGTCTTCCGGGCCGCTGCGTTCGGCCAGGGTCTGGGCGGCGCGGCGCAGGTTTTCCCGGGTGGCCATGGGCCGGTTCATCAGGTGGTCGCGGTGATTGACCAGGCGGATCTGGCCGTAGGCGCCGAAGCGACTGGCGAGCATGTTGCTGACATAGTCGGCCTCGCGCAGGAACACGCTCTGCTTGCCGTCGCCGGCCAGGGTCAGGCTGTAGAGTTCGATGGCCGGGGTGGAGGCGGGCACCGTATCGAGGGCTTCCTTGAGCAAGCGGCCCTGGACCAGCAGCGCAGTTTCCAGTGGGTCTGGCAGTAGCTTGCCATCGGCATCGCGAACCCGCAGGCCGTTGTTCCACACACCGCTTTGCACGCTGCCATCGCGCAGTACCAGTACGCCGTGGCCTTGGTAGTTGTCACTGTCGAAGCCGCCAACGTAGAAGCTGCCATCGCTGAGGTTGAGCCGCCCCTCGCCGCTGAAGCGCCAGTCGCTGAAGGTGCCGACATAGTGGCTGCCGTCGGCGCCGGTCAGTTCGCCCTTGCCACTCAGGGCGCCTTCCTTGAACTGGCCGATCCAGACGTCGCCGTCGGAGTTTTCGTAGCGCCCCTTGCCGTTGAGCTGGTTGTGCTTGAAGCCGCCGACGTAGATGTCGCCTTCGGCACTGTTGAAGGTGCCGTTGCCTTCCAGCTGGCCGTTGACGAAGTTGCCGGTGAACTGGTTGCCGCTGGCGTCGCTGCGCTGGCCTTCGCCATTGGGCTTGCCCTTGGCGAACTGGCCCTGGTACTGGCTGCCGTCGTCCAGTTCCAGGCGCCCGAGGCCCGAATACAGGTCGGCCTTGAATTCGCCGCGGTAGGTCATGCCGTCTTCTTTGAGGGTGCCTTCGCCATCCCGGCGGCCGAGCTTGAAGCCACCGCTGTAACTGCTGTCCTTGGTGGTCAGGGTGCCCTGACCATGGAACAGCCCTTGCTGGAACTGGCCGCGATAGACCTCGCCGTTGCTGCCGTGCCATTCCCCCTGGCCATGCCACTGGCCCTTGTCGAACTGGCCGGCGTACCAACTGCCGTTGGGGTAGTCGATGCGCCCTTGTCCCTGGAGCAGGCCATTGACCAGGTCGCCTCGATAGCGCCCGCCGTCCGGCAGGCGGGCATCGGGCGGCAACAGCGATTCGCCGTCGCCACAGGCACTGAGCAATAGGGTCAAAACCAGGGGTGCAAGTGGGCGCATAACGGGTTCCGGATAATTAGGGGACCGAGTATGCCGCAGCGGTGTGTCTTATATATAGAGAGGTTGAGCGAAACAGCGTGAGCTGTTTCGCATCGGAGGGATTTCAGACGAAACAGAGCGACAGCGGCTCGGCGATATAGGCCGGTTTTTCCTGGCCGTCGATTTCCAGGGTGGCAGTCGCCTTGAGCAGCCACTGACCGGGTTTCTTTTCGGTGACTTCAGTCAGGTCGACCTTGAGCCGCACCTTGGAATTGACTGGCACCGGCTGGATGAAACGCACGCTGTCCAGGCCGTAGTTGACCACCATCTTCAGGCCCTGGGGCAGCACGAGGATGTCTTCCATCAGTTTGGGGATCAGCGACAGGGTCAGGAAACCGTGGGCAATGGTGCTGCCGAACGGGGTCTGTGCGGCCTTGACCGGATCCACGTGGATGAACTGGAAGTCACCGGTCGCCTCGGCGAAGAGGTTGATGCGCTCCTGGTCGATGGTGAGCCATGGGGAACGTCCGAGTTCCTTCCCGACATAATCTTTGAGCTCTGCAACAGGAACATGGGGCATTGAGACTCTCCTTGGATCAACGATTTATTAGTATTCGACGTTGTGTGGTGCGCTCTGAAACTTCCACTTTAGATCATCATGGCGATCCTTCCCGGTAAACATCCATGCTTTTGGCGAATGCCGGTTCATAGCACCTGCGTGCTTATAATGCGCGACGGGATCTGGCTGGAGAGGCGGTATGTTGTTACGCGGTTTGACATGGCTGGTGCTGTTCCAATTGCTCGGAACGGCGCTCAATCACCTGCTGTTGCCCGTGCTTCCCGGGCCCATCATCGGCCTGTTACTGCTGCTGGTTTTCCTGGTGGTGCGCGGTGAAGTGGGCGAGCCGCTGAATCTCGCGGCTGGCAGCCTGCTGCGTTACCTGCCGCTGCTGCTGGTGCCGCCTGCGGTGGGGGTCATGGTCTATGCCCGGGACATCGCCGCGGACTTCTGGGCCATTACCGGCGCGCTGGTGTTGTCCCTGGTGATCTCGATGGCCTTTGTCGGCGTGCTGATGCAGCGCCTGGTCAAGCGCCAGGGCCGGCAGGAGGACAGTCAATGATCTTCGATTGGCAGGGGGCCTGGGCCGCGGTGATCCATCACCCGCTGTTTGGCATCGGCATCACGCTGGGTGCCTATCAACTGGTGCTGGCGGCGTTCGAGAAGACCCGCTGGATGTTCTTGCAGCCGGTGCTGGTGTCCATGCTACTGGTGATCGGCGTGCTGCTCGGCTGCGGCCTGAGCTATGCCGAGTACCGCAAGAGCACCGAAATCCTGAGCATTCTGCTGGGCCCGGCGACGGTAGCCCTGGCGGTGCCGCTGTACCTCAACCTGCGACGGATCCGCCAATTGTTCTGGCCGATATTGGCTACGCTGGTGGTGGGTGGCGTCGTAGCTACCAGCCTGGGCGTACTGCTGGGATGGTGGTTTGGTGCCGAGCACATGATCCTAATGACCATGGCGCCCAAGTCGGTGACCTCGCCCATTGCCATGCTGGTGGCCGAGCAGATTGGTGGCGTGGCGGCGTTGGCGGCGGTCTTCGTGCTGATTACCGGAGTGATCGGAGCGATATTTGGCCCGGGCCTGCTCAACCGTTTGGGGGTGCATGGCCCGGAAGCGCGAGGCATGGCCCTGGGCATGACCGCCCACGCAGTGGGCACCTCGGTGGCCTTGCAGGAAAGTGAGGAGTGCGGCGCCTTTGCGGCGCTGGCGATGAGTCTGATGGGCGTGGCCACGGCAGTGTTGCTGCCGTTGGCGGTGTCGTTGCTGGTTTAAGGAAGGAAGTATGAACCTGGCGCTTTTTCCTCTGAATACCGTGCTGTTTCCCGATTGCATTCTCGATCTGCAGATTTTCGAGGCGCGTTATCTCGACATGATCGGGCGCTGCATGAAGCAGGGCAGCGGGTTTGGGGTGGTGTGCATCCTTGAAGGGGAGGAGGTCGGGACGGCCGCCCAGGGCTATGCGCAAATTGGCTGTGAAGCCTTGATCACCGACTTCCACCAGCAGGACAACGGGCTGCTGGGAATCAGGGTCAAGGGCGGTCGGCGTTTTCGCATTCTGCAAAGCGAAGTGCAGAAAGACCAACTGACGGTGGCCCGGGTGCAATGGCTGGAAGAGGCCCCCGAACAGCCGTTGCAGGATGAGGATGCGGACCTGATTGCGCTGCTCAAGGCCTTGGCCGAACATCCGATGGTCGAGGCCCTGGATATGGGGGTCGAGGCTACGGGGCAGCTGTCACTGGCCAATCAGTTGGCCTACCTGCTGCCTTTTTCCGAACAGGACAAGATCGACCTGCTGCAACTGGATGATCCACAGCAGCGTCTAGATGCCATCCAGCAGTTGCTGGACGAGCTGCAAGGCGAACTCTTCGCCTGAGCCGCAGCCTGTAGTGGCGGCCGCAGCTTGCCTCTGGCGCTTTTAATAGGCGTACCGCAGCAGGGCGTGAGGCAAGTGCCGTGTCGCCATGTATCCGCACATCAACAGCATGACCGGCAGTAGCAGCCACCAGGCCCTGGCCGGCATCGGCTTGAGCGGGCCTTGCCATTGGCTCAGGGTCAGGCTGGCGGCGCAGACACAGGCCGCGAGCATGGCGCCGGCGAGAATGTCGGTTGGCCAATGGGCTCCCAGGTAGACCCGCGACAAGGCAATGGCGGCCGCCGGCAGGCAGCCCAGCAACAGCCAGGTCAGGCGCATGCGGGGTGGCTGGCCACGGCCGGCCAGAACTGCCAGGGTCAAGAACAGGGCGAAGGAGCCGGAAGAGTGACCGCTGGGCATGCTGAAACTGGTGAGAGGCTCGCTCAGCACTTCAGGGCGTACCCGTGCGAAGAACCATTTGCTGCCGGTGTTGGCCAGGGCAGTACACAGCAGGGTCACTCCGGCGAACGCGGCCTGGCGCCATTGGCGCAGGGCCAGGAGCAGCAGAGTCAGCACTGCGCTGAGGATGAACATGGCGCGGAACTCGCCGATCTGGGTGACCATGACCATGATCTTGTCCAGAGCCGGATCCCGGTGCTCCTGTACCAGGGCGATCAGGCCCTGGTCGAACTGCGTCAGGTACGGATAGCCGATGAACAGCCCTGCCAGAATCAGCAGGCTCAGGCCGGACATCAACAGGGTTGCCCGGCGATGGCGCCGCAGGCTGCTGTTGACGCTCAGGCCGACAAGCACCACCAGGCTGCCAATGACGATGCCCGCCTGGGGCCAGAAGCCTTCGGGCAGGGGCAGGCGAATCGCCGCGCCCGTGGCCCAGCCCGGCAGCAGATAGGCCAGCGACCAGCCCGCCGCCGCCAGCAGGCTGACGGCGAGGAAACGTGGGAACGGCATGTCGAACATTCCGGCCACCATTGGCAGCATCGGTCGTAGCGGGCCGATGAAGCGGCCCACCAGCAGGCTGGCGATGCCATAGCGCTGGAAGTAGGTTTCCGCACCGCTGATCCATTCAGGGTGATGACGAAGGCCGGGCAAGCGGCGAATGCCTTGGTGGAAATGTCGTCCCAGCAGATAGGACATCACGTCCCCCAACAATCCGCCGGCAGCACCCAGGAGCAGGGTTTCCCCCAGTGACAGGGCGCCATTGCCGGCCAGTACCGCAATCGCGAACAGCAGGACCGTGCCCGGCACGATCAGGCCCACGATTGCCAGGCATTCCATGCAGGCCACGATGAACACTGCGGCTGCCAGCCATTGGGGGTTGCTGGTTAGCCAGGCGGTCACGCTGTCGAGCCATGGGCCCATAAATTCAACTCCGTTGTTGTTTTTTGCTGAGGTGGGACGGTGGCGTCAGCCGAGCACCAGGTAGTCGCGCCCTTCGACCTGGCCGCGACGCATAGGGTTGCGCGTGCAGTAGGGGGCGTAGGCGGCATCGACAAAGCGATACATCAGGTGTTCGTCACGCCCATGGGGGATGCCCAGGCGGGTGGTCTGGAGGATGTGTGGCACGGCGGCACCCACATCTTCGACGAAGAGAATCTCGTGATCGAAGCGTTTCGCATCCCAGACCGGAACCTTCAGGCCCAGGGCCTTGCACAGCAGGGTCTGGCCGGCGCAGAGCTTTTGCGCGGGGCGCGGCCGACCACTGGCGTCCGGATTGTTCAGCAGCATCTGCGCCAGGCTGGCAGGGCCGGAGACTTCATCGACCCAGGGATAGGCGGACTTGATCAGTACGGCATTGCCAGGGCCTCGGGCGCTGAAGTTCAGGGAGTCGCCGCCGCGGGCGTAGTACATATAGATGTGGCCGCCGTCCAGAAACAAAGCCTTACGCTTTTCTGTGTAGCCGAGGGAGGCGTGGCTGCCTTTTTCCTCGCAGTAATAGGCTTCGGTTTCGATAATGCGCGCGGACAGCCACAGATCGCCGACTTTATGGCGGATGACTTTGCCCAACAGTTCGCGGGCCAAAAGCTCGGCATCACGGTCGAAAAAGCCGTCCGGCAGGGCTTTTGGCAGTTTTGCAGAGGTCAGAATGGACATGGTGGCGAAGGGTTATGGCGGAAAAGGTGACGCAATGGTAACAACTCCAGGCTTAATTCAGGCTGAACGCCGGGTATTTGCACTCCATTTCGACCATCCGCCCGTGACCGCTGTCCGTGGGCCGGCGCGACAGCTATAATCAGCCGCTTTCCTCTTTGCCAAGACCACACCAGACCATGACTGAGTCCGTTCTTGACTACATGACCCGCCTGGGTCGCGCTGCCCGCCAGGCTTCCCGGGTGATCGCCCGTGCCACCACCGCGCAAAAGAATCGTGCGCTGCTGGCGGCTGCCGATGCGTTGGACGCGGCACGACCGGAACTGACTGCGGCCAACGAGCAGGACCTGGCCAACGGCCGGGCCAATGGTCTGGAGCCGGCTCTGCTGGATCGCCTGGCGCTGACCCCGGCGCGTATCGACGAAATGATCGAAGGCCTGCGTCAGGTGGCCAAGCTGCCTGACCCCATCGGTGAAATCCGCGACATGCGCTACCTGCCGTCGGGCATCCAGGTGGGCAAGATGCGCGTGCCACTGGGGGTGATCGGCATCATCTACGAGTCGCGCCCGAACGTGACCATCGATGCGGCCAGCCTGTGCCTGAAGTCGGGCAACGCCACCATCCTGCGCGGCGGTTCCGAGGCGATCCATTCCAACCGCGCCATCGCCACCTGCATTCAGCAGGGCCTGGCGGCGGCCGACCTGCCGCCTCACGTGGTGCAGGTAGTGGAAACCACCGACCGCGCTGCGGTTGGAGCGCTGATCACCATGCCCGAGTTCGTCGATGTGATCGTGCCCCGTGGCGGCAAGAGCCTGATCGAGCGGGTCAGCCGTGACGCCAAGGTGCCGGTGATCAAGCACCTGGACGGCGTCTGCCACGTGTATATCGATGTCGCGGCGGACCTGGACAAGGCCATTCGCATTGCCGACAACGCCAAGACCCAGCGCTATGCACCGTGCAACACCATGGAAACCCTGCTGGTTCACTCCGCCATTGCCGAGCGCGTATTGCCGCCATTGGCCGCGATCTACCGCGACAAGGGCGTCGAGCTGCGTGGTTGTGCGCAAACCCGCGCACTCCTCGGTGCCGGTGTGTTGGAGGCAACCGAAGAAGACTGGCGCACCGAGTACACCGCGCCGATCCTCTCGATCCGCGTGCTGGACAACCTGGAGCAGGCCATCGAGCACATCAATACCTATGGCTCGCACCACACCGACTCGATCGTCACCGAAAACTTCAGTGACGCCCGGCGCTTCCTTAACGAAGTGGATTCCAGTTCGGTCATGGTCAATGCCTCGACGCGCTTTGCCGACGGCTTCGAGTACGGCCTGGGCGCGGAGATCGGCATTTCCACCGACAAGCTGCACGCCCGTGGCCCGGTTGGGCTGGAAGGGCTGACCAGCGAGAAGTACGTAGTCTTTGGCGACGGTCACGTGCGTACTTGATGGGCAAACGTATCGGTCTGCTGGGCGGCACCTTCGATCCAGTGCATATCGGCCACTTGCGTGGCGCGCTGGAGGTGGCGGAATCCATGCAACTCGATGAGCTGCGCCTGGTACCCAGTGCCAGGCCGCCCCATCGGGATACACCGCAGGTGTCGGCTCTCGATCGTCTGGCGATGGTCGAGTGTGCGGTGGCGGGCGTTTCACCCCTGGTGGTGGACGACCGTGAGCTGAAACGGGACAAGCCGTCCTACACCATCGACACCCTGGAACAGATGCGGGCCGAGCTGGCCGCAGATGACCAGTTGTTTCTGTTACTGGGCTGGGACGCGTTTTGCGGCCTGCCCACCTGGCATCGTTGGGAAGAGTTACTCCAGCATTGCCACATCCTGGTGCTGCAACGCCCGGATGCCGACAGCGAACCGCCGGATGCCTTGCGCAACCTGCTGGCAGCGCGTTCGGTGAGCGACCCTTTGGCCCTGCAAGGGCCTGGGGGACACATTGCATTCGTCTGGCAGACGCCGCTTGCGGTGTCCGCCACCCAGATCCGTCAACTGCTGGCCAGCGGTAAGTCGGTACGTTTCCTGGTGCCTGACGCGGTCCTGGCCTATATCGATGCACACGGGCTTTACCGTGCGCCGAACTGAAGGAGCGCTGCCGGCCTGTGCTGAGCGGCGTTCCAAACATACGAGCTAAACGAGTTTTATATGACTAACCAAGTAATGAAAGGCGAAGATCTGGTCAAGGTGGCTGTCGCCGCGCTGGAAGACGTCAAGGCCCAGGACGTCCTGGTGATCGATGTTCGCGACAAGCAGAGCATCACTGACTACATGATCATCGCTACCGGTACCTCCAACCGCCAGATCGGCGCGATGCTGGAAAAGGTCCGTGAAATGGTCAAGGCCCAGGGCGTGCGCCCATTGGGTGAAGAAGGCAAGGGCGACAGTGACTGGGTGCTGCTGGACCTGGACGACGTGATCGTGCACATGATGACCGCCTCGGCCCGCCAGTTCTACGACCTGGAGCGTCTGTGGCAGGGCGCCGAGCAGAGCCGCGCGGCCGATGGCAAGCACCACAGCCCGGAGCATGGCCACGAGCACTTCACCAAGCTCAACAAAGACCAGCAATAAGGGACGGCTGTGCGCCTGCGTCTGATCGCTGTCGGTTCACGCATGCCCAAGTGGGTGGAAGAGGGTTGGCACGAGTATGCCAAGCGTCTGCCATCCGAGCTGGCGTTGGAACTGGTGGAAATTCCGCTCAATACCCGGGGCAAGAACGCCGACGTGGCTCGCTTCATCCGTCAGGAGGGCGAGGCCATGCTGGCCAAGGTCGGGCATAACGAGCGCATCGTCACCCTCGAGGTGCATGGCAAACCCTGGAGCACCGAGCAACTGGCGGTGGAACTGGATCGCTGGCGTCTCGATTCGCGCACCGTGAATTTCATGGTCGGCGGCCCGGAAGGGCTGGCGCCGGAGGTCTGTGCGCGGGCGGATCAGCGTTGGTCGCTGTCGCCGCTGACCTTGCCGCACCCGCTGGTGCGGATTCTCATCGGTGAACAGCTGTATCGCGCCTGGACCGTGCTGTCCGGGCACCCTTACCACAAGTAGCCCGCGCCCCTCATGTCCCAGCCGATCCGCATCAAGGACCACGAAAAAGACGCCCGTCTGGTGCGTGGCCGTGTCGTGTTCGGCGCCATCATGGTGGTTTGCCTGATCGGTGTGCTGATTGCCCGGCTGTATTACCTGCAGGTGATCCAGTACGACTATCACTCCACCCTTTCGGAGAACAACCGGGTCCACGTGCAGCCGATTCCACCGACTCGCGGGTTGATTTTCGACCGCAATGGCGTGGTGGTGGCGGACAACCGGCCCAGCTTCAGCCTGAGCATGACCCGCGAGCGTTCCGGCGACTGGCAGCAGGTGCTCGACGTGATCGTCGAGGTGCTGGAGCTGACTCCGGAAGACCGGGTGCTGTTTGAAAAGCGCATGAAGCAGGGGCGTCGGCCTTTCGAGCCGGTGCCGATCCTGTTCGAGCTGACGGAAGAGCAGATCGCCCGGATCGCGGTGAACCAGTTCCGCCTGCCCGGTGTGGAAGTGGTGGCCCAGCTGGTCCGGCATTACCCCCAGGGCGCGCATTTTGCGCACTCCGTGGGCTATATGGGGCGGATCAACGAGAAAGAGCTCAAGTCCCTCGATCCGGTGAACTACAGCGGCACCCACCATATCGGCAAGACCGGCATCGAGCGCTTCTACGAGCCTGAGCTGCACGGCCAGGTGGGTTACGAAGAGGTCGAGACCAATGCCCGTGGCCGGGTGCTGCGGGTGCTCAAGCGCACCGACCCGATTCCCGGCAAGGACATTGTCCTGAGCCTGGACATCAAGTTGCAGGAAGCCGCGGAACTGGCCCTGGGCGGGCGCCGTGGCGCGGTGGTAGCCCTGGATCCGAGTACCGGTGAAGTGCTGGCGATGGTCAGCCAGCCGAGCTTCGACCCCAACCTGTTCGTCACCGGCATCAGCTTCAAGGCCTATGCCGAGCTGCGCGATTCCATCGACCGGCCGCTGTTCAACCGGGTGCTGCGGGGCCTCTATCCGCCGGGTTCGACCATCAAGCCGGCGGTGGCCATTGCCGGGCTGGATGCCGGCGTGGTCACGGCTTCGACCCGGGTCTACGACCCGGGCTACTACCAGTTGCCCAACTACGACCACAAGTACCGCAACTGGAACCGTACCGGTGACGGTTATGTCGACCTGGATACCGCGATCATGCGGTCCAACGACACCTATTTCTACGACCTGGCCCACAAGCTGGGGATCGACCGGCTGTCCGCCTACATGAGCAAGTTCGGTATCGGCCAGAAGGTCTCTTTGGACATGTTCGAGGAGTCGCCGGGCTTGATGCCGACCCGCGAATGGAAGCGCGCCACCCGGCGCCAGGCCTGGTTCCCGGGGGAGACCCTGATTCTCGGGATCGGCCAGGGCTATATGCAGTCCACGCCGTTGCAACTGGCCCAGGCCACCGCCCTGGTCGCCAGCAAGGGCAAGTGGAACCGGCCGCACCTGGCCAAAAGCATCGAGGGCGAGAAGCCGGTGGATCACAACCCGATGCCGGACATTGTCCTGCGTGACCCCTCGGACTGGACGAAGGTCAACCATGGCATGCAGCAGGTGATGCACGGTGCCCGGGGCACCGCGCGCAAGGCTGCGGCCGGTTCGCCGTACCGGATTGCCGGCAAGAGTGGTACCGCCCAGGTGGTGGCGATCAAGCAGGGCGAGAAGTACGACCGCTCCAAGGTCCAGGAACGGCATCGTGACCACGCCTTGTTCGTCGGCTTCGCTCCGGCGGAAAACCCCAAGATCGTGGTCTCGGTCATGGTCGAGAACGGTGAGTCGGGCTCCGGCGTCGCGGCACCGGTAGTGCGTCAGGTGATGGATGCCTGGCTTCTCGGCCAGGACGGCCAGCTCAAGCCCGAGTTCGCCAGCCCTATCAGCGCGGAGGCTACGGCCCGTGAAGAGTAATTTTGACCGTATCCTCTCCAGTGAGGATGTGATGCGTCGTCGCGCGACGCTGTTGCAGCGCCTGCATATCGATGGCCCGCTGCTGGTGCTGCTGCTGACCCTGGCTGCCGGTAGCCTGTTCGTGCTGTATTCCGCCAGCGGCAAGAGTTGGGACCTGCTGGCCAAACAGGCCACTTCATTCGGTATCGGCCTGGTGTCGATGATCGTCATCGCCCAGTTCGAGCCGCGCTTCATGGCCCGCTGGGTGCCGCTGGGCTACGTGTTCGGCGTGGTGCTGCTGGTGGTGGTAGATGTCATGGGCCACAACGCCATGGGAGCGACCCGCTGGATCAACATCCCCGGGGTGATCCGCTTCCAGCCGTCGGAGTTCATGAAGATCATCATGCCGGCGACCATCGCCTGGTACCTGTCCAAGCGCACCCTGCCACCCCATCTCAAGCATGTGGGGATCAGCCTGGTGCTGATTGGCATTCCGTTCATCCTGATCGTGCGCCAGCCTGACCTGGGTACGGCCTTGCTGATCCTGGCCGGCGGCACCTTCGTGCTGTTCATGGGCGGCCTGCGCTGGCGCTGGATCCTCAGCGTGCTGGCGGCTGCGGTTCCCGTGGCCATCGCCATGTGGTTCTTCATCATGCACGACTACCAGAAGCAGCGGATCCTGACTTTCCTCGACCCGGAGAGCGATCCGCTGGGCACCGGCTGGAACATCATCCAGTCCAAGGCCGCCATCGGCTCCGGTGGGGTGTTCGGCAAGGGCTGGCTGCTGGGCACCCAGTCGCACCTGGACTTTTTGCCGGAGAGCCACACCGACTTCATTATCGCTGTCATGGGCGAGGAGTTCGGCCTGGTGGGCATCTGTGCGCTGCTGCTGATCTACCTGCTGCTGATCGGGCGCGGGCTGGTGATCACCGCCCAGGCCCAGACACTGTTTGGCAAATTGCTCGCGGGCAGCCTGACCATGACGTTTTTTGTTTACGTTTTCGTCAACATCGGTATGGTCAGTGGCTTGTTGCCGGTCGTAGGGGTGCCGTTGCCGTTCATTAGCTACGGAGGAACTTCGCTGGTGACGCTACTGTCAGCGTTTGGGGTTTTGATGTCGATCCATACCCATCGCAAGTGGATCGCGCAGGTTTGATTAAGGTGAAGAATTCAATGCAAGCAATGCGTGGCTGGGCCGCTCGGCAGGCGCCGTGGGTCGGTCTGGTAAGCATCCTTGGTGCAGCGCAGCCCGCGTTCGCCGGTGATTACGAAGGTTCGCCCCAGGTGGCCGAATTCGTGGGCGAAATGACTCGGGACTATGGTTTTGCCGGGGAACAGCTGATGGCTGTGTTCCGCGAGGCCGAGCGCAAGCAGTCGATTCTTGACGCCATTTCGCGGCCCGCCGAGCGGGTCAAGCAGTGGAAGGAATACCGGCCGATGTTCATCACCGACGCGCGCATTGCCCGCGGTGTGGATTTCTGGCGCCAGCATGAAGCGGTGCTGGCCCGCGCCGAGCAGGAATATGGCGTACCGGCCCAGGTAATTGTCTCGATCATCGGCGTTGAAACCTTTTTCGGTCGAAATACCGGGAATTACCGGGTGATCGACGCATTGTCCACCCTGGGGTTCGATTATCCGCCCCGTGCCGAGTTCTTCCGCAAGGAACTGCGCGAGTTCCTGTTGCTGGCGCGTGAGGAGCAGGTCGATCCATTGAGCCTCAAGGGTTCCTACGCCGGAGCCATGGGCCTACCACAGTTCATGCCCAGCAGCTTTCGGGCTTATGCGGTGGACTTCGACGGTGACGGCCACATCAATATCTGGACCAACCCCGATGATGCCATCGGCAGTGTGGCCAGCTATTTCAAACGCCACGGCTGGGTGGCCGGCGAACCGGTGGTCAGTCGCGCCGATGTGCGTGGCGATCGGGTAGATGAAGGCTTGACCACCGGGATCGAACCGACGAAAACCGTCGGGGAGTTGCGGGCCCTGGGCTGGTCGAGTCATGATGCGCTGCGCGATGATATGCCGGTCACCGCTTTCCGTCTGGAAGGTGACAATGGCCCGGAATACTGGATGGGCCTGAAGAATTTTTACGCGATCACTCGCTATAACCGCAGCGTGATGTACGCCATGGCCGTACATCAGTTGTCTGAACAGCTGGTCCAAGCACGGGGCGTCAAGTAATGCTGGCAATGCCAATTCGCAAACCCCTGAAGCTGGTGGCTTTTGCCGCGTTGTCCTTGCTGGTGGTCAGTTGCTCGACGAGTCGCTCGCCGCAGCAGAAATCTTCCACCGCTGTGCGTTCCATGCCGGGCCTGGACGTCAACCGCGCCCACAAGGATGGCGCGCCGTGGTGGGATGTCGACGTTTCGCGCATCCCCGATGCGACCCCGACCCTGCATACCGGCCCCTACAAGGCCAACCCCTACACGGTACTGGGCAAGACCTATTTCCCCATCCAGGAATCGAAGAACTACGTGGCCTCCGGCACGGCGTCCTGGTATGGCACCAAGTTCCACGGCCAGAACACCGCCAATGGCGAGGTCTATGACCTGTACGGCATGAGTGCCGCGCACAAGACCCTGCCGTTGCCCAGTTACGTGAAGGTCACCAACCTGGACAACAATCGCAGCGTGATCCTGCGGGTCAACGACCGTGGGCCGTTCTATTCCGACCGGATCATCGACCTTTCCTACGCCGCGGCCAAGAAGCTCGGCTATGCCGAGACCGGCACCGCCCGGGTCAAGGTCGAGGGCATCGATCCGCAGCAATGGTGGGCTCAGCGTGGCCGTCCGGCGCCGCTGATGCTCAACGAGCCGCAAGTGGCGCAGAATAGCGCGCCGGTGGTTACGGCCTCGGCCGGCACTGTCGAACAATGGACCCCGCCGCCCCAGCAGCACGCGGCGGCTGTGGTTCCCGTACAAGTGAAAAACACGGCAGCAGCTTCTGGCCAGTATCTGCAGGTGGGCGCCTTCGCCAACCCTGACGCTGCCGAGCTGTTGAGGTCGAAATTGAGTGGCATGGTGAGCGCCCCGGTGTTCATCAGCTCGATCGTCCGCAATCAACAGACGCTGCATCGGGTCCGCCTGGGGCCATTCGGCACGCCGGGTGAGGCCCAGCAAGCGCAGAACAGCGTACGCCTGGCGAACCTTGGGCAGGCCAGCGTGGTCTCTGCCGAGTAAGAATACTGAAGATTGAAGATCCGCTTGCGGTATTGGGGGGTGGGTCCTGGTTGTTGGCTCGTCGAACAACAAAAGCCCGGCAAGGGTCAGTGAGTGAACAACTGCACACGCGACAGCCCTTTAGAAGGCTGTCTGAAATAGTTTTGCCCGCAAGGGCAAGTTTCCATTAGCAACTTCGAGAGACGGATGAACATCACCACCTTTGCCAAACGCCTGTGCCTGCTTGTCCCGCTGATCATCACGCCCGCCGCCTGGGCGGTCGAAGCGATGCCGTCGCCACCGCAACTGGCCGCCAAATCCTATGTGCTCATGGACGCCAGCAGCGGTAACGTGCTGGTGGAGAACAATGGTGACCAGCGCCTGCCGCCGGCCAGTCTGACCAAGCTGATGACCGCCTACATCGCGACCCTGGAAATCCGTCGCGGCCAGATCGGCGAGAACGATCCGGTGACCGTCAGCGAGAACGCCTGGCGTACCGGCGGCTCGCGGATGTTCATCAAGGTGGGTTCGCAAGTCACCGTCAGCGACCTGCTGCACGGCATCATCATCCAGTCGGGCAACGACGCCAGCGTCGCGGTTTCCGAGCATATCGCCGGTAGCGAAGACGCGTTCGCCGACATGATGAACAAGACGGCAACCGACCTGGGCATGAGCAACAGCCACTTCATGAACCCTACCGGCCTGCCGAACCCAGAGCATTACTCGTCGGCCCATGACATGGCGGTGCTGGCTCGCGCGATCATCCATGAAGACCCTGCGCACTACGCGATCTACTCGCAGAAGGAGTTCTTCTGGAACGGCATCAAGCAACCCAACCGCAACCTGCTGCTGTGGCGCGACAAGACCGTTGATGGCCTGAAGACCGGCCATACCGACGAAGCCGGCTACTGCATGGTGTCCTCGGCGGTGCGTGATGGCATGCGCCTGATCGCCGTGGTGTTCGGTACCAACAGCGAACAGGCTCGTGCTGCTGAAACCCAGAAGCTGCTGACTTACGGTTTCCGTTTCTTCGAAACCCAGACCTTCTACCAGAAGGGCACCGAGCTGGCCCAGGCCCAGGTCTGGAAGGGCACCACTCATCAGGTCAAAGCCGGTCTGGCCGAAGACCTGACCATGACTATGCCTAAAGGCCAGTTGAAAAAGCTCGCCGCCAGCATGACCATGAACCCGCAACTGATCGCGCCGATCGCCAAGGGCGACGTGATTGGTAAAGTCGAAGTGAAACTGGACGACAAGGTGGTGCACAGCGCTGATCTGATCGCCCTGGAAGCGGTCGACGAAGGTGGTATCTTCCGTCGCATGTGGGATAGCATCCGTCTATTCTTCTACGGCTTGTTCAACTGATATTGTCGACCTGCGTGGCCCTCGTTCCCCAGTGGAGCGGGGGCCATGTCCGTCGTCCGGCTATACGAGGCCGTTACTGCCATGACAGACACTGACGTTAAGTCGCACAAGATTGAGTTTCCCGTCGATGACTATCCGATCAAGGTGATCGGTGACACGGTTGTCGGCTTCAAGGACACCGTGATCGAGATCCTTGCCAAGTACGCCAAGCTGGACATCAAGTCCCTGGCCGAGCGTCAAAGCAGCAACGGCAAGTACACCACCGTACAACTGCACATCACCGCCACCGGTGAAGACCAATTGCGTGATATCAATAGTGCCCTGCGTGCTACCGGTGTCGTCCACATGGTGCTGTGATGCCACAGACGCTGGGCTTTCGTGAGCTTGGCCAGATGGCTTACGAGCCGGTCTGGCAAGCGATGCAGCGCTTTACCAATGAACGCGGTACCGATGCACCGGATGAAGTCTGGCTGGTGCAGCATCCACCGGTATTCACCCAGGGCCAGGCCGGCAAGGCCGAGCACCTGTTGCTCCCGGGGGATATCCCCGTGGTGCAGGTGGACCGCGGCGGCCAGGTGACCTATCACGGCCCTGGCCAGCTGGTGGCCTACCTGCTGCTGGATGTGCGCCGATTAGGTTTCGGTGTGCGGGACCTGGTCAACCGCATGGAGCACTGCCTGATCGAGCTGCTGGCCAGCTACGGCGTGCCGGCGGCGGCCAAGCCCGATGCACCGGGCGTCTACGTCAATGGGGCGAAAATCGCCTCCCTGGGCCTGCGTATCCGTCACGGATGCTCTTTTCACGGTCTGGCCTTGAACGTGGACATGGATTTGCAGCCGTTTCGACGGATTAACCCCTGTGGTTATGCCGGGTTGGCGATGACCCAGCTGAGCGACCATGCAGGGCCGATTGAATTTGCCGAGGTAAGTGCCCGGCTGCGTGCGCAGCTCGTCAAACACCTCGACTATGCTGAGCAGACGACCCTAACGGGCGGAATCGACTGATATGACTACTGCGCAAGACGCTGTTCAAACCCTGATCCCGACGCTGGATATCTCCGAGCGAGCGGCCCGTCCGAAAGTTGAAACCGGCGTCAAATTGCGCGGTGCGGAAAAGGTCGCGCGCATTCCGGTGAAGATCATTCCGACTACCGAACTGCCGAAGAAACCGGACTGGATTCGCGTACGCATCCCCGTCTCCCCGGAAGTCGATCGGATCAAGCAGCTGCTGCGCAAGCACAAGCTGCACAGCGTCTGCGAAGAGGCGTCCTGCCCGAACCTGGGCGAGTGCTTCTCCGGCGGCACCGCGACCTTCATGATCATGGGCGACATCTGCACCCGTCGCTGCCCCTTCTGTGACGTTGGTCATGGCCGTCCGAAGCCTCTGGATGTCGACGAGCCGATGAACCTGGCGGTGGCCATCGCCGATCTGCGCCTGAAATACGTGGTGATCACCTCGGTGGACCGCGATGACCTGCGTGACGGCGGTGCCCAGCACTTTGCCGACTGCATCCGTGAAATCCGCAAGTTGTCGCCGAACGTGCAGTTGGAAACCCTGGTTCCCGACTACCGTGGCCGCATGGATGTTGCTCTGGAAATCACCGCCGCCACGCCGCCGGACGTGTTCAACCACAACCTGGAAACCGTGCCGCGCCTGTACAAGGCCGCCCGTCCTGGCTCGGACTACCAGTGGTCGCTGACCCTGCTGCAGAAATTCAAGCAACTGGTGCCGCATGTGCCGACCAAGTCCGGGCTGATGCTGGGCCTGGGTGAAACCGATGACGAAGTCATCGAGGTCATGAAGCGCATGCGCGAGCACGACATCGACATGCTGACCCTTGGCCAGTACCTGCAACCGTCGCGCAACCACCTGCCGGTCCAGCGCTTCGTGCACCCTGACACCTTCGCCTGGTTCGCCGAGGAAGGTTATCGGATGGGGTTCAAGAACGTTGCTTCCGGCCCGCTGGTACGTTCTTCGTACCATGCCGACGAACAAGCGAAACTGGCCAAGGCAGGCCTGGTTTCCTGATCTGCCTGCCCGCAAGGCGCACGTCTTGCGGGCAGTTCCCCGGCTCTTTCGAGCACTTTCGCAGCGCCCGCCGCTTTTTAAATCCCGCCTCTTCTGTTTGACACCATTCATGGCTACTGTGCTTGAGTGAATTCACACAGGGAGAATCTGCATGCCTATCCAACCGACTGCTGCGCTGAACGCCCACCTGCCGGTGCCGGCGCTGGCCGCAGAAGGCGTTATCGGCCTTATTGCACCTGCCGGTCCCGCAGCGCTGGATACTGAAAAAGCCCACCAATGGATGCGCTCCAGGGGATACAGCCTACGGATCTTCCCGGGTGTCGGGTTGCAGGAGGGGTACCTGGCCGGTAGCGACGAAGCGCGCCTCAAGGACCTGCATGAGGCTTTCGCCGACACGGACATAGACGCCATTCTGTGCCTGCGTGGCGGCTACGGCAGCCCCCGCCTGCTGGACAAGATCGATTTCGATCTGTTGCGGCGCAATCCCAAGCCCTTTGTCGGCTACAGCGATATCACCGCCCTGCACCTGGCGATCAACCGTTATGCCGGCTTTGTGAGCTTTCACGGGCCGATGCTCAACGCCGACCTGCTGGGCGACAAGCAGGCGCCCACCGAGGCCTCCTTTTTCAATCTGCTTCGAGGCCAGGCCCGGGCTGGCAGCCTGCTGCCCCATCCCGTGGCCTTCCCCTTGACCACCATCGAGCCGGGCATTGCGCTGGGCTCCCTGCTGGGCGGGAACCTGTCGCTGATCGCCAGTACCCTGGGTACCCCGTATGAGATCAATACCGACGGCATCATCCTGTTTATCGAGGATGTCAATGAGCCGCTGTACCGCATAGATCGCCTGCTCAATCACCTGCGCCTGGCCGGCAAGCTGGAAAATCTGCGTGGGGTATTGGTGGGGGATGTGGCCGGTGTGGATTTTGCGGCGTTGTGCGCTTTGCTCAAGCAGACCTTCGAACCGCTGCGGATTCCGGTGCTGGCGGGATGGCGCAGTGGTCACTGCGACCCCAACCTGACCTTGCCCATGGGCGCGTTGGTCAGGCTGGATGCGGGAGCCAGGGAACTGACCCTGGCGCAGGATGTTGTCTTCAAGTAATCGCAGGGCCGGCGAGGGGGAGTGTTTCCCCTGCGCCGGACCGGCTCCTAACGATTGCGCAGGCTTTCCAGCAGCTTGTGGGTCGGATAGCCATCCGCGGGCCAGCCCAGTGCCTGTTGGGCATTGCGAATGGCCTTGCGGGTGTTGGCGCCGATGATGCCATCGGGATTGCCGGCGTCATAGCTGTTGGCACTGAGCAGTGTCTGTAGCTCGATGCGCTCGGAGCGGCTCAGGGGCAGGTCGTCCTTGGGCCAGCTGCCGCTGATCTGGCCGGCTCCGCCGAAGCGTTCGGAGAGCAGGTTCACCGCCAGGGCATAGGACGAGGAGTTGTTGTATTTGAGCACTGCCCGGAAGTTGTCCAGGATCAGGAACGCCGGGCCGCGGTAACCCGCTGGCAAGAGCAGTGAGGCTGACAGATGTTCCGAGCCGTAAGGCAGGGCCTTGCCATTGGCAGGAGTCATGCCCAGGCGCATCCATTCGCCCACACTCTTGCGGGTGGAGGCGTCGGCCAGGGCGTAGTCGAAACCACTGTTGAGCTGTACTTCAAGACCCCAGGGCTGTCCCTGCTGCCAGCCGGAACTCTGCAGATAGTGCGCGGTGGAGGCCAGTGCATCGGCCGGGCTGTTCCAGATATCCCGGCGGCCATCGCCGTCGAAGTCCACGGCGTGGGTGTTGTAGGTGGTGGGAATGAACTGGGTCTGGCCCATGGCTCCGGCCCAGGAGCCGAGCATTTTCTCGGGCTGTATATCGCCATGCTGGATGATCTGCAGCGCAGCGATCAATTGGCTGTTGGCAAAGGCCGGGCGCCGACCTTCATAGGCCAGGGTGGCCAGAGAGCGAATGACCGATTTGTTGCCCTGGAAGTCGCCGAAATTGCTTTCCATGCCCCACACCGCCACCAATGCCTGGCGGTCGACGCCGTAGCGCTGTTCGATCCGTTGCAGGATGTCGCTGTACTGCACCAGCAGTGCCTGGCCCTTGCGTACCCGTACCGGGGACAGCGCCCCCTCCAGGTATTCCCATACTGGGCGGCTGAACTCGGGCTGGCTGCGGTCGGCCTTGATCACGCTCATGTCCGGGGTCACGCCGGCAAAGGCGCGATCAAATACTTCGGCACGGATACCGGCGCCCAAGGCTTCGGCACGGAAGGCGTTCAACCATTGGTCAAAGGTCTGGGTGGGCTGGATATCCAGGTTGTCGACGGTCAGGGGCGCGACAGTGGCAGGTGCGGCAAGAGGGGCTGGCTGGAGGCTGGGCAGTGGCTGGGCGTCGGCGGCGGTGGGTTTTTCCGCGCAGGCGACTAGCAGAATAAGGCTGGAGGCAGCGATCAGTTGGCGCATGTGCCAACGACGGGAAAGACAAAAGGGCATGCACGGGTCCAGAGAGAATAACAATCAGGTGCAGACCTTATCATGCCGGCGGGGTTCTGGGCTTCAGGCAGCCAGAAAGTAAGAAGCCTCCCAGCTTTTAGACTGGAAGGCTTCGCGGCGGTAGCTGCCTTTGCCCTTGGCCGGGCGTTCCTGACGGCTGCGGAACAGTGGCTGGGCGACGATGGATTTGGCCTTGTTGGGGCCATGCTTGGATGGCTTGCTCATGCTCAATACTCACTTTGGGAGGGAGGTGTTGCGGCGCAGATCATCGGCCAGAGTCGGGCCGCTGTCCAGCATCATGGATGCAGAAAATTGTAAGCGTGACGGGGTGGCAGCTTTACTCGGCCGCAAGCGCCAGGCGCTGGCCGGCCATCAGCAGCGATAAGCGGCTCAGGCTGCTCCAGGGCGAGCCACTGGCCTGTCCCTTGATCTGCGCATCAATGCGCTGGGCATCGAGCAGCAGTTGGCCCCAGCGTTGTGCGGAGTAGCGCTGCAGGGCTTTGCTCATCAGGGGTTTGCGTTTGTCCCAGACGGGCGGGCGAGCCTGGCTGAAGACCTTATCCAATGGCACGCCCTGGCTGAACTGCAGGGCCAGGTTGGCCAGCAGGCGCAGTTCCCGGGACAGTGCCCAGAGAATCACCGGTGGTTCCACGCCTTCGCCGCGCAAGCCTTCCAGCATGCGCAGGGCATGGGCCGCTTCACCATTGAGGATGGCGTCCACCAGGCCGAATACGTCGAAGCGGGCACTGTCGGCCACCGCCGCCTGGACCGTTTCGACGGTGATCTGGCCGCCCTCGGCCATCAGCTTGAGCTTCTCGATTTCCTGGGCGGCAGCCAGCAGGTTGCCTTCGACCCGGGCGGCGATCAATTCGACGGCATCCTGGCTGGCGGACAAGCCGGCCTGGGACAGGCGCTGGCGAATCCACTGCGGCAGCTGGTTGGCATCCACCGGCCAGATCTGTACGAACTGAGTCTGGGCACCCTCGACCAGCGCCTTGCCCCATTTGGTTTTCTGCGCGCTGCCATCGAGTTTGGGCAGGCTGATCAACAGCACCGTGTCTTCGGCAGGCCGCGAACAGTATTCGATCAGCGCTGCTGCGCCCTTGTCACCGGGCTTGCCCGAGGGCAGGCGCAATTCCAGCAGGCGTTTTTCGGCGAACAGCGACATGCTGGCGCCTGCTTGCAGCAGGGTGCCCCAGTCGAAGCTGGCGTCGGCGCTGAATACCTGGCGCTCATCGAACCCCTGCTGGCGTACGGCAGAGCGAATGGCGTCGGCGGCTTCCTGGCAAAGCAGGGGATCATCGCCGCTGATCACGTAGATCGGCGCGAGAGTGCCTTGCAGGTGTTTGCCGAGTTGGGCAGGGGCGAGTTTCATAGGCGGGTGCCAGGGGGGGCGCCGGAACGCCCCGCGTGGCTTACTGGTTCGGCAGTTCCATAGGGGACTGTTGCGGTGTTTCCGCCTCAGCCTTGCGTGCGGCTTCCAGGGCGTCGGCTTCTGCCTTGGCCTTGGCTTCGGCGGTCGCCTGCAGTTGGGCAAGCTGTTCCGGGGTCAGCAATTGCAGGCGGATCAGCATGCGCTGGATCAGGTCGCGACGCATTTCCTTGCGGGTCTCGGAAGACTCCTGGTCGGAACCGGTGATGTTGTTGCCGTCGTGCAGGAAGACTTTCTGCACTTCCAGTTTGTCGTCCAGCAGGTGCAGGTTGTCGTGAGTCAGGATCTCATACCTGAGGGTGGTGCCGATCTCGTACTCGGCCGAGTTGCCACCGCCGGTGTAGCTGAGGGTACGCTGGGAGTTCTCCTCGCTCAGCAGCACCAGCTTGTAAGGTGCGCCGGCATGGACTCGCACACCGCTGCTTTCCAGCTGTTGCTTGAGCATCTTGATGGTGGTGCCATAGGCGTCCCGGGCGCTCAGGTCCAGTTCCTTGATGGACAGCTCCTGGGTTCCAGTGCCGCGCAGCTGGAAGCCACAGGCGCTCAGCAGCACGGCCAGGCCCATCACCAGCAGATTACGTTTGATCATGTATTGCTCCCCTTGAAACCAGATGGGCCAACCTTGTGGCCCTGGAGGTTTTATTCGGCGCCCGATCCCGGACCGGGCGCCTGATCCAATTAGCTGGCGACGATGTTGACCAGTTTGCCCGGCACCACGATGACCTTGCGAATCGTAAGACCTTCGGTGAAGCGCAGTACGTTCTCGTTGCTGCGAGCGGCCGCTTCGACTTCTTCACGGCTGGCGCTGGCTGGCATCTCGATCTGGCCACGCAGTTTGCCGTTGACCTGGATCACCAGTTGCAGGCTGTCCTGCACCAGCGCGCTTTCGTCCAATGCTGGCCAGCCGGCATCGATGATCGCGCCGCTTTGACCCAGTTGGCCCCACAGCTCATGGCTGATGTGTGGAGTGATCGGGGCGAGCAACAGGGCTACGGTCTGCAAGCCTTCCTGCAGCAGTGCACGGTCCTGTTCGCTGCCTTGCGGCGCTTTTTCCAGGACGTTCATCAGAGTCATCACCTGGGCGATGGCGGTGTTGAATTTGTGATGCTGGCCTACGTCCTGGCTGGCCTGCTTGATGGCCAGGTGGATTGCACGGCGAATGGCTTTCTGCTCGTCGCTCAGGGTCGCTATATCCAGAGCCCCCGGCAGCCCCTGGCTGACGTGGGCCTGGGCCAGGCGCCAGACGCGCTTGAGGAAGCGGTGCGCACCTTCAACGCCAGAGTCGGACCATTCCAGGCTCATGTCGGGCGGCGAGGCGAACATCATGAACAGGCGGCAGGTATCGGCGCCGTATTGTTCGATCATCGATTGCGGGTCGACGCCATTGTTCTTCGACTTGGCCATCTTCTCGGTGCCACCGATCTCCACCGGCAGGCCGTCGGAGATGAGTTTGGCGCCAATGATCTTGGCCTTGCTGTCACGCTCCAGCTCGACATCCGCCGGGTTGTACCAGGTGTAGCTGCCATTGGCTTCGCGACGGTAGTAGGTCTCGGCAATCACCATGCCCTGGGTGAGCAGGTTCTTGAACGGCTCGTTGGAACTCACCAGGCCTTCGTCACGCATCAGCTTGTGGAAGAAACGCGCGTAGAGCAGGTGCAGGATGGCGTGTTCGATACCGCCGATGTACTGATCCACCGGCAACCAGTGGTTGGCCGCGGCCGGATCTACCAGGCCGCCTTCATAGTGCGGCGAGGCGTAACGGGCGTAGTACCACGAGGACTCGACGAAGGTGTCCATGGTGTCGGTTTCACGCTTGGCAGGTGCTCCGCATTTCGGGCAGCTGCACTCGTAGAACTCGGGCATGCGCGCCAGTGGCGAACCGGCGCCATCGGGAACCACGTCTTCCGGCAATACCACCGGCAACTGCTCTTGCGGGACGGGTACATCGCCGCAGCTGTCGCAGTGGATGATCGGGATCGGGCAGCCCCAGTAGCGCTGGCGGCTGATGCCCCAGTCCCGCAGGCGGAACTGGGTGCGCGATTGGCCGAGGTTCTTCTTCAGCAGCGCCACTTCGATGGCATCGAACGCGCCAGGGAAGTCCAGGCCGTTGAACTCGCCGGAGTTGATCAGCTCGCCATGCTCGCCGTAAGCGTCCTGCCAGGGCGCCGGAGTTTCATCGCCAGCGCTGGTGCGTACCACGGCCTTGATCGGCAGGTTGTACTTGGTGGCGAACTCGAAGTCGCGCTCATCGTGGGCCGGTACCGCCATGACTGCGCCGTCGCCGTAGTGCATGAGCACGTAGTTGGCGACCCAGACCGGGAGTTTTTCACCGGTCAACGGGTGCTCGACGAACAGCGAAGTCGGCAGGCCTTTCTTTTCCTGGGTCGCCATGTCGGCTTCGGCGACGCTGCCACCCTTGCATTCGGCGATGAAGGCCTGCAGCTCGGGGTTGTCCTGTGCTGCCAGGGTGGCCAGCGGGTGCTCGGCTGCCACGGCAACGTAGGTCGCGCCCATCAGGGTGTCTGGACGGGTGGTGAAGACTTTCAGGGTCCCGGCTTCGCCGATGGAGGCCTGGTCGTAGGGAAATTGCACTTCCATGCCACGGGATTTGCCGATCCAGTTGCGTTGCATGGTCTTGACCTGCTCGGGCCAGCCCGGCAGCTCGTCGAGGCTCTCCAGCAGTTCATCCGCGTAGGCGGTGATCTTGAAGTAGTACATCGGAATTTCGCGCTTTTCGATCAGCGCGCCGGAACGCCAGCCGCGGCCGTCGATCACCTGTTCGTTGGCCAGCACGGTCTGGTCGATGGGGTCCCAGTTCACGGTGCCGTTCTTGCGGTAGATCACGCCTTTTTCGAACAGGCGGGTGAACAGCCACTGTTCCCAGCGGTAGTAGTCCGGCTTGCAGGTGGTGACCTCGCGGGACCAGTCCACCGCCAGGCCCAGGCTGCGCAGCTGGGTCTTCATGTAGGCGATGTTTTCGTAGGTCCACTTGGCGGGAGCCACGTTGTTTTTCATCGCGGCGTTTTCCGCCGGCATGCCGAAGGCGTCCCAACCCATGGGTTGCAGAACGTTCTTGCCTTGCATGCGCTGGTAGCGGGAGATCACGTCGCCGATGGTGTAGTTGCGCACGTGCCCCATGTGTAGCTTGCCGCTGGGGTAAGGGAACATCGATAGGCAGTAGTAAGTTTCCTTGCCTGGCTGTTCACTGACTTCAAAGGACTTTTGCTCGTCCCAGAACGACTGGGCGGCGGCTTCGATTTCACGGGGCTGATAGTGTTCGTGCATGGCTACTTTTGTACTGAATAGGGGTGGCCTAATCCTCTTCAACGCAACTTCGGGTGGCGATGACGCCAAATGCGGCGTTTTTCAGTGCCCGATGGAGCTGGAAGTGGAGTTACAGGAAGCGCCGTAGCATACATGACCGCACTCTGCCGAGGGAAACCCTGATTGCTCGGGCGGGCCGTTGGTCGCGGCGGCGCGTCGCTTTCGGCTGTCCGACTAAGCTCAAAAAGGGGAGTGAGTCTTATCTTCGATGAGGTGAACGGATGCTTGAATCGCAGCGAAAAGCAACAGAACCGGAGGTGTATGAAAGGCTCCTCAATCGACTGGCTCTGGCCCTGGATGCGGCAAAAACGGCGGATCGACTGCGCAATGAGCGGCCTATCGAGCTGGAGCTGCGGGGTTTGAGCCGGGCGGAGTTTGAATTGATCAGGGCCTATCTGGCCCGCCATCAACGTGAAATGCAGATCAATCCAATGGGCAGTCTGCAACACCAGGAGGTGCCTCGTTCGGCCAAGATCATTTGGCTGAAGGATCAGGCGCCCGTCAAGGCATCGGTGAAAGTCCGATCTCAGCAGTTCAAGTAGGTCCCAGGGCCCCTTGTCGGGTCGAGCGAGGTCGCGGCCGAGGACCTCGGGAGCAAAAATACCAGGCATCGGTTGTTGCCGGACAGGTATCCCCTTTAGGCTTCGGGCATCTTGTTGGAGATGCTCGATGCCTTTTCGCTATTTCATCAAACAGTTGCTGCTGCCGCCCGGCATTTTATTGCTGTTGCTGCTGCTTGCCTGGGGCTTGCGCCGTTCCCGGCCACGGCTGGCAGGTTGGTGTTTTGCCTTGGGGCTGGGTGGTTTCTGGCTGATGAGCCTGCCGGTCATGGTGGAGTGGGGGGCGCGCGGTCTGGAGCGCCTGCCGCCCTTGCCGCAAAGCCAATGGGCGAGCCTGGCCGAGCAGGCGGATGTGATTGTGGTGCTGGGTTCGGGGCGGGAGCGGGGCGATCCGGCGTGGGGCTCCGATCAGCCCACCGGCGTGGGCCTGGAGCGCGAACGCTATGCCGCGCGCCTGGCCAAGGCCTCCGGGCTGCCGGTGCTGACCAGTGGCGGCCTGCATTACGGTACGCCGCCCACCGAGGCTGCGTTGATGGCGCAATCCCTGCTCGATGACTTTGGCGTGACGGTGCGCTGGCAGGAAGGCCGCAGCCGCACTACCTGGGAGAACGCGCAGTTCAGCGCCGAGGTCCTGCTGCCATTGGGGATCAAGCGTGTGGTGGTGGTGACCCAGGCCTGGCACATGCCCCGCTCGGTGTGGAGTTTCGAGCACGCCGGGTTTGAAGTGGTGCCTGCACCCGTGGGGTTCCTGGGAGTGGATAACGCCCGTCCGCTGGGAGGCTGGATGCCTGAGTTCAAGTCGATCTGGCAGAGTGGCCAGTTGCTCAATGAGGCAGTGGGCCAATTGGGCTACCGGTTGTTCTATCGCTGATGGCAATCCGGCTCCCTCGGGAGCCGGATTGCCAGCGAGGGCCCTCAAACGGTCTTGGCAATACGGCTGGCCAGCAAGGCCCAGCCAAACAGCAGGGTACAGAGCACCACCAGCGGCCAGGAGCGCCATTGCAGATACGGCGTCAGGTTGTGCATGGGCACGACCTCGCCGTACAGAATGCCGCGTTCGAACTGGGGAATCTGTACCGTGATCCTGCCGAACGGATCGATCAGTCCGGTGACGCCGTTGTTGGTCGCGCGAATCATCCAGCGCCCGGCTTCCAGGGCGCGCATCTGCGCCATCTGCAAGTGTTGCAGGGGGCCGATGGAAGTGCCGAACCAGGTGTCATTGCTGATGGTCAGTAGCAGGTCGCTACGGGCCGAAAGGCTGGCGGCGAATTCGGGGTAGACCACTTCGTAGCAGATGAACGGCGCTATCTGATAGCCCTTGGCCTGCAGCAGCGGCTGGTCGGCCGGGCCGCGGGCGAAGTCCGACATCGGCAGGTTGAAGAAGTCGATCAGGCCGCGCAGCACTTCCTGCAGGGGCACGTACTCGCCAAAAGGCACCAGCTTCTGCTTGAGGTAGGTGCCGTCCCCTTCGCCGGTCACGGTGATGCCGTTGAAGTAGCGTTTTTCATGGCGTACCAGTTGGCGCACCGGAACGCCGGTAATCAGCGCGGAATGACGGTCGGCGGCAAAGTTGCCCATCATCGTCAGGTAGCCTTCGGCCGACTCCTTGAGCACTGGTACTGCGGTTTCCGGCCAGACCAGCAGGTCTACGCGCTTGCTGCGAAAACTCATGTCGCGATACAGCGCCAGCTGGGCGTTGAGCTCGGCCGGGTCCCACTTCATGCTCTGTTCGATATTGCCCTGGATGGCGGCGACCGATAGCGGCTCTCCGGCCGGGCTGGTCCAGGCATGGCCTTTCAGGGCCAGGCCCACGACCCAGGGGGCTGCCAACAGAAGCAGGCCCGCAACGATGAAGGCTTTGCGCCCGGCCTTGATCAGTCGCGGCAGGTTGTAGAGCAGCGCCGCGGTGAGGGCCAGTGAGAAGGAGATCAGCCAGATGCCGCCCAGCGGCGCAAGCCCGGCCAGTGGGCCGTCAAGCTGGCTGTAGCCGGAATACAGCCAGGGAAAACCGGTGAGGAACCAGCCGCGAAAGGCTTCCTGGCCCAGCCACAGGGCCGCGAATGCCAGGGCGTCCGCCAGCGGCGCTTCATTGCGTCGCAACCAGCGGGCCCAGAGCCAGGCAGGCAGTGCGAAAAACCAGGCGATGGCGGCGATGAAGGCCAGCATCAGCAGGCCGGCAAGCAGGGCCGAGGCGCCGCCATAGGTGTGAATGCTGACGTAGATCCAGCTGGTGCCGGCCCCGAACAGGCCGAAGCCGAAGCACCAGCCGCGGCCCAGGGCCTGGCGCGGTGTCAGCTCGCGCAGCCCGGCATAGAACAGGCCGACTGCCAGCAGCGCCAGAGGCCAGATGTTGTAGGGGGCCAGGGCCAGGGTGGTGATGGCGCCGGCGATCACGGCCAGCAGGTTGCCGGGCCAGCCGGGGCGGGTTGAGCGCTGCAAGAGGCGTTTCATCAGCTCTTTCCTGTGTCGTACCGGGCGAGGCACGAGGAGAATGGTTGGGTTGTTTCAGATGAGCGTCGAGTCACGCAGCGCTGCTCGGCCGATGCGTCCCCGCACTGTATCGCCTGAGGCCGGGCAAGTGGCCTCAAGACGATATCGCGGTGCGGGGGAGGGCAGATGACCCGTTTCCTCAGCGGGAAATGGGGGTCAGGCGCAGCAGATGAATCCGCCGGCTGTCGGCGTTGAGCACGCGGAAGCGATAGGCGCCGATTTCAGTGATTTCGTTGCGTTTTGGCAAGTGGCCGAACGCACTCATGACCAGGCCGCCTACGGTGTCGAATTCGTCGTCGGAAAAGTCGCTGTCGAAAAACTCGTTGAAGTTCTCGATGGGCGTCAGCGCCTTGATCAGGAAGTCGCCGCTGGGCAGTGGCTTGATGTAGCTGTCTTCCTCGACGTCATGCTCGTCCTCGATGTCGCCGACGATCTGTTCCAGCACGTCTTCGATGGTCACCAGGCCTGCCACGCCGCCGTACTCGTCGATGACGATGGCCATGTGGTTGTGGTTGGCGCGGAACTCGCGCAGCAGCACGTTCAGGCGCTTGGACTCGGGGACGAAGGTCGCCGGGCGCAGCAGGTCCTTGATGTTGAAGCTGTCACCGTTCTCCTTGAGGATCAGCGGCAGCAGGTCCTTGGCCAGCAGGACGCCCATCACGTCGTCATGGCTTTCGCCGATCACCGGGTAGCGCGAGTGCGCCGAATCGATGACTGCGGGCAGGAACTCCCGAGGGGTCTGGGTCGCCTTGATGCTGATCATTTGCGAGCGCGGAACCATGATGTCCCGGACTTGCAGGTCAGCGACCTGGATGGCGCCTTCGACGATGGCCAGCGCTTCGCTGTCCAGCAACTTGTTCTGATGGGCTTCGCGCAGCAGCTCCAGCAGCTCCTGGCGGTTTTTCGGCTCATGGGCAAAAGCCTGGGTCAGTTTGCCCAGCCATGACTTTTGCCCGTTGCTCGATCGATCTTCGCTCATAGCGATTGCTCTGAATCCTTGGTTGTTACAGGGGGTTGTTGATCAGCTTTCGTCGTCTGCATAAGGGTCCGGATGACCCAGTTCTGCAAGCAACGTTCGTTCCAGCGCTTCCATTTCTTCGGCTTCGTCGTCATCTATATGGTCGTAGCCCAACAGATGCAAGCAGCCGTGAATCACCAGATGGGCCCAGTGGGCCTGAAGTTCCTTGCCTTGTTCAGCCGCTTCGCGCTCGACCACCGCAATGCAGATCACCAGGTCCCCCAGCAATGGGATATCCAGCAGCTCATCCGGTACATCGGCAGGAAATGACAGCACATTGGTGGCGTAATCCTTATGACGCCAGGTGTGGTTCAGCTCACGCCCTTCTGCTTCGTCCACCAGGCGGATGGTCAGTTCCGAATCGGCGGTGCGCTGGCGCAGGGCCAGCTCGCACCACTGGCGGAACTGTTCATCGCTGGGGGCCGGCTGTTGGCTGGCGCGCTGCAGGTCAAGCTCAAGCATCGTGGCGGTTGCCTCGGTCTGCGGCAGCCTTGGCGGCCTCGTCGGCAGCGTGCAGTTCGAAGCGCTCATAGGCTTCGACGATGCGTTGCACCAGCGGATGGCGCACCACGTCCTTGGGCATGAAGTGAGTGAAGCTGATACCAGGCACATCCTTGAGTACGTTGATCACATGGGCCAGGCCGGACTTGGTGCCCTTGGGCAGGTCGACCTGGGTGATGTCGCCGGTGATCACCGCAGTGGAGCCGAAACCGATCCGTGTCAGGAACATCTTCATCTGTTCCACGGTGGTGTTCTGGCTTTCATCGAGGATGATGAAGCTGTTGTTCAAGGTACGGCCGCGCATGTAGGCCAGGGGCGCGATCTCGATGACCTGGCGTTCGATGAGCTTGGCCACGTGTTCGAAGCCGAGCATTTCATACAGGGCGTCGTACAGCGGGCGCAGGTAGGGGTCGATCTTCTGGGCCAGGTCGCCGGGCAGGAAACCGAGCTTTTCGCCGGCTTCTACCGCCGGGCGCACCAGCAGGATGCGTCGCACCTGCTCGCGTTCCAGGGCGTCCACGGCGCAGGCCACGGCCAGGTAGGTCTTGCCGGTACCGGCCGGGCCAATGCCGAAGTTGATGTCGTTGCCGAGGATCTCTTTGACGTAGCGCTGCTGATTCAGGCCGCGGGGGCGAATCATGCCTTTCTTGGTGCGCAGGGCCACGGCGGCATCGGCTACCGAAGGGTTGTCCAGCTCTTGCACGGCAGACTCCTGCAAGAACAGGTGGACCAGGTCCGGCGACAGCTCGGTGCCCTTGGTTTCCCGGTAGAGACGGCGCAGAAGGTTTTCCGCGGAGGTGGTTTGCTTGGGTTCGCCGATCAGTTCGAACTGATTGCCGCGGTTGCGGATCTCGATCGTCAGGCGCTGTTCGATCAAGCGCAGATGCTCGTCGAATTGCCCGCACAGATTGGCGAAGCGGCGAGCCTCGAAGGGCTCGAGGATGAAACGATGAGGTTCTATGGGTGCGTTCAAGGTCGTTTTTAGCCGCCCAACGGCAATTAAGATGAATTCAAGGATAACGCCAGCAGCCTGGGTGCGAAAGCTCTTATGCGGAGCAAGGGCTGCTGGGGCTTTTCCCTGCCAGGTTATTGCAGCAGGGAGCCGCGCAGCGAGTGAGGCTGCGCCGAGTCGATGTACACGTCGGCGAACTGGCCGATCAGCGTGGGATTGTCACAGCGGAAGTTGACGATGCGGTTGTTCTCGGTCCGTCCCTGCAGTTCGCCCGGGTCTTTCTTCGAGTAGTCGGTCACCAGGATGCGCTGGGTAGAGCCGACCATTTGTCGGCTGATTTCAAAACCTTGCTGGTTGAGGCGGTGCTGCAAGGCGTTGAGCCGTTCCTTTTTCACCGCCTCTGGTGTTTCGTCGGCCAGGTCGGCGGCCGGTGTTCCCGGCCGTTGGCTGTAGACGAAGGAGTAGGAGAAGTCGAAACCGACGTCTTCGATCAGTTTCATGGTCTGCTGGAAATCCTTCTCCGTCTCGCCTGGGAAGCCGACGATAAAGTCCGAACTGATGCAGATTCCCGGAACAGCCGCCCTGAGCTTGCGCAGCTTGGACTTGTACTCCAGGGCGGTGTGATTGCGCTTCATGGCCGCGAGGATCCGGTCCGAACCGGATTGCACCGGCAGGTGCAGGTGCTTCACCAGTTCTGGTACTTCGGCATGCGCCTGGATCAGGCTGTCGGAGAACTCCAGCGGATGTGAGGTGGTGTAGCGGATTCGCTCGATGCCATCGATCGCGGCAACCACACGAATCAATTCGGCCAGGTCGGCCATGCGCCCGTCGTGGGTTTGGCCGCGATAGCCGTTGACGTTCTGGCCCAGCAGGGTCACCTCGCGAACGCCGTTTTCCGCCAGGTGGATGATCTCGGCGATCACATCGTCGAAGGGCCGGCTGACTTCTTCGCCGCGGGTGTAGGGCACGACGCAGAAGGTGCAGTACTTGCTGCAGCCTTCCATCACCGAGACATAGGCGCTGGGGCCATCGATCCGGGGCTCGGGCAGGTGGTCGAACTTTTCGATTTCCGGGAACGAGACATCGACCTGCGGCAATTTGGTGATGCGCGCGACGTCGATCATTTCCGGCAGGCGGTGCAGGGTCTGCGGGCCGAAGACCACGTCCACATAGGGTGCGCGGTCGCGGATGGCCGCGCCCTCCTGGCTGGCCACGCAGCCGCCTACGGCGATCACCATGTCCGGATTGGCCAGCTTGAGCTCACGCCAGCGCCCGAGCTGGGAGTACACCCGGTCCTGGGCGCGTTCGCGAATGGAGCAGGTGTTGAGCAGGATGACGTCCGCATCTTCGGCGCGTGCGGTGACTTCCAGGGCCTGATGTTCGCCCAGCAGGTCCACCATGCGCGAGCTGTCGTACTCGTTCATCTGGCAACCGTGGGTTTCGATGTAAAGCTTCTTGGCCATGGACGGGATCATCACGTGATTCAAAGAACCGCGCATTATAGGGGCCATGCCCACAGGTTCCTAGGGTTGTGCATCGGGTAGCTATGCTATAGTTCGCGCCCTATTTTTGTCCCCCGATGTGTTACCCGCCCGCCATGACCAAACGTGAAGCTCCAATCTACAAGGTGATTTTCCTCAACCAGGGCCAGGTGTTCGAAATGTACGCCAAGCAGATCTATCAGAGTGATCTGTGGGGTTTCCTGGAAGTGGAAGAGTTCGTCTTTGGCGAGCGCACGCAAGTGGTCGTTGACCCGAGCGAGGAGAAGCTCAAGGCCCAGTTCGAAGGTGTAGTGCGCAGCTTTGTGCCGATGCATTCGATCGTGCGCATCGATGAAGTCGAGCGCCTGGGTACGCCGAAGATCAGCGAGGCCCGCGGGGTGAGCAATGTCATGCCGTTCCCGATGCCGATGCCGGAAAAGTAAGCCTGGCCGATTCCGTCTTTCCGGGAGGGCGGTTGTCTGTGTGGAAGCCGGCTCACCGGCGACTGAGGCGCAAATGCCTACGGCAGGGGCGAGAACGGTGAACGCCCATCGGCGCTCTGCAGTTCCATCAGGTATTTGCGGAAAATCTGTCCCAGTACCTGGGTCGCAACTTCCAGTTCGTCGCGCTGCATGTGCTCGGCGACTTCGTCGGCAGTGTCCAGGGCGTCTTCGGCGCCATTGACCGCAGCCATCTTCAGCACGATGTAAGCCTGCACGTTATTGGCCGGCACGCCTTCACCGTGGAAGAACATGGTGCCCAGCTTGAATTGCGCCTGGGCATGGCCTTGCAAGGAGGCCTTTTCGAAGTAGCTCAGGGCTTGATTGAAATCTTGCGGCGCACCTTTGCCCTCGTAGTAGAACTCACCCAGCTCGTATTGCGCCTCGGCATCCCCCTCGTCGGCGGCCTTCTGGCAGGCGGTGAGGGCCTCGGCCTGGTCCTGAGCCTGGGGATCGAGGGTGCAGCGACCCAGCGCCGGGATCAACAACGAGTTGCCACCTGCTTGTGCATGCGCGAGCAGGGGCTGAAGGAGCAACAGGCAGCCCAGTGTCAGGGCGCGGCCGGTGCGGTTCATGGGAATCGACTTACCTCTGAGGGGCGCGGGGCCCAGCGTGGGGCCCAATAAGCGCGCATTATGAAATAAGCAGGGCCCACCTTACAAAGTCTTTACTCGTTTTTCTGCTGCGTGGGGGCTATATCCCAAGGATTCATCAGCATTTCCAGGTTTCACTGCAGAAAATTTAAGTAAAGACTACAACGGGCGTGATGTTTCACACGCCCGCCGTCCAGCGCTTACTTCAGGGCGGCGAATGCCCGCTCTGCCGCATCCAGCGTCAGCTGCAACTCGGCCTCGCCGTGGGCGATGGAGGTGAAGCCCGCTTCGAAGGCACTCGGCGCCAGGTACACGCCGCCTTCCAGCATCAGGTGGAAGAAGCGCTTGAACAGGTTGGCGTCGCTGGCCATCACATCGTCGAAGGTGACGATGTCATCGGCACCGCTGAAGTACAGGCCGAACATGCCGCCAGCCTGGGTGGTGACGAACGGAATGCCTGCTGCATCGGCGCGTTGTTGCAGGCCTTCGAGCAGACGGCTGGTGTAGTCGCTCAGTTCGGTGTGGAAGCCCGGGCGGCTGATCAGGCGCAGAGTGGTGAGGCCAGCGGCCATGGCCAGCGGGTTACCGGACAGGGTGCCGGCCTGGTAGACCGGGCCCAGGGGCGCGATGTGTTCCATGATCTTGCGCTTGCCGCCGAAGCAGCCTACCGGCATGCCGCCGCCGATGATCTTGCCGAAGGTCGACAGGTCGGGTGTCACGCCGTAATGGGCCTGAGCGCCACCGAGGGCAACACGGAAACCGGTCATCACTTCGTCGAAGATCAGCACTACGCCGTGCTGATCGCAGAGGCGACGCAGGCCTTCGAGGAAACCCGGTGCCGGGGGTACGCAGTTCATGTTGCCGGCCACTGGTTCAACGATGATGCAGGCCACTTCCTGGCCTACTTCGGCGAGCATTTTTTCCACCGCCGCAATGTCGTTGAAGGGCAGGGTCAGGGTGTGCTTGGCGAAAGCCGCGGGCACACCGGCGGAGCTCGGCACGCCTTGGGTCAGGGCGCCGGAGCCCGCCTTCACCAGCAGGCTGTCGGAGTGGCCGTGGTAGCAGCCTTCGAACTTGATGATGCTGTCCCGGCCGGTGAAGCCTCGGGCCAGGCGAATGGCACTCATGGTGGCTTCGGTGCCCGAACTGACCATGCGCACCATTTCCATGGACGGCACGATGGAGCACACCAGGTCGGCCATTTCGGTTTCCATGGCGGTCGGTGCGCCGTAGGACAGGCCGTGTTCCAATTGCTTGCGCACGGCGTCCAGGACATCAGGGTGGCTGTGGCCAAGAATCATCGGGCCCCAGGAGCCAACGTAGTCGACATAGCGCTTGTCGTCTTCGTCGGTGACGTAGGCACCTTCTGCGTGTTTGAAGAACAGCGGGGTGCCGCCCACGCTCTTGAAGGCGCGGACAGGCGAATTGACGCCACCCGGGATGTGTTTCTGGGCGTTGGCAAACAGGGTTTCGGAACGAGACATTATTCGGCTCTCAAAAATCAGCGGTTGACTGTTTAAAGATGAAGCATGGCGTTGAAGGCGCGGGCGCGGCGGGTCACTTCCTCGGCGCTCTCGGCGCCGAACAGGCCGTGGACCACCGCCAGCAGGTCGGCGCCGTGGTTCACCAATGGCGCGGCGTTGTCCAGGGTGATGCCGCCGATCACGCAGATCGGCAGGTGCAGGCTGGCCCGGGCCTGGTCCAGCAGCTCCAGGCTGGCCGCAGGCGCGCCGGGTTTGGTGGTGGAATTGAAGAAACGGCCGAAGGCGACATAGCTGGCGCCTTCCTTGGCGGCTTGCTCGGCCAGTGGCAACTGGCTGTGGCAGGTGGCACCGATGATCGCCTGGCGGCCCAGCAAGGCTCGGGCCGGGGTCAATGGGCCATCAGTCTGGCCCAGGTGCACGCCGGCACCGATACGCGCCGCCAGCTCGGCATCATCGTTGATGATCAAACGGGTCTTGTAGCGCTCGCACAAGGCCAGCAGGGTTTCGGCTTCCCGCAGTCGGCGGGCCTGGTCATCGCTTTTGTCGCGGTACTGCAACAGCGTGACACCGCCTTCCAGCGCCGCCTCCACGTACTTCAGAAACTTGCCGGCCAACAGTTGGCTGTCGGTGATGGCGTACAGACCACGTAGTTTCATTGAGCAGGCCTCATGACATTACGAGCAGAAATCCAGCGGCAAGCGGCGCGGAACGAACTGGCCACGGCCAAGCTGTTCGGCATCGCGCAGGGTGCGCCAGGTGTAATCCAGGGCGGACTTCACCGCACTGGCCAGGTGTTCACCTTGGGCCAGGCGGCCGGCCAGTGCGCTGGCCAGGGTGCAGCCGGAGCCGTGGTAGCTACCCGGCAAGCGCTGGCAGGTATAGGTTTCGCGCAGGCCGTCACGGCTGTACAGGCGATTGTGGACTTCGTGTTCATCGCCGTGGCCGCCGGTGATCAGCAAATGCTTGACGAAGGGCAGGAGTTTTTCGGCGCATTGGTCGGCGCTGCCTTCAGGCAGTTCCGCGAGAATTCGGGCTTCGGGAAGGTTGGGGGTGGCAATGGTTGCCAGGGGCAGGAGGCGCTCGCGCATGGCGTAGCCGACTTCATCCTTGCCCAGCCGGCCACCGCCGCCGGCGCGCAACACCGGATCGCAGACCACTGGCAGGTGCGGGTGGGCCTGGAGCAGCTCGACCACGGTGTCGACCATTTCCAGGGAACCGAGCATGCCCAGCTTGACCGCCGCTACCGTGGAGTCGTTGAGCACCGCATTGGCCTGGGCCAATACCCACTCGCGATCCAGGACGCGGAAGTCGCTGACATTGACCGTGTCCTGCACGGTCAACGCGGTGACAGCCGGAGCTGCATGACAACCCTGAGCCAGCAGGGCTTCGATATCTGCCTGCAGGCCGGCGCCACCACTGGGGTCGTGGCCGGAGAGACAGAGGACAACGGGGCGAGAGCTGTAGATATTCATGGGCGGCGAGCTTACCACCAAACGTTTTTTTTCGCGGCGCTCGACATATAAGAGAGGGGCGATCTGGCGCCTGCCAGCCCACTTGACCGAAGCAACAGCTCTAGCCCGCTGGATTGCGCTGAAAGCCCCGTTCTAGAGCCTTTAGACTAAAACTTACAATGGTGTTCAATGGCCATCAGCGGCTATGCTAGAGTGGATTCAAATCAATAACAGGTCATGCCGGTTCTACGTCTGCTCAAGGGAAATGGGGGACTTCCTGACACCACCGGACAAGCCACGCTGGGGCTTTATGCACTATTTGCTGATGTTGCTGTTGAGCTTGCCGATGCTGGCTGGCGCCGCCGAGTTCGACGAGTTCACTCAACGCCTGCCCTTGGGCCGAGTGATGCAAGTACTCGAAGACGCGGGGGGTGAGGCGACCATTGCCGATGTCAGCTCGGGGCCTCTGGCTGAACAATTCAGACCCCACGACAAAGACACCCTCAACGCCGGTTATTCGCGCTCGGCGTTCTGGCTGAAGATCGACCTCGACTATCGCCCCGCCAACCCGAGCGCACAACGCAGCTGGTTGCTGGAGTTGGCCTATCCGCCTCTGGACCACCTTGAACTGTACGTCCCTGACGAGTCTGGTGGTTATCGCCTGGCGGGTCGTACCGGGGATGCCTTGCCCTTCGACAGTCGAGAGATTCGCCAGAACAACTACCTGTTCAACCTGAATTTTTCTCCCCACGAGCACAAGACCGTCTACCTGCGGCTGGCCAGTGAAGGCTCGATCCAGGCGCCGGTGAGCCTGTGGTCCAGCAGTGCTTACCTGGAAGCCCAGCCGGTGCGGTTGTATGTGCTCGGGCTGATTTACGGCGTGCTGCTGGGGATGCTGGTGTACAACCTGTTCATCTACCTCAGCGTGCGGGACACCAGCTACCTCTACTACATCGTCTATATCGCTTCCTTCGGTCTCTATCAGCTGTCGGTCAACGGCGCCGCAGTGGAGTACTTCTGGCCCGACAGCCCCTGGTGGGCCAATGCCGCGACACCGTTCTTCATCGGTTCGGCAGGTTTGTTCGGCAGCCAGTTCGCCCGCAGCTTCCTGCAGACTTCCCGCCACAGCCCCTGGGTCGACCGTGTGCTACTGGCCTTGATGGCCTTTGGCGCGTTGGTCATGGCGCTTTCACTGATGACCAGTTATGCCCTGGCATTGCGCCTGGCCACCACCCTGGCCCTGGTGTTCACCGTGGTGATCTACGTGGCCGGGATTGTCGCCTGGTGTCGAGGCCTGCGCGTGGCACGCTATTTCATCATCGCCTGGTCGGCCTTTTTGTTTGGAGGGGTGATCAACACCTTGATGGTGCTGGGTTACCTGCCGAATGTGTTCCTGACCATGTACGCCAGCCAGATCGGCTCGGCGATCGAAGTGGCGTTGCTGTCCCTGGCCCTGGCCGATCGCATCAATGCCATGCGTGAGCAACAGGCCCAGACACTGCTCGAAGCCGGGCAGAAGCTTGAAGTGTTGAACCAGCAACTGGCCCACAGCAACCGGCTCAAGGACGAATTCCTGGCCACCCTGACCCATGAGCTGCGGACCCCGATGAATGGCGTCATCGGCTCCCTGGAACTGATGCAGACCCTGGAACTGGATCCGGAGCTGGAGCAATACCAGCAGACAGCGGCCGGCTCGGCGCGGGACATGATGCGCATGGTCAACGGCATTCTGACCCTGACCGAGCTGCAGGCCGGCAAGCTCAGCGCCCAGCGTCAGCCGTTCAGCCTGCGCTCCCTGCTGACGACACTGCAGACCCAATACGGCGCCAGTGCCGCCGCCAAGTCGCTGGCTTTCCAGATTGACTTGAGCGCCGGGCTGCCCGATCGCTTGCAGGGCGACCGCTGCAAACTCAGCCATTGTCTGGAGTGCCTGCTGGACAATGCCATCAAGTTCACCCCTTCGGGCAGCGTGGTGCTGCGGGTGCTCACGCGTTCCGTGTCGGCGCAGCGGGTCAGCCTGAGTTTCGAGGTGATCGACAGCGGTATTGGCTTCGTCAACCTGGATGAAGCGACCCTGTATCAGCGTTTCTTCCAGCTCGATGGTTCCATGACCCGTGAATATGGCGGGCTGGGTATCGGCCTGGCGATCTGTCGGCAGTTGGTGGAGTTGCTGGGCGGGCAATTGACCCACGAATCCACGCCAGGCCGGGGCAGTTGTTTCCGCCTGCTGGTGGAGTTCGACGCCCAGGAACCCGCCCCGCGCTCGCCGGCGGCAGTGGCGCGACGCTTGCCCCGGGACTGCACCGTGCTGCTGGTGGACGACAACGACGTCAATCAGTTGGTGGTCAGGGGCATGCTGCTCAAGCTGGGCTACCAGGTGCGCACCGCCGGTAGCCCTACTGATGCCCTGCAATTGCTCGGGCGTGAGCTGGTCAGTGCGGTGTTGATCGATGGCGAGATGTCCACGGCGCAACTGGGGGCGTTTCGCTTGCAGGCCCAGGCGCTGCCCGGCTACTCCCAATTGCCCATCCTGCTGGCCTGCGTGCCCGGCAAAGAGGGCTGCCCGGCGGGGGCTGGCTCCGACTATCTGGCTAAACCGGTGAAGTTCGAGGCCTTGCAAACGGCATTGTCGAGATATGTGCTCTCTGTGGAACAGGGCGAAAGCGCCGACATTTAGGCAGGTATGCCACTTTGTTCGGGGTGGGGGCGGTGCTTAACTGGGGTCTTGGCACACCCTGAAGGAGCCCCGCGATGAACCTCCACCAGTTCGCTGAAACCCACGAAGTCACCAACCAGCCGCCAGCTTTGGACGGCGCCAATCTCTATCGGATCGACCTGCCGCTGCAGCAATGGATGCGCCGTTTCGATGCCGGTTGGGCCGAGTCGCGGGTCGACGCCTATGGCGCCCTGGCCGGTGGTCCGTTGATGGAGGCGGGGTTCCTGGCCAATCAGAACAAACCGGTATTTTCCAGCCACGACCGCTTTGGCCACCGGATCGATCTGGTGGAGTTTCATCCCGCCTACCACCAATTGATGCAGGCGGCGATCGAAGCCGGCCTGACCTCACTGCCCTGGACCGATCCGCAAGCGGGGGCCCACGTTGCCCGCGCCTCCATGACCTATCTGCACAGCCAGGCCGAGGCCGGCAGCGGCTGCCCGCTGACCATGACCTTCGCCTGTGTACCGGCCTTGAAGCTGCAACCGGATATCGCCGACCAGTGGCTGCCCAAGATCCTTGCCACCCGGTACAACCCGCGCAATGTCGGCATGCAACACAAGGCCGGGCTGACCATCGGCATGGCCATGACCGAGAAACAGGGCGGCACCGATGTGCGTGCCAACACCACCCGGGCCTACCCGGTGGGGGCTGGCGGCCCTGGGCAGGCGTACGAGCTGGTGGGCCACAAATGGTTCTGTTCGGCGCCGATGTGCGATGCCTTCCTGACCCTGGCCCAGACCGACAAGGGCCTGACCTGCTTCCTCCTGCCCCGGCACCGTCCCGATGACACGCGCAACCAGTTCTATATCCAGCGCCTGAAGAACAAGCTCGGCAACCTTTCCAACGCTTCCAGCGAAGTGGAGTTCCGCGGTGCCCTGGCCTGGATGATTGGCGAGGAAGGCCGCGGCGTGCCGACCATTATCGAGATGGTGGCCATGACCCGTTTCGATTGCATGGTCGGCTCCAGCTCCCTGATGCGCCAGGCCCTGACCCAGGCCAGCCATCACTGTGCCCATCGCACCGTGGGCGGGCGGGTGCTCAGCGAGCAGCCCCTGATGCAGAACGTGCTGGCCGACCTGGCCCTGGAAAGCGAAGCGGCCCTGGCCCTGAGCATGCGCATGGGGCGGGCCCTGGATCATCTGGACGATGCCCAGGAGGCGAAGTTTTCCCGGCTGGTGACGGCGGTGGGCAAGTACTGGATCTGCAAGCGGGCCCCGGCGATGATCAACGAGGCGGCGGAGTGCATGGGCGGTGCCGGTTATGTCGAGGACAGCATCCTGCCACGGCTGTACCGCGAGGCGCCGGTGAACTCCACCTGGGAAGGCTCCGGCAACGTGCAATGCCTGGATGTGCTGCGAGCCTTGTCGAAGGAGCCGGGCGTGCTGGACGCCTTGTTCGCCGAATTGGGCGATGGCCATGGCGACAAGCGCCTGGCCGCCCATATCAACGGGCTGAAGGAGAGCTTCAAGGACACCGGCGACATTCAATACCGTGCTCGTCAACTCACCGAGGACATTGCCCTGGGCCTGCAGGCCAAGCTCTTGCTGGAAGCAGGCAACCAGGTGGTCAGCGACGCCTTTATCGCCAGCCGCCTGGGCGGCCAGGGCGGGCGGGTCTACGGCACCTTGCCGCGTGGCCTGGACGTGGCAGCCATTGTCGCCCGCTCCTCCCCTCAGGGCTTCTGACCCTCCCTGGCGCCGGCTTCCCGGCGCCTGCGGTGATTACGCTGTTCCCGTGGGACGGTCTTGCAGGCAAGATGAACGCCTGCAAGTTCAGAACACAGGATGCTTATCGTGACCGAAGCTTTTATTGTCGTTCAAACCGCCGAGCAAGCCGTGGACCGGCTTGCCGCCCTGCATGAGCGGGCCACCACGGCGCTGAGCCAGGCGCTCAAGCGTTATCTCAAGGACCGGGTCGAGCCGGATGCCGAGCAACGAGCACTGTTTCGCTACCCTGAGTTGCGCCTGACCTACCACTGCCATGGCGAAGTCCCACAGACCACAAGGGCCTATGCCAAGGTCCAGTTGCCGGGCACCTACAGTGTCACCGTGACCCATCCTGCAGCCTTCCGTAATTACCTGCTCGAACAATTGGTGCCGTTGATGCACGACTTCACCGTGACGGTGGAAGTGGGCGTCAGTGAGCAGAACATTCCTTATCCCTATGTCGTGGAGCAGGGCGACGAGCTGGCAGGTTCCGGAGTGACCGCTGCGGCGCTGGCGCGGGTGTTCCCGAGTACCGACCTGTCGGCCGCCACCGACGGCATCGCCGATGGTCTCTACGATTGGGAAAATACCCATCCGCTGCCCCTGGCGCTGTTCGATGCCGCGCGAGTGGATTTCTCCCTGCGGCGCCTGGTGCACTACACCGGTAGCGACTGGCGTCATGTGCAGCCGTGGATCCTGCTGACCAACTATCACCGCTATGTGGACCAGTTCATCGTTCATGGCCTGGAGCAGTTGCGCAGCGATCCGCGCTTTGTGCGCATGGTCCTGCCGGGCAACGTGATCATCGAGAAAAGCATGGATCACGGCGAGGCCTCGGCCATCGCCGCCGGTGTGGTCTGGCACCGCTACCAGATGCCGGCCTACCACTTGCAGGCCATCGATGGCCACGGTGTGACCCTGGTGAATATCGGTGTCGGCCCGTCCAACGCCAAGAACATCACCGACCACCTGGCGGTGCTGCGTCCGCATTGCTGGCTGATGATCGGCCACTGCGGCGGCCTGCGGCAGTCCCAGACCATTGGCGACTACGTGCTGGCCCACGCTTATATGCGGCGCGACGGCATTCTCGACCGCGTGGTGCCGCCGAACATTCCGATTCCGGCCCTGGCCGAAGTCCAGTTGGCGTTGCAGCAGGCGGCGGCCAATGTCACCGGGGAAAAGGGCGAACAACTGAAGAAACGCCTGCGCACCGGCACCGTGCTGACTTACGACGACCGCAACTGGGAGTTGCGTTGGGCCGAGGAACGCCCGCTGATCAACCTGTCCCGGGCCGTGGCGGTGGACATGGAAAGCGGCACCATCGCCGCCCAGGGGTATCGCCTGCGAGTACCATACGGCACCTTGCTGTGTGTCTCGGACAAGCCATTGCACAGTGAAATCAAGTTGCCGGGCGCGGCCAACGCTTTTTATGAGCGTGCGGTCAGCCAGCATCTGAAGATCGGTATCGAAGCGGTGGACCTGATGCGCAGCGAGCTCAACTCCCTGCACTCGCGCAAACTGCGCAGCTTCGACGAGCCGCCTTTCCGCTAAGCGTTTAAGCCATGGTCATTTGGCGGTCAGGCCACTAGCATTGTCGGTCCTGATCGCTGAATGTTCCTGCTCCCATGTCCCGTCCGCCCCGTCCCGCTTCCCGCCGTCCTGGCGCCAAACCGTTTTCCTCCTCTCCCGCCAAGCGTGTGGCCAAGGCCGCGCCGGTCGAGCCGAAGCTGATCCTGTTCAACAAGCCTTTCGATGTGCTGACCCAGTTCAGCGATGGTGAGGGGCGGGCCACGCTCAAGGACTTCATTGCGGTTCCCGGGGTCTACCCGGCCGGGCGCCTGGATCGCGACAGTGAAGGGTTGCTGCTGTTGACCAATGACGGGCAGTTGCAGGCGCGCATCGCCGATCCCAAGCACAAGCTGGCCAAGACCTATTGGGTGCAGGTCGAGGGCGAGCCCAGTGCCGAGCAGTTGCAGCGCTTGCGCGAAGGTGTGCAGTTGAATGACGGCATGACCCTGCCGGCCGAGGCGCGTCAGCTCGAAGAACCGACGCTATGGCCGCGCAACCCGCCGGTGCGCTTTCGCAAGAGCGTGCCCACCAGTTGGCTGGAGTTGGTGATACGCGAGGGGCGCAACCGCCAGGTAAGGCGCATGACCGCTGCGGTGGGGCTACCGACCTTGCGCCTGGTGCGGGTCAGGATCGGCGACTGGACCCTGGACGGCCTGGAGCAGGGCCAGTGGAAAGAGGTGGCTGCGCGCTTATAAGGCGCCGGACTCGATCAGGCCGATCACCACGCTCTTGATGATGAATGCTGCAACGCCCAGGCCCAGCACGAAGAACAGGATGAACGAGCCGAAGCGCCCGGCCTTGGACTTCTTGGCCAGGTCCCAGACGATGAAACCCATGAAAATGATCAGGATGCTGACCAGGCCGGTCATCATCCACTCTTCGAATACTGCTGGGTCCATCACTCATCTCCAGTGCAGGCAGGGCAAAAAATGCCGGGCGAGTATACGCCAACGCCCGCGGCCCAAGCATTGATCTGCATGCGTTATGTCGCCACAGCGGGGGCCGGGATTCAGTTGCGCAGGTGGGTCAGCGGCAGTTCGGTGCTGTTGAGCACCTGATTGAGCACGAAGCTCGAACGCACGCTGGTCACGCCCTCGATACGGGTCAGATGGCCGAGCAGCAGCTTCTGGTAATGGTCCATGTCCGGTACCACCACCTTGAGCTGATAGTCGGCATCGACCCCGGTCACCAGGCTGCACTCCAGCACCTGGGGCAGGCTGCGGATCGCGGCTTCGAAATTCTCGAAGCGTTCCGGCGTGTGCCGGTCCATGCCGATCAGGACATAGGCGGTCAGGCTCAGACCGAGCATCTTGCGGTCCAGCAGGGCGACCTGGCGGGAAATGTAGCCATCGTCCTCCAGCTGCTTGACCCGGCGCGAGCAAGGGGAGGGCGACAGGCCGATGCGCTCGGCCAGTTCCTGGTTGGAGATACGGGCGTCGCGTTGCAACTCCGCCAAAATGCTCAGGTCGTAGCGGTCGAGTTTGCTCATCAATCAGGCCTTTGTCGTAACTATTGCGTTGAATTATCTATCTTGAGTTAAAAATTGCGCAAGTGGTGTTTTTACAAGCAATCTTCGCAATCCTCTGTCTTCGCTGCGCGCCTATTCTTATCACCAGAATCACTGCCCGGACATAGAGTCCACTGCGGCCCGCCGAATCAGGCCTGCCGCGGCCGCCAATCCCACAGGGTTGAGCCGGCCCCCGGGCTACACACTGTCCAGAAGACGGAGTTAGGTGAGCCGGCGTCAAAAGCGCCGAGCACGGACAAAATCTCAAAGGGCGGCCGACGGGCCGCCCTTTTTTATTGCCTGCGAAATAAGTCTCGTGACTGATAACCTGATGCAGAACCGCCCAGGGCTTTTTCAGTCTTATGTACAGGCCCCCCCTATCCGCAGTGAGGAATAGCATGAAGTCGCGCATCTGGCGTATGGCAGGTGTTGGTGTGTTGTGCCTGAGCGTCAACGCTCAGTTGCTCGCCGATGAGCGAGACGAGAATCGGCCGCCTGCGCAGCATGGCGCTCCCGGGGGCGAGCAGCGAGAGCATCAAGGCCAGGGCCGCCCGGAAAATGCCCCGCCGCGGCCCGCCAATGTTCCCAACCGTCCACCACCCAGTGCGCAGCCACAGCGGCCGCAGAATGAAATCATTCGCGGCGATAACAGCCGTCAGTTCGAGCACAACGGCCAGAACCCGGGAGGGCAGTGGCAGAACCGGCCTCAGCACGATCCCAATCAGCAGGTTCGCCCGGCCCCTGTGCCACAACCCCAGGTGCAGCAGCCGAACAACCTGCCGATCCAGGGCCGCCCCGACACCGTGCGCCAGACCCAGGAGCCACAGCGTGGCTACTATCAGGACATTCCCCGGCGCAACGACTACAACCAGCATTGGCAGGCTGGCGGCCCGGGCTCTCGGCCAGGTGGCGGCCATCCCAACGACTACCGCTGGCCGGGCCGCCCTGATGGCCATGGCAATGGCTGGGGCCCCGGGCCGCAGTACCGCCCCGGGTATGTGATCGACCGCTTCCCCGGGCGCAATGACCGGGTCGCCTATCGCGGCCAGGATTACTTTTTTTCCGGTGGTTACTGGTACCGCCCGCAAGGCCCGCGCTATGTGGTGGTGCGCCCGCCCTATGGCATTCGCGTGACGTACCTGCCCGACTATGCGCGGGAAGTCTGGATCGGCAGCGCGCTGTTCTTTCTGGCGGCAGGGGCTTACTACACCTACGAAGCCAACACCCAGCAGTACGTGGTGGTCGAGCCACCTGCCGGCGTGCCGGTTGCGGACCCGCAGCAGAGCGGCAATGGCTATGACGTGCTGGCCTACCCGGTCAACGGCCAGTCGCCGCAGCAGATCGACCAGGACCGTTACGACTGCTATCGCTGGGCGGTGCAGCAGAGCGGCTTCGATCCTGCGAGCGTGACCTATCAGCCGGCCCCGCAAGTGGTCCAGGCCTACCGCCAGGCCCAGGGCAACTGCTTGAGCTCACGGGGCTATCAGGTGACCTACTGAGCCCTGTCTGCCTTCACCACTTCCTGCGGGTCGGCGTGCACCAGCACTTCGGCCCGTGGATAGGCCTTCTGGATGGCATCGGCGGCCTGGTCGCTGATGCCATGGGCCACCGAAAGGGTCAGTTCCCCGGGTAATTCCAGGTGCAGTTGGACAAACCAGTGGCTGCCGGAAATCCGTGTGCGCAGGTCATGGGCCCCCAGTACTCCCGGCACACTGCACGCCAGCTCCAGCATGTGCTGGCTGACGTCCGGTGGCAGCTCCTGGTCCATCAGCACCGAGAAGCTCTCCCGGGCGATCTGGATCGCGCTCCAGAGAATGTAGACGGCAATCCCCAGGCCGAACCAGGCGTCCACCTGATGCAGGCCGAACGCCGCCAGCACCAGGGCCAGCAGGATGCTGCCGTTGAGCATCAGGTCGGAGCGGTAGTGCAGGGAGTCGGCGCGTACTGCATTGGAGCCGGTCGCCCGGATCACCCGGTGCTGCAGGAGCAGCAGGGCGATGGTCAGCGCCAGCGACAGGACGATCACCCCGATGCTCAGCCAGGGCGCGCCTACCGGTTCCGGATGTTGCAGGCGTTGCGCCGCCTGGAAGGCAATCAGAACCGCGCTGCCGGCGATGAACAATGCCTGGGCCATGCCCGCCAGGGACTCGGCCTTGCCGTGGCCATAGCGGTGGTCGTCGTCTGCCGGGCGCAGGGCGTAATGCACTGCCAGCAGGTTGAGCAGCGAGGTGAAACCGTCCAGCACCGAGTCGGTGAGCCCGGCGAGCATGCTCACCGAGCCGCTGAGCCACCAGGCGACAGCCTTGGTCACGATCAGTATGCCCGCCACGGTGACCGAGGCGCGGGTGGCCAGGCGCAGGAGGCGGGCGTGTTCCGAGTTGGCGGTCATCGACGGCGGGTTCCTGGGTAAAAGTGATCAGGCAGCAGGTTGCAGGCCGTACAGCGCCAGTTGCTGCACGCTGCCCTTGTGCTGGATCAGGCGTGGGTCATCCAGGGGGAAACTGCCCCCCAGTTCGCTTTCCAGGATGGCCTGCAGCTTGCGGTTGTCGACTTTACCGTCGGCGCCGATGGCCTGTTGCAGTTTTTCCGGCGCGATCTGCGCGGTCTTGCCCGGCTCCAGGTAGATGGCCCCGGTGGCGAAGTCGACGCCGAAGGCGATCAGCCCTGGGATCACGTAGAACAGCAGGCCAACGGCATCCAGCACAGCCACCAGGGGATCGATCTTGCCGTCGATCTGGCCGCGCCGGTCGGGGAAGAAGATCGAGCCGCAGGCGGTGAGTTGGGTCAGCAGGGTGGCCACCAGAACGCCGCCGATGACACGGTGGGAAATACGCATGGAAATCTCCTAGCAAGCACGAAAGCAACGAGGGATGAAGCGGGGTGTTGAGTCTTGTCGATCAGCACTCAGACCATGATTAACCCCAGGCAGTTCGCCGTTATACTCGCGCCTCTGTTTTGGAGCCAGCATGAATTCTTTGCCAATTGATGAAGTTTTGCCTGCACTGCGTACCGCCCTGGCGACACGCCATGAAGCGGTGCTCGAAGCCCCGCCCGGTGCCGGCAAGACGACCCGCGTGCCCCTGGCGCTCCTGGACCAGGACTGGCTGGCCGGACAGACCATCCTCATGCTCGAACCCCGGCGCCTGGCCGCCCGGGCCGCCGCCGAGCGCCTGGCCAGCGAGCTGGGAGAGAAAGTCGGCGAGACCGTGGGTTATCGCATCCGCCTGGACAGCAAGGTCGGCCCGCGTACCCGCATCGAGGTGGTCACCGAAGGCATCCTCACCCGGCGCCTGCAGGATGACCCGGCCCTGGAAGGCGTCGGCCTGCTGATTTTCGATGAGTTCCACGAACGCAGCCTGGACGCCGATCTGGCCCTGGCCCTGAGCCTCAGTGGCCGCGAGCTGTTTCGTGACGAGCAGCCACTGAAGATCCTGCTGATGTCGGCGACGCTGGAAGGCGAGCGCCTGTCGACCCTGCTCGGCGATGCGCCGATCCTGCGCAGTGAAGGGCGCATGTACCCGGTGACCCAGCGCTGGGGCCGACCCTTCCAGCCCGGTGAATTCATCGAGCCAAGGGTGGTGCAGACCGTGCTCGAGGCCCTCAACGATGAAAGCGGCAGCCTGCTGGTGTTCCTCCCCGGCCAGGCGGAGATCCGCCGGGTGCACCAGCAGTTGGCCGAAGCCCTGGGCGAGCGCAGTGAGATCCTGCTCTGCCCGTTGCATGGCGAGCTGGACCTGGCAGCCCAGCGCGCAGCCATCGACCCTGCGCCGTCGGGCAAGCGCAAAGTGGTGCTGGCCACCAACATTGCCGAAACCAGCCTGACCATCAATGGCGTGCGGGTGGTGGTGGATGCCGGGCTGGCGCGGGTGCCGCGTTTCGATCCCGGCAGCGGCATGACCCGCCTCGATACCCAGCGTATCTCCCGGGCCAGCGCCACCCAGCGCGCCGGGCGTGCCGGGCGTCTGGAGCCCGGCGTGTGCTACCGCTTGTGGTCGGCCGATCAACAGGAGCAACTGGCCGCCTATGCCAGTGCGGAAATCCTCCAGGCGGACCTGGCCGGATTGGCCCTGCAATTGGCGCGCTGGGGCGTGACGCCAAATCAACTGGTATGGCTGGACGCTCCCCCCAGTGCTGCTTATGCCCAGGCCCAGGACTTGCTGGTGCGCCTGGGGGCGTTGAATGACGATGGCAGCCTGACCCGCCACGGCCAGGCCATGGCCGAGTTGCCGGCTCACCCGCGCATCGCCCATCTGCTGCTGCGCGGCCAGTCCCTGGGGTTGGCGCCGATGGCTTGCAATGTCGCGGCGCTGCTGGGGGAACGGGATATCCTGCGCGGCGCCGGCGCCGACCTGCACAGCCGCCTGGTGCTGCTTGGCGGGGAAGAGCGTGCCGCTCGCGGAGCCCAGGGCGGGGTGCAGCGTGCCCGACAACTGGCGCGCCAGTACCGGGGCTATCTGCGCGGGCAGCCCGAGGCTGCGGTGGCCGACCCCGAGCACCCGCGCTGGCTCGGCGCCCTGTTGGCCCTGGCCTATCCCGACCGGGTGGCCCAGCAGCGGCGCCCCGGCGGTGCCGAATACCGCCTGGCCAACGGTCGCGCGGCGCTGTTCAGCGAAACTGACAGCCTGATGAAGCAACCCTGGCTGGTGATCGCCGACCTGGGCAGCCGCCAGGGGCAGCGCGAGGAGCGCATCTACCTGGCGGCGGATTTCGATCCGGTGTTGTTCGATTCGGTACTGGCGGAGCAGGTGCGGCAAGTCGATCAGCTGGATTGGGACGAGCGCGAAGGCGTGTTGCGGGCCGAACGCCAGCGCAAGGTCGGCGAACTGGTGCTCAGCCGCGAACCGCTAAGCGGGCTGGATGAGTCCGCCCGCACTCAGGCCCTGGTCAATCTGGTCCGGCGCAAAGGCTTGGAGCTGCTGCCCTGGACCCCGGAGCTGCGCCAGTGGCAGGCCCGGGTAGCGTTGCTGCGCCAGCTGGACCTGGAGGCCACGGGCACCAGCCAATGGCCGGATGTCAGTGACGGGGCCTTGCTCAAGGGGCTGGAGCAGTGGTTGCAGCCCTACCTGGGCAAGGTCTCGCGGCTCAGCCACTTCGCCAACCTGGAACTGGCCGGAATTATCCACAACCTGCTGCCCTGGCCACTGCCTCAGCGCCTGGATGAGCTGGCCCCCCATCACCTGACGGTGCCTTCCGGGTCGTCGATTCGCCTGGACTACAGCGAGCATCCACCCATCCTGGCAGTACGCCTGCAGGAGCTGTTCGGCCTGGCGCAAACACCGCGCATTGCCGGTGGCCGCCAGGTGGTCAAGTTGCACCTGCTGTCTCCGGCACGACGTCCGGTACAGGTCACCCAGGATCTGGCGAACTTCTGGCGCAGCACCTACGCCGAGGTGAAAAAGGACCTCAAGGGCCGTTACCCCAAGCACTACTGGCCGGATGACCCGCTGATCGCCGAAGCCACGGCGCGGGTCAAACCGCGCAAATAACCCGAACTCCCGTGCTGCCCTGTAGCCGCTCTGGGGTTTATTGCGCCGGCAAGAGGAACCGGGCCAGCACCGGCAGGTGGTCGGAGATGCGCAAGGTGTCGTCCTGGCGCACCCGGGATTCGACTCGCTTGAGCCGCGGGCTGTAGAACAGGTAGTCCACCGTGCGATCCGGGCCGTCGAGGCTCGGGTCGTTGGGGTAGTGGGTCAGCCAATGCGCGCGGTCGACGCCGCTGGCCTGGGTGTTGCTGGGGATCATCGGGTATTTGTCCCACAGCAGGTGCAGCGGGCTGTCGGCACTGTAGGGCGCCCGTTGCACGTCGCTCAGTCGCTGGTACTGGCCCAGGGGCAACAGGTTGAAATCCCCGCCAATCAGCCAGGGCGTGCCGCGGCCTTCGAGTTTATCCAGGACTTTGCCAATGGCTGCGACCTGCCTTGATTGCGTCTGGCCAGGCGTGCGAGCACGTTCCAGATGGGTATTGAGCACCGCCACCTGGCCGCCGTCGTTCAGGGGCAGGTAGCTCAGCAGCAGGGCCTCCCTGGGCTGGAACTGCCGGCCGATGAAGCCGTGTTCGGCTGTGGGCAGTTGCAGGCGTTCGGCGTGATCGATGCGATAGCGGCTGAGGGTGGCCAGTTGTCGGCCGACACTGCCGAAAATATGCGGCGATGGTACGAAATCGGCTTTCCAGTCGTAAGCCTGGGTGCTGCAGGGGTAGAGATCGGTGAGGCGTTCCTGCAGGAGTTTGAGCTGGTCCTGGTAGGCGCTGGCCTTGGCACCGTTGTCCACTTCCTGCAGCAGCACCAGGTCCGGTTGTTCGTCGCGGATCACGCGAGCCACTTCGTCGAGGCTGAAGGCCATGTCCTCCAGGGTCGGCTGCTCGTCCTCGCCCTGTGCCTGGTCGTTCCAGAACACATAGCGCTTGCCCGCCAGGTACTGCAGGTTCCAGGTCATCACTTTCAGGGCCTGGCCCGGCACCAGCGGCGCGGCCTGGGCGCTGCAACTGACAGCGAGGCTTTCCTTGGCTTCCGGGCGCCAGGTCAGGCTGTAGACCAGCCCGGCCAGCACCAGACCGATCAACAACAGGCTCAACAGGGTGATGCGAAGTAGACGGATCATCGGCTCGGCTTATGGCGTTGCAGGATGGCCCCGGAGCATAACCGAGAGCACGGCCGTCACCCAAGGGGCAGAGCGGCCGGGAGAGGATTCAGCGCTTGTCCGGCTGCTCGCTGATCAGCATGAACAGGCGGAACAGCACCACGCTGGTGAACAGCTGCAGAAAGCTGTAGGCGCTGTCGATGGCCAGGGACAGCAGCGGGTTCAGCGGTTCGGAATAGGCCGCTTCACTGGCACCCTTGAGCAGCCACAGCGGGGTCATTACCGCCAGGATGCACACCAGGATCCGCAGGAAGTGCCCACGGCTGAGGCGGAAACTTTCACTGATGGCCGCCAGCGGCGCCATGCCCTTGAGCACCAGCAGGTACTCGGCGAAAGCCAGTACCACCATCAGCCACAGCCCCGGCAGGAAATACAGCGACAACCCCAGCAGGATCAGCAGGGTGCTGACCGCCGTCAGCAGGGCAAAACGCGGCCACAGGGCCAGGGCCATGGCCAGCAGGTCCCGGGTACGCGGCGACTCGCCCCGGGTGCGGGCGTCGAGAAACAGGATCAGCGCACTGGTGTACAACGGATACACCAGAAGGCCCACCACCACGCTGTAGCCCGGGAAGGTATCGGGGCCCAGGGCGCTGTTGACCCCTTGTTGCAGCAAGGCTTCGAGAATCACCAGCGGCAGGCACAGCTGGGCGATCTGCCCGAGGTTGCGCTGGAAGAAATACAGAGAGTCACGCAGTACATCTAACGGATTCATTCGATGAGATCGCAGTTGAAGAAGCGGTTGCACACTTTAACCGATGCAGGCCCCGCCCGAGCAAACGTAAACCTTGGGTAAAGACCATTGAAAGTCGTCGCACCAGCCCCATAACTGGTGCGTATCACCGCTCTGTCCGAGCGGCGGACCAGATTTCTACCGGCAATCTAAAGAGGTCGCCATGAACAACCAAGAGCAAACCCTGATCGATGGACTGTTTTCACGGTTGCAGCAAGCCGAAACGGATTCAGCCCCGCGCGACGCCCAGGCAGAGGCGCGGATCAAGGAGCATCTGACCCGCCAGCCTGCGGCCGGGTATTTCATGACCCAGGCGATCCTGGTGCAGGAGGCCGCACTCAAGAGCCTCAACGAGCAGAACCAGCAACTGACCCAGCAAGTCCAGCAATTGCAGGCTGACCTGCAACAGGCTCGGGCCCAGGCCAGTGCTCCGGCACCGGCGGCCGGTGGCGGTTTCCTGTCGAGCATCTTCGGCGGTTCCCGCGAGCCACAGCCGGCACCGAGCCAGAGTGCACCGCCACCGTCGTCCGGTGGTGGCTGGCGTGAACCGGCGCGTTCTTCCTTTGGCGCCCCCGCGCAACAGAACTTCGGCGCGCCGCAGCAGAATTACGCCGCACCGCCACAGAACTATGCACCGCAGCAGGCACCGGCGGCGGGTAGCAGTTTCCTGGGCGGCGCCTTGAAAACTGCCGCCGGCGTTGCGGGCGGGGTCATGCTGGCCCAGGGCATCAGCAGCCTGTTCCACAACAACCAGCAGCCCCAGGAAATCGTCGAAGTCATCAAGGAAGAACCGGCGCCGGCCAGCGACAACAGCGGCTGGGGCAATGACGACCAGCGCCTGGCCAACAACGATTCCTGGGGCAACAACGACCAGGGTGGCTTCAGCAACGCCGACTACGACAACGACGACAGCTCGTTCTTCTCCGACGACGACTCCTTCGTCTGACCTGCGTCGGTCCGGGGCAGACACCTGCCCCGGACCGATTATTCGCGGAACAATCCCTGCGACTGGCATACTGGGCGACTTTTCGGGGCCTGAGGCCCGATCCAGCCCTTGCGCTGCTGCGCCATGAGGATTAGCGGTGAAGAAAATCGCTGTGTTCGCCGATGTCCAGAACCTCTACTACACCGTTCGTCAGGCCTATGGTTGCCACTTCAACTATGCGGCGCTGTGGGCGGATATCAGCAAGCAAGGGCAGATTGTCGAAGCCTATGCCTATGCCATCGACCGTGGTGACAGCAAACAGCAGCAGTTCCAGCAGATCCTGCGCAACCTGGGCTTCACGGTAAAACTCAAGCCCTATATCCAGCGCAGCGACGGCTCGGCCAAGGGCGACTGGGACGTGGGCATCACCATCGACATCATGGACGCTGCGGCCCATGTCGACGAAGTGGTGCTGGCTTCCGGCGACGGTGATTTCGACCTGCTGCTGGAGCGCATCATCCACAAGCACGGGGTCAGCGCGGTGGCCTATGGCGTGCCGGGGCTGACCGCCAATTCGCTGATTCGCGCGGCTACGCGCTATGTGCCGATCGAAGGCGCCTTGCTGCTTAAAAGCTGATCAATTTTCATACGGAGCAGGACAGGTTTGGAACGCATTGCCGTCATCGACTTTGAAACCACCGGGATCTCCCCGAGCAGCAGTTGCCGGGCCACGGAAATAGCCGTGGTGATCCTTGAGCAGGGGCGCATCGTCGAGCGTTACCAGAGCCTGATGAACGCCGGCGTGCGGGTGCCGGCGTTTATTGAGCAACTGACCGGCATCAGCAATGCCATGTTGCGCAGCGCACCCCCGGCAGAGCAGGTGATGAACGAGGTCAACGAGTTCGTCGGCATCACGCCGTTGCTGGCGCACAACGCGGCCTTCGACCAGAAGTTCTGGGATTTCGAGCTGGGCCGGATCAAGCGCACCCGCCTGCAGAACTTCGCCTGTTCGCTGCTGCTGGCGCGGCGCCTGATGCCGGCGGCTCCTAATCACAAGCTGGGCACCCTGACTTCATTCGCCGGCCTGCCGCACACCGGCCAGGCTCACCGGGCCATGGCCGATGCGGAAATGGCAGCCAACCTGGTGGCCCACCTGGCCGGCGAACTGAGGCACAAGCATGGCCTGCGCGAGCTGTCCCATGACTTCCTGTGCAAACTGCAGAAGGTTCCCGCGGCCAAAGTCCCCGAACACCTCAAGCGCCACCGCGGGTTCTGAGTCCCGAGGTTCATTTGCTTTCCAGTTGCCCCAGGGGCACGCGCCGTTCAATGGCACTGGAGAGCACGATGGAGGTCTTGCTGAAACCGAACTGGGCCACGCGGTTGATCAACTCCTCCAGCTCCGGCATCGATCCCACTGCGGCCTGCATGATCACGCAAGGGTCGCCGGTGACCCGGTGGCACTCGGTGAGCTGGGGAATCTTGATCAGTTCGTCATAGGCCTTCTGGTTGCCGTGCTGGGCCAGGCGCAGTTCGATCACGCACTGGATCGGCAAGCCGACCTTGGCCATGTCGACTTTGGCCTGGTAGCCGGTGATCACTCCGCTGGCCTCCAGCTTGGCCACGCGCTCGGCCACCGCCGGTGCCGAGAGATTCACCTTGCGTGCCAGCTCGGCGTAACTCGCCCGGCCATTTTCCAGCAGGCTGGCCAGGAGCATGCGGTCGTACTTGTCCATGGAAGGCTCTCGATCTATCCAGCTTTCGAAAGCACGGTATATAGCCCTTATCTCCATCTTTTGGAAAGTGTACGGGCGTTATAAACAGGTTTTGTAACTTAAGTTCCCTGGGCCGAGTTTCTAGAATAGACCTCCCCCTGCCTGCCTCAGAGCCGCCTCCCATGCCTGGCCAAAGCCGTTTTCCGCTGCCGTTGATCGCTGCCTTTTTTGCCCTCTACGTGATCTGGGGCTCGACGTACCTGGTGATTCGTATCGGTGTCGAATACTGGCCGCCACTGATGCTCGGCGGCATTCGCTTCATCATCGCCGGTAGCCTGATGTACGCCTTTCTGCGCTGGCGCGGGGTGCCGGCGCCGACCTGGGCGCAATGGAAGGCCGCAGGGATCATCGGTGTGCTGCTGTTGAGCTGTGGCAATGGCGCGGTAACGCTGGCCGAACACTCCGGGGTGACCTCCGGCGTCGCGGCGCTGGCGGTGGCCACGGTGCCTTTGTTCACCTTGCTCTGCGGGTATTTCTGGGGTGCACGCAACACGCGCCTGGAGTGGGCCGGGATCGTCCTCGGGATGATTGGCATCGGCATGCTCAACCTGGGGTCCAACCTGCAGTCGAGCCCGATGGGCGCCGCCTTGCTGCTGTTCGCTGCGGCGGCCTGGGCCTTCGGCTCGGTATGGAGCAAGCATCTGCCGCTGCCCCAGGGCGCCATGGCCAGTGCCGCGGAAATGCTTGTCGGTGGCGTGGTGCTGATGATCGGCAGTGCCCTGAGCGGTGAGCATCTGGACACCCTGCCTCCGATGGAAGGCTGGCTGGCCCTGGCCTACCTGGCCGGTTTCGGTTCGATCATCGCCTTCAACGCCTACATGTACCTGCTCAAGCACGTGCGCCCAGCCGCGGCCACCAGCTACGCCTATGTCAACCCGGCGGTGGCGGTGCTGCTGGGCATCGTCTTCGTCGGCGAAACCATTGGCATCGAGGAGGCCATGGCCATGCTGGTGATCATCAGTGCCGTAGTGCTGATCGGCCTGCCCCAATGGCGCAAGCCCAAGGCCGCGGCCCAGGAAGAGGCGGCCTGATCACTGTCCCGGTGGCAGGCCGGCCAGGCTCCGTTGGAGAAAGTCGCCGATGACCTGGCTCGCTTGCTGGTGAATCGCTTCGCGGCTGCGCTGGCCGCCGTCCCGGCAGATGATTTCATCCTCGGGGTTCTCTTCCCGGAGCAGGGCCGTGGCGCCTGGCTTGCAGATTTGCATGAAGCTGAAATGGCTGGCATCGGCGATCACCAGCAGGCTGGAGGTGGCCGACGGCAGGTGGGTTTCCAGGTAGCCCGACTCCTGCTCCACCGGCATGCTGGCAATATCGACTCCTGCTCCCAGGATCAGGGTCGGCGTTTGCACCGCTGACAAGCTTTGCGGGGTGAACCCACGGACCAGCCCCGGGTCCAGGGAGACGACCGCCTTGACTCGCGGGTCCCGCAGGTCGGTGCCCAGAGAGTCCTGGTTTTGCGGCGCGATCCCCAGTTCCGGAGCCAGCCCGCACAGACGCGGGTTGGGATGCAGCCGACATTCCTCAAGGAAGCGTTGCGGGCTATAGCGGGCGCCGGCCAATGCGGTGACCGTCCAGCCGCCCAGCGAATGGCCGATGGCGGCGATGCGCTGCGGCTCGACCGCGCCTGCCAGGGACTGGTCTGCGCGGAGGGCGTCGATGACCCGGCTCAGGTCCCGCGGCCGCTCCCAGAGCCTTGCGGCTTGCACCGGGCGCTTGTCGAAGGTGCTGGTGCCCGGATGATCAGGTGCCGCCACTATATAGCCCTGGCTGACCAGTGACGGTACCAGCCAACTGAGGTTGCGCCAGTTGCCGCCATAGCCATGGGACAGCACCACCAATGGATGGGCGCGGGAGGTGGGGTGGGCATCCTTGATCGCCGGCACCCCCTGGAAAACCGGATTTTCCGAGGAGGTGGCAGGCGTTGCCCCGTCCTCGGTGGGGTACCAGAGGACGACATGCAGCTCACGGTTGTGGCTGGAATCCCCTAGCTGGATTTCACGAAAGCCGATGGATTCAGCTGCATAGGCGTGTGGCAGGCAAAGCCCCACTAGCATTGAGGTGTACAGGACAAGATTGCGCATCGCTCACTCCATTGAGCCAGGCCGCAAGAGGCTGCCCGGTGGGGGCTTGTGGCGGCCGAAAGGGCCGCCAGGGGGCCTTACTCGAACCCGCTCAGCAGGACGAGGGCGAATAACACTGCCGCCAGGGCCAGGGAAAACAGCAGGCTGATTCCCGCCACTCGCCATAGCGAGAAGAAGCGCCCGTTGCCGGCCTTGTGCTCTATCACCTGGGGGCCGAACAGTTGGCGTGCGTAGGCGTTCATCCCGTAGATCGGCGGCAGGATGAACACCACCGCAGGGATACTTTCCGGAAGAAAAAAGCCTGCCACGCTCATGGCAATGAAAAGGCCGATGCCCATGGCCCAGACTTTGTTCACTTCGCTCTCGCGGCCCATGGCCTTGAGGTTCTGGCTGATGAAATAGGCGCCGGCCACGGAGGTGCCGATGAAGGTGCTCAGGCCAATGGCCGCCACGCTGTAGAGGCACAGGCTCTGATCGGTTGGCTTGCTGGCCAGGAGTTCGGCGGCAGGGGCCTGGAAGGGGTTTTGGTTGTCCATGCGCGGTGAGGCTCCTTGGGAAGGGCAAAGGGGCGGTTGAGTGCCAGCTCGGGTGTTGCGCTGCCCTTGTGCGCGACCCGTGGCAAACAGTGGGGCGAGCATACACTCACCGGGGCGGGCTTGGCAGGCCTGGGGCGGCCCGGGAGCGAGCCCCTGAATTAGGGTAAACTGCCGCCCATTGCGTCCCTGTGCTGACTTTTTCCTACGGTACCCCCATGACATTCGCCACTCTTGGCCTGATCGAACCCCTGCTGCGCGCCCTCGAAACCCTCGGCTACCAGACCCCGACCCCGGTGCAGGCGCAAGCCATTCCGGCAGTGCTGGGCGGGCGTGACCTGATGGCCGCGGCCCAGACCGGCACCGGCAAGACCGCCGGTTTCGCTCTACCGCTGTTGCAGTTGCTGACCCTGGAAGGGCCGAAAGTCGATAGCAACTCGGTACGCGCGCTGATCCTGGTGCCGACCCGGGAACTGGCCGAGCAGGTCCACGAAAGCGTGCGCCAGTACGCCGAACACCTGCCGCTGCGCACCTATGCGGTGTACGGCGGGGTCAGCATCAACCCGCAAATGATGAAGCTGCGCAAAGGCGTGGACCTGCTGGTGGCGACTCCGGGGCGTCTGCTGGACCTGTTCCGTCAGAATGCGGTGAAGTTCAGCCAGTTGCAGACCCTGGTGCTGGATGAGGCCGATCGCATGCTCGACCTGGGATTCTCCGAAGAGCTCAAGAGCATCTACGCGGCCCTGCCGAAGAAACGCCAGACCCTGTTGTTCTCCGCCACCTTCTCCGACGCCATCCGCCAGCTGGCCGGGCAGATGCTCAACGATCCGCTGAGCATCGAGGTCAGCCCGCGCAACGTGGCTGCCAATACGGTCAAGCAATGGGTGGTGCCGGTGGACAAGAAGCGCAAGCCGGAGCTGTTCAGCCACCTGCTGCGCAAGAATCGCTGGAAGCAGGTGCTGGTGTTCGCCAAGACCCGCAACGGTGTGGATGCGCTGGTGGAGAAACTCCAGGGCCAGGGCGTGAATGCCGACGGCATCCATGGCGACAAGCCACAGGCCACGCGTCAGCGCGCCCTGGACCGGTTCAAGGCCAGTGAGATCCAGATCCTGGTGGCCACCGATGTGGCGGCCCGCGGCCTGGACATCGAAGACCTGCCCCTGGTGGTCAACTTCGACCTGCCGATCGTGGCCGAGGACTACATCCACCGCATCGGTCGTACCGGCCGTGCCGGTTCCACCGGCGAGGCGATTTCCCTGGTATGCGCCGACGAGGTGAACCTGCTCTCGGCGATCGAGATGCTCACCCGCCAGACCCTCAAGCGCCATGAGGAACAGGATTTCGAACCCGAGCACCGGGTGCCGGAAACCGACGCCAGTGGCCAGGTGGTGAAAAAGCCGAAGAAGCCCAAGAAGCCGAAAACCTCCGGCGGTGGCGGCAAGCGCAACCTGGGCAAGTGGGTGGACAGTGGCGAAGTGGCCGAAGCTCCGGCGGTGAAACCGGTGCGCAAGGTGCCGGCGTTCAACACCGGGCCGCGCAAGCGCAAGCCTTGATCTGACATCGCGCCGGGCCCTTTGCCGGCAAGCCGGCTCCTACCCTTTCGTAGGCGCCGACTTGCCGGCGAAGCTGTTTATGGCTGGCGCCGCAACCACTTCAGCATCCCTAGCCCCGCCTGGCGCCCGCTGGCAAAGCAGGCGGTCAGCAGGTAGCCGCCGGTCGGCGCTTCCCAGTCGAGCATTTCCCCTGCGCAAAACACTCCAGGCAACTGTCGGAGCATCAGGTCGTCGTCCAGGGCTTCAAACATTACGCCGCCGGTGCTGCTGATGGCTTCGTCCAGCGGCCGGGGCCTGACCAGCGTCAACGGCAGGGCCTTGATGGCTGCCGCCAGGAGCGCCGGATCGTTGAAGCTCTCTGCCGGGGTCAGCTCCCGCAGCAACGCCGCCTTCACCCCCTCGATCCCCAACTGGCTCTGCAAGTGCTTGGCCATGGACCGCGAGCCGCGTGGCTTGGAAAGGGCGGCCTGGACCTTGTCCAGGGGCTTGTTCGGTAGCAGGTCGATATGGATCGTCGCCTGCCCGTGCCGGTTGATGGATTCGCGAATCGGCGCCGACAAGGCATAGATCAGGCTGCCCTCGATGCCGCTGGCGGTGATCACGCATTCACCCAGCCGTGGTGCGTCGTCATCAAGGCCGATGGCCACGTTCTTCAGCGGCGCGCCGGCGAATTTGCTGCGCAGCAGCTCGCTCCAGGCGCTGACCTCAAAACCGCAATTGCTCGGTTGCAAGGGTGCGAGCTGTACACCGCGCTGTTCCAGCAGGGGCAGCCAAGCCCCGTCGGAACCCAGGCGTGCCCAACTGCCGCCGCCCAATGCCAGCAGGACCCCATCCGCCCGTACCGCACTTTCACCCTCGGCATGCCGGATGCGCAGGCTGCCGTCGGCATTCCAGCCCAGCCAGCGGTGCCGAGTGTGGATAACGACTCCGGCATCGCGCAGGCGCTTGAGCCAGGCGCGCAGCAGCGGCGCAGCCTTCATGTCGGTAGGAAACACCCGGCCGGAGCTGCCGACAAACGTCTGGATACCCAGGCCATGAATCCATTGGCACAGCGCCTCGGCACCGAACTCGCGCAGCAGCGGGGCGATGTGCGGCGCACGCTCGGCGTAGCGCGAGAGGAAGGCCGGATAGGCTTCGGAGTGGGTGATATTCATGCCACCGACCCCAGCCAGGAGGAATTTTCGGCCCACCGATGGCATGCCGTCGTACAAGTCGACCTGAACCCCGGCCTGGCTCAGTACCTCGGCGGCCATCAGGCCGGCGGGGCCGCCGCCGATAATCGCGACGCGGGAAGTAAGGGTGGGGGACATCAAAAAGCCTAGAAAATGGAAGGGGCGGTTATTGTAAGCAATGCTCGGGAACAGCGCCTGCTGGATGAGTTGCCGGCCAGTGCCGTCTTCATTCAAACGACCTGTACCCATCCGGGTTATTCGACTGCCAACGCCACGTATCCTCCATCATCTCCTTCAAACCGCGTTCTGCCTTCCAGCCCAGGTCGTGCAGTGCCTTGGACGGATCCGACCAGCATTGCGCAATGTCGCCCTGACGGCGTGGGGAGAGGGTGTAGGGAATGGTGCAGCCAGAGGCATCCTCGAATGCCCGGATCATTTCCAGTACTGAGTAACCCACCCCAGTCCCGAGGTTCCAGGCATTTATACCGGTGTGCTGGGAAATGTAGTTCACGGCTGCTATGTGCCCTTTGGCAAGATCAACTACATGAATGTAGTCACGCACACCGGTGCCGTCGGGGGTCGGATAGTCGTTGCCATAGATGGAAAGTCTTTCGAGCTTTCCCACAGCGACACGGCTTATGTAGGGCAATAGGTTTTCCGGCAGGCCGTTTGGGTCTTCGCCCATCAGTCCACTCTGATGTGCGCCCACCGGATTGAAGTAGCGCAACAGGGCGACTGACCAGCGTGGATCGGCGGCTGCCATATCCTGCAGTATCTTCTCTACCATCAACTTGGAGGTGCCATAGGCGTTGGTAGGTGTTCCCAGCGGGCTGCTTTCGACCAGCGGTATCTGCACCGGGTCGCCATACACTGTGGCAGAGGAACTGAACACCAGGCGGTAGACGCCTGCGCTGGCCATGGCCTGGCACAAGGTGATGCTGCCACTGACGTTATTCTGATAGTAGGGCAAAGGCTGTTTTACGCTCTCTCCGACGGCTTTCAGGCCCGCGAAGTGCAATACCCCATCGATCTCGTGCTGGCTGAAAATACGGTCAAGGATGGCGCGGTCGCAAACATCACCTTGAACAAATACAGGGGCGACACCGGTTATTTGTTGCACGCGCTGTAGCGAGAGCATGGAGCTATTGCACAGGTTATCCAGAACCACCGCCTCATGGCCGGCCTGAAGCAATTCGAGCACCGTGTGTGAGCCGATATACCCTGCACCGCCAGTTATTAAGAACCGCATAGTTATGAGCCTGTTTCAAGTGAGTGCTGACAGTCCGGTCGCAATGTTATCTTGAACTGATGGTGGAAATTGAAAAAATGATATAGCACTGCCAACAGTTTTCTGTGTGAGTTCGTTGCGGGCTCTTTGCTTGAGCAGCACTTCATCCATGTTTTCCAGCTAATAACCAACTACTTGAGCTCTACCCGAAGATAGTAATTTCAGGGTTTAAGGCGAGGTTGTATTCGTCGGTTTTGATCATCACTGTTTTCAATAAACTGTGGTGTTATGGAAAGGTAGTTTTTATATCTGGGTAACTTTTCTGTGGGGGGCGTGCTTGTCGGCGATCAAGTGTAGTTGGAGATGCTTGGGCGTTTCTCGATTGATCTTCTTGAGAAACTCCAGCCACTGCTGATGTTGTCATTCAATACTCTCCATCCCCCTTGAAGCCGGTCCAGGTCTGTGAAAAACGCCAGGGAGGCGGGTCTGCGCCCTGATCAAAAAACAGGCACCGCTCTGCAGGCCTTGCAGAGCAAGGGGCCTAGCGCCTTTCACGCAGGTTATCCACAGGCGGCTCCACAGGGATTGGGGGTAAGACGCTCACAACTGTATGACCGTCTGATGTCACTGATCAAAAAACAGGCGATGGCCTTGAGGCCCCGTGGGACAAGGGCTGCAGAGGCTTTCTCCCAGCTTATCCACAAGCGGTTCCACAGTGGATGTGGGTAAGGCCTGCGGATGTCAGTAGCACCCTGACGATTCCCAGACCTTCTGGGCACTGTGGTGAAGAATGCCGTGGCGCCGGGCCAGGGCCTGGCGGTCCTTGCTGTAGCCGCCGCCGATCACGCCGACCACCGGGATGTCGCGGCCCAGGCAATGGCGCATGACCCGTTCGTCGCGTTCGGCCACGCCGGCATCGGTGAGTTTGAGGTAGCCCAGGGCGTCGTCCTGATGCACGTCGACCCCGGCGTCGTACAACACCAGGTCCGGCTGGTACAGGGGCAGCAGGTAGTTGAGGGTGTCGTCCACCACGTTCAGGTAGTCGGCGTCGCCCATGCCCATGGGCAGCGGGATATCCCAGTCGCTCTGGGCCTTGCGCGCGGGGAAGTTCTTTTCACAGTGCAACGAGACGGTCACCGCGTCGGCGGTATGTTGCAGGATTCGCGCGGTGCCATCGCCCTGGTGCACATCGCAGTCGAATATCAGCACCCGGCCCACGCGCCCGCTTTCCAGCAGGTAATGGCTGATCACCGCCAGGTCGTTGAAGATGCAGAACCCCGCCGGGTAGTCATAGTGGGCGTGGTGGGTGCCGCCGGCCAGGTGGCAGGCCAGGCCATGTTCCAGTGCCTGTTCGGCGGCCAGCAAGGAGCCGCCGACCGCACGCACCGTGCGCCGGGCCAAGGCTTCGCTCCAGGGCAGGCCAAGGCGCCGCTGGTCCTCCCGGGACAACTCGCCGCTCATGTAGCGTTCGATATAGGCCGGGTCGTGGGCCAGGGCGAGGATTTCTGCCGGGCACAGCTCGGGGCGCAGCAGGTCGGCGTCGCGGGTCAGGCCTCTGTCCACCAGGTGATCGCGCAGCAGGCGGAACTTGTCCATGGGGAAGCGGTGCTCCGCCGGGAACTCGGGGCTGTAGTCGTCGTGATAGATCAATGGCAATGGCATGGCATTTTCTTAGAGTAACCCGTGAAGGATCCTACCAGCGATGTAGACTTGCACCCACGGAAACGGAGGGCACTGATGGAGCCGATACTGCAACTCGAAAGCGCGCGCCTGCTGCTGCGTCAATGGCGCGACGATGATTTGCCGGCATTTGCGGCGATGTGTGCCGATCCGCAGGTCATGCGCTACTTTCCGGCGCCCTTGAGCCGTCTGGAAAGCGCGGCGCTGATCGGCCGGGTGCGTGGGCATTTCGCCGAACATGGCTTCGGACTCTGGGCCCTGGAGCGTAAGGATAGCGGTGAGTTCATCGGTTTTACCGGTCTGGGCGTCGTGGGTTTCGAAGCGCCCTTCACGCCGGCGGTGGAAATCGGCTGGCGCCTGGCCCGCGAGCACTGGGGCCTGGGTTACGCCAGTGAGGCCGCCTGGACCGCCCTGCGCTGCGCTTTCGATCGTCTGGCGCTGGAGGAGGTGGTGGCGTTCACGACCCGGACCAATCTGCCGTCGCAGAAGGTCATGCAGGCCATTGGTATGCATCACGCCGTCGAGGATGACTTCGAACACCCGAACCTCGCTGGCGATCACCCGCTGCGCGAGCATGTGCTGTACCGCATTACCCGCGAACAATGGTTGGAAACCTTGCATGGATAGCAAGCGCGCACGTTTAGAATGTGCCGATGAGGTGCGACCCCAATTGATTTGACCGCCGCAGCCGAGATTGCGCGGTTTTGCTCTGTGTGAGGAGAGTCTGAATGAGTCATGTGCTGGATGATCTGGTCGATCTGTTGACCCTGGAAGCCATCGAGGAAAACCTGTTTCGCGGTCGCAGCCAGGACCTCGGTTTTCGCCAGCTGTTTGGCGGCCAGGTGCTCGGCCAGTCGTTGTCCGCGGCCAGTCAGACGGTGGAGGAGGCGCGCCATGTGCACTCCATGCACGGCTATTTCCTGCGCCCCGGGGATGCCGCGCTGCCGGTGGTCTACCAGGTGGACCGGGTGCGCGACGGTGGCAGCTTCAGCACCCGGCGAGTGACGGCGATCCAGAAGGGCAATCCGATCTTCACCTGCAGCGCCTCGTTCCAGTACGACGAACAGGGTTTCGAGCACCAGAACAGCATGCCCCAGGTGGTCGGGCCGGAAAACCTGCCATCGGAGCTGGAGATCACCACCCAGCGTGCGCACCTGATTCCCGAGCACATGCGCGAGAAACTGCTGTGCCCCAAGCCCATCGAAGTGCGCCCGGTGACCGAGAAGGACCCCTATAACCCGCAGCCCATGGATCCGGTGAAGTACGTCTGGTTCCGCGCCGACGGCGCCCTGGCCGACAGTCCGGCGCTGCACAAGTACCTGCTGGCCTACGCTTCGGATTTCGGCCTGCTGACCACCTCGATGCTGCCCCACGGCAAGTCGGTGTGGCAGAAGGACATGCAGGTCGCCAGCCTCGACCACGCTCTGTGGTTTCACGCCGACCTACGCGCTGACGACTGGCTGCTGTATGCCATGGACAGCCCCTGGGCCGGAAACTCCCGGGGCTTCTCCCGGGGCAGCGTGTTCAACCGTGCCGGGCAGTTGGTGGCCTCGGTGACTCAGGAAGGGTTGATCCGCCATCGCAAGGATTGGGCATGAGTCTTTCAGAGATAAAACATTGGGTGTTCGACATGGACGGCACCCTGACCATCGCTGTGCATGATTTCGCGGCGATCCGCGAGGCGCTGTCGATTCCTGCCGAGGATGACATCCTCACACACCTGGCGGCCTTGCCGGCGGACGAATCCGCGGCCAAGCATGCCTGGCTGCTGGAACACGAGCGCGACCTGGCCCAGGGTTCGCGCCCGGCGCCGGGTGCGGTGGAACTGGTGCGGGAACTGGCCGGGCGCGGTTATCGCCTGGGCATCCTCACCCGCAATGCGCGGGAGCTGGCCCATGTGACCCTGGAGGCCATCGGCCTGGCGGACTGCTTTGCCGAGGCCGACGTGCTGGGCCGCGACGAAGCACCGCCCAAGCCCCATCCGGGCGGTTTGCTGAAGCTGGCCGAAGCCTGGGATATCTCGCCGTCACGGATGGTCATGGTGGGGGACTACCGCTTCGACCTGGACTGCGGGCGGGCCGCCGGGACCCGTACGGTGCTGGTCAACCTGCCGGACAACCCCTGGCCGGAGCTGACCGACTGGCATGCCCGGGATTGTGCGCAGTTGCGCGACCTGCTGTCGGCCTGAGGGCTCTGTTCGCCGGCAAGGCTCCCGTCGGAGCCTTGCCGGCGAAAGCGTCATTCCAGGCAGCGCCTTTCTTTACTTGAACACTGCCGCCTGCCCCTCGGGTGAGGTGAACATCCGGTCACCGTCATGCCCGACCCCGGGCACCTCCACCAGCCGTTGCAGCAAGCCTTGCGGATGACGCCGCACCAGGTAGTCGAAGTAGTTGTGCCCGCGAATCAACCGGTACGCGCCCTGGGTCTCGGCGGCGCAGCTCTTGTCCAGGGCGGGATGGTTGGGATCGGTGTCCTGCTGGCCCAGCAGATAGGTGATGTCGCGTGTAACGTAGCCCTGTTCAAGCTGCGCCGGGGAATGGCCGCCGGCATAGGCCGGCAGCCGGTTCAGGCCGTACTTCCAATTGTTGAAGCCCGGGCAACTGGCCGGTTCGAATGCCACCGGGCGCCATGCGTCGAAGTAGGCGTAGGACGACGGATTGGCGATCACGTAGCGCAGGCCGATCCCGGCTTTTTCCAGCTCGGGGTGGCTGCCGGTGCTCAGCGCATAGCGCTGCACCACCTGGGCGCCGCCGGAGTGACCGGCGATCACCACTTCCTTGAGTGCCGGAAAACGTTTGCGGTCTTCCAGGCGCTGGAGGATGGCATCGAGCACCGCATAGGAGCTGATGGCCTGCGGGCTAACTGAAGGCTCGCCGGCCATCCAGCCATTGCCCTTCCAGCGCAGTAGCGCGTCTGGCAATTGATGGTGGGCGATGTCGCTCTGGTTGAGAAACTGCGGGGCGATCACCAGGGTTGTTGTGCTTTGCCCGGCCTGCCCGGCAGCGCTTTGCCCACTGTGCAGATACGTCTGGGCGTTGCGCAGCCGGCCGTGAACGATGATCAGGGCCCGCTCTACGCCCGGCAGCGGCTGGCGCCAATCCTGGCTCAGGCCCAGCGCCAGTTGCCCGCCCTCCAGGGGCAGGCGTTGCGGGCTGATGACCTTGACCCCCTGTTCCGCCGCCTGGGCGCCGCAGCCACCCAGGCACAGCAGCAGGACCAGCAAGCGGCGCATCTACAGGCTCCTGGCGCTGAAGGTATCGCACTGGCTGACCTGGCCCTGGCTGAAGCCGGTCTTGAACCAGCGCACTCGCTGCGCCGAGGTGCCGTGGGTGAAGGAGTCCGGCACCACCCGGCCCTGGCCTTGCTGCTGCAGGCGGTCGTCACCGATGGCATTGGCGGCGTTCAGGGCTTCTTCCACATCCCCGGGTTCCAGCCAGTTCAGGCGCTTCTGTGCGTGATAGGCCCAGACCCCGGCAAAGCAGTCGGCCTGCAGCTCCTGGCGTACCAGCAGGCCGCCATCGCCTTGCATCTGCTGGCCTTGCTGGCGCGCGGCCTGGATTTTTGCCGAGACCCCGAGCAGGGTCTGCACGTGGTGCCCGACTTCATGGGCAATCACGTAGGCCTGGGCGAAGTCGCCGGCGGCGGAAAAGCGCTGGGCCATCTCCCGGAAGAAGTCCATGTCCAGGTACACCTGGCGGTCGGCGGGGCAGTAGAAGGGCCCGCTGGCGGAAGTGGCCGCGCCACAGGCGGAATTGACCCGGCCCCGGAACAGGATCAGCTTGGGCGGCTGATACTGGCGGCCGGCTTGCTGGAAGATCTGGCCCCAGGTGTCTTCGGTGTCACCGAGGATGGCGCGGACAAACTCTGCCTGTTCGTCATTGGCCGGTGGTGCCTTGCGTGCCTGGGTGGTGGCCGGCGCTGAAGTCTGCCCGCTCTGCTGGCCCAGCAGTTGCCCGAGGATCTGCAGCGGATCCTGGCCGGTGGCCCAGCCGATGCCGACGATCAGTACGATCGCCGTCAGGCTCAAGCCCTTGCCTCCACCGAACCGCATGCCACCGCCACCGCCGGCGCTGCTGTCATCTCGCGCGTCCACGACGTTGTCGCTGCGCCGGCCTTTTTTCCAAAGCATGGGGGTGTCCTCGTTTTTTCTGCTGGTCAGTGTTGCTGGTGGCTCGAACCGGCGCCAGTCCGGTCGTCAGGGATTTTTCTGCACGCTACCATGGCCCGGTTACGGATCGATCCGGTCCAGGCGCATTCGGGGCTCCCTATTGAACATCGATACCCGCATCAAATTCCGTCACTTGGTGTGTTTTCTTGAAATGGCCCGCCAGGGCAGCCTGGCCCGGGCGGCCGATGTCCTGGCGGTGAGCCAGCCGGCGATGTCGAAAACCCTCAAGGAACTGGAAGCGTTGCTGGAGACCCGGCTGTTTGCCAGGAGCAAGGCCGGCCTCAGCCTGACCGAGGCCGGGCGGGCCTTCCTGCGTTATGCCGGGCCTTCGGTGCAGGCCCTGCGGGAAGGTGTCAGCAGCCTGCGCGGCGGTGAGTACGCCGCCGGGCTGGTGCGCATCGGTGTGCTTTCCACGGTGGAAAGCCTGCTGCTGCCGGAGGTGATACGGCGCCTGCATCAGCGCCATTCTGCGCTGACCGTGAGTGTGCTGACCGGCCCCAGTGCTTACCTGCTGTCGCAATTGCGGGTCGGCGACCTGGACCTGGTGGTGGGGCGCATGACCGAGAGTCCGGAGATCCACGGCCTGAGCTTCGAGCACCTATACAGCGAATCCATGACCCTGGTGGCCCGTCCGCAGCATCCACTGGCAACCGGCCCTCTGGACCGCGACGCGGTGAGCGCCTATCCCCTGGTGCTGCCCCTGGCCGGCACCAGCATTCGCAAGCACGCCGACAGCCTGTTCATCCAGTGCGGCATTGCCCCGTCGCAGCAGCGCCTGGAAACCCTCTCGGTGGCCCTGAGCCGGCGCTACACCTTGTCCAGCGACGCGCTATGGATCGCGCCGCTGGATGCCGTGCGCCTGGACCTGGCCAATGGTGAACTGCGGGAGCTGGACCTGGGCCTGCGCGAACCCGGTGGCTCGGTGGGGATTTCCAGCAATGCCAGCCTGCCCTTGTCCCTGGCGGCGCAATGGGCGGTGGAGGTGCTCCGGGAAGTGGGGCTGGCCTATCGCGAGGGCAGTTATCCATAACCATTTGGTTATTGATTGAGGGCGGCATTTCAATTTTCCCCGCTCCTGGTTTGTTTGAAACTGCGCCGGTTGCGCTCCATAAATCAAACAACAGGAGATCGACATGTCTGATGCAGACAGCAGTCGCTTCGTGATTCGCGACCGTAATTGGCACCCCAAGGCCCTGACCCCCGACTACAAGACCTCCGTCACTCGTTCCCCGCGCCAGGCGCTGGTGAGCATTCCACAATCGGTCAGTGAAACCACAGGCCCGGACTTTTCCCACCTGCGCACCGGGCGTTTCGACAACGACCTGCTGCTCAACTTCAATAACGGTGGCTTGCCCGTGGGCGAGCGGATCATCGTTTCCGGGCGGGTCTGCGATCAGTACGGCAAACCCATTCCCCATACCCTGGTGGAAATGTGGCAAGCCAACGCCGGCGGCCGCTACCGGCACAAGAACGACCGCTACCTGGCGCCCCTGGACCCGAACTTCGGTGGCGTCGGCCGGGCCCTCACCGACCGTGATGGCTACTACAGTTTCCGCACCATCAAGCCCGGCCCCTACCCATGGCGCAACGGCCCCAATGACTGGCGCCCGGCGCATATCCATTTCTCCATCAGTGGCCCGTCGATCGCCACGCGCCTGATCACCCAGCTGTATTTCGAAGGCGACCCGCTGATCCCGCTGTGCCCGATCGTCAAGTCCATCGCCAACCCGGACGCGGTACAGAGCCTGATCGCGCGCCTGGACATGGGCGGCGCCAACCCCATGGATTGCCTGGCCTACCGCTTCGACATCGTGCTGCGCGGCCAGCGCAAGACCCACTTCGAGAACTGCTGAGGAGCCTGACATGCCTGTTCAACTGCTGCCTGAAACCCCCTCGCAAACGGCCGGCCCCTATGTGCATATCGGCCTGGCCCTGGCGGCCGCGGGAAACCCGCCGCGCCCCGAGGAAATCTGGAACCAGATGGCCAAGGCCGATGCGCCGGGTGAGCGGATCCTGCTGATCGGCCACGTCTACGATGGCAATGGCCACCTGGTGCGCGATTCATTCCTGGAGTTCTGGCAGGCCGACCACGCCGGGGTCTACGACCCGGTGTTCGATACGGAGAAACCGTTCAACTGCTTCGGTCGCACCGCCACCACCTTCGATGCCGGGGAATGGACACTCAACACGGTCAAGCCCGGGGTGGTGAACAACGCAGCTGGCGTGCCCATGGCGCCGCACATCAACCTGTCGCTGTTTGCCCGGGGGATCAATATCCACCTGCACACCCGGCTGTACTTTGCCGACGAGCCGGAGGCCAACGCCCAGTGTCCGGTGTTGAACCTGATCGAGCAGGCGCAACGTCGGGAAACCCTGCTGGCCCATCCCTGTGAGGTCAATGGCCAGCGTGCCTACCGTTTCGATATCCGCATCCAGGGTGAAGGCGAGACAGTGTTCTTCGATTTCTGAAGCATCGCCAAGCCAGGGATGGCCAGCGCTCGAGAATCCGCCCCCTGACGCCACGCTGCGGTGTCAGGGGGCGTTTCGTTTCAGTGGTCGAAGTGGTCCCACACCGGAGCGAAATCCGGGCTGACCTGACGCTGGTCCTTGGGCAGGGCGGCGATCAGCGCCCGGTCTGCATCGTCCAGGTGGATCTTCAGGGACTCCAGGTTGGCCAGTTGGTTGGCCCGGCTGCTGGCCTTGGGGATGGCTGCCACATTGTCCTGGTCGAGCAGCCACTTGAGGGCCACCTGGGTCGGCAGCACGCCGTGCTTGGCGGCGATCTGCTGGATTTCGGCCACCTCTGAGACCTTGTTGCGCGCCAGCGGGGTATAGGCGGTCAACACCATGTCGCGCTCGCGGGCGTAGTCCAGAAGGCCGCTCTGGCCCAGCAGCACGTGGTACTCCACCTGGATCGCCGACAGCGGAGCGCCCAGCCCTTCGATCACTCGGCGCAGCAGGGCCAGAGGAAAGTTGGCCACGCCAATGTGTTTCACCAGCCCCTGCTCCTTGAACGACACCAGGGTTTCGATGCTGCGTTCTAGTTCCCAGTCGCTGGTGGGCCAGTGAATGTGGAACAGGTCGATGTAGTCGGTTTGCAGGGCTTTCAGGCTGCGCTCCAGTGAGTGGCGCATGGCGGTGGGTTGCAACTGGTCCCACCAGACCTTGGTGGTGACGTGGATCTGCTCCCGGGGCACAGGAGTGTTGGCCAGGGCCTGGCCCACCGCTTCTTCGTTGTTGTAGGCCTGGGCGGTGTCGATATGCCGGTAACCCAGTTCCAGTGCCTGTTCCACGGCGCGGGTGCATTCCTGGTCGAGCATTGGCCAGGTGCCCAGGCCGAGCTTGGGCATGTGCAGGCCGCTGTGGGTGAGGACGGGGCAGTCAAGGGTATGAGGCATGGGCAATCTCCCTGTGGATAAAAGAGCACAGCCGGTTGAGGGGCGAGTGACAATCCGGGCTGCGGGGGTGTTGCTGAAGGTTGGACAGCATTGGCGGGCGGAAAATGCCCGGAAAATCGATGCGGCGGGCAAACCGTTATTTTGCGTTTTATGGAAGCGGGTTCCAAAAAATATACGAGCTCGGCTACCCTGCCACAAGGCGCCGTGCCGGGTACAAGACTCGATCGGCGCCGATTCCGGGCGGTAATCGAACACCGTCGCCCGGTTCCCCAACCGGCCGCTTGTCTCTAGAATCGGCCAAATTTTGTCGGGACCCGACCATGGCTGGCAGTCAAATCGAACGCGTCTTCAGTGTTCTCGAACGTCTTACCGCTGATCCCCGTGGGCTGCCGCTGCAGACCCTGGCCGAGCAGCTGGAGATTCCCAAAAGCGCCACCCACCGCTTGCTGGCGGAGCTGATCCGCCTGGGTTATGTGCGGCAGAACCCGGACAACCTGCGCTACCAGCTGTCCACGCGGCTGGTAGCCATGGGCTTTCGCTACCTGTCCGCCAGCGGCGCCGATATCGTTCAGCCAGTACTGGACCGCCTGGCGGTCGAATCCGGCGAGCTGGTGCGCCTGGGCGTGATCGAAGGCGAGCGCCAGACCTGGATCGCCAAGTCCCAGGGCGCCCGTTCCGGCTTGCGCTACGACCCGGACATGGGCCGTGAGGCACCGTTGTTCTATACCGCCTCCGGGCATGCCTGGCTGGCCACCCTGAGTGAAGCCGAGGCCCTGTCCCTGGTGGAGCGCCAGGCGGCCGAGCCCCCGACGGACCTGGGGCCCAACGCTCCGCGCTCGAACATCGAACTGCTGGAGCGCCTGCGCCTGGCCCGGGAGCAGGGCTATGCCTGGGTCGAAGAAAGCTCCGCCGTGGGCACCTCGGCGATCGCCGCGGTGGTGCGCCATCCCATTGATGGCCGGGTCGTGGGCGTGCTCAGCGTTGCCGGGCCCAGCGCACGCCTGCCTCTGGCGCGGCTGCACGAACTGGCGCCGCTGCTGTTGCAGTTTGCCGAGGAACTGTCGGCCGCCAGCCAGGCGTCCGAGTTGTTCAATTGAGGTAACGCCGCAGGGCCTTGCTTGGCGACCTGCCGCTGGGTCGGTGGTGGCCTTGATACCGCCGCGTCTGTTTCACAGCCGTTCGCAGCCTGCGGCAGCGGCTACGTAGACCTCGACTCGGCACAAAGCTGTTCGATAATCGGACGGTATTTTTTATCCCTCTTGTGTGAAAGTGGAACTGAGTTCTAAATATTTGAAATTCAGTGTCCCTATAACAATCACAAGAGGATCTTCCATTGAGCACGCCACTGCGCATCGCCCTGATCGGCGTCGGCAATATGGGGCAGCAGCACTATCAGCACCTCAAGACTCTGGCCGAGGCCTGCCTCTGCGCGGTGGCCGATCCCGGCCCCCAGGCGGCGGCTGTCGCCGCACAATGGCAGGTGCCGCACTTTGCCGATCACCAGACCCTGCTCCGGGAAATCCGCCCGGATGCGGTGATCGTTGCCAACCCTAACAACCTCCATGTCAGCACCGCCCAGGATTGCCTCGCCGCAGGCGTGCCGGTGCTGCTGGAAAAACCGGTGGGCGTGCATCTGGATGAAGTGCGCGAATTGGTAGCGGCCACGCGGACCACTGGGGTCCCGGTGCTGGTGGGTCATCATCGACGGCACAACCCATTGATCGCCCGCGCCCATGAACTGCTGCGCAGCGGCGCCCTGGGGCGCCTGACCAACGTCACCGCACTCTGGCAATTGCAGAAGCCCGAGCACTATTTCGACATTCCCTGGCGCCGCGAGGCCGGGGCCGGCATGTTGCTGACCAACCTGATCCACGACCTGGACCTGCTGCGCCACCTGTGCGGCGAGGTGCGCCAGGTCCAGGCCATCACCAGCAACAGCGTGCGCGGCTACGCCAACGAGGATTGCGCAGCGGTGCTGCTGCAATTCGACAACGGCGCCCTGGGCAGCCTGACCGGTTCCGACGCCGCGGCCGCGCCCTGGAGCTGGGAGCTGGATTCCGGGGAAAACCCGGTGTACCCGCGCCAGCCGGACCAGCCCTGTTACCTGCTGGCCGGGACCGCAGGCGCCTTGAGCATTCCCCAACTCAAGCGCTGGCACTACGCCGAAGCCGGGGCCGGCTGGCATGAGCCTCTGCTGATGGAGCAGGAGGCCTTTGACCCGGGCGAAGCCCTGCGCCTGCAGTTGCAGCACTTTGTCCAAGTGGCCCGGGGGGAAGTCGAGCCTCTGGTCAGTGCCGCCGATGCCGCGCGCACCCTGGCGCTGATTGAAGCGATTCGAGAGGCCGCCGCCACCGGCCGTGCCTGCACCCCAACCCTGATTGAGTGAAGAACGCATGAGTGAGCGGATTTTCTCCCTGGCCAGCCTGACCGTGCTGGAGCTTTCCCCACCGCAGATGGTCGAGGTGGCGGCCCAGGCCGGCTACAGCCACGTTGGCCTGCGGCTGGTGCCGGCGACGCCGCAAGAGCACCATTTTCCCTTGGTGGCGGATGCCGATCTACGCCGCCAGACCCTGGCCCGGTTACGTGATACCGGGGTGCGGGTGCTGGATGTGGAAATCCTGCGGCTCAAGCCGCAGACCCGGATCAAGGACTTCGAGGGCGTGCTGGCAGTGGGCGCCGAGTTTGCCGCCAGCGAGTTGCTGGTGGCGGGCAATGATCCCGATGAGGTGCGCATGACCGACAACTTCGCCGCCTTGTGCGATCTGGCGCAGCAGTACGGACTGCATCCCCATCTGGAGTTCATGCCCTGGACCGATGCACGCAACCTGGAGCAGGCGGTGCGGGTGGTGGAAAACGCCGGCCGTGACAATGGCGGTGTGCTGGTGGATGCCTTCCACTTCGATCGTTCGGGATCGCGCCTGGAGGACCTGGCCAAGGTTGATCCGGCGCGCCTGCGTTATGCACAGTTGTGCGATGTCGCCGGGCCCTGTCCGGCCGATATGCAGGAGATCCTGCGCCAGGCCCGTAACGAGCGGCGCTTTCCAGGGGAGGGCGATTGTGATCTGGCGGGGTTGCTCAAGTGTCTGCCGTCGGAGTTGCCCCTGAGCTTGGAAATACCCACGGTGCAGTTGCTGGAGCGGGGCGTGAGTGCCTTGCAGCGAGCGCAGATGGCGCTGGAAGCCACTCGCGCGCTGCTGGCCAGGATCTGAGTCGGCGGGAGGACTTTCGCCGGCAAGCCGGCTCCTACAAATACCCGGTAGGCGCTGGCGGACCGCGAAGCTGTGTTTTCAATCACCCCAAGGAATGCCCATGACCCGCAGCACGCCACTTTCCGGGATCAATCACCCCTTCAAGGGCATTCTGCTGATCGTCCTGGCGACCTTTCTGTTCGCCAGCCACGATGCCCTGTCCAAATACCTGTCGGGGTTCTTCCCGGTGATCATGGTGGTCTGGGCCCGTTACCTGATCCATACCTTGCTGATGGCCGGGATCTTCCTGCCGCAATCGGGCCTGCGTGTGCTGCGCAGCAAGCGCCCACTGCTGCAACTGGCCCGGGCTCTGTGTCTGTTGAGCACCAGTCTGCTGTTCACCTCGGCGTTGCTGTTCATCCCCCTGGCCGAAGCCACGGCGGTCAACTTTCTCGCCCCGGTACTGGTCACCGCGTTGTCGGTGCCCTTGCTCGGCGAACAGGTGACCCGCGGCCAATGGCTGGCGGTGATTTGCGGTTTCATCGGGGTGCTGATCATCGTTCATCCGGGGGGCGAGCTGTTCACGCCGGCGGTGTTGCTGCCGTTCTGCTCGGCGCTGTTTTTCTGTTTCTATCAACTGCTGACCCGCAAGCTGGCCGAGCATGACAGCCCCACCACCAGCAACTTCTTCGCCGGGCTGTGCAACACCCTGGTGATGAGTGCGCTGGTGCCGTTCTTCTGGCAGACCCCCGGGTTCCTCCATGGCTTGCTGATGCTGGCGCTGGGGGCTTGCGGCATGAGTGCTCACCTGTTTCTGACCCAGGCTTTTCGCCATGCGGCGCCGGCCCTGCTGGCGCCCTTCGGTTATTGCCAGATTGTCTTTGCCGGGTTGCTGGGCTGGTTGCTGTTCGGCCACGCGCCGTCGTTGATCACCCAGGTGGGCATCGCCGTGATCTGCCTCAGCGGGCTGGCGGCGGCCTGGCAGCAACGCCACCGCTGAGACGGCTCAAAAGCGGAAGCGCACCACCAGGTTCTGTAGGCCGGCCGCCAGGTGCGACAGCTCCTGGCTGGTGGCGTTGGTGCGCGTGGCGGCGTCGGCGCTTTCCAGGGACAGGTCACGGATGTTCAGCAGGTTGCGGTCCACTTCACGGGCCACCTGGGCCTGTTCTTCCGAGGCACTGGCGATCACCAGGTTGCGCTCGTGGATCTGTTCCATGGCCCGGGTGATTTCCCCCAGGGCCAGCCCGGCCTGCTCGGCGATGGACAGGGTCTGGGCCACCCGCTGACTGTTGCCGTGCATGGACTGCACCACGCTGTCGGTGTCGCCCTGGACCCGGCCGATCATCTGTTCGATTTCCTGGGTCGACTGCTGGGTGCGATGGGCCAGGGCCCGCACTTCGTCTGCCACTACGGCAAAACCACGGCCGGCTTCCCCAGCCCGCGCGGCCTCGATGGCGGCGTTCAGGGCCAGCAGGTTGGTCTGTTCGGCAATGGCGCGGATCACGTCCAGCACCTTGCCGATTTCCCGTGACTGCTCGGCCAGGGTCTGCACTTGCTGCAGGGCGATGCCGACATCGCTGCTCATGGCCTGGATCGCGTCCAGGGTCTGGGTCACCCGGGTTTGCCCCTGGGTGGCCTGGGCGGTGGACTGGCGGGTGGTGTCGGAGGTGGACACTGCGTTGCGTGCCACTTCCTCGACGGCCGCGGTCATCTCGTTGACGGCCGTGGCTGCTTGCTCGATTTCGTTGTGTTGCTGCTGCAGCCGGCTGGAGTCCTGATAAGTGCTCTGGCTCATCTGTTGCGCGGCGGCGGCCAGTTGGGTCGAGGTGCTGCTGATCAGTTGCAGGGTTTCACGCAGGCTGGCCTGCATCCTGGCCAGGGCCTTGAGCAGGCGCGCGGTTTCATCGCTGCCCTCGCAGTGGATGGGGTGGCCGAGATCGCCGGCGGCCACTTGCTCGGCCACGCTCACAGCCTGGCGGATGGGCACGACGATGCTGCGAATCAACAGCCAGGCCAGGCACAGGGTCAGCAGGGCGACGGCGATCAGGGCGCCGATCACCGTGATTTTTACTTGGGTGTAAAGCACGTCTGCATGCTGGGCCGACTGGCTGACTTCCTCGGCCGTCAGGTTCATCAGCTCGGCGAACTGGTCGCCGGTCTGGGTCGAGTAATCCTGGATCTTGCCGTTGAGCAGAGCCGTCATCTCGCTGCTGCGATTGTCCCGGGACAGGGCTTCGTACTGGGCCAGGGCCTGTTGGTAGCTCTTGACCGTGGCGAGGAATGCTTCGTATGGCACCCGATTTTGATCGCCCACCAGCGGCGCGAACCTGGCCAGGGCCTGGTCGAGCCAGGCTTGTACCTGATGCAGGCGGGCAATGGTGCTTTCCAGCACTTGCGGTTCACGGTTGAGGGCCATGCGCAGGCTCAGCACGCGGATGCTCAACACGTAGTCGCGCACTTCTCCCAGGTAGCGGGTGCTGGGCAGGGAAATGTTCTCGGTGTGTTGGCCGGTGGCGCGGACTTCGGCCACTTGCTTGAGGGCGAACAGCCCCTGCAGCAGGACCAGCAGGGCAATCACGCCGAAGCTGATCACGGCGCGTTGGGCGATGCTCAGGTTACCGAGCGTCATGGGACGATCTCCGAGTCTGGAAAAACAAAAGGGGGGGAGGGCGAGCCGATAAAAAAACGCAGGCCCGGAGTGGGCCTGCGTGAACGGAGCATCAGTCTTCTACGCGGGGAATCTTGCGCGGGGCCATGAAGTACATCCAGGTCAGGGCAATGAAGTACATCGCCGGGATCAGGGTGAACAGCAGGGTGTAGTTGTTGTTGGTCACGGTCAGGATGTGGCCGACGATCTGGGTCATGAACATGCCGCCGATGGCCGCGCACATGCCGCCGAAGCCGAACACCGTGCTCATCATGTGCTTGGGCGTGTAGTCCATCACCAGGCTCCAGATGTTGGCGGTCCAGGCCTGGTGCGCGCCGATCCCCAGGGAGATGGCGAACACGGCCAGCCACAGGTTGGCGGTGCCGGCGGCCATGATCACGCCGATGATGCAGCAGGCGAACAGGAACATCGACAGCAGCCGCGCCTTGATCGGGTTCATGCCGCGCCCGATCAGGAACGAAGAGAGGATGCCGCCGCCGACGCTGCCGAAGTCGGCGGTCAGGTAGATGATGATCAGCGGGATGCCCATCTGGGTCACGTTGATGCCCAGGTTGTACTGCTGGTTGAGGAACGGCGGCAGCCAGTACAGGTAGAACCAGAACACCGGCGCTGTCATCGCATAGGCCAGGGCGAAGGCCCAGGTGCCGCGCATGCGCAGGATGCGGCTGAAGGGCACGCGGGTTTCTTCCGGCTCCACCTGTTGCTGGATGTAGGCCAGCTCGGAGGCTTTGACGCTTGGATGATCTTCAGGGTTGAAGTACTTCAGGCCCCAGAACAGCAGCCAGATGCCACCCAGCGCGGCCATGCACAGGAACGCGGCCTGCCAGCCCCAGGCGTGGAGGATCAGCGGCAGCAGCATGGGCGTGAACATTGCGCCGACGTTGGTCCCGGCGTTGAAGATCCCGGTGGCCACGGCCCGTTCGCCGGCCGGGAACCACAGCCGCGTGGTCTTCACGCAGGCCGGGTAGTTGGCGGCTTCGGTGAGCCCGAGAATGAACCGGCAGACCATGAAGCCCGCCGCCGAGGTGGCCAGGCCGTGGGCGCCGGTGGCCAGGCTCCACAACAGCACGGCGAAGAAGAACACCCGCTTCACCCCAACCCGGTCGATCAGGCGGCCCTGGAGCACGAAGCCCACGGCGTAGCCGACCTGGAACCAGAAGTTGATGTTGGCGTAGTCCATCGCCGTCCAGTTCATTTCCTTGGCCAGGATCGGCTGCATCACGCCCAGTGCGGCGCGATCTATGTAGTTCAGGGTGGTGGCGAAGAACACCAGGGCGAGCATGCCCCAGCGGGTCTTGCCGACCGCCATGGCGCCGCGGATCTTGTCGCCGATGCCGCCGGCAACGCTGAGGCTCGGGGCGATGCGAGAGCTTTGGGAAGGAGTCATGTGGGCCATCCGTTCAGTGACTGGCGAGCCGGGGCTCGTCGGAACTCAAGGGCGCGTGACCAACCGTCGGCGGGGGCATGGCAGCCCGGGAACCTGCGGGTTGATCGGCTGGGGCGGCGCGTCGCTGCGGCAGATGCCGGGCGGGCGAACGCCATCGGGTCGGCTGCAGCTCAGGGCTGTAGCGCGGCGTATTCCAGGGTGCCGGTTGAGGCCGTTGGCGGTATCAGCCAAAGGGATGTGCAGCAGTGAAGGGCGTTGAGTGCAAGCATGAGGGTGTACCCGATTTTTGAAATTTTTATGGTGTGTTCTGGGTCTGGGTGATTGAAGCCGGGGGTTTGGGGCCGGCTCAATGTGCTATCGATGGTGCGCAGTGGCTGAAAAATCGTCAATTCGCCAATCTGTATTTTGTTCGATAATCGAACACAAAACTAACTGGTTCGTACACTTTAACAAGGCCTGTGGAATAATCCGCAACATCCAATAAAAAGCCGCGGTCCCCCTGTGCCCGACTGGCCGTCCTAACCCGGGAGTCGAATCATGCAGCGTTCCATTGCCACCGTGTCCCTGAGCGGTACCCTGCCGGAGAAACTCGAAGCCATCGCCGCCGCCGGGTTCGACGGCGTGGAGATCTTCGAGAACGACCTGCTCTACTACGACGGCAGCCCTCGGGAAATCAAGCAGATGTGCGCCGACCTGGGCATTGCCATCACCCTGTTCCAGCCATTCCGGGATTTCGAGGGCTGTCGTCGCGACCGTCTGCCGCGCAACCTGGAGCGCGCCGAGCGCAAGTTCGACCTGATGCAGGAGCTGGGCACCGACCTGGTGCTGGTGTGCAGCAACGCCTCGGCGGACAGCCTGGGGGACCGGCAGATCCTCATCGACGACCTGCACCTGCTGGCCGAGCGGGCCGGTGCCCGGGGCCTGCGCATCGGCTACGAAGCCCTGGCCTGGGGCCGTCACGTGAATACTTATCAACAGGTCTGGGACATCGTGCGCAGCGCCGATCACCCAAGCCTCGGGGTGTTGCTGGACAGCTTCCACACCCTGTCGCTCAAGGGCGACCCGGCGGCGATTGCCGAGATTCCGGGGGACAAGATCTTCTTCGTGCAGATGGCCGATGCGCCGATCTTGGCCATGGATGTGCTGGAGTGGAGCCGGCATTTCCGCTGCTTCCCCGGCCAGGGCGAATTCGACCTGCCGGGCTTTCTGGCGCCGATCATCAAGAGCGGCTACACCGGGCCGCTGTCCCTGGAGATCTTCAACGACGGCTTTCGCGCCGCGCCGCCGCGGGCCAACGCCGCCGATGGCTTGCGCTCGCTGCTGTACCTGGAAGAGAAGACCCGCGAGCGCCTGCTGCAGGAAGGCCAGCCGGTGGCGAACATCGACACCCTGTTCGCGCCGCCTGCGGTGCAGGCCTATGGCGGCACCGAGTTTCTCGAGTTCGCCGTGGACGAGGCCCTGGGCGCCAAGCTCGGCGGCTGGCTGGAGCGCCTGGGTTTCGCCAGGGCCGGGCAGCATCGCTCCAAGAGCGTCAGCCTGATGCGCCAAGGGGATATCAACCTGATCCTCAACTCCGAGCCCTATTCCTTCGCCCACAGTTTCTTCGAGGCCCACGGCCCTTCGGTGTGTGCCACGGCAATCCGGGTCAAGGACAGCGCCAAGGCCCTGGAGCGGGCGGTGGCCTACAAGGGCCAGCCCTATCGCGGCCTGGTGGGCCCCAATGAGCTGGAGCTGGCGGCGGTGCGCGAGCCCGATGGCAGCCTGATCTACCTGGTGGATCAGCAGCAGGGCGGCCAGCACCTGTACGACACCGATTTCAATATGCACAGCGGCGTGGTGGCCAAGGGTGGCCTCAAGCGCATCGACCACATGGCCATGGCCCTGCCGGCGGACAGCCTGGACAGCTGGGTGCTGTTCTACAAGAGCCTGCTGGACTTCGAGGCCGACGACGAAGTGGTGCTGCCCGACCCCTACGGCCTGGTGAAAAGCCGCGCCCTGCGCAGCCGTTGCAGCTCGATCCGCCTGCCGCTGAACATCTCGGAAAACCGCAACACGGCGATCTCCCATGCTTTGTCCAGCTATCGCGGTTCCGGAGTGCACCACATCGCTTTCGATTGCGACGATATCTTTGCCGAAGTCAGCCGGGCCAAGGAGGCTGGAGTGCCGCTGCTGGACATCCCGCTCAACTACTACGACGACCTGGCGGCACGCTTTGATTTCGACGACGAATTTCTCAGCGAACTGGCCTACTACAACGTCCTCTACGACCGCGATGCCCAGGGCGGCGAGCTGTTTCACGTCTACACCGAGCCCTTCGAAGGGCGCTTCTTCTTCGAGATCATCCAGCGCAAGAACGGCTATGCCGGCTACGGTGCGGCCAACGTCGCGGTGCGCCTGGCGGCCATGGCCAAATCACGCAGCGGTGCCGTGCGCCAGGCCAAGTTGTAGAAGATTGTTAACGACGGCGGTAACGGCCGCCGTCGCGCTTTCTTTCGCAGGGTGACGCGGCCCATAATCGCCCGCGTGTGCAGTGATGGCCGTGAGCCCAGAATGACAATGACCAGTGAACGCTCGATTGCGCCCGATGAGCCTGCTCTCGAACCGCGCAAGAGTCGCAAGAACAACCCGGAAAAGACCCGCGAGAACATCCTTCAAGAAGCCATTGTCGAGTTCGTCCAGCAGGGCTTGTCCGGCGCGCGAGTGGATGCGATCGCCGAACGCATCCATACCTCCAAGCGCATGATCTATTACTACTTCGGCAGCAAGGAGCAGCTGTACGTCGAGGTGCTGGAGAAGCTCTACGGCGATATCCGCAGCACCGAGAGCCGCCTGCACCTGGCAGAGCTGGCGCCGCAGGAAGCGATTCGCCGGCTGGTGGAGTTCACCTTCGATCACCACGACCGCAACGTCGATTTCGTGCGTATCGTCAGCATCGAGAACATCCACAAGGCCGAGTACGTGAAGCAGTCCGGCGTGATCAAGGCCATGAACAACACCATTCTCCATGCCCTGGGCGAGATCCTCGAGCGCGGCGCGCGCGAAGGTGTGTTCCGCGGCGGCCTGGATCCGCTGGATGTGCATTTGCTGATCAGCTCGTTCTGTTTCTACCGGGTCTCGAACCGCCACACCTTTGGCGAGATCTTCCAGATCGACCTGCCGGATGAAGGCATCAAGCAACGCCACCGGGAGATGATCTGCGAGTCGGTGCTGCGCTACCTGCAGGCCTGATCCCACTCTTTGTAGGAGCTGGCTTGGCAGGCGCTGGCTTGCCAGCGAAAGCGCCCGTAAGATCGCCATCGCCACCAAGGCTTCTGCAACCTGCACCACGACAAGGAAGGCACCATGGGCAACCCCGTTCCAACCCTGAAAATAATCCTGATCCTGATGATCGTGGTCGACACGTTCTGGTTCGGCGAGCGCCTGCTGTCCCTCACCGGGTTCAGCATGTTCGACTGGTTGCCGTCGTCGGTGATCAGCCTGGTGGGCATCCTCGGCAGCCTGCTGATGATTCTCTTCAATGTGCTGCTGATCGGCCTGCTCTCGCGCCTGCAGCTCAAATCCGACTAAGCAGGCTGTAGCCGCTGCCGCAGGCTCGCCAGCGCCCTGAAGGCAGCAGCTGCTACCGAGCCCTGTCTCAGCCGTTCATGCTGTGAAAGTGCGCCAGCATGCGCTGCGGGTCCGCGCGTTGGCCGCTGAACAGCTCGAACGCCTTGACCGCCTGGAACACCGCCATGGTGCCGCCGTCCAGGGTCCTGCAACCCAGGGCCCGGGCGTTGCGCAGCAGTTCGGTTTCCAGGGGAAAGTAGACGATCTCGGCAACCCACAACTGCGCTCGCAGCAGTTCCACCGGCACCGGCATGCCCGGCAGCTTGGCCATGCCCATGGGCGTGGTGTTCACCAGCCCGTCGGCGCTGTGCAGAGCACTCGACAGATCACCGCCTGCCCGGGCCCGGGCGCTGCCGAAATGCTGGTTGAGGTTGTCCGCCAGGCTTTGCGCCCGCTGCGGCTCCACGTCAAAAATGTTCAGTTGCTCCACGCCTTCACTCAGCAGGGCGTGAGCCACTGCGGCCCCGGCACCGCCGGCGCCCATCTGCACCACCTGGCGCCTTGCCACGTCCGGCAGGCCGCGGCGAAAGCCCTCGGCAAAACCCAGGCAGTCGGTGTTGTGGCCGACTCGTTTGCCATCCTTGAGCACCACGGTGTTCACCGCACCGATGCCCCGGGCTTCCGGGGACAGTTCGTCGAGCAGCGGCAGGATGCTCTGCTTGCAGGGAAAGGTGATGTTCAGGCCGGTGAAGCTCATCTGCTCGGCGGCGCGCAACAGTTCAGGCAGGGCGCTGCTGTCCAGGCCCAGTTGATCCAGATCGATCAAGCGGTACAGGTAGCGCAAATGCTGGGCATCGCCCTCTTGTTCGTGCAGGGCCGGGGTGCGGGAGGCCTGGATGCCGGCGCCAATCAGCCCGGCCAGAACACTGGCTTGCCGGCTCATGCGCCTTGCCCCTTGAACCGCTGGCTGAAGTGTTCCAGCGCCAGGCGATAGCCATGGCTGCCAAAGCCGCACATCACCGCCTGTGCGATGGCGGAAACGAAGGAGTGATGGCGAAACGGTTCGCGCGCGTGGACGTTGGACAGGTGCACTTCGATCACCGGCAGCTCGCTGGCCACCAGGGCGTCACGGATTGCCACCGAGGTGTGGGTCCAGGCGGCCGGGTTGATCAGGATGCCAGCGCAGCGACCACGCGCCCCGTGGATCCAGTCGAGCAACTCGCCTTCGTGGTTGGTCTGGCGAAACTCCACGGCGAGGCCGAACTCCTCGGCGGCGCGGCCGCACAGGGCGGAAATGTCAGCCAGGGTTTCGTGGCCGTAAGTGGCCGGCTCGCGGGTGCCGAGCAGGTTCAGGTTCGGGCCGTTGAGCACCAGAACGATAGGACGCATGGGGTAAATCTCCGTTGTTATTGTCGGCCTCGGGAGAGCGTACGAGGCGTTGAAAGGTAAATTGTACTAACTGGTTAATTTGGTCAATTGGCGGTAGATGCGCAACGGGGGGCGGGCGGATTAAGTGTTCGGTAATCGAACGGAAGCGTAGGGCTCGCAGGTGCAAGGCTGCCGCCAATGAGTGCTTATATCAATTGAAAATCATTCTCGACTGACCGTAAGATGCCCGGCAATTTCCTTCATGTTCCAGGGAGTCGGTTTGTCGGACGTGGATCTCAAGGGACTGTTTCTCAAGCATGCCGCTGCCTTGCGTGGGTACCTGGCGCGCAAGATACGGGACCCGCAGTTGGCCGCTGATCTGGTGCAGGAGAGTTTCCTGCGGCTGGCCGAGCACACGCGCGGCGAGCGTATCGACAACTCCCAGGGCTATCTCTACCGCACGGCGAACAATCTGCTGATCGACCATGTACGTCAGGAGGCGCGGCGCAAGACCGAGACCGTGCCCCATGAGGTGCTGGCCGACATCGAGGATGAGGCGGCCGGGCTGGAGGCTCAGGCGATGGCGCAGCAACAGCGCAAGGCACTGAAACAGGCGATCATGGAACTGCCCCCGCGGACCCAGGAAATCTTTCGCCTCAACCGTATCGAAGGCATGACCCACGCCGAGGTGGCCCGGCACCTGAATATTTCCGACAGCTCGGTGCAAAAGCACTTGTCCCGGGCGCTGGCCTATGTGATGCAGCGTTTGCAGGCTACCGACGGTCGGCCGGTCGACGAGTGAGTTACGGTAAAAGTCGGGGTCAGACGTCACTGCTTATATATAACGAGAAATCGAGATTCACACGTGAATAGCCAGGGTCCGCAAGAGCGCAGTATCACCGAGGCCGCCGCCGACTGGGCGGTGCGTTTGCACGCGGGAGGCCTGAGCGCCACCGAGCAGGCGCAGCTTGCCCAATGGCAGGCCGCCGACCCGCGTCATCCCCAGGCTCTGGTGTTTGCCCGGCAGACCTGGGAGGCCCTGGGCGAGTTGCGCCTGGACCCCGAACTGGCGGCCACTGCCCCACCACGGCGCCAGGCGGCGCGGCCTGCGGCGACAATACCGCGCCCGCGCCGTCGACGCCGGCTGGTGCGGGCCGCCAGCGCGGCGATGCTGGTACTGGCGGTGGCCCTGGGCTGGCTGCAAGGGCCGCAGGCGCTGCTGTACCTGCAGGCTGACTACCTTACCGGCAAGGGTGAGGTGCGCACCGTACAACTGGCCGATGGCAGCCAGGTGGAGCTGGATTCGGGCAGCGCCATTCGCCTGGACTACAGCGGCGACAAGCGCCAGGTTCAATTGCTGGCCGGCTCCGCGGTGTTTGACGTGGCGCCCATGGCCGGCGAGGAAAAACGACCTTTTATCGTGCAGAGTGCCGGCGGCCAGACCCGCGCCCTGGGCACCCGTTTCGTGGTCGGGCGCGAGAGTGCTCAACAAGCCTGGGTCGGCGTGTTGCAGCACAGTGTCGCGGTGAGCCTGGATGCCCCGGCGCAACGCGAGGCCTCCGAGCGGGTGCTGCAAGAGGGGCAGAGCGTGCGCTATGACCCGCAGTCGGGGGTGGTGGCGCTTGATGGGCTCGACCTGCAGCGGGCCACCAGTTGGCGGCGCGGTGTCCTGGTGTTCGACCGCCAGCCCCTGGGCCTGGTGGTGGAGCGCCTCAATCGCTATCGGCCCGGGCGGGTGGTGCTGACCAACAGTGCCCTGGCCCAGCGTCAGGTCAGTGGTGTCTTCCGCCTGGACATGCTCGATGCAGCCCTGGTTACCCTGACCCAGGAATTGCAGGTGCAGCGTTTCGACCTGGCCGGCGTCAGCCTGATTTACTGAGGCCTGCGGGCCTTTTTCCACCCTTGTGCAAAATAATTCAAAAAAACCTTACTGAGTTTTCCTGCCTAGCACGTCTAGCTAATTGAGATGCATTCGCATAAACAAAAATAGCCAGCGCAGGAACAAGGGACATGAGGGTAGGCAGTCGCACTGGAATTCACGCAGCAAGTCGTTTGGCCCTGGCCATTCACTTGGGCGTCGCAGGGCTGTTGGCAGGAGGCGGTTTGCTGCACGCGGCGGAGCCTGTGGGTGCAGCCCCACAGAGCGCCCAGCAGCAACGCGAGATGGATTTCGATATCCCCGCCCAGGCCCTCGGCAGTGCGGTGCTGGTGTTTGCCGAACAGGCCGGGGTGCAGGTGCTGTTCGACAGCCTGCGCCTGCATGGCTTGCACAGCTCGCCGCTCAAGGGTCGCTACAGCGCCGAGGAGGGCCTGGCGCGGTTGCTGGGCAATGCGCCGGTGCAGTACCGCTTCACCGGCGAGCGCCAAGTGACCCTGAACCGGGTGGAAACCGGCCGTGACGGCGCCCTGGCCCTGGCGCCCACCACCATCTCCGGCAACCTCGAAGGCCGCCAGAGCGACTGGGTGTATAACGCGCCGCGTTCGGTGAGCGTGGTCGGCCGCGAGCAGCTCGATCGCAACCCGCCCCGGCACGCGGCCGACATGCTGGAGGAAACCTCCGGTGTGTATTCGGCAGTCAGCCAGCAGGACCCGGGCCTGTCCGTGAATATCCGCGGCCTCCAGGACTATGGCCGGGTCAACATGTCGGTGGACGGCATGCGCCAGAACTACCAGCAGAGCGGCCACCAGCAGCGCAACGGCACCCTCTACGTCGACCCCGAGCTGCTCTCCGAGGTGGTGGTGGAGAAGGGCGCCACTTCGACCATGGGCGGCGCCGGGGTGATTGGCGGGGTCGCCAATTTTCGCACCGTCGAAGCCCGTGACCTGCTCAAGCCCGGCCAGGAAATCGGTGGCCGGATCCGCGTGACCAGCGGCCTGGGTGGCCGCAGCAACGGCACCCATTTCATCGGCAGCACCGCCTTCGCCATCGGCACCGAGGTCTGGGACATGCTGCTGGCCGCCAGTGAACGGCACCTGGGGGACTACAACCCGGGGACCAAGGGCGGCATTGGCGAGCTGCGTACCGGCAGTTGGATGGACCCGTCGATCAATGACCGGGTGAAGAATTCCAAGGTGGCCTATTCCGCTTCCGTGATGCGTTCGCGCCTGGCCAAGCTGGGGCTCAACCTGCCCCAGGACCAGCGCCTGCAACTGAGCTACCTGACCACCCAGGTGTCCTACGACGACGCCAACATGATGAACGTCGAGAACAAGCAACAGCTCTGGGAAAAGCTCGGCAGCAGCGATGTGCGCTCGCAGAACTTCGGCCTCGACTACAGCTACACGCCGGACAACCCGCTGATCGACTTCAAGGCCAAGCTCTACTACGTCGACAACAGCAACGACCAGAGCACCCTAACCCGGCGCAGCAGCCCCGGCTACTCGATCACCTACCAGACCGACACCTATGGCGCTCAGGCGCAGAACACCTCGACCTTCGCGCTCGGCGAGCTGGCCACGCTGAAGGCCAACTACGGCCTGGAGTTCTTCTATGACAAGGTCCGCCCCGACTCCAGCCAGCCGGTGCCCAAAGGGTCGGCGGTCAGCGCTTCGCCCGCGGCCAGCATGACCCCCGAGGGCGATCGTGCCCTGGGCAGCCTGTTCACCCGCCTGGATTTCGACTACGACGGCTGGCTGAACCTCAACGCCGGTTTGCGCTACGACCGCTACCGCCTGCGGGGCGAGACCGGAATCAACACCCGCACCTTCGTGATCGGCAAGACGCCCCAGCAGATTTCGGTGCCGGTGGCCTATGACATCGACAACGAGGAAGGGCGCTTCTCGCCGACCTTCGGCCTGTCGGTCAAGCCGGGCGTCGAATGGCTGCAGTTGTTCGCCAGCTATGGCAAGGGCTGGCGGCCACCGGCGGTGACCGAAACCATGATCACCGGCCGGCCCCACGGCGGCGGCTCGGAGAGCACCTTCCCCAACCCCTTCCTCAAGCCGGAGCGTTCCAGCACCTGGGAAGCGGGGGTCAACGTCTTCAAGGAAAACCTCTGGTTCAACGATGACCGCCTGGGGATCAAGGTGGCGTACTTCGATACCCGGGTCGATGACTTCATCTACATGGCCATGGGTGTGCAGCCCCCTGGCTACGGCTCGCCCGGCATCGGCAACAGTGCCTATGTCAACGACCTCAGCAGCACCCGCTTCAAGGGCGTGGAGTACCAGCTGGACTATGACGCCGGTCGCGCCTACGGCCAGCTGAACTACACCCGCATGATCGGCGACAACGATTTCTGCACGAAAATCGCCTGGCTGGGGGGCGTGACCCAGCCGGTGAAGAATGGCAGTGGGCGTGGTGCGATCGTCACCGGCATGCGCCCCGATGATGCGGCCAACAACGCCAGCCGCTGCAATGCGGCGATCCTCGGTTCGGCCGAACACATGCCCATGGACCGCGGCACCCTGACCCTGGGCGCACGCTTTTTCGAGCGCAAGCTGGATATCGGCGCCCGGGCCCGCTACAGCGCCGGCTATTCGATCGCCGGCTCCGCCACCGGCACCGTGAGCCAGACCGGCGTCTACCCGGCCGACTGGAAGCCCTACACCGTCTACGACCTGTATGGCAGCTACCGGGCCACTGAAGAACTGACCCTGCGCCTGGCCATGGAAAACGTCACCGACCGCGCCTACCTGGTGCCCCTCGGCGATGTCCTGGCCTTCACCCTCGGCCGTGGCCGGACCTTGCAGGGCACCGTGGAGTATCAGTTCTGACCGCTTTTGCCCATTGATGGGCAAAACCGCAGCAGGCAGTGGCGTGCTGCGGACATGACCCCCCTAATGTATTGGAGTTTTGCATGAGCATTTCGATCTCTTACAGCGCTACCTACGGCGGTAATACTGTTGCGCAATACCTGACTGACTGGTCGGCCTACTTCGGCGACGTCAACCACCGCCCAGGCGAAGTGGTCGACGGCACCAACACCGGTGGCTTCAACCCGGGCCCGTTCGACGGCACCCAGTACGCCATCAAGAGCACCGCCAGTGACGCGGCCTTCGTCGCCGACGGCAACCTGCACTACACCCTGTTCAGCAACCCGAGCCACACCCTGTGGGGCTCGGTGGACACTATCTCCCTGGGCGACACCCTCGCCGGTGGTTCGGGCAGCAACTACAACCTGGTCAGCCAGGAAGTCAGCTTCACCAACCTGGGCCTCAACAGCCTGAAGGAAGAAGGCCGTGCAGGCGAAGTGCACAAGGTGGTCTACGGCCTGATGAGTGGCGACAGCTCGGCGCTGGCCGGCGAGATCGATGCCCTGCTCAAGGCGATCGACCCAAGCCTGTCGGTGAACTCCACCTTCGACGACCTGGCCGCTGCTGGCGTTGCTCACGTCAACCCGGCTGCCGCAGCCGCTGCCGATGTCGGCCTGGTGGGTGTGCAGGACGTGGCCCAGGACTGGGCGCTGGCCGCCTGAGTGCAGGCCTGAGGCATAAAAAAGCGAATGCAGGATCGCTCCTCCATTCGCTGGCTTGACTCACCTCCGTCGCCCGAGTTTTCGAAGGCCAGGGCGGCGGCGGTGGCAAATTCTGGGGAGCGCCGTGGTGCCTGTCAACGCACCGGGCGCGCCTCTTGTCGTTCCGCTCTGCCCGAGCGGAAGGCCCTGTAACCCTAAACTCTCCACAGGACACCTTGATGAGCAGGCCGAATCCACTTGCCGCTTCCGAGACGCTGGCGGCCTTGACGGCCTACAAGGGCGGCTTTTTCAACATCGGCCTGTTCTCGGCGGTGATCAACCTGCTGATGCTGGCCCCGGCCCTTTACATGCTGCAGGTCTACGACCGGGTGCTGGCCTCGGGCAATCAGATGACTCTGCTGATGCTGACGCTGATGATCCTCGGCCTGTTCGGCCTGATGGGGGCGTTGGAGTGGGTGCGTAGCCAGGTGGTGATCCACCTCGGTACCCAGATGGACATGCGCCTGAACCAGCGGGTGTATGACGCCGCTTTCGAAGCCCAGCTCAAGGGCAGCCCCCAGGCCGCCGGCCAGGCTTTGAACGACCTGACCGCGCTGCGCCAGTTCGCCACCGGCAATGCCTTGTTCGCGTTCTTCGATGCGCCCTGGTTTCCGGTCTACCTGCTGGTGATCTTTCTCTTTCACCCCTGGCTCGGCCTGCTGGCCCTGGCCGGTGCGGTGCTGCTGGTGGTGCTGGCCTGGATCAACCAGCATATCTGCCAGGCACCCCTGGCCCAGGCCAGCCAGTTGTCGATCATCACCAGCCAGCAGGCCACCGCCAACCTGCGCAATGCCGATGCGATCGAAGCCATGGGCATGCTCGGCGCCCTGCGCGAGCGCTGGTTCATCGGCCACCAGGGCTTTCTGGCCCAGCAGAACCTGGCCAGCGAAAAGACCGCCACCATCAGCGCCTGGTCCAAGGGCGTGCGCATGGCCCTGCAGTCCCTGGTGCTGGGCCTGGGCGCCTGGCTGGCGGTGCAGGGCCAGATCACCCCGGGGATGATGATCGCCGGCTCGATCCTAATGGGCCGCGTGCTCAGCCCCATCGACCAGTTGATCGCGGTCTGGAAGCAATGGAGCTCGGCGCGCCTGGCCTACGAGCGCCTGTCGCAGCTGTTGCAGGCCAACCCGCCACGGCCGGCGCGCATGAGCCTGCCGACGCCCAAGGGCAAGTTGAGTGTCGAGCAGCTGAGTGCCTGTGCCCCTGGCAGCCGGCGCCCGGCCCTGAGCAACCTCGGTTTCACCCTGGAGGCCGGCCAGGTCCTGGGGGTGATCGGCCCTTCCGGTTGCGGCAAGTCCACCCTGGCCCGGCTGTTGGTCGGTGCCTGGATGCCCCTGACGGGAAAGGTACGCCTGGATGGCGCAGACCTGGCTCAGTGGGACAGGCAGCAACTGGGGCCGCATATCGGTTACCTGCCCCAGGACATCCAGCTGTTCGCCGGCAGCATCGCCGAGAACATCGCGCGTTTTGCCCAGCTGGACTCGGATCAGGTCCTGCAGGCCGCACAAATGGCCGGGGTGCACGAACTGATCCTGCAATTGCCCCAGGGCTATGACACGCGCCTGGGCGAGGGCGGTGCCGGGTTGTCCGGCGGCCAGCGCCAGCGCATTGGCCTGGCCCGGGCCCTGTATGGCCTGCCGGCGCTGATCGTGCTCGACGAGCCCAATTCCAACCTCGATGAGGCCGGTGAGCAGGCGCTGCTGCAAGCCATCAGCCAGCTCAAGCAGCGGCAGCGAACCCTGGTGCTGATCACCCACAAGCCCAACGTGCTGACCCTGACCGACCAGTTGATGATCCTGCGCGACGGCCAGTTGCAGGCCTATGGTCCTACGGCGCGGGTGCTGGAGGCGAACCAGAAGGCCAAGGCCGCGCCGCCGCCGGCTGTACCGATGAGCAATCCGGCGAGCAGCCCGGTGACCAGCTTGAACATGAACTACCGCCTGGGCGTGGCCGGCGGCGAAGGGAAAAAGGCATGAAGGCGAGTTTATCCACAGGTCCTGCTGCGCCGGTCGCGGGGCCGGCCGCTAGCAATGTGTTGTCCCTGGACGACAGGAAGTACTCACGGCTCGGCTGGCTCCTGGTGCTGGGAGGTTTTGCCGGGTTTATCGGCTGGGCCGCCCTGGCTCCGCTGGACAAGGGCGTGGCGGTGTCGGGCAAGGTCATGGTCTCGGGCCATCGCAAGACCGTGCAGCACCAGAGCGGCGGCATCGTCGAGCGGATCGAAGTCAAGGAAGGCGACCGGGTCAGCGCCGGGCAGGTGCTGCTTCGCCTCAACGAGACGCCGCTGCGCACCCAGATGCAGTCCCTGCGCAGCCAGTACCTGGGCTCGCTGGCCAGCGAAGCGCGGCTGAATGCCGAGCGCGACGGCGCCAGCGATATCGTCTTCGACCCGCAACTTCAGGCCCTGGCCAGCGAGCCGGACGTGGTCGCCAGCCTGGCCCTGCAACGGCAGCTGTTCAGCAGCCGGCGCCAGGCCCTGAGCATGGAGCAGCAGGGGATTGCCGAAACCATCGCCGGCTCCGAGGCGCAGTTGCGTGGCACCCGGGATTCCCAGGCCAGCAAGCTGGCGCAGCGCCGCGCCTTGAATGAACAGTTGCAGGGGCTGCGGGAACTGGCCCGGGACGGCTATATCCCGCGCAACCGGCTGCTGGACAGCGAGCGCCTATACGCGCAGATCGATGGCTCGATCGCCGAGGACTTCGGCCGCATCGGCCAGTTGCAGCGGCAGATCCTCGAACTGCGCCTGCGCATCCGCCAGACCACCGAGGATTTCCAGAAAGACCTGCGCAGCCAGTTGGCCGATACCCGGGTGCGTACCGAGGACCTGCGCAATCGCCTGGCCTCCGCCCAGTTCGAACTGGCCAACAGCCAGGTGCGCGCCCCGGCCGCCGGGGTGGTGGTGGGGCTGGAGGTGTACACCGAGGGCGGGGTGATCAAGCCGGGCCAGCCGCTGATGGACATCGTGCCCCAGGACGAACCCCTGCTGGTGGAGGCCCGGGTGCCGGTGCAACTGGTGGACAAGGTGCACCCGGGGCTGCCCGTGGAGCTGATGTTCTCGGCCTTCAACCAGAGCACCACGCCCAGGGTGCCGGGGGAGGTGACCCTGGTGTCCGCCGACCGGCAGGTGGACGAGCGCACCGAGGAGCCTTACTACACCTTGCGGGCCACGGTCAGCGCCCAGGGCATGCAGCAGTTGCAGGGCTTGCAGATCCGCCCGGGCATGCCGGTGGAAGCCTTTGTCCGTACCGGCGAACGTTCGATGCTCAACTACCTGTTCAAGCCCCTGCTTGACCGTACTCACATGGCGTTGGTGGAAGAATGATTCGAGCCTGGTGCTACCTGCCCCTGCTGTGCCTGTTGAGCAGCCCGTCGGTCCGGGCCTTGGGGTTGCTGGACGCCTATGACCTGGCCTTGCGCAATGACCCGACCTTCCAGGCGGCGATCAAGGAGCGCGATGCCGGGGAAGAGAACCGGGCCATTGGCCGTGCCGGGCTGCTGCCGAACCTGTCCTGGAGCTATAACAATTCGCGCAACCAGTCCGAAGTGACCCAGGAGACCGTTCGCGGTGATGTCACCAATGACCGGGACTACCGCAGCTACGCCTCGACCCTGACCCTACAGCAACCGCTGCTGGACTACGAAGCCTATGCGCGCTACCGCCAGGGTTCGGCCCAGGCGCTGTTCGCCGATGAACGCTTTCGCGGCAAGAGCCAGGAACTGGCGGTGCGCTTGCTCGGTGCCTACAGCCAGGCGCTGCTGGCCCAGGAGCGCATCGAGCTGAGCCGGGCGCAGAAGCGAGCCTACGTCGAACGCTTGCAGCTCAACGAACGCCTGCTCAAGGGCGGCGAGGGCACCCGCACCGATGTGCTGGAGACCCAGGCCCGGCTGAGCCTGGCCCTGGCGCAGGAGATCGAGGCCCAGGACCAGCAGGATGCCGCTCTGCGCGAGCTGCAAGCCATAGTCGGCGAACCGTTGCAGATCGACGAACTGGATCCGCTGACCCGGCAGTTCCAGATCCAGCCGCTGCTGCCCAACCGCTTCGACAGCTGGCGTGACCTGGCCATGGCCAACAACCCGGACCTGGCGTCCCAGCAGCAGGCGCTGCGAGTGGCGGAGTACGAAGTGGAGCGCAAGCGCGCCGGGCACCTGCCCAAGGTGAGTTTATATGCCAGCAGCCGTCAGACCAGTTCCGATTCGGAAAGCTCCTACAACCAGAAGTACGACACCAATACCGTGGGCATCCAGGTCAGCCTGCCGCTGTTTGCCGGTGGCTCGGTATCGGCCTCGACCCGCCAGGCGGCCAGCCAGCTGTCCCAGGCCCAGTTCGAACTGGATGCCAAGACCGCCACCACCCTCAACGAACTGCGCAAGCAGTTCAACCTCAACACCAGCGCCGCGGCCAAGGTCCGGGCCTATGAAATGGCCGTCAGCTCCGCCGAGGCCCTGGTGACCGCGACCCAGAAGAGCGTGCACGGCGGCGAGCGGGTCAACCTGGATGTACTGGACGCCGAGCAACAACTGTTCACCGCCCGCCGCGACCTGGCGGATGCCCGTCATGCCTACCTCTTGGCGCGGATCCAGCTCAAGTACTACGCCGGCCTGCTCAACGAACAGGACCTGCAGCAACTGGCCGGTTACTTCCGCCCCACGGGCTGACACTGCGCTGTTGGCGGGGCAATGCCGCCCTTGGGATTTGTAGGCTTCAAATAGAGACAGCCGTCGAAAGGACGGCTGTCTCTTAATGGCAATTCAATTGGGTATTGAGTGAGCTGCAATGAACATAACCTTCGAATAGGACGTTCTATAAAGTTTCCGAAATTCTTTTTCGCTGGAAATTTTCTGCAGATCAATACTCATTGACAAGCGGGATTTATTATTCTGATCGGCTTTGGATAACCAATAGCCTCAGCATTCAGAACTGTGCCATTCGTGCGAACGTTGACAAAGCCGTTGGCAATAATCTGCTCTGTAAGCAGTCGGTAATCGCCATTTGAAAACTTCAATAGGCTACCTGGAACCAGTAGCTGTCTGTTTTCCTGCGTATCTTTTACAAAGAAACCAGGCCAGTTTCTGGCAAAACCCTTTAGCCACGTACTGTCTGTCAGGTTGTAGGAGGTGATCAGGTTTAGATCATTTTTCCCTATGTAAAAATTTCCAGGTGGTGCCAGAAAAATGGATGCAGGTGGTTGTGTATCATTGGTCACGATATAACCTTGGATATCTGCACCGTGAGTTTCGCTCTGCGAGCGGGTCTGAACAGCGAAACCGATGACTTTATTTTCAACGTCAATAATTGTGATTATTTTGCTTCTTAAGAACTGGCTGCGTGCCGGTGCCGGAAGCGTTCCAGAAAAATTGTAAATTTCACCATTACAAGACAGTGATGCTTTCGAAAAATTGGTTATCTCTATCTCTTTAGGCTTTTTCTTACCCATGTATATCTGATGCAGAGCAGGGATTTTTGACCAAGGGCCCAGCTTCTCTTCTTTGAGGTAGCTCACTGTTTGAGGGAGAGAGTTTACCCAGTACCAATCATCTTTGGCCAAAGGCCAAATAGCATCGGCCGGAGATACCAATGGTGATACTCCAATCGAAATAGCTGCGATAGCTTTGTTCAGCTCTATATCGAATGAGTAGCTGTTTTTGAAAATTAATGTAGGGTAGAGGCCAATTATGCCGATGAATGCTACCCCGGATAGTCTTAAAATATTACCTGGATTTTTTCTGTTCAATGAGTACACGAGTACGCACACCATCATTGCATAGGAGAGCAATGAGTAGGCAATGTAACGAGAGCTGGATAGAGTTGCTTTATATGAATCAGGACCCACACGTACGGTCATTAGAATTGCTGCAGCAGCTCCTGAAAGCAAGATAAATGCGCTCAAAATACCGGCAAATAGCTTCTCGTCGTCAGTGGTGCGAGGCTCAGCTTTTTTCAAGCGCCTAACGATCAAATCGAGCAGGCAGTAGCAGGCGATGCAGGCGGTGAATAGAAAGACAATTGCACCGATAATCAAAACGGTGTTTTCGCCGAGAATACCCAGGAAAGGAAGAAGTATAGAGGCAAAGTAACCAAATAATGCTTTTGAAATGCTTACGAAGCCATCCAAGGAGATCAGCGAGCCAAGGTTGTCAAGTTCACCACCTAGCTTATAAAAGTAGGAGTGGGTCGCTGTCGCAGCAACAGGTGCGAAGCCTGTGAGGAATCGCCAGGGACCCTTGTACATCATGCAATGTATAGCGATGAACAAAAGGGAAAAAATTGGCCCGGATCCGTGAAAGGTTACCGCAAAGCAAGAAAGAATAGTTACGATTGATAGGTTGGCGGCGGAGTTTTCCCGCAGAGCCCTTATCAGGGCCCAGAGCAGCACTATATAACTCAATCTGGAAATCGACAATACGGCTTGAAATGGGATGGTCATGACCTGTTGGTCAGCAAGGGTCGTTGTCAGCAGAGCGATGACGGCTCCACCTAGAAAAATACCGTAACCCGGAGCATTGATCTTTTTTGTCCAAACCTGAAAGCGATGAGTACAAAACAGTGCGAATGCAGCAATTGCACTGAAAGATGCTATAGCAAGAATTATTTGGTTGGCATTGCCGGCATGATAGTCGATCCAGGCCAGTAGCATGACTACAGAGTGTGGGTGTGCACCAAAGAAATTAAGCAAATAATCAATAAACGACAGTTCATTGAAGTTGAGCAGCATCACGCGATTCCATACCGCCCAGCCATCAACTATAGGGGAAATTGATATGTATCTAGAGGCGATAAAAATATTAATGCTGATAATTAAAAAAACGATGAGGTAGTACTTTTTCTCCTTCATGTTAATTATTTCTCTTAGGGTTGTACTGCTTGAAGCAGGTAGCAAATAGTGTTTTCAATACGTCGAGGTTTCCTTTGAATGCTGTGATTTTTGTTGGAATCTCGTCGACGGGATATTTTCTGGCAGCAGGAAGCTCTACACATTTAAATCCTAATTTTGGCGCACGGTAGGATAGATAGGCGAGCAACTCATATTTTGAGAAAATATCTCTGAATATTGAAATCTCTGGATCAATGAGCATTTTTCGGCTGTAGGCTCTAAATCCTTGGGTTGTATCAGTCCATTTGAAGCCGGAGGCTAGACTCAGACAGGGCGCATGAATGAAACGAATGGCAAAGTCTCGGGACTTTGGCGTGTTTTCAGCGATACCTCCAGCAATGAATCGTGAGGCCTGAACAAAGTCCACTCCCTCTCTCAGAGCTGAAATAAATCTTGGTATTGCTTCAGGATCATCTTTATCATTGCCATCTATGGTAACGATGCCCTCATATCCCTGCTCAAGTGCGAACGCGTAGGCACAGCGAAGCTGGGCGCTGAGTTTTCCTGGGCCTGTTTTCTCGATCAATCCCCGGACACCCACTTCTTTCAAAGCGTCGAGGTTCAGGGAGCCATCCTTGCTGCCGCCATCTACAATAAGGATATCTGCTATTCCGGAAATCTTCTGGATCTCCATTTTTTTCAGAAGATTTTTAATGCGTTGTCCTTCATTGATCACGGGAATAACAACGCACCAAGGTTGTTGCCGGCCAAGCCAAAGGAGAGTTTTCATTGCAGGCACTTGCCATGTTTCATGTCCTGCAATAGAGGTGGTGGATGCTTTATTCATAAGTTTCAAGCTACTCGATAAGTGATGAGCACGACCCCGGTAATCACCAGCAAGATGCCTGCGGCAGTGGTCCAGTGAAAAGGTTCTCGGAAGATAACAACCGAAAATAAGGCGACAGTAGCCACTGCACCGGCAGTCAGCACTGGATGAGCGACGTTCAAAGGTAAGCGCCCCAGAGCGGCGGCATATAAAAGAAAAGCCCCTCCATAAAGACCAAGTCCCAACCAGAATGGCCAATTGGTCAGCGCAGACATAGGGTCGGAAATTGAGGGGAATTTACGGGGAGGCATCATGGCTAATTTTACTAAGACGCTTGCCGAAGCATTAGCTGCGATACCCAACAGCAAAATCAGCCATTTCATTGCGTAGCACCTTGGCGCTGATGATAGTATTGAATAGCGCAAGTAAGTGCGCGCTCGACAGAGTTGAGGTGCGGCTCTTCTTTAGTTGCAACCATCTCAATGGAGATCAGATGGTCTGGTAAAAATCTAGAAATGGCGCTAGCTATTGATTGATGATCTGTTTCGTGATCACCAAGAGGCAGTAGATCTGGCTCACTGGCATGGATATGCCCAATCAGACTCGCATCATTACCTAGTACTGCTGTGGCACTTTCGCCGTTAATTGTAATGGCACCAGTATCTAACTGCATCTTTATCGCTGGATGGTTAACTCTTTTCACAACGCGTGCTGTTTCTGCACTTGTAGTCATGAAGTTGGCACCATAGCAAGACGGGTTTGGTTCCAGGCAGATAATTACACCATGTTTCTGGGCTATATCACCTAGACTCGTGAAAAATGGCACGGCAATATTCATGACCTGTTCGTCGTCCAGTCCGGAACGGTCACGGTTTTTTGGAGAGCCAAATACTAGTCGTGTGGCGCCAAGTCCAGAGGCAATACGGCAGACGGCGTCAAGGTGGTTAAGTAACGCTTTTTGTGAGTCTGGCGTGCCAAATACATTCAAGCCTGTTGTTCCAAAAAGCAGAGCCTGCATGCCGGTGATTTCTATGCCCCGGTCGAACCACCACTGCTTGACCTTTGCAATCTCTTCGTCTTTGGCTGCAGTAGGATCGGGAAAATATTTGCCAGGGGCTATATCAATAGCGTCAATACTGTATCGATTCAACAGTTCTGCGATAGCAATGTCTTCAGATACATCCCAAGCGATATTTGAAATGCTGAGCCTCATGATTTGGCCCCCGACGCCAGCTTTAACGTCACCGCTTCTGACTGGGCGTAGGCTCGAATCGCCTGGATCGTTTCACGCGCGTTATATTGATGCCGGCCTTGCACGCCAAATACACTCGCATGACAAGTCTGCATGTCGTAGCGTCCGGGAGTGCTGGCCAGTTCTTGAGTAAAAGTCTTTCCAAACCCTTCAAGTGCGACATTCGCAACACTGATCGGGGCGGAGGTAAGATGAATCAAACGGAGATTTGCATGTAATGCTGTCTGGATGTCGTACCAGAGATTTACCATAGGATAAAATTGAAATACCCCACGACTTTCTATTGCGTGCAAATTATTGTCATTCAGGAAGTCAAAGACAACGTTCTTGCGTAGACCTGGCCCTACCAGCCCGGGTAGTCGAACAATCAGATGATTGGGGAAATGACCTTCCACAAACTTTTCGATTAGTCGGCGGTGCAGGCCATAAGCATGCAGTCCGCTCTCATCGATTGGTGTGGACTCATCTACTTCAACCGGGTTTTTAAAAACGTCGACAGTACTGATCAGAATGAAGGTTTTGCACTTGATTGTGCGAAGGTGTCCTATCAACGCCTCGATTTTCTTGCGATCTTCTTTAGGCTCGCGATTGGCAATCCACTTTTGAGCTGGCGCTCCTGCACAGACTATCGTATCGAATTTCTGACCTTCGATATCTTGAATGTTGGTCGAGCGGTAGAGTCGATCAAATTTTGCTTGCTTGAGAAGCGTGCTTCCTACGTATCCAGAAAATCCAACTAGTGCGTTTGTCATTATCACTCCTTCGAGCTCTTGAACTGTTCCGTGTCGAGCTTTTCAAGTACGTCGTAAATATTATCGATTTTCCCCCCAAGCACTGAATAGCAGCCCGGTAGCTCAGCGTGCTTCTCAAATAGAATGGGGCGGCCATCATCTCCTTCGTTTTTCGAGAGTACGGTCTTTACTTCAAATAATGAGTCAACATATTTGGAGTCAAGAATAGAAGGAAGATACCGCCCGACATCTCTCAACATACGGTCTACTCGAGTTTCCTGATCGTAGTCGTTCAATTTTTGATACGGATCAATTCCAGGCTCATCTTTCCAGCTGAAGTGAGGGGTGTATCGGACATGGGAAAGGGTGTGCAGATTCCGGGCGGGGAAGGGCATCATTGAAAAAAATGGCCCATCCATCACCGTTACGGCAATATTTTCCAGCACGCTCGGTACTTTTATAAGGGCCATTTCAGTAAGTTCATGCTTTAACCCATTTTTGGTGCTTGGGAAATCTCCATGAAGCTGGTTCAAACCACTGTAAGTACAGTTGAAAATGTAGTTGCATTCAAGTATGTCAATACTTTCATCATGATGCTTCGTCGTGACGCTCATGTGCTTTTCAGAAGTTCTATGTATGGCAACGGCATGTGATTGAAAGCGAACTTCAACGCCAAGTTGGTGCAACTCTTGTGTAGCCCAGTGAGAGAGCTTCGTGGTGTCGAAGGCATATTCCTTGGTAACGAAAACCTCTTCAATAAGGCGAGGTTCGAACAAAGATTTCAACTCGAGGTCCGCTGGCGTTATTTCTGCCCCTATCTCGTTGCAGAAGCGTTCGAACTGCTTGCCTGTAACCTTGGAGTTGCGACGCGCGATGGCGTACAGCTTGACGAAGTTCTGCTCAATGGCTTGCGGCCAGTCACGCGCAAACCGAGGTAAGTTGACCCGACTACGGAATGCTGTGGTAAAACTACGAGGGTAGTGGTAGCCATTGTGCACACGCGCCTGGTTATTGTATGAGGCACGAGTCAATAGGTTAGGTTCTTTCTCAAGTAAGACTATTCTGCGCAGTCCGCGTTGCTTTGCAAGATAGATGGCTATTGCCGAACCGTAGAATCCGCCACCAATTACTACGGCGTCTACCTTGTTTTCTCTCGTCGTCATGCACTAACTCGCTCGGATGTACCAGAGTTATCAAGTGGCGGAAGATTTACCTCTTCGATATTTAGCTTTTCTCTACGGGTCATCCGAGTGCTGGTGAACTCTTGGGCGACATGATATATGGGACCCTCATTGCTAAGGCTTGCCATGTGTAGGATGTACTCGCCCAAAACTAATAGAACTAGCGAGATAAGAAAAAACATACCAGAGTGTTGCAGAGACATGCTGACCCAGCCTGGTGCCACGTCGGTCTTGAAAAGTCCAACGGCAACGACATACAGGGAATAAATTAAGTTAGCGGCTGCACCAAAAAGTGATAGAGATGTCACTAGTCTCATCGGTGCATGCGTAGTGGAAACCAACAAACGCATTCCCCGGTCAATGCTTTCACCAAGCCTTTTCATATTCTCTACAAGCGGTTTTGAACTGTATTCCATATTTATGCGCGAGAACCCACTTGTTGCAGGCAAATGCCGATAGGCAAGAGCGGGCTGTGGATGCTGAAGTATAAAATTGATCACTCGTTTACTAAGCAATCTATACTGTGGGGCGTCGTTGGCAAGATGTATGCCATTGAAGTGTTTGTACAGGTGGTTAAAGGCGGTGTAGGCTGCTCGATATGTATAAGCCTGGCGGGTCTTTTGTTTATTGTTCGCAAATACAACATCAACTCCGCAGAGCGCCTTATCAAGCATCTCAGGGAGAAAGGCGATGTCCTCTGTGAGAGGGTCGATGACTGCAACAAAATCACCTAGGGCATTCTCAAGGCCGACCCAGGACGCTGTGTCAGTATTAACTTCCTTGGTCAGTGCATACACTTGAAGGTTAGGGAGACCGGATTGACTTGTTAGGTCTTTTAGTGTGCTGATGCTGTCGTCGTCGGATGCATTGTCGACGATAATTAACTCGTAATCACTTACGAGTGATGCTAGTTGTAATTCTGCGTTTCGAAGAATACTTTCAAGTTGGGCGCTTTGATTGCGAACGATGTATACGACCGACAAAAAAGTAGGAAATAATGCCATTTTGGTGTCCCTCCCAAACCCGCGTCATGGCGAGAGTTAGCTTCATAGATAGGAAACCTAGATATTAAGCTGCTTGAGGAGGGGAGTCATCACCTGTGAGGTGATTTTATAGGTTCTAGGAGGTATTCCCGTCAATTTGGCTTAGGTGTATTGGAAGTTTTCCGGTTTATCCGCTCCGAGAGCTCTGCTGTTGTCGTTCTCTAGAGAATATGGCCGCAGGCGAGAATTTGCGGGCCTCTCACATTGCCTTATCTGAAAGCGAAGAAGAATAGAATGAGCACTCAGGCGCCATGGCTGGTGATCCCGCCGGCTTGAATTGGTTATCGAAGTGGTAGCGCGAGGCTGCTGTAAGTTGATCCTAATAACCTGTGTGATTCATTGTGATTTGGATCAGCGAAGCTCTGCCTTATCAAAATCAAGGCTGGCTGCGGGGTCAATTGTGCTGCCTTTAATGAAAACAGCCGTCACGAGGACGGCTGTTGGCTATTGCACGGCAAATCAGCGGCGGGTCAGCAGGACCCCGGATTCCATGTGGTGGGTCCAGGGGAACTGGTCGAACAGCGCGCAGCGGGTGATGCGGTGGGTGTCGTGCAACTGGGCGATGTTGGCCGCCAGGGTTTCCGGGTTGCAGGAGATGTACAGGATGTTGTCGAAGCGCCGGGTCAGTTCGCAGGTGTCCGGGTCCATGCCGGCCCGGGGCGGGTCGACGAACACGCTGCCGAATTCGTAGCTCTTGAGGTCCACGCCCTGCAGGCGGCGGAACGGTCGCACTTCGTTCAGGGCTTCGGTCAGCTCTTCGGCCGACAAGCGCACCAGAGTGACGTTATCCACAGCGTTTTCGCTGAGGTTGCTCAAGGCCGCATTCACCGAGGTCTTGCTGATCTCGGTGGCCAGCACCTTGCGCACCCGGGTGGCCAGGGGCAGGGTGAAGTTGCCGTTGCCGCAGTACAGTTCCAGCAGGTCGTCCTGGCGCTCGCCCAGGGCTTCATAGGCCCAGTTGAGCATCTTCTGGTTCACCGTGCCGTTGGGCTGGGTGAAGGCGCCTTCGGGCTGGCGGTAGCTGAAGGTACGCCCGCCGACTTCGAGCTTTTCCACTACGTAGTCCTGGCCGATGACTTCGCGCTTGCCCTTGGAACGGCCGATCACGCTGACCTTGAGGTCGGCGGCCAATTGGCTCGCGGCCTTGTGCCAGTGCTCGTCCAGCGGGCGGTGGTAGCACAGGGTGATCATCGCGTCGCCGGCCAGGGTGGTGAGGAACTCCACCTGGAACAGCTTTTGGCTCAGGGGCGCGCTGGCTTGCCAGGCGGCCTTGAGCCGGGGCATCAACTGGTTGATGCGCTGGCTGGCGATGGGGAATTCCTCGATGAGGATCGGCGTGCGCTTGTCGTCCTGGGAGAACATCGCGTAGTGCCGTTCCCCGGCCTCGCGCCACAGGCGGAATTCGGCCCGCAGGCGGAAGTGCTGCAGGGGCGAGTCGAAGACCTGAGGCTCGGGGGCATCGAAGGGGGCCAGCAGGTCGCGCAAGCGCGCGACCTTGTCATTCAACTGGGTGGTGTAGCTTGCGGCGTCAAAAGTCATGCGGGGTAACCGAGCTTGATCACGAACAGGATCGACAGGATCACCAGGGGCGCGTTCAGCTCACGGGCACGGCCCGACAGCAGTTTGATCACGGTCCAGGCGATGAAGCCGAAGGCGATGCCGTTGGCGATGGAGTAGGTGAACGGCATGGCCAGGGCGGTGACGACCACGGGAGCGGCGACGGTGATGTCTTCCCAGTCGATTTCTGCCAGGCCCGAGGTCATCAGCACGGCGACGAACAGCAGGGCCGGTGCGGTGGCGAAGGCGGGCACGCTGGCTGCCAGTGGCGAGAAGAACAGCGCCAGCAGGAACATGATCGCCACCACGATGGCGGTCAGGCCGGTGCGGCCGCCGGCGCTCACGCCCGCCGCGGATTCGATATAACTGGTGGTGGTCGAGGTGCCCAGCAAGGAACCGGCCATGGCAGCGGTGCTGTCGGCGATCAGCGCCCGGCCCATTTTCGGCATGTGGCCGTCCTTGCCCATCAGGCCGGCGCGCTTGGCGACGCCGATCAGGGTGCCGGAGTTGTCGAACAGATCGACGAACAGGAAGGCGAAGATCACGCTGATCAGGCCGATATCCAGGGCGCCCTTGATGTCCAGTTGCAGGAAGGTCGGGGCCAGGGACGGTGGCATCGAGGTCACGCCGCCGAACGGGGTGACGCCCATGAGAATGGAGACGACGGTCACCGCGAGGATGCCGATCAGCACCGCGCCGCGCACTTTCAGAGCTTCCAGGGCCACGATCAGGGCAAAACCCAGGGCTGCGAGGATGGGGGCCGGTTTGCTCAGGTCGCCGAGGCCGACCAGGGTCGACTCGTTGCCCACGACGATCTGGGCGTTATGCAGGGCGATCAGCGCCAGGAACAGGCCGATACCGGCGGCAATGGCCGAGCGCAGGGGCAGGGGGATGCTGTTGATGATCCATTCGCGGATGCGGAAGATCGACAGCAGGAAGAACAGCACCGCCGAGATGAATACCGCACCCAGGGCCACCTGCCAGGTGTGGCCCATGTGCAGGACCACGGTGTAGGTGAAGAAGGCGTTCAGGCCCATGCCCGGTGCCAGGGCGATCGGGTAGTTGGCGATCAGGCCCATGACGGTGGAGCCGATGGCCGCCGCCAGGCAGGTGGCAACGAAGATCGCGCCCTTGTCCATGCCCGTCTCGCCGAGAATGCTCGGGTTGACGAAAAGGATGTAGGCCATGGCCAGGAAGGTGGTCACGCCCGCAAGAATCTCGGTGCGCACGTTGGTGTTGTGTGCCTTGAGTTGAAACAGCCTTTCCAGCATGTCTGCTCCCCGTGGCGCCGCCGGGCGCCGTGAATGTATCGACTCCAACAGCAAAGCACAGACTTTATAAGGTGCCTGCGGATTTGCTCTGGGTCGGAAAAAGCCGCGCATCATACCAGCAGCGTGGGCCAATGGCTGCGATCGTCGGCGATGTTTTGCCGCGCTGGCAAGTAGCGCATACTGCGCCCTGGTTTTAGGGGGGATTTATGCGCAGCACAGTGAAAATGACAGCCCTGGCATTGCTCGGCGCGACAGCCTGCTGGCTGGCGGCCCCGGCCATGGCGCGCTCGGCCCCGCCGCTGAGCCGGGTGGAGATTCTCAAGGTGCTGTCACCTTCCTGCGGCCTGGAGGATGTCTCCGACGGCCGTGAACGGACCCAGTGCGATCACAACGGCCCGAACATCAAGGTCTACGTGCTGGAGATCGGCTACGGCCGCGAGCCCCATGTGACCCTGGACGGCTTCGAGGTCGATGGCACCCGTTCGCCGGTGTGCGAGGACGGCTCCAGCTATGTGCCCTGCGGCAACTCGGGGACTACCGTCGGCTATGTCTATGTCTTCGACCTGGCGGGCAAGCAGGAGGGCACCTTCAGCTTTCGCAACACCTCGCTCAACGCCCCGGGCAACAGCCTGGGCGCGCAGATCTACATCAAGTGACGGCGCCCTGAACGGCAGCCGGCAAAGCTGACTAAGCTCTAAAGACCTCCACGCGGAGTCATCCCCATGACCTTCAGAGCCCTGGTCACCCTTGCCGAAGGCATCGACGACCTGCAAAGCGTGACCCTGATCGACGTATTGCGCCGTGCCGAAGTCGAAGTGCTGGCCGCCAGCGTCGAAGGCCGGCGCATGCTCACCTGCGCCCGGGGCACCCGCTTGACCGCCGACGCCATGCTGGTGGACGTGCTGGCCCAGCGCTTCGACCTGATCGTATTGCCCGGCGGCGCGGTGGGCGCCCAGCACCTGGCGGCCCATCAACCGCTGCAGCAACTGCTCAAGGATCAGGCCGCAGCGGGGCGCCTGTTCGCCGGCATCGCCGAAGCCCCGGCCCTGGCCTTGCAGGCGTATGGCGTGCTGCGCCAAAGGCGCATGACCTGCCTGCCCAGCGCCAGCCATCATCTGCTGGGCTGCACCTTTGTCGACCAGCCGGTGGTGGTGGACGGTAACTGCATCACCGCCCAGGGCTCCGCCGCGGCCCTGGCGTTTGCCCTGGCCCTGGTGGAAGCGCTGTGCGGTCGCGGCAAGCGCGCCAAGGTGGCTGGAGAGCTGCTGGTTTAGGGCTCAGCCAACATGGGCCACGATGGGCTCGATCACCGGTTGCAGTTCCTGCTCGGTGTGCCAGATGTCGTAATCGGCCTGTACCGCCAGCCAGACCTTGGCCTTGCCGATTCCGGCGCGTTCCAGCTTGACCGCCAGTTCCGCGCGGATCGGCGCATGGCCGTTCAACACCTTGGACAGGTGCGGGCGGGCGTAGCCGATATGCCGCGCGAGCTCCGTCACGCTGATGCCCAGTTCGGGCAAGATATCCAGGCGCAGGGTGTCACCGGGGTGGGGCGGGTTGTGGATGGGCATGATCCTGCCTCCTGTTCAGTGGTAGTCCAGATAATCCACCAGCTCGATATCCGAACCTACGAAACGAAAGATCACTCGCCAGTTGCCGGACACTACCAGGGACCAGTAGCCAAGCAGGTCGCCCCTGAGCGGGTGCAGCCGCCAGCCCGGCAGATTGAGGTCTGCCGGTTCGCTGGCGTGATCCATGAACGACAGCTGGCGGGCCAACCGGCGTGCATGCTCGGCCCGTATTCCACGAGTCGATCCGGTTTCATAGAAGGCGCGCAGGCCTTTGTGCTGAAAGGACTTGATCATGGGGTGCGAGTGTAAGGCGATACCTTACACGCTTCGTAGCGGTTTTGTATTGCAGAGAATGATCAATAACCTGTTACGAGGCCCCCCACGGGGCGTTTCTCTGTCGCAGCTCGGTTCGACAAGGAGTCAGGCGGGGGGCTTGTGAACGGGTAACAAAGGCTAACCAGCCGCTTGTTGCACCGCCCGTCCCATCACCCCTATAGTTCGCGCCGTCGCTGCCAATTCAGCGGCCGGGTTTGGTCACCCGAAATTAGAAGGCGCACGCGCCACCCTGGTTTGCAGGCACTTTTTCGTGTCCGCACGCTTAATGGTGGGCTGTGCGCGGGACACCTTCGGGTGTGCCGGGTGCCTTCTTCCCGGTTGACCAACCTGTGCACAGTCCGCCACCCATCGTTTGGTCACGATTGGGGCGGTCATTCATAAAGAAGGATCTAATGATGAATACCCCGGAAACTGCTGCTCACTATGTGCCGCTTAAATCCAACATAAGCCGGCCAGGTGTGTTTTTTATCAACGCCAATGCCTCCCCTGAGGCGCTGCACGAAGCCGCCGAGCAACGCATGCGCACGGCTGCCAATCTGCTGGAAACCCTCTGCTGCCTGAACTTCAGCCACGGCGATGTGAAGGACATCCCGCACATCATCGACGTGCTCTATGTACTGACCCAGGATGGTTGCGACCTGCTGGAGGCGGCGAAATGGCGAGCCGCTGCTGAAGCTTAGCCCAGCCACTGAGGCTTGAACCTGGCCGCGCCAGCCCGGCGCGGCTTCAGGCCTTGGGTTGCTCGACCCGTTCGATCATCCGATCGCGCTGGGCCAGGGTCGGGAACAGCTTGATCCAGACGCCGGTCACCAGCAGCGTGCCGACCCCGCCCAGCACCACCGCCGGCACCGTGCCGAACCAGTGGGCGGTCAGCCCGGATTCGAACTCCCCCAACTGATTCGACGCGCCGATGAACAGGCCGTTCACCGCGCTGACCCGGCCGCGCATTTCGTCCGGGGTTTCCAGTTGCACGAAGGAGGCGCGGATCACCATGCTGATCATGTCCGCCGCCCCCAGCACCACCAGCACCGCCAGGGAAAACCAGAACGAAGTCGAGAGGCCGAAGGCGATGGTGGCCACGCCAAACACCCCGACCGCGGTGAACATCACCCGCCCGACCTTGCGCTCGACGCTAAAGCGCGCCAGCCACAGGGACATCAGCAAGGCCCCCACCGCTGGCGCCGAACGCAGCAGCCCCAGGCCCCAGGGGCCGGTGAGCAGGATGTCCTTGGCGAACACCGGCAGCAGCGCGGTGGCGCCACCCAGCAATACCGCGAACAGGTCCAGGGAGATGGCGCCGAGGATGTCCGGGCGGCTGCGGATGAAGCGGATGCCCGCCAGCAGCGAATCGAGGGTGGCCTTGCCCTTGTTCAACGGGGTCTGCCGGGCCGGCAGGTTGAGCATCAGCACGCAGGCGATCAGGTACAGGACCACGGTGGGGCCGTAGACCCAGACGCTGCCGAAGGCGTACAGCAACCCGCCCAGGGCCGGGGCGACGATGGTCGCCGACTGCTGCGCCGATTGCGCGGCGGCCACCGCCCGGGGAAACAGCGCCGCGGGCACGATGCTCGGCAGCAGGGCCTGGGTGGTGGGCATTTCGAAGGAGCGGGCGCCGCCGAGCAGGAAGGCCAGGATGAAGATCATTTCCCGGGTGACGCTGTCGGTCAGGCTGCCGACGGCCAGGGCCAGGGCGATCAGGGCTTGCAGCGACTGGCAGATGGCCGCCACCCGACGCCGGTCGTAGCGGTCGGCCACATGCCCGGTGTGCAGCATGAACAGCACCCGCGGGGCGAATTCCACCAGCCCCACCAAGCCCAGGTCCAGCACATTGCCGGTCAGTTGGTAGAGGTTCCAGCCAATGGCCACGGTGAGCATCTGGAAGCCGCTGGCGGTAAAGATCCGGGCCAGCCAGAACGCGATGAACGGACGATGGTGACGGAGCAGCAGAGGGTCTTGGCTGGGCATCGGGCGGTAGATCTGAGCGGGAGTGCCACGAGATTATCACCAAGGTGTAACCAATAGTTGCGGCCCGGGGAAAATTCGTTAGCTGCGCATCTATCTTGTTTTTCGCTCGAACACCTGGTCGCGAACCCAGTAGCCGCTGCCGCAGGCTGCGAACGGCTCCGTAGGAGGCGCCAGGATCTTGAATACGCCGCAGGTTCGACGGGAAGTTGCCAGGCAAGGCCCTACGTACCGAACGCGGCCCGGCCTTTCGCAGCTTCGCAGGCTCAGCAGCGGCTACAGGCGTTTTGTGTGGGAAAAAGCCGAGAAAACCCTGGGCTTGAGAGGGTGAGGCAAGCTGTCACGCGGCAAATAACCACAGAGTTGCATGGCGAAATTAGGACTACTCTTTCAACGTTGCTTGATCCAGATCAAAACCTTTTTGCAAAGGCTGATGTGGTGGCCCAAGTGCCAGACTCCCTGCGTAGCGATGGTTTAAAAAAGAACGAATCCGAATTCGCCGCACTCCATATCCGTGGGGGCAGTGGGTGCAGGCCTCTGGCCGGCAGCCGGTATTACCTGATAGAGGAAAGCTTATGTTCGGTTTAGAGGCTCTTGATCTCGCCCGAATTCAGTTCGCGTTCACCATCTCGTTCCATATCCTGTTCCCGGCGATCACCATCGGCCTGGCGAGCTACCTGGCGGTACTCGAAGGCCTCTGGCTGAAGACCCGCGACGACACCTACCGCGATCTCTACCACTTCTGGTCGAAGATCTTTGCCGTCAACTTCGGCATGGGTGTGGTCTCCGGTCTGGTGATGGCTTACCAGTTCGGCACCAACTGGAGCCGCTTCTCGGATTTTGCCGGTTCTGTCACCGGCCCCCTGCTCACCTATGAAGTGCTCACGGCCTTCTTCCTGGAAGCCGGTTTCCTCGGGGTGATGCTGTTCGGCTGGAACAAGGTCGGGCGCAAGCTGCACTTCTTCTCCACGGTGATGGTGGCCATCGGCACCCTGATCTCGACCTTCTGGATCCTCTCGTCCAACAGCTGGATGCAGACCCCGCAAGGCTATGAAATCGTCAACGGCCAGGTGATCCCGGTGGATTGGCTGGCGGTGATCTTCAACCCGTCATTCCCCTATCGCCTGGCGCACATGGCTGTAGCGGCGTTCGTCGCCACGGCGTTCTTCGTCGGCTCGTCGGCAGCCTGGCACTTGCTGCGGGGACGGGACAACCCGGCCATTCGTCGCATGCTCTCCATGGCCATGTGGATGGCCCTGATCGTGGCGCCGGTGCAGGCGGTGATCGGTGACTTCCACGGGCTCAATACCCTCAAGCACCAGCCGGCGAAAATCGCCGCCATCGAAGGTCACTGGGAAAATGTCGGTAACGAGCCGACTCCGCTGATCCTCTTCGGCTGGCCGGACATGAAGGCCGAGAAGACCCGGTTCGCGGTGGAAATCCCCTACCTGGGCAGCCTGATTCTCACCCACTCCCTGGACAAGCAGGTGCCGGCGCTCAAGGAGTTCCCACCCGAGGACCGGCCCAACTCGACCATCGTCTTCTGGTCGTTCCGGATCATGGTCGGCCTGGGCATGCTGATGATCTTCACCGGCCTGTGGAGCCTCTGGCTGCGCAAGCGCGACACCCTCTACACCTCGCGCCCGTTCCTGTACCTGGCGTTGTGGATGGGCCCCTCCGGGTTGATCGCGATCCTGGCCGGCTGGTTCACCACCGAGATCGGCCGCCAGCCGTGGGTGGTCTATGGCCTGATGCGCACGGCGGATGCCTCTTCCGGCCACAGCTTTGTGCAGATGAGCATCACCCTGGCGCTGTTCGTGGTGGTGTACTTCTCGCTGTTCGGCGTGGGTATCGGCTACATGATGCGCCTGGTGCGCAAAGGCCCGGTTACCAACGAAGGTGCCGAAACCAGCCACGGTGGCCCCGGCCAGAAACGCACCCCGGCCCGTCCGCTGTCCGCAGCCGACGATGACCACGACGCCGACCACGGCACCCGCCTGAACAAGGGGAACTGAGTCATGGGTATTGATCTTCCGCTGCTCTGGGCCGTGATTATCATCTTCGGCATCATGATGTACGTGGTCATGGACGGCTTCGACCTGGGGATCGGGATTCTCTTCCCGTTCGTCAAGGACGACCGCGACCGTGACGTAATGATGAACACCGTCGCGCCTGTCTGGGACGGCAACGAAACCTGGCTGGTACTGGGCGGCGCGGCGTTGTTCGGCGCCTTCCCGCTGGCCTACTCGGTGGTGCTCTCGGCACTCTACCTGCCGCTGATCCTGATGCTGGTGGGCCTGATCTTCCGCGGCGTGGCCTTCGAGTTCCGCTTCAAGGCCAAGGAAGACAAGCGCCACATCTGGGACAAGGCCTTCATCGGCGGCTCGGTGGCGGCGACCTTCTTCCAGGGCGTGGCCCTGGGGGCATTCATCGATGGGCTGCCGGTGGTCAACCGCCAGTTCGCCGGCGGTTCCCTGGACTGGCTGACCCCGTTCACCCTGTTCTGCGGCCTGGCGCTGGTGGTGGCCTATGCCTTGCTCGGTTGCACCTGGCTGATCATGAAAACCGAAGGCAAGCTGCAACTGCAGATGCATGACCTGGCGCGGCCCCTGGCCTACGTGGTGCTGGCGGTGATCGGCGTCGTCAGCATCTGGACGCCCCTGGCCCACGCCGAGATTGCCGCGCGCTGGTTCACCCTGCCGAACCTGTTCTGGTTCCTGCCGGTGCCGATCCTGGTGCTGGTGACCATGTACGGCCTGCTCCGCGCCGTGGCCCGCAACGCCCACTACACGCCGTTCCTGCTGACCCTGGTGCTGATCTTCCTCGGCTACAGCGGCCTGGGCATCAGCCTGTGGCCGAACATAGTGCCACCGTCGATCTCCATCTGGGACGCCGCCGCGCCGCCGCAGAGCCAGGGCTTCATGCTGGTGGGCACCTTGTTCATCATCCCGTTCATCCTGGGTTATACCTTCTGGAGCTACTACGTGTTCCGCGGCAAGGTCACCCACGAAGACGGTTATCACTAGGTAGGAGCCGGCTTGCCGGCGAAGAGGCCTTCGCGCCTTGCGCCGAGCTTGCGGTCGCTTTCGCTGGCACGCCAGCTCCTACGGGAATCCGGGTTAGGCAGGAGTTGAGGTCATGAGCGGTAAACACTCTTTGCAGGAAATCGAACAGGCGGAAAAGAAGCCGCTGTGGCAGCGCCTGGGTTGGCTGGTAATGATCTGGGGCGGCAGTGTCCTGGCCCTGTTCGTGGTCGCCAGCCTGATGCGCATGTTCATGAATGCCGCAGGCCTGACCACCCACTGATCATCCCATCCCGTTGCCTTGCGGCTCGGTTTCAACCCTCCCTTGGTGGAGGGTTTTTTTTGCCTGTCGAAAAGGCCGCTGTGTTCTGGCGAGCCCTTACTTGCGGGCCTTGAGGATGACGAACTTGGGGGTTGCCGCCACTTGCTCGACGCCGCGGAACAGCCGCGCCAGCTTGCTGTGGTAGCCCAGGTGGCGGTTGCCGACGATGTACAGTGCGCCCCCTACCACCAGGGCCTCCCGGGCCTGCTGGAACATGCGCCAGGCGAGGAAGTCGCCCACCACCTGCTGCTGGTGGAACGGCGGGTTGCACAGCACCACCTCCAGGGATTGCGCTGCCTGTCCGGCCAGGCCGTCGCCGGCTCGCATTTGGGCTTCGCGCTCGCCCAGCACGGCCTGCCAGTTCTCCCGGGCCGATTGCACCGCCATGAAGGATTCGTCCACCAGGGTGTAATGGGCCTGGGGGTTGTCCAGGGCGCTGGCAATGGCCAGGACGCCGTTGCCGCAGCCCAGGTCCGCGACCCGGGCGCTGCCGAGGTTCTGCGGCAGGTGCGGGAGGAAGGCGCGGGTGCCGATGTCCAGGCCTTCGCGGCAGAACACGTTGGCGTGGTTGAGCAGCTCGATGGCCGGCTGTTCCAGGCGATAGCGGGTCGGGTAGGGCGACACGACGGGCTGCTTGTCTTGCGGCGTGGCAATCAGCAGCCGAGCTTTTTTCACCGCCAGCGAGGCCTGGACCGGGCCGATGTAGCGCTCCAGCAAATCACCGGCGGCGCGGGGCAGGTGCTTGACCATCGCCGCCGCCACCACCTGGGCGCCGGGGGCCAGTTGCCCTTGCAGGCGGATCAGTTGCTCTTCCAGCAGGGCCAGGGTCTTGGGGACGCGGATCAGCACCCGGTCGAAGGGGCCGGCCAGGGGCTCGCTGGCCGGCACCACGCGCACGGCGTCGAAGGGCAGGCCGTTGCGCACCAGGTTCTTTTCCAGGGCCAGGGCGCCCAGGTAGGAGTCGCCACTGCTGCTGACCTGGACCTTGCCCAGCAGGCTCGCGGCCAGGGCGCCGAAGCTGTCGTTGAGCACCAGCACCCGGGTGTCGCTGGCCGCTTGTTGTTCGGCCAGGTGATTGAGCAGGTATTCGTCCGCCGCGTCGAAGGCTTGCAGTGGCTCGTTCTGCTGTTCGGGCTGGCGGATCAGGTCGAGCTGGGCGAAGGGGCTTGCAAGCAGGGGCATGGGGCGGACTCTAGGTAATCGGTGAATGTCCCGGCGGTGGGGGCTGTCGAGCGCACGGGAACCCTCGGACAGCGGCAGTGCGGGCTGTTCGAAGCGGGGCTAAATGGTACGTTTTTTTGTCGCTGATTGCCCGCGCTCTATGCCACTACAAACCGCCGGTGTTTCTGCGCGGCGCTTTGCGGGACACTAGCGCATCGGTTTTGTGGAGCCTGTCATGACTGCCAGTGAAGAAAAGTACACCCGCCAGACCCTGCTCGAGGTCCAGCCCTTGACCTCCAGCCTGTTCACCCTGCGAACCACCCGGGATGCGGGTTTTCGCTTTCGTGCCGGGCAGTTCGCTCGCCTCGGGGTGACCAAGGCCGACGGCAGTACGGTGTGGCGCGCCTATTCCATGGTGTCGTCGCCGTTCGATGAGTTTCTCGAGTTCTTTTCCATCGTGGTGCCCGGCGGCGAGTTCACCAGCGAGCTGAGCCGCCTGGAAGTGGGGGACAGCCTGCTGGTGGATCGCCAGGCCTTTGGCTACCTGACCCTGGACCGTTTCGTCGATGGTCGCGACCTCTGGTTGCTATCCACCGGCACCGGGATTGCGCCGTTCCTGTCGATCCTCCAGGACTTCGAGGTGTGGGAAAAATTCGAACGCATCATCCTGGTCTATAGCGTGCGCGAGGCCAAGGAGCTGGCCTATCAGCGCCTGCTGGCCGAGTTGCCCCAGCGCGAATACCTGGCGGAATTTGCCCACAAGCTGCAATTCATCAGCACCGTGACCCGCGAGCAGCATCCGGGCAGCCTCAACGGGCGCATCACCCAGTTGATCGAGAACGGTGAGCTGGAGCGTGCCGCCGGCGTGGAGCTGAGCCCCGAGCACTCCCGGGTGATGCTCTGCGGCAACCCGCAGATGATCGATGACACCCGCGCCCTGCTCAAGCAGCGGGGCATGAGCCTGAGCTTGACCCGGCGACCGGGGCAGGTGGCGGTGGAAAACTACTGGTAATGAAAACGGCGCCATCAGGGCGCCGTTGTCGTATTGCGGGATCAGCCTCAGGGCTTGTTGTTCTGAGCCTTGAGCAGATCGCGGATCTCCCCCAGCAGCTCTTCTTCCTTGGTCGGCACCGGCGGCAGCGTCGGGGCCACGGCTTCTTCGCGCTTGAGACGGTTGATCACCTTGACCCCCATGAAGATGGCGAAGGCAATGATCACGAAGTCGATGATGCTCTGGATGAACTTGCCGTACGCCAAGACCACTGCCGGCGTATCGCCCGCAGCCGCCTTGAGCGTGACCGCCAGATCCCCGAAGTTCACCCCACCGATCAGCAGGCCGATTGGCGGCATGACCACGTCGCCAACAAAGGACGAGACGATCTTGCCGAACGCGGCGCCGATGATGATACCGACGGCCATATCGACCACATTACCTTTGACCGCGAAGGCCTTGAATTCACTTAGCACGCCCATAGGTTATTCCTTGCTACAGATGAGGTTGGTTACGGCAGTGTAATTCAGCAAAAAGCATTTTGCCGAAACAACTTTTTACAGCTCGCGGGGTTATCGACCGATAAAGAGGCAAATAGTTTATTCAAAGTGCCATCAAATCGCGCGCGATATACCCCGCGCCCCACGATATAACCAGTACATTCTGTCAATCGAGCGGTTACGGCCTTTCTATTTATCTTTCAAATATTTAGTCACTAGCCTCTAGCAGGCGCATCGAGATGCGCCTTATATAACTAGAGGAATACAACATGACCGCTTCTCTTGGCCTTGGGAGTCTTTCCCAGCGACGCGTACTGGGCGTGCTTGCCGCCAGTATGCTTTCCCTTTCCGTACAGGCCGCCACGCTGACCCGCGACAACGGTGCGGCAGTGGGCGACAACCAGAATTCGCAGACTGCGGGCGCCACCGGCCCGGTGCTGTTGCAAGACGTGCAGTTGATTCAGAAACTCCAGCGGTTCGACCGCGAGCGCATTCCAGAGCGTGTGGTGCATGCCCGTGGCACGGGTGCCCACGGTACTTTCACGGTAACCGACAACCTCACGGACCTGACCCGTGCCAAGGTGTTTGCCGCCGGCGAAGTGACCCCGGTATTCGTGCGTTTCTCGGCGGTGGTGCATGGCAACCACTCCCCGGAAACCTTGCGCGATCCACGGGGCTTCGCCACCAAGTTCTATACCGCGGACGGTAACTGGGACCTGGTGGGCAACAACTTCCCGACCTTCTTCATTCGTGATGCCATCAAGTTCCCGGACATGGTGCATGCGTTCAAACCCGACCCGCGCACCAATCTCGACGATGACTCGCGGCGTTTCGACTTCTTCTCCCATGTTCCAGAAGCCACTCGTACTCTGACCGAGCTGTATTCCAACTCCGGCACTCCGGCCAGTTACCGGGAAATGGACGGTAATGGTGTGCATGCCTACAAGTTGATCAACGCCAAGGGCGAAGTGCACTACGTGAAGTTCCACTGGAAGAGCCTGCAGGGTCTGAAGAATCTCGACCCGAAACAAGTGGTGGAGGTACAGGGGCGCGATTACAGTCATATGACTAATGACTTGGTAACCCACATTAATAAAGGGGACTTTCCCAAGTGGGACTTGTATGTCCAGGTATTGAAACCCGAAGACCTGGCCAAGTTTGATTTCGACCCGCTGGACGCTACCAAGATCTGGCCCGGTGTGCCCGAGCGCAAAGTCGGGCAGATGGTGTTGAACCGCAATCCGGCCAACGTCTTCCAGGAAACCGAGCAAGTGGCCATGGCACCGGCCAATCTGGTGCCAGGCATCGAACCGTCGGAAGACCGCCTGCTGCAAGGCCGGGTGTTCTCCTATGCCGATACCCAGATGTACCGCATCGGCGCCAATGCCCTGCAACTGCCGATCAACGCGCCGAAGAACCCGGTGAACAACGGCAACCAGGACGGCGCGATGAACCTGGGCCACAGCAGCACGGGGGTCAACTACCAGCCAAGCCGCCTGATGCCACGCGAAGAGCCGCAGACCGCGCGCTACAGCCAGATGGCGCTGGCGGGCAGCACCCAGCAGGCGAAGATCCAGCGCGAGCAGAACTTCAAGCAGGCCGGTGACCTGTATCGCTCCTTCAGCAAGAAGGAACGCCAGGACCTGATCGACAGCTTCGGCGGCTCCCTGGCCACCACTGATGATGAGAGCAAGCACATCATGCTGTCGTTCCTTTACAAGGCCGACCCGGAATACGGCACTGGGGTGACCAAGGTGGCCAAGGGCGACCTGGCCCGAGTCAAGGCCCTGGCGGCGAAGTTGAGCGACTGATCGAGCGAGCCTTACCCGTCACGCCCGCCCGGGCGTGACGTCTTTTTCCGACAGAGGAGTCGCGCCATGCGTCTTTTTATAGCGCTGCTGTCAGTGGCCTGGTCGTTTGCCGCCTACGCGCAGCCTACGGCCGAAGCAGCGGCCGCCGCCGACCCGGTGGCGGTCAAGGTCCAGCTGGAAAACTACTATTTCGATGCCGCCCGCCGTGGCGATGTGGAAATGCTCGACACCTTTATCGCGGCCGGCTATTCCCTCGATACCCAGGATGAAAAGGGCTACACCGCGCTGATCCTCGCGGCCTATCACGGCCAGGGCCCGGCGGTGGAGCGCCTGCTGGCCGCTGGGGCCAACGCCTGCGCCCAGGACAAGCGTGGCAACACGGCCTTGATGGGGGCGATCTTCAAGGGCGAGGTGCAGATCGCCCGGCGCCTGCTGGCCGCCGATTGCAGCCCCGACCAGCGCAATGGCGCCGGGCAGACCGCCGCCATGTACGCCGGGTTGTTCAAGCGGGTCGAATTGCTTGACGCCCTGGCCGCCAAGGGCGCCGACCTGAATGCCGAGGATCCCCTGGGCAATAGCGCCACGCGCCTGGCCAGCGGGCAGATACGTACCGCCGCACCGCGCTGATCCGCGCCAGCTGAGCTATCATCGCGGTTTTTGCCGGGGGTTCAGATGGCCAAGGCCAAGCGCATGTACGGCTGCACCGAGTGCGGCTCCACCTTTCCCAAATGGGCCGGGCAGTGCGGTGAGTGCGGGGCCTGGAACACCCTGACCGAGACCATGATCGAAAGCGGCGGCGCGGCGGCACCTGCCGGGCGCACCGGCTGGGCCGGGCAGCAGGCGCAGATCAAGACCCTGGCGGAAGTCAGCGTCGAGGAAATCCCGCGTTTCTCCACCGCTTCCGGTGAACTCGACCGGGTACTGGGCGGCGGCCTGGTGGACGGTTCGGTGGTGCTGATCGGTGGTGATCCGGGGATCGGCAAGTCGACCATCCTGCTGCAGACCCTGTGCAATATCGCCACGCGCATGCCGGCGCTGTATGTCACCGGTGAGGAATCCCAGCAGCAGGTGGCGATGCGCGCCCGGCGCCTGGGCCTGCCCCAGGACCAACTGCGGGTGATGACCGAGACCTGCATCGAAACCATCATCGCCACGGCCCGGGTAGAAAAACCCAAGGTCATGGTGATCGACTCGATCCAGACGATTTTCACCGAACAACTGCAGTCGGCCCCGGGCGGCGTGTCCCAGGTGCGCGAGAGCGCGGCCTTGCTGGTGCGCTACGCCAAGCAGAGCGGCACGGCGATCTTCCTCGTCGGCCACGTGACCAAGGAAGGCGCCCTGGCCGGGCCGCGGGTGCTGGAGCACATGGTGGACACCGTGCTGTATTTCGAAGGCGAATCCGACGGGCGCCTGCGCTTGCTGCGGGCGGTGAAGAACCGTTTCGGTGCGGTGAATGAGCTGGGTGTATTCGGCATGACTGACCGCGGATTGAAGGAGGTCTCCAATCCTTCGGCGATTTTCCTCACTCGTGCCCAGGAAGAGGTTCCGGGCAGCGTGGTGATGGCCACCTGGGAAGGCACCCGGCCGATGCTGGTGGAGGTCCAGGCGCTGGTGGATGACAGCCACTTGGCCAACCCGCGCCGGGTGACCCTGGGCCTGGACCAGAACCGCCTGGCCATGCTGCTGGCGGTGCTGCATCGCCATGGCGGCATCCCCACCCACGATCAGGATGTGTTCCTCAACGTGGTGGGCGGGGTCAAGGTGCTGGAAACCGCCTCCGACCTGGCGTTGATGGCCGCCGTGATGTCGAGCCTGCGCAACCGTCCGTTGCCCCATGACCTGCTGGTGTTTGGCGAAGTCGGCCTGTCGGGTGAGGTGCGCCCGGTGCCCAGCGGTCAGGAGCGCTTGAAGGAAGCGGCCAAGCACGGCTTCAAGCGAGCTATCGTGCCCAAGGGCAACGCGCCGAAAGAGGCGCCGCCGGGCTTGAAGATCATTGCCGTGACCCGCCTGGAGCAGGCGCTGGATGCACTTTTCGAGTAAGCATGCTGGTCTTTTTTGAAAGGAAGCAGGTGATATGGCCATGAGCGGATTCAGGGGGCGGGTGTTGGGTTGGGGGTTGCTGGGCTATTGCGGCCTGGCCCTGGCACAGCCGGCCGAGGTGCCGGAAGGCTATCGGATTGCCCAGCAGGTGCTGGTGGGCGACGGTTCGGTGCTGGAGGTGCTGGAGGATGTGCGCATCACCCCCCAGTTGCATGCCGATAGCTGGGGCAATGGCCTGGACGCCGACAGCTTTGCCGAGCCGGAGGGGGATCAGCCGAGCGCGCCGTTGGGAGCCCAGGCGCGCCTGGTGTCCGATAGCGGCGAGGTACTGGCGCAGAAGTCCCTGGGCTACCCGATGGCCACCGTGGAAAAGGCACCGCTGAACGGCCTGCCGTCCCCGGCGTTTTTCCTGACCATCGACCAGACCGCTCCCATGGGCAGCTACAGCGGCCCGGCCACCCAAGTGCTGATGCCGGAACAGAATCAGTTGGACCCGGTGCTGTGCCAGGGGGAGGGCGCGGAGAAGCAGCCGCTGGTGTTTGCCCAGACCGGCAAGGCGGCCTGGCAGATCGTACCGTCCGTTGGTGGCGGCACGGAAAGCATCCAGCAGGTGTCGTCCGCTTCATCGATGGAGAACGAAGAGTTCGTTACCACCTATCGCACCTTCCGTTATGCCGACGGCCAGTGGACTGTCGCCACGCGCCAGCAGGCGGGTTACTGGGACACGGAAAGCGAGTTTCCCGAGCCCGCGCTGTTTCCCTGAAAGGCCATCAGATATCGATCAAGGCCCCGAGCTCGCGCTCAAGCTCCTCGGGGTCTCCCAGGTTCAACTCGATCAGGCGCCTGAGGTGCTCGATGGACTCCAGGCCGATGTGCAGGCAGACGAAACCCAGTTGGCCCTTATTGTCATGGGCCAGTTGTACGTCCATGCGCACATCGGCGTCGGAGCTCAGGTGAATGTCGGCCTCGAAGGGGCGCGCCGGGTCGCCCAGCCACGGGTCGGGGCGCTCGATCAGCAGGCCCTTCAGTGAAAGATCCAGCAGCCGTACCGGCCAGCGGTGGGTGCCTTGGCTGAGTTCGGTCCGGGCATCGAAGGCGATGCGTTTGAAGCGTCGGCGGTCGTCGTGTTGCTCGGTCATGGGCTGGCCCTCTGCATGGTGCCCTGAACTATAGACCCCGGTTCGCGCCTGTCGCTACAACCAGCGCCGGACCTTGCGGCAGTAGTCACGGTAGGGCTGGCCAAAGAGCTCCAGCAGTTGTCTCTCGTCCGGGCGGATCACCGTGCGGTTCATCAGGTACAGCAGCCCCGGCAGCAACAGCCAGGGCCACAGGTTGCCCAGCAGCAGGGCAATGGCGCAGTAGCCCAGGGTGTCGCCCAGGTTGATCGGGTTGCGCGAGATGGCGAAGGGGCCATCGCGGAGCAACTGGTCGGGCTGGTCGAAGTTGCTGGAGGTGGTGCGCTGTTGCCGGAAACGCCACATGGCCCAGAACGACAAGCCCTGCCCGAAGACAATTAGGATCACTGCCAGGCTGCGCACGCCGTTATTGACCGGCAGCGGCAAGGGCAGCCAGCCGCTGAGAAACAGCGCCAGGGTCAGGCACAGTAAATACAGGAGTGGCGGTGGCAATGGCGGTTGTTCGGGTGGCGTTGACATGGAGGTTCCTGCACCAGGGCTCAAGCGTGCGACTGTCGGCAAGTGCCCAGGGTTCCGGTTTTTTCCTGGCGGGCGCCGCTCAGGCAGATCGGGAGCAAGAAAAACCGCCCTCATAAGTTAAAAGAAGGCTCTAGACCAACGTGGGGGGTGGTCTTTAAGAGCAGTAGCGCTACACTCGAAACGCGGTTTTTCTATCCTCCTGGCTGGAATAAAAAAATGAAAAATAATAATAGCCTGTTGCGCCATGTTCCTTGGCTGCTGCTGGCAATCGTAGGAGCTTGCGCCCTTGGCGTAGTTGCATTGCGTCGCGGCGAGGCGATCAACGCCTTGTGGATTGTGGTCGCCGCCGTGGCCATCTATCTGGTGGCGTACCGGTATTACAGTCTGTTCATTGCCAACAACGTGATGCAGCTGGACCCGGGCCGGGCCACGCCCGCCGTGGTCAACAATGATGGTCTGGACTACGTCCCGACCAACAAGCACATCCTCTTCGGTCACCACTTCGCGGCCATTGCCGGCGCAGGCCCCCTGGTGGGCCCGGTGCTGGCGGCGCAGATGGGCTACCTGCCCGGCACCCTGTGGCTGATTGCCGGGGTGGTCCTGGCCGGTGCGGTGCAGGACTTCATGGTGCTGTTCCTGTCCACCCGGCGTAACGGCCGTTCCCTGGGCGACATGGTCCGTGAGGAAATGGGCCGTATCCCGGGGACCATCGCGCTGTTCGGCTGCTTCCTGATCATGATCATCATCCTCGCGGTGCTGGCGCTGATCGTGGTCAAGGCCCTGGCCGAGAGCCCGTGGGGCATCTTCACGGTGATGGCGACCATCCCGATCGCGGTGTTCATGGGCGTGTACATGCGCTACATCCGCCCGGGCCGCATTGGTGAGATCTCGTTGATCGGCGTGCTGCTGTTGCTCGGCTCCATCTGGCTGGGTGGCCAGGTGGCGGCGGATCCGGTGTGGGGCAAGATGTTCACCTTCACCGGCGTGCAGATCACCTGGATGCTGATCGGCTACGGTTTCGTCGCGGCAGTACTGCCGGTGTGGCTGATCCTGGCACCGCGGGACTACCTGTCGACCTTCCTCAAGATCGGCACCATCATCGCTCTGGCGATCGGCATCCTGATCACCATGCCCGAGCTGAAGATGCCGGCCCTGACCCAGTTCACCGACGGCACCGGCCCGGTGTGGAAAGGCGGCCTGTTCCCCTTCCTGTTCATCACCATTGCCTGCGGTGCGGTCTCCGGCTTCCATGCGCTGATCTCCTCGGGCACCACGCCCAAGCTGCTGGATAACGAAGCCAACGCCCGCTACATCGGCTACGGCGGCATGCTCATGGAGTCCTTCGTGGCGATCATGGCCATGGTCGCGGCCTCGGTGATCGAGCCGGGCGTGTACTTCGCCATGAACAGTCCGGCGGCCATCGTCGGCGGCGACGTGGTGGCGGTAGCCCAGACTGTCAGCAGCTGGGGTTTTGCGATCAGCCCGGACCAACTGCAGGCGGTGGCCAAGGACATCGGTGAAAACACCATCCTGGCCCGTGCCGGCGGCGCGCCGACCCTGGCAGTGGGGATCGCGCAGATCCTCCACCATGTATTGCCGGGTGAGAACACCATGGCCTTCTGGTACCACTTCGCGATCCTGTTCGAAGCCCTGTTCATCCTCACTGCGGTGGACGCCGGTACCCGTGCCGGGCGCTTCATGCTCCAGGACCTGCTGGGTTCCTTCGTTCCGGCGCTGAAACGCACCGAGTCGTGGACCGCCAACCTGATTGCCACCGCAGGCTGCGTGGCGCTCTGGGGCTACCTGCTGTACCAGGGCGTGATCGATCCTCTGGGCGGCATCAACACCCTGTGGCCGCTGTTCGGCATCTCCAACCAGATGCTGGCCGGTATCGCTCTGATGCTGGGTACCGTGGTGCTGATCAAGATGAAGCGCCAGCGCTACATCTGGGTCACCCTGCTGCCGGCTGTGTGGCTGCTGATCTGCACCACCACCGCAGGCTTCATCAAGCTGTTCGACGCCAACCCGGCGATCGGCTTCCTGTCGCTGGCGAAGAAATACAGCGATGCAATGGCCAACGGCCAGATCATCGCCCCGGCCAAGGACATCACGCAGATGCAGCACGTGATCTTCAACGCCTACACCAACGCGACCCTGACAGCCCTGTTCCTGCTGGTGGTGTTCAGCATCCTGTTCTACGCGCTCAAGGTCGGCATCGCCGCCTGGGGCAGCAAGGAGCGTACGGATAAAGAATCGCCCTATCAGGCCGTGCCGGACGCGTAACTCGAGGATTGCAACGATGTTCAATGACCTGAGTCGCCTCGGTAAATACCTCGGTCAGGCCGCGCGCCTGATGGTCGGCATGCCCGACTACGACAACTACGTCGAGCATATGCAAACCAAGCACCCGGACAAGCCGGTGATGTCGTACGAGGCGTTCTTCCGGGAACGCCAGGAGGCGCGATACGGCGGTAAGGGCGGTCCGAAGTGCTGTTGAAATACAGCGTTTGAGCCACACCCCTGTAGGAGCCGGTTTGCCGGCGATAGCGGTTCTTCGGACGCCATCGCCGACAAGCCGGCTTCTACGTTTTTATGCGTGGGAGATCCTGTTTTGCACAACCCTATTCCCGTGACCGTGCTCAGCGGTTTTCTTGGTGCCGGCAAGACCACTTTGTTGCGCCACCTGCTCAAGGCCGAGCACGGCCTGAAGATCGCCGTGATCGAGAACGAATTCAGCGATGCCGGCATCGACACCCAGTTGCTGGGCGAGCAGCCGGTACAGGTCATGACCCTGTCCAACGGCTGCGTCTGCTGCACCATCCACACCGACCTGACCAAGGCCCTGTACCTGTTGCTGGAGCGTCTGGACAGCGGCGAGATCGCCTTTGACCGGCTGGTGATCGAGTGCACCGGGCTGGCCGATCCGGCGCCGGTGGCACAGACCTTCTTCATCGATGAGGAACTGCGCGAACGCTATATCCTCGACGGCATCATCACCCTGGTGGACGCCAAGCACGCCGAGTTCCACCTGACCCAGACCATTGCCCAGGCGCAGATCGGTTTTGCCGACCGGCTGCTGGTGAGCAAGCGTGACCTGGTGGACGAGGCGACTTTCGAAGCCCTCGGCCAGCGCCTGACCCGGATCAACCGCCGGGCACCGATCCGCCTGGTGGAGCACGGCCAGATCGACCTGGCCGAGCTGCTGGATGTGCGGGGGTTCAATCTCAATGCCGACCTGGGGGGCGGCCTCAGCCTGCGGCCAGTGAGCAAGGCGCCGTCAGTGGACCGGATTTCCAGCCTGGTGCTGCGCACCGAGCAAGCCCTGGACCTGGATCGCCTGAGCGAATTCATGAATGAGCTGCTGGAAGACCACGGCAAGCAACTGCTGCGCTACAAAGGTGTGCTGAGCGTTATCGACGAGCCCCGGCGCATGGTGTTCCAGGGCGTGCTCAAGCTCTATGGCTTCGATTGGGACAGCGAATGGGCCGAAGGCGAAGTGCGCGAGAGCGTGATGGTGTTCATTGCCGACGATCTGCCGGAAGAGAAGATCCGGCAGGGGTTCGAGCGGATGCTCGCGGGCTGATGGCGGCTACAGGCCGCCCAGCAGGCGCTGCTCCAGGTGCGCCAGGTGCTGGTTCATCAGGGTTTCGGCCTTTTCGGCATCGGCCTCCTGTAGTGCATCGATGATCTTCGAGTGTTCCTGCCAGGAGCAGTAGTTGCGGGCCTGGCCCTCGAACTGGGCGATGGCCAGTGAGGTCAGGGGCACCAGGCTGCCGAGGAACTGTGCCAGGGGCCCGTTGCCGGCGATTTCCGCCAGTTGCAGATGGAACTCCCCGGACAGGCGGATAGCCGGCCCGCGCTGGTCGCGGGCAATGGCCTCGCGCTCCTGGGCGATCAACTCGCGCAAGGGTTGCAACTGGCGCCGGGGCTGCTGGCAGGCCAGGCGCACCAGGGTGATTTCCGTCAGGCGCCGGGCATGCAGGATCTGCCGGGTCTGTTCCAGGTCCGGCGCCGCCACCTGGGGCCGGTAATTGGGCCGCAGGATCACCACTTGCTGATGGGAAAGCCGCGCCAGGACCTGGCGCACTATGCTGCGGCTGACGCCGAAGGCCTGCCCCAGGCTGTCTTCGGTGAAGCGGCTGCCGGGAGCGATGCGCTGTTCGAGAATGGCGTCGAAGATCTGCGGGTAGACATCATCCACCAGCAGCTTCCTTTCGCCCCGCGGGCGCCTTGGCAGGCTGGCCACCCGGGTGAAGGGATTGTTTTTCAGGGCGTAGCTGACCATGGCCTGTCTCCAGTCCGGTTGCTGACTCGGGGGGATTACTGGGCGCTGTTGCCCAGGTGATCGTCCGGGATATTCAGTTCGATGCCCATGCGCTGGCCTTCCTGGAGGATGTGCCGGCGCATCTCGGCGCTGGCCAGGGCGCTGTTCTTATTGCGGATGGCCCGCACCACCGCCTCATTTTCTTCCAGGCGTTCGGCCAGGTGCTCCGGTGAATTGCGCAGGATCTGTGCACTTTGCTTGAGGGCATTGCTGGTCTGTTGCACCACGTTCTGGAAGATCGGGTTGCTGGTCAGGGTGAAGAGTTCCTCGTGGAAGGCGATGTAGGCATTGACCCCGGCTTCGCTGTCGCCGGCTTCAAGGGCTTCGCGCATGTCCATCAGCGTCAGGCGCAACTGGCCGACTTCCTTGCTGCTGATGGATTGCGCCACCAGGCCGACGATGAAGGGCTCCAGGGTGTAGCGCAGTTGCAGCACGTCTTCGAGGCTGGCCCCGGCCACTGCACTGTCGCTGCCCTGCGCTTCGTCCAGGGGGGTGTCCAGCACCACCACGCCTTTGCCGGGCATGGAGCGCACCAGGCCCAGGGTCTCCAGGACGATCACCGCTTCGCGCAGGCTGGGGCGGCTGATGCCCAGTTGCTCGGCCAATTCGCGTTGCCCTGGCAGCATGTCGCCGGAGCGCCACTGGCCGCGGGCCAGGGCGGCCCGGAGCTTTTCTACCACTGAATTCACCACTGTTGACGAGCTGATCACTGTTGACTCCATGAACGATTAATAGCGCGCTGTTGCCGCGCCGAGTGTTGTGCCTGCCGATGACAGGCACAAGGTCGGGTCAAAATTCCTGCTGGTGGGCGCCGGTCACCGGTTTTCGGGCCTGGAAGGTGTAGCCCTGCTGGCCGCTGAGCACCTTGTTGGCCCGCTGCACGTCGATGTCCTTTTCCCAGCGGGCGATGGCGACGGTGGCCACGCAGTTGCCGATCAGGTTGGTCAAGGCGCGGCCAATGCCCATGAACCAGTCCACCGCCAGCACCAGCACCAGGCCCACCACCGGAATCGCCGGGATTGCAGTCAGGGTTGCCGCCAGGATCACCAGCGCCGAGCCGGGGATGCCGTGGGCGCCCTTGGAGGTGATCAGCGACACCAGAAGAATGGTCAAGAGGTCCGACATGGACAGCGGAGTGCCAGTGGCGTTGGCAATGAAGACGATGGCCAGGGTCAGGTAGATGGAGAAGCCGTCGAGGTTGAACGAGTAGCCGGTGGGAATCACCAGGCCTACGGTGGAACTGCCGATCCCCAGGTGTTCCAGCTTGCGCATGATCTGCGGCAGCACCGCGTCGGAGGAAGCGGTGCCGAGGACGATCAGCAACTCTTCGCGCAGGTACTTGAGAAAGGGCAGCATGCGCAGGCCCGACAAACGCATCACCAGGCCCAGGATCACCGCGACGAAGGCAAAGCAGGTCAGGTAGAACAGCCCCACCAGGCTGCCCAGGTGCTGCAGCGAATCCAGGCCGTACTTGCTGGTGGTGAAGGCGATGGCACCGAACACGCCGATGGGCGCCAGACGCACGATCATGCCCATGATGCGGAAGATCACATGGCTCAGTTCGTTGATCAGCCGGGAGATGCCCGAGGCGGCTTCACCCACCAGGTTAAGGGCGCTGCCGAACAGCACCGAGAACAGCAGTACCTGGAGGATGTTGTTCTCGGCGAAAGCACCGATCACCGAGGTGGGAATCAGGTCCATGAGGAACTGAGTGGTGGTGTGCATGTGCTGGCCACGCTGGGCGATGTCGCCCATGTCCGCGGTGGACAGTTGCTCCAGATGGATGTTGGCGCCGCTGCCGATGCCGGTGCTGAAGGCCATGACCAGGCCGATCACCAGGGCGATGGTGGTGAGTATTTCAAAGTAGATCACTGATTTGAGGCCGATGCGGCCGACCTTCTTCAGGTCGCCGGCACCGGAGATGCCGCTGACGACCACGCAGAACACGATCAGCCCGATCAGCATCTTGATCAGCTTGATGAAACCATCGCCTAGGGGTTTGAGCTGGGAGGAGTATTCGGGGAGGGTGAGTCCGCACACGATGCCGAGCATCAGTCCGAGGACAACCTGGAGGAAAATCGAACGCGAGCACCATCTGAGCATGGGGGGAATCCTGGTCGGTGTCCTGTCTGCCGTGCGCGGGGGAGGCGCAGCGGATGGAGGACTTAATTATTGTGGTCTTACCGGTATGTCCAGTGCAGGCGCAGTCTACGCTCGGGTTTTATGGGTTTACAAGGGGGAGGGTGCAGATTGGCTTTACCGGTCTGACCAGTGGTTTTTCCTCCCCTGGCCACTGTAGCCGGTGTCGCAGGCTGCGATCGGCCGGACCAGCCGCCCGGGTATCCTGCGTTCGCAAGACCTCGCAGGCTCCTTTCACCGCCTGTCGCCGCGGCCCTGCGGGCACAAAAAAGCCCGGCACTGGGCCGGGCTTTTTCTGCTGCGGTCTGCGGGCTGATTAAGCGCCGTATACCGGCAGCTTCTTGCAGATGGCCTTGACCTTCTCACGCACGGCGTCGATCACCGCTTCGTTGCTCAGGTCCGCCAGGATGTCGCAGATCCAGCCGGCCAGTTCCTTGCACTCGGCTTCCTTGAAGCCACGAGTGGTCACGGCCGGAGTACCGAAGCGCAGGCCGGAGGTGACGAACGGGGAGCGTGGATCGTTTGGCACGGAGTTCTTGTTCACGGTGATGAAGGCTTTGCCCAGAGCGGCGTCAGCGTCCTTGCCGGAGATGTCCTGCTTGATCAGCGACAGCAGGAACAGGTGGTTCTTGGTACCACCGGACACCACGTCGAAACCGCGCTCGATGAACACTTCGGCCATGGCCTGGGCGTTCTTCACCACTTGTTCCTGGTAGGCCTTGAACTCAGGCTGCAGCGCTTCCTTGAAGCAGATCGCTTTAGCGGCGATCACGTGCTCCAGCGGGCCACCCTGGGCGCCCGGGAATACGGCGGAGTTGAGCTTCTTCTCGATATCGGCGTTGGCGCGAGCCAGGATCAGGCCGCCACGTGGACCGCGCAGGGTCTTGTGGGTGGTGGTGGTGACCACGTCGGCGAATGGTACTGGGTTCGGGTAGACGCCAGCGGCGACCAGACCGGCCACGTGGGCCATGTCGACGAACAGGTAGGCGCCCACTTTGTCAGCGATTTCGCGGAAACGCGGGAAGTCGAGGATCTGCGAGTAGGCGGAGAAACCGGCCACGATCATTTTCGGCTTGTGCTCGACGGCCAGGCGCTCGACTTCGTCGTAGTCGATCAGGCCGTTGGCGTCGATGCCGTACTGGATAGCGTTGTACAGCTTGCCGGAGGAGGACACCGCGGCGCCGTGGGTCAGGTGACCGCCGTGGGCCAGGCTCATGCCCAGGATGGTGTCGCCGCCTTGCAGCAGGGCCAGGTAGACCGCGGCGTTGGCTTGGGAGCCGGCGTGTGGCTGGACGTTGGCGTAGTCGGCGCCGAACAGCTCCTTGGCGCGGTCGATGGCCAGCTGTTCAACCACGTCGACGTATTCGCAACCGCCGTAGTAGCGCTTGCCTGGGTAGCCTTCGGCGTATTTGTTGGTCAGTACCGAGCCTTGAGCTTCCATCACCGCTGGGCTGGTGTAGTTTTCCGAAGCGATCAGCTCAATGTGCTCTTCCTGGCGCTGAGCTTCTTGCTCCATGGCGGCAAAGAGATCGGCGTCGTACTTGGCAATAGTCAAATCACGGCTGAACATGGCGGTCCTCAAGGATCGGGGGCAGAAAAGGGAGGCATTCTAACCCAATGGGTTTTAGATGGCATATGAAAGGACATCATGTCGCAGACAAGTGGCCTTCACTTGGGTACGGGCTTGTATAGGAGCTGGCTTGCCAGCGAAGAGGCCCCTGAGACCGCCTTCGCCGGCAAGCCGGCAATTACGCAAGCAGGGGATGTTAGTCGAACATGAACAGGGCGTCGTTGCTGAACTGCGCCTCGAAGCGGTTGGCCGGCATCGGCCGGCCGAACAGGTAGCCCTGGACCTCGTCGCAGCCATGTTCGCGCAGGAACTCCAGCTGTTCGTGGGTTTCCACGCCTTCGGCGATCACCGCCAGGTTCAGGCTGTGGGCCATGGCGATAATGGCGCGGGCGATCTGCGCATCCTGCTCGCCGGACGGCAGGCCGTCGACGAAGGTGCGGTCGATCTTCAGCACGTCGATGGGGAACTGCTTGAGGTAGTTCAGCGATGAGTAGCCGGTGCCGAAGTCGTCCACCGCGATGCTCAGGCCGAGGTTCTTCAGGCCATCGAGAATCTGCATCGCCTCGCTGACTTCGCGCATCAGGATACTTTCGGTCAGTTCCAGCTCCAGGCACGCCGGTGGCAGGCCGGTGTCCTTGAGGATGGTGGCGATGCGCATGCCCAGCTGGCCGTCGGAGAACTGCCGGGCGGAGATGTTCACCGAAACCTTCGGCACCCGCACCTTGGCCTGGTGCCAGGACTTGAGCTGGCGGCAGGCTTCACTGATCACCCAGTCGCCCACATCCACCACCAGCCCCAGTTCTTCGAGCACCGGAATGAAGTCCCCCGGCGGTACCAGGCCGCGACGCGGGTGGCGCCAGCGCAGCAGCGCCTCGGCGCCGGTCAGGCGCTTGCCGTCACCGCTGAACTGCGGTTGGTAATAAAGCACGAATTCTTCCTGCTCCAGGGCGTGGCGCAGGTCGCTTTCCAGTTCCAGGCGCTCCAGGGCGCTGGCGTTCATGTCCGCCTGGTAGAACTGGAAGTTGTTCTTGCCGCGTTCCTTGGCGTGGTACATCGCGGTGTCGGCGTTCTTCATCAGCTGGCTCAGCTCGTTGCCATCCTGGGGGCTCAGAGCGATGCCGATACTGGCGGTAACAAAGAACTCGCGGCCTTCGAGGACGAAGGGTTTGACCAGGCTGGCGAGAATCTGCTCGGCCACATGGATCGCCCGGTTCAGGGCCATCTCACGGCTGGAGCGCGGCTGCAGGAGCAGGGTGAATTCGTCGCCGCCCATGCGTGCCACGGTGTCGTCTTCATCGACACAGCCCAGTAGGCGCGTGGCCATTTCCTTGAGCATGCGATCGCCGGCGGCATGGCCCAGGGAGTCGTTGATCGGCTTGAAGCGGTCCAGATCGAGGAACATCAGCACCACCCAGGACTTCTGTCGTTCTGCCGATTGCAGGGCGGTGTGCAGGCGGTCCTGGAACAGAGTGCGGTTGGGCAGGTGGGTCAGGGCGTCGTAGTAGGCCAGGCGGTGGATGCGCTGTTCACTGGCCTTGCGTTCGCTGATGTCGCTGAAGAAGCACACGTAGCTGGCCAGGTCGCCTTCATCGTCGAGCACTGCGGTGATCCCGACCCACGCCGGGTAGTGCTCGCCATTGCGGCGCTTGAGCCAGACTTCGCCTTCCCAGGTGCTGTGCTGGTTCAGCTGCTTGAGTACATAGCGCAGGTGGGCTTCCTGCTGGTCGTCCACGGTGAGCATGTTCGGCAACTGGTCGAGCACCTGGGACACCGCGTAGCCGCTGACCCGGCTGAACGCCTCGTTGGCCTGGACGATATAGCCGGCGGGGTCGGTGATCAGGATCGCCGAGGTCGAGTGCTCGAATACCGTGGCCGCCATGCGCAGGTCCTTTTCCGCTCGGCGCTGCTGGCTGATGTCGCGGCCGACCCCGAGCACGCCCTCGAAGGCGCCATGCTCGTCCCACACCAGTACCAGGCGCAGTTCGATGGGGATCTTGCGGCCATCGGCCCGCAGGCAGTCGAACAGGAACAGCTGGGTCTGCACCTGGCTGCGCAATTGCGCCAGTTGCTCGGGTTTGTCCAGGGCCTTGCTGACCCGGTCCATGAGGGTGTAGATGCCGCTCAACTGCTGCGGGTTGGCGATGGTCGACTGCCAGCCGTTCTGGAAGATCCACTCCACGTCGTAGCCGAGCACCGCGTGCACCGAAGGGCTGACGTAGTTCAGCGAAAGTTTGCTGTCGGTGGAGAAAATCACGTCGCTGATGCTTTCGGCGAGCATGCGGTAGCGCTGCTCGCTGTCACGCAGGGACTCGCTGGCCTCGATCTGGTCGGTGATGTCCTTGGCCACGCCGATGATCCGCGTCACCTGGTCGTAGCGGTCCCGGGCCAGGGCCTGCTCGCGGATCTCGAAGCGCCGCCACTGGCCGCTGCGGTGGCGGAAACGCAACTGGCATTGCAGCAATTGGGCATAGGCCGAATGCCGCTGTTCCTGGCGCAGGCGGTGATAGAGGTCGGCGTCTTCCGGGTGCAGGAGGATTTCCCAGAAGTACTCGCCCATCTGGTGCAGCTCGGTCTTGTTGTAGCCCAGGGTCTGGCCCAGATGGTGGTTGCTGAAGATCATCCGCTGGCTGATCACATCCTGTACGTACAGGTGATCAGGCACGGTGCGCACCACGTCCGACCAGAACCCTTCGCGCTCCAGCAGTGAAAGTTCGATCAGCTTGCGGCTGGTGATGTCGCTGATGCTGAGGATCACCGCGCTGTAGTCCGCGATGGCCTCGGGCAGGCGCAGTACCAGCCACAGATGCTGGTCGTTGCCCTGGGCGTCGCTGAGCTTGATCTCCAGTTCCAGCTGTTTCTGCTGGTTGATCACGGCTTCGAGCAACTGGCTGCCGATGGCGTTGCCGTTCTTCGGGCTGCCTTCGATCAGCAGTTGCCAGGCCTGCTCGCTGGATTCGACGTTGAGCAGGCGCAGGGCAACCTGGTTGACCTCGGTGATGCGCAATTCACTGAGCAGTTGCAGGCGGTGGCCAGGATCGCTGGCCTGCCAGCGCTTGAGTTGGTCGCTGTTGTGCAGGTTGTGCTTGTCGAGCAACCCTGGAAGCCCGGAGATATCCATGACGCACAAGGCCACGCCGGTGCCTTCGAAAATGTCCTGATAGCGCCGCCGGCCTTCGTGCAGTTGGCGCTGGCGCCGGCGCATGTTCAGCAGGGCGATCACCGGCAGCAGGGAGAAGGCCAGGCCCAGCAGGCATTTGCCAATGAAGGCCGGCAGCAGCGCCTCGAGCACGGCCCGCTGGTCGAACAGGCCGCGCAGTTGCCAGTCGCTGTTGCTCAGGGGCACCAGCAGTACGCTGCTGGCCATTTCGTCGGGATCCAGCATGCCTGGGGTCGAAGTGCTGCGCTCATCGCGCTTGATCACCTGGTGGCTGAGGCGGTTCTCGATCACCCAGGTGGGCTTGAAGCCTTCTTCGCTTTGCCGCACCAGGGTCTGCAGAAAGCTTGGAGCCAGGCGCAGGACCCAGTAGCCGCGGCTCCCGCCGCTGGACTGGTGCAGCAGGACATGCACCACCGAGCCATCGGCGGGGTTGCTGTAGTAGTAGCGTTGGGCACGGCTGCGCTGGACCAGCTCGGCGAGCCACAGGGCGTCCTGGCTATCGGTGGCGCTGTCGCTGAGGATTTGCCCCTTGCTGTCCAGCAGGGCAAAGCTGCGTACGTCTGGCAGCGAGCGCTGGAGTTTCTGAAGCAGTTGCTGTTGCTGCTGGCTGTCTTGCGGTGCCTCGATGATGGGCAGCAGATTGAGGGCGATCTGGGCGTTGAGCGCCAGGTTCAGGCTCAGGTGGTCGGCCAGGTCGGCGCTGTAGTCGATGGCATGCTGACGCTGGTCCTGGCGGGTCTGTTGCAGTTGATCGAGCAACTGCCAGAACAACAGGGCCAGCAGCAACAGCACCAGCGTCGCCAGTGCGCCTTTGAGTGTGCCACGCATAGGATAGGCCGGCCCGGGGGCAGCGGCGCGCGCGGGCTTTGGCGAAGTGACGTTGAACAAGCTGTGATCCTGCGGTTTGGCTGGGCTGGCGCGACGTGCACTATAAGCCGGACGCCCGAAGGGCGGCTAGCATGCCTTGAGTTGTGGCAAAGTGCCAGTCCCGCCTGGCTGGACCTGGATCGTGCATTGAGGTAGTTTTGCCGGTTACGCGGGAGCGTTCCAGCTCCAGACAATCAGGCTTTTTCCGCCCGTCGGTATTGATCATGGTCAATGCCGGCGCAGCGCATGGCCTGGCCCGGGCCCGGCCCGTTCTATTCATCTGTCACTGACGCTAGGTTCACCATGGCTCAATACGTCTTCACCATGCATCGGCTGGGCAAGGTTGTTCCGCCGAAGCGGGAAATCCTGAAAAACATCTCCCTGTCCTTTTTCCCTGGCGCCAAGATCGGCGTGCTGGGCCTCAACGGTTCGGGCAAGTCCACGCTGCTGAAGATCATGGCCGGCGTCGACACCGAGTTCGAGGGCGAAGCCCGCCCGATGCCGGACCTGAACATCGGTTACCTGCCCCAGGAACCCCAGCTGGACCCGGCCAAGACCGTGCGTGAAGTGGTCGAGGAAGCGGTCAGCGTGATCAAGGACGCCCAGGCGCGCCTGGACGAGGTCTACGCCGCCTATGCCGAGCCGGATGCCGACTTCGACAAGCTGGCCGCCGAGCAGGCCAAGCTGGAAGCCATCCTGCAGGCCAGCGACGGCCACAACCTGGAGCGCCAGCTGGAAGTGGCCGCCGACGCTCTGCGTCTGCCGGCCTGGGACGCCAAGGTCGAGCACCTGTCCGGTGGCGAGAAGCGTCGTGTGGCCCTGTGCCGCCTGCTGCTGTCCGCTCCGGACATGCTGCTGCTCGACGAGCCAACCAACCACCTGGACGCCGACTCCGTCGCCTGGCTGGAGCACTTCCTCCACGACTTCCCGGGCACCGTGGTTGCGATCACGCACGACCGTTACTTCCTGGACAACGTTGCCGGCTGGATTCTGGAACTCGACCGCGGCGCCGGCATTCCTTACGAGGGCAACTACTCCGGTTGGCTGGAAGCCAAGTCCGACCGTCTGGCCCAGGAATCCAAGCAGCAGTCGGCCCATGAAAAGGCCATGAAGGAAGAGCTGGAGTGGGTGCGCAAAGGCGCCAAGGCCCGCCAGTCGAAATCCAAGGCTCGTCTGCAACGCTTCGAGGAAATGCAGTCCCAGGAATTCCAGAAGCGCAGCGAAACCAACGAGATCTACATCCCGGCCGGCCCGCGCCTGGGTGACAAGGTCATCGAATTCAAGAACGTCACCAAGGGCTACGGCGATCGCGTGCTGATCGACAACCTGTCGTTCTCCATGCCCAAGGGCGCCATTGTCGGCGTGATCGGCGGTAACGGTGCCGGTAAATCGACCCTGTTCCGCATGCTCATGGGCAAGGAAACCCCGGATTCGGGCAGCATCGAGATCGGTGAAACCGTGCAGCTTGCCTGCGTGGACCAGAGCCGTGAGGACCTGGACGGCAGCAAGACCGTGTTCCAGCAGATCTCCGACGGCTCCGACCAGATCCGCATCGGCAACTACGAGATCCCGTCGCGTACCTACGTCGGCCGTTTCAACTTCAAGGGCGGCGACCAGCAGAAGTTCGTCAAGGACCTGTCCGGTGGTGAGCGCGGCCGCCTGCACCTGGCCCTGACCCTGAAGGAGGGTGGCAACGTCCTGCTGCTCGACGAACCTTCCAACGACCTCGACGTTGAAACCCTGCGTTCCCTGGAAGAAGCCCTGCTGGACTTCCCGGGCGCCGCCATTGTGATCTCCCACGATCGGTGGTTCCTGGACCGGGTGGCCACCCACATCCTGGCGTACGAAGACGACTCCCAAGCGGTGTTCTTCGAAGGCAACTACACCGAGTACGAAGCCGATCGCAAGAAACGCCTGGGCGAAGCCGCGGCGCAACCGCACCGGGTACGGCACAAGAAGCTGGCCTGATCGGTTAGCTGCTTGAAAAAAACGGAGCCTTCGGGCTCCGTTTTTTTATGCCTGGCAGAAACCTGGGCGGTTCATTCGGGGGCGTGGCTCAACGTTCAAAGTGAGTGCAAAGCAGTCAATTTTTGTCACCAATTCGGTGCGTAAAACACCTGTAGAACCGGGCTATTTATATTTATTGCACCATTTAAATTCATATCTGCGACATTTTGCGCTGTCGCGGTGCGGATTGAATTGATAAAGTCCCGGGCAAATCTCTTCTTAACGACAATAAATTTGCCGAGACTTCCCATGATCGAATCCGTCGAAGACTTCCTCGCCCGCCTGAAAAAACGCGACCCGGACCAGCCTGAATTCCATCAGGCGGTGGAAGAGGTCCTGCGCAGCCTCTGGCCGTTTCTCGAAGCCAATCCGCACTACCTGAGCTCCGGTATTCTCGAGCGGATCTGCGAGCCGGAACGCGCGGTGGTGTTTCGCGTGTCGTGGGTCGACGATCAGGGCAAGGTCCGGGTCAACCGCGGCTTCCGCATCCAGATGAACAGCGCCATCGGCCCGTACAAGGGCGGCCTGCGCTTCCATCCCTCGGTCAACATGGGCGTGCTGAAATTCCTCGCCTTCGAGCAGACCTTCAAGAACTCCCTGACCTCCCTGCCCATGGGCGGCGGCAAGGGCGGTTCGGACTTCAACCCCAAGGGCAAGAGCGACGCCGAGGTGATGCGCTTCTGCCAGGCCTTCATGAGCGAGTTGTACCGGCATATCGGTGCCGACGTTGACGTCCCGGCCGGTGACATCGGCGTGGGTGCCCGGGAAATCGGTTTCCTCTTTGGCCAGTACAAGCGCCTGAGCAACCAGTTCACGTCGGTGCTGACCGGCAAGGGCATCAGCTACGGCGGCAGCCTGATCCGCCCCGAGGCCACGGGCTTTGGCTGCGTGTACTTCGCCGAGGAAATGCTCAAGCGCCGCGGTGATCGGGTCGAAGGCAAGCGCGTGGCGATCTCCGGCTCCGGCAACGTGGCCCAGTATGCGGCGCGCAAGGTCATGGACCTGGGTGGCAAGGTGATCTCCCTGTCCGATTCCGAAGGCACCCTGTATTGCGAGTCGGGCCTGAGCGAAGAGCAGTGGCTGGCGGTACTGGAACTCAAGAACGTGCAGCGTGGGCGTATCAGCGAGCTGGCGAGCCAGTTCGGCCTGGAGTTCCGCGCCGGCCAGACTCCGTGGGACCTGCCGTGCGATATCGCCTTGCCCTGCGCCACGCAGAATGAACTGGACGCCGAGGCGGCCCGTACCCTGCTGCGCAACGGCTGCACCTGTGTCGCCGAAGGTGCCAACATGCCGACCACTCTGGAGGCTGTGGATATCTTTATCGACGCGGGCATCCTCTTCGCCCCGGGCAAGGCGTCCAACGCCGGTGGCGTGGCGGTGAGTGGCCTGGAAATGTCGCAGAACGCCATGCGCCTGCTGTGGACCGCCGGTGAAGTGGACAGCAAGCTGCACAACATCATGCAGTCGATCCACCACGCTTGCGTGCACTATGGCGAAGAGAATGGCCGGATCAACTACGTGAAGGGTGCGAACATCGCCGGCTTCGTCAAGGTCGCCGATGCCATGCTGGCCCAGGGCGTGGTCTGAACCGTCTCAGGCCGGTTCGATGCGGATGATCTCGATCAACTGATTGCCCGCCGGCCTTTGCCACAGGACTTCGTCCCCCGGTTGTGCTCCCAGTAGGGCACGACCCAGGGGCGAGGCCCAGTTGATCAGCCCCTTGGCCGCATCCGCTTGATCCTCCCCCACCAATTGCACGCTTTGCTGGCGATCCTGTTCATCGGCGAAGGTCACCCGGCTGCCGATCTGCACCTTGTCGGTTGAATTGGCCGTCGTCACCACTTGGGCGCTGTGCAGGCGCTGGGTGAAATAGCGCAGGTCGCGCTCAAGCTCTGCCATTCGCTGCTTGTCGGCGTCATCCCCCAGGTCGTTTTGCTCGCTGTGCTGGCTGTGCAGCAGGGCAACCCTGGCCTGCAATTCGGCAAGGCCCTGGGGTGTGACGTAATTGGGCTGGGCGCTGATCTGGCGCTCCACCGGCTGCTCGGCCTGGGCGGCTTGATCTTCATTGACGAAAGCGCGGCTCACGGTTTTCTCCTTGAAGGGAGGCGGGTGGACCATGGTTGCAGGCTTTTCACCTGGGCGGTTACCTGAAAGCGACCTACGGCGAACGATAGGCCCGGGCCGCATCGCGGTCCTTTTCCTGCTGCCAGGCTCGCTCGCGCTCGTCCCAGTGCCGCTCTCGATACTCGTTGCGGTCCTGGTTCTCCAGCATGGCCTGGCATTGGCGGAAACCATCGTTCCAGCCTTCGGCGTATTGCGCGTCCTTGAGGTAGCGCGGTACGTCCTTGCGAAACTCTCCGCTCATGGAGCCTGCCGCCTGGCGGCCGCTGACGCAGCCGGCATCGAAGCCATCGGCAAAGGCCGGCGGATAGCCCTGCGCCAGCAGATGCTCATGGGTTGATTCACAGCCACCGACTAGCGCCAGCAACAGCGCTGCCCACCCGTACCGCCACATTTTCGTCTCCCAGGCTTCCTCTGCGTGAAGTCTAGAAGGGCGTTTGTCAGCAAGCCGTGAAAGCTGGGTGATCAACCCATTTATCCGTGGCCGCTGGTGCAGGCTGCGACAAGGTTCGCAGCACCTTCCAGGGCCCTTGAGAGCGGCCTCTGGCTGCCTTTAGTAGTGATACCACTTGAGTTCGAGCATGACCTCGTTGACCGGAGTCGCCAGTTGGCTGAACTCCCGCTGTGCGCTCAGGCGCAGGCCCAGGTTGCGCGACAGCTCCCACTGCTGGTTGAGGCTCAGGCTGCGGCGTACCTCGCCATTGGTGAAGTAGTCGCCCTTGGCCTCAAGGCTGAAGTTGCCCAGCGGGTTTTTCCACAGCAGCCCGGAGTTGAAGCCCGCTGCCGGGGCGATGAAACCGGCGAAGTCGGCGTTGTGCTCGACCCGCACCGTGCCCAGGACAAAGCCCAGGGTGTTCTCGCCCAACTGCCAGGTGCCGCCGGCCCCGCCGTTGACGTGGCTGACCAGGGTCTCGTCGTCGTGTTTGCCCGGTACTCGCTCCAGGCCGCCGGTGACCTGCCAGGACCAGGGTTGCAGCAGGTCATTGCGTGGGGTCAGGGAACGGATGGTCGCCAGGTCCAACTGTTGCAACTGCCAGTGGTTGCCTTCGTACTGGCGCAGCTTCATCTGCAGGATCTCGATCTGCGCCCCCAGGGGGAAGCCTTCGGCGTTGTCGTTGAGGTCGTGATAGGCCATGCGCAGGCCGTACTCGGCGAAGGCCTTGTCGTCCCGGGTGCCGACTCCCAGCTGCCAGGTGCGCGACTGGTGGCCGTCTTCCGGCAGGCCGGGGCGCTGGATCTGCAGCTCCGGTGCCGGGTTCTGGTTGATTGCCCGCAGCAGTTCGAAACTGCGTTGCGAGCGCTGCGCATCTCGTTCCAGGCCGTTGGCCCGGTAGCGTTCAAGACGGTAGGCGGCATCCACGATCAAGGCCTGTCGATCCCGGGGCAGAGCCTTCAGCTCAGGGGCCTGCAATTGCTTCTGGTCAGCGCTGACCTTGAGCACCCATTGCTGTTCTTCCGGGTCCAGGGGCTGGGCGCGGCTCAGCAGCTCCCGCTCCCGGGACGGGCGATAGTCGATGCGTTCCACCAGCCCGGCGTCCTTGACTGCCTTGACCGTATCGGTAGGGATCGCCGTCAGCGGGAACTGTTCGGTCAGGCGCAGGCTGGGGCGCGCCACTTGCAGCAGTTCCAGCAGCCGGTAGGAGCAGTTTTCATCGAAGAAGAAGTAGTCGAACTTGATCTGCTTGAGTTCCCAGACATGCTCCACCATGCGTTCGGTTTCGGCCTGGGTCAGGTTCAGGCGGTATTCCCACAGGTCGCGGTTTTCCAGGCTGCGGTATTCCGAGAGCTTCTCCTGGTAGGGCACCAGAGCGAACAGCCCCGGATAGCCGCCCATCAGGCCTTTCCAGGCGTAGAGAATGCTGTTGTCCGAGCCCTCGATATAGGCCCCGAAGTTGATTGCGTAGCTGAGCAGCGCGGTGTTGTTGCTCTGTACGTCCGCCTGATCGATGCGCAGCAGGGTGTGGCCGAACATCGACGAGGGGCTGTTCAGGTAGGCCGCGGGAAAGATCATCACCGTGCTGTGGGGCGAGACATCCTTGAACCATTGCTTGAACTCGGCGCACTCCACCGCAGGCAAGTCATTCAGGCCCAGTTGCGCCTTGAGCCAGCGGGTGCGGGACGGATAGACGCACTGGGCATGCTGGTCACCCGCATCGGCGGGGGCGTAGAGGGCGTTCAGGGTCGCGGCCAGCTCAGCGTCGGGATGATGGGCACCGTCGGCAGCGAGGAAGAATTTCGGGTCGCTGACATAACTGCGCCAGCCGCCGAGCTTGGCAGTTTCGTAGTGACCTATGGATATCCAGAAGGGGTCATTGGCCAGTTGCTGCAAACGTTGAGGGTCGATGTGAGGCGCGGCATACAGCGGGGCGCAGACACAGAGCGCCAGGTAGGCAAGGCGTTTGAGCATGTTGGGCAACTTAAGTCGGAAATACAAAGACCCAAGGTGGGCAAGGTCCGGAAAATAAAACCCGCTCCTCGCGAGGAGCGGGTGGGGCGAGCTTAAGCTGGGGTTGCGTACTTGGCCAGGCGCGCGTCGTTTTTCAACACGGCCAGGGTATTGGTGTGCACATCTTCCGCGGTCACGTCAGCCTTGCTGAAGATCTGTTGGAAGTGCTCGTGGGTAACCGCGGCAAAGTGCGCGCGATCCTCAGGGGCTACACCGAGTACCACGGCGTAGGTGGTCAGGGCTTCGCCTTGACCCTTGGCCATGTCTTCGGAGAGCTCGTTCATCATGCCGTTCATGGCGAACCAGGACTTGCCGCCATAGGTCAGCGAGGCATTGGTCGAGCAGCCGTTGGTACCGGAGGTCATGCCGAAAGTGGCGTTGCCTGAGGTGCCGTTGGTGGTGGATGCGAGGAAGTGCGCCGGAGTGCCGCGCTGGCCTTCGAACAGCATGTTGCCCCAGCCGCAATCCGGGCCGCCTGGCGCCTGGGCCATGGCGTTGAGGGATACAGCGGTGAAAAGAGTACCGAGAAGAATCCGTTTCATAGCGTTGTTCTCTTTGTGTGCATACCAATGGACAGGGAGACTGGCCCGTGTGGGCGCCAGTGGGCCGGTTATCTATCCAGCCGCGCAGTTTGGAGTTTAGGCAGGTTCCTCAGGTTCCGTAACTATTTACAAAACAATACCTGAAACAGCTGGTTTTACTTGGTGCGGGTCGTGGCCTGCGGCTTGTCTATGCTTTCCCCTGAGGCGCGCCTTGCCAGCCGGGCATACCCGGCGCCAGAATGCCGCCATCTGCCCCGCCTGATGTAAGGAAGCCCGATGCCTGATCCTGTTGCTGCCAGCCTGCGTCTTGCGCCTGAAGCGCTGACCCGTCCTTTCTCTGCTGAACAGTTCAGCTTCTCCACCACCAATGATCTGGAGCCCTTCCGCGGTGTGCTAGGCCAGGAACGTGCGGTCGAAGCCTTGCAGTTTGGCGTGGCCATGCCGCGCCCCGGCTACAACGTCTTTGTCATGGGCGAGCCGGGCACCGGCCGCTTCTCTTTCGTCAAACGCTATCTGAAGGCCGAAGGCAAGCGCCTGCAGACCCCGTCGGACTGGGTCTATGCCAACAACTTCGACGAGCCCCGGGAACCCCGGGCACTGGAGCTGCCAGCGGGGGCCGCGGGCAGTTTCATCAGCGACATCAACGGCCTGATCGATAACCTGCTGGCCACCTTTCCGGCGGTCTTCGAGCACCCTTCGTACCAGCAGAAGAAGAGCGCCATCGATCGCGCCTTCAACCAGCGCTATGACCGTGCCCTGGATGTGATCGAGCGCCTGGCCCTGGAAAAGGACGTGGCGCTGTACCGCGACAGCAGCAACATCGCCTTTACCCCGATGTTCGAAGGCAAGGCCTTGGACGAGGCTGAGTTCGCCCAGTTGCCCGAGGCCGATCGCGAACGCTTCCACGAGGACATTTCCGCCCTGGAGGAGCGCCTCAACGAAGAACTGGCGAGCCTGCCGCAATGGAAGCGCGAGTCGAGCAACCAGTTGCGCCAGCTCAATGAAGAAACCATCACCCTGGCCCTGCAACCCTTGCTCGCGCCGCTGTCCGAGAAGTACGCGGAAAACGCCGCGGTCTGCGGTTACCTGCAGGCCATGCAGGTCTATCTGTTGAAGACCGTGGTCGAACAACTGGTGGACGACAGCAAGACCGACGCCGTGGCGCGCAAGCTGCTGGAAGAACAGTACTGCCCGAGCCTGGTGGTCGGTCACCCGGCCAGCGGTGGCGCCCCGGTGGTATTCGAGCCCCATCCGACCTACGACAACCTGTTCGGGCGTATCGAGTACAGCACCGACCAGGGGGCGCTCTACACCACCTACCGGCAGTTGCGCCCTGGCGCCTTGCACCGGGCCAATGGCGGTTTCCTGATTCTGGAAGCCGAGAAGATGCTCAGCGAACCCTTTGTCTGGGACGCGCTCAAGCGCGCCCTGCAATCGCGCAAGCTGAAGATGGAGTCGCCACTGGGCGAGATGGGCCGCCTGGCCACTGTGACCCTGACGCCGCAGGTGATTCCGCTGCAGGTCAAGGTCATCATCATTGGCGCCCGCCAGTTGTATTACACGCTGCAGGACCTGGATCCGGACTTCCAGGAGATGTTCCGGGTACTGGTGGATTTCGACGAAGACATTCCGATGGTGGATGAAAGCCTGGAGCAGTTCGCCCAGTTGCTGAAAACCCGCACCTCGGAAGAGGGCATGGCGCCACTGACCGCCGACGCCGTGGCGCGGCTGGCCACCTACAGTGCACGCCTGGCGGAGCATCAGGGGCGCTTGTCGGCGCGTATCGGTGATCTGTTCCAACTGGTCAGCGAAGCCGATTTCATCCGGCACCTGGCTTCGGATGAAATGACCGACGCCGGGCATATCGAGCGCGCGCTGAAGGCCAAGGCCACGCGTACCGGGCGGGTGTCGGCGCGGATTCTCGACGACATGCTGGCGGGCATCATCCTCATCGACACCGGTGGTGCCGCGGTAGGCAAGTGCAACGGCCTGACGGTGCTGGAGGTCGGGGACTCGGCCTTTGGCGTGCCGGCGCGGATCTCGGCCACGGTCTACCCCGGCGGCAGCGGTATCGTCGACATCGAGCGCGAGGTCAATCTCGGCCAGCCGATCCACTCCAAGGGGGTGATGATCCTCACGGGTTACCTGGGCAGCCGTTACGCCCAGGAGTTCCCCCTGGCGATTTCCGCGAGCATCGCCCTGGAGCAGTCCTATGGCTATGTGGACGGTGACAGTGCTTCGCTGGGCGAGGCCTGCACGCTGATTTCGGCGCTCTCCAAAACCCCGCTCAAGCAGTGCTTCGCCATTACCGGCTCGATCAACCAGTTTGGTGAGGTGCAGGCGGTCGGCGGGGTCAACGAGAAGATCGAGGGCTTCTTCCGTCTGTGCGAGGCCCGTGGCCTGACCGGGGAGCAGGGGGCGATCATTCCCCAGGCCAACGTCGCCACACTGATGCTCGACGAGAAGGTCTTGCAGGCGGTGCGAGCCGGGCAGTTCCATGTGTATGCGGTGCGCCAGGCCGATGAGGCCCTGAGCCTCCTGGTGGGCGAGCCGGCTGGCGAGCCGGATGCCGAAGGGCAGTTCCCCGAGGGCAGCGTCAATGCGCGTGTGGTGGAGCGGCTGCGGGTGATTGCCGAGATGATCAGCGAAGACGACCTGAAGGAGGCCGAGAAGGAACAGGCCCAGGAGGCGTTGGCCGATACCAAGCCGGCGTGATGCTGTTCGATGGCGAGGGGAGTATTCCCTCGCCATCGGCGCCAGGCCGCTGACGCCAATTTTTCAAAATAGACCATTCGGCGCCTGTTGGATCGGTCAACTTTGTTTATCAGGCTTTTCTTCTATTCTCAGGGCAAGGAGAACGACAGTCGTCGCTGGATCGAAACAGCCTTGCGTTGAAGGCTGAATAGTGGATCTACCGAGGGTCGCCGCCATGTCGCGCAACCTTTGCCTTACTCGCCAATGCCTTGGCCTGGTTACCCGTATCGAATGCATTGTTCGCCCTTTGGCGGGGGACAACGGTATGTGGACCCTTCTCTTCGCCGCCGGAATGGCCGGTGAACAACCCTCGGCGATCAAGTCCCAGGGGCCGTTCTGCGGACCTGTGGTGGCCGAATCGATCCTCGATTCGATCGTTGAAAGCCTGACTACCCACGGTTACCAACTGGCCGACGATCCGCAGATATGGTGCCTGCATCTGCAGGCCCAACTGCGGCAGATCAACGGTGAGCGGGGGCGTCATGCCGGGGATTTCCAGTTCCATCCCGAACATTGATGGCTAGGGTGGTGTCGGCTCGGCTTTGTCGAGTTTGACCTCGAAGCCGTATTCGACGGCATTGAGTTCGCTGCGCTCGTAGCTTTCCAGTTGGCTGGGCTGGCCGTAGAAGTAATGCACGTCGAACAGCGCGGGCCCGTTGTTCGAGGCGCCGTGGCTGACGGCAAGGATCTCCTTCAGGTACTGGCCACTGTCGTCCTTGGCGTAGAAGCGCCAGGCATCCGCGGGAAAGAGCTTCTGGTCGACTATCAGGGCATTGCCCTTGAGCTCCAGGCCCTTGGGCAGTTGCTGGGCACTGATGGTCTTTTTCTCGATGTTGGCGAGAAACAGCGGGATAGAGCCGACGGCATAGGCCGGGGTTTCCGGGAACAGGTTCAGGTCGTAGGTGATGACGCCACGCATGGGGTCGATTTCAAAGGCCTCGTCCGGCAGTTCGATCGGTTCGCCACGCTGGCCCTTGTCGTCCTGAGTGAAGAAGGTCAGCGGGGTGTCGCCGGCATTGAACTCCGAGCCCAGCAGTTCGTCGTTGAAGGTCCGCGGATGGCTGAACTCAATGCGTGCTGCACTGGCATCTTCCACCGATTGGCTGATGGTCACGGACTTTTTCAATGAATCCTCATCAAGCTCCGCGCCCTTGAGGTAGCTGGCGGCCTGATCGTCATAGACCACCACCGGCATCGGCAGTGGCTGGATGTTCTTGTCGGTGGTGAGCCGATCGAAGCGGTGTACCGGCAGGTCGAGGTCCTTGCGGGTCACGCTGGCCTGAGCGAAGTCGAGTACGGCGACCTCCAGCTTGTCGATCTGGCCGTTGAAATACACCTTGGCGTAATGCTGGGTGTGCTGCTGGTCGAAGGCTTTCTGCTCATCCTCCAGTCGCTTCTCGAAGGCCTCGCTCCAGCTCTTCTGCTTCTGCATCTCGGCCAGTTGCTGGCGGTAAAAGGCGACCTGCTGGGCGCTCTCATTGATCGAGCCCGACCGAGAGAGGATTTGCCCGCTGCTGTCCCGAGCCTGCGCCAGCAAGGGGTTGAGGGAGGCGTCGTCGGCTTCCTCAGGCAGGGCGGCGTTATTGCTCAGTTCGATCTCGGCGACATTCTTTTCCAGCGCCAGCAAGGTCAGGCTGATGTTGCCGTCCTGGCGTGGCTTGCCGATGTCGGCCCGGGTCAGTTCGAAGGTCAGGGTGCGGCTGGGAGCTATCACTTCCAGCTTGCCCTGCAGCGAGACCGGCTGCGGCTGGTTCTTGTTGTCCACTTCCAGGCCCTCGATGAAGGGATAGGTCACGGTCAGGTCATCCGGGTTGGTCAGGTTGGAACTGGACGGGCTGAGTTGAATCCCCGGGTCGGTTTCCGACCATTCGGGCTGAAAGGGGATGACCTTCTTGTTGCTCAGGGTGACGGACTGCCACTCCAGGCCATGGGGAAAAGGGAACTGCGCGGGCATGTTGAAGCTGAAGGGGAACACCGGCTGCAGGTCGGTCAGGTAGTCCGAGCTGGAGGGCTTGCGCAGCACGAACAGGCCATTGACGTAGGTGTCCACCAGCGCCTGGGCCGTGGGGTAGTGCTTGAGCAGGGCCAGGCTGTCGTCACCGTATTCGGTTTCGATCGGCTTGCTGTCGAGCTTGATCTGCGCACGCTCGAGCAGCAGCAGTGAGCCGCCGAGGTCGGCGATGGCGTCCTTGAGCTTGGGGTCCTGGATGGCGTCCAGGGATTTTTCAAACTGTGCGGTCCTCTCTTCGAGGCTGGCCTGCTTCTTTTCGTCGCTGGGTGAACAGCCGCCGCTGATCAGCAGCGCCAGACCAAGGCCGAAGCTGGCCAAAGGCAATCGCAAATCCATTTTCCAGTCTTCCTGTCCAGTGTCGGTGGGCGGTGGCAATGGCTTCGACACTAGCAGAAAAAACGTTCGGACAAACCCGTGGGTCAGGGGATTGTCTGTGGTTTATGGGCTTTTGGCGCGCTGATATACTCGCCGCCGTTTTTACACCGGGTACGAGATTCAATGGAACGTTTTATCGAAAATGCAATGTATGCCTCACGCTGGCTGCTGGCGCCGATCTACTTCGGACTGTCCCTGGGCCTGCTGGCACTGGCATTGAAGTTTTTCCAGGAAGTCTTCCACGTTATTCCCAATGTGTTCTCCATGGCCGAGTCCGACCTGATCCTGGTGCTGCTGTCGCTGATCGACATGGCGCTGGTGGGTGGCCTGCTGGTGATGGTGATGATTTCCGGCTACGAAAATTTCGTGTCGCAGCTGGACATCGATGAGGACAAGGAAAAGCTCAGCTGGCTGGGCAAGATGGATTCTTCGTCGCTGAAGATGAAAGTGGCGGCGTCCATCGTCGCGATCTCCTCGATCCACCTGCTGCGGGTGTTCATGGACGCCAAGAACACCCCCACCGAGTACCTGCTGTGGTACGTGGTGATCCACATGACCTTCGTGATCTCGGCATTTGCCATGGGGTACCTGGACAAGCTGACCAAGCACTGACCGCCCCCTGCCCACCGGACACCAGCCGCCCGGCCGTTGTGAAACGGACGGGCGGCGTTGTTTGTGGCTTGTGCTTTTTCCGGGCGGGGCATATGCCTGTAGGGGTCATGGCTTTCAATTGCACGAGGTGCGCTCATGAACCTGCAGGAAATGAATGCCTACGCCATTGCCGGAAAAGTCGATGAGTTGAACCTGATTTCGCTGGAAGGCGGAATCTACCTGCTTGAGGCGCGCATGCACGGGGCTGCATACCCGTTGAGCGATGCCCATGGGCAGATGTTTCATCTGCGTTCGGTGGAGCATGCCCGTGAAGTGCTGCAGTCGTTTCCCAAGCTGCCGTTCAACCTGATCCACACCTCGGTGCATGACGAGATGTGCGGGTTGTCTGCCAGCGCCGAGGAAAGCCTCAAGGTGCCAATCACCCTGCACTCCGGCTGGTAGCGCCGGGGTTGCGCTGATTGTCGCCGGACTTCTGTGCTAGTCTGCTCGCCCTTTTGGTTCCGGGCGCTCCGGAAGGTGCTGTGTTTCCACGGCCTTTCCCGAGCCGTCCGCACAGCGGAGCAGTGTCATGTCCGAAGTAAATCTGTCCACCGACGAAACCCGCGTCAGCTACGGCATCGGCCGTCAGCTGGGCGACCAACTGCGTGACAACCCGCCCCCGGGCGTGAGCCTGGATGCAATCCTGGCCGGTCTGACCGACGCTTTCGCCGGTAAGCCGAGCCGTGTGGGTCAGGAAGAAATGTCTGCCAGCTTCAAAGTCATCCGCGAAATCATGCAGGCTGAAGCCGCTGCCAAGGCCGAAGCGGCTGCCGGTGCCGGTCTGGCATTCCTGGCGGAAAACGCCAAGCGTGAAGGCATCACCACCCTGGCTTCCGGCCTGCAGTTCGAAGTGCTGACCCAGGGCGAAGGCGCCAAGCCATCCCGTGAAGACAGCGTTCGCACTCACTACCACGGCACCCTGATCGACGGCACTGTGTTCGACAGCTCCTACGAGCGCGGCCAGCCTGCCGAATTCCCGGTTGGCGGCGTGATCGCTGGCTGGACCGAAGCGCTGCAACTGATGAACGCCGGTAGCAAATGGCGTCTGTACGTGCCGAGCGAACTGGCTTACGGCGCACAAGGCGTGGGCAGCATCCCGCCGCACAGCGTCCTGGTGTTCGACGTCGAGCTGCTGGACGTTCTGTAACCCCTGTAGGAGCCAGCTTGCTGGCGATGAAGGCTGCGCACTCGCGGTCTGCTCATCGCCGGCAAGCTTGCCCCTTGATCGGCTTAGGTTTCATAGACGGATTTTTGCGCCCAGGCTTTGACCATCGGTGCCGGTCGGCCGCAAGGCTCTGGCGTAGCAGAACAAAAACAGGTTGCGCACCAATTCCTTGAGTACCAGCGGTTCGCTGGAGCTCAGGCCGTTCAGGTCCAGATCTCCCTGGTCCTGCAGCTCGTTCAGGGCTTCCTCTTCCAGTACCGCACAAACTTCCCCGGTTTCCCGATGCAGGATTCGCAGGTAAGGGTGTGGGCGGTCCAGCCAGGCATCAATCAAATAAGTCATGGTCGTCATCTCCTTGAATGGGGTTCAATGAGAATAATTCTTATTCAATGAATAGCAAGTGCCTATTGGCGGTTTCTGCTTTTTTCTGTGCAGAAATTGTTTTCGATCAAATCGACTGGCTTTCTGCTAGTAAGGTTGCGGGTTGACCGAGCGGGGAGGGGCGTAGGGGGGGACCCTCTCGCGGCGGGCGCGAGAGGGGGGGATTCAGACCTTGCGGACGAACTCGGACTTGAGTTTCATCGGGCCGATACCGTCGATCTTGCAGTCGATGTCATGGTCGCCATCGCACAGGCGGATGTTCTTGACCTTGGTGCCGACCTTGACCACCAGCGAGGTGCCCTTGACCTTGAGGTCCTTGATCACGGTAATGGTGTCGCCGTCTTGCAGCACGTTGCCCACCGAATCTTTCTTCACGGCTTCATCGGATACGGCTTCGGCTTCACCGCTGGCGGACCACTCGTGGGCGCACTCAGGGCAGATCAGCTGGGTGCCGTCCTCGTAGGTGTATTCGGAATTGCATTTTGGGCAGGGTGGCAAAGTGCTCACTTAAGCTCCTCAAAGTCAGGATGGCTAAAAAGCGCACATTGTATAGGGTTTTGTGGGCGAGAGGGGATGAAGGGCAACGAGCCGGCTCCTGTGATGAGCAGGAGCCGGGCTGTTTAGTGGGTGCGGGCGACGGCGAATTCGCTCAGTTCCACCAGGGCATCGCGGTACTCGCTCGGTGGCAGGGCTTCCAGGCAAGTGATGGCGCGCGCGACGTAATCGCGGGCCAGTTGTGCGGTGTAGTCCAGGGAACCCGAGGCCTCGACGGCGGCACGGATGCTTTCCAGATCTTCGATGCCGCCTTTCTGGATCGCCTGGCGAACCAGGGCTGCCTGCTCCGGTGTGCCTTCGCGCATGGTGTAGATCAGCGGCAGCGTCGGCTTGCCTTCTGCCAGATCGTCACCGACGTTCTTGCCCAGGGTCTCGGCATCGCCGCGGTAGTCCAGCAGGTCGTCCACCAGTTGGAAGGCCACGCCCAGATGGTCGCCAAAGGTGCGCAGGGCCTCGGCCTGTTCCTCGGTGGCGCCGGCCAGTGCGGCGGCGCTGTGGGTCGAGGCTTCGAAGAGCATCGCGGTCTTGCCGCGGATGACTTCCATGTAGGTTTCTTCGGTGGTGCTGGCGTCACGCACCTTGGAGAGCTGCAGGACTTCGCCTTCAGCGATGATCCGGGTGGCCTGGGACAGGATGCGCATGACCGGCATCGAGCCGAGCTCGACCATCATTTCGAACGAGCGCGAGTACAGGAAGTCGCCCACCAGTACGCTGGGAGCGTTGCCCCACATGGCGTTGGCGGTTGAGCGGCCACGGCGCATGCCGGACATGTCGACCACGTCGTCATGCAGCAGAGTGGCGGTGTGCAGGAATTCGATGGTGGCGGCCAGCAGGCGCAGGTCGTCGCCTTCGCGGCCCAGGGCCTTGCCGCACAGCAGCACCAATAAAGGACGCAGGCGCTTGCCTCCGGCCGAGGTGATGTAATCGCCGATTTTGGAAACCAGCGGAACTCGGGAGGTCAGCTGTTTCTTGATGATGCCGTCGACGGCGCTAAAATCGTCCGCCACCGCGCGGTAGAAAGCTTGGGGTTGCATCAGCGACAGGTGCTCCAGAAGGGTTGCGCGGCATGCTAGGACCCACGTCCGCGGGTGTCAAGGCGCGGTCCCGCACGGCTAAAGCCCCGACGGGCTGTAATTTGTCAGGGTAAAACACTGGGGTATAGTCGCTTGCTGCCATTAAACCCTGGTTTCAGGGGGTTAGGTCCCCGGCGCCAGGGCTGGCAGCGTTGTCCGACGTGGCCTGAACGGCACTTGCAAGGCCATTGAGCCTTGCGTACAATCGCGCACCCTGAACTTCCTGGGCAGCACCTGCCTTACGCAATTGCACTTGGGCCGTTCCAGCCCCATGCAGCCATGCCAGCCAATACCTCTTCTTATAAAGAGCTGGGTGAGCAGGATTATCGGAGAAATACCATGTACGCAGTAATCGTTACCGGCGGTAAGCAATACAAGGTCGCTGAAGGTGAATACCTGAAGATCGAAAAACTGGAAGTCGCTACTGGCGAATCCGTGACTTTTGACCGCGTTCTGTTGGTCGCCAACGGCGACGACGTGAACATCGGCGCACCTGTTGTTGCTGGCGCAACCGTCAAGGCTGAAGTGATCTCCCAAGGTCGTCACGATAAAGTCCGCATCATCAAGTTCCGTCGCCGTAAGCACCACATGAAGCGTATGGGCCACCGCCAGTGGTTCACCGAGATCAAAATCACCGGTATTCAGGCTTAATTTCAGCCTAATTCCTCACTAGGAGAATTGAACTCATGGCACACAAAAAAGCTGGTGGTAGTACCCGTAACGGTCGCGACTCAGAAGCCAAACGCCTTGGCGTGAAGATGTATGGCGGCCAGGTCATCAAGGCCGGCAACATCATCGTGCGTCAGCGCGGCACCCAATTCCACGCTGGCTACGGCGTTGGCATGGGTAAAGATCACACCCTGTTTGCGAAAATCGAAGGCGTGATCAAGTTTGAAGTAAAAGGCGCCTTCGGTCGTCGTTACGTGAGCGTCGTCGCAGCTTAATTGCGCGATCGCTGGAAAAGCCCTGTCTCGCGACGGGGCTTTTTCGTTTGTGGGATGAGTCTCTTGCAAAACTGTTTGTACGAGCTGCCAGCGTTGGATGTTTCGGTCGTTGATTGAGGTCGCTGCGCTCATTTTTGCAAGAGTCTTATGTCTTAGTGCTTTTCAGCTCGCCCGTGTGGCGAGAGGCGTTTGAACATGAAGTTTGTTGATGAAGTATCGATTCGAGTAAAGGCTGGCGACGGCGGCAATGGTTGCATGAGTTTCCGTCGGGAAAAGTTCATCGAGAACGGTGGTCCCAACGGTGGTGATGGTGGTGATGGCGGCTCGATCTACATGGTCGCCGACGAAAACCTCAATACCCTGGTGGACTACCGCTACACCCGGCACTTCGATGCCGAGCGCGGCTCCAACGGCGGCAGTACCGACTGCACCGGCAAGAAGGGTGAGGATCTGGAGCTGCGGGTTCCGGTCGGTACCACGATCATTGATGCGGGCACTCAGGAAGTCATTGGCGACCTGACCAAGGCTGGCCAGCGGTTGATGGTGGTGCAGGGCGGCTGGCACGGTTTGGGCAACACCCGTTTCAAGTCCAGTACCAACCGTGCGCCGCGCCAGACCACTCCGGGCAAGCCGGGTGAGCAGCGTGATCTCAAGCTGGAGCTGAAGGTGTTGGCGGACGTGGGTCTGCTGGGCTTGCCGAATGCGGGCAAAAGTACCTTTATCCGCTCGGTGTCCGCGGCCAAGCCGAAGGTGGCCGATTACCCGTTCACCACCCTGGTGCCGAACCTGGGTGTGGTCAGCGTCGATCGCTGGAAGAGCTTCGTGATCGCCGACATTCCGGGTCTGATCGAGGGTGCTTCCGATGGTGCCGGCCTGGGGATTCGCTTCCTCAAGCACCTGGCACGTACGCGCATCCTGCTGCACCTGGTGGACATGGCGCCGCTGGATGAAAGCAGCCCGGCGGATGCGGCAGAGGTGATTGTCAATGAGTTGATGAAGTTCAGCCCGTCCCTGGCCGAGCGCGAGCGCTGGCTGGTGCTGAACAAGTCCGATCAGATCCTCGAGGAAGAGCGCGAAGAGCGGGTCAAGGAAATCGTTGATCGCCTGGAGTGGACAGGGCCGGTATACGTGATCTCGGCCATCTCCAAGGATGGTACCGAGCGCTTGAGCCGCGACATCATGCGTTACCTGGAGGATCGTGCCGATCGCCTGGCAGCCGACCCTGCCTATGCCGACGAGCTGGCTGAGCTGGATCAGCGCATCGAAGACGAGGCGCGTGCCCAGTTGCAAGCCCTCGACGATCAGCGTGCTCTGCGCCGCAGTGGCGTGAAGAGCGTCCATGACATCGGTGACGATGACTGGGATGAAGAAGGCGTTGACGATGAAGATGGTCCGGAAATCATTTACGTCCGCGACTGATTCGGCAGGAGCGGGCTTGCCCCGCGAAGACGGTTTATCTGGCAGGGTGCGGTGTTATCATCGCTGCCAAGCCAGCTTCCAAGGCGCCGCTCATTTGAGCGGCGTTTTGGTGTCTGCAGGATACAAATACGAATAACCCCATGAGTGGCGCTCGGTCGCGTCGCTCGCTGGCAAAGGTTGAATAAGATGCGGAGCAAGGTGACAGGTGCGCAGCGCTGGGTCGTTAAGATCGGCAGTGCGCTGCTGACGGCGGACGGCAAGGGGCTGGATCGCACGGCAATGGGTGTGTGGGTGGAGCAGATGGTGGCCTTGCATGAGGCTGGCGTCGAGTTGGTACTGGTTTCCTCCGGTGCTGTAGCGGCCGGCATGAGTCGCCTGGGCTGGACCGCACGACCGAGTGCGATGCATGAGTTGCAGGCCGCTGCGGCCATCGGCCAGATGGGGCTGGTGCAGGCCTGGGAGTCGAGCTTTGCCGAGCATGGCCGGCATACTGCACAGATTCTCCTGACCCATGACGACCTCTCCGATCGCAAGCGCTACCTCAATGCTCGCAGTACCTTGCGTGCCCTGGTGGAGCTCAAGGTGATCCCGGTGATCAACGAGAACGACACCGTGGTGACCGACGAGATCCGCTTTGGCGACAACGATACTCTGGCGGCGCTGGTGGCCAACCTGGTTGAGGCTGATCTGCTGGTGATTCTTACCGACCGTGACGGCATGTTCGATGCCGACCCGCGTAACAATCCTGATGCCCAGCTGATCTATGAGGCGCGGGCCGACGACCCGGCGCTGGATGCGGTGGCCGGTGGTACGGGCGGTGCGCTGGGGCGTGGCGGCATGCAGACCAAGTTGCGTGCGGCGCGGCTGGCTGCGCGTTCCGGGGCGCATACAATCATCGTTGGTGGGCGTCTGGATCGCGTGCTGGACCGCCTCAAGGCTGGCGAGCGCATCGGCACGTTGCTATCGCCGGAGCGCGGCATGCTGGCGGCGCGCAAGCAGTGGCTGGCCGGGCATCTGCAGACCCGTGGCACCCTGGTGCTGGATGAGGGGGCGGTGTCGGCTCTGTCCCGGGGTAACAAGAGCCTGTTGCCGGTGGGGGTCAAGCAGGTCCAGGGTGGTTTCCGGCGTGGTGAGATGGTGGTGTGCGTAGCGCCGGATGGTCGTGAGATTGCTCGTGGCCTGGCCAACTACAGTGCACTTGAGGCGCAGAAGATCATTGGTCAGCCGTCCGACGCTATTGTCGGTGTCCTGGGGTATATGGCGGAGCCTGAACTGGTACACCGCGATAACCTGATTCTGGTGTAAGTGGCGTAAGGAAAAGCGTATGCGCGTAGCAAAAGGATTGTTGGGCTTGCTCTTGGCGATGCCGTTCATGGCTTCGGCCGAGGAGATTGGCCAGGTGTCCACGGTGTTCAAGTTTGTCGGGCCGAATGACCGGATCGTGGTCGAGGCGTTCGATGATCCCAAGGTCGATGGGGTGACGTGCTATCTGTCGCGAGCCAAGACGGGTGGGCTCAAGGGTGGCCTGGGCCTGGCGGAAGATCGTGCGGAAGCCTCCATTGCCTGTCGTCAGGTGGGGCCTATTGCGTTCAAGGGTGAGCTCAAGGATGGCGACGAGGTATTCAAGGAGCGCACCTCGCTGGTATTCAAGACCATGCAGGTGGTGCGTTTCCTGGATAAGAAGCGCAATACCCTGGTGTACCTGGTCTACAGCGATCGCCTGATCGAGGGTAGTCCGCAGAATGCGGTGACGGCTATCCCGATCCTGCCCTGGCCGCACCCGTAACGGAGTTTCTCCTGGCATGCTGGCTCTCTGTTGAAGGCGGGGCTGGTTTGCCGGGTGGGTAAATCGCGGGCAATAAAAAACCGACCCTTGGGTCGGTTTTTTAACAAGCGTGTCGCTTAGGCTGCAGCAGCAAGGTTCAGAGCCTTGATGTGGCCATTCAGACGACCTTTATGGCGAGCAGCCTTGTTCTTGTGGATGATGCCTTTATCGGCCATGCGGTCGATAACTGGCACAGCCAGAACATAAGCAGCTTGCGCTTTTTCAGCGTCTTTTGCGTCGATGGCTTTAACTACATTCTTGATGTAGGTACGAACCATGGAACGCAGGCTGGCGTTGTGGCTGCGACGCTTCTCAGCCTGTTTTGCACGTTTTTTGGCGGAAGGTGAGTTGGCCACCGTCGAGCTCCTCGAAAGACTTTTTGGGAAATAGCAAACAAAATAGGCCGCGAATCATGCCGATGAGTTGAAGTCTTGTCAAGGGCGGGTGATGCGTTCCGCTGAGTGGTCGATCTGAAGAGGCGGGATATTTATTTCCGGCGCTTGACCTGTAAACTCGCGAGCTTTGGCTCTGTGCTGTTGCGGCGCGGAGTATCGCATAAGTGGGTGTCTTTTCGCCTGCTGTTTATCTACAAGGCGCAAAACCTTTTCATGAACCTGCTCAAGTCGTTGGCCGCCGTCAGCTCTATCACGATGCTTTCCCGGATACTGGGGTTTGTGCGTGACACCATCATCGCGCGCACTTTCGGTGCCGGGATGGCCACCGATGCCTTCTTCATTGCCTTCAAGCTGCCCAACCTGCTGCGGCGCATCTTTGCCGAAGGAGCGTTCTCCCAGGCGTTCGTGCCGATCCTGGCGGAATACAAGAGCCAGCAGGGGGAAGAGGCGACCCGTACCTTCATTGCCTATGTCTCGGGTCTGCTGACCCTGGTCCTGGCGCTGGTGACGGCTTTGGGCATCATCGCCGCGCCCTGGGTGATCTGGGCCACGGCACCGGGGTTCGTCGACTCTCCGGAAAAGTTCGCCCTGACCTCTGACCTGTTGCGGGTGACCTTTCCTTATATATTGCTGATCTCGCTGTCGTCTCTGGCCGGGGCAATCCTCAATACCTGGAATCGTTTCTCGGTGCCGGCCTTCGTGCCGACCCTGCTCAACGTCAGCATGATCATTTTTGCGGTGTTTCTCACGCCGTATTTCGATCCGCCAGTGATGGCTCTGGGCTGGGCGGTGCTGGCTGGCGGCCTGGCGCAGTTGCTGTATCAGCTGCCGCACCTGAAGAAGATCGGCATGCTGGTGCTGCCACGCCTGAACCTGCGGGATACCGGGGTCTGGCGGGTGATGAAGCAGATGCTGCCGGCGATTCTCGGGGTTTCGGTGAGCCAGATCTCGTTGATCATCAACACCATCTTCGCCTCTTTCCTGGTAGCCGGTTCGGTGTCGTGGATGTATTACGCCGACCGCCTGATGGAGCTGCCGTCCGGTGTGCTGGGGGTGGCGCTGGGCACCATTCTTCTGCCGACCCTGGCCAAGACCTACGCCAGCAAGGACCGCCACGAGTATTCGCGGATTCTCGATTGGGGCCTGCGCCTGTGTTTCATCCTGGTGCTGCCGTGCTCCCTGGCCCTGGGTATCCTCGCCGAGCCGCTGACCGTGTCACTGTTCCAATACGGTGAGTTCAGTGCCTTCGATGCGTCCATGACCCAGCGTGCGCTGGTGGCTTATGCCGTGGGTTTGCTGGGGATCATCGTGATCAAGGTGCTGGCGCCGGGCTTCTATGCGCAGCAGAACATTCGTACACCGGTGAAAATCGCCATCTTTACGCTGATCGTCACCCAACTGCTGAACCTGGCCTTTATCGGCCCCCTGAAACACGCGGGCCTGGCCCTGGCCATCAGCGCCGGGGCCTGTATCAACGCCGGACTGCTTTTCTACCAGTTGCGCAAGCAGCAGATGTTCCAGCCGCTGCCAGGGTGGGGGCGGTTCACCTTGAAGTTGCTGTTGGCGGTAGCGGTCATGTCCGCGGTATTGCTGGGCCTGATGCATTTCATGCCGGCCTGGGATCAAGGCCACATGCTCCAGCGGTTCCTGCGCCTGGGCGTGCTGGTGGTGGCTGGGGTGGTGGCATATTTCGGCATGCTGGCGCTGCTGGGTTTCCGTTTGCGCGACTTCAATCGCAAGGCCTTGAACTGACGGCTGTTTAGTCGCCAGGGCAGGGCAGGCATCGGTTTTGTCGGATCAACCACATTGGGTGCGGTGCTGCCTGTCGTCGGCCGCCGGGTGTGGTTATAATCGACCACTTTATGAGCAAGAAGCGCGTTATGCAGCTGGTTCGAGGCCTCCACAATCTGCGCCCCCAGCATCGGGGCTGCGTCGCCACTATTGGCAACTTTGACGGTGTTCACCGTGGTCACCAGGCTATCCTGGGCCGGCTGCGCGAACGTGCGCTCGAGTTGGGCGTGCCCAGCTGCGTGGTGATTTTCGAGCCCCAGCCGCGGGAATTCTTTGCCCCCGAGACGGCTCCGGCGCGTCTGGCCCGCCTGCGGGACAAACTGCAGTTGCTGGCTGACGCCGGTGTCGACCGGGTGCTGTGCCTGGCCTTCAACCAGCGCCTGAGCAAACTCAGCGCCAGCGAGTTCGTCGAGCGAATCCTGGTGGATGGCCTGGGTGTACAGCACCTGGAAGTGGGTGATGACTTCCGCTTCGGTTGCGACCGGGTCGGTGATTTTGACTTCCTGCAGCAGGCCGGCGCCACCCACGGCTTTACCGTGGAGGCGGCGCAGACCGTCGAGCTCGACGGCCTGCGGGTGAGTAGTACCCAGGTCCGCAATGCCCTGGCCGCCGCCGATTTCGATCTGGCCGAGCGCCTGCTGGGTCGCCCGTACCGCATTGCCGGGCGGGTGTTGCACGGCCAGAAACTGGCGCGCCAGTTGGGTACGCCCACTGCCAATGTGCAGTTGAAGCGCCGTCGCGTGCCGCTTTCCGGGGTGTACCTGGTGAGCGTCGAGCTCGATGGCAGGACCTGGCCCGGCGTCGCCAATATCGGCGTGCGGCCCACGGTTGCAGGTGATGGCAAGGCCCACCTGGAAGTACATCTTTTAGATTTTGCCGGCGATCTGTATGACCGGCGTTTGACGGTGGTTTTCCACCACAAGCTGCGTGAAGAGCAGCGTTTCGCCTCCCTGGAGGCGTTGAAGACGGCGATCAATGCGGATGTTGCCGCCGCCCGTGCCCAAGTGGCACGTATCCATAGCGCCAATCGCTAATGAAGAGCCTTAAATGACCGACTATAAAGCCACGTTAAACCTTCCGGACACCGCCTTCCCAATGAAGGCCGGCCTGCCTCAGCGCGAACCACAGATTCTGCAGCGTTGGGACAGCATTGGCCTGTACGGAAAGTTGCGCGAGATTGGCAAGGATCGTCCCAAGTTCGTACTGCACGACGGTCCTCCCTATGCCAACGGCTCGATTCACATCGGTCATGCGGTCAACAAGATTCTCAAGGACATGATCATCCGCTCGAAAACCCTGGCGGGTTTCGACGCGCCTTACGTTCCTGGCTGGGACTGCCACGGTCTACCGATCGAGCACAAGGTCGAGGTGACCCACGGCAAGAACCTGTCCTCGGACCAGACCCGCGAGCTGTGCCGCGCCTACGCTTCCGAGCAGATCGAAGGGCAGAAGGCCGAGTTCATCCGCCTGGGTGTGCTGGGCGACTGGGCCAATCCCTACAAGACCATGAACTTCGCCAACGAGGCCGGCGAGATCCGTGCCCTGGCGGAAATGGTCAAGGGCGGCTTCGTGTTCAAGGGCCTGAAGCCGGTGAACTGGTGCTTCGACTGCGGTTCGGCCCTGGCTGAAGCAGAAGTCGAGTATCAGGACAAGAAGTCCGCGACCATCGACGTGGCCTTCCCGGTCGCCGACGAAGCCAAGCTGGCCGGCGCCTTCGGCCTGGCCAAGCTGGCCAAGCCTGCTGCCATCGTGATCTGGACCACCACCCCCTGGACCATCCCGGCCAACCAGGCGCTGAACGTACACCCTGAGTTCAACTATGCGCTGGTCGACACCGGCGCACGCCTGCTGGTGCTGGCCGAAGAGCTGGTGGAATCCTGCCTGGCCCGCTACAACCTGGAAGGCTCGGTGATTGCCACGGCTCCAGGTTCGGCCCTGGAACTGATCAATTTCCGTCATCCGTTCTACGATCGTCTGTCGCCGGTGTATCTGGCCGAATACGTGGAGCTGGGTGCCGGCACTGGCGTGGTTCACTCGGCCCCGGCCTATGGTGAAGACGACTTCGTGACCTGCAAGCGTTATGGCATGGTCAACGACGACATCCTCAACCCGGTGCAGAGCAACGGTGTCTACGCGACATCGCTGGAGTTCTTCGGCGGCCAGTTCATCTGGAAGGCCAACCCGGCCATTGTCGACAAGCTGAGCGAAGTCGGTGCGCTGCTGCACACCGAAACCATCAGCCACAGCTACATGCACTGCTGGCGCCACAAGACCCCGCTGATCTATCGCGCCACCGCGCAGTGGTTCGTCGGCATGGACAAGCAGCCGGAAGCCGGCGACACCCTGCGCCAACGCGCCCTGCAAGCCATCGAAGACACCCAGTTCGTACCTGCCTGGGGCCAGGCACGCCTGCACTCGATGATCGCCAACCGCCCGGACTGGTGCATCTCCCGCCAGCGCAACTGGGGTGTGCCGATCCCGTTCTTCCTGAACAAGGAAAGCGGCGACCTGCACCCACGCACTGTCGAGCTGATGGAAGAAGTGGCCCAGCGCGTCGAGCAGGAAGGCATCGAGGCCTGGTTCAAGATGGACGCCGCTGAGCTGCTGGGCGACGAAGCCGCCCAGTACGACAAGATCAGCGACACCCTGGACGTCTGGTTCGACTCCGGCACCACTCACTGGCACGTGCTGCGCGGTTCGCACCCCATGGGCCACGAAAGCGGTCCGCGGGCCGACCTGTACCTGGAGGGCTCCGACCAGCACCGTGGCTGGTTCCACTCGTCCCTGCTCACCGGTTGCGCCATCGACAACCACGCGCCGTACCGCGAACTGTTGACCCACGGCTTCACCGTGGACGAGAACGGCCGCAAGATGTCCAAGTCCCTGGGCAACGTGATCGCGCCACAGAAGGTCAACGACACCCTGGGTGCCGACATCATGCGCCTGTGGGTCTCGGCCACCGACTACTCCGGCGAGATGGCGGTTTCCGATCAGATCCTGCAGCGCAGCGCTGACGCCTACCGGCGGATCCGCAACACTGCGCGTTTCCTGCTTTCCAACCTGAGCGGCTTCAACCCGGCCACCGACCTGCTGCCGGCCGAAGACATGCTGGCCCTGGACCGTTGGGCCGTGGACCGTACCTTGTTGCTGCAGCGCGAGCTGGAGCTGCACTACGGCGAATACCGCTTCTGGAACGTCTACTCCAAGGTGCACAACTTCTGCGTGCAGGAGTTGGGCGGCTTCTACCTCGACATCATCAAGGACCGCCAGTACACCACCGGTGCCAACAGCAAGGCGCGCCGCTCAGCGCAAACCGCGCTGTACCACATCTCCGAAGCGCTGGTGCGCTGGATCGCACCGATCCTGGCCTTCACCGCCGATGAGCTGTGGGAATACCTGCCGGGCGAGCGTAACGAATCCGTGATGCTCAACACCTGGTACGAAGGCCTGAGCGAATTGCCCGCTGACTTCGAACTGGGCCGCGAGTACTGGGAAGGCGTGATGGCCGTCAAGGTTGCGGTGAACAAGGAACTGGAAGTTCAGCGCGCGGCCAAGGCCGTCGGTGGCAACCTGCAAGCCGAAGTCACCCTGTTTGCCGAGGATGGCCTGGCCGCTGACCTGGCCAAGCTGAGCAACGAACTGCGTTTCGTGCTGATCACCTCGACCGCCAGCCTGGCCCCGTTTGCCCAGGCACCAGCGGACGCCGTGGCCACCGAAGTACCGGGCCTCAAGCTCAAAGTCGTCAAGTCGGCCTTCCCCAAGTGCGCTCGTTGCTGGCACTGCCGTGAAGACGTCGGCGTGCACCCTGAGCACCCGGAAATCTGCGGTCGTTGTGTAGACAACATCAGCGGAGCAGGCGAGGTCCGTCACTATGCCTAACGCCGCAGGCCGTTTCGGCCGTCTGGGCTGGCTGTGGTTGAGCGTGCTGGTCCTGGTCATCGACCAGGTCAGCAAGCTGCACTTCGAAAGTTCGCTGAGCATGTACCAGCAGATCGTGGTGATCCCGGATTACTTCAGCTGGACCCTGGCCTACAACACTGGCGCCGCCTTCAGCTTCCTCGCTGACGGCTCCGGCTGGCAGCGCTGGCTGTTCGCCCTGATCGCGATTGCGGTCAGTGCGGTGCTGGTAGTCTGGCTCAAGCGTCTGGGGCGCAATGAAACCTGGCTGGCCATCGCTCTGGCGCTGGTGCTGGGCGGGGCCCTGGGTAACCTGTACGACCGCATCGCCCTGGGCCATGTGATCGATTTCATCCTGGTGCACTGGCAGAACCGCTGGTACTTCCCGGCATTCAACTTCGCCGACAGTGCCATTACCGTTGGCGCGGTGATGCTGGCCCTGGATATGTTCAAGAGCAAGAAAACCGGAGAAGCCGTTCATGACTGAACAGGTATTGACTGAACAACGCATCGGTCAGAACACGGAAGTCACTTTGCATTTCGCATTGCGCCTGGAGAACGGCGACACCGTAGACAGCACGTTCGACAAGGCCCCGGCGACCTTCAAGGTCGGCGATGGCAACCTGCTGCCAGGGTTCGAGGCGGCGCTGTTCGGCTTCAAGGCCGGCGACAAGCGCAACCTGACCATCGAACCGGAAAACGCCTTCGGCCAGCCCAACCCGCAGAACGTGCAGGTCATCCCGCGTTCGCAGTTCCAGGACATGGAGCTTTCGGAAGGCTTGCTGGTGATCTTCAACGATGCGGCGAACACCGAGTTGCCAGGTGTGGTCAAAACTTTCGATGACGCGCAGGTGACCATCGATTTCAACCATCCGCTGGCCGGCAAGACCTTGACCTTCGACGTTGAAATCATCGACGTCAAAGCGCTTTAAAAGCATCGCCGGCATGCCGTCTTCTATTATCCAGGAGCCGGCTGCCGGCGATCCGCTGTCTACAACGATCTAACTTCTTGCGCGCAAGACACGAGGCACAGCATGCAAATCAAACTCGCCAACCCCCGTGGCTTCTGCGCCGGCGTGGACCGGGCGATCGAAATCGTCAATCGCGCCCTGGAAGTCTTCGGGCCGCCGATCTACGTCCGGCATGAAGTGGTGCACAACAAATTTGTCGTCGAAGACCTGCGCAATCGTGGAGCGATCTTCGTCGAAGAGCTGGACCAGGTGCCGGATGATGTCATCGTCATCTTCAGCGCCCACGGTGTTTCCCAGGCGGTGCGCAGCGAGGCTGCAGGTCGTGGCCTCAAAGTGTTCGACGCCACCTGCCCGCTGGTGACCAAGGTGCATATCGAAGTGGCGCGCTACAGCCGCGACGGCCGTGAATGCATCCTGATCGGCCACGCCGGCCACCCCGAGGTCGAAGGCACCATGGGCCAGTACGACGCCAGCAATGGCGGCGCCATCTACCTGGTGGAAGACGAAAAGGATGTGGCCGAATTGCAGGTGCGCAACCCCGAGCGCCTGGCATTCGTGACCCAGACCACCTTGTCCATGGATGACACCAGCCGGGTGATCGATGCCTTGCGCACGCGCTTTCCGGCCATCGGCGGGCCACGCAAGGACGACATTTGCTACGCCACACAGAACCGTCAGGACGCGGTCAAGCAACTGGCCGACGAATGCGACGTGGTGCTGGTGGTCGGCAGCCCCAACAGCTCCAACTCCAACCGCCTGCGCGAGCTGGCCGAACGCATGGCCACCCCGGCCTACCTGATCGACGGTGCCGAAGACCTGCAGCGCAGCTGGTTCGATGGTGTGGAGCGCATCGGCATTACCGCCGGCGCCTCGGCCCCGGAAGTGCTGGTGCGTGGCGTGATCCAGCAACTGCAGGCCTGGGGTGCCACCGGCGCCGATGAGCTGGCCGGCCGCGAAGAAAACATCACCTTCTCCATGCCCAAAGAGCTGCGGGTTCGCTCGCTGCTCTGATCAGCCGACGCCTGCACACAAGGCCTGCTCGGCGTTTTCGCTGCGCAGGCTGACCCTCCCGCTACGTGACAGCACCACTTGATGGCGGCTGTACTCCTGGCCTACCTGGCAGACATGGAGTGTTCCGGCCTGGAAGGCGCCACTGGGCAGCAGCGGATGGCCCAGGGCACTGAAGCGCACGAAGTGCTGCACCGGGCGATTGCCCACGATCAATACCTGCCCACTGCCTTGGCGCTCGATCAGTTGCGGGTTGCGTGCGTCCTGGGCGCCCTTGCCGCTGATATCCAGGATGATCCTCCAGCCCCGGCTCCAGTCGTCCTCCAGACCATGGATCAGGACCGTGCGCTGGTGCAGGATCGCTGCCGCCCGGGCGTTGCGCAGGCCACTGGCGAGCATCTGCGCGGCGTCCTGCTGGCGATTGGAGCGCAGCAGCTCACTCATGGCGCTACCGGAAAGCGGCAGCAGCAGGGCCAGCAGAACCAGTGCGGTCAGCAGTTCAATCAGGCTGAAGCCTTTCTCATGCATGGGGTCTCCCTCCCTGGGGACGACGGTTTCACGCAATCCGTGCGTGTTCATTGAGCAAATGGCCAAAGCGCCGGTCTATGGAGGGTCCGGGCGCTTGCCTGTTATAGCCGATGACACTTCCAAGGCCGGCCATGAATTTGCATACAAAGGGTTTCACCTTGCTGGAATTGCTCGTCGCCCTGGCGATCGTGGCCCTTCTTCTGGGCCTGGTGGTGCCAGCCTATCGCACCACCGTGCAGCGAGTGCGTGCCGACACCGAGATCAATCAACTACGCCAGGCCCTGGCTTACGCACGGTTGGAAGCGATCAATCGCCGCCAGAGGGTCGGGATTCGCCCGGCTGCCAAGGACGCTCCCTGGAACGGCGAATTGATGGTATATGCGGGGCAGGACCCCGGAGGCAATGTATTGCGGGTTGTTCCAGCCATCAGTCCGGGGGCCACGCTGACGCTAACCTCAGATGACCACAGCATCGATTTCAATCGCCTCGGCGGCTTGGCGGCCAGTGATGCGCTGCACATCGTCTATGGACTGGACCAGCAGCGGCGGGTGATCAGTGTCTGTCTCAATGGGCGGGTGATAGCAGCGGAGAACTGCGGATGAACGTGCGGGATGCACAGGATGGCATGACCCTGATCGAGGTGCTGGTGGCGCTGTTGATACTGGCGGTGGGCCTGCTGGGTGCGGCGGCGGTGCAGATCAAGGCGCTGCAGTACACCGACAGCTCGCGGATGACCACCCAGGCCAGCTTTATCGCCTATGACATGCTCGACCGGATCCGCGCCAACGCCGCCGCCGACTACAGCGTGGCGATACCGGCAGAGGGCAACCCGGGCAATGTGCGGGATCAGGACCTGTACGACTTCGCCGCCAATATCGCGAGCTTCGCCGGCCCCAGCGGCAAGGGCAGCATCAGCGTCAAGCAGCATGTCTACACCATTCGCATCACCTGGGACGACTCCCGTGCCGAAGGCCGGGGGGGCAGCCTGCGTAGCCTGGAGCTCAGCAGCCGGGTTGCAGCGCAACCGGGAGGCTTGCCGTGAACCGGGCCGATAGTGGCTTCGGCCTGGTGGAGATGATGCTGGCACTGGCGTTGAGCCTGGTGCTGGTACTGGGGGTGGCCCAGGTATTCATTGCGGCGAAGAACACCTACCAGAGTCAGAGCGCTGCCGCCTACCTGCAGGAGGATGCTCGCTTTGTCCTGAGCAAGATGCTTCAGGAAATCCGCATGGTGGGGCTGTTCGGTTGCCTGCGGACCATCAGTGATGCCAGCACGGCACGGGAGTTCTCGCACTATGCGGCGACGCCGATCCAATGGGACAACGCCGAGCAGAAACTGACCCTGATCACCGCCGATGTCGGGGACGATGGCGGTACGCCGACCTGGAGCGTGGTCAGCGACTGCCAGCACAGCGCCGTAGCCTATTCAGGCGCTCATCAAGGGGCCGGCGCTGAGCAGGTGTTCGCCCTGCGCCGGCTGTTCTACAGCCTGAAGAATCGCCAGTTGCTGCTGGGCAGCGGCCTTGGCAAGCAGCAAGCGGTGCTGCTGGACAACGTCGAAGCCTTTGATGTGAGTTTCGGCATGGCCCGTTCGGCCACCGACATTGCCGCCTCCAGCTACAGTCGCAACCCGTTGGACCCGGAACAGATCCGCAGTGTGCGCTTGCGCCTGACCCTGGCCGAGCCCCATGACCGTGTGCGCCCGCAGACCTATAGCGTGGTCGCGGCCCTGCGCAACAGGTTGCCCTGATGACGCGCTTGCGAGGTCGGGTTCCTCTCGGGCAGCGGGGCATGGCGTTGCTGGTCAGCCTGGTGTTCCTGTTGCTGCTGACCCTGATCGGGCTCTCGTCGCTGCAGAACGCCACCCTGCAGGAAAAAATGGCCGCCAGCCTGGCTCTGCACAACCGCGCATTCCAGGCCGCCGAAGCCGCGCTGCGTGTGGGGGAGAGTGCGGTGCAGCAGGATGATTTTCGCTTGCCGGTATGTGCCAGCCCTGCTCAGTGTGCGCCTCCCGCCGAATCAGCGCTGGTCAAGGCTCCTGGAGTCAATGCTGCTTCGGCGGTGCTGTGGATCGCTAGCGGCTCTGGCTTCTACGGGGTGCAGAACCTCGGTGTTTCACAGGATGCGGTGAATGTGCCGAGCAATACTCCAGCCACTTTGTATCGCGTGACCGCTGTTGGTCTGGCCGGGCAATCGCGCAGTGTGCTGGAGAGCATCTATGCCAAGTATTGATCGGGGCATGCGTCGGCCTGGCTGGCGAAGCCTGGGCGCGCTGCTGCTGAGCCTGTTGCCGGTACCTCTGGCCATGGCGTTCAACCCTGCCAGCACCCCGCTTCTTGGTGCCGCGGCGGTGGCGCCGAACGTGATGCTGGTGCTGGATGACTCCCTGGGCATGAACAGCATTGTCCATGCCCGGGAGTTCGATCCGCTGCTCGCCCGGGCTGCGGTCTGGCGCTGTGCCGGAGTGGGGGGCGAGTGTGCTCGGGGTGAGCGGCTTGCAGGCCAGGCGATTGCCTTGTCCAGCCTCGGCGAGTCGGGGTGCCGGGCAGGCTTTCACAGCTTCCATGATCCCGAGCGTGGGGTGCGCTGCCTGAAGCTGCCGGACCCGGTTGGGGCTGGAAATACGCTGTACTCCGCGGACTACCTGTCCTGGCTACTGGCGCAGGCCAAGGGACGGGAGCGAGACTTCACTGACGGTTCCATTCCCAACGACTACCGGATGAATGTGGCTCGGCGGCTGGCCACGGCCCTGGTGACCCGGTATCGCTGGCTGCGCCTGGGGTTGGCCACCTTCAACCCGCCGGCCCCGGGTGATCCGGGCCCTGGGGGTTACATTGCCCGTCCCATCAGTGACCTGTCGGCCATTGAAGGCGCTGTGAGCCCGGCCCAGGCCGAGGCCAATTACCAAGCCCTGCTGGCGACAATCAACGGCCTCAAGGCCGGCGGTCATACGCCGTTGGCGGAAACCTACTACGAGATCACCCGCTACCTGCGCGGCATGGTGCCGTACTACAACCTTTCACCGGCGCTCTACAGCAGCCCCATTCAATACCGTTGCCAGAAGAACTACGGGGTGGTGATCAGTGCCGGCGCGGCGGATCACGATACTCAGTTCCCGTTCAACGACCCTTTGGGGGCGGGGCGCCTGCCCAACTGGGACGGGATCGGCAACGATGGTGGCGAGCGCGATGGGCAGACTCTATTCCTCGATGACCTGGCCAAGTTCGCCTTCGATATCGACTTGCGTGGCCCAGGAGTGGATGAGGCCGGGAAAAGCTGGGCGGCGGTGGATTTCCCCCGTCAGTACCTGAATACCTTCACGGTGGGTTTCCAGGCCCACAACCCTCTGCTGATGGGTGCTGCGGACTACGGCCAGGGTGAGTATTTCCAGGCCCGCAGCAACCTTGAACGCGTGCTGGCAGGCGTTCTGGGCGAAGGCGTAGCCAGTGCCGTGTCTGCCGGCAGTGGTGTACTGGATGCCGCCAGTGGTCGTTATTACCAGAGCCAGTACGACCCGGTCGATTGGCATGGCACGATCCGCGCCTACGGCATCGACAATCAGGGCCGAGTGGCTGTCGGTTCGCCGTTGTGGAGCAGCGATAGTGGCGTGGATGGTGCCGGCGCGGCGGTAATCCATGAGACCTGGAACACTGCCAGCCGGCGTCCGGTGAGCCTGGCCTACGGCAACTTGTCCACCGCTCAGCGTGGCGAACTTGAGCAGTCGTTGCCTGCAGGTGTCAGTGGCGCCGAGCTATTGGACTGGAGCCAGGGCCGCTCGGTGAGCGGGCTCAGGGAGCGCCGCTATCAGTTGGGAGATATCGTCAATTCGCCGCTGGTGCTGGCAACTGCCGGGCAGCGCAGTGCTGTCGATGGGGCTGCCGGGGGCGACTACAGCCGCTACCTGGCACAGAAAGCCACGGCCATGGCGACGCGCTTGTTGGTGAACAGCAATGACGGGTTGTTCAATGTGCTGGCCCCGGCCAGCGGTGAGCGCCTCTATGGCTACATGCCCTCCAGCGCGTTGGGCGCCCTGGCGCAGGTCGCCGATCCCGGTTATCGGCGGGGCGAGCGCCATCGCTATCTGGTGGATGGTCCCCTGGCGGTGTTCGATGGGCAGCGGGGCGGTGCCTGGCAAACCCTGGCCCTGGGGGGCGTCGGGGCGGGCGGCAAGAGTTTCTTTGCGGTGCGTCTGTTCGACGCCGTGCACGGCAATACGCCTGGCGCCTTGTGGGAAATCGGCGCTCCTCCCGAGCCAGACCGCAATCATCCTTTCAATGACCTGGGGTATGCCTATGCCCGCCCACAGGTAGCGCGCTTGGCCGATGGTCGCTGGGCGGCTTTCATCGGCAATGGCTACGGCAGCCATTCCGGGGTGGCAGCGCTGTATGTGGTGGACCTGAATGATGGCTCGCTGATTCGCGAGATCGCCATTGACGACCAGCCTGACAATGGCCTGTCGTCCGTCACCCTCAAGGTCAATGCACGCAATGAAGTGCAGGCGGCCTATGCGGGCGACCTCAAGGGGCGACTGTGGAAATTCGAGCTGTCCGGCAACGATAGCGCCAGCTGGCATCTGGCATTTGCCGGGCAGCCCTTGTTCCGCACCGCGGGAGGCGCCAGCCAGCCGATCAGCGCACCGCCGCGCCTGCTCGATCATCCCCGTGGTGGCCAATTGGTGCTGTTCGGTACGGGCAAGCTCAACGAGACCCGGGACAAGCAAAGCCGGGCGCGCCAGGGATTCTATGGCGTGTGGGACGCCGAGGGCGGTCCTGGGGGCATTGGCGAAAGTCAGTTGCAGGTGCAGCACCTTGAGGCCGGGTTCAGCGCGGCGGCCGGCAGTTTCCTGCGCAGCACCCTCAACGAGGTGCGTTATCCGGCGCAGCGCGGCTGGTACCTGCCCCTGGTACAAGGTGGCCTGGCAGCCGGCGAGCGGGTGCTCAACGAGGCGACCCTGGTGGCCGGCAGGGTGGTGTTCAGCACCCTGCAACTGGAGCCCGACGACCCTTGTTCGAGTGCCGGCAGTGGGAAATTGATCGAGCTGGAGGCGTTCAGCGGTAAGATGCTCGACGCTGCGGTGCTCGACACCAATGGCGACGGGGTCGTGGATGACCAGGACCAGCCCTCCAGCGGCGTGCGCTACGTCGGCACCGTGCCCAGCCTTGGCGGAGTTGCCAGCAATGGCGCCCGCAAGATCATCAGTGACTCCAGGGGTGGCATCAGCACCCTGGTGGAAAGGCCCGGCGGTGGCAGCCGGCGCATCCTGTGGCGACAAATCCAGTAAGCGAGATTCTTGACCATGCGCAGATCCAACCAAGGTTTTACCCTGATCGAAATCATGATCGTGATTGCGATCATCGGTCTGGTCCTTACGTTGAGCCTTCCCAGCATCACCGAATACGTGAAAAAACCGCACCGCAGCGAAATCGCGGTACTGCTTACCGAGCAGGCGCAGCAGCTTGAACGGCATTTCTCCAAGGCTGGGGTCTACAGCAACGCCCCGGACCTGAGCGCCGGCAATGAGTACTACAGCATTGCCGCAACCCTGACCGACACCGGCTTCTCCCTGACTGCGACCCCGAAGGACGATGGGCTGATGGCGGCGGATAAATGCGGCAGTTTCAGCATCGACCAGACCGGCGCGACCCGCATCAGCGGCCAGGCCGAAGGGCTGACCGCCAAGGATTGCTGGGGGCGCTGAGCACCTGATTCGGGCCGCGGCGCCCACTGTCTTTCTCATGATTGGATCGGACTATGGCTAAGCAACAGCAAGTGTTGGTGGTGGGCGGCGGGGTGATCGGCCTGCTCACCGCCTTCAATCTGGCGTCCCAGGGCCAGCAGGTACGGCTTCTGGAACGTTCGGACCTGGGGCGTGAATCGTCCTGGGCCGGTGGTGGGATCGTCTCGCCGCTTTACCCCTGGCGCTACAGCCCGGCGGTCACTGCCCTGGCGCACTGGTCGCAGGATTTCTACCCACAACTGGCCCAGCAACTGTTCAGTGCCACCGGTGTCGACCCGCAAGTGCATGTCACCGGCCTCTACTGGCTGGACCTGGAGGATGAAGCCCAGGCCCTGGAGTGGGCCAAGCGTGAAGGCCGGCCGCTGAGTGCTGTGGATATCTCGGCGGTGCATGACGCGGTGCCGGTGCTGGGCAATGGTTATCAACAGGCGATCTACATGGCCGATGTGGCCAACGTGCGCAACCCGCGCCTGGTCAAATCCCTGAAGGCGGCGTTACAGGCGTTGCCTAATGTGCAAATCGATGAGCAATGCACCGTCAGTGGTTTTATCCGCGAAGGCCAGCAAGTGGTGGGGGTCGATAGCTCGCTGGGCGAGGTTCGCGCTGATCAGGTGGTGCTCTGCGCGGGGGCCTGGAGTGGCGAACTGCTGGGCAGCCTGGGCCTGGAACTGCCGGTGGAGCCGGTGAAGGGGCAGATGATCCTCTACAAGTGTGCTGCCGACTTTCTGTCCTGCATGGTCCTGGCCAAGGGGCGCTATGCCATCCCGCGGCGCGATGGCCACATTCTGGTGGGCAGCACCCTGGAGCATGAAGGCTTCGACAAGACCCCGACCGTTTCGGCCCTGGAGAGCCTCAAGGCCTCCGCGGTCGAGCTGATTCCCGCCCTCGCCGAGGCCGAGGTGGTCGGGCACTGGGCCGGGCTGCGCCCGGGCTCTCCGGAAGGCATTCCCTACGTGGGGCCGGTTCCGGGCTTTGCTGGCCTGTGGCTCAACTGCGGGCACTACCGCAATGGCCTGGTGTTGGCGCCGGCCTCCTGCCAGCTGTTCTGCGACCTGCTGCTGGGGAACCCGCCGATCATCGACCCGGCGCCTTATGCGCCTGAAGGTCGGATCTAGTCCAGCCCGAGCTTCTTCATGCGGTAACGCATCGAACGAAACGACAGGCTCAGCCGCCGGGCCGCCGCCGTGCGGTTCCAGCGGGTTTCCTCCAGGGCCTGGAGCAGCAGCTGGCGCTCCACCTGTTGCAGGTGCAGCGCCAGGTCTAGCTGGGTGGCCGCCGCCGATGATCGGGCTTCAAGGCTGTCGGCTCTGGGCAACTGCAGGTCGTCTGTTTCTATCCAGCGTCCTTCGCATAGGGTCTGCGCCCGTTCCAGCAGGTTTTCCAGCTCTCGCACGTTGCCCGGAAAGTCATAGCGCTCCAGGGCTTGCAGGGCTTCGGGACGTAGCTGGACGGCAGGCTGTCCGCTGTCCCTGGCCAGGCGCTGCAGGACGTGCCCGGCCAGTGCGGGGATGTCGCCACGGCGCTCGCGCAACGCAGGGACTCGCAACTCGATGACGTTCAGGCGGTAGTAGAGGTCCTGGCGAAAGCGCCCGGTCTCTACCTCGTTTTTCAGGTCCTTGTGGGTGGCACAGAGAATCCGCACGTCGACGGTTTTTTCCTGTTGGCTGCCTACAGGGCGCACGGATTTTTCCTGCAAGGCTCGCAGCAGTTTTACTTGCATGGCCAGGGGCAGGTCGGCGACCTCATCAAGAAACAGGGTGCCGCCGTGGGCGGCCAGAAATAACCCGGGCTGATCGCTGACGGCGCCACTGAAGCTGCCTTTGCAATGGCCGAAGAGTTCACTCTCCATCAATTCGGAAGGAATCGCCCCGCAGTTGACCGGGACGAACGGGTATCGGGCCCTGGGGCCAAGCTGGTGGAGCAGGCGGGCGACCCGTTCCTTGCCACTGCCGGACTCACCGCTGATATAGACCGCCGCCAGGCTGTGGGCCAGCTTGTCGATGTGGCGACGCAGGGCATTCATGGGCGCCGAGTCTCCCAGCAATTGCCGGGCAGGGTCATCCGTTGCGCAGTCCGTGGCCTGCTTCAGGCTGGCACCTACCCAAGCGCGCAGTTGCTTGAGGTCCAGAGGCTTGTGCAGCAACTGGCAGGCTCCGGCCTGCAGGGCGCCCGCGCTGGCCTGTGCACAGGCGCCGTTGCTTAGCAGCGCCACAGGAAGGTTGGGGTGGGACTGGCGGATGTGCCGCAGCAGCTCCAGCCCGCTGCCGTCCGGTAGCTGCAGGTCGGTCAGGCACAGGTCAAAGCGCTCCCGGGCCAGGCGGCCACGGGCTTCCTGCAGGGTGCGCGCACTTTGGGTGTGCAAGCGCATTCGGCCCAGAGTGATCTCCACAAGGGCGCGGGTTTCCGTGGCGTCATCGACCACCAGCACCGATTGCCGTGGGTTCATGGCGGCTGCAGTTTTCATCCGTGAGTGAGGAGCGGGCGACAGTGCTCGCCCGATGGGCGTGAACTCAAGTCTAGGCCCGACGGGGTAGCGGCGCAGGGGATGGGCCACTGGTCATCCTGCCGGGCGTCCTGAAGGTGCGCGTCGTCGGGACGTTGTGGTGCCCATGGATGGGGGGCTACAGCGCTCTGCCCGAGAGCGAAACGGCGAGTGGGCGCCAACAGGCTATTTTGTCGCCAATTGTTCGGCCGGGGTTGGCACTTGGGCCTTCCCGTTCCTGGGTAGAGGTTCGAAGCCTGGGAGAGGCGAGGGAGGAAGGGGGCGACGAGCCGGTTCATGCGCTGACCAAGGCCTGGAATAGTCCGTGTCAGACGCCATTTTTCGCCCCCGAGTTCCTTGCCTCGGGTATCCGCAGTGGGCCTGGGGGCTCAGCGGTCCTGGTTTCCCGGCCCTTGTTGCAGGTGTGCCTGGCTGCAGTACCATTGTTGCGACTGGCTCAGGGCCCGGTCCTGGGGCAGGTGCACGCCGCAATGGGCGCAACGCACCATGGGCGTAGTGGCCGGTTCATTGGGGGAGCGAGGGGCGGCGACAGGACGCTTGAACTTGCGCCAGAACCATACCGCGGCGGCAATCAGAGCGATCCAGAACAGTAGACGAACCATGGCAACCAGCTTTTTGAAGGGGGAGGGGGCAGTTTAGCCAAGCGCCCGACGGGCGCACAGGCCCATCAGTGTGCGGGCATAAAAAAGGGAGACTTCAAGTCTCCCTTTCCGGCCTGCGGGGTGATCAGTCGAACACGCCGAAGGTCATGTAGCTGAACCAGGAGCGGTCGCTATTGTTGTTGCCGGCAGCCTCGTGCTCTTCTTCCTCGACCACGTCGCCGTTGCTGTCTTTAGGCTTGAGCTCGGACGGAATGGCGTCCTTGGCATCCTGGTACTGCTTCATCACGTCCTGGTTGGCGCGGGTTTCTCCCGGCGGCAGCGGAGGACGGGACTCGATCAGGCCCAGGGTGGCCTTGCTCAGCCACGAACGGTTGTCGGCTTCAGCCATGCGTGGCACGAACTGACCGTCCACCAGGCTTGGGTGGTTGGGGTAGTTGAGCTTGAGAGTTTCCAGGCTGGTGGCAGCCAGTTCGTCCAGGTGCAGGCGCTGGTAGGCCTCGGTCATCACCGCCAGGCCGTCGCCGACCGATGGGGTTTCCTGGAAGTTCTCCACTACGTAGCGGCCACGGTTGGCGGCGGCGACATAGGCCTGGCGGGTCAGGTAATAGTCGGCTACGTGGATCTCGTAGGCAGCCAGCAGGTTGCGCAGGTAGATCATGCGCTGCTTGGCGTCCGGCGCGTAGCGGCTGTTGGGGAAGCGGCTGGTCAGCTGGGCGAACTCGTTGTAGGAGTCGCGGGCTGCACCCGGGTCACGCTTGGTCATGTCCAGCGGCAGGAAGCGCGCCAGCAGGCCGACGTCCTGGTCGAACGAGGTCAGGCCCTTGAGGTAGTAGGCGTAGTCCACGTTCGGGTGCTGGGGGTGCAGGCGAATGAAGCGCTCGGCGGCGGACTTGGCGGCCTCCGGCTCGGCATTCTTGTAGTTGGCGTAGATCAGCTCGAGCTGTGCCTGATCGGCGTAGCGACCAAAGGGATAGCGCGATTCCAGGGCCTTGAGCTTGGCGGTGGCGCTGGTATAGCTGTGGTTGTCCAGGTCGGTCTGCGCCTGCTGGTACAACTCGACTTCGCTCAGGTTTTCGTCAACGACTTCCTTCGATGAGCAAGCAGCGGTCAGTGCGAGGATGGCGATCAGCAGCAGGTGTTTCACTTGCATGGCGGCTTGCGTCCCTATGACGGCCGCTGTCTTGGGCGGTGCCGTCCTGTTATGATGAGCGCCCCGTTGAAAGCCTCGGGGCAAAAGACGCCGTATTTAACCACAAGCGCGCAGCCGAAACCAAAGGCTGTGCCGACGCCCAGTCCGAGCATGTCCGATAAAATTGAACTTCGCGCAGAGGTGCCGTCCGAACTGGGCGGTCAACGCCTCGATCAAGTCGCCGCCCAACTATTCGCTGAGCATTCGCGCTCGCGCCTTTCCGCCTGGATCAAGGACGGCCGCCTGACTGTGGACGGAGCGGTCATCCGCCCGCGGGACATCGTGCACGGCGGCTCCATTCTTGAGCTGACTGCCGAGCAGGAGGCCCAGGGCGAGTGGATCGCCCAGGATATCGAGCTGGACATCGTCTATGAAGATGACGACATCCTGGTGATCAACAAGCCTGCGGGCCTGGTGGTGCACCCGGCTGCCGGCCATGCCGACGGCACCCTGCTCAATGCCCTGCTGCATCACATCCCGGACATTATCAATGTGCCGCGGGCCGGTATCGTCCACCGCCTGGACAAGGACACCACAGGACTGATGGTGGTGGCCAAGACCATCCAGGCGCAGACCCAACTGGTGGCCCAGCTGCAAAGCCGCAGTGTCAGCCGCATCTATGAATGCATCGTGATCGGCGTGGTAACCGCCGGGGGCAAGATCAACGCTCCTATCGGCCGTCATGGCCAGCAGCGCCAGCGCATGGCGGTGATGGAAGGCGGCAAGCAGGCCGTCAGCCACTACCGGGTCCTGGAACGTTTCCGTTCCCACACCCATGTGCGGGTCAAGCTGGAAACCGGTCGTACCCACCAGATCCGGGTGCACATGGCCCACATCAACTTCCCGCTGGTGGGGGATCCAGCCTACGGCGGCCGCTTCCGCATTCCGCCGGCGGCGAGCCAGACCATGGTCGACTCGCTGAAGAACTTCCCGCGCCAGGCCCTGCATGCACGCTTCCTGGAGTTGGATCATCCGACCACCGGTATCCGCATGAGCTGGGAATCGCCGCTGCCGGACGATTTCGTCTGGCTGCTGTCGCTGCTCAAGCAGGACCGTGAGGCGTTCATCGGATGAATGACTGGCTGATTCCCGACTGGCCCGCGCCGGCCGGAGTCAAAGCCTGTACTACCACCCGCGCTGGCGGCGTCAGCCTGACGCCGTTCGACAGCCTCAACCTGGGCGACCATGTCGACGATCAGCCGCAAGCAGTGGCCGAGAATCGCCGTCGCTTGAGCGAACACTTCGGCATCGCCCCGGCCTGGCTGCAACAGGTGCACGGGGTGGCCGTGGCCCACGCCGACCCTTCCATGGTCGCGACCGCGGACGCCAGTTGGTCCGCCACCCCGGGCGTTGCCTGTGCGGTGATGACGGCCGACTGCCTGCCGGCACTGTTCTGCAACCGTGCCGGAACCCGAGTCGCCGCGGCCCATGCCGGCTGGCGCGGGTTGGCGGCGGGCGTGCTGGAAGCCACCCTCGACAGCCTGCATACGCCCTGCGCCGAGGTGCTGGTGTGGCTGGGGCCGGCCATTGGCCCGCAGCGCTTTGAAGTGGGGCCAGAGGTGCGTGAAGCCTTCGTCGCCCAATTGCTGGCAGCCGAGCAGGCCTTTGTGCCGAGCGCCAATGCCGGGCGCTTCATGGCCGATATCTATCAGCTGGCGCGCCTGCGCCTGGCTGCCTGTGGTGTGACTGCCGTGTACGGTGGCGGCTACTGCACCGTCAGCGATCCCCGCTTCTTTTCCTACCGGCGCAGCCCGCGCACCGGGCGTTTTGCCTCCCTTATCTGGCTTGAGCACTAGACTAATCTGACTTGTGTCAAGCTGCTGACGCTTGAATCTCCCAGAATCGACCGCATCTAGTGAAACATCTGGCAGGTTTCTCTATTTAGGTGTGTCCATCGCTCCGGCCTGCTCAAAAGGAAGGTGACTAATGCGTATAGACCGATTAACCAGCAAATTGCAGCTGGCCTTATCCGATTCTCAATCTCTGGCGGTTGGCCTCGATCATCCGGCCATTGAACCGGCGCACCTGATGCAGGCGCTGCTGGAACAGCAGGGCGGCTCGATCAAGCCTCTGCTGATGCAGGTGGGCTTCGACGTCAACAGCCTGCGCAAGGAACTGAGCAAAGAGCTCGACCAGCTGCCGAAAATCCAGAACCCCACTGGCGACGTCAACATGTCCCAGGATCTGGCGCGCCTGCTCAACCAGGCCGACCGCCTGGCGCAGCAGAAAGGCGACCAGTTCATCTCCAGCGAGCTGGTGCTACTGGCCGCCATGGATGAGAACAGCAAACTCGGCAAATTGTTGCTGGGCCAGGGCGTGAGCAAGAAAGCCCTGGAGAACGCCATCAACAACCTGCGTGGCGGTGAGGCGGTGAATGACGCCAACGTCGAAGAGTCGCGCCAGGCCCTGGACAAGTACACCGTCGACCTGACCAAGCGCGCCGAAGACGGCAAGCTTGATCCGGTAATCGGCCGTGACGACGAAATTCGCCGGACCATCCAGGTGCTGCAACGCCGGACCAAGAACAACCCGGTGCTGATTGGTGAACCAGGCGTGGGTAAGACCGCCATCGCCGAAGGCCTGGCCCAGCGGATCATCAACGGCGAAGTGCCCGATGGCCTCAAAGGCAAGCGCTTGCTGTCCCTGGACATGGGCGCCTTGATCGCCGGTGCCAAATACCGTGGCGAGTTCGAAGAACGCCTGAAGTCTTTGCTTAATGAACTGTCGAAGCAGGAAGGGCAGATCATCCTGTTCATCGATGAGCTGCACACCATGGTCGGCGCTGGTAAAGGCGAAGGCTCGATGGATGCGGGCAATATGCTCAAGCCGGCCCTGGCCCGTGGCGAGCTGCACTGCGTGGGCGCCACCACGCTCAACGAATACCGCCAATATATAGAGAAGGACGCAGCCCTCGAGCGGCGCTTCCAGAAAGTGTTGGTGGATGAACCGAGCGAGGAAGACACCATTGCTATCCTGCGCGGCCTGAAAGAGCGCTATGAGGTGCACCACAAGGTGGCGATCACCGACGGCGCGATCATTGCCGCGGCCAAGCTCAGCCATCGTTACATCACTGACCGGCAACTGCCGGACAAGGCCATCGACCTGATCGACGAGGCCGCCAGCCGCATCCGCATGGAGATCGACTCCAAGCCGGAAGTGCTGGACCGTCTGGAGCGGCGCCTGATTCAGCTCAAGGTCGAATCCCAGGCCCTGAAGAAAGAAGACGACGAGGCCGCGATCAAGCGCCTGGAAAAACTCCAGGAAGAGATTGTCCGCCTGGAGCGTGAATACGCTGACCTGGAAGAAGTCTGGACCTCGGAGAAAGCCGAAGTGCAGGGTTCTGCGCAGATCCAGCAGAAGATCGAGCAGTCGCGCCAGGAACTGGAAGCGGCGCGTCGTAAAGGCGATCTCAATCGTATGGCCGAGCTGCAGTACGGGGTGATTCCGGACCTGGAGCGCAGCCTGCAGATGGTCGACCAGCACGGCCACAGCGAGAACCAGTTGCTGCGCAGCAAGGTTACCGAGGAAGAGATTGCCGAAGTGGTGTCCAAGTGGACCGGCATTCCAGTGTCGAAAATGCTTGAAGGCGAGCGCGACAAGCTGCTGAAGATGGAAAGCCTGCTGCACGAGCGGGTGATTGGCCAGAACGAAGCCGTGGTGGCGGTGGCCAACGCTGTGCGCCGTTCCCGAGCCGGGTTGTCCGACCCGAACCGGCCCAGCGGTTCGTTCATGTTCCTCGGCCCGACCGGCGTGGGTAAGACCGAGCTGTGCAAGGCCCTGGCGGAATTCCTCTTCGATACCGAAGAGGCCATGGTGCGGATCGACATGTCCGAGTTCATGGAGAAACATTCCGTGGCTCGCCTGATCGGTGCGCCACCAGGCTATGTCGGTTATGAAGAGGGCGGTTACCTGACCGAAGCCGTGCGTCGCAAGCCGTACTCGGTGATTCTGCTGGACGAAGTCGAGAAGGCGCACCCGGATGTGTTCAACATCCTGCTGCAGGTCCTGGAAGATGGCCGTCTGACGGACAGCCACGGGCGTACCGTGGATTTTCGCAATACGGTGATCGTCATGACCTCCAACCTGGGGTCGGCGCAGATCCAGGAACTGGTAGGGGATCGCGAGGCACAACGTGCGGCGGTGATGGACGCGGTGTCCACCCACTTCCGGCCGGAGTTCATCAACCGGGTCGACGAAGTGGTGATCTTCGAGCCTCTGGCACGGGATCAGATCGCCGGCATCACGCAGATCCAGTTGGGTCGCCTGCGCAGTCGCCTGGCGGAGCGCGAGCTGAGCCTGGAACTGAGCGACGAGGCCTTGGACAAGCTGATCGCTGTGGGTTACGACCCGGTGTATGGCGCACGGCCGCTGAAACGGGCGATCCAGCGCTGGATCGAGAACCCGTTGGCGCAGTTGATCCTCTCCGGCGGTTTCCTGCCGGGAGCTACGGTTACCGCCTCGGTGCAGGACGACGAAATCGTCTTCGCCTGATCACGGATCGGTGGGTTTATAGAGGAGGCCTCGCATTGCGAGGCCTTTTTTTTCACTAGGGCGTTGAACTGTAAGGAAAAGGCTTGTAAAGTGCGCCCCGCAGTCAGTCACCCCCGAGGTTTTTTCTGATCAAGAAGAAACCGGCAATGAAGTCGCAAATCATTGTCTTAAAAGCAATTTAAGGGGTTGACAGGGGTTTTTAAGATTGTAAAATAGCGCGCCTCAGAGACATGAACGTAGCGATACGAACAAGTCGAAGAGGATGAAGTAAAAAGTTGTAACTTGAAATATGTAGTTCCGTGATAGCTCAGTCGGTAGAGCAAATGACTGTTAATCATTGGGTCCCAGGTTCGAGTCCTGGTCACGGAGCCAATTTCAAACCGGGGTATAGCGCAGTCCGGTAGCGCGCCTGCTTTGGGAGCAGGATGTCAGGAGTTCGAATCCCCTTACCCCGACCATTTTTGGGTCGTTAGCTCAGTTGGTAGAGCAGTTGGCTTTTAACCAATTGGTCGTAGGTTCGAATCCCACACGACCCACCATTTTTGAAACCAGTTAGCGCTGGAATCGAATCTTAAGAACAGAGGCCAAAAGCGCTGTTCGAAGAAGGCGCCTCTAGAAGGTGCCTTTTTTTTACCGGGGTATAGCGCAGTCCGGTAGCGCGCCTGCTTTGGGAGCAGGATGTCAGGAGTTCGAATCCCCTTACCCCGACCATATTCACGAAAAAGGGCACCTCATTGAGGTGCCCTTTTTCGTATGCCCGTGGAAAAGTTCGCAGGCCCGCTGGCGTCGAGCCTGGGTAGGGTACCTACAGCCCTTGATGCCTCGATTGTGCTTGTGCTGAATGTTCTCCGTCACTGTATTTGGCTGATGACTCGAGTCATGGCTGAAGCGGCGAGCCTTCTCTGTGGGGGAGGGCGTTTTCCAGGCAGTTGAGTCAACTGCCAATGATGTTGTACCGCGGCCCGTACGGCAGCCCGGTGATATTGCACGCGCCGTGCTCGTCGACGATCAGGATGTCGTGTTCCCGATAACCGCCGGCACCGGGCAGGCCTTCGGGCAGCCTGATCATCGGTTCGATGGACACCACCATGCCGGGCTCAAGAATGGTCTCCACATCCTCACGAAACTCCAGCCCGGTCTCGCGCCCATAGTAGTGGTTGAGGATGCCGAACGAATGGCCATAGCCGAAGGTACGGTATTGCAGCAGGTCGTGCTCCAGGTAGAGGGCGTTCAGTTGTCGAGCAATATCGCTGCAGCGTGCGCCGGGCTTGACCAGTTGCAGCCCGGCTTCATGCACCTGGACGTTGATCTCCCACAATCGCAGGCAGGCGTCGGGGCAATGGCCGAGGAACAGCGTGCGCTCCAGGGCGGTGTAGTAGCCGGCGATCATCGGGAAGCAGTTGAGGCTCAGCACTTCTCCTGGGCTGACCCGTCTCGAGGTCAGTGGATTGTGGGCGCCATCGGTATTGAGCCCGGACTGAAACCAGGTCCAGGTATCCATCAGTTCGGCCCCCGGAAACGCCTCGGCAATCGCCCGCACCATGGCCTGGGTGGCGTGTCCGGCCACTTCGTATTCCGGTACCTGGTCGTGCAGGGCTTCGATGGCGGCGGCCCCGCCGATGTCTGCAATCCGCGCACCCTGGCGGATCAGCGCTTGCTCTTCGGCGGACTTGAGCATGCGCAGGTTCATGCAGGGCGCGGCGATGTCCAGTAACTGTGCCTGGGGATAGAGCTCGGCAAAGGCCCGGTGATTGGGCAGGGTCAGATGATCGAACTCCAGCCCCAGGCGCGAAGCGCGGGGCAGGGCCTGCTTGACCGCGACGAAGAAATTGCCCCGCTGCCAGTCGGTGTAGATCACCTGGGCATCGCAGGTCGCCCGCCGCCCCGGTTGGCCGCCGTCGATATTGGCGCTGATCAGCACGCTGTGTTCCTGGGTCACCACGAGGGCGTACTGGCGGCCGAAGGAGCAATACAGGAAGCCGGCGTAGTAGTTGATGTTGTGGTACGAGGTGAACAGCGCGGCGTCAATGTCCTGTTGCGCCATGTAGGCCCGCAGGGCGACCAGGCGTCGAGCGTATTCTTTGGGGGAGAAGGTGGCAGGGGCTTTGTCACCGTTGTGCAACTCAAGCGTCTGGGGCATCTGCATGGCCTGGGTCCTTGTCTGCTATGAGCGATGCATGGCGCCACACGGGGTGGGCCGTGACACTGCATTGCAGCAGATAGGGCGGAGGCAGGCATGTGCGGTACCGACCTTGAGCTGGTTGTCAGCGCTGTTTTGCGGGTCATGGCCATGGGCGCCGATGACGCTGGGGCAAGCGCTGGTTGTGCCGCAAACCTGGTATTTCTTATAGGTTTTGCCTGGCCCGTTGCGGCCGGGCGTGGCATTCTGGCCCTTCGCTGTTAAGGATCAACAGTAAGGAAGCGGCAAGGATGCAGAGCAGGCTCGCGGAATTTGATACCTATCTTTTGTCCGGAAACTCGCTGCATGAGCGAATGACGGCAACCATGACACTGGCCTCGGAACTGGGTTTCGAGGCCCTGGTTTATGACTACAGCCCGGTGCCTTTCGATCAGGCAGGCGAGCTGATCATCCCCAGTGCCATGGTCTGCAATACCCCCAGAGACTGGCTGGAGCTCTGGTGCGATCAGGGTTACTACCATATCGACCCGGTCCAGCAGGTTGCTCTGGACAGCTCCTCGCCCTTTATCTGGTCCTACAAGCCCGAGGCGGAAACCGTCCTGCGTCAGGCCCTCGGGCAGCAGCACGCTCCGGTATCCAGTTACCTGCACCATCATCAAATGGCCCACGGCATGACCGTGCCCATCCATTTACCCAGGGGCGGTTTCGCCAGCCTCACCGGTTTGCGCTCCGGCAATGCCACGGTGGCATTACAGGACTTGCAACAGGTTCAGGGCCACTTCACCCTGCTTGCTCATGCGTTGCAGGAGCATCTCTATCCACAGCTCAGCAAATGCGTTCGCAGTTATCCGGTTGATCTGACCCGGCGTGAACGCGAGTGCCTGAAATGGGCTGCAGAGGGCATGACTTCCGGCGAGATTGCCGAGCGCCTGCAGCGTTCGCAGGCCACGATCAACCTGCACCTGACCTCGGCGATGCACAAGCTGGGCGCCAGGAATCGGGTTCAGGCGGTGGTTCGCGCGGTTCACTATCGCCTGCTGGGTAACTGAGGCGAGTAGCACAGGCTCTGCCGCACTGGAGGCGTCGGAGCGCGGAACGGAAGATTGAACGACACAGGCTGATTGTCATCAGGGAGCGATGCGCAATGAATGCAAGCAAACCACCACTGGAAGGCTATGCCTCCTTTGGCGTCCATCAGACGTGGTATCGGGTCACCGGGGATCTGCACAGCGGACTTACGCCCCTGGTGATTCTGCACGGCGGTCCGGGCTGCACCCATGACACCCTGGACGCCTTCAGGGATGTGGCCGCCAGTGGTCGGGCGATCGTTCAGTTCGATCACCTGGGAAGTGGCCTCTCCACTCGTCTGGATGGCAAGCCGCCGTCGTTCTGGAGCCTTGAACTCTACCTGGAGCAGCTGGACAACCTCCTGGACCACCTGCGCATCAGCCAGGACTACGCCCTGCTGGGACACTCCTGGGGAGCTGCGCTGGCCAGCGAGCACGGGGTGCGCGCGCCGGCCGGCTTGCGTGCGCTGATCCTGGCCAATGCGCCAGCCGACATGCGCACCTGGGAAGCCGAGACCCTGAAACTGCGCACAGCCCTGCCTGAGGAAGCGTTGCAGGTGCTGGCCTGGCATGAGCAGCCGGGCTCCCCTCGTGGCGCCGAATATGTGCAGGCCTGGCAGTTGTACTTTGAACGGCATGTATGTCGGCTGCGCCCGTGGCCTGAAGAGGTGGCGCGGATGTTTGCCCAGGGCCGTGGTGCCGATGGCGCGGAGCGGGGGGGAGGTTTTCCGCTGATGGACAACCTGCGGGACTGGAGCATCGTCGAGCGCCTGGGGCGCATCGAGGTGCCGACGCTTTTGATCTGTGGCCGCTACGATGAAGCCACGCCAGTTGTGGTCAGACCCTACCTGGAGAAGATTCCCGGCATTCGCCTGGCGTTGTTCGAACACTCCAGCCACATGCCCCACGTCGAGGAGCGGGTCGCCTGCATGGGCACCGTCGTGAATTTTCTCGATGAATGCCTGTAACCGCACGCCAGCACCCCACGCTACGTTGCGTAGCGGGGGCGTGGTTTTTCAGGGGCCTAGTGCAGCTTCAGGCGTGGATCGGTACCGCGGCCGATTCGGCTGCCAAGCATCAGCATCGCGGTGCGGAAGACTCCGTACAGCGCCATCTGGTGCATGCGATACAGCGAGATGTAGAACATCCGCGCCAGCCAGCCTTCGAGCATCACGCTGCCAGTGAGGTTGCCCATCAAGTTGCCCACCGCCGAGAAGCGCGACAGCGAGATCAGTGAGCCGTAGTCGGTGTACTTATAGGTCGGCAGGTCCTTGCCTTCGATGCGCAGCTTCAGCGACTTGGCCAGCAACGAGGCTTGCTGGTGCGCGGCCTGGGCCCGTGGCGGCACATTGCGGTCGCTGCCTGGTTGCGGGCAGGCGGCGCAGTCGCCGAAGGCAAAGATGTTCTCGTCGCGAGTGGTCTGCAGGGTCGGTAGTACCTGCAGTTGGTTGATGCGGTTGGTCTCCAGGCCGTCGATGTCCTTGAGGAAGCCTGGCGCGCGAATGCCCGCGGCCCAGACCTTGAGGCTGGCGGGAATGGTCTGGCCGTCGGCGGTGATCAGGCTGTCGGCGGTCACTTCGCTGACCGAGGCGTTGGTCAGCACCTTGACCCCGAGTTTCTCCAGGGTCTTGTGCACCGGGCCGCTGATGCGTTCGGGCAGGGCAGGCAGCACCCGTGGCCCGGCCTCGATCAGGGTGATGTGCATGTTTTCCGGGAGAATCCGGTCCAGCCCGTAGGCCGCCAGTTCATGGGCCGCGTTGTGCAGTTCTGCCGCCAGTTCCACGCCAGTGGCGCCGGCGCCGACGATGGCCACGCTGATCTGCTCCACGGTATCGGTCTGCCCGGCATGGGCTCGCAAGTAGTGGTTGAGCAGTTGCTGGTGGAAGCGCTCGGCCTGCTTGCGGGTGTCGAGGAACAGGCAATGCTGGGCCGCGCCCTGGGTGCCAAAATCGTTGGTGGTGCTGCCCACGGCGATCACCAGGGTGTCGTAGCCCAGCTCCCGGGCCGGCAACAGCTCCACGCCTTCTTCGTCGTAGGTGGCGGCCAGTTGGATCTTCTTGCGCTGCCGATCGAGCCCGCTCATGCGGCCCAGCTGGAACTCGAAGTGGTTCCATTTTGCTTGGGCGACGTAGTTGAGTTCGTCTTCGGAGGAGTTCAGCGAACCGGCAGCCACTTCGTGGAGCAGCGGTTTCCAGATGTGGGTCAGGTTGGCGTCCACCAGCATCACACTGGCGGTGCCGCGCTTGCCCAGAGTCTTACCCAGGCGGGTCGCCAACTCCAGGCCGCCGGCGCCGCCGCCAACGATGACAATACGATGAGTCATGGGGATATCTCGCAAGGCTAAAAGAAATCGGTGCAGTCAACCGAGCGAGCGCGAAGCAGCTCATAGCGTCAGGTAACTGATGAAACGGCTCAACAGGCCCAGGGCGACAGTCACCGCAATCACCACCACGAGGAGCATCCACGGCCGGAAGGGCCGGCGCTCGACTCGATGCTGGGGCAGTTGCAGGTATTCTTCGACATGGCGTTGGTCGTCGGGGTTCAGGCGGCTGCTCATAAAAGACCTCGTCAGATAGACGTCGCAACGTTGAGGAATGTTACAGCGCGGTGTTATCCGGCATGAACGGAGCATAGCCGCTGCCGCGTGAGGGCTCGCTGGCACGGGCCCGGCGATGGCAGGCAAGTGTGCTTTTTTACCATTGCCGGGCGGATTGCGCCATGGCTACACAGGCCGCATTGACCGGCGTTACAAACTGATGCCGACGTCGAAGAGGATGCTGCGGCCCAGGTTGCAGCGCAGGAACTCCGGTGCATCCGGGTGGGCGAACAGCACGCGGGCGAACGTCGGCCCCACCAGGGACAGCGAGCGCCAGCCCTGGCGCAGGTATTCGGTGGGGGGCGGGAAGTGGCTGTTGAGGTCCAGGACTTCGCGTTTCAGGGCGGCGAAGGCAATGATGTCCAGCTCGCCGAGGTTCATTCCGCGCTCCTGATAGTTGTGGGCCTTCTTGCGCAAGGTCGGTGCCAGGCGCAGCAACAGTTCGCTGGCCGGGATGCGCTTGGGCTTGGCTTCGCGGCGCACCAGCTGGCTCAGGGAGAACGCGCTGCGCCGGCGCTGCAATTCGTCGCGCCATTCATCGTTGAGCCTGCGGCCTTCGTCGAGGACGAAGAACACCTCGAAGCTGGCCTCGCGAAACAGCACATCGGGGGGCTCTTGCCCGGCGGCGGTGAACTCGTCGTTGCGGTAGGGAATGTTCAGGCCTTGCAGCAGGCGCTGGCAGACCCAACGCTCACGCTCCCATTTGCGGGCATTGGACAGGAACGCGTTGGCTTGTTCGGCCTGGATGGTAAGCAGGCGCAAAAAATCTGAGTCATCCATACCCCCAAGCTTAGCGCTCAAATATGACCTTAAAAACCACGGCCGTGCAAAAACCTCCGCAGGCGTTGCCGGCAACCTCGCTGGAGCCTGCCCAGGGGCGGTGTAGACTGTTTGCCGTCCAACCATTCGAAAAGGAGTGCGCAGTGAAGCGCTGGTCAATGCTGTTGCTGGCCCTGTTGCCGTTGTGGGCCCAGGCCCTGGAAATAGGAGAGCGCCTGGCGCCCTGGACCCTGCTGGATCAATTCGACCAGCCCTACAGCCTCGATTCCCAGGCGCGGATCCTGTTGGTGGCACGCAGCATGGACGCCGCCAAAGTGGTGAACGCGGCGCTCAAGGACAAACCCAAGGGCTACCTGCAGGAGCGCCACGGGGTGTTTGTCGCCGATATCCAGCGCATGCCGACAGTGATCGCCAAACTGTTTGCGGTGCCGGCCATGAAGGATTACCCCTACCGAGTGATGCTCGATCGCGATGGGCGCGTGGCACCACGCTATCCCGCCGCCGAGGATCAGGTGCTGTGGCTGCAGCTGCAGGATGGGCAACTGGTCGCCCGGCAGGCGTTCGCCACGGCCGCGCAATTGGCTGCGGCGCTGGAGCGGGCCCAGCCATGATCAGCGCGGCGCTGCTGTCGCCGCAAAGCCTGATTGGCGGCTGGCTGCTGTATGTGCCAGTACTGATCTGGGCGGTACTGCGGGCGCCCTGGGTCGAGCTGTTTACCGACAGCCGGCGCCAGCACTTGCTGTTTGGCACGGTGTTCGCCTTGTTTCTGCTGTGGCTGGTGCGCCGGGATTTCGACACGGGGGTCTCCTACCACTTCATCGGCATGACCGCAGTAACCCTGCTGCTGGACTGGCCGCTGGCGATAGTTGGCGGCTTGATCGCACAGTTGGGCCTGCTGGCCCTGGGCCGGCAGGACCTGGCGGCGCTGGGGGTCAATGGAACCTTGCTGATCCTGCTGCCGGTGGCGGTCACCGAGGCCTGCGCCTGCCTGGTGGAACGGGCCCAGCCGCGCAATCCCTTCGTCTATATCTTCTGCTCGGGGTTCTTTGCCGCGGCACTCTCGGCATTGTTATGCCTGCTCTGCGGCCTGGGCCTGCTGTGGTTCGACGAACGCTTTGCCATGCCCGAATGGCTGGAAGATTTTGTCGGCTACCTGTGGCTGATCATCTTCCCGGAAGCCTTTATCAACGGCATGGTGATCAGCGCCCTGGTGGTGTTCTGCCCGGAATGGCTGGAAACCTTCAACCGTACCCGCTACCTGTCGGCGCCCTGGAAAGACGAGGATCCGCGCCCTTGATCCATATCAATCCACGGTGTTTTGCCGGGCTGCATGCTCGGCAAAAATCTCAGGAGTGCGGTCATGAGTGTCTACCAGTGGGCCCGGCAGGAAGTGCGCGACAGTCTGCACAATGCTCAGCAGGAAGGTTTTGAACCGGGGTTGAGCCTGCGCGCCCTGCTCAGTGCGGTGGTGCAGCAAAGCAAGAGTGTGCGCAGCATCGAGGACCTGGCAGACGAGCTGCAGTTTCTAGCGGAAAACCTCGACGACGATCAGGACTACAGCTTCATGCGGCCCTGACCGGCGCCGGGGTGAGCACTCAGTGAGCGCGAGGGGGCAGCTCTTCGGAGAACAGGTCGTCCTCGGCATCCGGGCTCACCGGAATCTTGTGCTCCTCGGCAGCCCAGGCGCCCAGGTCGATCAGCTTGCAGCGATCGGAACAGAAGGGCCGGTTGATGTTGGCCGCGGTCCATTCCACAGGGGCGCCACAGGTTGGGCATTCGACGGTCAGGGGTTGGCTCATGACTGGCCTCCACGCAAAGTTAGGTAAAAGTGATGCAGGCGCTCGACCTCGCTGCGCAACCAGGCGTGGTCGCGGTCGTTGACCAGCACGTCATCGGCATGGCGCAGGCGTTCCTCACGGCTGGCCTGGGCCTGGAGAATCGCCTGGACCTGCTGTTCGCTGATCTGGTCGCGCTGCAGGGTACGCTCGATCTGCAGTTGCTGGGGCACGTCGATCACCAGAATCCGCTGGGTCATCCGCGACTGGCCGGATTCGATCAGCAGCGGCGACACCAGGATTGCGTAGGGCGATTCGGCGCGGGCCAGGTGGCTGACAATTTCCTCGGCGATCAGCGGGTGCAGCAGGGCTTCCAGCCAGCGACGCTGTTCGGGCACCTCGAAGATCAGCTTGCGCAGAGCCGCGCGATCCAGTTGGCCGTCGGCCTGCAGAACGCCTTGGCCAAAGTGCCGGGCAATCTGTTCCAGGGCCGGGCGGCCGGGCTCCACCACCCAGCGGGCGGCATGATCGGCATCGATCACATGCACCCCCAGGTCGATGAAGTGCTGGGCGGCGGCACTTTTGCCGCTGCCGATGCCGCCGGTCAGGCCGAGGGTCCAGGGTGTGTTTACGGAGCGAGTCATTGGAAACCGACAAACTGCAGATAGAAGTCGGTTATTTGACCACCCCAGAGCAAGGCAATCCAGCCGGCAATGGCCAGAAAGGGTCCAAAGGGGATTGGCGTCGAAGTCTTTTCCCGGCGCAGGCGCAGCAGGATCGTGCCGAGAATCGCCCCCAACAGGGATGACAGCAGCAGGGTCAGCGGCAGGATCTGCCAGCCGCCCCAGGCCCCGAACAGGGCCAGCAGCTTGAAATCACCGTGGCCCATGCCCTCCTTGCCGGTCAGCAGCTTGAACAGCCAGAACACCGACCACAGGAACAGGTAGCCGATCACCGTCCCCCACAGCGCATCCTCCAGGCTGATCAGCAGGCCGAAGCTGTTGGCGATCAGCCCCAGCCACAACAGTGGCAGCACCAGCACATCCGGCAGCAGCTGGTGATCGGCGTCGATCAGGCTCATTGCCAGCAGCCCCCAACTGAGGATCAGCATCAGCCCGGCCGCCCAGCCGAAGCCGAAGTGCCAGGCGATAAAACCCGAGATCAGCCCGCAGGCCAGTTCGGTCAACGGGTAGCGCGGGCTGATGGAGCTATTGCAGTGGGCGCAGCGGCCACGTAGCCACAGGTAACTGAGCAGCGGAATGTTTTCCCAGGGGCGGATCGGCTGCGCACAGTGCGGGCACTGGGAGTGCGGCAGCATCAGGTTATAGGGCGCAGCCACAGGTTCCGGCTCCAGCCCCAGCACGTCGCGGGCCTGGGCTCGCCAGTCGCGTTCGAGCATTTTCGGCAGGCGCCACACCAGCACGTTGAGAAAGCTGCCGACGATCAGGCCCAATACCAGGGCCGCAGCCACGAAGGCCATGGGGTAGAGAGTGAGGGCGTCAGTCAGGGGCATGTTCAGATCGCTGTACCGAGTTGGAAGATAGGCAGGTACATGGCAACCACCAGGGCGCCGACGATACCCCCCAGGACCACCATGATCAACGGCTCCATGAGGCTGGTCAGGCTGTCCACCAGGTTGTCCACCTCGACCTCGTAATGGATCGCGACTTTTTCCAGCAGATGATCCAGGGTTCCGGACTCTTCGCCGATGGCGGTCATCTGGATCGCCATGGTCGGGAAGACGCCGCTGGCGCGCATGGCAAAGTTCAATTGCATGCCGGCGGCGACCTGCTGGCGGATCCGTTGCACCGCTTGCCTGAAGACAGGGTTGCCGCTGGCTCCGGCCACTGAATCCAGGGCCTGCACCAGGGGAACGCCGGCGGCGAAGGTGGTGGCCAGGGTCCGTGCGTAGCGGGCCACCGCGGATTTGTGCAGCAGTGGCCCGGCCAGGGGCATGTGCAAAAGGCCGACATCCAGGCGGTCACGCAAGCTCGGGGAGCGCTGATAGGCCAGGCGCGCCGCAAGCCCGCCCAGCACACCGGCGGCCAGCAGCAGCGCCCCCTGCTGCTGGATGAAATGTGACAGAGCGATGACCCACTGGGTGAGCAGTGGCAGCTCGGCATTGAAACCGGCGAACAGGCTCTGGAACTGGGGGACCACCTTGAGCAGCAGGATGCTGCTGACCACGACCGCCACGCCGATCACCGCCAAGGGATAGACCATGGCCTTCTTCAGCCGCGCCTTCAGGTTCTCGCTCTTTTCCTTGTAGGTGGCGACTCTCTCCAGCAGGGTATCCAGGGCGCCGGCCTGCTCGCCGGCGTCCACCAGGTTGCAGTACAGCGGGTCGAAGTGGCGCGGCTGTCTGCGCAACGCCGTGGCCAGGCTGGAGCCGGCCTCGATGTCGCGCTTGAGGCTGGCCAGCAGTTGGCGCATCTGCGGATGCTCGAAGCTTTCGGCAATGATGTCGAAGGATTGCAGCAGCGGCACCCCGGCCTGCATCAGCGTGGCCAACTGCCGGGTGAGCAGGGCAATGTCCCGTGCCCCTACTCGCTGATGCAGGCGCAGCCAGCCCTTGGGTTTGCGTCGGACTCGGGTTGGGGTGATGCCCTGTCTGCGCAATTGCGCCCTGATCAGGGCCGGGGTCGCGGCGCTGAGTTCTCCGGTGAGGGGGCGGCCCTGGCTGTCGGTGCCGTGCCAGAGATAGACACTGGTCGCGGGTGCTTTTACCGCCATGGTTCGATCCTTGGTGCAAGGGTGGATAGGGAGGCGCAAGCGCCCTGCTGTGTTCGAACGGGTGATAGATCACCCTGCCCCCCCGGACGTTCCTTGGTGGGGGCGCGAGCCGACCGTCGGGCCGCCATGCACCTGTCCAAGCCTAGCTGGCGAGGCGCTGCCGGAGAGGGGCAGGGGCTGACGAAATTTGTCAGTTTGTGCGACTCCTTGCGCTCAAGGCCATGGGCTATCGCACCTGCAGGCCACGTAATCCGTGGGTTATCCCCTGGCACAGGCTGTGCTTCACGCCTTTGTGCTCATGCAACATTCGTCCATGCCAGGAGGCAACCCATGAAACATCAATCCGGTTTTACCCTGATCGAATTGCTGGTGGTGGTAGCCATCATCGGCATCCTCGCCACCGTGGCGATGCCGATGTATGCCAAGTACCAGGCGCGGGCCAAGGTGATTGCCGCCCTGGCCGAGGCGTCGGCCCTGAAGGTCAACGTCGAGGATCTGCTGAACCAAGGGACCGATCCGACCCTGGCCCTCGCCGGGGGCACGGCCCAGACCGCCAACTGCCGGATGAGTGCCGGCGGGACGGCGGCCACCGGTGAAGGCAGCATTGGCTGCACCCTGCTCAATGCGCCGGGGCCGGTGCTGAACAAGACCCTGACCCTGACCCGTTCGGCGACTTCAGGATGGACATGCACCACCACTGTGGAGGCCGACTATGCGCCCAAAGGCTGTGGTGCACAGGGGGCTTGAGGAGGCTTTTCACGATTGGCCAGGCCGCGCTGAAAAAGCCGCAACTTGCATGCAGATTGGCGGGCAGTCATGCATTTTGCATGATGCCGAATTATTTGTGATTTTATAACTTATTGATTTTTATGAATATTTATAGGATCCAAGACTTGGCACAGCACCTGCAATATCCCTCATAACCCTGTTGCCAGGACACGGCGCAGGCTTTCTTAAAGAACAGGAGTTACTCGTATGAAGAAGTTCGCTATCGCTGCCGCAACTGCTACCGCTCTGACCCTGACCATGGCTAACGCAGCATTTGCGCAGACCACTCAAAACACCCAGTCGCCCATGGTGGTGGCTGCCGGTGAAGTGACCAAGGCCAAAGAGGCCACCTCCGATACCTGGATCACCACCAAAGTGAAAAGCGATCTGGTAACCGAGAAAGGCATTCCTGGCACCGACATCAAGGTTGAAACCAACAAGGGCGTTGTTTCGCTGTCGTCCACTGTTGCGGTAACCGAGGCTCAGAAAGCTACCGCCGTGGCCATCACCAAGAAAATCAAAGGCGTCAAGGCAGTTTCCGCTGACGGCCTGAAAGCCGAGTAACACTCACGCTTCTCGCCTGGACAGGGAGAGGGTGCGGTAGACGAGCCGAGTGATACGTCTGCCGCTTCTCAAAAGGGTTCATGCGGAAGATCACAAGGACGTGATCATTACAGGCCCCGGCACTGAGTGTCGGGGCCTGTTCTATTGTGGGCGCCAGGCAGGCGCTGCAGGAGAGACCGGGCGGGCTGGGTGGAGCCCGGCGCGAGAGGTTTATTCGCTGTCCAGGTGCAGCGGGGTGACGACCCGGCCATCGCTTTCGGCCTGGCCCAGGTTGGCATCGATGAAGTAGACCCGGTCGTCGGCCAGTTGGCCCTTGTCCACCAGGAAGTCCTTGATGCTGCTGGCGCGCTCCTGACCCAGTTGTCGCAACAGCACGTCGCTGCTGCTCCAGAACTTGATCAGACCTTCACGCAGCTTGGCGCTGCGTTCGTCGCGGCTGAGCTGGGTCCATTCCGCCGGCGGCTGCTGTTTCAGGCGGGTGCGGTAGATGCCTTCCAGCAGAGGGGCCTTTTCGCCCTCGGGAACCTGCAGCAGGGACGCCTGGGCGGGGACCTTGTCACCGCGGCGCTGGAGGATCTTGTAGTAGTTGTACTGGTATTCGCGCTCCAGCCGCTGTTCGGCGATCAGCGGGCCGTCACTGCTCTGGGCGCTGGTACCTTCGATTTCCAGGCGCAGGGTCGGACGCTCCTTGAGCGCCTTGGCCAGGGTGGTCAGGGCCGACTCGGATTCCTTGCTCAGGTCGCTGGAGCCTGGAGCGAAGGACACGTTGCTCAGGTCTTCCGAGCCACCACCGCTGACCAGCCCGCCAATGAACTTGAAGGGTGCCTGGGCGGCGCGCAGCACCAGATTGCGCAGGGTCTGCCAGACAATCGGCATCACGCTGAACTGCGGGTTGTTCAAATCACCGGAGATAGGCAGCTCGATGGAGATCTTGCCGTCCGTGTCTTTCAGCAAGGCCACTGCCAGGCGGATCGGCAGATCCACGGCGTCCGGGCTGTCGACCTTTTCCCCCAGTTGCAACTGCTCGACCACCAGTTTGTTCTCGGCCTTGAGCTGGCCCTTGGTGATCATGTAGTGCAGGTCGAGGTTGAGCCGGCCCTTGCGGATGCGGAAACCGGCGAATTTCCCGGAGTAGGGGGTCAGGGTGGTCAGTTCCACTCGTTTGAAGCTGGTGGCGATATCCAGGGCGGCCATCGGATCGAACGGGTTGACGCTGCCCTTGATGGTCACCGGCGCATAGCGGTCGACCTTGCCCTTGACGTCCACGTCTGCCGGCTTGGCCTGGCGGCTGTCGATGGTGCCGACATGGCCGTTGAGCTGCTGGATGGCGGTAGCGAAGTTCGGCGTCAGGCTCAGGTCGGCGAAGTTCGCCGAACCGTCGTTGATGGCGATTTCACCGATGTGGATGCCCAGGGGCTTGCTTGAGCTGGGCTCGGCCTTCGTCGAGGATTTGCCACCACTGCTGGGTGGTTGTGGAATCAGCAGGTCGTCGATATTGGTGGTGCGGTCATCGTTGATGATGAAGCGTGCATAGGGCTGCATCAGGTTGACCCGGCTGATGGTCAGGCTGTCACCGTGCTGATAGTTCAGGCCTTCGACCACCACTTGTTTCCATTTCACGAAGTCGCGGGTCTTGAGGGTGTCCAGGGTGTGCAGCTGGTCCACATTGGCCCGGCCGGTGACGCTGAAAGTCAGGGGTTCGACTTTCTTCAGGTCCACTGCCAGGTCACTGCCGAGCATGCCGCTGCGCAGTTCCAGGCGGATGAACGGGCTGATATAGGACTGGGCGACGCGCAGGTCGATGTCCCGGGTCTGCACCTTGAGTTTGGCGCTGACGGGGTTGAGGTTGACCTCGCCGGTGGCGTTGACCTTGCCTTGTTTGCCCAGGCCGGTATCGAGCTTGAGGGTGAAGGGTGACTGGTTGAGGCTGTCGAAGTTCTGCAGGTCCAGGTTCAGCGGCCCCAGCTCCAGGGCTACGGCGGGCTTGGCCTTGCGATCGGCCAGGTGCACCTGGTAGTTGCGCAGTTGCACGTCCTTGAGCAGCACCTGCCAGGGTTTACCTGGTACTGCTGGTTCCTTGGGCGCGTCGGCGGCGGCCGGCTCGGGTTTTGGCGCCGGTTTGGCCGGCTGACTGGCGAAGAGCTTTTGCCAGTCCAACTGGCCATCGGCTTCAAGGGCGGCCCAGGTTTCGAGCTTTTGGCTGCGGACCTTGCCGACAATCACGTGCTGCTTGGCCAGGTCGACTGTGGTTTCGCTGACGTCCAGGCGCTCCAGGCGCGCCAGTGGGCGACCGTCCGGGGCCTTGATGGCAAAGGGCGCGACGCTGATGGAGGTGTTGTCCAGCAGCAGCTCGGTTTCCTTGGTCAGGCTGAATTTGTAGTGGGTACTGAGGTTGACCACGCCGTCTTCCAGCACCAGCGGCACCGCATCGCGCACATAGGGCCACCAGGCTTTCATCTTGCCGTCGGTGACTTTCAAGGTGCCTTCGGAGGTCAGCGGCGTCACGCTGAAGTTGCCGCTCCAGTCGATCTGCCCGCCCTCGGGGCCGGTGGCGACCAGCGTCATGTCGGCGCTGTCGTCCGGCAGGGTACTGAGGTTCTTCAACTCAAAATCGAGCTTGTTGTAGAGGAATTCGATGGGTTCGCTGGGGCGCAGATCCTTGAAATGCAGGTAGCCGCCGGCCAGCTTGATGCGTTCGATGCGTACCGGGAAGGGTTTGGCGTTGGGGTCGCTTGGGGTCGGTTCGCTGGCCGGCAGCTTGAACAGGGCCAGGAGATTGAGCTTGCCTTCCTTGTCGAAGAGGATTTCGGTCTTGGGCTGGTCCAGCTCGACATCCGCCAGGTGCAGCGCGCGTTTCCACAGGCTGTCCAATTGCAGATTGGCGTAGAGGCGATCGAAGGCGATCTGCTCCTTGCCCGGTTCACCGATGCTCAGGCCCCAGAGGGTCAGCTCCAGGCTGAAGGGGTTGAGCTCGATGCGCTGGATATGGGCTGGGGTGGTGGCGTAGTTGGCCAATTGCTGGTTGGCCACCCGCAAGGCAATGCCCGGCAGAATCAGAAAGCCCAGCAGACTGTAAAGGGCGAGAGCGGTCAACAAGGCGCAAAGAGCGCGAATCAATCCTTTGGTCATGCGAGGCTTCATCTATCTGAATCGGAAGTGCCTTGGAGTATGGCACGCGTTTACGGTTCCGAAACCACTCCAGTCTTCAGGATTGTTCAGATTTCCTGCTCTTGGTCAAAGTTGCAGGATCAAGGTTTTCAGTGGGGGTTGCCCGTCTTGGGAAGGGAAGTCCGCGGCGGGTACCAGGACCTGGCAGTCGCGCACCGGACGCCCGGCCTTCTCGGCGCAGCGCAATACTTGTTCACGCCAGTCCGGCATCGAGACCTTGGCCAGGTTGTTGCAGCAGATCAGCACGCCGTCTTCGGCGGTGGCCAGCAGTGCCGGCTTGAGCAGGCTCTGGTAATCACGCAGCAGGTCGACCGTACCGAAGGCGCTCTTGGCCCAGGCTGGCGGGTCCAGCAGTACCAGGTCGTACTGGCGCTGTTCAAGGCGCGGATAGCTGGGCAGTTTCTGCCCGCGGCGCTGGCTGATGGGCAGGCCCGCCAGTTGGCGAATGGCCGGGAAATAGTCCGACTGTACGAACTGCATCTGTGGCAGTTGCGGGTTGAGCTGGCCGTTCTCCCGTCCGACGGCCAGGTTGCCCTCGGCGAAGTCCAGGTTGCACACCTCGCGCGCGCCGCCAGCTGCGGCGCTGAGGCCTACGCCACAGGTGTAGGCGAAGAGGTTGAGCACGCTTTTACCCGCGCTGTGTTGCTTGACCCAGCCACGGGCGTTGCGCAGGTCGAGAAACAATAGCGGGTCCTGCCCGGCGTGGCGTCCACGCACGCGGTAATTCAGGCCCCATTCGTGGCCAACCAGGTCCTCCAGGGCAGCCTCTTCGGCGCGGTACACCGAGTCTTCGCGGTCGATCCGCGAGTTGCCCCGGGAGCGGTCGTTGTAGACCAGCAGGGTCGACAGGTTCAGATGCTGATTGATGCTGTCGTGCAGTTGCAGCAGGGCGTCGCGTTCCAGCGTCTGGTGAAAGCTCTGTACCAGCAATTGCGGGCCATAGCGGTCGATGGTCAGGCCGCCGGCACCCTCCTGGCTGCCGTGGAACAGGCGATAGCAATCGGTGCCTTGCTGATGCAGCTCGGCGAGCAGGTCCTGGCGGTGATCGAGAGCGGCGCGCAGCGCCTGATTCAAGGAGGACATGCGGAGCGCCTTGGAGCTGAGGAGTGAGGCGCGGCAGTTTACCAGCGTCCCGTCCGTTGTAGGAGCCAGCTTGCTGGCAAAGACGATCATGCGCACGTCTTCCCCGTAGGAGCCAGCTTGCTGGCGAAAGCGCTCTCACGGGCGCCTTCGCTGGCAAGCCAGCTCCTACAAGGAGGGCGGTTTTGCGCGGAGGTTAGCGCTCGATCGCCAGGGCCACGCCCTGGCCGCCGCCGATGCACAGGGTGGCCAGGCCCTTTTTGGCATCACGCTTGATCATTTCATGCAGCAGGGTCACCAGCACCCGGCAGCCCGATGCACCAATCGGGTGGCCGATGGCGATCGCACCGCCGTTGACGTTGACCTTGCTGGCGTCCCATTCCAGCTCCTTGGCCACCGACAGCGACTGCGCGGCGAAGGCTTCGTTGGCTTCGATCAGGTCCAGCTGGTCCAGGGTCCAGCCGGCCTTGTCCAGGCAGCGGCGGGTGGCCGAGACCGGGCCGATGCCCATGATCGCCGGGTCGACGCCGGCGTTGGCGTAGGCGGCAATTTTTGCCAGCACCGGCAGGCCCAGGGCCCGGGCCTTGCTGGCGCTCATCAGCATCACCGCGGCAGCGCCGTCGTTCAGCGCCGAGGCGTTGCCGGCGGTGACGCTGCCGTCTTTCTTGAACGCGGGCTTGAGCTTGGCCAGGGCTTCGGCGGTGGTGCCGGGGCGTGGCTGCTCGTCGGTGGCGAAGGTCAGGGGGTCGCCCTTGCGCTGGGGAATCTGGATCGGGGTGATCTCGTCGACAAAGCGCCCGGCCTCGATGGCTGCTGCGGCTTTCTGTTGGGAAGCGGCGGCGAAGGCGTCCTGGGCTTCACGGCTGATGCCGTATTTCTCCACCAGGTTCTCGGCGGTGATGCCCATGTGATAGTCGTTGAAGGCGTCCCACAGGCCGTCGCTGATCATGGAGTCGACCATCTGGCTGTGGCCCATGCGCAGGCCGGTGCGGGCGCCGGGCAGCACGTAGTTGGACAGGCTCATGTTTTCCTGGCCGCCGGCGATGATCACCTCGGCATCGCCGCAGCGGATGGCCTGGGCGCCCAGGTGCAGGGCCTTGAGGCCGGAGCCGCAGACCTTGTTCAGGGTCATGGCGGGTACCGCGTGGGGCAGGCCGGCCTTGATCGCGGCCTGGCGGGCGGGGTTCTGCCCGGCGCCGGCGGTGAGCACCTGGCCCATGAGCACTTCGTCGACCTGGGCCGGGTCGATGCCGGTCTGGGCCAGCAATTGGCGGATGACCGCGGCGCCCAGGTCAACGGCGGGAATGTTCGCCAGGGAGCCCTGGAAACTGCCCACGGCGGTGCGGGTGGCGGCAACGATTACGACGTCTTGCATGATCGGGTCCTTGTGTTCGGTGGCGGGGACCTGTGGCGTGGTGCGGGTGTTGGCCGGGCGGCACAGGCACTGGAAATTGGCGAAATCATGGTTGCACACAACCCCGGGAGCCGGCCAATCGCGAACCGGCCGGTCGGGTTGTGCTTGAACGGTCGGTTTTTACAGGCCCATGCGTCGTTTCGCCCGGTGCACGGAACTGTCCCGTACCGCCCAGCGCAGCATCGGCGTGCTGCGCTTGACGCTGGCACGAATCAGTTGGCGTTGCAGCGGGTTCTGATTGACCTCGAGCATGGCGCTGGCCCAGTCCGGCAGCAGGTCGATGCCGGCCTGCATCATCAACGACCCGAAGGGTTTGGCCAGGCGGCTGGGGGCTGGGGCAGCCAGCAGCAGGCGCAGGACTTCCCGGCTGCGCTGGTCGCAGAGCAGTTGGGGGCGCATGGCCTGCAGGTAGTCGGCCACGGCGCGTCGCGAGCGCGGCACGTCCCGGGCTCCCAGGCGTTCGGCGATCAGGGCGATCTCGTCGTAGTAGCGATCCTGGTCAGCCCCGGAAAGATGAGGGTTGAGGTAACGCAAGTGCGCGGCAAGAAAGCTGCTGACCTCAGCCACGTGAACCCAGGTCAGCAGATCGGGGTCGCTGGCGGCATAGGGGCGGCCATCGGGGGCGGTGCCGACTATGTGCAAGTGAATGCTGCGTACCTTGTCGATCAGCCATTCGGCGTCCTGGCGGGAGCCGAAGGTGGTGCCGGAGATGAACTGCCCGGTGCGGCGCAGGCGGCCGATCATGTCTTGGCGAAAGTTCGAGTGATCCCAGACGCCGGCCAAGGCCAGAGGATGCAGGGCCTGCATCAACAGGGCGCTGATGCCGCCGATCAGCATGCTGCTGAAGTCGGCGTGCACCTGCCAACTGACGGACCCCGGCCCGAACAGGCCGGGGTCACCTTTGGGATGTTCCAGGTCGAGTTGGCCCAGAGACAGGCCGGACAGGCTCATGACCTGGCTTTCGATGCGGCTGCGAATGAATTCCATGACAGCTCGGTGTGGCTATTTAAAAAAGAAGCGCGGCGGATGCCGCGCCGGTTTCAAACGTTCAGGCGTTTGTCGATCAGGCCGTCCACCACGCTGGGGTCCGCCAGGGTCGAAGTGTCACCCAGGGTATCCAGTTCGTTGCAGGCGATCTTGCGCAGGATACGCCGCATGATCTTGCCCGAGCGAGTTTTCGGCAGGGCCGGAGCCCACTGGATCAGCTCCGGCTTGGCGAAACTGCCGATCTCGCGGCTGACCAGGGCCAGCAGTTCCTTCTTCAGTGCCTCGTCGGGCTCGACGCCCTGCATCGGTGTGACGAAGGCATAGATTCCCTGGCCCTTGAGATCATGGGGGTAACCGACCACCGCCGCTTCGGCGATGCTGTCGTGCAGCACCAGGGCGCTTTCCACTTCGGCGGTGCCGATGCGGTGCCCGGAAACGTTGATCACGTCGTCGATGCGCCCGGTGATCCAGTAGCTACCATCCTCGTCGCGCCGGGCACCATCACCGGTGAAGTAATAGCCGGGGTAGGGAGCGAAATAGGTTTCGACCATGCGCTTGGGATCGCCATAGACGCTACGTATCTGCGCCGGCCAACTGGCCTTGATTGCCAGGATGCCGCTGCCTGCCCCATGGATTTCCTTGCCCTGGTCGTCCAGCAGCACCGGTTGTACGCCGAACATCGGGGTCGAGGCGCATCCGGGCTTGATCTGCCGGGCGCTGACCAGGGGGCTGAGCATGATGCCGCCGGTTTCGGTCTGCCACCAGGTATCGACAATCGGGCAGCGTTGTTCGCCGACCACGTTGAAATACCACTCCCAGGCTTCCGGGTTGATCGGCTCGCCGACGCTGCCGAGCAAGCGCAGGCTGGCGCGGGAGGTGTTCTGTAGCGGGGCGCTGCCTTCGCGCATCAGGGCACGCAGAGCGGTGGGCGCGGTGTAGAAGATGTTCACCTGATGCTTGTCCACCACCTCCCAGAAACGCGAGGTGCTGGGGTAGTTGGGCACACCTTCGAAGATCAGCGTGGTCGCGCCGTTGGCCAGGGGGCCGTAGAGGATGTAGCTGTGGCCGGTGACCCAGCCGACGTCGGCGGTGCACCAGAAGACTTCGCCGTCGCGGTAGTCCAGCACGTACTTGAAGGTCATGGCGGCCTGTAGCAGGTAGCCGCCGGTGGTGTGCAGCACGCCCTTGGGTTTGCCGGTGCTGCCGGAGGTGTAGAGGATGAACAGCGGGTCTTCGGCGTCCATCGGCTCGGTGGCGCATTGGTTGCTGGCGCCAGCCACGGCCTGTTCATAGGAAATGTCGCGATCTGGCACCCAGTTCACCGGGTTGCGGGAGCGTTCGACCACCAGCACGCTGCTGACATCCGGGCAACTGAGCAGGGCCTTGTCGACGTTGCTCTTCAGCGGAATCAGTTTGCCGCCGCGCACGCCTTCATCGGCGGTGATCACGGTGCGGCAGTCGGCGTTGAGAATGCGGTCGCGCAGGGCCTCCGGCGAAAAGCCGCCGAACACCACCGAATGCACCGCGCCGATCCGGGTGCAGGCGAGCATGGCGTAGGCCACTTCGGGAATCATCGGCATGTAGATGCACACCCGGTCGCCCTTCTTCACGCCACGGCTTTTCAGCACGTTGGCCAGGCGGCAGACCCGGTCGTGGAGTTCCTGGTAGGTGATGCGCTGGGAGTCTGCCGGGTTGTCACCTTCCCAGATGATCGCCGCCTGATTGCCGCGTTTTTCCAGATGACGGTCGATGCAGTTGTTGCTGACGTTGAGTTGGCCACCGCGAAACCAGTTGGCCTCGCCGGTGCGCATGTCGTGGCTGTGGACGCTGTCCCAGGGGCTGCTCCAGTGCAGGAAACGCCTGGCCTGCTCGGCCCAGAACTGGTCCGGCTGCTCAATGGACTGGCGGTAGAGGTGGTGGTAGTCGTCCTGGCTCATTTGTGCCGCCCGGCGGACGGCATCGGCTTTCGGAAAAGTGCTGATATCGAACATGACGGTTCCTTATTCTTGTTTTGCGACAAGTCATAAGGGTGCGCACAAGTGCCGGGAAGGTTCAAGTGGGGAAGGGCCGGGGCCCGGACAGGAGCCGGTGTGGCCGGCTCCTGGGGTGACAGGGTCGATCAGCCGCGGTGACGGCCGCGGAAGTAGTTGATCAGGCCTTGGGTCGATGCGTCGTCGGCCAGGGTTTCGTCGCTGCCGACCAGGCGGTTGTAGACGCCTTTGCCCAGCTCCTTGCCCAGCTCCACGCCCCACTGGTCGAAGGCGTTGATGCCCCAGACCACGCTTTGCACGAAGACCTTGTGTTCATACAGCGCCACCAGTGCGCCAAGGCGCCGCGGGCTGATGCGCTCCACCACCAGGGTGTTGCTCGGACGGTTGCCGGGAATCACCTTGTGCGGTGCCAGTTTCGCGATTTCGGCTTCGCTCAGGCCTTTCTCGCGCAGTTCGCTCTCGGCTTCGGCGCGGGTCTTGCCCAGCATCAGTGCCTGGCTCTGGGACAGGCAGTTGGCGTACAGCCACTGATGGTGGTCGGCCACCGGGTTGAAGCTGACGATCGGCACGATGAAGTCGGCCGGAATCAACTGGGTCCCCTGGTGCAGCAACTGGTGGTAGGCATGCTGGCCGTTGCAGCCCACGCCGCCCCAGATCACCGGGCCGGTATCGGTGGCCACCGGGGTGCCGTCCTGGCGCACGCTCTTGCCGTTGGATTCCATGTCCAATTGTTGCAAGTGCTTGGTGATGTTGCGCAGGTAGTGGTCGTACGGCAGGATCGCGTGGCTCTGCGCGCCCCAGAAATTGCCGTACCACACGCCCAGCAGCGCCAGCAGCACCGGCATGTTCTGTTCGAATGGGGCGCTCTGGAAATGCTGGTCCATGGTGTAGGCACCGGACAGCAGCTCCTTGAAGTTGGACATGCCGATGGCCAGGGCGATCGGCAGGCCGATGGCGGACCACAGCGAGTAGCGCCCGCCGACCCAGTCCCACATCGGGAAGATGTTCTCTTCGCGAATGCCGAAGGCCACTGCCGCCGCATTGTTGCTCGACACGGCGATGAAGTGGCGGTGCAGTTCGGCCTCCGAGCCGCCCTGGGCCAGGTACCAGGCCCGTGCTGCCTGGGCGTTCTTCAGGGTTTCGAGGGTATTGAAAGACTTGGAGGAAACGATGAATAGCGTAGTTTCTGCACGGATTTTCGCAGAAAGCTCATGGAACTCGCTGCCATCGATGTTCGCCAGGTAATGGCAGCGCACGCCTTTCTGGGCGTAGGACAACAGCGCTTCGGAAACCAGCTCCGGGCCGAGGAAGGAGCCGCCGATGCCGATGTTCACCACGTCGGTGATGGGCTTCTCGGTGTAGCCGCGCCACAGGCCGTCGTGGATGCGGCCCACCAGCTCGGTGATCTGGTTCAGTACCTTGTGCACTTCGGGCATCACGTTGACACCGTTCACCGACAGCTTGTCGCCCACCGGGCGGCGCAGTGCGGTGTGCAAGGCCGGGCGGCCTTCGGAAGCGTTGACCAGTTCGCCGGTGATCATGGACTTGATGGCGTCTGAAAGGCCGACTTCCTTGGCCAGGTTCACCAGCAGGTCGCGGGTTTCGCTGGTGATCAGGTTCTTCGAATAGTCGAGAAACAGCCCGCAGCTGCTCAGGGTGAATTGGCTGAAGCGCTGCGGATCGGCATTGAACGCCTCGCGCATGCTGAAATCCTGCATGGCTTGGCGGTGGTCTTTCAACGCTTGCCAGGCGGGCAGAGCGGTAACGTCATGAGGAGTGCGGTAGTACGCCATCGCTGCGGTTTTCCTTTTGCTTGAACTGCCTTTTGGACACTGAAAAGCCCGGAACGTCCTGCGCGGTCTCAAGGACCCGTTGGGCCGGCCCTGTGCTGATACGTTTAATCACTCGGGGGGATAACAGTAACCCCGGCGTGCTGTTCTGTCTTGGCTTTGTCCGACTGGTGGCCAGTACTATTTTGTACTCAGCGGGCCTGCCTGGTCTGGATTCGGGCTTTCAATGGGTAGAAATAGGGGGAAGCGTCAGGCGACCTGATCTGCAATCGCAGGGCTGGTAAGGCTCTGCTCATTGCCAGGGGCCATGTGCAGCATGCGCGGCTTGAAACCGAGCAGTTCGGCTTCACTGCAGGGAGCATAGGTACAGAGGGTCGCTCGATCACCGACCTTGGCCTTGAACATGATGGTGTACATGGGGTGTTCCCTGGGGCGGATCCTTGAACGGGGCCCGCAGTCATGGGCTGCAGGCCCCAGCCGGCGGCAGTTTGCCCGAAGGTTGGAGTTCGGGCAATCGGGCGTTCATGCCGGTGTGTCGAGGTCCAGGTGCAGGTTGTCGATCAACCGTGTCGCGCCCAGATAGGCTGCCACAAGAATCACCAGTTCACGGTCTTGCGCGGTGGCTGGACGCAGGTTCTGTGCCTGGCGGATTTCCAGGTAGTCACGGCGCAGACCGGCGGCTTCAAGCTGCTGCTGTTGTTCGGCCACAAGCTTGGGATAGTCGCGTTCGCCGTTCCTGATGGCCTGGGCAATCTGGCTCAGGCTGCGGTACAGCACCGGGGCGATAGCGCGCTGCTCTTCGCTCAGGTAGCCGTTGCGCGACGACAGGGCGAGGCCGTCGGCGGCACGTACCGTTGGCTCACCGATGATCTGGATCGGCATGTTCAGGTCGTGCACCAGGGCCCGAATCACTGCCAACTGTTGGTAGTCCTTCTGGCCAAACACCGCGAGATCGGGCTGGACCATGTTGAACAGCTTGCTGACCACTGTAGCCACGCCTTCGAAATGCCCGGGACGGCTGGCGCCGCACAGGCCTTCGGACAGCTGGGGAACGCTGACCCGGGTCTGCCCGGCCATGCCGTCGGGGTACATTTCTTCGACGGTGGGGGCAAACAGCAGGTGGCAACCGGCTTCCAGCAATTTTTCCTGGTCGGCGGCGAGGGTGCGTGGGTACTTGTCCAGGTCTTCGCCGGCACCGAACTGCAGTGGGTTGACGAAGATGCTGGCGACCACGAAGTCCACCCGCTGGGCGGCTTTGGCCACCAGGGCGGCGTGGCCACTGTGCAGGTTGCCCATGGTGGGCACGAAGCCGATCCGCTTGCCCTCACTGCGCGCGCGGGCGACCGCGGCGCGCAATTCGCGCACGGTTTTGACTGTATTCATGCAGAGAACCCGTGTTCGGCGCCAGGGAAGGTGACGGCTTTGACTTCTTCGACATAGGCGCTCAAGGCGGCCTGGATACTGTCCTTGCCTGCCATGAAGTTCTTCACGAACTTCGGCGAGCGGCCGCTGAGGGACAGCCCCAGCATGTCGTGGAGCACCAGGACCTGACCGTCGGTAGCATTGCCGGCACCGATACCTATTACCGGGATCTTCACCGCCTGGGTGATTTCCGCCGCCAGCTCACTGGGCACGCACTCCAGCAGCAGCATTGCCGCGCCGGCCTGCTCCAGGGCGATGGCATCGGCACGCATCTGCCGCGCCTGGCTTTCATTGCGGCCCTGGACCTTGTAGCCGCCCAGAACGTTCACGGTCTGTGGCGTCAGCCCCATGTGCACGCAGACCGGCACTCCACGCTCGTTCAGCAGGCGCACCGGATCGGCCAGCCAGGCTGCGCCTTCGATCTTGAGCATATGGGCGCCGGCCTGCATCAGCTGGGCCGAACTGCTCAGGGCCTGTTCAGTGGTGGCGTAGGACATGAATGGCAGGTCGGCCAGGATCAGTGCCCCGTTGTTGCCGCGCTTGACCGCCGCGACGTGATAGGCCATGTCAGCGGTGCTGACGGGCAGGGTGCTGTCGTGTCCTTGCAGCACCATGCCCAGGGAGTCGCCTACCAGCAGGACTTCGACGCCTGCCTCGCAGCAGGTGTGGGCGAAGGTGGCGTCGTAGCAGGTCAGCATGGTGATTTTCTCACCTTTCTGCTTGAGGCTTTGCAGGGTGGTCAGAGTGATATCTGGCATGAAAGGGGTCCTCATTTCAGGCGCTTTGGAAACTACTGCGAGTAACGCGCGTGATTCTTCGTTATTCAGGCGCACGGTCTTTTGTCGTGCTTATACAGCCTGGTTCCAAGCGATTTGAACGGGCTTGCGGGAGTCGCGCCTGTGGCGTCGGGCCCATCATTCTGTGCCCAGAAGAGGTGCCATGCCAGCGGGTGCCACCGCCGTTGCACAACTGCCCCTGCCTGGCGTTTCCCGGGCTCGCCGCGAACCGGCCTCACTTGAATTGCGCCCTTTAGCGCCGTGATGGCGGCAACGGGACGCCTATAGTCGTGAGGAGAACTCGGGAAGTCAATTAGATGTGTTACCGCATTGTTACGCTGCCAGTGTTACCGCCGTTACTGATGCGTTTCAGCGGTCAGGCCAGGCGTTCCAGGCCGACAAATGGGCAGGCAGCGAGCAGTTCGTGCAGGGTGCGGCCGTCAGCCAGTTGCAGGTCGGCAGGGGCTAGTTCCGCCAACGGGTAGAGCACGAAGGGGCGTGCCTGCATGTGGTAATGGGGGACTTTGAGGCGGGGTTCGTCGATCAGTCGATCGCCGAACAACAGGATGTCCAGATCCAGGGTACGTGGGCCCCAGCGCTCATTTCGCTCGCGGCCTTGCTGGTTTTCGATGGCCTGCAAGGCGTCCAGCAGGGCTAGCGGCGCCAGCGCGCTGTCCAGCGCCGCGACGGCGTTGGTATAGCGTGGCTGGCCTGGGAGCAATGAGTCGCTCTGGTAGAAGGCCGATACGCCGTGCAGGCGGCTTTCGGGCAACTGCGCGAGGGCCTCGATGGCACTGCGCAGTTGTGCTTCAGGGGCTGCCAGGTTGCTGCCCATGCCGATATAGATGCGTTCCATCTATTACTCGCCCGATGCGCCGCTGCTGCGCTTGCGCTTGGCACCGCTGCTGCGCCGGCGCTTGCGTGGCGCGCCACTGGCGTCTTCCTTGCCGCTGAGGTCGCGGATCATGTCGCGGCGTTCGGCGTCATTGGCGTCCTGATAGTCGGTCCACCATTCTCCCAGGCCATCGGTCTGCTCGCCGGCGCTTTCGCGCAGCAGCAGGAAGTCGTAGCCGGCGCGGAAGCGCGGATTGTCCAGCAACTGGTCGGCGCGCTTGCCGCTGCGCCGTGGCAGGCGTTCCTGCATATCCCAGATTTCGCGGATCGGCATGGTGAAGCGCTTGGGAATAGCGATGCGCTGGCACTGTTCGGCGATCAGCTCGTGGGCGGCTTCCTGCATGGCCGGAATCGGCGGCATGCCACGCTCCTGCAGGCGCAGCACCCGGGCCGGCAGGGCTGGCCAGAGCAGGGCGGCGAACAGGAAGGCTGGGGTCACCGGCTTGTTCTGCTTGATCCGCAGGTCGGTGTTGACCAAGGCTTCGCTGATCAGCGTATGGGTGTAGGTCGGGTTGTACTCCAGGGCTTCGGCGCTGGCCGGGAACAACGGGTCGAACAGTTGCAGGTCCACCAGCATTTCGAAGGTGTCCGCCGCGTAGCCGGAGAGGAACAGCTTGAGCACTTCTTCGAACAGGCGCGCCGAGGGGATTTCCCGCAGCATCGGTGCCAGTTCGCGAATGGGCGCGGCGGTGTGTTTCTCGATGCCGAAGTTCAGTTTCGCTGCAAAGCGTACTGCTCGAAGCATACGTACCGGGTCTTCCTGATAACGCTGGCGAGGATCGCCGATCAGGCGGATCAGGTTGTTGCGAATGTCGTGTACGCCATTGGCGTAATCGAGAATGCGTTCGCTGACCGGATCGTAGTACAGGGCATTGATGGTGAAGTCGCGACGTTGCGCGTCCTCTTCCAGGGTGCCATAGACGTTGTCCCGCAGGATCCGCCCGCTTTCGTTGCGCGATGACTGGTTACTGTCCTCGTCGTCTTCGTTTTGCGGGTGATTGGCGCGGAAAGTCGCAACTTCGATGATTTCGCGACCGAAGTGGATGTGCACCAGCTTGAAACGCCGACCAATGATGCGCGCGTTACGGAACTCGGCCTTGACCTGTTCCGGCGTGGCACTGGTGGCGACGTCGAAGTCCTTGGGGGTGATATTGAGCAGCATGTCGCGCACGCAGCCACCCACCAGGTAGGCCTGGTAGCCGGCGTTCTGCAGGCGTTCGACGATATTCACCGCATACCGGCTGAACTGGGCACGTTGCAGCGAATGCTGGCTGCTATTGAGCACTTCAGGCGTGCTGCGTTTATGTTGCGTACGACGCAAGGGAGAACGGAATGACTGGAACAGCTTCTTCAGCATGGGATGCACTGTTTGAAGGAATATTCGGCCAAAACGAAGAGTGGCCGCATGATGGGCGGGGATTCTAGCATTTAGTCGAAGGATGGTGTAGGAAGCTGCCGCGACTTGTACAGGCTGGCGCTGAGCTGCGGTTTGGTGAGGTTGGATGGGGGGCGGGGGAGTGAAAACACGAATTCCGGAAACCACAAGGGGAGCCGAAGCTCCCCCAGAATAGTTGCGTGCTCTATTTTTATTATTGGTTTCGGGCTTCTTGTTTTTGTTAAACGCCCTTGTCATCTGGTTTACCCAGGATGACCCTCCCAATCGGGAGCCAAGAGCAAACGGATTGCTTTGATCGCTGAGTTGCAATGACCTTTCGATCCAACCAGTTCAGGCTCTGCCTTAGGGCAGTTTTTGTTGTTCTCGGCCTGGTTGTGGGGCAAGCCCCAAATACAACGCCTCTCCAAAAGAATCAGTTAGCTGCGCCTCCGCCGTGTTGTTTTTATTATGCGTGAGTCGATTCGTCTTATTTTTATTGTCTTGTGCATTGCTTGTTATTGTTCTTGTACTAAACATATAGCAGGTGCCGTGCCAACTTTTGCGATCCCCAGTAAAACAAGGGGTTAGGCGTGCCGTTGGGTGTTTTTCAGGGCAAAAAAAACCGGGGCTTCGTTACCTTTAGCCCCGGTTCCTGTTACGTGCGATGGAGCAGGTAACAGTTTTTTTCACAAAAGCGAGTGTTACCCGCGTTTTCGTCAGCCGTGGTTCAGCTTTCGCTGGCGACCCCACTCTTGCGCCGTGGGATGCCCAGGCGCTGACGACGTTCCCACAGGCATTTGCGGCTGACGCCCAGTTTGCGTGCCAGCTCGGTCTCGGTCATGTGGTCCTGGTGTTCGAGGACGAAGTGCTGGAAGTAGTCCTCCAGGGACAGGTCTTCGGTCGGTTCGTGGCTGGTGTTACCCGCTTGTGGGGGCAGGCCGACGAAGTCGTCGTCTTCCAGGTCGCTCAGTTCGATGTCGATGCCCAGCAGGTCGGCCGAGATTTCCGGGCTTTCGCACAGAATGACCGCACGCTCGACAGCGTTCTCCAGTTCGCGCACGTTCCCCGGCCAGGAGTAATGGCGGATGGCCTGTTCTGCATCGGCGGCGAACTTAAGGTCCGTGCGGCCGACGCGTGCGCTCTGGCGGGCCAGAAAGGCATTGGCAATTTCATTGACGTCTGCACCGCGCTCACGCAGGGCCGGCAGTTTCAGGGCAATCACGTGCAGGCGGTAGTACAGGTCTTCACGGAACTGGCCTATTTTCGACAGGCTTTTCAGGTCGCGGTGAGTGGCTGCAATCAGGCGCACATCGACTTTCTGTGACTGTACCGAGCCGACACGGCGGATCTCGCCTTCCTGCAGTACTCGCAGCAATCGCGCCTGCGCCTCCAGCGGTAGCTCGCCAATCTCGTCGAGGAACAGGGTGCCGCCGTCCGCAGCTTCTACCAGGCCGGCACGGCCGGCGCTGGCCCCGGTGAACGCGCCTTTCTCGTGGCCGAACAGTTCGGACTCGATCAGGGTTTCCGGAATGGCTGCGCAGTTCACCGAAATCATCGGTGCCTTGGCACGCTTGGACAGGTTGTGCAGGGCCCGGGCTACCAGTTCCTTGCCGGTACCGGATTCACCCTGAATCAGTACATTGGAGTCAGTGGGCGCCACTTTGCGGATCTTGCTGTACAGATCCTGCATGGGAGCGCAGGAACCGATGATGCCGATTTCGCCATTGTTGTTGCCCGCACCGGCCCGCTCCGCAGTGGCGCCAGCCTTGGCGGCCGGACGGTCTGGCGGGGCATTTTCGGCGCTTTGCCGATCCCGCAGGATCCGCGCCACGGCCTGGAGCATTTCATCGTGATCGAACGGCTTGGCGATGTAGTCCACCGCGCCCATTTTCATCGAGTCCACGGCTGAGCGCAGGCTGGCGTAGCTGGTCATGATCAGCACCGGAGTGCCCTGGCCGAGCTTGATCAATTCGGTGCCCGGGGCGCCTGGCAGGCGCAAGTCACTGACGATCAGATCGAAAGTGGGAATGCTGAAGCGTTCCTGTGCCTCCTGCACTGAGCCGGCTTCGCTGACCTGGTACTGGTTGCGTTCCAGCAGGCGGCGCAGGGCGGAGCGGATAATGGTTTCGTCTTCGACGATCAGAATATGCGGCATTGATTCAATTCTCTCGACGGTCTCAGTTCACAGCGGACGTCGCTTCGACATGACGCGGTAAAGTCACCCGGATACGGGTGCCGCGTTGGCTTTGAGGATCGGCCGGGCTGTCGATGGTGATTTGTCCATAATGCTCTTCAACGATGGAATAGACCAGTGCAAGGCCCAGACCGGTGCCTTCCCCAGGGTCCTTGGTGGTGAAAAACGGTTCGAACAATCGGTCCATGATGTTCTTCGGAATGCCGCTGCCTTCGTCCTCCACGATCAGGTCGACCGTGTGCTCGAAAGCCTCGCTCTTGACGCGTACCGCGCTGCCAGGAGGGGAGGCGTCGCGGGCGTTGGAAAGGAGGTTGATCAGTACCTGGGCAAGGCGCTGGGGATCACCGTCGACCCAGTGGTCGGGATCGCACAGGTTGAAGAACTGCACCTCGAAATTGCGCCGGTTCAACGCCAGCAGGCCAATGGCGTCCTGGGCCACTTCGGCCAGGCACACCGCCTCGTCGTTGTGCTGATGGCTGCCGGCGTGGGCGAAGCTCATCAGCGACTGGACGATGCGCGAGATGCGTTTGGTCTGTTCGAGGATCTGCTCGCTGATTTCCGTCAGTTCGCCGTCCTCTTCCCGTTCTTCGCGCAGGTTCTGCGCCAGGCAGGCGATGCCGGTAATCGGGTTGCCGATCTCATGGGCCACCCCGGCCGCCAGGCGCCCGATGCTGGCCAGGCGTTCGGAGTGCACCAGCTTGTCTTCCAGGGTCTGGGTTTCGGTCAGGTCTTCCACCAGTAGTACCAGGCCGCTGTTGCCCGGGGCTAGAGGCTCATCGATGGCGGCCTTGTGCAGGTTCAGCCAGCGGGTCTGGCCATCGAGGGCCAGGTGCTGTTTGTGCAAGTGTTCGTCCGGCAGGTTGATAAAGCCCTGCAGCAGGTCCTTCCACGGGTTGGTAATGGTGCTCAGGCGCGAGCCCACCACGTGCTGGGCAGGTATGCCGGTGAGCTCCTCCATGGCCTTGTTCCACATGAGGATCTCCTGGTCCTTGGCCAGGGAGCAGACCCCCATCGGCAGCTCTTGCAGGGTTTGCCGGTGATAGCGGCGCAGGGCATCGAGCTCGGCGGCCAGGCCAGTGAGGCGTGAGTGGTAGTCCTCCAGCCGGCTTTCGATGAAGTGGATGTCCTCGGTGACGTAGTTTTCTCCACCGGCCTTGTAGGGCAGGAAGGTTTCCACCATGTCCTGGGCGACGCTGGGGCCCATCAACCCGGACAGGTTGGCTTCGATGCGGTCGCGCAGGCGCCGCAGGGCGTAAGGTCGGCGTTCGTCAAAGGGCAGATACAGATCACGCAGGGCCTGCTCCACTTCCTTCTGGGCTGCCTTGGCCCCCAGCGGCTTGGCCAGTTGGGTGGCGAACTCCTGGGGCGAGGCGGCGTGCAGTTCCCGGCGCTGCGGACGGCGCACGTTGTCCACGGCACAGGCTTCGGCAGCGCTGGCCTCCTCGGTGCTGGCATTGGTGAACAGCGAGATCAGGGTGAACATCAGGACGTTGGCCGCCAGCGAGGCGATGGCCGCCATATGCCAACTGGTGTCGTCCAGGACGTAGATCATGTTCAGCAGCGGGATGTAGAAACCCTGCAGGTTGCCGATCAACGGCAGCAGCATGGTCACCAGCCACACCAGGATCCCCGCCAGCAGGCCGGCGATGAAGCCCCGACGGTTGGCGGTTGGCCAGTACAGTACCGACAGCACGCCCGGAAGAAATTGCAGGGTGGCGACGAAGGCCACGATCCCCAGGTTGGCCAGGTCCTGCTCGGCGCCCAGCAGCAGGTAGAAGGCGTAGCCGGCCATGATAATGGCGACGATCAGGGCGCGGCGGGTCCACTTCAGCCAGCGGTAGATGTTGCCCTCCGCCGGCGGCTGGTAGAGCGGCAGCACCAGGTGGTTCAGGGCCATCCCCGAGAGCGCCAGGGTGGTGACGATGATCAGGCCGCTGGCGGCCGACAGCCCGCCGACATAGGCCAGCAGAGCCAGGGCCGGGCTGTTGGCGGCGATGCCGATGCCCAGGGTGAAGTATTCCGGGTTGGTGGTAGCGCCGAGCTTGAGGCCGGCCCAGAGAATCAGCGGCACTGCCAGGCTCATCAGCAGCAGGAACAGCGGCAGCCCCCAACTGGCGCTGACCAGGGCGCGAGGGTTGAGGTTCTCGGTAAAGGTCATGTGGTACATGTGCGGCATGACGATCGCCGAGGCGAAGAACACCAGTAGCAGGGTGCGCCACGGGCCTTCCTGAAGGGGTGTATGCAGTGCGGCAAGGGCAGTCTGGTTCTGCAGCAGCCAGAGTTCCAGTTGCTGCGGGCCGTCGAATACCCCGTACAGCGCGTACAGGCCGACACCGCCAATGGCGATCAGCTTGATCACCGATTCAAAGGCAATGGCGAACACCAGGCCTTCATGTTTTTCCCGGGTGGCGATATGCCGCGAGCCGAAGAAGATCGTGAACAAGGTGATCAGCGCGCAAAAGCTCAGCGCCACCCGATGCTGCACCGGCTCGTGGGTGAGAATGCCAATGGAGTCGGCCACGGCCTGGATCTGCAGCGCCAGTAATGGCAGCACGCCGATCAGCATGAAGATCGTGGTCAGCGCACCGGCCCAGGTACTGCGAAAACGGAAGGCGAACAGGTCGGCCAGGGATGACAGCTGGTAGGTGCGGGTGATTTTCAGGATCGGGTAGAGCAGTACCGGTGCCAGCAGGAAGGCCCCGGAAACCCCCAGGTAACTGGACAGGAAGCCATAGCCGTACTGGTAGGCCAGGCCGACCGTGCCGTAGAACGCCCAGGCGCTGGCATAGACCCCGAGTGACAGGGTGTAGGTCAGCGGGTGGCGAATGATCGAGCGGGGGATCATCCCGCGCTCACTGATCCAGGCAACGCCGAACAGCACCGCCAGGTAGGCGGCGCTGATCAGGATCATCTGGGTCAGGCTAAAGCTCATCGGCATCTTTTTGGCTCTGCAGGATGAAGGTCACGACGATCAGAATCAGCCAGAGCAGATACGGGCGATACCAGGCGCCAGTAGCATCGATCCACCAATCCATGATGGCGGGGGAGAACAGATAGATCCCCACTACCAGGAGCAGGACCAAGCGATAGATGTACATCTCGGCCTCTCTTTATTGTGTGCGTGCCCGAAAACGTGCGGCGATGGTAACGGATGGGCGCCAAGCTGCAAGTGGCGTCAGCTTAATTGCGCTTCCGGCACGCTCAGTGTGCGTGGAATCAGGGCGGCATCCCAGTGGGCCATGCCCCAGGCCATTATCTGCGCGACGCTGGCGCCATCGAGGTCGGCCGGTGGCTTCTGGCCCAGTGCCCGCAGGGCGCGCAGCAGCAGGGGCGGGGCCTGATCCTCGGTCAGCGGGGGCGAGCGGTAGGACTTGCCCAGTTTGTGCCCGTCCGGCTGGGTGATCAGCGGTACATGCAAGTAGCGGGGCTGGGAAAGGCCCAGCAGTTCCTGCAGGTACAGCTGGCGCGGTGTGGAATCCAGCAGGTCGGCGCCGCGCACGATATCAGTGATGCCTTGCCAGGCATCGTCAAGCACCACGGCCAGTTGGTAAGCGTAGAGACCGTCGCGGCGGCGGATCACGAAGTCCCCCACTTCCCGACCCAGGTGCTGGCGGTATTCGCCCTGGACCCGGTCGACGAAGCGATACTCCAGTTCGGGTACCCGCAGGCGGATCGCGGCGTCGTCCTGGGCGTGGCCGAGGTTGCGGCACAGTCCTGGGTAAATGCCATGGTAGGGCTCCAGCTGTTTGCGCGAACAGGTGCAGGCATAGGCCAGGCCCTGCTGGAACAGGCGATTGAGGACTTCGCCATAGGCGTCGTGGCGATCGCTCTGGCGGATCATCTGCCCGTCCCATTCGAAGCCGTAGCTTTCCAGAGCCTTGAGAATGGCCGCCTGGGCACCGGGCTCTTCCCTGGGCGGGTCAAGGTCCTCCATGCGCAGCAGCCAGCGGCCGCCGACGGCGCGGGCATCAAGATAGGAGGCAAGCGCGGCAACCAGAGAGCCGAAATGCAGATAGCCGCTGGGAGTGGGGGCGAAGCGCCCGATGTACGAGGAAGAGGTGGAGGCAGTCATGGAGCGGATGTTACTTCGTCTGGCCCCGGGGTGACGATGGTGCCGGGGGATCGCTTTGGCGAGCGGGCTTGCTCTTGCAGGGAAGGTAGAAACGAAAACGGAGCGTGGGTACGCTCCGTTTCAGGTTCCAGCCGGCGATTACTTGCCGACCTGTTTTTCCTTGATTTCCGCCAGTGTCTTGCAGTCGACGCACATGTCGGCGGTTGGGCGGGCTTCCAGCCGGCGGATACCGATCTCGACGCCGCAGGATTCGCACCAGCCGTATTCTTCGTCTTCGATCAGTTGCAGGGTCTTGTCGATCTTCTTGATCAACTTGCGCTCGCGATCACGGGCCCGCAGTTCGAGGCTGAACTCTTCTTCCTGGCTGGCACGGTCAGCCGGGTCGGGGAAGTTGGCCGCTTCGTCTTTCATGTGATCAACAGTGCGGTCGACTTCCTGCATCAAGTCCTGTTTCCACTTGTTCAGGATCTTGGTGAAGTGCTCGCGCATGGGCTTGCCCATGTACTCTTCGCCCGCAGTTTCAACGTAAGGTTCAAAACCGCTGATCGATTGAATCTGTTGCTTTGCTTGGGTGGGCATGAATGGACCGCCTCTACTCTTGTAATCCATTGCGCAGGATTGCTCCATCTCCGACACTTGCCGGCCCTGCGGCTGCAAGCGGGCGAACTTACCAGATCAAACCAGAGCGCGCTACTCCCGGTTGTCGAGCCTATGTCCTGCTTCGTCCATGGATATGGGAAAAGTCTGACATGGCTTGCTGATCGGTTCGTTCAATCATTGATTTTAGTCAAGTCTGCGGGTTGTGTTGGCGCCAGTTGGCGCAAGCAACAGACCGCTCGGATCCGCCTGGGTTCTCCCGGGCTTGATCAGATGGGTAGAATCGGTCCTTTGCTCCCCCCTCGAATCAATGAAGGAAGGCTAATGGCTCAGCCCTACAGTGCGCGTAGTCGCGCTATCGAACCTTTCCATGTCATGGCCTTGCTGGCCCGCGCCAATGAGCTGCAAGCCGCCGGGCATGATGTGATTCACCTGGAAATCGGCGAACCGGACTTCACCACCGCCGAGCCGATCATCAAGGCCGGGCAGGCCGCGTTGAGCGCCGGCAAGACGCGCTACACCGCAGCCCGCGGAATTCCCGAGCTGCGAGGGGCGATTTCCGGCTTCTATCAGCAGCGTTACGGCCTGGACATCGATCCCGAGCGGATCATGATCACCCCCGGTGGTTCCGGTGCCCTGCTGTTGACCAGCAGCCTGTTGGTGGACCCGGGCAAGCACTGGCTGCTGGCGGACCCGGGTTATCCGTGCAACCGGCATTTTCTGCGTCTGGTGGAAGGCGCTGCGCAGTTGGTCCCGGTGGGGCCGGATGTGCGTTACCAACTGACGCCGGACCTGGTGGAGCGCTATTGGGATCAGGACAGCGTGGGCGCCCTGGTGGCATCGCCGGCGAACCCCACCGGCACGGTCCTGAGCCGGGACGAGTTGGCGGGGTTGTCCACCGCGATCAAGGCTCGCAACGGGCATCTGGTGGTGGACGAGATCTACCATGGCCTGACCTATGGCACCGATGCCGCCAGCGTTCTGGAAGTGGATGACAGCGCTTTCGTCCTGAATAGTTTCTCCAAATATTTCGGCATGACCGGCTGGCGCCTGGGCTGGCTGGTAGCTCCGCCGGCAGCCGTGGGTGAACTGGAAAAGCTGGCACAGAACCTCTATATCAGTGCGCCGAGCATGGCCCAGTATGCTGCGCTGGCTTGCTTCGAGCCGCAGACCCTGGAGATCCTCGAGGAGCGCCGCGCCGAGTTCGGGCGCCGCCGGGATTTCCTGCTGCCAGCCTTGCGTGAGTTGGGCTTCGGCATCGCTGTGGAACCTGAAGGGGCGTTCTACTTGTACGCGGACATCAGCGCCTTCGGCGGTGATGCCTTCGCCTTTTGCCGGCACTTCCTGGAAACCGAGCACCTGGCCTTTACCCCTGGCCTGGACTTCGGCCGGCATCAGGCTGGCCATCATGTGCGCTTTGCCTATACCCAGAGCCTGGAACGCCTGCAGGAGGCGGTTGAGCGTATCGCCCGTGGCCTGCAGAGCTGGCACGCCTGATGCGCTTCGATCCTCCCCTGGAAGAGGGGCGTCTGCTGCGTCGTTACAAGCGCTTCCTGGCGGACATCGAAACCACCACCGGCGAGCTGTTGACCATCCATTGCCCCAATACCGGCTCGATGCTCAATTGCATGGTCGAGGGCGGGCAGGTGTGGTTCAGCCGCTCCAATGACCCCAAGCGCAAGTTGCCGGGCACCTGGGAAATCAGCGAAACCCCTCAAGGCCGCCTGGCCTGCGTCAACACCGGGCGGGCCAACGGGCTGGTGGAAGAAGCCTTGCGCTCGGGGCTTATCAGCGAGTTGAACGGCTTCACCGGGCTCAAGCGCGAGGTGCCTTACGGGCAAGAGAACAGCCGCATCGATTTTCGCCTGGATTACCCGGACGGTCCGGCGTACGTCGAGGTCAAAAGCGTCACCCTGGGCTTCGATGGCACGCCGGTGGCAGCGTTTCCCGATGCCGTGACCCAGCGCGGCGCCAAGCATCTGCGGGAACTGGCGAGCCTGGCCCGGGAGGGCGTGCGGGCGGTTCAGCTGTATTGCGTCAACCTTTCGGGCATCGACGCGGTGCGGCCGGCGCAGGAGATCGATCCGGGTTACGCCGCTGCCCTGCGCGAAGCCCGCGCGGCGGGGGTTGAGGTGCTGGCCTATGGTGTGTGCCTGACGGCCGAGCAAGTGTGCATCGACCGACGTCTTGAAGTGTTGCTCGGGGATTAGAGGTCCACCCAGATCCCCTGGCTGTCTTCATGGCAGCCGATGCTCTCCAGGAACTGGCCGGCGCAAGGTCCGGCCACGCACTCTCCGCTCTCGATCAGAAACAGGGCGCCATGGGTGGCGCACTGGATCAGGCTGGCGCTGGGGTCGAGGAACTGGTCAGCCTGCCACTCCAGCGCCACTCCCCGGTGCGGGCAGCGATTGGCATAGACATAGGCCCGCTGCTCGCGCCGCACGGCGAACAGCTTCAGCCCCGCGAGCTGGAAGCCCCGGCTGCCGGCTTCGGGCAGATCGTTGCCGGCGCAAAGAAATTTCATGGCTATCCTCTTGGTCCGAAGGCTCTGCGTCCAGGCTGTCACAGTTTCTTTCCGGCTGCAGGATGAAACATGTCGGCGCTTGACGGCTAAATGAAAACAATTATCAAATGGCCGCCCCGCCCGTTACGGGGCGCTTGTTCCTTTCGATGCCCGGCCTGTCCGGCATGTCACATGGACAGCAGCTGCGCGGGCCCCCACTTTAATGAAGGAAATGTTCTTATGCGCCTGAGTGCCTGCGCCATTGCGTTCTGTGCCGGATTGCTGGTGAGCCAGTGGGCCACCGCTGATGAGTTGCCGCAGCGTTGGGTCAGTGCCGGTGGGGCCTTGTCCGAGTGGATAACGGCTCTGGGGGCCGAGTCCAAGCTGGTGGGCGTCGATACCACCAGCCAGCACCCGGAGTCGCTCAAGGCGCTGCCGAGCATCGGCTATCAGCGTCAGTTGTCGGCCGAAGGCATTCTCAGCCTGCGGCCGCAGATTCTGGTGGGTACCGAGGAGATGGGGCCGCCGCCAGTGCTTTCGCAGATCCGCAGTGCCGGGGTCAAGGTCGAACTGTTTTCCGCCCAGGCCGACTTGCCGACCTTGCAAGCTACCCTGCAGCACCTGGGGCTATTACTGGGCCGAGAAGAGCAGGCCGGGCAACTGTTCCAGGGCTATCAACAACAACTTGGGCAGCAGCAGGCCTGGGTCGCCCAGGCTCAAGCGCAACACGCGGCGCCCGGGGTGCTGTTGTTGCTCGGGCATGCCGGCGGCAAACCCCTGATCGCCGGCAAGGACACCTCCGCGAATTGGCTATTGCAACAGGCCGGTGGGCGCAACCTGGCGACTCATACCGGCTATAAGCCATTCTCGGTCGAATCCCTGGCGGGGTTGAATCCGGATGTGCTGGTGTTCTCCGATCGCAGCCTGACCGGCGATGCCGCTCGTGCCGCACTGTTCAAGGAGAACCCGGTGCTGGCATCCACACCGGCGGCCAAGGCCGGGCGGGTGGTGGAACTGGACCCGACCTTGCTGGTGGGAGGCCTGGGCCCTCGCTTGCCTGATAGCCTGAAACGCCTCTCCAGCGCCTTTTATCCCCAGGCCAAGCCGGCCCAATGAGTCGTCTGGTCAAGCCTCGAACACTGTTTATCGGGCTGGGTGTCCTGTGCCTTGTGGCGATCTGGCTGTCCCTGGCCCTGGGCCCTGTCAGCCTGCCCTTGTTTGATACCTTGCGTGCCGCCTTGCGCCTGCTTGGATTGCCGATCGACGGGCAGGGGCTGGAGCAGGCGGAACTGATCCTGGGACAGATTCGCTTGCCCCGGACTCTGCTCGGTCTTGCGGTGGGCGGAGTTCTGGCGCTGTCCGGGGTCGCCATGCAGGGGCTGTTTCGCAACCCCCTGGCAGACCCGGGGCTGGTGGGGGTTTCCAGTGGTGCAGCATTGGGTGCGGCCATCGCCATTGTTGGCGGCTCGATGTTCGGCGGCCTGCCAGAGGCTGTCGGCCCTTATTTGCTCTCCCTGTGTGCCTTCCTTGGCGGCCTGGGGGTGACGGCGCTGGTGTATCGCCTGGGGCGGCGCAACGGGCAGACCCATGTGGCAACCATGCTGCTGGCGGGGATTGCCCTGACGGCGCTGGCCAGTTCGGCGGTGGGGTTGTTCACCTATCTGGCGGACGACGCCACGTTGCGCACTCTGACTTTCTGGAACCTGGGCAGCCTGAATGGTGCCAGTTACCAGCGCTTGTGGCCCTTGCTGCTGGTGACCGCCGCGGTTGCGCTGTGGCTGCCGCGCCGAGCCAAGGCGTTGAATGCACTGCTGTTGGGCGAGTCCGAGGCCAAGCACCTTGGCATCGATGTCGAAGGTCTCAAGCGCGAGCTGGTGTTCTGCACCGCGCTGGGTGTGGGCGCTGCCGTGGCGGCGGCGGGAATGATCGGTTTTGTCGGCCTGGTGGTGCCGCATCTGGTGCGCCTGTTGTCCGGTCCGGATCACCGGACCTTGCTCCCGGCCTCGATCCTGGCCGGAGCCAGCCTGCTGCTGTTGGCTGACCTGGTGGCGCGCCTGGCGCTGGCGCCTGCCGAGTTGCCCATCGGTATCGTCACGGCCTTTATCGGTGCGCCATTCTTTCTGTACCTGTTGTTGCGAGGGCGTGCCTGATGCTGCGAGTCGAGAACCTGCAGGTGCGGCGCGGCGGCAAAGACGTCCTGGCTGGCATCGACCTGCAGTTGCTGCCGGGCGAGGTGCTGGGAGTCCTCGGCCCTAATGGTGCAGGTAAAAGCAGCCTCTTGGGGGGCTTGAGTGGTGAACTGGCGGCTCATCAGGGGCAGGTGCTGCTGGATGATCAGGAACTGGCTCATTGGTCGGGCGCCGAGCGTGCGCAGCGCCTGGCAGTGCTGCCCCAGGCTTCGAGCCTGGATTTCGCCTTTCGTGTGGAGGAGGTGGTGGCGCTGGGGCGTTTGCCCCATCAGACCGGGCGCGTGCGTGACGAGGAAATCGTCAACGCTGCTTTGAATGCTGCCGATGTGGCGCACCTGTCGGGGCGCAGCTATCTCGCGCTGTCCGGCGGCGAGCGCCAGCGGGTGCATCTGGCGCGGGTCCTGGCGCAACTGTGGCCGGGCCAGCCAGGGCACAACCTGCTGCTGGATGAGCCGACTTCTGCACTCGACCCCTTGCACCAGCACGTCACCTTGCAGGCCATTCGAGCCTTCGCCGACCGCGGCGCGGCGGTGCTGGTCATCCTGCATGACCTGAATCTGGCTGCGCGTTATTGTGACCGGGTCTTGTTGCTTGAAGGCGGCCGCCCGCATTCATTGGGAACACCGACCGCGGTACTGCGGCCTGAGCCCCTGAAGGCGGTGTTCGGCCTGGAAGTTCTGGTGCAGGAGCATCCCGAACGCGGGCACCCGTTGATCATCGCCCGCTGAGGCGAAGCCCGGAGAGACCTGATGCGCGTATTGCCATTGTTGCTGGCCATGCTGCTGGCCGCCTGTCACAGCATGCCGGGGATCCTGCCGCCGCCGGTGGCTTCGGCGCCCGGCAGTATCATTGAGCTGCGCAGTGCCCAGGCGCTGACTCCTGTCGAACTGGTAGGGCGCCTGGCACGGGCCCCTCGAGTGATCATTGGCGAGCAGCATGACAATCCCGATCATCATGCCCTGCAACTCTGGCTCTTGCGCTCCATGGCCCGGGAGCGGCCACAGGGCAGCCTGTTGCTGGAAATGCTCAACCCGGATCAGCAGCCAGAAGTCGATGGGGTAAAACGCTCCATTGATGGGGGGCGTTTGCCTGATGACCTACCCGGCAGGTTGGCCTGGCAATCAGGCTGGGATTGGAGCCTCTACGGCCCGTTGGTGGGTTTTGCCCTGCGTCAGCCCTATCCCTTGCTCGCTGCCAATCTGGATCGTCAGGAGGTGCGTGCCATTTATGCACGGGCGCCCGTCCTGACCGGCACACGGAGCAACGCACCGTCGGTGATCGAGGCATTGGCCGGGCAAATCCGCGAATCGCACTGTGGCTTGCTGCCGGAGAGCCAGGTGCCGGCAATGCGGGCGGTGCAGCAGCAACGGGACCGACGCATGGCTGAACAGCTGCTGGCGGCTCCGGCTCCGGCCCTGTTGCTGGCCGGGGCGTTTCACGGTCGCAAGGATCTTGGCGTGCCCCTGCATCTTGCCGATCTGGACCGAGGCCAGGAGGTGGTGGTGTTGATTCTGGCGGAGCAGGGGCATCAGGTTGCCGCGGCATCGGCCGACTACGTCTGGTATACGCCGCCCCAGCCCGCCAAGGACTATTGCGCGCAACTGAGGCCCTGATCGGAGGGCTTTTCTGCGGGCAAAAAAAGACCCGGCAAGAGCCGGGTCAAATAACCGTGATTAGCCTGATGAGGAGATAATCTGAGAGTCCGAACCACTGGTCTTCCAGGTTATCGACTGATCTCGCGACCAGTTGTGATAATCATAACGATTCTCATTTCGAAGTCAACAAGGCTTTTCAGATTTCTGCATATTTTGCCAAACGTCCGTTTGGATCTGCCTGGAATCCGGGGTCAGTTCGGGTTGTTCAAGGTCATGAGCCGGGTCACTTCCTTGTTCAACAGGTCGATGCGGCGCGCCATGCTTTCGATCAGGCTGTGGGCAATGCGCGGATTGCTCTGGGTCAGGCTGAGAAACTGGTCCTTGGGAATCAGCATGATTGTGCTGGGTTCGCTGGCGATCACGCTGGCGCTGCGTTTTTCTCCGGTGAACACTGCCATGGCGCCGAAAATCTCGTCCTTGGGGACGTCGCCGACCTTGTGCCCGTCGACGAAGGCCTGTGCATGGCCTTCGAGTATTACAAACACATGATCTGCCTCATCCCCCTGGGTAATCAGCCTTTCGCCCGCCTCCACGCGCTTGAAGCCGTTGCTGCTGCGCAACTCTGGCGGCTTGAGACGGGCAATGGCATCGGACAGCAGGGCGGTCTGGCCGATCAGGTACTGTACGAGCAGTTCCGAGCGTTGTACGTCGGCCTGGATGTGCCGAAACACTTCAGTCCTCAGATAGGGAATCAGTTGCAGCGGCGTATCGCAGTGCAGTTGCCACTGCGGGAGTTCGATGCCGCGCCGCAGCCCCACCAGGTCGCCTTCATGCAGGTAGAACAGTGGCCGCTCTTCGACACTGGCCTGGATCACGCCACTTGCCAGCAGGAACAACTGGTCGCCGGGCAATACGCTGGACAGCTCAGCGATGGGGCCAAGCTCCAACGTCGGGCCGCTGGGCGCAAGCCCGTCCAGCAATTGCGGCGGAATGCTCTGCAGTCTGTTGATCAAGGCGTCGGCGTAAGCCGGCTGCTCCCCCATTAGATACATTTGGCTCTGCCAGTCAGTTTTTGTGACGAGAGGAAATGGCGTCCAGTTGCTTGTTCAACGCCTCTTTGCGTTCAGCGGGAAGGTCGTTCCAGTGCATGTCCATCAGGGCGCCCTCGATGGCATAGAGCAAGACTTTCGACGCACGAAAACCACGGGTCCGCACGGCCCGGTAGGCGTCCACCGCACCCAGGCGGCGCAAGTCGGAAGCGCTATGGATGCCCACTGCATGCAGCCATTGTGCCGATGTCTTGCCAAGGTTCTTCAGGTGTTGCAGTTCATCATTCATTAAGCCTCCTGGCGATGGCCGAATGGTGAGTGGGCAGCCTCAGAGGAGTGTAGCGCTCAGTAGAAAACGCGCTGTTCTTTGGTCGGGTTTGGCGCAAATGCTTCTAAGGGCGCAGCGGTGAAGCTCGAAGGGAGGGGGGGCAGGTCATGCGAAGGGCAGGGTGCAGGCGAGAAAACGGACCAGGTCCGGCGCTGAACAGAACGCCGGACAAAGACGGGCGGCGGGGGTCAGCGAGTGCGGTAACGCAGGCGGGTGCCGAAATTGACCGACATGAGAATCTCGTCGGCACTCAGTTCCACCGGAAAGTAGGCGCCGGAAATCTGTGCATGGGCGAGGCTGGCGCCTTCCATGGACGAGTTTCTCAAGTCCAGCCCCCGCAGATCCGCGGAGCGAAAGTAGGCGTCAGTGAAATCGATGCCTTGTGCGTTCAGTTCCCGCAAGTCGAGGCCGCGGAAATCCCCGCCGCGCATGTCGATGGGTTGATCTTTCGGGCGTTCGCGGTTGAAGCCGACGATGTCGTCTTTATGCAGCAGGGCGTAAAGCGGAGTGTCGAGAAGTTTCGGTTGGCTCATGGCGACGTCACCAGTGTTGGATTTATGACGCCAGTATAGTGCCACTATTTTTCAGCCGTGAAGTCTTTGCCACTTCACGGCTGAAATGACCGTTTACAGGCCTGGGAGGCGTTGGCGAATGTTGGCAACCAGGGCGTCCAGGCTGCCGCTTTCGTTGGTTTCTATGCGCTTGCTGCGCAGCAGCTCTTCGTCGGTCAGCGCTTCGCGAGTGGCTTGCTGGTTGGCAATCACTTCCAGAGTGGCGTCGGATGGATCGTTCTGATCGGCCTGGCGCTGGGCCAGCCAGCTGGCAACCACTGCCTCAGGAGCGTTGCAGTCGATGATCAGGCAGGGCGTACCAGTGGCCTCGGCCACTTTGGCCGCGGCATCGCGCTGGGCACGTTTGAGGTAGGTCGCGTCGATCACTACCGGGAAGCCGGCACGCAGGATGGTTTCGGCGATTTCATGCAGGCGCGCGTAGGTGGCGCTGCTGGCTTCGCTGCTATAGATGCCAGCGTGTGGGTCGTTGGGCACCTGTTGCTCGCCGAACAGGCGCTTGCGCTCTACGTCGGAGCGCAGGCGAACGGCCCCCAGTGCCTCTACCAGGCGCATGGCCACGCGGCTCTTGCCGACCGCCGAAATGCCTGAGGTGATGGCCAGGAAACGCGATGGAATGGTGCTGTAGCTCTCCGCCAGATTGGCGTAGTTGCGGTACTGGCGCAGGGTGGTAGCGCGCTGCACCGGCGCGGCATCGGCAGGCATGCTGAACAGGCTGACCTTGGCGCGTACCAGTGCACGGTAGGCCTTGTAGAAATTGAGCAGCTCCAGGCCCTGGTAGTCGCCGGTCAGCTCCAGGTACTGGCTGATGAAGCGTCGCGCCAGGCTCTTCAGACCGCGGTCTTCCAGGTCCATGGCAAGGAAGCCGGTATCGGCGTAGACGTCGGTGAAACGAAACGGTTCGTTGAATTCGATGCAGTCGAAAATCACCACCTTGCCGTCGATCAGGGTGGCGTTGCCCAGGTGGATATCGCCATGGCATTCACGGATGAAACCTTCGCTCTTGCGTTGGGCCAGCAGAGGCTTGAGGCGTTCGAAGCTGGTTTCGGCCCAGGCTTCCAGGGCTTCAAGTTGTTGCAGGTCGGCCTTGTCGCTGAGGAACGGGCGGATTTGCTCGAAGTTCTGACGCACCGGAGCCATCACGCTCTCAGGGGTGCCGGCTTCATGCTCAGCTGGAACCTTGGGCGCGTTGAGGTGGAAGTGGGCGATCTGCCTGGCCATCTCATCGATGTGCGCAGTGGTCAGCTCGCTGTTGGCCTGCAAGGTGCTGAGCAACTGGCTTTGCGGGAACTGACGCATTTTCAGTACGTATTCGATAGCCGGACCATCGCCGCCCAGTACCGGGGCTTCGGCGCTACCGGTGATCGGCAGGACTTCCAGGTACAGGTCCTCGGTCAGGCGCTGGTTCAGGCGCAACTCTTCGCCGCAGAAGTGTTCGCGGGCGTCCAGGCTGGTGAAGTCGAGGAAGCCGAAATTGACCGGCTTCTTCACTTTATAGGCAAAGGGGCCGGTGAGCAGAACCCAGGAGATGTGGGTTTCGATGACCTGAAACCCTTCTACGGGATGAGGAAACAAGGCGGGGTTTTGCAGGGCAGCGATCAGTGACTGGCTCACAGGCGATCCTTCAGAGTCGGGAAAATCGAGGGCGTCATTATGGCCGCTGAACGCACTAAGGCAAACCTCGGGTGGCGCATGTTGACGATGAATAAAGTGCGTATAATCCGCCGCCATGACTCGTACCCGATCCCCTCGTTCTGCTAAAAAAACGCCGTCTGGTGGCCTGCGCCCCTGGCTGGGCTGGGCCCTCAAGCTTAGTCTGGTCGGTTTGGTGGTGCTCGCCGGCTTTGCGGTTTACCTCGATGCCGTGGTCCAGGAAAAATTCTCCGGCAAGCGCTGGACCATTCCGGCCAAGGTCTACGCCCGCCCGCTTGAGCTGTTCGTCGGACAAAAGCTCAGCAAGGACGATTTCCTTACGGAACTCGACGCTCTGGGCTATCGCCGTGAAAGTGTCGCCAACGGCCCGGGCGCAGCCTCGGTCAATGGCAATACCGTGGACCTGAACACCCGCGGCTTCCAGTTCTATGAAGGGCTGGAGCAGGCTCAGCCGGTGCGCGTGCGCTTCTCCGGCGATTACGTGGCGGAACTGTCCGGCAGCAAGGGGGCCAAGCTCGCGGTGGTGCGCCTGGAGCCATTGCTGATCGGCGGCCTGTACCCGAAGAACCTCGAAGACCGGATCCTGATCAAGATCGATCAGGTTCCGCCGTATCTGCTGGAAACTCTGGTGGCGGTGGAAGACCGCGACTTCTATTCACACCACGGGGTGTCGCCCAAGTCGATTGCCCGTGCGATCTGGGTCAACACCTCGTCCGGCCAGATGCGCCAGGGCGGCAGTACCCTGACCCAGCAGTTGGTGAAAAACTTCTTCCTGACCAACGAGCGCAGCCTGTCGCGCAAGCTCAATGAAGCGATGATGGCGTTGTTGCTGGAGCTGCATTACGACAAGCGCGAGATTCTCGAGGCCTACCTCAACGAGGTCTTCGTCGGCCAGGACGGTCAGCGTGCGGTGCACGGTTTCGGTCTGGCCAGCCAGTTCTTCTTCAGCCAGCCCCTGTCCGAACTCAAGTTGCACCAGGTGGCGCTGTTGGTCGGGATGGTCAAAGGGCCTTCCTATTACAACCCGCGGCGCTACCCGGAACGTGCCCTGGAGCGGCGTAACCTGGTGCTCGATCTGCTGGCACAGCAGGGCGTGGCTACCCCGGAACAGGTGGAGGCGGCGAAGAAGATGCCGCTGGGCGTAACCAAGCGCGGCAGCCTGGCGGACAGTTCCTTTCCCGGTTTCCTCGACCTGGTCAAGCGTCAGTTGCGCGAAGACTACCGTGATGAAGACTTGACTGAAGAAGGCCTGCGGATCTTCACCAGTTTCGATCCGATCCTGCAGATGAAGGCCGAAGCCTCGGTCAACGACACCTTCAAGCGCCTGGCCGGGCGCAAGGGCTCGGAAGACGTCGAGGCGGCGATGGTGGTGACCAACCCGGAAACGGGCGAGGTCCAGGCCATGATCGGCAGTCGTCAAGCCAGCTTTGCCGGTTTCAACCGGGCCTTGGATGCGGTGCGCCCGGTGGGCTCGTTGATCAAGCCGGCGGTCTACCTGACCGCCCTGGAAAAGCCCAGCCAGTACACCCTGACCAGTTGGCTGTCGGATGAGGCGTTCTCGGTAAAAGGCGGAGACGGGCAGGTGTGGAAGCCGCAGAACTATGACCGGCGCTCCCACGGTACGGTGTTCCTGTACCAGGGCCTGGCTCACTCCTACAACCTGTCTACCGCACGGCTCGGCCTGGAAGTGGGTGTGCCCAATGTCCTGAAGACCCTTGGGCGCCTGGGGGTGACCCGCGAGTTCCCGGCCTTCCCATCGATGCTGCTGGGGGCAGGGGGCATGAGCCCGATGGAAGTGGCGACCATGTACCAGACGCTGGCCAATGGCGGCTTCAATACGCCGATGCGCGGGATTCGCAGCGTGTTGACAGCGGAAGGCGAGCCGCTCAAGCGCTATCCGTTCCAGATTCAGCAGCGCTTTGATGCCGGCTCGATCTATCTGATTCAAAGCGCAATGCAGCGGGTGATGCGCGAAGGCACCGGCAGCTCGGTGTACAACGTGTTACCCAAGACTCTAGCGTTGGCGGGCAAGACCGGTACCAGTAACGATTCCCGTGACAGCTGGTTCGCCGGTTTCAGCCAGGACCTGCTAGCCGTGGTCTGGCTGGGCCGCGACGATAACGGCAAGACGCCGTTTACCGGTGCTACCGGCGCCTTGCAGGTGTGGACCAGTTTCATGCGCAAGGCCGACCCGCTGCCGCTGGATATGCCGCAGCCGGACAACGTGGTTCAGGCCTGGGTCGATTCGCGTACCGGGCAGGGCTCCGATGCCAACTGTCCGGGGGCTGTGCAGATGCCGTATATTCGCGGCAGCGAACCGCCTCCCGGTGCTTCCTGTGGGGGAGAAAACCCGGCAGGCGGCGATTCGGTGATGGATTGGGTCAAGGGCTGGATGAACTAAGCGATGAGGGTTTGACGTGAACAAGTGGTGGATTCCAGCTATTACAGCTCTGGCGTTGCTCAACGGTTGCGCCAGTGTGCAGCGCGGCTCTATTCCCGTCGTGGATTCCGGCACTGCCGTGTCCAACAGCGAGCGGATTTCCGCCTCCGGAGGCTTTCGCCAGACGACCATCAAGCGCCCGGCGCAGGCTCAGGCACAGGCGATTCCGGAAGATTCCGGCGTAGTGGTAATGGTTCCGGGCGGCGGCGCTACGGCCTCGGCGCCGATCAGCAGTTCGCCCATTACTCCGGGGCCGGTCACTTCAGGGCCTATTACCCCGGGGCCGGTGGACGGCTCCGGTTATCAGTCGGCACCGATCAGTCAGGGCACTTACAACATGCCCTCTACGCCCAGTGGCATCCCTTCGGCCCGGGCCGGTGGTCTGTCGGCCGATGAGCAACTGGATGGCCCGGTGCTGGCGTTGCTGACCACTGCGCAACAGCAGCAGTCCAGTGGTGACTTGAACGGTGCTTCCTCCAGCCTCGAGCGAGCGCAGCGTGTTGCGCCACGCGAGCCGCAGGTGCTGTATCGCCTGGCTCAGGTACGCATGGCCCAGGGGGATGCGCCCCAGGCCGAGCAGTTCGCTCGCCGTGGCCTGAGCTTTGCCAACGGCCGCCCTGATCTCCAGGCAAGCCTGTGGGAGCTGATTGCCCAGGCGCGTGAGAAACAGGGTGATGCCGCAGGTGCAGCGCAGGCGCGCCAGAAAGCTCGGGTTTCGCTGTGATGGATGGGCGCTTTCCCAGGATCGCCGAGCAGTTGCTGCTGATCGAGCGTGAGTTGCGTGTGCAGGGCCTGTGGGACGACGCTGTGCCCAGCGCCGAGGCACTGGCCAGCACTCAGCCCTTTGCCGTGGATACTCTGGAGTTCGAGCAATGGCTGCAGTGGATCTTTCTGCCCCGCATGAAGATGATTCTGGAGCAGGATTTGCCGCTGCCCAATGCGTCAGGTATTCAGGAAATGGCCGAGATGGTGTTCTCCACTCGCCCGATGCAGGGGCGCGACCAGCAGTTGCGAGTTCTGCTCAAAGAGTTTGATCAGCTCATCGTTGCTACTCGCTGAAACACGACTGCCAGGTATGCCTGGCAGTCGCCTCCCTCCATGCTGCCCACTTCAGTCTCGCTCTCTCGAGGTGACAACTTCGGAGGGTTCATGTCTGTCCGTGCATTGCTGTTGTTGCAGTGCATGACGCTCCTCTCGGCTCTCTGGCAATGGGGTTTCGCCCAAAGTCCGGGTTCGCATTTCTGAGTTGCTTGCCGAAGATTGCGCAATTGAAGCGCAGACAGCAGCCGTTTTTGGGTTTTTTCTTGCGTTCTCATGCGCTTAGTTCGAATTAACCACATAGACGACTTGACTTGAAGAGGACGAAACAGAAGAATCCAAAGTCCGCTGTAGAGGGACTGCCAGAAGCAGACCCACTCAGCAGATCATGAGGCGCACATCCGCGCCGAAGTGCTACACCCGCAACGCGTTACCTCGCGCTGGGTGGGAAAACCCCGCAACACTTTGGGGCGCTCCCAATACTTGCTCAGTCAGTGCTGACGTAGTCGGCGACCACCGTCGCTCATGCTCTGCTGAGAAGTAAACCTATTAAGACCCGCTCCCTTTTGAGGGCGGTATTCTGGCGTTTTAGAGGTGAACAACGTGGAGCTTTTATCTGGCGGTGAGATGCTCGTCCGCTTTTTGCGTGACGAAGGCGTCAAATATATCTACGGGTACCCGGGTGGTGCTCTCCTTCATGTTTACGATGCCCTGTTCAAAGAACCGGACGTGACCCACATCCTGGTTCGTCACGAACAAGCGGCGACCCATATGGCTGACGGCTATGCCCGTGCCACCGGTAAAGCCGGCGTGGTACTGGTGACCTCCGGCCCGGGCGCGACCAATGCCATTACCGGTATTGCCACCGCCTATATGGACTCGATTCCCATGGTGATCATTTCCGGCCAGGTGCCCAGCACCATGGTGGGCACCGACGCGTTCCAGGAAACCGACATGATCGGTATCTCCCGGCCGATCGTGAAGCACAGCTTCATGATCAAGCACGCTTCGGAAATCCCGGAAGTCATGAAGAAAGCCTTCTACCTGGCGCAATCCGGTCGTCCTGGTCCGGTGGTGGTCGATATCCCCAAGGACATGACCAACCCGGCTGAAAAGTTCGAATACGTTTTCCCCAAGAAAGCCAAGCTGCGCTCCTACAGCCCAGCTGTTCGCGGTCACTCCGGGCAAATCCGCAAGGCGGCAGAAATGCTCCTGGCGGCCAAGCGCCCTGTGCTTTATGCAGGCGGCGGCGTGATTCTCGGCGGCGGTTCCGCACCGCTGACCGAACTGGCCAAGATGCTCAATCTGCCAGTGACCAATACCTTGATGGGCCTGGGCGCCTATCCGGGCACCGACCGGCAGTTCGTGGGCATGCTCGGCATGCACGGCAGCTACACCGCCAACCTGACCATGCACCATGCCGACGTAATCCTGGCCGTGGGCGCGCGCTTCGATGACCGGGTGATCAACGGTGCGCCGAAGTTCTGCCCGAATGCCAAGATCATCCATGTCGATATCGACCCAGCTTCCATCTCCAAGACCATCAAGGCCGATGTGCCTATCGTCGGTCCAGTGGAGAGCGTCCTGACTGAAATGGTCGCGGCACTCAAGGAAATCGGCGATACCCCGAACAAGGAGACGGTCGCCAGTTGGTGGAAGCAGATCGAAGAGTGGCGCGGTGATCGCGGCCTGTTCCCTTACGACAAGGGCGACGGCAGCATCATCAAGCCACAGACCGTGATCGAAACCCTGTGCGAAGTCACCAAGGGCGATGCCTATGTGACCTCCGACGTGGGGCAGCACCAGATGTTCGCGGCGCAGTACTACCGGTTCAACAAGCCCAACCGCTGGATCAACTCCGGTGGCCTGGGCACCATGGGCTTCGGTTTTCCGGCGGCCATGGGCGTGAAATTGAGCTTTCCGGATAATGATGTCGCCTGCGTCACCGGTGAAGGCAGTATCCAGATGAACATCCAGGAGCTGTCGACCTGTCTGCAGTACGATCTGCCGGTCAAGATCATCAATCTGAACAATGGTGTGCTGGGGATGGTGCGCCAGTGGCAGGACATGAGCTACGGCAGCCGTCATTCGCACTCCTACATGGAATCGCTGCCTGACTTCGTCAAGCTGGTCGAAGCCTATGGTCACGTGGGCATGCGTATCACGGATCTGAAGGATCTGAAGCCGAAGATGGAAGAAGCGTTCGCCATGAAGGATCGCCTGGTGTTCCTCGATATCCAGGTCGACACCAGCGAGCACGTCTATCCGATGCAGATCAAAGACGGCTCCATGCGCGATATGTGGCTGAGCAAGACGGAGCGTACTTAATCATGCGGCACATTATTTCCTTGCTTCTGGAAAACGAACCGGGTGCTCTGTCTCGTGTTGTAGGTCTGTTCTCGCAACGCAACTACAACATCGAAAGCCTGACGGTGGCGCCGACTGAAGACCCGACACTGTCGCGTCTGACCCTGACCACCGTTGGCCATGACGAGATCATCGAGCAGATCACCAAGAACCTGAACAAGCTGGTTGAGGTGGTGAAGCTGGTAGACCTGTCGGAAAGCGCGCACATCGAGCGTGAACTGATGCTGGTCAAGATCAAGGCCACTGGCGCCCAGCGCGCCGAGGTCAAGCGCACTACCGATATTTACCGTGGGCAGATCGTTGATGTCAGCGCCAGCGTGTATACCGTTCAACTGACCGGTACCAGCGACAAGCTCGACAGCTTCATTCAATCGATCGGCACCGCATCGATTCTGGAAACCGTACGCAGTGGTGTCACCGGGATTGCCCGTGGCGACAAAGTACTGAGCATCTAACTCAAATTAGCGAATGGCCGGAACGGCCTGATATAGGGGAAATTCATGAAAGTTTTCTACGATAAAGACTGCGACCTGTCGATCATCCAGGGTAAGAAAGTTGCCATCATCGGCTACGGTTCCCAGGGCCACGCTCAAGCATGCAACCTGAAGGATTCCGGCGTAGACGTGACTGTCGGCCTGCGTAAAGGCTCGGCTACCGTTGCCAAGGCTGAAGCCCACGGCCTGAAAGTGACCGACGTTGCTGCTGCCGTTGCCGGTGCCGACCTGGTCATGATCCTGACCCCGGACGAGTTCCAGTCCCAGCTGTACAAGAACGAAATCGAGCCGAACATCAAGAAGGGCGCCACTCTGGCCTTCTCCCACGGCTTCGCGATCCACTACAACCAGGTTGTGCCTCGTGCCGACCTCGACGTGATCATGATCGCGCCGAAGGCTCCAGGCCACACCGTACGTTCCGAGTTCGTCAAGGGCGGTGGTATTCCTGACCTGATCGCGATCTACCAGGACGCTTCCGGCAACGCCAAGAACGTTGCCCTGTCCTACGCCGCAGGCGTGGGCGGCGGCCGTACCGGCATCATCGAAACCACCTTCAAGGACGAGACTGAAACCGACCTGTTCGGTGAGCAGGCTGTTCTGTGTGGCGGTACCGTCGAGCTGGTCAAAGCCGGTTTCGAAACCCTGGTTGAAGCTGGCTACGCTCCAGAAATGGCCTACTTCGAGTGCCTGCACGAACTGAAGCTGATCGTTGACCTCATGTACGAAGGCGGTATCGCCAACATGAACTACTCGATCTCCAACAACGCTGAATACGGCGAGTACGTGACTGGTCCAGAAGTCATCAACGCCGAATCCCGTCAGGCCATGCGCAATGCTCTGAAGCGCATCCAGGACGGCGAATACGCGAAGATGTTCATCAGCGAAGGCGCTACCGGCTACCCATCGATGACCGCCAAGCGTCGTAACAACGCTGCTCACGGTATCGAAATCATCGGCGAGCAACTGCGCTCGATGATGCCTTGGATCGGTGCCAACAAAATCGTCGACAAAGCCAAGAACTAAGTTCGAGTCTTGTCAGGGAAAACGCGGCCTAGGCCGCGTTTTTTCGTTTGCATGGATAGGTTCTGGTATAAAGCTGGATCCTTTGTGGCCGAATCGCGGCCCTGGGTATCTGTCGAAACTTTTCACACCGTTGCAAGGTAATGTCCATGAGCGAACGTCCCGAAGAGCCAAACCAGGCCTCTGACGCCGAAAGCCTGCTACCGATCGATGAGCATGTCGAAGAAGGGCATGACGCTGAAGGCCGTAAAGTCCGGCATCGTGGTATCTATCTTCTGCCGAATCTGTTCACCACTGCGAACCTGTTCGCGGGGTTCTATTCCATCATTAGCTCCATGAGCGCCCAGAGTGCAATGAGCGCCGGAGATGCGGCCGGGGCGAGCAAGTACTTTGCCTTTGCCGCGATCGCCATTTTCGTGGCCATGGTGCTTGATGGCCTGGATGGGCGTGTTGCCCGCATGACCAACACACAGAGTGCTTTTGGCGCTGAATACGACTCGCTGTCCGATATGGTTGCATTCGGCGTAGCGCCGGCGTTGTTGGCCTTTGGCTGGGCCCTGGGTGACATGGGCAAGGTCGGCTGGATGGTCGCCTTCATCTATGTGGCAGGCGCGGCCTTGCGTCTGGCGCGTTTCAATACTCAAGTCGGTACTGCCGACAAGCGTTATTTCATCGGCCTTGCCAGCCCGGCAGCGGCGGGTGTGGTGGCTGGTATCGTCTGGGCATTCAGCGACTACGGGATCCAGGGGTCGAAGATGTCGTTCCTGGTGGCGTTGATGGTGGCCGCCGCAGGCATGCTGATGGTCAGTAACATCAAGTACAACAGCTTCAAGGACCTGGACCTGAAAGGGCGCGTACCTTTTGTGGCGATCCTGGCGGTGGTGCTGGTGTTTGCGGTGGTGTTCAGCGATCCGCCGCGCATTCTGCTTTTGGTGTTCCTCGCCTATGCGGCGTCGGGCCCTGTCCAGTACCTGTTGCACCTGCGTCGTCGCAAAAGCGTCGAGTGATGTAATTTCCCCCATACTCCGCAGTCTATTGGTACATCTGTCCTCCAATACTGCGGAGTTGCCATGTTATTCAAATTCCCCAAGTCGTCCGACTGCAATGAGTCTGAGGTTACGCCCGAATCTCTTTACCTCTCTCGACGCAGCCTGCTGAGTGGTGCGGTTGCGGGCATGGCGTTTGCCAGCTTGCCGCGATGGGCAGCAGCACAGGACGCGTCGCGTTATGCCGATGTTGAGCCGGGCCAGGCTCCCGGGTGGTTCTCCGACAAGCTGTCTACCACTCGGTGGCAAGCAGTAACCGTCAGGGATGAGGCGATCACGCCTTTCAAGGACGCGACTCACTACAACAACTTCTACGAATTCGGCACTGACAAGGGGGACCCGGCGGCCAACGCGGGCGCGCTCAAGACTCAGCCTTGGAGTGTGGTCGTGGATGGTGAGGTGGCTAAGCCAGGCCGCTACGCCCTGGAAGATTTCATGAAGCCCTACTCGCTGGAGGAGCGTATTTATCGACTGCGTTGCGTAGAGGCCTGGTCGATGGTGATTCCCTGGATAGGTTTTCCAATCTCTGCCTTGCTCAAGCAGGTGGAGCCCACCAGCAACGCCAAGTTCATTCGCTTTGAAACGTTGCAGGATCCCAAGAGTATGCCGGGCCAGCGCTCCGGCTTTGCCTTGATCGACTGGCCCTATGTCGAGGGATTGCGTCTTGATGAGGCAATGAATCCATTGGCGATTCTTGCAGTGGGGATGTACGGGCGTGAACTGCCTAACCAGAATGGTGCGCCGCTGCGCCTTGTAGTGCCTTGGAAATATGGCTTCAAAAGTGTGAAGTCGATTGTGCGCATCAGCCTGGTCAGCGAGCAGCCCAAGACTACCTGGCAGAGCATTGCGGCCAACGAATATGGTTTTTACGCGAATGTGAATCCGACGGTTGATCATCCACGCTGGACCCAGGCTCGGGAACGACGTCTACCCAGCAGTCTGTTCAGTCCCAATGTGCGGGAAACCCAGATGTTCAACGGTTACTCGGATGAAGTCGCTTCTTTATATAGCGGCATGGATCTGCGGAAGAACTACTGATGCGTTATTCGTTCTGGCGTATCGGTGTCTTTATCGCTGCGGTTATCTGGCCGCTGTATTGGCTGTATGAAGCCTGGGCTTCGGTCCTGGGGCCGGACCCGGGCAAGGTACTGGTTGATCGCCTAGGGTTGGGCACGCTGGTGCTGTTGCTGATCACCTTGGGCATGACTCCTTTGCAAAAACTCACGGGGTGGTCGGGCTGGATCGCTGTGCGCCGACAGTTGGGGTTGTGGTGCTTCGCTTATGCAGTGCTGCACCTGAGTGCTTATGGGGTATTCATCTTGGGGTTGGACTGGTCGCAGCTGGGAGTTGAGTTGCGCAAGCGCCCCTATATCTTTGTCGGAAGCCTGGGGTTCCTCTTTCTGTTGTTATTGGCTGTGACGTCCAATCGTTATAGCCAGCGTCGCTTGGGGGCGCGTTGGAAGAAGCTGCATCGCCTGGTTTATCTCATCCTGGGGCTGGGGCTACTGCATATGCTATGGATTGTCCGGGCGGACCTGAAGGAGTGGTCGGTCTACGCTTCTATAGGGGGGCTATTGTTGCTGCTGCGTGTTCCTCCTGTAATGCGCCGGATTCCGCGCCTAATCGCTAAAAAAGCATCTTCTGCAACAAAATCGTAATTAACCCTTGACGGCAGATTCTACAGGTCTATAATTCGCCCCACTTCCGGCGCAGTCGAAACGGAAAACTCCTTGAGATTCAACGAGTTACGCAGTTTTCGGCAGCGGTTACGCTTCAGTTCATCGAAGCCAGAAGCAGTTGGTAAGGCAGTCGGTTTTCGCCTTATTAACGATTCGAT
>NZ_JBXAJU010000005.1:0-701231 GCF_058797595.1 Pseudomonas sp. GW823-FHT02C05 | reverse complement strand
ATTGAATCTCAAGGAGTTTTCCGTTTCGACTGCGCCGGAAGTGGGGCGAATTATAGACCTGTAGAATCTGCCGTCAACAGTTATTTTCATAAATCTGTCATATCGGTCAGAAAAGCCCATAAAAGCAAAGGCCGGCCCCAAGGGGCCGGCCTTTATAGCTTCACTTTTACAGGCTAGGGAAGGCGAACTGCGAGGCTTCGTGGCTGGCGCGTTGCGGCCAGCGCTGGGTGATCGCCTTGCGACGGGTATAGAAACGCACACCATCGGGACCGTAGGCATGCAGGTCACCGAACAATGAACGCTTCCAGCCACCAAAGCTGTGATAGGCCACAGGTACCGGCAGCGGCACGTTGACACCTACCATGCCCACTTCGATCTCGTCGCAGAACAGACGTGCCGCTTCACCGTCACGGGTAAAGATGCAGGTACCGTTGCCGTACTCGTGATCGTTGATCAGTTGCATGGCCTCCTCCAGGCTGTTAACCCGGACGACGCACAGCACCGGCCCGAAGATCTCTTCCTTATAGATGCGCATCTGCGGGGTAACGCGGTCGAACAGGCAGCCACCGAGGAAGAAGCCGTCTTCATGACCGGCCACGCTCAGGCCACGACCGTCCACCACCAGTTGCGCACCTGCGGCCACACCGTCTTCTACATAACCACTGACCTTGTCACGCGCCTGGGCGGTAACCAGCGGCCCCATGTCCAGGCCACAGGAAGTACCGGCACCAATCTTCAGCGCCTTGATCTGTGGCACCAGCTTGGCCACCAGGGCATCGGCCACCTGGTCGCCCACGCACACGGCTACCGAGATCGCCATGCACCGCTCACCGCATGAACCGTAAGCCGCGCCCATCAACGCACTGACGGCGTTATCCAGGTCGGCATCCGGCATCAGCACCGCGTGGTTCTTCGCCCCGCCCAGAGCCTGAACGCGCTTGCCGCGCTTAGTGCCTTCGGCATAGATGTACTCGGCAATTGGCGTCGAACCGACAAAACTCAGCGCCTTGACTTCCGGTGCCTCGATCAGCGCGTCCACCGCAGTTTTGTCACCGTGCACCACGTTCAGCACGCCCTTGGGCAGGCCGGCTTCATGCAGCAACTCGGCAATCAGCAGGGTCGAGCTTGGGTCACGCTCAGAAGGCTTGAGGATGAAGCAGTTGCCACAGGCGATCGCCAGCGGATACATCCACAGCGGCACCATGGCCGGGAAGTTGAACGGGGTAATGCCGGCCACTACGCCCAGCGGCTGGAAGTCGGACCAGGCGTCGATGTTCGGGCCCACGTTACGGCTGTACTCGCCCTTGAGGATTTCCGGCGCGGCGCAGGCGTATTCCACGTTCTCGATACCGCGCTTCAATTCGCCAGCAGCATCTTCCAGGGTCTTGCCGTGCTCTTCACTGATCAGCTTGGCAATACGGGCTTCGTTCTGCTCCAGCAATTGCTTGAAGCGGAACATCACCTGGGCGCGCTTGGCCGGTGGCGTATTGCGCCAGGCCGGGAATGCCGACTTGGCCGAGTCGATGGCTTGCTGGATGGTTTCACGGCTGGCCAGCGGCACTTTATGGATCGCCTGACCGGTGGACGGGTTGAATACGTCGGCGCTGCGACCGTTGTCGCTTACCAGCTCACCGTGGATCAGGTGTTGAATCAGACTCATGCGGGGACTCCTGAAAGAGGGAAAGCGCAGGCGCGAAAGACTTCGCGCCCGCTTCTATATAAGAAGGATCGAATCAGTCGAGCTTGCTCAGCACTTCGCCAACCGCGTCGAACAGGCGATCGAGGTCCTGCGGCTTGCTGTTGAAGGTTGGGCCGAACTGCAGGGTGTCGCCGCCGAAGCGCACATAGAAGCCAGCTTTCCACAACGCCATGCCAGCCTCGAACGGACGCACGATGGCATCGCCATCACGGGGGGCAATCTGGATCGCGCCAGCCAGGCCGAAGTTACGGATGTCGATCACGTTCTTCGTGCCCTTGATGCCGTGCAGTGCATTCTCGAAATGCGGGGCAACCTCGGCCACGCTCTGCACCAGGTTTTCCTTCTGCAGCAGGTCCAGTGCCGCCAGGCCCGCAGCGCACGCCACCGGGTGCGCCGAGTAGGTGTAGCCGTGGGGGAATTCCACCGCGTACTCGGGTGTCGCCTGGTTCATGAAGGTCTGATAGATCTCGGAGCTGGCAATCACCGCGCCCATGGGGATCGCGCCGTTGGTGACCTGCTTGGCCACGCACATCAGATCCGGCGTCACGCCGAAGCTGTCAGCGCCGAACATGGCACCGGTACGGCCGAAGCCGGTGATCACTTCGTCGAACACCAGCAGGATGTTGTGCTGGTCGCAGATTTCCCGCAGGCGCTTGAGGTAACCCTGTGGCGGCACCAGCACACCAGCGGAGCCGGCCAGAGGCTCGACGAAGACCGCGGCAATGTTGGAAGCGTCATGCAGTTCGATCAGTTTCAGCAGCTCATCGGCCAGAGCGATACCGCCCTGCTCCGGCATGCCACGGGAATAAGCGTTGCTGGCCAGCAGGGTATGGGGCAGGTGATCGACATCCATCATCGCCTGGCCGAACAACTTGCGGTTGCCGTTGACGCCACCGAGGCTGGTGCCGGCGATATTCACCCCGTGGTAGCCACGGGCACGGCCGATCATCTTGGTCTTGGTCGACTGGCCTTTCAGGCGCCAGTAGGCGCGCACCATCTTCACTGCGGTATCGGCGCATTCGGAGCCGGAGTCAGTGAAGAACACGTGGTTCAGGTTGCCCGGGGTCAGGTCGGTGATCTTCTCGGCCAGCTGGAACGACAGCGGGTGGCCGTATTGGAAGCCTGGGGAATAGTCCAGGGAGCCCAACTGCTTGGCGACCGCTTCCTGGATCTCCTTGCGCGAGTGACCGGCACCGCAGGTCCACAGACCGGACAGCGAGTCATAGATCTTGCGGCCCTTGTCGTCCACCAGCCAGCTGCCTTCGGCGCCGACGATCAGGCGCGGGTCGCGCTGGAAGTTGCGGTTGGCGGTGTAGGGCATCCAGTGAGCGTCGAGCTTGAGCTGGCTGGCCAGGGACTGAGGGGCGGTTTCCGGCATGTTCATGAGCAAAACCTCGCAAGGCAATGAAGCGGCGTAGGAATGAAAAGCGTTGTTGCAGCTAAGTTGCCACGGCTATAAAGTCGGTGAAATCCAACTTTAATAACCTTCAGTCTGGCATCCACTAAACTATGAGCAGCCGTCGAGCCGACCCGCTGGCGCAAGTCAGCGACTTTGATATCCGCCTGCTGCGGATCTTTCGCAGCGTGGTGGAGTGCGGTGGTTTCTCCGCCGCGGAAACCGTGCTCGGCATCGGCCGCTCGGCCATCAGCCAGCAGATGAGCGACCTGGAACAACGGGTCGGCCTGCGCCTGTGCCAGCGCGGGCGCGCCGGGTTCTCCCTGACCGAGGAGGGCCGCGAGGTCTATCAGTCGACCCTGCAACTGCTCAGTGCCCTGGAAAGCTTCCGTACCGAGGTCAACGGCCTGCACCGCCACCTGCGCGGCGAATTGATCATCGGCCTCACCGACAACTTGGTGACCCTGCCCCACATGCGCATCACCCACGCCCTGGCGCAATTGAAGGAGCGTGGCCCGGACGTGCAGATCCAGATCCGCATGATCGCCCCCAACGAAGTCGAGCAAGGGGTGCTCGACGGCCGCCTGCATGTCGGCGTGGTGCCCCAGGCCAGTGCCCTGCCCGGCCTGGAATACCAGCCGCTGTATGACGAACGCTCGCTGCTGTACTGCGCAGTGGGCCACCCGCTGTTCTATGTGGATGACCGGCAACTGGACGACCAGCGCCTCAACGACCAGGACGCCATCGCCCCGACCTTTCGCCTGCCGGCCGAGATCCAGGCCCACTACCAGGCGCTGAATTGCACCGCCAGCGCATCCGACCGGGAAGGCATGGCCTTCCTGATTCTCACCGGCCGCTACATCGGCTACCTGCCGGACCACTACGCCAGCCTCTGGGTGCAGCAGGGCCGGTTGCGTGCCCTCAAGCCCAAGTCACGCTTCTACGACCTGAGCCTGGCATCGGTCACGCGCAAGGGTCGGCGCCCTCATTTGGTGCTCGAAAGCTTTCTGGAGAGCCTGGCGGCAACCCGCTAGAGCGTCTCCACTCACCAGCAAGGCCCGGTATTCAAAGGCCCGCACCGCAAAACAGAAAAAATAACCTGAGCACCTGGACAGCTTTTTGCAAAGACCTCGGCACCTTGAACCCTAGCCCGAGCTCCACGCCATGCAGCCAGATGCTTCCCGCCCCAGCGAACTGATCTACGGCCTCGACGACCGCCCGCAACCGCTGCCCGCGCTGCTGGCGGCCTTGCAGCATGTGCTGGCCAGCTTTGTCGGCATCATCACCCCACCACTGGTGATTGGTTCGGCCCTGGGCCTTTCGGCGTACCTGCCGTACCTGATCAGCATGGCGCTGATGGTCTCCGGGGTCGGCACCTTTATCCAGGCCCGGCGCCCCTGGGGCATCGGGGCCGGCATGATCTGCCTGCAAGGCACCAGCTTCGCCTTCCTCGGCGCCGTACTGTCGGCGGGGTTCCTGGTCAAGCAACGGGGCGGCAGCCCGGAAGACATCCTGGCGATGATCTTCGGCGTGTGTTTCTTCGGCGCGCTGGTGCAGATCGTCCTTAGCCGCTTTATCGGGCGACTGCGCCGGGTGATCACCCCGTTGGTGACCGGCATCGTCATTACCCTGATCGGCATCAGCCTGATCAAGGTCGGCATCACCGACCTGGGCGGCGGCTTCAATGCCGCGGACTTCGGCGCCCCGGGCAATCTCGGCCTGGGCCTGCTGGTGCTGCTGACCATCATTCTGCTCAACCGCAGCAACACCCCGTGGGTGCGCCTCAGCGCCATCATCATCGGCCTGGCCCTGGGCAGCCTGGCGGCCTGGTTCAGCGGCAAGCTGGTGCCCCAGCCGCTGCCGGACCTGCCGTTGATCAGCCTGCCCCTGCCCTTCAGGTACGGCTTCAGTTTCGACTGGAGCGCCTTTATCCCCGTAGCCCTGATCTACCTGATCAGCACCCTGGAAACCGTGGGAGATCTGACCGCCAACTGCATGCTGGCGCGCCAGCCCATAAGCGGCCCTTCCTATATAAGCCGGCTCAAGGGCGGGGTCCTGGGGGACGGCGTCAGTTGCATGATCGCCGCCACCTTCAGCGCCTTCCCCAACACCACCTTCGCCCAGAACAACGGGGTGATTCAGTTGACCGGTGTGGCCAGCCGCTTCGTCGGCCTGTACATCGGCCTGATCCTGTTCTGCCTGGGCCTGTTCCCGCTGATCGGCGCGCTGCTGCAACAGATCCCCAAGCCGGTACTCGGCGGTGCCACCCTGGTGATGTTTGGCAGCGTCGCCGCAGCCGGGGTACGGATCCTCGCCCAGGCCCCGCTGGACCGGCGCAGCATGCTGATCATCGCCACTTCGTTCGGCGTCGGCCTGGGCATCGCCGCGCAACCGAACCTGCTGCACCTGCTGCCCAAGGTGGTGCAGAACCTGTTCGATTCGGCGATCACCAGCGGCGGCCTCACCGCCTTGCTGATGAGCCTGCTATTGCCGGAAAGCAAGGGCGCGGCGAATGACGCAAATCCGATTCCGGAAAACGACACCCTAAAGGCCCACTGAGGCTTTTGTAGCGCCAAGGCTTGTCTGATCCACGTGGGTGCGCTATCAACGCACAGGTTGCACCCACAGACTTGCTCGGAAACCTCCATGACCTTTGAAGTCCCCGCCCACAGCGCTCCTCACCCCGGCAAACCCGCCAGCCGCATTCGGCAGAAGAATGAAGAGGCCATCCTCCAGGCCGCCGAGGACGAGTTCGCCCGTCACGGTTTCAAAGGCACCAGCATGAACACCATCGCGCAGAAGGCCGGCCTGCCCAAAGCCAACCTGCACTACTACTTCACCAACAAGCTGGGGCTGTACATCGCGGTGCTGAGCAACATCCTCGAACTCTGGGACAGCACCTTCAACACCCTCACCGCCGAAGATGATCCGGCCGAAGCCCTGACCCGCTACATCCGCGCCAAGATGGAATTCTCCCGCCGCCAGCCGCAAGCCTCGCGGATCTTCGCCATGGAGATCATCAGCGGTGGCGAGTGCCTGAGCGAGTATTTCAGCCAGGACTACCGCGCCTGGTTCCAGGGCCGCGCCGCGGTGTTCCAGGCCTGGATCGACGCCGGCAAGATGGACCCGGTAGACCCGGTGCACCTGATCTTCCTGCTGTGGGGCAGCACCCAGCACTATGCCGATTTCGCCACCCAGATCTGCCGCGTCACCGGGCGCACCCGGCTGACCAAGCAGGACATGGAAGAAGCCGGCAACAACCTGATCCGCATCATCCTCAAAGGCTGTGGCCTGACACCTGCACTGAAAGACTGACCCCCATGCCCTTTACCCTGGCCGGCCTTTGCGAATACCGCGAGGAAATTCGCAAAAGCCGCTTCATCACCTTTGCCGCGCCCATCAGCAGCGCGGCCGAGGCCCAAGCCTTCATCCAGCAGTACAGCGACCTCAACGCTTCGCATAACTGCTGGGCGTGGAAACTCGCCGACCAGTACCGCAGCAACGACGACGGTGAACCCGGCGGCACCGCCGGGCGACCGATCCTCGCGGCCATCGAGGCCCAGGACTGCGACCAGGTGGCGGTGCTGGTGATCCGCTGGTACGGCGGCATCCAGCTGGGCACCGGCGGCCTGGCCCGAGCCTATGGCGGCGGCGCCAACAAGTGCATGCAAGGCGCCGAGCGCATCGCCCTGGTCAACCGCGTACCGCTGCGTTGCGCCTGCAGCTTCAGCGAGCTGGCACTGGTCAAGCTGCGGGTTGCCGAACTGGGTGGGCTGCTGGTCCAGGAAGACTTCACCGCCAACGGCGTAGAGCTGCAACTGGCCCTGGGCGAAGAGCAGATCAATACCCTGCAGCAACAGCTGGCGGACCTCAGCCGCGGGCGCATCCTTTTGCAGCGCTGAAGGCACCAACCCGGCCCGGACCACCTTGTGCATAACCCGCAAGGGCCCCGGGCACTTGCCCACATCTACTGTGCACCCGACTGTGGATAAGCTGAGCACATAGCGCTGTAACCCTTCTGCAACGTGGCTTTGCGGGCTTTGTTCATTTTTTGTCCAAAGCCTCCCCAGGAAGCTTTTTTCCACAGCGAAACAGCAACTTAAGCCCGTTTATCGCAGTTCACGGGCAAGCCAGTGGTGCTGATGCCCAAGCGCCGCTCTTGCACACAATTACTGTGGAGCAAGCTGTGGATAACCCGTGCAAGGCTGCTCCAGCCCCTGATTGCGCAGGGTCTGCAGGCAACTGATCATTTTCTGCGCAACGGCCTGGGGGCAAAAACAGCGCCTTTTCAAACACCTTGCCCCGAAGTGGTGCCAGGACCCTGGTCCTGTCAGCCAGGCAGGATGCCGCCCGGGAGCGCTTCACCGGCTTTCCTGACCCACTGGCCAGGAAATTGCTTTATCCACAGGCACAACTCCCAGAAGCCGAGCCTGTCATGTCCAATCACCCTGCACCCAGCAGCCAGGCACCACGCCTGCAACTGCGCCGGATCAGCAAACGCTATCCCGGCTGCCTGGCCAACGACGCCATCGACCTGAACATCGCTGCGGGTGAAATCCATGCGTTGCTGGGCGAAAACGGCGCCGGCAAAAGCACCTTGATGAAGATCATCTACGGGGTGGTCCAGGCCGATTCGGGGGAGCTGCTCTGGCAAGGACGACGCCAGCTCATCGACAACCCGGCCCAGGCACGCAGCCTGGGGATCGGCATGGTGTTCCAGCATTTCTCGCTGTTCGAAACCCTCAGCGTGGCGCAGAACATTGCCCTGGCCATGGGCGCCGGCGCCGGTACGCCGAGCCAGCTGGAAGGCAGAATCCGCGAGGTTTCCCAGCGTTACGGCATGGCCCTCGAACCCCAGCGCCTGGTGCACAGCCTGTCCATCGGCGAACGCCAGCGGGTGGAAATCGTCCGCTGCCTGATGCAAGACATCCGCCTGCTGATCCTCGACGAGCCGACCTCGGTCCTGACCCCGCAGGAGGCCGACGACCTGTTCGTCACCCTGCGCCGGCTGGCCGACGAAGGCTGCAGCATCCTGTTCATCAGCCACAAGCTCGCCGAGGTGCGCGCCCTGTGCCACAGCGCCACGGTGCTGCGCGCGGGCCGGGTGGCCGGGCACTGCAGGCCGGCGCAGTGCTCGGATCGCGAGCTGGCGCGGCTGATGGTGGGGGACGCGGCGGCGATGATCACCGACTACCCGAAAGCCCGCGGCACGAACGACTTCCTGCGCCTGGACAACCTCAGCTGGGACAACCCCGATCCTTTCGGCTGCTCACTGAAGAACATCGACCTGCGCCTGCGCAGCGGCGAGATCGTCGGCATCGCCGGAGTCGCCGGCAATGGCCAGGACGAACTGCTGGCCCTGCTCAGCGGTGAACAGCGCCTGCCCCGCGGCGAAGCCGAACGTATCTGTTTCGCCGGCCAGGGCGTGGCTCATCTGTATCCCGACGCCCGACGCCAGCGCGGCCTGGCTTTCGTTCCCGCCGAACGCCTGGGCCACGGCGCGGTGCCGGACCTGAGCCTGGAGGACAACGCCCTGCTCAGCGCCTTTCAACAGGGCCTGGTGCGCCACGGGCTGATCCAGCGACGCAAAGTGCGGGAACTGGCCGAGCGCATCATCCAGCGTTTCGGGGTCAAGAGCGCCGGTTCCCAGAGCCCGGCCCGCAGCCTGTCCGGCGGCAACCTGCAGAAATTCATCCTGGGCCGCGAGATTCTCCAGCAGCCTCGCCTGCTGATCGCCGCGCACCCGACCTGGGGCGTGGATGTAGGGGCCGCCGCCACTATCCACCGGGCACTGATCGCCTTGCGCGATGCCGGCGCGGCGATCCTGGTGATCTCCGAAGACCTGGACGAGCTGTTCCAGATCAGCGACCGCCTCGCTGCCCTGTGCGCTGGACGCCTTTCGCCCCTCAAGGCCTGCGCCGACACCTCGCTGGTGGAGGTTGGCGGCTGGATGGCCGGCCACGCCGATTCCCTGAACTCACCCGCTGCCCTGGCAATTTAACGGAGCTGTCCATGCTGCTTTCACTCGAACCCCGTGGCCGCCAGTCGCGGCTGATGCTCTGGTGCTCGCCACTGCTGGCGGCGCTGCTGACCCTGGGCTGCGGTTCCCTGCTGTTCATGGCCCTGGGGCATGACCCCTGGCTGACCTTGCACACCCTGCTGATCGCCCCGGTCAGCGACTTGTATGGCGTGTCCGAACTGCTGGTCAAGGCGCTACCTATCCTGCTCTGTGCCCTGGGCCTGGCGGTGGCCTACCAGGCGCGGGTGTGGAACATCGGCGCCGAGGGCCAATTGCTGCTCGGGGCCCTGGTCGGTAGCGCCCTGGCGGTCAATCTCATCGAACTGCAAAGCCGCTGGGCGCTGGTGCTGATCCTGCTTGCCGGAACCCTGGCCGGGGCCGCCTGGGCCGGGCTCACCGCCTGGTTGCGCACCCGCTTCAACGCCAATGAAATCCTCACCAGCATCATGCTCAACTACATCGCCCTGAACCTGTTGCTGTACTGCGTGCATGGCCCGTTGAAAGACCCCGCCGGGTTCAACTTTCCCGAGTCGGCGATGTTCGGCGACGCCAGCCGCCTGCCGCTGCTGATGGAAGACGGCCGGGTCCACGCCGGGGTGTACTTCGCCCTGCTGGCCCTGGTGGCGGTCTGGGTGCTGCTGCAGAAAAGCTTTGTCGGCTTCCAGATCAGGGTGCTCGGCCTGGACCAGCGTGCCGCCGGCTTCGTCGGCTTTCGCCAGAAGCGACTGGTCTGGCTGGCGCTGTTGACCAGCGGTGCGCTGGCAGGGCTGGCCGGGGTCTGCGAAGTCGCCGGCCCCATCGGCCAACTGGTGCCCCAGGTGTCTCCCGGCTACGGCTACGCGGCCATTACCGTGGCTTTTCTCGGCCGCCTGAACCCCATCGGCATTGTGTTTTCCAGCCTGCTGATGGCGTTGCTGTACATCGGTGGCGAGAGCGCGCAGATGAGCCTCAACCTGCCCCAGGCCATCACCCAGCTGTTCCAGGGAATGATGCTGTTCTTCCTCCTGGCCAGCGACGTGCTGATTCTCTATCGCCCGCGCCTGAACCTGCGTTGGATGCGCCGCAACGCCAGCGCCACTGCTACCGCCGGAGCCCTGTGATGGATATCGATCTGCTGAGCAATATTCTCTACGCCATGGTCCGCTGCGGCACCCCCCTGCTGCTGGTGGCCCTGGGGGAACTGATCTGTGAAAAGAGCGGCGTCCTCAACCTGGGGCAGGAAGGCATGATGCTGTTCGGCGCGGTGATAGGTTTTATCGTCGCCCTCAACAGCGGCCATTTGTGGCTCGGGGTGCTGCTGGCGATGGCCGCCGGAATGCTGCTGGCGGCGCTGTTCGCCCTGGTGGCCCTGGTGTTCACCGCCAACCAGGTGGCTACCGGGCTGGCGCTGACGATCTTCGGGGTCGGCCTGTCGAGCTTTGTCGGCGCGGCCTGGGTCGGCAAGCCCCTGGCCGGCTTCGAACCGCTGGCGCTGCCGCTGCTGAGCGAGATCCCGCTGATCGGCCGCATGCTGTTCGCCCAGGATTTGCTGGTGTACCTGTCCTTCACCCTGTTCGCCCTGGTGGCCTGGGTGGTGCTCAAAAGCCGGGTCGGCCTGATCATCCAGGCTGTCGGCGAGAACCCCGACGCCGCCAGCGCCATGGGGCTTCCGGTGCTGCGGGTGCGCACGCTCGCGGTGCTGTTCGGCGGCGCCATGGCGGGGTTGGCCGGGGCCTACCTGTCCCTGGCCTACACCCCGATGTGGGCCGAGAACATGAGCGCCGGACGCGGCTGGATCGCCCTGGCGCTGGTGGTATTCGCCAGTTGGCGGGTGTGGCGGCTGCTGCTCGGCGCCTACCTGTTCGGCCTGGCGAGCATCCTGCACCTGGTGGCCCAGGGCCTGGGCCTGGCGATTCCTTCCAACCTGCTGGCGATGCTGCCCTATGCCGCGACCATCCTGGTGCTGGTGCTGCTATCCCGGGATGCCTTGCGCACCCGGCTATATGCACCGGTGTCCCTCGGCCAGCCGTGGCAGGCGGGGCACTAAATGACCGCCACGGCCCCCGCAGGCACCGGCTTGCCGGAGAAGTCTTTCACCGGCCACAACTGCGCCACGCACCAGGCAAGCTCGAAAAACAGAATCACCCCGATCAACGCCGTAGCGCCGTGCATCAAGGCATACACCTGCCAGGTGGCAAACAGGATGCGCCCCACTGCGTCATAACGACCAAACGCCTGCTGCGGATCACGAATCCGCAGCACCGACCACACACAGATAATCGAGCCCATCAGGTTGGCCATCAGCAGGTGCATCGGCTCGAACGGCGGCAGGCTCCCCGGCAGGTGCAGGGCCCAGCCCTGCATCAGCCCGTGCAAAGCCATGAAACTCCAGGGGGTGACGAAGGCCAACGTCACCAGCAAGTCGTACCAGCCGCTGGCCCGGACCAATGTTCGATACTGTTCGCTCGTCCACATAAATGCTGCTCCATAGATTCAAGGAGCGCGCAGGCTAAAGCCTCGAGTATGCTCCAGGGTCAAGCCCTTTCAAGGCCCGCACATGCGCACTGGAGAACAGGCCGAAGCCTGGGCGGAATGGCAGCAGTGTCGGCGCTCTGTGGCAGAGTGCCGATACGGTTCAGGCCGTAACCCGGCTGCTGCAAGACAAACTGACCCTGATCGAAACCCGCATCACTGAATTGGGCCACTTGCGCCAGGAGCTGCAACAACGGCTCGGGCAAGCCTGTCCATTGAATCCGTGATCCTCACTTATCAAGGAACCTCATCATGTCCACGGCAAAAACCGCACTGATCATCGGCGCCTCCCGGGGCCTGGGCCTCGGCCTGGTCCAGCGCCTGCTGGAAGACGGCTGGCAGGTCACCGCCACCGTGCGCAACCCGCACAAGGCCGAGGCACTGCAAGCCCTGGGCAAGGTGCAGATCGAGCAACTGGACATGGACGATCAGCAAGCGGTGATCGCCCTGAGCCAGAAGCTCAAGGACCAGGTGTTCGACCTGCTGTTCGTCAACGCCGGGGTCAAGGGCCCGGACAACCAGCTGCCGGGGCAGGCGACCCTGGCCGAAGTCGGCCAGTTGTTCTTCACCAACGCGGTGGCGCCGATCAACCTGGCCCAGCGCTTTGTCGGGCAGATCCGCAAGGACAGCGGCGTGCTGGCGTTCATGAGTTCGGTGCTGGGCAGCGTGACCATGCCCGACGCGCCGGAGCTGGCCCTGTACAAGGCCAGCAAGGCCGCGCTGAACTCCATGACCAACAGCTTCGTGACCCAGTTGGGGCAGAAGCTCACCGTGCTTTCGCTGCACCCGGGCTGGGTGAAGACCGACATGGGCGGCGAAGGCGCCGATATCGATGTGCAGACCAGCACCCGCGGGCTGATCGCCCAGGTCAATGCCTACACCGGCAAGGGCGGTCATCACTTCGTCAACTACAAAGGCGAAACCATCCCCTGGTAAGGCCGCGGCTGCCCCGGGCAGCCCTTGCACAGGCCAGCGAAGGCTCTGGAACGGGGGGCAAAATGCAAGTTTTGTCCCCCGGCAAATCTTTCGCTAGACTGCGCACCTCGCCCCTTGCGGCGACCCTGGATCAGCAGACAGGGCATCACTGAGCTGGCTAACCTGAACCCACTTTCAGAGGAGCCGGCAACCATGCCTGCGACCCGTACCTGGTTAAAAAATCCCCTGGCCATCTTCACCGGCAATGCCCTCGACGCCCGTGGCGGCCTGGTGCTGCAAGACGGCCTGATCGTTGAAGTGCTGGGCCTCGGCCAGCAACCTGCAAGCCCCTGCCAGCAGGTCTTCGATGCCCGCGAGCACGTGCTGCTGCCGGGCCTGATCAACACCCACCATCACTTCTATCAAACCCTGACCCGCGCCTGGGCGCCGGTGGTCAACCAGCCGCTGTTTCCCTGGCTCAAGACCCTGTACCCGGTCTGGGCCCGGCTGACCCCGGAAAAACTCGCCCTGGCGACCAAAGTGGCACTGGCCGAACTGCTGCTCTCCGGCTGCACCACCGCCGCCGACCATCACTATCTGTTCCCGGACGGCCTGGAAAACGCCATCGACGTGCAAGTCGAAACCGTGCGTGAACTGGGCATGCGCGCCATGCTCACCCGCGGCTCGATGAGCCTTGGCGAAAAGGACGGCGGCCTGCCACCGCAACAGACCGTGCAGGAAGGCCAGGTGATTCTCGACGACAGCCAGCGCCTGATCCAGCAGTACCACGAGCGTGGCGACGGTGCGCAGATCCAGATCGCCCTGGCACCGTGCTCGCCGTTCTCGGTGACCCCGGAAATCATGTCGGCCAGCGCCGAACTGGCCAACGGGCTCGATGTGCGCCTGCACACTCACCTGGCCGAGACCCTCGACGAAGAAGACTTCTGCCTGCAGCGTTTCGGCCTGCGCACGGTGGATTATCTGGACAGCGTCGGCTGGCTCGGTCCGCGTACCTGGCTGGCCCACGGCATCCACTTCAACCCGGATGAGATCGCCCGCCTCGGCCAGGCCGGTACCGGCATCTGCCATTGCCCGAGTTCGAACATGCGCCTGGCGTCCGGCATCTGCCCCAGCATCGAGCTGACCGATGCAGGGGCGCTGTTCGGCTTGGGCGTGGACGGTTCGGCGTCCAATGACGCCTCGAACATGATCCTCGAAGCGCGTCAGGCGCTGTACATCCAGCGCCTGCGTTACGGCGCCGAAAAGATCACCCCGGAGCGTGTACTGGGCTGGGCGACCCAGGGGTCGGCAAGCCTGTTGGGCCGTACCGACATCGGCGAACTGGCGGTAGGCAAGCAGGCAGACCTGGCGTTGTTCAAGCTCGATGAACTGCGTTTCTCGGGTAGCCATGATCCGGTTTCAGCGCTGCTGTTGTGCGCCGCGGATCGAGCGGACCGGGTCATGATTGGCGGCAAGTGGCGGGTGATTGATGGCCAGGTCGAAGGGCTGGATCTGAAAAACCTGATCGCCGATCACAGCCAGGCGGCCCGGCAACTGATCGCCGGCACCTGATCTTTGGCGCCCACGGCGAGGGAGCGTATCCCTCGCCTGTGCGTTGAACGGTATCAGAGGGAGGAAACATGTTAGTTTGCCGCCCTCATCCGAACCGTTATAGGGACATTACGTGAAACAAAAGCACGGACTGGCGCTCTGCGTCGCGCTGCTGATTTCGGGCTGTGGGAAACAGGAGGTTGCAGGCCCCGCCAGCAAAGTGCTGTCACCTGAAAAAGTTGCAGACATTGCTTCGACCATCAGCCGCAGATACCCGGACCTGTCCCCGCAAGTCCGCGATGCGGTGCTCAACACCGTCGTGCGTTCGATGGACAACATGGTGCTGATTGAAGGTGGCGAATTCCAGATGGGGGATTTCGGCTGGCCCCGTGGCTTCGACCCACAGGCCTTGTGCCAATGGCCCTGTGGCGTGGACCCGGCAAACATGGAACGGATCAGCCTCGACATCGATGACGACTTCGTTCACCCGGTCAAGTTGAGCAGCTACTACCTGTCCTCGCTGCAAACCACCTTGGGCGATTTCGATCTGTTCTTCCTGGCGCAAGGCCGGCCGCAATTCGACGCGGCACTGCGCAACCGCGCCGACATGAAACACCTCTACCAGGAAAACCTGCCCGCCCCGGCGTCTCGAAAATGGCAAGAGGCCAAGGATTACTGTGGCTGGCTGGCAGACCTCAGCGGCTATGCCGTGGATCTTCCGACCGAGGCCCAATGGGAATATGCGGCGCGCAACCGTGGCCAGCCGGTGATGTTCGCGACCGACAACGGCAATCTGGACTATGGCCGCAACTTTCCGGCGCCTGACGACAACGAAACCTTCGCCGTGGACAGGTTTGTGCCTAACCCGCTGGGCCTCTACAACCTCACCGGCAATGCCAGTGAATGGGTCAACGACTGGTACGACAAACACTACTACCGCGAATCTCCCGTGGAGAACCCGCAAGGGCCTGAAACAGGCATTTATCGAGCGCAACGGGGCGCCAACAACAAGTTTGCCAACGACCCGACCTTTTCTCCTTCGGCCAGCACCGTCCGCCGTTGGCGTTGGGGCGCACTCGCGGCCTGGAATGCCCCCGGGGTCAGCTTTCGCTGCGCTATCCAGTCGGCGCAACCCCTTTAAAGACCGAGCAGCGACAGCATGATGAAGGTCGCAAACAGCACGAAGTGAGTCATGCCTTCTATGGCATTGGTTTCACCATCGTTGAGGTTGATCGCGCTGACGATCAGGGTGATAAACACCATCACCGTCTGCACCGGAGTCATGGCCATCTGGAAGGGCTGGCCGGTGTACAAGGCCATGGCCTCCATCACCGGCACCGTGAGGATCACCGTCGACAGGGAAGCGCCCAGGGCCACGTTGACCACCGACTGCATGCGGTTGGCCAGGGCGGCGCGCAGGGCGGTCAGGATTTCCGGCGCGGCGGAAATCGCCGCCACCAGGATCGCCGTGATCACCGGCGGTGCGCCCGTGCCTTCCAGGCCCAGGCCCAGGGTCTTGGACATCACCTCGGCCAGGGCGCCGATTACCACCACCCCGAACACCAGGATGCCGATGCTCCAGGCCAGGTTGATGGCATGGGGCTGTTCCTGGGCCTCTTTATTGCGGCGTTTTTCCGGGTAGCTGTAGCTGAAGAAATAGCTGTGCGGCCCGACCTGCATGCGCAGGAACAGGGTATAGAGCACCACCATGGCGCCGATGGTGAAGGCCGAGTAGACCTTCCAGTCGGCCTCGGGGATGAACTCCGGCACCACCATCGACACGCCCATGGCGGTGAGGATCATCACGCTGTAGGTACGCGCCGAGTCGTCGTTGTAGGGCTGCTCGCCATGCTTGATGCCGCCCATCAGTGCGGCCAGGCCGAGGATGCCGTTGATGTCCAGCATCACCGCCGAGTAGATGGTGTCGCGCACCAGGGTCGGCGAGGCTTCGTTGCTCATCATGATCGCCAGGATCACCACTTCCACCAGCACCGCGGCCAGGGTCAGGATCATGGTGCCGTAGGGGTCGCCGACCTTTTCCGCCAGCAGTTCAGCGTGGTGGGCGACGCGCATCGAAGCCATGACGATAAAGCCGATCAGCACCAGCCCGGCGCCCAGGGCGATGCCCTGGCCACTGCCCAGCAACAGATGTTCAAGCGGATAGGCAGCCACGGCGGCCAGCAGCGCAAGCAGTAGAAACTTTTCTTGCTTGAGGGAATTGAGCATTGCAGTCCTTTGACGGGAATAAAAACGAGTACAGGAGATGACTGAAAGACTGCACCAAGTCACTAACGTTTCGTTACATGTTAGTGCACCAGCCCCAGGCGCCGCGCACCGGGTTGGTTCTTGAACAGCCCTTCGCCGGCAAGCGGCCTCCTGCATTCCAGCCCCGTAGGAGCTGGCTTGCCAGCGAAAAGCGCGCCCCAAAGCCCCCGTAGAAACCGCCTCGCCGGCGCAACGGCCATCTTTGTTGTCCTGTTGGTCAGCTATTTGCATTGCCCTCCAGTGCTTGCCGCCCCAGCCCCCCACAACAAGATGGAGCTCCCATTCATGCATACACGCCCGTTGCACAAGTTGCTCTGCACCCTGGCCGCCGCCATCGGCCTGAGTGCCAGCCTTACCGCCAGCGCCGCCGAGCCGCTGAAGGTCGGTTTCGTCTACATCGGCCCCATAGGCGATCACGGCTGGACCTATCAGCATGAACAGGGGCGCAAGGCCCTGGTGGAAAAATTCGGCGACCAGATCAAGACCAACTACGTGGAGAACGTAGCCGAAGGCGCCGACGCCGAGCGGGTGATCCGCAACATGGCCAAGGACAACTACGACCTGATCTTCACCACCTCCTTCGGCTACATGAACCCCACGCTGAAGGTTGCCAGGCAGTTCCCCAAGGTGACCTTCGAACACGCCACCGGCTACAAGCAGGACAAGAACCTCGGCACCTACCTGGCGCGCACCTACGAGGGCCGCTATGTGGGTGGTTTCCTCGCGGCGAAGATGACCAAGAGCAAGAAGATCGGCTACGTCGCCTCCTTCCCCATTCCGGAGGTGATCCGCGACATCAACGCCATCCAGCTGGCCCTGAACAAGTACAACCCGGGCACCGAGATCAAGGTGGTGTGGGTCAACTCCTGGTTCGATCCGGGCAAGGAAGCCGACGCCGCCAATGCCCTGATCGATCAGGGCGTCGACGTGATCTTCCAGCACACCGACAGCCCGGCGCCGATCCAGGCCGCGGAACGGCGTGGCGTGTACGCGGTGGGCTATGCCTCGGACATGGCCCACTTCGGCCCCAAGGCGGTGCTGACCTCCATCGTCAACAACTGGGGCCCGCACTACATCCAGGCCACCCAGGGGGTGATGGACCACAGTTGGAAACCCCAGGACTACTGGGGTGGGCTGAAAGAGGGTACGGTTGAACTGCCCCTCAGCGACCTGCTGCCGGCCCCGGTGAAAACCGAGGCCGAACAGATCATCGCCAGCATCAAGAGCGGCGAGTTCCACCCGTTCACCGGCCCGATCAAGGACCAGGCCGGGGTCGAAAAAATCGCCGCGGGGGTCAGCGCCAGCAGTGCCGAACTGGCCTCGATGAACTACTACGTCGAAGGCCTGAAGACGGACATCCCCAAATAATCTGGCCGTCGCTGTCGGAGCATCCGCCAGCGACGACGGACCGCCAACAGGATGGGAGCACTTTCATGAATCAACTGCCGATCATCGATATCAGCCCGCTGTATCAGGATGAGCAGCAAGGCTGGGACAGTGTCGCCAAGCAGATCGACCGCGCCTGTCGCGAATGGGGCTTCTTCTACATCAAGGGTCACCCGATCAGCGCACAACGCATCGAGCAATTGCTGAGCACGGCCAAGCACTTCTTCGCCCTGCCCAGTGTTGAAAAACTCAAGATCGATATCACCCAGAGCCGTCACCATCGCGGCTACGGCGCCATCGCCACCGAGCAGCTGGACCCAAGCAAGCCCAGCGACCTCAAGGAAACCTTCGACATGGGCCTGCACCTGCCGGCCGAGCACCCGGACGTGCTGGCGGAAAAACCCCTGCGCGGGCCCAACCGCCACCCCGACCTGCCCGGCTGGCAAGCCTTGATGGAGCAGCACTACCAGGACATGCAGGCCCTGGCCCAGACCCTGCTGCGGGCCATGACCCTGGCCCTGGGCATCGAACGCGACTTCTTCGACCGCCGCTTCCAGGACCCGGTGAGCGTGCTGCGGATGATCCACTATCCGCCGCGCCACACCGCCAGCAGCGCAGAGCAGCAAGGCGCCGGCGCCCACACCGACTACGGCTGCATCACCCTGCTCTACCAGGACGCCGCTGGCGGCTTGCAGGTGCGCAACGTCAAGGGCCAGTGGATCGACGCCCCGCCCATCGACGGCAGCTTCGTGGTCAACCTCGGCGACATGATGGCGCGCTGGAGCAACGACCGTTACCTGTCGACCCCGCACCGGGTCATCAGCCCGCTGGGGGTGGACCGCTACTCGATGCCGTTCTTCGCCGAGCCGCACCCGGATACCCGCATCGAATGCCTGCCCGGTTGCCAGGACGCGGAGCACCCGGCCAAGTACCCGGTGACCACCTGCGCCCAATTCCTGCTGTCGCGCTTTGCCGATACCTACGCCTACCGCCGGGAGCTGGAGCAGGCCTGACCGCCCCCCCGGTCAGGTTTTGCCGAACATTTGCGCCGCCAGATGTAGAATGGCGGCTTTTTCGGGCCCGGTGAAAACCTGGCGAAAGCCGCAAGCCACAGCCAGTTCCCCACAGAAGGGCACGGCCCCGGCAGCGCATCACTCTCGCAGCGCCCGCCTGCACCTGATGAGACGACACCATGTATGACTGGCTGAACGCCTTGCCCAAGGCCGAGTTGCACCTGCACCTGGAAGGTTCCCTGGAACCGGAACTGCTGTTCGCCCTGGCCGAACGCAACAAGATCGCCCTGCCCTGGAGCGACGTCGAGACCCTGCGCAAGGCCTACGCCTTCAACAACCTGCAGGAATTCCTCGACCTGTACTACCAGGGCGCCGACGTGCTGCGCACCTCCCAGGACTTCTACGACCTGACCTGGGCCTACCTGCTGCGCTGCAAAGAACAGAACGTGATCCACACCGAACCCTTCTTCGACCCGCAGACCCACACCGACCGTGGCGTGCCGTTCGAAGTGGTGCTCAACGGCATCGCCAGCGCACTCAAAGATGGCGAGCAGCAACTGGGCATCACCAGCGGCCTGATCCTCAGTTTCCTGCGCCACTTGAGCGAAGAAGAGGCGCAGAAGACCCTCGACCAGGCGCTGCCGTTTCGCGATGCATTCGTCGCCGTGGGCCTGGACAGTTCGGAAATGGGCCACCCGCCGAGCAAGTTCCAGCGGGTATTCGACCGCGCGCGCAGCGAAGGCTTCCTGACCGTCGCCCACGCCGGTGAAGAAGGCCCGCCGGAGTACATCTGGGAAGCCCTGGACCTGTTGAAGATCCAGCGCATCGACCACGGTGTACGTGCCTTCGAAGACGAGCGGCTGATGCAGCGGATCATCGACGAGCAGATCCCGCTGACTGTGTGCCCGCTGTCCAACACCAAGCTCTGCGTGTTCGACCACATGTCCCAGCACAACATCCTGCAAATGCTGGAGCGCGGGGTGAAGGTCACGGTCAACTCCGATGACCCGGCCTACTTCGGCGGCTACGTCACCGAGAACTTCCACGCCCTGCACACCGACCTGGGCATGACCCAGGACCAGGCCCGGCGCCTGGCGCAGAACAGCCTGGATGCACGGCTGGTCAAGCCGTAACGGCCTTCGCCGGCCAGCCGGCTCCTACACGAATCTGTAGGAGCCGGCTGGCCGATGAACAGGTCCCCCCCCGTCTCTATCAGCTCCCCGCCTCGCTCAACTCCTCCAGGGTCTTGCCCCGGGTTTCCATCCCGAACAGCCAGACCACCCCCGCGGCAATCACGAAGCACGCCGCCCCCAGGGCGAATACGCCGCCCTGCCCGGTCAACGGAAACACCAGCCCGGTCACCAGCGGCCCCAACAGCGAACCGATGCGCCCCACCGCCGAAGCAAACCCCGAGCCCGTGGCCCGGGCCGACGTCGGGTACAACTCGGGGGTATAGGTGTAGAGCACCGCCCACATGCCGAACAGGAAAAACTGCATCAGCAGCCCGGTGCCGATCAGCAGGCTGACGTTGCCGCCAAAGACCGCACTCTGCCCGTAGAAGAAGGCCATGACCCCGCCGCCGAGCAAGGTCACGATGCACACCGGCTTGCGCCCCCAGCGCTCCACCAGCCAGGCCGCCATGAGGAACCCGGGAATCCCGCCCAGGGAAATCAGCACCGTGTAGTACACCGACTGGGTCACCGCGAAACCGGACTGCTGGAGCAAGGCGCTGAGCCAGGACGTCAGGCCGTAGAAGCCCAGCAGGGCGAAGAACCACAGGCTCCAGATCATCATCGTGCGCTGGCGATAGAGCGGCGACCAGATCTGCTTCAGTGCCGAGAAAAAGTGCCCCGGCGCACTGTCGATACGCGGCAGGCGCAGCGGCTCCGGCAATTGCGCCGTGCCCAGGGAAGCGCGCACCTTGTCTTCGATGCCACACAGCACCCGATCCGCATCGGCGCGGCGCCCGGCCTGTTCCAGCCAGCGCGGTGACTCGGGAATGAAGAAGCGGATCACCAGCACGAACACCGCCGGTATCGCCAGCACCAGGAAGATGTCACGCCAGCCGATCAGCGGCAGGAGGAAATACGAGAGCACCCCCGCGGCGACGAAACCCAGGGGCCAGAAGCCGTCCATCAGGGCGATGTAGCGCCCGCGACGCTGGGCCGGAATCATCTCCGAGAGCATCGACTGGGCGATGGGAAACTCCATGCCCATGCCGATCCCCAGCAGCACCCGGAACAGGGTCAGGCTGTCCACGCTCTGGGCGGTGGAACACAGGTAACTGGCCACGCCCCAGAGCACGATGCTCCACTGGAACACCGGCTTGCGCCCATAGCGGTCGGCAAGCATGCCCGACAGCGAGGCACCCAGCACCATGCCGAAGAAACTGGAGCTGGCCAGCAGGCCGGCCTGGGCCGAACTCAGGCCAAACTCGGTTTTGATCGAACCGAGGAGGAAAGTCATCATCGCCAGGTCCATGGAGTCGAAGAAAAACGCCAGGGCGATGATGATGAAAATCACCCGGTGATAGCCGCTGATGGGTAGCCGTTCCAGGCGCTCTGCGGCGCTGTATTCCTGTATGCCCATGCCCGTTCCCCCCGGTTGAATGCTTGACCGCCCGAGTGTGCGGGATCGAGGCTGGGGCTGATTGCCGAGGGCGACCTGTTCGCGTCCACCAGCGACGCCGAGGGCACGGTGCCCAGGCTCGCCGGCAAGCCGGCTCCTATCGCGGGCGTTGCGCGCTGATCTGCGCGCAACGCTCCTGGAGCAGGTCACGCAGTAGTTTCACCGGTTTGCTCAGGTGCGCCCGGTGGGTGCACAGCAGGTTCAGCGACGCGCCTTCGCAGCGCAGTTCCGGCAGCAGTATCTGCAGGCGGCCGGCCAGCACATCGGCGGCCACATCCAGCCAGGACTTGTAGGCAATCCCCTCACCGGCCACGGCCCAGCGCCGCACCACATCGGCGTCGTCGCTCAGGCGGTCACCACTGACGGTGAGGCTCACCTCGCGCTTGCCGTCATGAAAGCTCCAGAGGTCATGAGCCCGGCTGTCGAGCATGTACAACAGGCAGTTGTGCTGGGCCAGTTGCTCCAGCTGGCGCGGCTCGCCGTAGCGGGCCAGATAACGGGGGGCGGCGCACAGCACCCGGCGGTTGTCCGGAGCCACTGGCAGCGCCACCAGGCTGGAGTCCTCCGGTTCGCCGTAACGCAGGGCAATGTCCACCGGCTGGCGGAACAGGTCGGCAATCCGGTCCCCCAGCAGCAGGCGCACGCTGAGCTTGGGATGTTCACGCTGGAACTCGTCGAGCCAGGGCAACAGCAGATTGCGGCCAAAATCCGAAGGGGCAGAAAGCTGCAACACGCCACTGACCTGATCCTGACCGCTGGCCAGCAGGCGCCGGCCTTCATCCAGGTTGCTCAAGGCCGCCCGGGCGTATTCGAGAAAGCCCTCGCCCTCGGCGGTGAGCCGCAGGCTGCGGGTGGAACGGGCCAGCAGCCGTGCGCCCAGGTGTTCCTCGATGCGCTTGAGGGCAGCGCTGGCCACCGCAGGCGAAAGGTCCATGACCCGGGCCGCCGCCGACAGGCTGCCCAGGTCTGCGGCACGCACGAACAACTGCAGGTCATCGAATCGCAGCATGAGGCTTTCCTGGATTATCAAAAAAATATTGAAAGAGCCTGCTCTTTTAGCCGGTTTTATCCTCGGGAGAAATAGCCAATCATCCCTCCCATCGCCCAGCACCTGAGGAAACCCACATGTCCCAAGCCTTCACCGCGATTGCCACACTGATCGCCAAGCCCCAGCAGCAAGACGTTCTTAAGCGCGAGCTCAGCGCCCTGGTCTCGCCCAGCCGCGAGGAAAGCGGTTGCCAGTACTACGAGCTGCACCAGGATGCCGAGCAACCGGGCACCTTCTACGTGCTGGAGCGCTGGGACGATGAAGCAGCCCTGGAGTTTCACAACAACACCGCGCACTTCCGGCATTTCCTCCATCAGACCCGCGAGGCGATCGAGCACTTCGAGCTCAAGCGCCTGCAGTTGATTGTCTGAGCCTTTTTTCCCTACTCATCATCAGGAACTCAACATGAAAGCCATCGCTTATTACGCTTCCCTGCCCATCGACGATCCCAAGTCCCTGCAAGACATCGAGCTGCCCGAGCCCGTGGCCGGCCCTCGCGATCTGCTGGTGGAGGTCAGGGCCATCTCGGTCAACCCGGTGGACACCAAGGTGCGCCAGAACGTCCAGCCCGAAGGTGGCGCGGCCAAGGTGCTGGGCTGGGACGTGGCCGGGGTGGTCAAGGCCGTGGGCAGCGACGTCAGCCTGTTCAAGGTCGGTGACCGGGTGTTCTACGCCGGCTCCATCGCCCGGGCCGGCGGTAACAGTGAGCTGCACACTGTGGATGAACGGATCGTCGGCCACATGCCCAAGAGCCTGGACTTCGCCGCGGCCGCCGCCCTGCCGCTGACCGCGATCACCGCCTGGGAGCTGCTGTTCGAACGCCTGCAGATCAGCCAGGAGCCGGCTGACAAAGGCCAGAGCCTGCTGATCGTCGGCGCTGCCGGCGGGGTCGGTTCGATCCTCACCCAACTGGCCCGTCAGCTCACCGGCCTCAAGGTGATCGGCAGTGCCTCCCGCGAACAGACCCAGGCCTGGGTCCGCGAGCTGGGCGCCCATGCGGTGGTGGACCACAGCCAGCCACTGAGCGCCGAACTCCAGCGCATTGGCGCAGGCCAGGTGACCCACGTCGCCAGCCTGACCCAGACCGATGCCCACCTCGACCAACTGGTGGAAGCCCTGGCACCCCAGGGCAAACTGGCGCTGATCGACGATCCGAAAAGCCTCGACGTGACCAAGCTCAAGCGCAAGAGCCTGTCGTTGCACTGGGAGTTCATGTACACCCGTTCGCTGTTCGAAACCGCCGACATGCAAGAGCAGCACGTGCTGCTCAACCGGGTCGCCGAACTGATTGACGCCGGCACCTTGAAGACCACGGTGGGTGAGCACTTCGGCCAGATCAACGCAGCCAACCTGCGCCGCGCCCACGCCCTGCTGGAGAGTGGCAAGGCTCGCGGCAAGATCGTCCTCGAAGGTTTCTGAGGCGTTAACGAACGGCAGCCGGCACCGGTAAAAGGTGCTGGCTGCCGTCAGTCCGAGAGTTGATTCCGGTCATATTTGTGACCGTATTCGGGTCTACACTGGGGGCCCTTGCAGCGCAGTCTTTTACCGTTAGGAGGTCAGCAATGAAGATCCTGATAAAAGAATTGGCACACCCCCAGGGCTCTCAATGGCAGGTACGGCTCGACCAGCATGTGGTGACGTTCCGCAGCGAGGCCGAAGCCCGGGCCTTCACCCAGACCCTGCAAAGCCGCCTGCAAGCCCCCCACCCGATTCCCCAGAGCCAGCGCGCCACCGGCTGACTCAGAGCTCGGCAGCCTTCAGCGCCCGGGCATTCTGCAAGCGCCGGGTCATGACCGCCATGCTCACCGCCAGCACACCGCACAGGCTGATGACCATGGCCATCGGCATGGCGCTGCCGTCATGCAGCACACCCACCAGGTACGCCGCCCCTGCCGCCACGCTGAATTGCAGGCAACCGAGCATCGCCGAGGCGCTGCCGGCCCGTGCGCCCTGACCATTCATGGCGCAGGCTGCGGCATTGGGAATGATGCAGCCCAGGCTGGCGATACACACGAACAGCGGCAGCAGCAGCGGCCAGAGCGCACTGGTGTGCAAGGCGCTGACGCCGAGCAGGGTCAGGCCCGCTGCCAGGTAGATCCACACGGTGCGCGCCAGCAGGAACGCCGGGCCACGCTTGGCCAGCAGGCGCGCATTGATCTGCGCCACCAGGATGAAGCCCCCGGCATTGATCCCGAAGAACCAGCCGAAGTGCTCCGCTGGCACGCCGTAGAGTTTGATGAAGACAAAGGGCGAACCGGCAATGTAGGAAAACATCCCGGCAATGGCGATCCCGCCGGTCAAGGCGTGGCCGAGAAATACCCGGTCCGACAGCAGCAGGCCATATTGGCGCAGCGCCCCGGACAGAGGCAGGCGCGGGCGGGTGGCCGGCATGCTTTCCGGCAGGCCCAGCGCCACTGCCAGCCCGGACAGTGCACTGAACACCGTGAGCATGATGAAGATCGACTGCCAGCCGTAGAGGTTGACCAGCAGGCCGCCCAGCATTGGCGCCAGGATCGGGGCCAGGCCCATCACCAGCATCAGTTGGGAGAAGACCTTGGCCGAACCCACCGCATCGCACTTGTCGCTGACCACGGCCCGGGAAATCACCATCCCGGCGCATCCGCCCAGGGCCTGGACAAAGCGTGCGCCGATCAGCCATTCCAGGTTCGGCGCATAGGCGCAGGCCAGGGAGGCCAGCGTGAACAGGCCCACCCCCGCCAGCAGCGGCAGACGCCGGCCAAAACGATCGGCCACCGGGCCATAGGCCAACTGGCCGATGGACAGGCCGAGGAAGTAGGCGGCCAGGGTCAGCTGAACGTGTTTTTCATCGGTGCCGAAAGCCAGGGCCATCGAGGGGAAGGCCGGCAGGTAGAAGTCGATGGCCAGCGGGCCGAAAGCGCTCAGAGCGCCGAGAATCAGGATTGTGCGGAGGTTCATGGCATCCAAACGAGCGTTGGTCAGCGGTCGCACAGTCTAGCCGCGCTTGGACGCCTTGAACATTCCGATAGGTCGCTAACTATATAAAAAGGCTCAGGCAACCTTGACCGCGTAGCCTTCCTCGCTGATCAGGCTGATCACCTCATCGCTGGACAGGCGGCTCTCGACTCCGACTTCCTTGGCCGCCAGATCCACCCGCACGGTGGCCGCCGGGTCCTTGCTTTGCAGCGCCTGGGTGATGGCACGCACACAGTGACCGCAGGACATGCCTTGAACGTTGAATACTTGCATTGCGCTTCTCCTGTATTGGGTTGGAGCAAGTCTTGTCCTTGCCACCGTGGCAAGGTCAAGTTCCGGATTGATCTGCCGGGCTGGAAATCGGCGGCGCGCTCGGCCAAGCTGCACGTCTTACGACATCACAGCGGGAGATTCAGCCATGCGCTGGTCAACTTTCAGCCTCGTCGGCCTCCTGGGCCTGTTCGCGGCAACCCCATCGGCGCTGGCCGCCGGAGAGGACTACGGCGTGCTGATCATTTCCAGGGAGCGGCTGGAAGTCGCCACGTCCTGCGAGATCGGCCTGTACATCCAGGACCAGCTCGCCGGCCGGCTGTTCCAGGAACAGAGCGCCTCGTTCAACCTGCCGCCGGGCAAGGTTTCCCTGCGCCTGAAACTGCTGCCAGGCCAGGCCCCGGGCTGCAATGCCGGGCTGCTTGCCCCGAGTTCCCAGGACATCAGCCTGCGGGCTGGCGATGTGCTGAAGTTCCGCATCGCCATGAACGCCTCGGGCATGTACCTCAAGCCCGCCGCCCTGGAATACTGACACCCCGCCCCCTGCCGAGCTCCCGGGGCCTGCTGTTCGCGCACTGCGAGCAGCCCCTGGGACAAAATGAAGCACCCGTACAATGCCCCCTTGACCTTGCCTGCGTGGCAAGGTTGATCCTGTAGGCAACATTCACAGGGAGCGTCGCCATGCCTGAATCAACCACTTTCGACCTGCCGATTGCCGGCATGACCTGCGCCAGTTGCGCCGGGCGCGTAGAGCGTGCCCTGGGCAAGGTCGCCGGCATTCGCACGGTCAGCGTCAACCTGGCCACGGAACAGGCTCGGGTCGAAGCACCGCAAGACAGCCTGCCGGCCCTGCTGGAAGCCGTGGAAAACGCCGGCTACAGCGTGCCGGTGCAAGCCGTCGAACTGAGCATCGGCGGCATGACCTGCGCCACCTGCGCCGGGCGAGTCGAACGCGCCTTGAACAAACTCCCCGGCGTCCGCAGCGCCAGCGTCAACCTGGCCACCGAGCGTGCCCATGTCGAACTGCTGGGCCAGGTCGACCCGACGCTGCTGGTCAATGCCGTGACCCAGGCCGGCTACTCCGCCAGCCTGTGGCAGGCCGAGCAGAAACAGGGCGACGAGCAACAGCAGAACCTGCGACGCGAGCGCTGGAGCCTGGTGCTGGCCATCCTCCTGGCCCTGCCCCTGGTGCTGCCGATGCTGGTGCAGCCGTTCGGCCTGCACTGGATGCTTCCGGCCTGGGCCCAGTTCGCCCTGGCCACCCCGGTGCAGTTCATCTTCGGTGCACGCTTTTATGTCGCGGCCTGGAAGGCCGTGCGCGCCGGCAGCGGCAACATGGACCTGCTGGTGGCCCTGGGCACCAGCGCCGGCTATGGCCTGAGCCTGTACGAATGGGCCACCGCCGCCGCGGGCAGCATGCCGCACCTGTACTTCGAGGCCTCGGCGGTGGTAATCGCCCTGGTGCTGCTGGGCAAATACCTGGAAAGCCGCGCCAAGCGCCAGACCGCCAGTGCCATCCGCGCCCTGGAAGCCCTGCGTCCGGAACGGGCGATCCAGGTTATCGACGGCCGCGAACAGGAAGTCGCGATCAGCGCCTTGCGCCTGGGTGACCTGGTGCTGGTCAAGCCCGGCGAGCGCTTTCCGGTGGACGGCGAAGTCATCGAAGGCCAGAGCCATGCCGATGAAGCGCTGATCAGCGGCGAGAGCCTGCCCGTGCCCAAGCAACCCGGCGACAAGGTCACCGGTGGCGCCATCAACGGCGAAGGCCGGCTGCTGGTGCGCACCCTGGCCCTGGGGGCGGAAACCGTGCTGGCGCGGATCATTCGCCTGGTGGAAGACGCCCAGGCCGGCAAGGCACCGATCCAGAAACTGGTGGATAAAGTCAGCCAGGTGTTCGTGCCCACTGTCCTGGTACTGGCGCTGATCACGCTGGTGGGCTGGTGGCTGTACGGCGCACCGCTGGAAACCGCGGTGATCAACGCCGTGGCGGTGCTGGTGATCGCCTGCCCTTGCGCCCTGGGGCTGGCCACGCCCACGGCGATCATGGCCGGCACCGGCGTGGCGGCCCGCCACGGCATCCTGATCAAGGATGCCGAAGCCCTGGAGCGGGCCCACGAAGTCAGTTCGGTGGTTTTCGACAAGACCGGCACCCTGACCTCCGGCACCCCGCGCATCGCCCATATGCAGGCGGTGGAAGGCGATGAAAACAGCGTGCTGCAACTGGCCGGTGCCCTGCAGCGCGGCAGTGAGCACCCTCTGGCCAAGGCCGTGCTGGACCTGTGCCAGGAACGCCAACTGCCGGTGGCTGACGTCAGCGCCAGCCAGTCCCTCACCGGGCGAGGCATCGCCGGCACCCTGGAGGGCCGCCAACTGGCCCTGGGCAACCGCCGCCTGCTGGAAGAAAGCGGCCTCAACCCCGGCGACCTGGCCCAGGCGGCCAGGGACTGGGAACACGAAGGCCGGACCCTGTCCTGGCTGATCGAGCAGAGCCCGCAATCCCGGGTGCTGGGCCTGTTCGCCTTTGGCGATACCCTCAAGCCCGGCGCGTTGCAGGCGGTGCAGCAACTCAATGCACGGCATATCAGCAGCCATTTGCTGACCGGCGACAACCGCGGCAGCGCCAAGGTGGTGGCCGACGCCCTGGGCATCACCGACGTGCACGCCGAAGTGCTGCCGGCGGACAAGGCGGCCACGGTGGCCGAGCTGAAAAAGACCGGCGTGGTGGCCATGGTCGGGGATGGTATCAACGACGCCCCGGCCCTCGCGGCGGCGGACATCGGCATCGCCATGGGCGGCGGCACCGACGTGGCCATGCATGCGGCCGGCATCACCCTGATGCGCGGCGATCCACGGTTGATCCCGGCGGCCCTGGAAATCAGCCGCAAGACCTACGCGAAGATCCGTCAGAACCTGTTCTGGGCCTTCGTCTACAACCTGATCGGCATCCCGCTGGCGGCCTTCGGCCTGCTCAACCCGGTGCTCGCCGGGGCGGCCATGGCGCTGTCCAGCGTCAGCGTGGTCAGCAATGCGCTACTGTTGAAAACCTGGAAACCCAAAGACCTGGAGAACGCCGAATGAACATCGGCCAAGCAGCCCGAAAGAGCGGCCTGAGCGCCAAGATGATCCGTTACTACGAGTCCATCGGCCTGCTCAAGCCCGCCCATCGCAGTGACAGCGGCTATCGCCTGTATGGCGATGACGACCTGCACAGCCTGGCCTTCATCAAGCGCTCCCGGGACCTGGGGTTTTCCCTGGAAGAGGTGGGCAAGCTGCTGACCCTGTGGCAGGACCGGCAGCGGGCCAGCGCCGATGTGAAGGCCCTGGCCCGCCAGCATATCGACGAGTTGAACCAGAAGATCCGCGAGCTGGCAGGGCTGCGCGACACCCTGCAGGACCTGGTGGAGCACTGCCAGGGCGACCACCGCCCGGACTGCCCGATCCTCAAGGAACTGGCCTCGGGCAGTTGCTGCGGATCCTGAGCCTGCGACCTGCCGCCCCATGTAGCCGCTGCCGAGCCCTGGGCGAGGCTGCGAAAAGGCCCGCAGGACCTTGCTTGGCCATCTCCCGCCAGACCTCGGCGCCCTCAAGATCCCTGCGTCCCTTCGGGCCGTGCGCAGCCTTCGGCAGCGGCTACAAGGTGCAAGGGGCCAAGGGGCCAAGGGGCCGGGTAGATTGCGGGAATGAAAAATCCGGCCAAGGCCGGATTTTTTTATGGCATCACTGCATCCAGGGCGGAGGCGGTGGTTCTTCGGATTTGCCCGGCGACGCATCATCCGCCGCGCGTACTGCCTGGCGACGCTCCTCGTCCAAGCGCGCCGCTTCGATCTCGCGGATCACGCTGCCGACATCCGCCAGTTCTTCGGGGTCGTCGAACTCGCCGGTCAGCACGCTGCCCGGATGCAAGGTGCCAGCCTCGTACAGGGCCCACATTTCCTTGGCATACCGAGTGCCCTTGAGTTCCGGGGCAAAACGCCCGAAATAGGATGCCATGTTGCCGACGTCACGCTCCAGCATGCTGAAGGCATGGTTGTTGCCGGCAGCATCCACCGCCTGGGGCAGGTCGATGATCACCGGGCCATCCGGAGTCAGCAGCACGTTGAACTCGGAAAGGTCACCGTGCACCAGGCCGGTACACAACATCAGCACGATCTGGGAAATCAGGAAGGCGTGATATTCACGGGCCTGGTCCGGTTCCAGCACCACATCGTTGAGCCGCGGTGCCGCATCGCCGTACTCGTCGGCCACCAACTCCATCAACAGCACACCTTCGAGGAAGTCGAACGGCTTGGGCACCCGCACCCCGGCATTGGCCAGGCGGAACAACGCCGCCACTTCGGCGTTCTGCCAGGCGTCCTCGGTTTCCTTGCGCCCGAACTTCGAGCCCTTGGCCATGGCCCGCGCCTGACGGCTGTTACGAACCTTGCGCCCCTCCTGATACTCCGCCGCCTGACGGAAACTGCGTTTGTTCGCCTCCTTGTAGACCTTGGCGCAACGTAGCTCGTTGCCGCAGCGCACCACATACACAGCTGCCTCTTTACCACTCATGAGTGGGCGCAGCACCTCGTCTACCAGACCGTCTTCGATCAGCGGTTCAATGCGTTTTGGAGTCTTCATCAGCTTTTATTGTGGGTCCCTTGTTACCAAACACGCGAAAGTCACTCGTTATACGGCAATCCTCCCACGACGGGAAAGGGCTGCCGACCACCGAGCGACAGCAATGCACTCAATGTGCCAGATCAATCCATCGACGCCGCCAAGGATCATAGCCGAGACGGCGTCCGCAACCGTCCATCAGTGGCACTCAGGCCAGCCCCTTCGCGGGCCTGCCCGCGGAAGTTTTTTTCTGCCTGCGGCTCAATATTGCCCGGCGCCAGCCGAAGCCCTCAGAGAGACAGGGAGTTTGTCCGACAATCCAATAAAGACGTCAGCCACCGGCCAAGGTTCGATCGCCGCGGGCTCGACTTCACCCCAGGGATGCAATCAGCGTCATCTTTCAAGCTGCCGATAAATCCGCGAGTCGCCTGCACTTCGTGGTCTTACAAAAAACTGGAGCGCGGATGAACATCAAACAGAAATTGACCTGGGCCTTTGCCGTCATCGCCAGCCTGCCCGTGGTGCTGGTAGCCACGCTGGTGGTGATCAACCTGCGCAGCGAGGCCGAAAACACCTTCGTCGACGGCAGCGGCCGCGAGATCCGCCAAGTGGCCAACGCCATGCAGCTGTTCTTCGAAGGCATCAGCCAGAACATCGATTACCTGGCCGCTCAACCCTTGATCACCCAGGCCGGCGACAACCTCAAGACCTGGATGAGCGCCGATGCCGCGAAGGCCCCGGAAGGCGAGCAGGACAAACGAATCTTCGAGCTGTTCGCCGCCATGGCCGCCAGCCATCCTGCCTATTCCTATGTGTCCTATGGCGTGAGCAACGGCGGATACGTCTCCTGGCCCGCCGACCTGAAGCTGGCCAACTACGACCCCCGCGTACGCCCCTGGTACAAGACCGCCCAGGCCAACCCGGGCAAGACCCTGCGCACCGAGGCCTATTACTGGGCCAGCGACGATGCGGTGCTGGTCAGCACCGTGCGCTCGCTGGCCAACCAGTTGGGCCCCCAGGGCGGCGTGGTCGCAGTCGACGTGTCGCTCAAGCAGCTCACCGAGATCGTCAAACAGATCAAGCTGGGCGAATCGGGCTACCTGATGCTGATGGAAAACAACGGCACGGTGCTGGTGGACCCCAAGCAGCCGGAGCACAACTTCAAGGCCCTGGGCAGCCTCGGCGAGGGGTACGCGCAACTGGCCAAGGCCGGCAAAGGCCTGGTGCAGGTGGAACTGGGCGGCGAGCACTACATGGCCAACGTCTGGCCTTCGGAGCAACTGGGCTGGACCTTCATCGGCCTGATCAAGCAGAACGAAGTCATGGGCGCGGCCACCCAGCTGACCTGGATCATTGCCGGTATTGCCGCGATCCTGGCGGTGCTGTTCGCAGTGCTCGGGGCGAGTTTCGCCAGCCTCATCGTGCGGCCGATCCGCGGCGTGGCCAGTGGCCTGGAAGGCATTGCCCAAGGCGAAGGCGATCTGACCCGCAGTCTGAATATCCGTGGCAGCGACGAAACCGCGCAGTTAGCCAACTGGTTCAACCAGTTCCTGGCGGCAATCCGCAACCTGATCCAGAGCATCGGCCAGGCCGCGCAGAAGATCCTCGCCACTTCCCACAGTTCGACCCAGGTCTCCAGCGACATGGCCGAAGCCGCCGGGCGCCAGCGCGAAGCGGTGGACATGGTGTCCACCGCCTTCCACGAAATGGTCGCCACCGCCAACGAAGTGGCCCGCTCCTGCAGCCAGGCCGCCGAGTCGGCGGACAGTGGCCAGCGCCAGGCCCGGGAAGGCCAGCAGCAGATCGATGACGCGGTGCACAGCGTCGATCGCCTGAGCCAGGAGATCGAACAGTCGGCGCAGTCGATGCAGCAACTGGAACGCGACAGCACCGACATCCAGTCGATCCTCGGCACCATCCGCTCGATCGCCGAACAGACCAACCTGCTGGCGCTGAACGCGGCCATCGAGGCCGCCCGGGCCGGGGAGCAGGGTCGCGGTTTTGCCGTGGTGGCCGACGAGGTGCGGGCCCTGGCCAAGCGTACCGCCGACTCCACTGCCGAGATCGACGGGCTGCTGGGCAACCTGGCCAAACGCACCAGCGCCGTGACCCAGCAGATGCACGCCAGCCTGGAAGTGTCCCAGCAGTCGGTGAACCGCATCGGCCTGGCGCGCAACAGCTTCGGGCAGATCCGCGAATCGGTGGACGTGATCCGCGACATGAACACCCAGATCGCCACCGCCGCCGAAGAGCAGCATCAGGTGGCGGAAGACATCAACCGGCACATCAGCCAGATCCATGGCGATGCGCAACTGGTGGCGGAACTGGCGAACTCGGCGCGCCTGGACTCCCAGAGCCTGGCGGGGCTATCCAATGAGCTGGACGCCCTGGTACGGCGCTTCAAGACCTGAAGACGCCTTCGCCGGCAAGCCGGCTCCTACGGATGGGCGGCATTTCTGTGTAGGAGCCTGCGTGCCGGGGAAGGCCACGAACCTCAGCGCTCGATGATCGCCGTCACACCCTGGCCGCCCGCGGCACAGATGGAAATCAGCCCGCGCCCCTGCCCCGCCACACTCAGCAGCTTCGCCAGGTTGGCGACGATGCGCCCGCCGGTGGCGGCAAACGGGTGCCCTGCCGCCAGGGAACTGCCTTTGACGTTGAGCCGGGCGCGATCGACGCTGCCCAGAGGTGCCTCCAGGCCCAGCCTGACCTTGCAGTACTCGGGGTCTTCCCAGGCCTTGAGAGTGCACAGCACCTGGGCGGCGAAGGCTTCGTGGATCTCGTAGTAGTCGAAGTCCTGCAGGCTCAGGCCATTGCGCGCCAGCAAGCGCGGCACGGCGTATACCGGGGCCATCAGCAGCCCCTCTGCGCCGTTGACGAAGTCCACCGCCGCGGCCTCGCCGTCGCGCAGGTAGGCAAGAACCGGCAGGCCCCGCTCCCTGGCCCACGCTTCACTGCCCAACAGCACCAGCGAGGCGCCATCGGTCAGGGGCGTGGAGTTGCCCGCCGTCAGCGTGCCGCTGGCGCTACGGTCGAAGGCCGGCTTGAGGCTGGCGAGCTTTTCCAGGGTCAGGTCCGGGCGCAGGTTGTTGTCCCGGGTCAGGCCGAGGAAGGGAGTGATCAGGTCGTCCTGCCAGCCTTCGGCGTAGGCGGCGGCCATTTTCTGATGGCTTTCCAGGGCCAGTTGATCCTGATCGGCGCGGGCAATGTTCCAGGTCTTGGCCATCTGCTCGCAGTGCTCGCCCATGGACAAGCCGGTGCGCGGCTCGCCATTGCGCGGCAGTTCCGGCTTGAGGTGATGGGGCCGCAGTTGCAGCAGGGTCTTGAGCTTGTCGCCGGTGCTCTTGGCGCGGTTGGCCTGCAACAGGATCTTGCGCAGGCCTTCGTTGACCCCGATCGGCGCATCCGAAGTGGTATCCACCCCGCCGGCGATGCCGCAGTCGATCTGCCCCAGGGCGATCTTGTTGGCCACCAGCAGCGCCGCTTCCAGGCCCGTGCCGCAGGCCTGCTGGATATCGTAGGCCGGGGTGGTGGGCGAAAGCCGCGAGCCGAGGACGCATTCGCGGGTCAGGTTGAAGTCCCGGGAATGCTTGAGCACCGCACCGGCGGCCACCTCGCCAAGGCGCAGGCCGTGCAGGTTGTAGCGCTCGATCAGGCCCTCCAGGGCGGCGGTGAGCATCGCCTGGTTGCTGGCGGTGGCATAGGGGCCGTTGGAACGGGCGAAGGGGATGCGGTTGCCGCCGATAATCGCGACGCGACGCAGCTGTGTCATGGAAAGCTCCCTATTCTGTGAGTGCGACTGCGGTGGGTACCTCCTCCAGCGTAGGAGGGATCTGGCCGATCGAACGACCCAGGGCCATTCATGGTCCACACTTTGAACCCCAACCTTCGGAGTGCGTTCCATGTCTGACCGTTATATCGACTTCGCCAACTCGTCCATCGGCCAGCGCCTGGTCGGGGCTCTTGGCCTGCCGTCGCCGGTACGCCTGGAGCGCTGGCAAGCCGGTCGCCTGCGGCCTATCGAAGGTGCGCTGTTGCTCGGCGGCGGCGCGCTGGCACAACAGGTGGCCGCCCTGGCGCCGCGCCTGACCGATGGCATCTACAGCTATGGCGCCGACCCGTCCCTGGCCACCCCCTGGATTCCCGGCCACGGGCCCAGGCTCAAGGCCGTGGTGTTCGACGCCAGCGAGCTGCTGCACACAGACCAGCTCAAGCAACTGCGGGAATTCTTCCAGCCACTGCTGAGAAACCTCGAGCCCAGCGCCCACCTGGTCATCCTCGGGCGTGCCCCGGAAACCCTTGACGAGCCCTTCGCCGCCAGCGCCCAGCGCGCCCTGGAAGGCTTCAGCCGCTCCCTGGCCAAGGAACTGCGCAACGGCGCCACCCTGCAATTGCTGTATGTGGCAGCCGGAGCGGAAGAACAGCTGGAAGGCGCCTTGCGCTTCTTTCTCTCGCCCAAGAGCGCCTACGTTTCCGGGCAGGTGATCCGCTTGCAGCCCTGCGCGACCCAGGTCCAGGACTGGAGCCGCCCGCTGGCCGGGCGCAAGGCCCTGGTCACCGGCGCCGCCCGCGGCATTGGTGCGGCCATCGCCGAAACCCTGGCCCGGGACGGCGCCCAGGTCCTGCTGCTGGACGTGCCCCAGGCCAAGGCCGATCTGGAAGCCCTGGCGGCCCGTCTCGGCGGCCGCGCCATCTGCCTGGACATCTGCGCCGAAGACGCTCCGGCACAGTTGATCGAGCAACTGCCGGAGGGCATCGACATCCTGGTGCACAACGCCGGCATCACCCGGGACAAGACCCTGGCCAACATGACCCCGGAATACTGGGACGCGGTGCTGGCGGTGAACCTCAATGCGCCCCAGGTGCTGACCCAGGCCCTGCTGGACAGCGCACGCCTGCACGACCATGGCCGGGTGATCCTGCTGGCCTCCATCAGCGGCATCGCCGGCAACCGCGGGCAAACCAACTACGCCGCCAGCAAGGCCGGGCTGATTGGCCTGGCCCAGGCCTGGGCGCCGCTGCTGCACGCCCGGGATATCAGCATCAATGCCGTGGCGCCGGGCTTCATCGAGACCCAGATGACCGCCAAGGTGCCCTTCGCCCTGCGCGAAGCTGGAAGGCGCATGAGTTCCCTGGGCCAGGGCGGCCTGCCCCAGGACGTTGCCGAAGCGGTGGCCTGGCTTGGCCAGCCGGGCAGCGGCGCCGTCAGCGGGCAGGCCCTGCGGGTCTGCGGACAAAGTCTCTTGGGGGCCTGAAAATGACTGCACACTGGCACGAACTGAACCTGCCCGCGTCCCTGCCGCCGCTGTTTCTCAAAGCGGCAATGCGCCGACGGATCAACGGCACGCAGTTACCCGAATACGGCCTGCGCTGCTGGATCAGCCTGACCCCCGGGCAACTGGCGGGCTACCGCAAGGTCTGCGGCTTTGCCGATAACGGCCTGCTGCCCGCGACCTACCCCCATGTACTGGCGTTTCCCTTGCAGATGCAGCTGCTCACTGCCCGGGACTTTCCATTTCCGCTACTGGGGCTGATTCACCTGGGCAACAGGATTCGTGTGTTGCGCCCCATGGGCAATGTCAGCAGCGTTCGAATCGGGGTCCAGGTGTGCAACCTGCAACCCCACGCCAAAGGCGCAACATTCGACCTGGTGACCACAGTGGACGATTTGCTGGGCCCCCTCTGGGAAGCGCAAAGCCGCATGCTCTGCCGTGGAGTCAAGTTGGCGGGAGAACCTTCCAGCCAACACTTGCCCAACGCCGACAACCTCGGCGAAGTCGCCTGCTGGCGCGCCGAGCGCGATATCGGCCGGCGCTACGCCAGGGTTTCCGGCGACTACAACCCGATCCACCTGAGCGCCTGGAGCGCCCGGCTGTTCGGCTTTCCCCAGGCCATCGCCCATGGCCTGTGGAACAAGGCGCGCACCCTGGCAGCCCTGAGCGAGCATCTGCCAGCAGCGAACATCGAAGTGACGGTGCAGTTCATGAAGCCCGTGCTGCTGCCCGGCGAAGTACGCCTGCTGGCCAGTGCCGGGGGTTCAAGCGGAGAACTGCAGTTGCTGGGCAGCGGCGAGTTGCAGCATATGCTGGGCAACTGGCAGCCCATCGCCTGAGGGGCCTCAGCCCCGGCGGATCAACACCACCCCGACGACGATCAGCAGCAATCCGGCAATCTTGCCGAGGCTGACCGGCGCTTCCCGAAACCCTACCCAGCCAAAGTGGTCCAGCGCCAGAGCCATGCTCAACTGGCCGGCCAGCACCAGCGACATGAACAGCAGGGCGCCGACCCGCGGCCCGGCAAAGGCGGCCGTGGTAATGAAGAACGCCCCCAGCAGGCCGCCGCACCAATGCCACCAGGTCAGGCCCTTTAGGGCACCCAGGGTCGGCATTTCGCGCTGCAGCACTACCAGCACCAGCAGCGCCGCGGTGCCTACGAAAAAAGAGATCAGGGCCGCAGCCAGCACCCCGCCGACCTGCTTGGCCAGTTGACCGTTGATTCCGGCTTGCAGGGCGAGAAAGGCTCCGGCAACAAACGGCAGGCACAGCAGCCACCAGACGGGCGTCAGCATATTGAGCTCCAGAGAGTTTTGGGCGGCGCAGTATAAACCAGGCCACCATCCCATCCCCCTGCCAGCCATTAAACGCCAGCGAAAAAGTGCAAGTACCGCGAGCTCAGCACAAAAACTGCCTATTAATTGTGTATATATAACTTTAGTTGAACGAGCACTTTCCAAGGACACTACAAAACATCAAATCATTGTTTTAAAACAATTCATCACACACTAGGAGCGCCAACCAATACTTTGAGACTAGCTACTTGTAAATCAATTAACCGAACAAAATAAGTCATTAATACCAAGTTCATAATTGTTCAATTTATTCCCTGCGCCTTTTATGTAGACAACGGACGAAGGTATCTCCAGCGCAAGAACTGGAGAGCTATCGAAAACAACGAACGTTGTAACAGGTGCAAGGAATACCAGACATGAAAACTCAATTCGGATGGAAAGCGTTAACGGCAATAACCATGATCCTGACCCTCAGCCTGGCAGGCTGCAGCGGCGGTGGTGGCGGTCATAAAAGTGGTGGCAGCAGTTCGCCAGCCAGTGCCAGCGGCGGTACTGACGGCACCGGTGGCACTGGTGGCGGCACCGGCGGAACAGGAGGCACTGGAGGTGGCACTGGTGGTACCGGTGGAGGCACAGGTGGTACCGGCGGCACTGGCGGAGGCACAGGTGGCACAGGTGGCACAGGTGGAACTGGCGGCACCGGAGGAACTGGCGGTACCACCACTCCCCTGACGACCAGCAGCCTGGTCTCGGATCTGGGTACCACCCTCAGTGGCGTCGGTACCGGTGTCAGCGGCCTGGGCACTTCCCTGGCCACCGTACCCGTGGTTGGAGGCGTGGTACAAAGCGCCGTCAACACCACCGGCAACGTGGTGGACACCGTCGGTGACGGCCTGACCAACGGCCTCGGCACTTTGGGCACCGATCCCAAGGCCCTGAGCAAGACCACCGCCACCGTCGGCAACGTGGTCAGCGATGTGGGTACCGGGGTCACCGACCTCAGCGGCAAACTGGCAACCACCACCCAGAGCGTTCCGGTAGTGGGTGGCCTGGTGACCAGGGTGGCTCCGGTAGTCGGCGGCGTAGGCACCCGGGTGACCATGCTCGGTAATACCCTGAGCACCGTCACCAGCAGCGGACCTCTGGGAACACTGACCGACAATGTCGGCGATAAGGTACTGGTTCCAGTGGTCAGCCTGGCGGAAGACGTGACCGGCAATATCGGCGGCGCCACCGGTCTTGGCTCCCCTGTAAAAGGTCTGCTCAATGGCGTAGCTCAGGCCGTGGACAGCACCGGTAACAAGATCACTGACGCTGGCAACGGCAACCCTGTAACAAATCTGTTGGGCAACACCCTGAGCAACGCAAGTACGGCCGTGGGCACTGCCGGCGGCTATGTGAGCAACTCGGGTAGCGGAACCGGGAATGGCAGTGGCCTCGGCGGCAACAACGGCCTGCTGGAAACTGTCGGCGGTGCAGTGGCCAACTTGAGCAACGGCCTGAATGCCGGCAATACCAACGGTACCGTTAGCGCAGGCGGGGTCACCGGAGCGGCAGCCGGCAACCTGATCGCCTCGGTAGGCGGCGCTCTGGGCGGCAGCGGTACCCCTAACCTGGTAGTCACTGCACCATTGGCCAGCGTCGGAGTGAGCCTGGGTTCGGCATTGAACCCCGTCACCAGTTCGGTTGCCGGCCTGACTCAGCAAGTAGGTGCAGCTACCGGCCTGGGTAGCCCGACCAGCAGTCTTCTGGGCCAGGTGGGCGGCGCAGTCAGCAACGTAGGCGCGGGCGTGGCCAGCAATAGTGGCGCCAATCCGATAGGTACCGCCTTGGGCGGCACCCTTGGAGCCGTGGGCAACACCGTGGCTTCGGTTGGCGGCCTGGTCAACGGCGGCACAGCGCCCAGTGGCGGCTTGCTCGGTGGCCTTGGCGTAGGCGCCAACGCCAGCGCCAGTGGCAGCGCCTCTGCCGGTGCGGGCCTCAATGGCGGCCTGGGTGGCGTGCTCGGCGGCCTGACCGGCGCCCTGGGCGGCAACAAGAAATAATTTGCACCTGGCCGATTCGACGGCCTCACCTGCAGCGCCTACGCTTGGTTGAGGGCGAGAGATTCCCATGAGTCTCTCGCCTTTTTGTTTATCCAGAGACAAGCATCCAGAGCCAGATCGTGGCCAAGACCCGAGCGGCAACTGGAGCCAGGAACTTTCTACACCGCTGCGGCTCGACCATGGAGTGTCCTATGCGCACGTTGGCCAGTTTGTTGTTAGTTGGATGCTGTACCTCCGTTTACGCCGACTCCCTTCCGCGCTTTCTCAACAGCAATGACAGCATCAACAACCTGCCCCAACCCAACCTGCCGGTGGATGCCTACCGCCCGGCAACCCCGCAACCGCAACTGCCCGAGCAACCCACTGCGCCGCAAGGCCAGCAGCCGCTGATGATGGGCACCAAGGTCACGGTGCGCCAGGTGCAGATCGAGGGCGGCACGGTCTACCCCCTGGAAGAACTGGCAGCGATCTACCAGCCACTGATCGGCCACGAGGCCAGCTTCGGCCAGTTGATCGAAGCCACGCGCAGCATTACCCGGCGCTATCAGAAGGACGGCTACCTGCTGTCCTACGCCTTCATGCCACAGCAGAACTTCGACCAGGGCGTGCTGCGGGTAGTGCTGGTGGAAGGCTACATCCGGGACTACCAGCTGCAGGGCGACATCGGCCCGGTATCCGCCTACCTGGACAAACTGGTGAGCAAACTCAAGGCCGAGCGCCCGCTGACCCGCAAGACCTTCGAACGCTACACCACACTGATGAGCAAGGTTCCCGGGGTCACCCTGCAGGCGGTAGTGCCGCCACCGGGCACTACCGACGGCGCAACCCAACTGGTGGCCGTGGCCAGCCGCAAGGCCATCGCCACCACCCTCAACAGCACCGACGACAACCGCAACGGCCTGCAGGCCCTGGTGGGCATCACCAGCAACTCGCAGACCGCCTGGGGCGAACAGCTCAGCCTCAGCGGGCTGTTCCCGCCGGGCCACGACAAGGAACACTACTACCGCCTGGACTACAGCCAGTTGCTGGGTTCGGAAGGCACGCAACTGAGCCTCTACGGCGCCCGCTACCGCGCCGACCCACGGAGCAACGTGCAGCTGGACAACGGGATCGAGCTGGAGCCCCATCGGGAGAACGACCGCTTTTCCATCGGCGTCAGCCACCCTTTCATCGCCTCGCCCAATGAAATGCTCACCGCCGGCACACGCCTGTATGCGGTAAATGACAAGACCCGTTACCGGGTCAGCAACAGCCCGCTGACCCTGGAAGAAAAAACCGACATCCGCGCCCTGGCGCTTGAGGCGGACTGGAGCAAGTCCGATCCGCGCCAACTGCGGATTCTCAGCGCCGGCCTGTATCGGGGCCTGGACAGCATGGGCGCCGAGACCAACAACAGCCTCTATGATCTGGATTTCTTCCGCCTGCGCCTGGCCGGGGTACAGAGCGATCGTTTCCTGGACAATTGGCAAGGCGTGCTTTCCGCCGCCTGGTACTGGAGCAAAGACAACCTGCCCGACAGCGAGCGGGCGTCCTTTGGCGGGCAGAACTTCGCTCGCGGCTACCCCGATGACCAGGCGACCGGGGACAAGGGCTGGGGCGTGGCCTACGAAGTGAACTACAGTTTCAACCGCGAGGGGCCCTGGGTGCGTGTGCTGCAGCCCTATGTGGTGCTGGACCGCTCCAAGACCTGGTTCAACCAGCTGCCGGTCAGGGGCAGCAGCCTGTCATCCGCCGCGGTCGGTTTGCGTTTCGGTGATGCCAAGCACTACAACATCGCCCTGGAAGCGGCCAAGCCAATGTCCGATGAAGCCCTCGACACCTACAACCGCAAGCCACGCTATACCTTGAGCTTCAGCTATCAACTTTGAGCATCCGGATGACTGAGACCCGCTTTCGAGCGGGTCTTTTTTTGCCGCCAGGACAGCACCGGCCAACCCTGGGGTCAGGGGCCAACGACATGCAGCCGGGGTTCGGGAAACAGATTGTTGAGGGTTTCCAGCAGGCGCACGTGGTAGATCGGCTTGCGAAACAGGTCCAGGACCTGCAGCCGCAGCAGGTCGCTGACGTCATCCATGTCGGCATGCCCCGACATGACGATCACCGGCAGGTGCTGGCGCGCGGTGTGCTCGCGCAGGCGCTTGATCAGCGACAGGCCGCTTTCCTCGGGCATGCGCAGGTCAGTGATTACCAGGGCGATATCCGGATGCCGGGTGAGGTGGTCCAGGGCAAGTTTCACCGAGGTGGCAGTGAAGCAGCAGAAACCCTCGCCTTCGAGCAGTTCGGCAAGCTCCAGCAATGCATCCTCTTCGTCATCGACCAGAAGAAGTTGCTGACGTGAGGATGGGGAAGTCATGGACGGTACCCTGGTGTGAACTTCATGCAAGTGGGTGAACGCAGCCAATGCACAGCCGGCCGGGCGCAACCCAACCATCAGCAGGCCTTTGGTTAGGCAAACCGCAGGCCTGCACGAGACCCGGAGGGCTGGAAGGTCGGGCGATCACAGCCCAGCGGCTGCTCAGCTGGGCCCCTCCATGCTCAAGGGGTAGGACGGGTGACGGTGGTGCCTCCGAGGTTAGTCAGGATGTTGTTGAAAATGGCCAGAACACGATCGCCCAGGGGGGTGACGAACGCCACGACCACAACGGCCACCATGGCCACGACAATGGCGTACTCGATGGCGGATGCGCCTTCGGTGCGGTCAAAAAACTGGCGCGCCCTGAGCAACAAGTATTGGAAAATCATCCTAGCTCTCCTTGCGCCGCAAGGCGCCGTTGGAACAGCACCGGGCAAATTCCCCGGTGCCACCTGAGCATTGTCAACAAAGACCGGCCCAGCAACTGTAAGAACTGATTAGTCAGTAAGTATTAATTGGAAGGTAGGCGCCAAAAAACCTGCCCATGTGGACAGACTCATCCCTTTGTTAGCTATTTTTGGGTGAGTTAATGGCATTTCGTCCTAGCTCTACTACCTTCACATAGCGAAATAGTTGCATGTTCATAGCTGCCTGATTGCGAAATTAACTCGTTTGGAATCACGGGCTGGTAGTGCAGCAGGAAAGGGAGAGCCTTCATGAACAGTCGCCTCACCATGGGTCTGGCCGGACTTCTTCTGGTAGGTGCGGTGTTTTTCGGTTACTGGGGCCTGGTTCTCAGTCGTAAACCCGAACCAGCACCACCGGTTCAACCCGTGGCGCCCAGTGTCGTCGAACCAGCCACCACCAGCGCAGAAGACCAGACCCGCCAACCGGTGGTCGTGCTGGTGCGCGATGTGCCGCCCTTCGTGCCCCTCGCCGCCGACGATCTGGCGCTGGAAAAACTGCGTACCGCGCCGGCCGGCAGCCTCAGCGCCATCAGCCAGGCGGTGGGCCGTACACCCTGGCGGCAGTTGAATGCCGGCACCTGGCTCAATGAGCAGAGCTTCAGTACCGGCGGTGCCCTGGCGCGGATGATTCACAGTGACGAACGAGCCCTGGCGGTCGCGGTCGACGAGGTGATCGGCGCCGCCGGGCAACTGAGCCCGGGGGACTATGTCGATGTCGTGCTGTTCCTGCGCCAGGACACCAGCAACCCGCAGCAGTCGGCACAGATCGCCGTACCCGCCATGCGCGTGCTGGCTGTGGGCGAACAGCTGGGCCTGGCCAATGACGGGCAGCCCGCCTCCCCCGGGTTGAGCAACGAAGAAAAGCTCAAGCAGGACCAGCGCCGGCTGAATGCGCGCACGGTGGTCCTGGCCGTCCCCGAACAGCTCTTGAGCCGGCTGATGCTCGCCACCCAGGTCGGAGTGCTGCGCCTGGCCGTGCGCAGCAGCGAGGAACAGCGCCTGGCCCATTACTGGGCCGGCAACGAAGAAGCCCGCGAGCACCTCGATGCCGCCAACAGCAACCTGTTCCAGTTCACCCAACTTGCCCTGGGCAGCGCCCCGCGCGCACCGGCCGCCCAAGGTGGCGCCGCACGGTCGGCGGTGGAAGTGATCCGGGGCAACCAAGTCACTCAACAAACTCCCTGATTGAGCAAGGATGCACTACATGCGCAGTCGTTCCATGCCACTGTTCTCCGCACTGCTGACCCTGAGCCTGGGCCCGCTGCTCTGCACCCAGGCCCTGGCTGCGGCGGTGGCAGGCTGTTCGAGCCTGGCACCGTTGCCCGCAGCGCTGGAGATCGGCGAAGGCTTGCAGCAGGAGCTGCAATCTGCTGTGGCCATCACCCGCCTGGCGGTGGGCGACCCGAAGATCGCGGACGTCCAGACCACCGGCAACAAAGCCTTCCTGCTCACCGGCATGGCGCCCGGCGCCACCAGCCTGATGGTCTGGACCGCCTGTGCCAGTACCCCACGCCAGAGCATGGTGTTTGTCCAGGGCCGGGCCACCGCCGACATGAGCACCGGCCGCCTGCCGGCCAGTGACGATCCACTGCTGCCCAGCCAGGTGCAGACCGACATCCGTTTTGTCGAAGTCAGCCGCACCAAGCTCAAGGAGGCCAGCGTTTCGATCTTCGGCCGCGGGCACAACTTCCTGTTCGGCGCGCCCGGCACCGCCCCCGTCACCGGTGGCACCTCCGGCAGCGTGACCCCGACCTTCGGCGGCCGCCGGACCAACATCCCGCTGGACAACGGCACCTTCAACATCGGCTTCGGCAACGGCCGGGTGCTGACCCTGATCAACGCCCTGGAAGGCAGCGGCTTCGCCTATACCCTGGCAAGGCCTTCCCTGGTGGCCCTCAGCGGCCAGAGCGCAAGCTTCCTGGCCGGGGGCGAAATCCCCATCCCGGTGCCCAGCACTGGCAGCAACAGCGTGACCATCGAATACAAGGAGTTCGGTATCCGCCTGACCCTCACGCCCACTATCGTCGATCGCGGGCGTATCTCCCTTAAGGTTGCCCCGGAGGTCAGCGAACTGGACTACAGCAACGCCGTGACCATTGCCGGGACCCAAGTCCCGGCGCTGACCGTACGCCGCACCGATACCAGCATTTCCCTGGCCGACGGCGAAAGCTTCGTCATCAGCGGCCTGATCAGCACCAACAACAGCTCTCAAGTGAACAAGTTTCCAGGGCTGGGGGACATTCCGGTGCTCGGTGCCTTCTTTCGCGACACCACGATCAATCGCGAAGAGCGTGAACTGCTGATGGTAGTGACTCCGCACCTGGTCCAGCCCCTGGCCGCGGACGCCAAGCTGCCGGCCCTGCCCGGCGAACGGCTGCGCAACTACGACCCGAACTTCTACCGCATGTTCTTCCTCGAGAACGGCAACTTCGACAAGCGCAGCGGGTTGTCGCAATGAACCAGGACCTGAGCCAGACGTTTCTCGCCATCACCCGCAACAGCACCGACCTGGAGTGGCTGCAAGGCGCCCTGGCGCCCCTGGGCCAGGTCGTGGGTGCCGATGGCAGTCTCGACGAACTGCTGGCACTGGTGGATGTGACCTTCGCCAACCTGGTGTTCGTCGGCCTCGATCGCGAACACGTGGTGGCCCAGGCGGCCCTGATCGAAGGCGCCCTGGAGGCCAAGCCGATGCTGGCGATCGTCGCCCTCGGTGATGGCATGGACAACCAGCTGGTGCTCAATGCCATGCGCGCCGGCGCCCGCGACTTCGTCGCCTACGGCTCGCGCTCCAGTGAAGTCGCCGGGCTGGTCCGGCGTCTGAGCAAACGCCTGCCGGCAGTGACACCCAACACGCAACTGGGCGGCCTGACCGTGCTCTATGGCGCCCAGGGCGATGGCGACGGCGCCCTCCTGGCCAGCCACCTGGCGCTGGTGGTGCAAAAGAGCGGCCAGCAGACCCTGCTGCTGGACCTGGGCCTGCCCCGGGGCGACAGCCTGGCGCTGCTGGGCCTGGAAAGCTCGTTCCACTTCGGCGACGCCCTGCGCCACCTGCGGCGCCTGGATGCCACGCTGATCGACAGCGCCTTCACCAGCGCCGAGGCGGGCCTGCGGATCCTCGCCTACGCCAGCCACGACGCGCCTCTGGAGCACACCAGCGCGGCGGAGCTGTACATGCTCCTCAGTGCCTTGCGCCAGCACTTCCAGCACATTGTGGTGAACCTTGTCGGCCAGCCGGACAGCGAGGCCCTGCGTACCTTCGTCAGCCATTGCGACAAGCTGCTGTGGTGCACCGACCAGAACGTGCTCGACTGCCGGCGCAACCTGGCCGTACTCAATCACTGGCGTGAAAAAGGCATGAAACTCGAGCATGCGCGCTTGCTGGTCGACCGCTACCTGCGCACCGTGGCACCGGATTCCGAAACCCTGGGCAAGACCTTCGGCCTGGAGGTGATCGCGGTGCTGGCCTACAGCCCCGAGGTGCGCCTGAACGCCAAGAACCAGGGCGTTACCCTGTTCGAACTGGCCCCGCGCGAGGCCCTGACCCAAAGCCTGCGTACCCTGGGCGAGCGGCTGGCGAAACGCTCCCAGGGCCTGCCCAAGCCCAAGGCCGGCTGGCTCAATCGCATCATGGGGGGCAGATGAGCGGCGAAAAACTCTTTGGCGCCCCACCCCGCGCAGGCGCCGGCAACAGCGACCACGAAGGCCTGAAGCTGGTGCTGCATCGCTACATCATCGATGCCATCGAAGAGTCGGGGAAAAACCTGCTGGAAAGCTCCCGGCAGAACCTCTCGCAATTCGTCACCGACAAGGTGGCGGAGTACATCGCGCGCATGCACCTGGCGATCTCGCGCTATGAAATGGAGCGGCTGGCCGAAGAGATCGTCGACGAGCTGACCGGCTTCGGCCCCCTGGAAGTGCTGTTGCGCGATCCGGCGGTGACCGAGATCCTGGTGAACGGCCCGCATCGGGTGTTCGTCGAACGTGAAGGCGTGCTGCACCAGAGCGACCTGCGCTTCATCGACGCCCACCATGTGGAGCGGGTGATGCAGCGGATTCTCGCGCCCCTGGGCCGACGCCTCGACGAGTCCTCGCCGATGGTCGATGCGCGCCTGCCGGACGGCAGCCGGGTCAACGCGATCATCCCGCCCATCGCCCTGGACGGGCCCTGCCTGTCGATTCGAAAGTTTCGCAAGGACATGCTCAAGAGCAGCGACCTGATTGCCATGCAGACCATCGACCTGGCGATCTTCGAATTCATCCAGGAAGCGGTGGGCAAGCGCTGCAACATCCTGATCAGCGGCGGCACCGGCACCGGCAAGACCACCCTGCTGAACATCCTCAGCCAGTTGATCAACCCCCATGAACGGCTGGTCACCATCGAGGACGTGGCCGAACTGCAGCTGGGCCACCCCCACGTGGTCCGCCTGGAAACCCGCCCGCCCAATGCCGAGGGGCACGGCGAGGTGAAGGCTAGCGACCTGATCCGCAACGCCCTGCGGATGCGTCCGGACCGGATCATCCTCGGCGAGATCCGTGGTGTGGAAGTACTGGACGTGCTGACCGCAATGAACACCGGCCACGACGGCTCCATGAGCACCGTGCACGCCAACAACGCCCAGGATGCCCTGCTGCGCCTGGAAACCCTGGTGGGCCTGACCGGCCGCCAGATCGCCGAGCGCACCCTGCGGCAGATGATCTGCGCCGCCCTGGATGTGGTGATCCAGTTGACCCGGATGCCCGATGGCCGGCGTTGCGTTAGCGAAGTCGTGGAAGTGGTGGGCATACGTGACGACATCTACGTCACCAATACCCTGTTCCGCCTGGATCGTCGTACCGGCTTCGGCTTCCTGCGCGAGGCGATGAACCCTGCGGGTGACAAACTGCGCCGCGAAAGCGGGCTGGGCGTCAATTGAACCGGCGAGGTGGCCCATGATCGGTCTGCTGTTTACCTTGATCTGCCTGCTTCTGCTGGGGCTTTCCGGCTGGCTGTTCTACCACGGCGTGCACAAGACCGAGCGGGAACGAGTGCTCAACCGCCTGGCCGAAGGGCAGCCCGACCTGACGCCGCAACGCACCTCCTGGGGTGGCCTGGAGCGCGCGTTCGCCCGGGCCGGCCTCGGCCAGCCCAGCGAGCGCCTGGGCCTGTGGCTGGCGGTGTGGGTGGTGCTGGTGCTGCTGGGCTATGTGCTGGCGAGCTGGCTCGGCCTGTTGGGCGGCATCCTCCTGCCACCCCTGCTGCTGCGGCTGTATATCGCCTGGCTGTATCAGCGCCGGCTCAAGCGCATGATCGAACAACTGCCGGCCTTGCTCGATCACAGCGTGCGCAGCCTGAAGTCCGGGCGCACCCTGGCGGACGCCGTGCTGGGTGCCATCGAGGCCAGCAACGACCCGCTGAAGAACGCCATGGGCCGCATCCAGCGCAACGTGCAACTGGGGGTCAACCTGCCGGACGCGGTCAGCGATTTTGCCGAGTTCTACGAGCAGGACGAACTGCGCATGTTCGCCCTGGGCCTGAAGGTCAATCATCGCTACGGCGGCAACGCCAGCGAGTTGCTGGAAAACCTGATCAAGCTGATCCGCGAGCGCGAGCAAGGGGCGCGGCAACTGAGCGCGATGACCGGGGAAACCCGCATGACCGCCTGGGTCCTGGGGACCCTGCCGCTGTTGCTGGTGGGCTACTTCATGCTGACCAACCCGGGCTACATGCTGGGCATGTGGCACGACTCCGCGGGGCAGAAAATGCTGATCACCGCGGTGTGCCTGCAGATCTTCGGCTGCCTGGCCCTTTGGCGCATGTTGAGGAGCATCTGAAATGCTGGTTCTGGCCGCTGCACTGATGTTTCTCGGGGCGTTGCTGCTGCTTGGCAACGGTGTGCTGGAACAGCGCCGGCGCGAGCGCCAGATCGCCCAGCGCTTGCAGGGCAACATGACTCGCGACAGCCGCCTGGGCAACTGGCTGCGACTGCTGGGCGACAGCCGCTTCGGGCAGCGCGCGGTGAGCATGGACAGTGAAACCCAGACCCTGCTCAACCGTCTGGGCTGGCGCCGCGCCAGAGAGCGCTCACTGTTCGCCGCCAGCCAGATCGCCACGCCGGTGCTGGCCGTGTGCCTGGTGATCTTCATCCAGGAAGTGGCCTTTGCCCAGGCCCAGAGCAAGTGGCTGGTACCCATGCTGGCACTCGGTGCCGGCTACCTGCTACCCAAGCGCGCGCTGGCCTACGCCGCCAAGCGCCGGCAGAAGCACATCGCCCTGGAGATCTCGACCTTCATTCCCCTGCTGCGCATCCTGTTCGAGTCGGGCATGGCAGTGGAACAGGCGTTACGCGTACTGAGCAGCGAAGCGCAAAAGCTGCTGCCGGAACTGACCCAGGAACTGCGCCTGATCCTGGCCCGTGTCGACTCGGGGCTGGAGCTGGGCCATGAACTCAACCAGACCGCCACCCTGCTGGCGGTGGACGAGTTCACCGACACCTGCGTGATTCTCCAGCAACTGATCCTGCAGGGCGGCGGGGCAATGAAATCGCTGCAGGCGCTCAAACAACTGCTGGACGACCGGCGCCTGACCCGCCTGCAGGAATACATCTCGAAAATGTCCGCAAAAATGTCGGTGGTGATGATGCTGTTTCTCTTCCCCGCCCTGTTGATCGTGCTGGCCGGGCCAGGCTTCACCGCCATCGCCCGGGCCTTCGCTTCCTAAGAGGGAACCTGATGAAAGCCATGATTGCCGTTGCCAGCCTGTTGCTGCTCGGAGGATGCGCCAGCAACGGCCAGACGCCCTGGGCGGCCCTGACCAACTCCAGCAGTTGCGCCAAGCTCAGCTCCGAGCAGGAACTGGCAGTGAACCTCGCCGACGAAATGGCCACCGATGGCAAGCTGCACGCCAGCCTGGCCAACCTGCAGAACCTGCCGGACAACCTCGCCGAGGTGCGCGTACGCAAGGCGCGAGTCTATCGGTTGCTGGGCCGCAGTGAGGCCGAACCCTTGTACCGCAGCCTGCTGGGCTCGTGCCTGGCCGCCGAAGGCGAGCACGGCCTGGGGCAGTTGGCGGCGGCCAGGGGCGACAACGGCCAGGCCCAGGCGCACCTGCAACGGGCCGCGCGCCTGGCGCCGACCAATGAAAGAATCCGCAATGACCTGGGGGTGGTCTACCTCAACCAGTTGCGCATCGAGGATGCGCGCTTCGAGTTCCTCACCGCCATCGAACTCAAGCAGTCCGAGCCCCTGGCGGCCATCAACCTGGTGACCCTGTTGCTCTACCAGGACAACTGGCAGCAGGCCGCGCAAGTGGTCAGCCAGGCGAGCCTGAACCCGCAGCAGTTCGCCCAGGCCCAGGCCCGCGCCGAAGAGCTCAAGGCCCCGACCGCCCCACGCGCCAAGGTGACCCAGGTCGCCAGTGGCGCTACCACCTTGCAGCCAGACGCCGCACCCGCCAAGGAGCGCTGATGATGAAACTGCCGATGTTCTATTGCACTGCCCTGCTGGCGCTGCCCCTGGCCGCCCAGGCCATCGAGGCCGGCCCTGCTTCACCCCAGCAACAGGAAACCGAAGCCTGGCTACTGTTGCAGAACCGCAACCTGGCGTCCTCGCCCCAGCCTCAGACGGCCACGCCCACCGAACGCGAGCTGGCGCTGCAGCGCTGGCTGAAGAAATACAAATACGAGATCCCGGACCTGTACGACCCGGACGCCGGCGGCAAGGTGGAAACCAAGTAGGAGAAAGCCCGCAACCGGCGGCGAACGGCTCGCCGCCGCAGGCTCAGTGGGCAGTCACCCGCTGGCGCAGCCCGGAATTGCTCGGCGACAGGGCCAGGGCCAGCTGTGTGCGGTTATGCATGTGGGTCAGGCGCAGTACCTGGGAGACATACAGCTTGACGGTGTTTTCGGTGATCCCCAGCTCGCAGGCAATCTGGTAGTTGGTCTGGCCCTTGCCCACCAGTCGGGCCACATCCAGCTGCCGTGGCGACAGCTGGTTGAAGATGGCCGGGATCTCGATGGCATCCCCTTCGCCGGCGCCTTCGCCCCGGGCCTCTTCGCTGCGGCTGGTAGCCGGGCTGCGCCGGACCTTGTCCAGGTCCTGGTACAGGTCATCGATGGATTCGGAAAGAAACTGCAGCTTCTGGTTGAGGTGCCCCAGGTGCAGGTTCTTCTGCCGTTCCTGCAAGGCGACCTCCTGACGCTGCAGGCCTTCGAGGAGCTCGTCCAGGTCGATGGGCTTCTGGTAGTAGTCGGCGATGCCGGCGCGCAGGGCCTTGATCACGTCCTGCTTGTCGGACTGCCCGGTGAGCATGATGGCTTCGAACACCCGCTGCTTGCCGGCCATCCGTTGCAGTTCCTGGACCAGCTGAATGCCGTCCATATCGGGCATGTGCAGATCGCAGAGCACCAGGGAAATTTCCGGGTCCCTGTTGAAGCACTCCAGCGCCTGGCGGCTGGATTGGCAAGGGACACAACGGTAACCGCTGCTTTCGAGGAACTCGCAAAGCTCTTCGACAATCAGGGGCTGATCGTCGACCACGAGCACCTTCATCTGTGAGGTGAGCTTGTTCACGTGCTACTCCGTGCGGGCCAATCGCCGATTGGCCACTCCTGTGCTGCCACGCATGATCCGGGCAGCCACGACTTAAAACCTAGACCTACTTTCCGACTATGTACATAGCATTAATGGGTCCGGCGACTAGTGGATCACGCTCACAGTTAAGACCATTCCAGCCAGGACAAAGGGGGCAAAAGGGTATTTTTTTGACCCCCTCCCAACGCGCCCTGCCACGGGGGTATCAAGTGCTTGTTTCTGCTGGGGCCAGAGCCTGAGCACAAGCAGCCAGAGCAGGCTGCACAGACCGGCGGCGATGAACGTCCCCAGCAGATACAGGGGGCCGGAGGCCAGCCCCAGGGCCGCCATCAACTTGACGTCGCCGGCGCCCATCCGTCCGCTGGCGTAGCCGGGCAAGGTGAACAGCAACGCCAGCAACAACGCCCAACCGCCCTGGCTCGCGCCGGCCCCCAGCCAGGTCGTGCCGCTCCACAGCAGGTAGACCGTCGCCAAGAGCGCGGCGCCAAGAGTCAAGCCATTGGCAATATGCCGCTGACGCAAATCCTGCAGCGCACAGATTGCCAACCAGACCCACAAAACCCAGAAATGCATCAGCCAGAACGGTCCCTTTTGCCGGAATGGTCCTATGCTCAATGGACATAGTGGTTGTCAGGGTAGACGCACTCATGAAACCGGGCCTCCCTAGAAAGCAGAAAGGCGCTGTGGCGATCGAATTCGCCGCGGTGTTCGTGATCTTTTTCGCGGTGTTCTACGGTCTTGTCAGCTACAGCCTGCCGCTGCTGATGATGCAGTCGTTCCACCAGGCCACTGCCGAAGCGGTGCGGCGCGCGGTGATGGTCGACCCCAATACCCCGAACTACGCCACCACCGTGCAGAACCTCGCCAACAGCGTGGTGCAGACCCAGACCCAGTGGATTCCCCCGCCCTTCAACTTCGCCGCCACCGACTACAGTGCGGTGTACAGCGCCGGGGTGCTGACGGTCTCGGTGAACTACCCCACCAGCAAGCTGAACCAGGTGCTGCCGCGGCTGGTGCTGCCGGGAATCGGCCCGGTACCCAGCCTGCCCACCACCCTGACCGCTAGCTCGAGTCTGCAATTTTGACCTCTGGCGACAAGCTGCTCGGACGTCTACTGGGCCGCCAGGCGCTTCCCGCCGCACAGCCGCACAGCCCGCTGCCGCCCCAGGCGGTGGGCCTGCAACTGGTGCTCGATCAACAGGGGCGCATCCTCAGCAGCCACGGCCCGCTGCGCCACAGCCTGATCCAGCTGCCCCCCTCCCGGGAGCCACCGCACCTGCTGGACTACGTATTGCCCGGCAGCGTCCTGGCCCTTGAGGGCGGCCCTGCCGACTGGAGCGGCCAGGTGCTGGACCTGGACCTGCGCGGCGCCGGCGGCCAGCCCCTGCACCTGCGCGGCTGGGTCCAGCGCTGTGGGCAGGAATGGCACCTGCAACTGCTGGATATCGGCGACCTGGTCCAGCAGCGGCAACAGGCCCTGGGGCGCGAGCAGTGCCGGGTGTTTGCCGCCCAGGCCAGCGAACAGTTGCGCCTGTGCAACCTGACCCGCCTGCCGGACGTGCTCCACGACCAACTCACCGACCTGGCCCGCTATTGGCACATTCCCTGTCTCGGCCTTGCCCTGCTCGACGAGCAGGAGCAGGGCTGGGTGATCCACAGCTGCTACAGCGCCCATGACGCCCCGCGCCTGTGGCAGGAAGGCCAGGCCCTGGGGGCCGGCCTGGACAGCCTGAGCGGCAACACCCCGCAGCACCTGAACCAGATCCAGGGCCTCAACGAACACCCGCGACTGCAAGGCATCTTCGGCCATCGCGAAGGCTTCCTGGTGCCGTATCGGGATGATCACGGCGTCGCCGCCTGGCTCTTGTGCGGCTGCTACGCGGTCCAGCAGCATGCCCCGTACCTGCTGGATCGCGACTGGCTGATGCTCGCCGCAGCCCTCGCCGGGCCCTTGCTCAGTCGCTTGCGGGAGCATCGCCATCACCTGCATCTGGAACGCCTGGAGGCCCTCCAAGGGCTGCTGGGCGCCGGCTGGTGGGAGCTGTGCCCGGACACCGCCGAAGTAGTGCTGGCCAGCCGCCTGGCCGCCAGCCTGCACCTGCCCGAGGATGGCGCTCGCCTGAACGTGCAAGCCTGGCTGGAACTGATTCATCCCGCCGACCGCGGTGAACTCAGCAGCCGCCTGCAGGAACTGAAACTGGGCAAGCCGCTGCTGCTCAATGTGCGCCTGCACGAGCCCGACCCCAGCGCCCCCCAGCGCTGGTATCGCTTGCAGGGCCAGGCCCTGGGCCGAGGGGAAAGCCAACGCCTGGTGGGTTTCATGCTGGACATCAGCGACATCAAGAACCAACAGCAGCAGGCCGCCGCCGCCCATGCCCGGCTGGACAACCTGATCGCCAGTTCACCGGCGGTGATCTACGTCCAGCGTTACCAGGAAGGCGCCTTGCAGCCGAGCTTTTTCAGCGCCAGCCTGCAACCCATGCTGGGCTGGAGCCTGGCGGACTGCACGGCGCAGCCCCTGGCGGAGTGGGTGCACCCCGACGACCGCGACCTGTATTTCCAGCGCTGCCGCCAGTTGCTGCGCGAAGGCAGTGTGCATACCCGCTATCGGCTGCGCGATTGCCACGGGGCATACCACTGGGTGCTGGACGAAGCCAAGCTGCTGCGCGACGACCTGGGGTTGCCGGTGGAAGCCGTCGGCCTGTGGCTGGACGTCACCGAGGCAACCCTGGCCGCCGAACAGGTGCGCCAGAGCGAAGAGCGCTATCGGATCCTGGTGGAAGATTCGCCGGCGATGATCTGCCGCTATCGCCCGGACCTGACCCTGACCTTTGGCAACCGGCCGCTGGCGGCCTACCTGGAATGCGCCCCCAAGGAACTGCCGGGCAGCAACCTGGGGCAGTGGCTGTCCGCCGAACAGCGTGAAGGCTTCGAGCGCCGGCTCAAGCTGTTGAGCCCGGAATATCCCGTGAGCACCGCCGAGATCAACCTGCAATTGCCCGGGCGCGAACATGCCTGGTGGGTGTGGTCGGATCGCGGAGTGTTCGATGAACAGGGGCAACTGCTGGAAATCCAGGCCGTGGGCCGCGACAACACCGAAGTCCGGCGCGCCCAGCAGCAGCTCACGCAAAGCGCGAAAATGGCCACCCTGGGGGAAATGGCCACCGGGCTTGCCCACGAGATCAACCAGCCGCTCAACGTGATGCGCATGGCCATTGTCAACGTGCTCAAGCGCCTGGGCAATGGCGACGTGCAGATCGACTACCTCACCGACAAGCTCAAGCGCATCGACGCCCAGGTCCAGCGTGCGGCCCGGGTGGTGGACCACATGCGGGTGTTCGGCCGACGCTCGGAAGTGGAACAGCAGCCGTTCAACCCGGCCCACGCCATCGAAGGCACCCTCTCGCTGCTGGCCGAAGGCATGCGTGGCAAGGGTCTGGAGTTGCGGATCAGCGAGCTGGGGTTCGAGGTCCAGGTGCTGGGGTTTGTCGACCAGTTGGAGCAGGTATTGATCAACCTGCTGGTCAATGCCCGGGACGCCCTGCTGGGCAAACAGGAAAAGCAGCACGACTTCAAACCCTGGATCGCCGTGTACGGCCAGCGCGACGAGCAGTGGGTACGCCTGTGGGTCGAGGACAATGGTGGCGGCATCGACCCGCGCCTGCTGGAGCGGATCTTCGAGCCGTTCTTCACCACCAAGCCGGTGGGCATCGGCACCGGGCTCGGGCTGTCGGTGAGCTATGGCATCGTGCAGAACATGGGGGGCCGCCTGAGCGTCAGCAACAGCCAGGACGGCGCACGCTTCTGCATCGAACTGCCGATCGCCGAGGCGGATCAGATCACCAGGTAGGCCTTGCCGGTCTGCCCGCAGGTGAGGTTGGCCCCCACTTCCACGTCCATCAGGTTGATCCCCAGCCCCGACAGCAGGTTATTCAGCAGAGGGTCCAGCAGCGGGCTCAGGAGCCCGGTGATCAACGGCGTGAGCAGGTTGCTGACCCCGCTGATGGCCGAAGCCAGCCCCGTGACAATGGCTCCCAGCGGGTTGTTGTTGACCGGCTTGTAGACGATCAGGTTGATGCCGGCCAGGGTGCCCGCCAGGCTGTTGACGATGTTCGTGGTCGGGGCCGCCGTCTGGTAAGTCGGGGTCTGGTTGACGTTGGGCGGTATCGGAAACGGCGACGCCGAGCTGGAGAACACCAGGTCCTGGGTATTCTGCGCCACGCTGGTGTTGACCATCACCGCGATGCCGCCGCCCGCGTAGTGCACCACCGGGTCGCAGCGCCCCGGCAGGACCAGGAACTGGTAGCAGGTGCGTATGCCCAGGTCCACCAGCGGCAACGGCTTCACCACGGGCTCGGCGGCAGACGAAAAGGCATTGGCCGGGTCGATCTGGCCGACCTTCAAGTCGGCGATGGAACTGATGGCATGGGCGGTCAGGCTTTTGCTCCCGCTATTGTTCACCGGGCAGCTGTAGTCGGTGACATAGGCAATCGCGCCCCCCGCGTCCAGGCTCAGGTCGATCTCCGATGAGGAGGCGATGGCCGGGTATAGCTGTTCGCACCCCGCCCCCAGCAGGCATAACGCCGAACCCAGGGTCGCCACCAGGTTCAGGCTCAGCAGGCTGTTCAACACCGGGGTCAGCGGCGCCACCAGGTTGCCCACCGCGGTGCTCAACCCGGAAACCAGCGGCAGGGACAGATTGACCCGCACCAGGGTCCGTACCTGCGCAGTGCGCACATAGATCCGATTGGCGCCCGTGGGATCGGCCTTGGCCAGCGCCGGATTGCCGATGGCCGACAACTGCGGCGGCTCGATGACCTTGGCCTGCACCGTGATATTGGCCAGCCCCAGCACGTTGATCGGCAAGGTCGCCGCCACCGCGCTGTTGCTGTTGGACAACTGGATCACCGCCTGCAACAACTGGAACAGTTGCAGGTTGGCATCCAGGGCGGTGCTGGGCAGGCCGGTCTGCAACTGCAGGATATCTCCCAGCTTCAAGGGCGCGGCATTGATCGCGGCAACCTGCAGGTTGCCCAGGGCGGTCAGGATGTCGGCGGTGGCGCCATTGGCCTGGACCACGGTGATCGCCGCCTGGATCAGTTGTGTCACGCTGGTGGTGGTGTTGAGCAACTGGGTGTAATTGCCAGCGGCCACACCCAGATTGATCGCCAGTTGGTTGAGGTAGCTCAGCAGGTTGATGTTGGTGTTGAGCAAGCCGTTCCAGCCCACTGCGCTGAGGCTCAGGCTGCCCCCCAGCATCCCGCCCACCAGTGGGTTGAGAATGCTCGATTGCGCGGTACTGACGGTGCCCAGGGTGCTGCGAATGCTCAACTGCGCCACGGTGGGCGTCGGCGCCGCGGCAACGGCCGTGGCGCTGAGCTGGGTGGTGAGGTTGATCGGCCCCGGTGTGAACAGGGCCGCCACCCCCGATGCCACGCTGATGGGCACGGTATGGGTGGCGATCACCCGTATCGCCACCGCTTGTGCAGGGTTGGCAGTGAAGGTCCGCAGGCCGTTGGCCCCGGTGGTCAGGGAACCGCAGGAAGTGCTCAGGCTACTGCCGGTGGCTACGGTGAAGCCGTTGCGGGTGGCGTTCTGGCCGGCGTAGGCAGCGGCCGTCAGGCCGGCCTGGCAGGTGCCGCCACGGCTGACGGCCTCCAGCGCGGCGTTGTCCGCCACGCGCTGCAATTTGCGCTGTTCCATGTAGAGCCGGCCGCTGTCCACTACCAGCAACATCAGCAACAACGCCAGGCCGAAGGTCACCGCCGCCATCAGGCCAATGGCCCCGCGCTGACGGGCCGGGCCGTAAAACCGCTTCAGGGGAGACATCGGGGCACTCCTTTACCGGCTCGCAGCCGAGCGCTATCTCCATCGATGAAAGCAGTGTAGTCAAAGGCCGTGGCAGACGCCGGCCGGGGCGCAGGGGCGCCGGACTGGCGGCATCAGGCAGGGCCGCACAACCTGTGCCGCCCTGCCCGGTCGAAGGTTTCAGTGGGGCGGGTAGTTCTGCAGGATGCGCATCACCGTAGTGCGAACCGCGGCGCTGCGATCTGCCGGGTTGGGCGAGCTGCTGAGCATCTGCTCGTCGCTGCCGCGCCACACCAGCTTGCCGTCCTTGCCGTCCAGTAGGTCGATCTGGATGGTTGCCACCTTATAGGTGATGTTGCGGGTTTCGTTGTACATCGGCCCGCCCCAGTAGCCATTCCACGGGCCGCCCCAACCGCCGCCATAGTTGGTGGTGACCTGCTGCTGGCGGTCCTCGACGATCAGGTACGCCTGCACATTCAGGTCGGCCCGGGCACCGCCCTGGGCCGGACGCAGGCCGCGCTGGTCCAGTTGCTCGGCCACCGCCTGGCGGATGCGCTGTTCGGTCAAGTCGCTCTTGATCCGTGGATCATCCGGGCGGTATTGCAGGGCGGGTTCTTTCCAGTTCCAACTGCGGTAGGCACCAAAGTCCCGGCTGGCGTCGAAGTCATGATTGACCTGGTTGGCGGCGCAGGCACTGAGCAAGGCGGCACACACCAGTAGAGCGATTCGATGGAACATGCTGTTTCTCCGCTTGAAGACAAAAACCGGGGGCGATCCTAACTGGGAGGATAGGCCGCCATTGCCTTTTGCACCGCCTCACGCAAGGCATCGGCCCGCTCGCCGAGGCTGCCGCGGCTGCTGGTCTCGGCGCTGGCGCTCCAGACCGGCTGGCCGCTGGCGCCGTCATACAGGTTGACCCGCACCACCACCACTTCCACCTCGTAGGTGCGCACCACCGGCACGCTGCCGTACATGCCGTAGCCCGGGCCATAACGGTTATAGCCGCCGTAACCGCCATACCCGTAGTCGTCCTGGACCTGGCGCAGGCGCTTTTCCAGGTGCAGGTCGGCGCTGACCCACAGGTCCGCCGGCCGGTTGTCATGCACAGGGCGCAAACCCTGCTGATCCAGGGCATTGCTGACCGCCTCGGCAATCTGCGCCGAGTCGGCCCAGGCCGAACCGCTGGGCAGGCGGCCATTGAGCCAGGCCCAGTTGCGGTAGCGGCCATAGTCCCGTTGCGGCGCCGGGTAGGCGCTGCGGTCAAAGGTGTTGGCCGCTTGCGGCGGGGCCGGCGGCAGCGGGTTGGAGCTGGCGACATAGGGGTTGCTGCCCTGACAGGCGGCAAGCCCCGAACACAGGAGGATCAGACCCAGGCGGTGTTTCATTGCACACTCCGTTAGACCGGCCGGCACAGCCAATGCAGATAACGCCCAAGCCCGGCGAAACTTGGGTGTCGACGGTGAGCCAGCTCCATTTCCAGCAGATCCGTCAGCTCGGCACGGGCCTGGAACTCCACCGGCATGTAATCGTGGAAAACCCGCACTCCGCTCTGGCTTTCGACTCGCCACAGGCCCTCAAGTTGCGCCGCCAGCTCGCGAGGATCAAGGGGCTGTTGCGGGGTCAGGCTCTGTTTCTCGCCGGCCATGTCGTTCTTGCGCATCTTGCGGAAGTGGCCCTTGAGCAGGTTGCGGTAGACCAGTGCGTCGCGGTTGTAGAAGGCCAGGGACAGCCAGCCATCAGCGGCGGTCAACTGATGCAGCACCGGCAGGATCGCGTGGGGTTCGGCCAGCCATTCCAGCACCGCGTGGCACAGCACCAGGTCGTAGGGTTCGGTCAGTTGCCCCAGCAGTTCCTGCCAGGGCGCCTGGATGAAGGTTGCCTGCTGCCCGGCGTCGGCAAAGCGCTGGCGGGCGCCTTCAAGCATCGGCGCGGCAGGCTCGGCCAGGGTGACCTGGTGCCCGCGCTCGGCCAGCCACAAGGACATGTGCCCCAACCCGGCGCCGATATCCAGCACCCGCAGTGGCCGCTCGGGCAGCGCTTCCTTGAGATCGGCCTGGAGCACCGCCAGGCGGATCGCGCCTTTGGCGCCGCCATAGATCTTCTCGGCGAAACGGGTCGCCAACTGGTCGAAATGCCGGTCGCTCATGAGCAGAACCGCCGTTCGCTGTCCGCCAGCTTGCTGCGTACCACCTGGTCCATGTCCAACCCCAGCTCGCTGCACAGCAACAGCAGGTAGAGGACGATATCCCCCACTTCCTGGCCGGCATGGGCCAGCTTGTCTGCTGGCAGTTGCCGCGACTGGTCCTCGCTCAGCCACTGGAAGATTTCCACCAGCTCGGCCATTTCGACGCTGGCGGCCATGGCCAGGTTCTTCGGGCTGTGAAATTGCCGCCAATCGTTGCGGTCACGAATGGCGTGCAGGCGTTGGGTCAGTTGCTCTAGGTTCATCGGGGTCTCCTGAAGGCGTATAGCTTCCGGGGGATGGGCGTGGGACGCAAGAGCGCTTTCGCTGGCCAGCCGGCTCCTCCAGAATGCGCAACCCCCGGCAGCTTCTATGCTTAACAGGGAACTCGCCACGGGTGTTCATGGCCCAAGCTTGAGCTCGGGCACTCGGCCCATCTTTCATCAGGACGCGCACATGCAGGTAGAAAGTTTCTTCGAATGGCTCGGCCAGGCCATCGGCTCGGTGATCCGCTTTATCGTCGACCTGCTCAGCGGGTTGTTCAATACCCTGACCCACGCCGGGGGCAACTTTGTCGACGGCCTGTCCCGCGCTCTGGGCATGGACACCTCGATCGTCAGCATCATTGCCCTGATCATCGGCCTGATGTTCCTGTACTCGGCGATCCGCGCCTTCATGCGAGCCTCGATCATCCTCGGCATCATCTGGCTGGTGCTCGGCCTCTGGCTGCTGAGCTGGATCATCCACTGATCCCCCCGCACTAACCCCCGGCGCCCGCGGGCGCCGGGTACAATGCCCGCTCTCGCAAGGAGCCTGCATGCCCCCCCTGATTTCCGATTGGCGTCACCGCCCCACCCATCGCCGCGTCTGGGCCCTGGCCGCGCCGATGATCCTGTCGAACATTTCCGTGCCCCTGGTAGCGCTGGTGGACAGCACGGTGATCGGCCACCTGCCCCATGCCCACCAGCTGGGCGCCGTGGCGGTCGGTGCCAGCCTCTATACCTTCCTGGCCTGGGCCATGGGCTTCCTGCGCATGGGCGCCACCGGCTTCGCCGCCCAGGCCGCCGGGCGCGGCGACGGGGCGGCGCTGCGGCAGATCCTGCTCCAGGGCTTGATACTGGCCATGGGGCTGGCGCTGCTGCTGGGCGCCATAGGCGTGCCCCTGAGCGGCGCGGCGCTGCACCTGATGCAGCCCTCGGCGGAGCTGGACCAGATGACCCGGAGTTTTTTCCACACCCGCCTGCTGGGCCTGCCCGCGGCCCTGGCCAGTTTCGCCCTGGTGGGCTGGTTTCTCGGTACCCAGAACGCCCGGGCACCGCTGGCCATCCTGCTCAGCACCAACATGCTGAACATCGCCCTCAACCTGTGGTTCGTCCTCGGCCTGGACTGGGGCGTGGTGGGCTCGGCCCGGGCTTCGGTGATCGCCGAATGGAGCGGCGCGCTGGTCGGCCTGGCCATGACCCGGCCGGCCCTGCGGGCCTATCCGGGGCAAATCGCCTGGGCGGCATTGCGCCGCTGGCAGAGCTGGCGCCCGCTGCTGGCGGTCAATCGTGACATCTTCATCCGCAGCCTGGCCCTGCAATCGGTGTTCTTCCTGATCACCGTGCAAGGCGCCCGTCTGGGCGATGCCACAGTGGCGGCCAATGCCCTGCTGCTCAACGGCCTGCTGCTTACCGCCCATGCCCTGGATGGCCTGGCCCACGCAGTGGAGGCCCTGTGCGGCCACGCCATCGGCGCCCATGACCGCCCGGCCCTGCGCCGCTCGCTGGTGGTAGCCGGTGGCTGGTCGCTGCTGGCCAGCCTGGGGTTCGCCGTGCTGTTCCTGCTGGGCGGCCACCTGTTCATCGAAATGCAGACCGATATTCCCGACGTGCGCCAGACCGCCTTTACCTACCTGCCCTACCTCGCCGTACTGCCGTTGATTGCGGTCTGGAGCTACCTGCTGGACGGCCTGTTCATCGGCGCCACCCGGGCCCGGGAAATGCGCAACGGCATGTTGCTGACCGTGCTCCTGCTGCTGCCTTTTGCCTGGGCGCTGCAAGGCCTGGGCAACCACGGCCTGTGGCTGACGTTCCTGCTGTTCATGTTCCTGCGCAGCCTGACCCTGGGCGCCTTCGCCTGGCACCTGCAGCGCCGCGACCGCTGGTTCGCCGAGGCTCGCTGAACCTCGTGCCCGCAGGCCGTACAGCCTGAATTGCGGGCAAAAAAAACCCACCGCAAGCGGTGGGTTTCCAGGGTTCGCCGGGGCTGTCAGGAAGACAGGTAGGACGAACGGGTCAGGCCCAGGCGCAATGCGTCAAGGAACTGGGTACGCTCGGCCGCGCTGATCTTGGCGCTGGCCACCTTGTCGCGGTAGTGGGTCATCAACTCCTCCGGCGACAGGTGCACGTAGCGCAGCATGTCTTCGATGGTGTCGTGGGTCTCGATCCCGGCGTGGTACACGCTGCCATTGGCCCGCTGGTAGATGTTCACCGAGTCGGTGTCGCCGAACAGGTTGTGCATGTCACCAAGGATTTCCTGGTAGGCGCCCACCAGGAAGATCCCCAGCAGGTAGTCCTCGCCCTCGTTGAGGCCGTGTACCGGCAGGCTGGTCTCGATGCTCTGCTCGTCGACGTACTGCTTGATCTTGCCGTCGGAGTCGCAGGTCAGGTCCTGCAGCACCGCGCGGCGCAGCGGCTCTTCGTCGAGGCGGTGCAGCGGCAAGATCGGCAGGACCTGGCCGATGGCCCAGGTGTCCGGCAGGCTCTGGAATACCGAGAAGTTGCAGATGTACTTGTCGGCCAGCTTGTCGTTGAGTTCGTCCAGCACCTGGCGGTGGGAACGCTGGCGCGCCTTGAGCGAGTTGTGCAGGCGCCGGCATACGGCGAAGTAGCACTGCTCGGCCAGGGCTTTCTCGGCCAGGGTCAGCTTGCCGTCGGCGTACTGGGCCGCCACGTCGCTCATGTAGTGAGTGGCGCGCCAGTAGGTTTCGGTGACCATTTCAATGTCGGTCGGGCCCAGCAGGTCCACCAGCCATTGCACGGTTTCCGGCAGCTCCTGCTTGTTGTCGATCTGCGGCACGTCGTCGTTGTGCTTCTCGACGTCGGTGACCTGCACCACCAGCATGGCGTGGTGGGCGGTCAGGGAGCGGCCGCTCTCGGAGAAGATGTGCGGGTGCGGCAGGCTCTGCGCGTCGCAGAATTCCTTGAGCATGCCCACCACCACGCCGGCGTAGTCGTCCATGTCGTAGTTGATCGAACTGGCGTTGCGCGAGTGGGTGCCGTCGTAGTCCACACCCAGGCCGCCGCCGACGTCGATGTGGTCCACCGGCAGGCCGAGGTTGCGCAGCTCGCCGTAGTAGCGGATCGCTTCCTTGAAGCCGTGCTGGTAGTCCGCCAGGTTGGCGATCTGCGAGCCCATGTGGAAGTGCAGCAGGCGGATGCCCTGGTCCAGGCCGGCGGCGCGGAAACGCTCCACCACCGACAGCAGTTGCGCCGCCGACAGGCCGAACTTGGACTTTTCACCACCGGTGTCGGCCCACTTGCTCGAAGCCAGGGACGACAGGCGCACCCGCAGGCCCACCTGTGGCTTGACCTTGAGGGACGCCGCTTCCTCGATCACCAGGCCCACTTCGGACTCTTTCTCGATGACGATGAACACGTTGTGGCCCAGCTTCTGGCCCATCAGCGCCAGGCGGATGAATTCGCGGTCCTTGTAGCCGTTGCAGACAATGGTGCCGCCCTTGGGCGCCAGGGCCAGTACCGCCAGCAGCTCCGGCTTGGAGCCGGCTTCCAGGCCGATGGAAACATTCTGGGTGGCGATGATGTTCTCGATCACCGCTTCTTGCTGGTTGACCTTGATCGGGTACAGGGCGGTGTACTTGCTCTGGTATTCCAGGCGCCCGATGTTGGCATCGAAGGCACCGGTCAGCTGGCGCACGCGGTCCTGGAGGATGTCCGGGAAGCGCACCAGCAACGGCAGGGACAAGCCGCTCTTGCGCAGCTCCTCGACCTGCTCGAACAGATCGATGGGCAAGCTGCTCGGGCCGTTCGGACGAACTTCGACGCGACCGGCGTCATTGATCGCGAAATACCCGGCCCCCCAATGGCGAATCCCGTAGACACTGCGGCTGTCCGCAACTGTCCATTGGCTGCCATCGTCTTTACGTGTGCGTCGTACGGACATCGAAGTCCCCTATAAAGAAGTCATAGAGCGCCGCCCCACTCCAGGGCTGGCGCAGTCTAAAGAATGAAAATGACGATTAGCCTGCAAGCGCAATAGACCGCGCCCGCCGTGCCGAGTTTAGAAACCGTTCATGAACAGGCTCTGTGAAAACCATGGAGACGACGCCGGTGTCCTGAGCGAATCAAGACAAGGTCCAGTCACAGGTGGTTTTCACAGAGGCTGCTAGCCGCCGGACTTCTTCGCCTTGAAACCGTGCTTGACCAGTTCCGCCAAGAGTAGCTCGACATGGTCGCCCTGGATTTCGATGACGCCGTCTTTCAGGGCGCCGCCGGTGCCACAGCGCTTCTTCAGCGTCGTGGCCAGCTCCTTGAGGGCATCTTCGGCCAGGGGCACGCCGGTGATGGTGGTCACCGTCTTGCCGCCACGGCCCTTGCTTTCGCGGCGCACGCGGGCAATGCCGTCGCCGGCCGGGATCACGGTTTGTTTGCAGATACAGGCGGCTACCGGCTGGCTACAGTCCGGGCAATGTCGACCTGCGTCGGTGGAAAATACCAGGCCACCAAGGGCGGCGAAGGATGCGGCTTTTTTGGCCACCGGCAATCCTCTTGGGAGGACAAAGACTGGTCGAAGCACATGGCGGTGCCATCGACCGCGAAGCCCCACTCAGGCAGGGGCAGCGCTACTGAACCAGGGCAGCCTGGTTCAGCTTGAAAAGTCGCGCAGTGTAACGGCAAAAAGCCCGGTTGCTAAGAGCCAATCAGCGCCAATTTATGCAACTTTAGCGACGCCGTGCCAGATAGCGCTGCAGGGCAGCCAGGGAGTCCGGGCAATAGGGCTTTTCGTGGATTTCCCGCAGCACCTGATCCAGTGGCATGAAGTGCGCTTCGAGGACTTCTTCCGGCTGCAGGCGCAGCGGGCCGTCCCACACCGCACAGAACGCCGAGCACCAGAGGCGGTTGCCGGTGTCCTCGAAGAAGAAATGATCGTGGGCGACCAGTTCCACCCCGCTCACCCCCAGTTCCTCCTCCAGTTCCCGGGCAGCCGACTCGGCGTAGCTCTCGCTGGCCAGGACCATGCCGCCGGCAGCGACGTCCCAGTAGCCCGGGTAGATGGCCTTGCTCAGGGTTCGCCGGTGCACGCACAGCTCACCGGCGGAGTTGAACAGCATGATGTAGGTGCCACGCCCGATCAGGCCGCGCTCGCGCAACTCGGAACGGACCATGGCACCCAGCAACTGGTCTTCGCCATCGACCCAGGCAATCTGTTCTGCATCGGAGGCGGCGCGGTGGGCCGCCTCTTTGTCGGTTGCGACCATGGATCAGCCTTGATTGAGCAATTGACGCAAGTCGATGACCGCCGCGTTGGCCCGGGAAATATAGTTGGCCATCACCAGCGAGTGGTTGGCCAGCACGCCGAAGCCGCTGCCATTGAGAATCATCGGGCTCCAGACCGGCTCCTGGGACGCTTCCAGTTCGCGAATGATCTGGCGCACGCTGACGGTGGCGTTCTTCTTCGCCAGCACATCGGCGAAGTCCACCTCGATGGCCCGCAGCAGGTGCGACAGCGCCCAGGCCTGGCCACGGGCTTCGTAGAACACGTTGTCGATCTGCATCCACGGGGTTTCCACCACTTCTTCATCAACCTGCGGGCCCTGGCCCGGGGCCGGCACTTCGGTCTTCAGAGCAGTATTGAGCTTGACCCGACCGACGCTGGCCGACAGGCGCTGGGACAGCGAGCCCAGGCGCGTGCCAACGTCACCCAGCCAGTTGTTGAGATTGTCGGCGCGGGCATAGAACTGCGCGGTCTTCTGGTTCGGATCGGACAGACGCGCCTGGTAGCGGCTCAGGGAGTTGATGCCTTCCTGGTATTCCGATTCGCTGGACGGCAGGATCCAGCTCTTGTTGTCGAAGTTGAAGCGCGGCTCGGCCTTGGCCAGGTCGGCGTCTTCTGCGGACTGCGACTGGGAACGGGCGAAGTCCTTGCGCAGGGCACGGGTCAGGTCGCGGACCTGGACCAGCACGCCGTATTCCCAGCTCGGCATGTTGTCCATCCACAGCCCCGGTGGAAAACGGTCGTTGGAAATGTAGCCACCCGGCTTGTCCAGCAGGGTGCCGACCACGGTCTTCAGGGTTTCCACGGTGGTGTAGCCCACCACCATCTGTCGGCCTTCCTTCTCGGCGGCGATCTGGGCGTTCTGCTGGACCGGGAACAGCGCCGGCTCCTGGCTCCAGTACCAGCCCAGGGCACCGGTGACCAGCAGATACAGGCCCAGCAAGGTGGCCAGGGCACGACTGAACAGCAGGCCACCGAAATAGCTGCGTGTCGCCGACTTGGGTTCGGCAGCACGATCCGGCGCGCTGCCTGCGCGATTCTTCCAATCCAGCATGGCTATGTCCTTTCAATCACTTGAGTTCATCGGTTCGACCACAACCCTACTCCATCGTGCCTTGCCTTGACGGGATAAATCTTCCGGCAAATGCGCGCCGCGCAATGATTGCGAATCAGCTGGCCACTATAAATGAAGCACAGTCCGGAGCCTACGCGACCAGTCGGTCAGGAACTGAATAACGTCGCTTTGCACATTATTGACGTACGACACTCATGGGACACAAAAGTGGTGCTAGCATAGAGCCACCAGTCGATCTCAGCATGCACCCTAACTAGTAGTCAGGATATGACCGAGCCAGAAGACCCCAGCCGTGAGCGCCTCAAGCACCACTTTGCCCAGCGGGTAATTCATCAGGCACGTCAGATTCTTGAGATATGGCAACGTCTGCAACGCAGCGAATGGTCGACCACCGACATGTCGGAGCTGTGCGAGGCCAACCTGCGCCTGCTTCGCTTCGCCGAACGTTTCGAACAACCCGAACATACCCAGCTGGCCCGCAGCATCAGCCAGTCCCTGGAAGCGGTGGACGCCAACCGTGGCCGCCTCAGCAGCAACCTGATCACCGACCTCAACCGCCTGATGCAGCGCCTGTCGCGCACCGGGCTGCGCCACGGCGACCAACTGGAACAGACCTTCCTGCCGCCCCTGCGCAAGCCGATCTACGTGATGCTGCAGGACCACGACCGGGCCGAGCGCCTGGCCAAGCAGTTGGAATTCTTCGGCCTCAGCGCCCAGTCCCTGGACAGCATTCCGGCCTTTCGTTCGTCCATGGTCGAACGCCTGCCGGCGGCCATCGTCATCGATGTGGATTTCTGCGGTGCCGGCATGGGCCTGACCCTGGCCGCCGAGGCCCAGGTCGGCCTGGAGCAGAAACTCCCGCTGCTGTTCTTCAGCCTGCATGAAACCGACACCCCGACGCGCCTGGCCGCAGTGCGCGCCGGCGGCCAGGAATTCCTCACCGGCACCCTGGAAGCCTCCAGCCTGCTGGAAAAAATCGAAGTACTGACCTGCGTCGCCCAGTACGAACCTTATAAAGTGCTGATCATCGACGACTCCCGGGCCCAGGCCCTGCACACCGAGCGCCTGCTCAACAGTGCCGGGATCGTCACCCGCACCCTGATCGAACCGATCCAAGCCATGGCCGAGCTGGCGGACTTCCAGCCGGACCTGATCATTCTCGACATGTACATGCCGGCCTGCACCGGCACCGAGCTGGCCAAGGTAATCCGCCACAACGACCGCTACGTCAGCGTGCCGATCATCTACCTGTCCGCCGAGGACGACCTGGACAAGCAGCTGGACGCCATGAGCGAAGGCGGCGACGACTTCCTCACCAAGCCGATCAAGCCCCGGCACCTGATCACCACCGTGCGCAACCGCGCGGCCCGGGCGCGCAACCTCAAGGCGCGGATGGTCCGCGACAGCCTCACCGGCCTGTACAACCACACCCATATCCTGCAACTGCTGGAAGACTGCAGTTTCCGCGCCCGTCGCGAGGGCAAGCCGCTGAGCTTCGCCATGCTGGATATCGACCACTTCAAGCGGGTCAACGACAGCCACGGCCACCCCATGGGCGACCGGGTGATCAAGAGCCTGGCGCTGTTTCTCAAACAGCGCCTGCGCAAGACCGACTTCATCGGCCGCTACGGCGGCGAAGAATTTGCCATTGTCATGCCCGACACCGACCAGGACGCCGCGTGCAAGGTTCTGGACGAAATCCGCCAGCGCTTTGCCGAGATCCACTACCCGGCCCAGCCCCAGGACCTGTGGTGCACCTTCAGCGCCGGGGTGGTGGAAATGCAGGAGGATTCCGACAGCCTGATGATGGCCAGCCAGGCCGACGAAGCCCTGTACCGGGCCAAGCATGGCGGGCGCAATCGGGTCCAGGCCGCGCGATCAAGTCAAAGTGCCATCTTTTCATCCGAATCCACCGATTCGGTCATAACCTTGTAATACAAACGCAATAAATTCAGGCGCTTACCATTTAAGCCGTTGGTAGAGCCCCGATGCGCCTGAAGCTGCTGACCAATCTCAATACCCTGCTGCTCGTTGCCGTTTGCCTCGCCCTGGGGGCGACGCTGTGGTGGTCGCAACGGGCCCTGGAACGCCCCTATCTATTGATGGAGCGCTACCTGGGGCTGTCCCAGCAGTTTCAGAACCAGGTGGCGCGCAATATCGAAGACTACCTGGCCAGCGGCGATGCCCTGCGCCTGAGCAGTGCGGCCCAGGCCCTGGAAACCCTGCAGGGCGAGCTGGGCGAACTGCCGCCACCGCTGGCGCAAAGCCTGCGCCCGAGCCTGGCCAGCCTCGACGACTTCAGCAAGACCGACCTGCTGGCCGCCGGCAAGTTGGCAGGCGATCCCCAGGCCCTGCTGTTGCAGGCCGAACGCGAGCTGGGCGCCAACCTGGAGCAGCTCAGCCAGTACGCCAGCGGGGCCAGGAGCGCGGAAGCGGCGAACTACCTGCCTTTATTGCTCACCGCCTCCCAGCACCTGGGCAAGCTCTCCCTGGCCCGGGACAAGCTGGTGAGCAGTGGCCGCAGCGAGCTGGCCGCCGATGTGGAACGGGAAGTGAACAGCATCCGCGCCCAGGCCGATCAGCTCGAAGCCCTGCCTTTATTGGGCGTGGCCGCCAGCAGCGAATCGGGCACCGATGATTTCGCCGCCATGATGGGCCTGGAAAACACCGAGAAAGCCGCCGCCGAAGATGCCGGCATAGGCTTCAAGCGTGAACTCAACAGCCTGCTCAGCCGTTATCCGGCAGAACTGCAGCGCACCCGCGAGCAGATCCAGAAGCGCGCCGACCTGAGCGCCGCAACCCTGCTGAAGATCAACGCCGTGCGCCAGGCCATCGCCGAACTGGAACCGGCGGTACGGGCCCAGCACGGGCAGATCCAGGGCGAAGTGCGGCTGATGCAGGGGCTGATGATCGGCCTGATCCTGTTGATCGCCCTGGTGATCGACACCTTGCAGCGCAAGCTGGCGCGGGTTCTGACCAACCTCGCCCCGGCGCTGTCGACCTGGGCCGAAGGCGACTTCAGCCGACCGATCCAGCTGGGCAAGACCAACCGCGAGCTGCATGACATCGAGGAATCCCTGAACCGCCTGCGCGCCTACCTGGTGGACCTGGTGGGCACCATCCGCCAGAACGCCGAACAAGTGGCCGGCAGCAGCCGCGCCCTGGCCGACCTGAGCAGCGGCCTGCACAGCGGCGCCGAGCGCCAGGCCGGCGACACCGCACAGATCCGCGATGCCCTGGGCGAACTGGAAGCCACCATCCAGCAGGTCGCCGGGGACGCCAGCCAGGCCGCCGACGCCAGCCGCAGTGCTGGCCTCGCCGTGCAGCAGGGGCAGAAAGTCATAGGCCTGAGCCTCACCGGGCTGCACGCCCTTGTCGGGGAAGTCCAGGGCAACGCGCAGATGATCGAACACCTGGCGCAGGAATCCGCCACCATCGGCGGCGTGCTGACGGTGATCCGCTCCATCGCCGACCAGACCAACCTGCTGGCCCTCAACGCAGCCATCGAAGCCGCCCGCGCCGGGGAAATGGGCCGCGGTTTTGCCGTGGTCGCCGAAGAAGTGCGCTCCCTGGCCCAGCGCACCGCCGGGGCCACCGCGGAGATCCAGACCCTGATCGCCGGCCTGCAGGCCGCCGCCCAGCAATCGGTACAAGGCATGCGCGCCCAGGTCGAACACGCCGAGGCCACCGCCGGCCAGGCCCAGGCCGCCGATGGCGCCCTGGACGAAATCGTCGGGGCGATCCAGACCATCGCCGATACCGCCGTGCGGATCGCCGATGTCACTGCCCAGCAGAGCGGCGCGGTGAGCGAAATCCGCGATCACAGCGAACGCATCCACCAGTTGGGCGGCGACAACCTGCTGCGCATCGGCGAAGGCCGGGCCCAGGGCGAAAACCTGCTGGACCTGGGCGGGCAATTGCATACGGCAGTCCAAGCGTTCCGCGTCTAGGCTCTGAAACGGGCGCGCAAACCACAACCCACCGCCATCAGCGACGAAACGGGCGACAAGAAGCACGCCCCCCTTCTTGAGGGCAAATGACCGGATTTAACCTGTCGGTCACATATTTTGCGCAAACATCGGTCATCGTGCTGGCTATTGCAGAGAACTGGACAGTCATAAAGTCTTTCCGGCATAGTCGCCGGGTTCTGACAACAGCCCCCGATAACAAGGAACAACCGATGGCCACCCTACTGGTTCTTCACGGACCCAACCTGAACCTGCTCGGCACCCGTGAACCGGGGGTCTACGGTGCAACCACCCTGGCCCAGATCAACCAGGACCTGGAGCAACGGGCCCGTGATGCCGGGCACCATCTGCAGTACCTGCAGAGCAATGCCGAGTACGAATTGATCGAGCGCATCCATGCCGCCCGCGATGAAGGCGTGGATTTCATTTTGATCAATCCAGCAGCTTTTACGCATACAAGCGTCGCATTACGTGACGCGCTGCTGGCGGTGAGCATCCCATTCATCGAAGTGCATTTGTCCAACGTGCACAAACGCGAACCTTTCCGTCATCACTCCTACTTCTCCGATGTTGCGGTGGGAGTGATCTGCGGCCTTGGCGCCAGCGGTTACCGACTGGCCCTGGAGGCCGCCCTAGAACAGCTTGAACGTCAGGCAAACGCTTGAACGACAAGCGATAAACGCCCCTGACCGACCCTTGGGAGTTGATGATTCATGGATATCCGTAAAGTTAAGAAACTGATCGAACTGCTGGAAGAGTCCGGCATCGACGAGCTGGAGATCAAGGAAGGCGAAGAGTCCGTACGCATCAGCCGCCACAGCAAGACTCCAGCCCAGCAGTACTACGCTCCGGCTCCGGTTGCCGCTCCAGTGGCTGCGCCTGCCGCTGCCGCTCCTGCTGCTGCCGCCGCTCCTGCAGCACCGGCCGCACCCGCGCTGAACGGCACCGTGGCCCGTTCGCCGATGGTCGGTACTTTCTACCGCAAGTCTTCGCCTACCTCGCCAGCCTTCGTTGAAGTCGGCCAGAGCGTGAAGAAGGGCGACACCCTGTGCATCGTCGAAGCGATGAAGATGATGAACCACATCGAAGCTGAAACCAGCGGTGTGATCGAGTCCATTCTTGTCGAAGACGGCCAGCCGGTTGAGTACGACCAACCGCTGTTCACCATCGTTTGAACCGCGGAGAGTCTTTGATGTTGAAGCCTGCGAAGTTGGAAAAAGTCCTGATCGCCAACCGCGGCGAAATCGCCCTGCGGATCCTGCGTGCCTGCAAGGAAATGGGGATCAAGACCGTCGCCGTCTACTCCAAGGCCGACAAGGAGCTGATGCACCTGGGCCTGGCGGACGAATCCGTCTGCATCGGGCCTGCGCAAGCCGCGCAGTCCTACCTGCACATCCCGGCCATCATCGCGGCCGCTGAAGTCACTGGCGCTACGGCAATCCACCCTGGCTACGGCTTCCTCGCGGAAAACGCCGACTTCGCCGAACAGGTGGAAAACTCCGGCTTCGCCTTCATCGGCCCGAAAGCTGACACCATCCGCCTGATGGGCGACAAGGTTTCCGCCAAGCACGCCATGATCGCTGCCGGCGTACCGACGGTTCCAGGTTCCGACGGCCCGCTGCCGGAAGACGAGGAAACCGCCCTGCGCATCGGCCGTGAAGTCGGCTACCCGGTGATCATCAAGGCCGCCGGTGGCGGTGGTGGTCGCGGCATGCGCGTAGTGCACAAGGAAGAAGACCTGATCGCCTCGGCGAAGCTGACCCGCTCCGAAGCCGGCGCGGCGTTCGGCAACCCGATGGTCTACCTGGAAAAGTTCCTGACCAACCCACGTCACGTGGAAGTTCAGGTGCTGTCCGACGGCCAGGGCAACGCCATCCATCTGGGTGACCGCGACTGCTCGCTGCAGCGTCGTCACCAGAAGGTCCTCGAAGAAGCGCCGGCACCGGGCATCGACGAGACCGCCCGCCAGGAAGTCTTCGCCCGCTGCGTCAAGGCGTGCATCGACATCGGCTACCGCGGTGCCGGTACGTTCGAGTTCCTCTACGAGAACGGCCGCTTCTACTTCATCGAGATGAACACTCGCGTGCAGGTAGAGCACCCGGTATCGGAAATGGTGACCGGTATCGACATCGTCAAGGAAATGCTCAGCATTGCCGCCGGCAACAAGCTGTCGTTCACCCAGGACGACGTCGTGATCCGCGGCCACGCGCTGGAATGCCGGATCAACGCCGAAGACCCGAAAACCTTCATGCCAAGCCCAGGCACGGTCAAGCATTTCCATGCCCCGGGCGGCAACGGCGTGCGCGTCGACTCGCACCTGTACAGCGGTTACGCGGTTCCACCGAACTACGATTCGTTGATCGGCAAGCTGATCACCTACGGGGCCACCCGTGACGAAGCCATGGCGCGCATGCGCAATGCGCTGGACGAAATCGTCGTCGACGGGATCAAGACCAACATCCCGCTGCACCGCGACCTGACCCGTGACGAAGGCTTCTGCAAAGGGGGCGTGAACATTCACTACCTCGAGCACAAGCTGGCCGAGCAACACTGATCGGCACCCGCCACACCGACAAGGCCGCTTTCGAGCGGCCTTGTCGTATCCGCCGCCCTGCAGGAGCGAGCCCGCTCGCGAACCGCGCAGCGGCCATTCCCTGATCAACCGTCCTTGCGACCAAGCACAGGGCATCCCCCTCGCTCCCAAGGGGCGTCTCGCGTAAACTTGCGCGCTTCTCGCGGCCCACTAGGCTGCACATCACATATTTTCAAAGGTGCCCGCCATGCCTTGGCTGCAAGTCCGTCTCGCCATCAGCCCAGAACAAGCCGAAACCTACGAAGACGCTTTTCTTGAAGTCGGTGCCGTCTCGGTCACCTTCATGGACGCCGAGGATCAGCCGATCTTCGAACCTGAACTGAACACCACCCCGCTCTGGTCCCACACCCATCTGCTGGCCCTGTTCGAGGGCGGCACCGAAGCCGCCAGCGTACTCGCCCACATGGAGCTGCTGACCGGCGGCCCGCTGCCCGAGCATCACAGCGAAGTCATCGAAGACCAGGATTGGGAGCGCAGCTGGATGGACAACTTCCAGCCCATGCGTTTCGGCCAGCGCCTGTGGATCGTTCCCAGCTGGCACGCCGCACCGGAGCCCGAGGCCGTGAACCTGCTACTGGACCCGGGCCTGGCCTTCGGCACCGGCACCCACCCGACCACCGCCCTGTGCCTGGAATGGCTGGACGGCCAGGACCTGAAGGACTGCAACGTGCTGGACTTCGGCTGCGGCTCGGGGATCCTGGCCATTGCCGCCCTGTTGCTGGGCGCCAAACAGGCGGTGGGCACCGACATCGACGTGCAAGCCCTGGAAGCCTCCCGTGACAACGCCGGGCGCAACGGCATTGCCGACGAGCTGTTCCCGCTCTACCTGCCCGAGCAGCTGCCCCAGGTGCAAGCCGATGTACTGGTGGCCAACATCCTGGCCGGGCCACTGGTGGCCCTGGCGCCGCAGCTTTCGGGGCTGGTCAAGTCCGGCGGGCGCCTGGCGCTTTCCGGCATCCTTGCCGAACAGGGCGAGGAAGTCGCCGCGGCTTATGCCCAGGACTTCGATCTGGACCCGATCGCCACCCTTGATGGCTGGGTGCGCATCACCGGCCGTCGGCGCTAGAATGGCCGCCTGCATAATCCGGATGGCCGCATGACCGACAGTTTCGTCACCCAGTGCCCGCATTGCCAAACCCGCTTCCGTGTCAGCCACGCCCAGTTGAGCGTGGCCCGTGGAGTGGTTCGCTGTGGCTCCTGCCTGCAGGTGTTCAACGCCGCACGGCAATTGCTCGAGCAGCGCGCGGCCAAGGAAGCTGCCACCTCGAAAGCCGCTGCCAAACCCGTAGCGCCACCGGCTGCTCCCGCAGCGACCGTGGCGCCGGCACCGGCGGCACCCGAGCCGGATCTGCCCCCCCCCGCGGCCCCTGCCGCTCCTCAGCGCGCCATCAGCCAGAAGCAATGGTCGGCCGCCGAGATGGACCTGGATCACCTGGACCTCGATGAGGAACTGGCCAAGCTCGAACAGCGCGAAATCCAGCCAGCCAAGGCCTTTGGCCAGGAACGCGAGCACAAGGAAGGTAGCCTCAGCGCCCGGCGCGACACCCAGGACGCCGACGAGGCACACTGGCCGGACGGACTGTTCGGCAGCGCCGCCGAACGGGACGACAGCGAGCCTTCGCCCCCCAAGGTGCAACCGGACGACGCCGAACCCAGCGCCGAACCACCCAAGCCCAGCCGCACCGAACCGTCGCTGTCGTTCAACCTCGCGGACCTGGACGACGAACCCCAGGCGCCCAGGTTGCGCCTGGACGATGACCTGGAACCTCACTCGCCTGCCAACCCGGACGACCAGGACGACGAGCCCGCCGTCTCCGGCAAGAAGCGCCGCGAGCGCAACGAGCCCGGGGTCAAGGAAGAGGTGCTGCTGGACCTGGTGGACGACCCGCTCCACCTCGACTGGCAGAAGCGCCGCTCGCCCTGGGGCAAGCGCCTGCTCTGGCTGCTGCTGATCCTGCTGGCCGCCGGCGGCCTGGTGGGACAATACGTCGCCTATCACTTTGATGAGCTGGCCCGCCAGGACCAGTACCGCCCCTGGTTCCAGCAACTGTGCCCGGAATTCGGCTGCACGGTACCTTCCCGGGTCGACATCGCCCGGATCAAGAGCAGCAACCTGGTGGTACGCAGCCATCCGGAATTCAGCGGCGCCCTGGTGGTGGACGCCATCATCTATAACCGCGCGCCCTTCTCCCAACCCTTCCCGCTGCTTGAGCTGCGCTTCGCCGACCTCAACGGCCACCTGATCGCCAGCCGCAGCTTCAAGCCCGGGGAATACCTGGGCGGTGACTTGCAGGATGCGGCGGAAATGCCGCCGCAGACCCCGATTCACATCGCCCTGGATATTCTTGACCCCGGCCCGAAAGCGGTGAACTACAGTCTGAGTTTCCACTCGCCTGAGTGAATCGGCTGCACAAGTTCACGGACGACTCTGGATTAACGACAGTTTTATGACTGTTTCGCCTGGATTGCTCCCAGGACGTTACAGAAGAACTGTTCAGATTTTATCCAATTCAGCCTTTATCCGGTCATCGAGAGCGGGTATCATGCCAACCCTTTTTCGAACTCTCATGATCCGGCCCCACAACAGGGAAGTCCTATGTCGGCGGTACGCATCGGCCCATATACAGTGCACAACGGTTTGATTCTCGCCCCGATGGCGGGGGTTACAGACCAGCCCTTTCGTCAGCTTTGCAAGCAATTGGGCGCGGGCCTTGTAGTCTCGGAAATGGTCACCAGCGACATGAGCTTGTGGAACAGCCGCAAATCGCGGTTGCGCATGATCCACGAAGGCGATCCCGAGCCCCGCTCGGTGCAGATTGCCGGGGGTGATGCACAGATGCTGGCAGACGCCGCCCGCGCCAACGTCGAGTTGGGCGCACAGATTATTGATATCAACATGGGTTGCCCGGCCAAGAAGGTCTGCAACAAGGCCGCCGGCTCCGCGTTGCTGAAGGACGAAGCCCTGGTCAACGAGATTCTCCAGGCAGTAGTGGCCGCTGTGGATGTACCGGTCACCCTGAAGATCCGCACCGGCTGGGACCGGGAGAACAAGAACGGCCTGACGGTGGCGAAGATCGCCGAGCAGGCCGGCATCACGGCACTGGCGGTCCATGGTCGGACCCGGGCCGACCTGTACACCGGTGAAGCCGAGTACGACACCATTGCCGCGATCAAGCAGGCGGTGTCGATCCCGGTCTTTGCCAATGGCGATATCGACTCGCCGAAAAAGGCCCGGCGGGTGTTGCACGCCACCGGCGCCGACGGGCTGTTGATCGGCCGGGCCGCCCAGGGGCGGCCATGGATTTTTCGTGAGATCGAACACTTCCTCAGTACCGGTGAAACCCTCCCGGCACCGGAGCTGTTCGAGGTGGAACGTATTCTGCTAGAGCACCTGGCCGCGCTGCATGCCTTCTATGGAGAGGTCATGGGCGTACGCATTGCGCGCAAGCATGTGGGCTGGTATCTCGCAACCCTGCCGGGCGCCAGGGAGTTTCGCGCCCACTTCAATCGTTTGGAAGATACGGAAGCACAATGCGCCAACGTTCGTGAGTTCTTTGCCGGACGTTACAAGAGCCTGGAAACAGGGGACGGAGAGGGGGTGGCCGCATGACGATGATGACCGAGACTTTAGTGAGTGGAACAACACCCGTGAGCGACAACGTGAATTTGAAACAGCACCTCAATACACCCAGCGAAGAAGGCCAGACCCTTCGCGGGAGTGTCGAGAAGGCGCTGCACAATTATTTCGCCCACCTTGAGGGCGCTGCCGTCACGGACGTGTACAACCTGGTGCTCTCCGAAGTCGAGGCTCCGTTGCTCGAAAGCGTGATGAACTACGTCAAGGGCAACCAGACCAAGGCCAGCGAACTCCTGGGTCTGAACCGCGGTACCCTGCGCAAGAAACTCAAGCAGTACGATTTGCTGTAAGCATTCAATCAAACCAGAAAGGCGCCCGCGTAAAAAACGGTCGCCTTTTTTGCTGACTCCTTTGCTTTTGATGGAAATTGAGATGACCGACCAGACTACCCGCCTGCCGATCCGCCGCGCCTTGATCAGTGTTTCCGACAAGACCGGGATCCTCGAATTCGCCAAGGAGCTGGAAGCCCTTGGTGTGGAGATCCTCTCCACCGGCGGGACCTTCAAACTGCTGCAGGACAACGGCGTGTCCGCAGTGGAAGTCGCGGATTACACCGGTTTCGCGGAAATGATGGATGGCCGGGTGAAGACCCTGCACCCGAAAATCCACGGCGGTATCCTCGGCCGTCGCGGCATTGACGACGCCATCATGAACGAGCACGGGATCAAGCCGATCGACCTGGTCGCGGTCAACCTCTACCCGTTCGAAGCCACCATCAACAAGCCAGGCTGCGACCTGCCGACCGCCATCGAGAACATCGACATCGGCGGCCCGACCATGGTCCGCTCGGCGGCCAAGAACCATAAGGACGTGGCCATCGTGGTCAATGCCAGCGACTACGCCGGCGTCCTGGAAAGCCTCAAGGCCGGTGGCCTGACTTACGCCCAGCGCTTCGACCTGATGCTCAAGGCCTTCGAACACACCGCTGCGTACGACGGCATGATCGCCAACTACATGGGCACCGTGAACCAGGCCGCCGAAACCCTCTCGACATCCGGCCGCAGCGAATTCCCGCGCACCTTCAACAGCCAGTTCATCAAGGCCCAGGAAATGCGCTACGGCGAGAACCCGCACCAGAGCGCGGCGTTCTACGTTGAGGCCAAGCCTGCCGAGGTCGGCATCGCCACCGCGACCCAACTGCAAGGCAAAGAGCTGTCCTACAACAACGTGGCCGACACCGACGCCGCGCTGGAATGCGTGAAGAGCTTCGTCAAGCCGGCCTGCGTCATCGTCAAGCACGCCAACCCGTGCGGCGTGGCGGTCAGCCCGGACGCTGAAGGCGGTATCCGCCAGGCGTACGAACTGGCCTACGCCACCGACACCGAATCGGCCTTCGGCGGCATCATCGCCTTCAACCGCGAGCTGGATGCAGCCACCGCCAAGGCCATCGTCGAGCGTCAGTTCGTCGAAGTGATCATTGCCCCGAGCGTCAGCGAAGAAGCCCGCGCCATTGTCGCTGCCAAGGCCAACGTGCGCCTGCTGGCCTGCGGCCAGTGGTCGGCTGAGCGCGCTGCGGCCTGGGATTACAAGCGCGTCAACGGCGGCCTGCTGGTGCAGAGCCGCGACATCGGCATGATCAGTGCCGATGACCTGAAAGTCGTGACCAAGCGCGCCCCGACCGAGCAAGAGATCAACGACCTGATCTTCGCCTGGAAAGTCGCCAAGTACGTCAAGTCCAACGCCATCGTCTACGCCAAGAACCGCCAGACCATCGGTGTCGGCGCCGGCCAGATGAGCCGCGTGAACTCCGCGCGAATCGCCGCCATCAAGGCCGAGCACGCCGGCTTGCAAGTCGCCGGTTCGGTCATGGCCTCCGATGCGTTCTTCCCGTTCCGCGACGGCCTGGACAACGCCGCCAAGGTCGGCATCACCGCAGTGATCCAGCCCGGCGGCTCGATGCGTGACAACGAAGTGATTGCCGCGGCCGACGAAGCGGGCATTGCCATGGTGTTCACCGGCATGCGCCACTTCCGTCACTGATACGACAACGGTCGCACTGACACCGGCATCTGCTGCGTTGGAGCCCACCTCGATGATGCTCATTGCCAACAGGCACTGCGCTCATCGAGGTGGGCTCCGCCTTGCATCTACCACTGTCATTGCAACCTCCTGAGGCGTCCAGCTCTTCAGGTTCCAAAACAGAATTAGCGTCATCCGAGGTTTTTGAAATGAATGTACTGATCATTGGTAGCGGCGGTCGTGAACACGCTCTGGCCTGGAAAGTCGCTCAGGACCCACGGGTTCAGAAAGTGTTCGTCGCCCCAGGCAACGCCGGCACCGCCATCGAGGCCAAGTGCGAGAACGTCGCCATCGACGTACTGGCCCTGGAGCAGCTTGCAGACTTTGCTCAGAAGAATGTGTCCCTGACCATCGTCGGCCCGGAAGTGCCGCTGGTGGCTGGCGTGGTCGACCTGTTCCGCTCCCGTGGCCTGGACTGTTTCGGCCCGACGGCCGGTGCTGCGCAGCTGGAAGGTTCGAAAGCCTTCACCAAGGATTTCCTCGCCCGCCACAAGATCCCTACTGCCGACTATCAGAACTTCACCGAGATCGAGCCGGCCCTGGCTTACCTGCGTGAAAAAGGCGCCCCGATCGTGATCAAGGCCGACGGCCTGGCCGCCGGCAAAGGCGTGATCGTGGCCATGACCCTGGCCGAAGCCGAGGAAGCGGTGCGCGACATGCTCGCCGGCAATGCCTTCGGCGACGCCGGTTCCCGCGTGGTGATCGAGGAGTTCCTCGACGGCGAGGAAGCCAGCTTCATCGTCATGGTCGACGGCAAGAACGTGCTGCCCATGGCCACCAGCCAGGACCACAAGCGCGTCGGCGACGGCGACACTGGCCCCAATACCGGTGGCATGGGCGCCTACTCCCCGGCACCGGTGGTCACTTCAGAAGTGCACCAGCGGGTGATGGATCTGGTGATCTGGCCCACCGTGCGCGGCATGGCCGAGGAAGGCAACGTCTACACCGGCTTCCTCTATGCCGGGCTGATGATCGACAAGGCCGGCAACCCGAAAGTCATCGAGTTCAACTGCCGCTTCGGCGACCCGGAAACCCAACCGGTGATGCTGCGCCTGCAATCGAGCCTGGTGCTGCTGGTGGAAGCCGCCCTGGCCCAGGCCCTGGACAAGGTCGAAGCGCAGTGGGACCCACGCCCGAGCCTGGGTATCGTTCTGGCGGCAGGCGGCTATCCTGGTGACTATGCCAAGGGCGCGGCCATCACTGGCCTGGACGCCGCGGCAGCACTGGAAGGCAAGGTGTTCCACGCCGGTACCGCACTCAAGGATGGCCAGGTCGTGACCTCCGGCGGCCGGGTACTGTGCGCTACCGCCATGGGTGACAGTGTCGACGCGGCTCAGCAACAGGCCTACCGCCTGGCGGCCGAGATCGACTGGCAGGGCTGCTTCTACCGCAAGGACATCGGCTACCGCGCCATTGCCCGCGAGCGCGGCCAGGAGTAAGGCTGTCGTTGACCCCGGCAAGGGCACACGCCCTTGCCGTGCGGTCATTACGCCGCGCATAGTTATAATCAGGCATCAACCAACGAAGGGATTTCGCCGTGCGCTGGCTCAGGATTGCCCTAGGCTTCACCGTCACCTTGCTGACCCTGCTCTGCTTGAACCCGGCCCTGGCCGCTCAAGGCAGTGGCTGGGCGGTTTTGCTCGACGAACAGGCCGACCTGCAGCTCAGTGACATCCGCTCCCCGCGCTACACCAACCAGTTCAGCCCGATCGAGCTGGACAAGCTCACCGCCGCCGAGCCCGATGGCGCCCTGTGGCTACGCTTCAAGCTGCAACCGGGAACCCATGAGCAGATCCTGCGGATCTTCGCCCCCGACCTGTCCCACCTGAACCTCTACGTGCTCGAAGGCGACAAGCTGATCGAGCAAGTGAACACCGGCTCCGGCCCGTCGCAGGCGCAAAAGCCCCTGCCCAGCAGCGACTTCATGCTGCCGCTGCCGCAAAGCGCCAAGCCACTGGACGTCTATGTACGCCTGGTGTCCGAACACGAACTGCGCCCCTTCATCACCCTGCAATCGGCGGTGATGGGCGCGGCCGACCAGAGCCAGACGCTGATCTACGGCCTGCTGTTCGGCTGCCTGGCGATGCTGATCCTGCACAACCTCACCCGCTTCGCCTACACCCGTTCGCGCAGCAGCCTGTGGCTGGCAGCCTGCGAAGGGCTGCTGACCCTCAGCCTGCTGATGCTGCTGAACCTGTTCGGGCCCTGGCTCCCGGCCTGGGAAGCCCTGCAGACGCCGGGGGCCTATATCGCCCTGCTGCTGACCGCGCCCTGCGGGATGATGTTCGCCTACCGCTTTTTCGCCCCCCTGGGCGCGCATCCGCTGAACCGCCTGCTGCTGGGCAACATCCTGCTGATCAGCCTGTTCGGCCTGTTGCTGCTGTTCGTCGATACCCTGCCGCTGAACATCATCACCTACGGCCTGGTGGCCCTGGCCGGCCTGAGCATGCTGTTCGTCGGTGGCTATCACTGGCACAAGGGTTATCGCCCGGCGCGCCTGTTCGTCGCCGCCATGGTGATCTTCAACCTCGGCACCCTGGTGATCCTGCCGGCCCTGCTGGGGCTGACCCTGGTGGCCCCGCAAGGCCTGATCGTCACCCTCTTGAGCGTGGTGTGCATCGCCGGGCTGCTGATGAGCATTGCCCTGGGCGAGCGCCAGCGCAACATCACCGAGAACCGCTTCAGCGTCAGCCGCGACCTGGCCGCCAGCACCGCCGAGGTCAATGCCAAGGCCGAGTTCCTGGCCAAGATAAGCCACGAGATCCGCACCCCGATGAACGGCGTGCTGGGCATGACCGAGCTGCTGCTGGGCACCCCGCTGTCGGTCAAGCAGCGCGATTACGTGCAGACCATCCACAGTGCCGGCAACGAGCTGCTGACCCTGATCAACGAGATCCTCGACATCTCCAAGCTGGAGTCCGGGCAGATCGAACTGGACGATGTGCAGTTCGACCTCAACGCCCTGATCGAAGACTGCCTGAGCATCTTCCGGGCCAAGGCCGAACAGCAGAACGTCGAGCTGATCAGTTTCATCCAGCCCCAGGTGCCACGGGTCATCAGCGGTGACCCGACACGCCTGCGCCAGGCCCTGCTGAGCCTGTTGGAAAATGCCCTGAAGAAGACCGATGAAGGCGAAGTGCTGATCGTCGTCGCCCTCGACGAGCGCAGCAGCAAACCGCGCCTGCGCATCGCCGTGCAGGACAGCGGCCAGCCGATGGAGGCCGAAGAGCGCGAAGCCCTGCTGCACACCGAGCTGCACAGCAAGAACTTCCTCGCCACCACCCGCCTGGGGGGCAACCTGGGGCTGGTGATCGCCCGTCAACTGATCCTGCTGATGCATGGCGAGTTCGGCATCAAGAGCGGCACCAACCAGGGCAGCACCCTGTGGCTGACCCTGCCCCTGGATGCCGAGCGCCTGGAACACCCGACCGCCGACCTCGACGGCCCCCTGCAGGGCGCGCGGGTACTGGTGGTGGACGACAACGACACCTGCCGCAAGGTGCTGGTACAGCAGTGCAGTGCCTGGGGCCTGAACGTCAGCGCCGTACCATCGGGCAAGGAAGCCCTGGCCCTGCTACGCACCAAGGCGCACCTGCGGGACTACTTCGACGTGGTATTGCTGGACCAGAACATGCCCGGCATGACCGGCATGCAACTGGCGGCGAAGATCAAGGAAGACCCGAGCCTGAACCACGACATCCTGCTGATCATGCTCACCGGCATCAGCAATGCGCCGAGCAAGGTGATTGCACGCAATGCCGGGATCAAGCGCATCCTCGCCAAGCCAGTGGCCGGCTACACCCTCAAGACCACCCTGGCGGACGAACTCAATCAGCGCGACAAGGCCCCCGCCGCCCCCTACAACCAGCCGGCGCACGCTGCCCAGGCCCCGGCGCCAGTCACCGTGCCCAGCGACTTCCGCATCCTGGTGGCCGAGGACAACAGTATTTCCACCAAGGTCATCCGCGGCATGCTCGGCAAGCTCAACCTGCAGCCCGATACCGCCAGCAACGGCGAGGAAGCCTTGCAGGCAATGAAAGCCAACCGCTACGACCTGGTACTGATGGACTGCGAAATGCCGGTGCTCGACGGCTTCTCCGCCACCCAGCAACTGCGCGCCTGGGAAGTCGGCAACCAGCGGGTACGCACCCCGGTAGTGGCGCTCACCGCGCACATCCTCGCCGAGCACAAGGAGCGCGCGCGCCAGGCCGGCATGGACGGGCACATGGCCAAGCCCGTGGAGCTCTCGCAACTGCGGGAACTGGTGGAACACTGGGTGACCCAGCGCGACCTGCGCGAGCGCAGCACCGCGCACACCAGTTGAGCCGACAGGCTCTGCGGCGCCTGTTAAACTCTCGCTCGCCCTCCTTTAGTCGTGAGCTCCCACCATGCTCCACGTGCTGTTCAGCGTTTACCTGAAGATGCTGGTGCTCTACAGCCCCTTCTTCGTGCTCTCGTGCTTCATCAGCCTGACCCGCGGCTATTCGCTCAAGGAGCGCCGGCGCCTGGCCTGGAAAGTGGCCCTGGCGACCCTGGTCTCCAGCATCCTGCTGTACCTGTTCGGCCGGGTGATCTTCGGCGTGTTCGGCATCACCGTGGACGCCTTCCGCATCGGCGCCGGCAGTGTGCTGTTCATCTCTGCCCTGGGCATGGCCCAGGGCAAATCGGCGGTGCAGACCGACAACGTGCAGCAGGATGTGACTATAGTCCCGCTGACCATTCCCCTGACCGTGGGCCCGGGCACCATCGGCGCCCTGCTGGTGATGGGCGTCAGCCAGCCGCACTGGGACGACAAGCTCACCGCCATCCTCAGCATCGCCCTGGCCAGCCTCACCGTGGGGGTGGTGCTGTACCTGTCCAACCGCATCGAACGCATCCTCGGCGACCAGGGCTTGCAGATCGTCAGCCGGTTGATGGGGCTGTTCGTCTGCGCCCTGGCGGCGCAGATCATCTTCACCGGGGTCAGGGGCTACCTGGTCCCTTAGAGCCCCGGCCACCCTCCCATCAAGCGACAGGCAACGGAATGCAGACTCTTCAACGACCCACTGGCACGGGCCCCGTCGCCGCGCGCGCCCTGTGCCTTGCGCAGATCGGGCGCGGCCTGGCCTGCCTGCTGGCCGGGCTCCTGCTCATGCCCCTCCCGGCACTGGCTGGCGAATCGCCCCAGGCCAAGCTCGAGGCCTGGCTGAACAAGACCAGTGAATCCATTGAGCGCTTTGGCGACTTCAAGGTGTACCACCGTCGGGACGGCAGCAGCCCCCGGGAAATCACCTACAAGGGCCAGCTCTATCGGCCGCTGAACGCCTGGCAGATCACCGATGTAAAACCCACCGGGGCGACCCGGGGCGGGCAACCGGTACTGCTGGCCACCACCATCGAATGGATGGGCGTCGGCACGGTGCTGATCGCCGTGCAGAACGACACGCCCCTGGCCCGCATCCTCAGCCCGGTCAAGAGCAAGAGCGAACCCGACTGGGGCCAGCCGCAACCCGGACGCAGCGACCTGCTGCTGTTTCCCGAGGGCGCGCGGGCCCTGGTGCCCTCCACCGGGCAAGTGCTGTGGTTCGACGAGCGGCTGCCCGGCTGGGGGTTCTCCCACTACGCCATGCTGGTGTCGGTGTCGCCGGACAACAGCAGTGCTGCGTTCCTCGGCAAGGAAGGGCTGCTGCTCAGTTCGGCGGAGCAGGGCGTGTATGCCCAGTTGCCGATCAGCAAAGAGCTGAACCTGAGCCAGCTCTGGCCCCTGTTCAACCAAGCCGGCGACCGCGCGCGAAAGGCCCTGGACGAAGGCCGGCGCATTGACCAGAGCCGCCTGCATCACGCCTTGCAGGTGGACTGGATCGGCCGCCAGTTCAGCTGGCAGCAGGTGCAGGGAAGCTGGCAGCTCAAGGGGCTGGGCCTGAACTCCAGCCCGCTGAAGAAGGAGCATTGAGTGATGACCGTTCTACGTCCATGGCCCGCCCGACAGCTGCTGCAACTGACTACGGCCATGGTGCTGGCCGGTTGCGCCAGCCATGGCAGCGAGCAACCCAGCGATATACGCACCGAGCACGCCAAGGCCTCAGACGCGGTGCTGGAGCTTGAAGTCAGCTTCGCCAAAGCGCCGGACTACAAGCCTGAAACCCGCGGCCCCTATGCATCCAGCCAGTACGTGAAGATCGAGGGCGCACCGGCCCTGGAGATACCCTTCTACCAAAAAGGTATCGGCTTCGAACTGGGCGTGGTGGGTGACCCGCGGGCGCTGCTGGCCCTGCCCTACCCTTCGCCCAAGGCCGACTCATCGAGCAAGAACCTGCGGGTCATCGGCCAACGCCTGGACAGCACCCGCTACCGTTTTGTAGTGCTGCCGCTGTCGGGCTGGAACAGCCTCGACAGCTTCGAGGTGGCCTTCGCCCACAACGACCGGCGCGAGGCCATGACCTTCACCTACAGCACGCAAGTGGCCTGCAACAGCAGCTTTGCGGTGACCACGCCGACCTACGGTTTCGCTATGTCGGTGGAGGCGCGCTTTCCCAAGGGCGTCCAGGGTTGCCTCAAGGCCTGTGATGCACGCCCCGAGTACGCCGGGCAATGCGCCTACAACTCCGGTTTTCGCCAGGTCTCGAACCTGTAGACCCCCCCTTCCAGCAGGAGCAGGAACCACCCAATGCCCTACAGCGCCGATGCCGCTTTCATTCAGGAACAATGGCTGGGCGGGTGTTTCCCCCGGGAAAACACCCTGGTCCTCGGCAGCGGATTCTACTGCCTGTTCGACCTGCCCTATGAACATCCCCGGCTGATCAACAACGTCTGGATGCCGGCCCTGGACTATCCCCAACAGGATGAGCCTGACTTCGTCACCACCCTGGGCTTGTGCACCGACGGTCCACAGTCGTTCTATGCCCGGGGTGGGGAGACGGCAGGCTACGGCGGCGATGGCTTCCTGGCCTTGCAGGAAAAAGGCTCGGATGCACTGATCTGGCTGGTTGCCCTGCGCGACACCAACCCCTTCAACCGGGTAGAGATCCAGGACCAGTACCTCCATGGCGAATCGACCTCCGGGGTCAGGGTACGAATACCCATTCAGCGCCCTGACCAATTGACCCTGACCTGGCCCTGAACCGCCCCCTCGAAAAGCCGAGCCTCCATGGAAAAACTCACCGCCAACGCAGCCATCGACCTTCTGAGCACACACAGGCTGCCCGGCCTCGACGTCGCCGCGCGCTTCTCCCACCTCCTGAACTGGTGGGGAATAGACAGCGACGACCTTGAATTCGCGGCACTTGCACCCAGCCTGCAACAACAGATCCTGACCCAACCGGAGCCCCCGCAAGAGGTGCAAGACCCACGCTACGACGCGCTGCTGCTGATCGCCCTGCGCGCCGAATATCGCGGCGTGACCCACCTGTACCTGAGGCGCTGCCTGCGTGAAGCCGGGCTGGGTGACTACGCCGTCAGCGCGAACATCGAGTGCCTGGAGGCCTGCCCCTGCTGCGGCTACCTGACCCTGGGCGCACGAGGCGAATACGAGATCTGCGACCTGTGCCACTGGGAAGACGACGGCAGCGAAGCGCTGGATGTGCCGAGCGGGCCGAACCATAAAACCCTGGGCCAGGCCCGGAAACAATTCACCCGCGACATGAACCATCTGCCGCTGGACAAATGGCCACGCGCCACCGAGTACCCGGCATGATTCCAGCGCCACTGATTGCCCTGATCGAAGCCCAGCCCCGCTACCGCCCGCTTCCTGAAAGCGCCGAGGTCACCCTGGCGCTGGAAGCCCTGGGCATTGCCCCGGACAGCGAGTTCGCACAGATCTACCTGGCCTGCCACCCCGCCGATTTCAGCAGCCGCGTCAGCGACGAAGTGCTCCTCGACATTGCCGGGCCCGGCGAGGAAGTTCGCATGGGCACCGAGTTCATCCATGAGGTCTGGGAGCTGCCAGAGAACTTTGTGGCCTTCACCTCATTGCAAGGCGAAGGCGGCTACTTGCTGGACAAGGACAGCGGCGGCGTCTGGGATTTCGACCTGGGCGACTGGGAAGCTTTCGTCGCCGGCCGCATCCCCGCCAGATGGGCCGGCTTCTTCGAATTCATCACCTGGCTGCTGACCGCCGAACCCAGCGACTCCTAGAGGGGTTTATTGCCGTACCAGCGCGGGGTGTACACCCAGTCGCCGCCCCCGGCCCGGGGGAAGACGCAGGTGGTGGAGGAACCCACCAGCACCATGGTGCGCATGTCCACCTGCTCCGGGGTCAGCTCGCCCAGGGTGATGACCCGCAGGGTCTGGCCCGGGCGGCCAATGTCGCGCCCCAATACCACAGGGGTTTGCGGCGTACGGTGCTGGCGCACGATCTCCAGGGCCCGGCCCAGTTGCCAGGGCCGCGAGCGGGAAATCGGGTTGTAGAAGGCCAGGGCCAGATCGGCCTGGGAGGCGAGGTCCAGGCGCTTCTCGATGATGTCCCAGGGCTTGAGATTGTCCGACAGCGACAGCACGCAGAAGTCATGGCCCAGAGGCGCACCGGCCTGTGCCGCGGTAGCCAGGGAGGCGGAGACGCCCGGGAGGATCTCCAGATCGACGCTGTGCCAGGCCGGGTCGCTGGATTCGTGCAGGGCTTCGATCACCGCCGCGGCCATGGCGAACACTCCCGGGTCGCCGGACGACACCACCACCACCGAACGGCCCTGGGCCGCCAGCTCGAAGGCGTGACGGGCGCGCTGCATCTCTTCGCGGTTATCGGTGCAGTGCATCACCTGGTCGGCGCGAAACGGACCGGCCATGCGCACGTAGGTTTCATAACCGAGAATGTCGTTGGCCCGGGCCAGTTCGGCTTTCACTGCCGGCACCATCAGCTCGGCGGCGCCAGGGCCGAGGCCGATCACGGCAAGGCGCCCACGGGGGCGGCCAATCTGCTCCGGGTCCAGGGGCTGGCTGGCCACAGCAATGGCGATGTCCTCGCCCACCTTCAGCGGCGGCAGCAATTGCGGCACGGCCTGTTGCGCCAGTTCGGCGACACTGTCGGCGGCCGGCAGGAAACGCAACGGTACGCCCAGTTGCGCTGCTGCCTGGTGCAGGGCACGGTCGGCCATGTCGCGGTCAGCGGCCAGCAGGCACGCCACCGACTGCACCGCGATGCGCGCCTGATGCAAAGCCTGGCGGATGTGGGTGGCCAGGTCGCTATCAGCTTCGCCGGCCAGCCGCTGCCCACGGCAGGCAACCAGCACGCTGCGGGGGTAGATCAGCAGCTCATTGGCCACGGGCTCGCGCTCGGCGGAACCGACCCGGATGGTCAGCCGGGCCTGGTCGTCCTCGGGCAGCTTCGCTGCGGCCAGCCAGGGTGCAGCGCCTTCGATGCGCACGCTTTCACCCCCCAGCAGGTCGGAAACGAAACGCTTGCCCAGCTCCAGGTCGCCCAGGGCATAACCGCTGGGCGGGTTGAGCAGGCAGGTGCCGAAGCGCAGTTCACCACTGGTGGTAATGGCCGCGGCCACTCCAAGGCCCGCAGCAATTTCCCGGGCCATGCCATTGACGCCGCCCAGGCCGCCCAGCAGCGGCACCACGGCGCTGCCGTCTTCGGCCACCGCCAGCACCGGCGGCTCGGCGCCCTTTTCCAGCAGCAGCGGCGCCAGGGTGCGGATCACGATGCCGGCCGCACACAGGGCGATGATGGGCGTGTCCTGCTGATAGAGCTGGCGCAGGGTCGCGCCGAATTCGTGGTAGACCCGGTCGGCGCCTTCGACCCGTTCCGCCAGACCGTGGATCAACGAGTCGGGATACAGCCGCTGGATCTGCCGTGCGGTGTCGAGGCTGCCTTGGCCAAGGATGACGATGGCCGGAGTTGAACGGGCCATCAGCCTTGCCACCTTTCGCCGGGAACGATGATCAGCGAGAAGTACGGCGAGGACATCGGCTCCACGTCATCCAGCGGCACGATCTTCTGGTTGGCCATGGTGGCGCGCTCGACGTACAGCGCACGCTGCGCCAGCCCCAGTTCTTCCAGGACCTGGCGCACCTTGGGGAAGTTGCGCCCCAGCTTCATCACCACCGCCGCATCGGCGTCCGCCAGGCGACGCTTGAGTTCCTCATGGGGCAGCACCCCGGAAAGCACCGACAGGCTCTGGTTGCGATACACCAACGGCGCGCCCAGCACCGAAGCGCCGCCCAGCATCGAGCACACCCCCGGCACCACTTCGGCCTGGTAACGCTCGGCCAGCCGGTCGTGCAGGTACATGTAGGAGCCGTAGAAGAACGGGTCGCCTTCGCAGATCACCGCCACGTCGCGGCCGGCGTCCAGGTGCTGCGCCAGCTCCTCGCTGGCGCTGTCGTAGAAGTCGCTGATCACTTGTTCGTAGGACAGCGGCGCCGGCAGCACCTCGGTGGTGACCGGGTACACCAGGGGCAGCAGGGTCTGGGCCTGTTGCAGATGCCCTTCGATGATGCCGAAGGCATTGCCCTTCTTGCCCTTGGCCACGAAGTAGGCCACCACCGGTGATTCGCGCAGCAGGCGCAGGGCCTTCAGGGTAATCAGTTCCGGGTCACCGGGGCCCACGCCAAGGCCGATCAAACGTCCGGGCTGCTGCATCATTCGACCTCCGTGGCCAGGGCATTGACCGCAGCCGCCGCCATGGCGCTGCCGCCCAGGCGGCCCTGCATGATCACGAAGGGCACCCCGCGGCTGTCGGCGGCGAGCATCGCCTTGGATTCGGCGGCACCGACGAAGCCCACCGGGAAGCCGAGGATCAGCGCCGGTTTCGGCGCGCCCGCATCGAGCATTTCCAGCAGGTAGAACAAGGCCGTGGGCGCGTTGCCGATCACCACCACGCTGCCTTCCAGGTGCGGGCGCCACAGCTCCAGGGCCGCAGCGGAACGGGTGTTGCCCAGCTCCCGGGCCAGCGCTGGCACGCTGTCGTCGCGCAGGGTGCAGATCACCTGGTTGTTGGCCGGCAAGCGGGCCCGGGTAATACCCTCGGAAACCATGCGCGCATCGCAGAGAATCGGTGCACCGGCCGCCAGGGCATCGCGCCCGGCCTTGCCGGCGCCCTCGGAAAACTGCAGGCCATCGACGGCCTCGACCATGCCGCAGGCATGGATCACCCGCACGGCGAGTTTCTCCAGGTCGGCGGGAATGCGCTCCAGCCGGGCTTCTTCGCGAATGATCGCGAAGGAGTTGCGATAGATCTCCTGACCGTCGCGGATGTAATCAAGCATCAAGGTTGCTCCGTGGGCGGGCATCGAGCAATGCCTCTGCCGCTTCAATAGAAAGGTTGCGTGCGTGCAGCGTGCCGAAACCCGGCTGCGTTGCATCGCGCAAATACAAGTCATAGCGCCCTGGGGCCACCGCCAGCAGGGTGGCCGGCGCCACATGAGCGGCGGCGCAGGAACGCGGGCAGGCGGACAGGTGCACATCCAGTTGGCGGCCATGGCGCTGGAGCAGTCCTGCCAGTTGCAGGGCGTCGCTTTTGGTGTCGGCCAGGGCCTTGCCGCAACCACTGGAACCGGTGCAGGCAATCAAGTGAGCCAAGGCTTGTTGCGGGCTGCACAGCAGGCCCAGTTGCTCCAGGGCGGCAGTGGCCGCCGGCGCATCCGCCGCGGCGATCGAGGGCAGCAGCAGGCTCTGCCAGGGGGTCAGGCGCAGGCTGGCGTCGCCGTACTCTCGGGCCAATTGCGCCGCGCCCTTGAGCATGGCCGGATCGAGCCGCCCCAGGGGTGTGCCCGCGCCAACATAGACCTGCCCGGGCGCAGCCTGTGGATAAGTACCGATGTGCAGCCCGGCGTCACTGGCCTGGCGCCGCCAGCCACCGATATTCAACAGCGGCCGGCTCAGGCGGGGCTCCAGTTGAGCGAGGAAATCCTCCCGCGACATGTCCATCAGCAGGTGACGCATGCGCGTCTGTTCCGGCCGCGCCAGGTCGAGAAACAGCTCCAGCACGGCCACCAGCAGCTCGTGGCCCTGGTCCTGCGCCACCGCCGCCAGGGGTTCATCCACCGGGCAGCCAGCCAGGCCGAACGCCAGCAGCCCCTGGCCGTCGCGCTCAAGGGCCGACAGCCACAGGTCATGGTGATGTTCGAGCATGGCCAGGGCTTCGCCACCGTCGAGCTGTACGGCGAACTTGGCCGACAGTTGGTGAAAGCGCGGATGGCCCTGCAAGGTGTCGAGAATCTGTGCGGCCAGGGGCCGGGTATCCATCAAGCACTGCCGATCGATCCCGGCGCAGGGGCTGAGCATCAGGTTGCGCACATCGTCACCGGCGGCAGTAGTCGGCCCAAGCCCGGCAGCCAGCAGTGCGGCGATCAGTGCCTGATGCTCCGGGCCGATGCCGCGAATCTGCAGGTTGGCGCGGTTGGTGGCCTCGATCACGCCACCGGCGTAAGCCTGCGCCGCCTCGGCCACTGCCACGGCCTGCTCCGCGCTGATGACGCCGCCAGCCAGCTTGATCCGGCAGATGCCACCGTCCAGCGCCGGGACGATGCGCAGCAACCCCGGGCAGGCCGAGGGGCGGATGGCAGTGGACATCGAGCGTTCGTTCAAGGGGGTGACCGGCCGTGTGGGAAAAGCGCTTCGTCAGCGAAGGCGCGGTATTATGCCTGCTTTGTCCGAAGGCATGAAAAGCCTGCCTGTCGGAACAACAGGTTTTGCGTTCGAGGAATAGAGATGTCGCCCTGGCTGACAGTAGTGGGAATCGGTGAAGACGGCTTCAAGGGCCTTGGCAGAAATGCCCGGCATGCCCTGCTGGGCGCATCAAAGATCGTCGGCGCCCAACGCCAGCTGGACCTGCTGCCACCCTGCATCCGTGGCCAGCGCCAGCTGTGGCCCAGCCCGTTTTCCCTGGAGCCGGTGCTGAGCCAGCGTGGTGCTGCAGTCTGCGTCCTGGCCAGCGGTGACCCCATGCTGTTCGGCGTCGGCGCCAGCCTGGCGCGGCAGCTGCCCGCAGAGGAAATCCAGGTACTGTCCTTTCCTTCGTCCTATTCCCTGGCGGCTGCGCGCCTGGGCTGGCCTTTGCAGGAGGTGATCACGCTCTCTGTGGTCGCGCGGCCGATCAGCGCACTCAGCGCCCAACTGTCCGGCGGGGTACGCCTGCTGGTGCTGAGCAATGACGGCCACAGCCCGGCCGCCATCGCCGGCCTGCTGCGCGAGCGCGGTTTCGGCCCGAGCCGGATCAGCGTGCTGGAACACCTGGGCGGCCCCCTGGAGCGGCGCATCGACGGCACCGCCAATGACTGGGCCGACCCGGCAATCGCCGACCTCAACCTGCTGGCCATCGAATGCCTGGCCGAAGCCAGCACCCCGCGCCTGTCGCGGCTCGCCGGCCTGCCGGACTCGGCCTTTCGCCACGACGGCCAGTTGACCAAGCGCGACGTGCGGGCCATGACCCTGGCGCGCCTGGCACCGGTGCCCGGCGAGCTGCTCTGGGACGTGGGTGCCGGCAGCGGCTCCATCGGCATCGAGTGGATGCGTACCCACCCCAGCTGCCGCGCCCTGGCCATCGAGGCCGACGACGGCCGCCAGCAATTGATCGAACACAACCGCGAGGTACTCGGCGTGCCCGGGCTGCAACTGATACGCGGCCGCGCGCCCCAGGCACTGGCCGGGCTGGAACGCCCGGATGCGATCTTCATCGGTGGCGGCGTGACCCGCGAAGGCGTGCTGCAGGCCTGCTGGGAACAACTCAAGCCCGGCGGGCGCCTGGTGGCCAATGCCGTGACCCTGCAAAGCGAAATGACCCTGATGGACTGGCGAGAACGCCACGGCGGCGAGCTGACCCGCATCCACATCGCCCAGGCCCAGCCACTGGGAGAGTTCGACACCTGGCGCCAGGCCCTGCCGATCACCCTGCTGGACCTGCACAAGCCCCGGGACCTGCCATGAACCTTGCAGGTGCGGGCTTGCTCGCGAATACGTCCGCCCAAGAGACCGAAGTGCGCCCTTGGCGAGCAAGCTCGCCCCTGCGAGGGCTGGGGCATGCGTGAAGAAACAGCGGAACAGCCCGCGCCCCTGCGCAGCGGCCTGACCACCGGCAGTTGCGCCACCGCCACCAGCCTGGCCGCCGCGCGCCTGCTGCTCGAGGGCAGCAATGCCGACGCGGTGCAGATCATCCTGCCCAAGGGCAAGCAGGTGCAGATGCGCCTGGAATTCTGCCGCCACACCGCCGACGGCGCCGAAGCCGGCACTATCAAGGACGCCGGCGACGATCCGGACGTGACCCACGGCGCCCTGCTGTACTCCCGGGTGCGCCTGACCCCTGAACCGGGCATTCGCTTCATCGCCGGCCAGGGCGTCGGCACCGTGACCCGCCCCGGCCTGGTGCTGGCGGTGGGCGAGCCGGCGATCAATCCCGTACCGCGCCGGATGATCGGCGAGCACCTGCAACGGCTCGCCGAAGAACGGGCCTACCCCGGCGGTTTCGAGGTCACGGTGAACGTCGAGGGCGGAGCGGAACTGGCCCTGAAAACCATGAACCCGCGCCTGGGGATTCTTGGCGGGCTGTCGATCCTGGGCACCAGCGGCATCGTCCGGCCCTTCTCCTGCGCGGCCTACATCGCTTCGATCCATCAAGGCATCGACGTGGCCAAAACCAATGGCTACCTGCACATCGCCGCCTGCACCGGCAACGCCAGCGAAGACACCATGCGCCGGGTCTACGAGCTGCCGGAAATCGCCCTGATCGAAATGGGCGACTTCGTCGGCGCGGTGCTCAAGCACTTGCGCAAAGTACCGGTGGATAAACTCAGCCTGTGCGGCGGCTTCGGCAAGATCAGCAAGCTGGCCGCCGGGCACATGGACTTGCACAGCCGCCACTCCAGTATCGACCTGCCGCAACTGGCGCAATGGGCCGCCGATGCGGGGGCCGACCCGGCCCTGCAACAGGCGATCCGCCAAGCCAATACCAGCCAGCAGGCACTGGCCATGGCCAGCGCCGCCGGAATCGCGCTGGGCGATGCGGTATGCCGGCACGCCCTGGATTTCGCCCGCAGCGTGGTGCCGCCCCAGGTCCAAGTAGAGGTCTTTGCCATCGACCGCCAGGGCGGCATCGTCGGCCACGCCGGAGGTTTCCAATGACCCGTATCCTGCTGCTGGGCGGGGTCACCGAGGCCCTGGCCATCGCCCGCACCCTGGGCCCGGAACATATCTACAGCCTGGCCGGGGTCGGCCGGGTGCCCGGTGACCTGCGGTGCCAGGTACGGGTCGGCGGCTACGGCGGCGCCGAGGGCCTGGCGCGCTTTATCCGCGAGCAGCGGATCGGCCTGCTGCTGGATGCCACCCACCCCTACGCAGCACAGATCAGCGCCAATGCCGTGGCCGCCGCGAAGAGCGCTGGCGTGCCCTGCTGGGCCTTGCGGCGCCCGGCCTGGCAGCCGCAACCGGGTGACGACTGGCGCGAGATCGACGGCTGGGCGCAACTGGTGGAGGCCCTGCGCCCCTTCAAGCGGCCACTGTTCACCCTGGGCCGCGAGCCCTTGCAGCACCTGGATGAAATTCCCCCCGGGCAATTCTGGACCCTGCGCGCCCTGGAGGCCTGCCCGGGCAACGAGCACTGCGAAGTCATAGGTGCCCGCGGGCCGTTCCTGATCGAAGACGAGCGGCAGTTGTTCGCCCGCCGGCAGATCGACGTGCTGATCAGCAAGAACAGTGGCAGCAGCGCCACCGAACCCAAGCTGGAAGTGGCCCGCGAGCGCGGGCTGCCGGTGCTGGTACTCAAGCGTCCGGACCTGCCCGAAACGGATCGCAATTTCAGCAGCACGGCCCAGTTGCTGCTGGCCCTGGGCTTGCCGGATAAAGCCTGACAGACAAAACCATCGCGCCCCACAGCAACATGGGAAACCCCTGGCAGCGCGCGCCAATTCCTTGCTTTAGCCTTCCTTGAACAGCCTCAGTGACGCCGGCGCCGGGCAGGACCGCCTGTCGCTTCACTGGGTTTTTCGCGGGCAAATGGGTTGCCGCGACGTATCCCAAGGAATACATTCGCCATGTTCGTTTTCGAGCAGACTCCTGAGTTCAGCCGCTGGCTGCTGAACCTGAAGGACCCGCAAGGGAAAACCCGTGTACTGGCCAGGATCCGCGCCGCACAGCTGGGCCGTTTTGGCGACTGCGAACCTGTGGGCGAAGGCGTCCACGAGATACGCATCCACCGCGGCCCGGGTTACCGGGTGTACTTCTCGCGCCACGGCAAAATGATCTACCTGCTGTTGATCGGCGGCGACAAGGCCACCCAGAAACGCGATATCCAACGGGCCAGGCAACTGGCCTGCGACCTCAAGAGCGAGGGCTGAAACATGCGCACCCCAGTGACCCGCTTCGACGCGGCGGAGTACCTCAAGACCCCTGAAGACATGGTCGCCTACCTCGACGCCTGCTTCGAGGAAGACACCGGCGACGGCGTGCTGATCCGCGCCGCACTCAACGACATCGCCCGTGCCCGCGGCATGACCCAGGTCGCCCGTGACACCGGCCTGGGCCGCGAAAGCCTGTACAAGGCCCTCGGCAGCCAGGGCAACCCGGAGTTCGCGACTATCATCAAGGTGATGAAGGCCCTGGGGTTGAAGATCAACGTCAGCAACGCCTGAACCGCTCCTGCGACACCACACCGCACACGGTGTTTTTTTACTTATCCACAGCGATCAGGCTAAATACCCGCCTGATCGCTCAACCGACGGATCGCCCACCATGTCCCGACAACGGCTCGCATTTGCCTGGATCGCCTGCTTCGCAGTGCTGTTCAACATGCTTGCCATGCCGCTTTCCGGGGCCATACAGCGCAGCGATTCGGGGCTGGACGAGCAACTGCTGTGGGGCAGCTTCTGCTCCTCCACCGGCACCAAGCTGGTGGCCATTTCCCTGGGCAAGCTCGACCAGCAAGCGCCACAGAACGACGACCATTCCACCATGCAGCACTGCTGGTGCTGCTCCGGCTCGCCGCCGCTGGTGGCCTTGCCCGGGCACGTTCCCCAGCTGTCTTTCACCCGCTTCGCAGTCCAGCCGGGCGCACCGCAACCGCAGGTAGAACGGCTCACCCTGCGCCAGCAATGGCCCAGCCTGAACCCCGGCGCCCCGCCTCTGGCATGATTCCCTTTCGCAAGTGATCTGCGTCTTTGAATCGTTCTGGAGAACTCACATGTCCAAACCATCCCTGGTCAAGCAATCCCTGCTGCTGGCCGCACTGCTGCTGCCTGCCTGTTTCGCCACCGCCCACGACTACAAGGCCGGTGACCTGCAGATCGCCCATCCCTGGTCTCAGGAACTGCCGCCGAACGCGCCCACCGTGGCCGCGTACTTCGTGGTGCACAACCCGGGCAAGAACGCCGACACCCTGCTCAGCGTCGACTCGCCGATCGCCGGCAAGGCCGAGTTGCACGAGCACGTCAAGCAAGGCGACATGATGAAGATGCAACAAGTGGCCAAGGTAGCGGTGCCCGCAGGTGGCGAGGCGACCTTCGCCCCCATGGGCTACCACGTGATGTTGCTGGAGCTCAAGGACCGCAGCCTGCTCACCGACGGCAAGCGTTTTCCGCTGACCCTGCACTTTGAAAAAGCCGGTGACGTCACGGTCGAAGTGGCGGTGCAGAAGCAGGCGCCGGACGCCATGCAAGGGCATATGCACGCCCAGTAAGCACTGACCGGCCCTCTCCGTGAACGCCCCGCACGCGCCTGGCCGCAGGCGGTCCGTGCCGCGCCGCGACTCGTCTGGAGTCCGCCGCGGCAGCTGGATCAGCCTGTTCGCCATGCTGATGATCTTTATCGGCCCGCTGATTTCCCAGTCGATGCCGATGGATCACGCGATGCCGATGAACATGTCCGTTTCCATGGACATGGGCGACGCTGCGCCCGGCTGCCACGGTGAAAGCCCGCACCACGCACAGAAGGGCAGATCCCAGGGCGAAGAGCATGTGCTCTGGGAAAAGTGCGGCTATTGCAGCCTGCTGTTCAATTGCCCGGCACTGCCTTCGGCGCTGTCGTTCGCCGCTCTGTTCACGCCGCCCACACCGTATTTCCTGATCCCCGCCACGCGCCTGGGCCACGCCCGGCAGACCGTGTTCCCCGGCGCCCTGACCCGCGCCCCACCGTTCCTCGCCTGAGTCTTCAGCTCATCTCACACGGCCGGCTGTCAGCGCGACAGACGCGTACCTGCGGCCGTGTCATTCAAGACCGAACGATGGAACATCTATGTTTTATGCCGACTCTCGCCTGGGCGTTGCCCAGCCACTCAAGACCTTCGCCCTGAACCCTGCGCGCCAGCACTTCAACCGCGCCCTCGCGGTCCTCTGCGGCGCTCTGCTGACGCCCCTGGCGCTGGCCGACGATGCCGCAACGGGCCACTCCCGGCACAGCACCGAACTGAGCCCGACGGTGATCACCGCCATCGCCCCCAGCTCGCCCCTGACCGTGGTCACCAACCCCAAGGACCCGCGCCAGCCGGTGCCGGCCAGTGACGGCGGCGACTACCTCAAGACCATTCCCGGCTTTGCCCTGGTACGCAACGGCGGCACCAACGGCGACCCGGTGCTGCGAGGCATGTTCGGCTCGCGGCTGAACATCCTCACCAACGGCGGCATGATGCTCGGCGCCTGCCCGGGCCGCATGGACGCGCCGACCTCTTATATCTCTCCGGAAACCTACGACCGGCTGACCGTGATCAAGGGCCCGCAGACCGTGCTCTGGGGCCCGGGCGCCTCGGCCGGCACGGTGCTTTTCGAGCGCGAACCGGAACATTTCGGCGAACTCGGCACCCGGGTCAATGCCAGCCTGCTGGCCGGCTCCAACGGGCGCTTCGACAAGACCCTGGATGCCGCTGCCGGTGGCCCCCTGGGTTATGTGCGGGTGATCGGCAACACCGCCCACGCCGACGACTACCGCGACGGCAACAATGACACCGTGGCCTCGCGCTACGACAAGTGGAACGGTGACGTGGCCCTGGGCTGGACCCCGGACGCCGACACCCTGCTGGAACTCACCGCCGGCAAGGGCGATGGCGAAGCCCGCTACGCCGGGCGCGGCATGGACGGCTCGCAATTCAAGCGCGAAAGCCTGGGCCTGCGTTTCGAGAAGTCCAACCTTGGCGAGGTGCTGGACAAGGTCGAGGCCCAGGTCTACTACAACTACGCCGACCACGTGATGGACAACTACAGCCTGCGCACCCCATCCGGCACCGGAATGATGGCCGGCCCCATGGCCTCCAACGTCGACCGTCGCACCCTCGGGGCGCGGATCAAGGCTACCTGGCGCTGGGCCGACCTGCAGTTGATCGGCGGCCTGGACGCCCAGACCAACGAACACCGCAACCGCGCCAGCAGCGGCATCGATACCTACAAGGAGCTGCCTCGCACCAAGGACGCCGACTTCCACAACTACGGAGCCTTCGGCGAGCTGACCTGGTACGCCGCCGAGCGTGACCGCATGATCACCGGCGCGCGCCTGGACCGCGCCTCGGCCAAGGACTACCGGCAAAGCATCGGCTCGGGAATGATGACCCGCCCCAACCCCACCGCCGGCGACACCCGGGCCGATACCCTGCCCAGCGGCTTCGTGCGCTACGAGCATGACCTGGCCGACAGCCCGACCACGCTCTACGTCGGCCTTGGCCACACCCAGCGCTTCCCCGACTACTGGGAGCTGTTCTCGCCGAAAATGGGCCCGGCCGGCTCGGTGAACGCCTTCGATTCGATCAAGCCGGAAAAGACCACCCAGCTCGACTTCGGCCTGCAATACCAGGGTGAAGACCTGGAAGCCTGGGCCTCGGGCTACATCGGCCAGGTGCGCGACTACATCCTCTTCGACTACAACTCGAAAATGATGGGCATGAGCACCTCTCGGGCCGAGAACATCGACGCCCGGATCATGGGCGGCGAACTGGGCGCGGCCTACAAGCTGACCTCCAACTGGAAAGCCGACGCGACCCTGGCCTACGCCTGGGGCAAGAACAGCAGCGACGGCAAGGCCCTGCCACAGATGCCGCCGCTGGACGCGCGCCTGGGCCTGACCTACAGCGAGGACGACTGGAGCGCCGGGGCCTTGTGGCGCGTGGTCGCAGCGCAAAACCGGGTGGACCTGAACAAGGGCAACGTGGTCGGCAAGGACTTCGGCAAGAGCGGCGGCTTCGGCGTGTTCTCCCTCAACGGCGCCTACCGGGTGACCAAGAACCTCAAGCTCAGCACCGGGGTCGACAACCTGTTCGGCAAGGCCTACGCCGAGCACCTGAACCTGGCGGGCAATGCCGGCTTCGGCTACCCGGCGACGGACCCGCAAGCCATCAAGGAACCGGGGCGCACGCTCTGGACCAAGGTTGACCTGAGTTTCTGATGCCCCTTCGCCGGCACGCCGTCTCCTTGTCGCAGGAGCCGGCTTGCCGGCGAACAGCCCCCATAAGAAAAGATCCACAGCCCTGCGGAGCCTTCCCCGATGAACCGACCCAAAGTGTCTTTCTACAACCTGGCCTGGCGCTGGCATTTCTACGCCGGGCTGTTCGTCGCCCCCTTCATGGTGATGCTGGCCCTGACCGGCATCGTCTACCTGTTCAAACCGCAGCTGGACCCGCTGATGTACCCCAGCCTGCTCAAGGTGCCTGCCGCCCACCACAGCCTCAGCGCCGATGAGCTGTTGCAACGGGTTCAGGCCGCCTACCCCCAGGGCCATATCAAGCAGTACCTGCCCCCTGTGGATGCCGAGCGCAGCGCGCAGTTCGTGGTGCAGCACAAAGGCCAGGAACTCAATGTATTCATCGACCCCTACCACGGCGACGTGCTCGGCGAGCAGGATGCCAAGGGCAACCTGCAGGCCATGGCCCGGGCCATTCATGGCGAGCTGATGATCGGCACCCCGGGTGACCGGCTGGTGGAACTGGCCGCGAGCTGGGGCATTGTCCTGGTGGTCTCGGGCCTGTACCTGTGGTGGCCGCGGGGCAAGTCTTCGGCCGGGCTACTCTGGCCACGCTGGAGTGCCCACGGCCGCCTGTTCTGGCGTGACCTGCACGGTGTGCTGGGTTTCTGGGGCTCGGCCTTCCTGCTGCTGATGCTGCTCAGCGGCATGACCTGGACCGGCTTCTGGGGCAAGCAGTACGCCGACCTGTGGAACCGCTTTCCGGCGGCCATGTGGAACGACGTGCCGACCTCCGACCAGCAGGCTGGAGAGCTCAACAGCGCCAGCCGCCAGACCGTGCCCTGGGCCCTGAAAAACACCCCCATGCCGATGTCCGGCGACCACGCCGAGCACATGGCCCACAACGCCGGCAATACCGCTGCGGCCGTCCCCGCCATCAGCCTGCAGGCGGTGCAGGACATCGCCCGTCAGCGCCAGGTCGAAGCGGGCTACAGCATCACCCTGCCGAGCACGGCGACAGGGGTATTCACCATCGCCGTATTCGCCGACGACCCGCGCCACGACGCCACCCTGCACGTCGACCAGTACAGCGGCCAGGTGCTCGCCGATGTGCGCTGGAAGGACTACAGCAACGTGGCCCGGGCCACCGAGCTGGGAGTGATGCTGCACGAAGGCAAGATGTTCGGGCGCTTCAACCAGATCCTGGTGCTGGTGGTGTGCCTGATGATCCTGCTCGGCGCCGTGAGTGGTCTCATCATGTGGTGGCAACGACGGCCCCAGGGCCGGCTCGGCGTACCACCACTGCGCCACGACCTGCCACGCTGGAAGACCGCAATGCTGGTCATCGGCCTGCTGGCCCTGGCCTTCCCGCTGGTGGGGGCTTCGCTGGTCGTGGTCTGGCTGCTGGACCGCCTGCTGCTATCGCGCTGGAACCGTGATCCTGAATCAGCCTCATCTTCAACATGAATCAGCCGAGATGCGCATTCCAGAGGGCTCTGTACACTCCGCGCGCTTCAGTCGCGCACAGATATAATGTTACTTTATAACGCTTGGTGTAACATCCCCGCCCGCAGCCTCATCCGCTGCGGGCAACCCTCTGGAAGAAGTGATTCACCGTCCCGATGAACAAGTACCTGCTGCCCAGCCTCTGCCTGATGGCCCTGACTTCCCCGGCCCAGGCCGACGGCTCCGCCCTGACCCTGCCCACCGGCACCATCTCCGCCGCCGCCAGCGAAGCCGACGACAGCATCAGCCTGGCCACCCCCACCAGCGCCGGTTCGCGCCTGGGCCTGAGCGCCCTGGAAACCCCGGCCAGCACCGACAGCCTGAGCGGCGATCGAATCCGCGCCCGGGGCGATCGGAGCATCCAGGACGCGGTATCGCGCAGCGCCGGCATCAGCCGCACCGGCACCCCGGGCGACGGCGGCACCTCGCTGTCGGCACGGGGCTTTACCGGGCAGAGCTCGGTGATGCAGTTGTATGACGGCAACCGCATGTACACCGGCATGGGCACCGTGACCTTCCCGGTGGACACCTGGGCGGTGGAGCGGGTCGACGTGCTGCGCGGCCCGGCCTCGGTGCTGTACGGCGAAGGCGCCACCGGAGCGGTGATCAACACCGTCCCGAAAAAGCCGTTCAGCGGCGAAATCGAAAACCACCTGCGACTGGGCTACGGCTCCTTCGATCGCCAGCAGCAGGCCCTGGACAGCGGCGGCTCCCTGAGCGACACCCTGAGCTACCGGCTCAACCTCAACCGCGAACGCAGCAACGGCTGGATCGACCGGGGCGATTCCTCCGGCGACTTCGTCAGCGCTGCCCTGCGCTGGCAGGCCCGTGACGACCTGGCCTTCACCCTGGCCCACGACTACGGCGACCAGAACCCGATGAACTACTTCGGCACGCCGCTGATCGACGGGCGTTTGCACAAGAGCCTGCGGGACAAGAACTACAACGTGCGCAATGACAAGCAGCACTACAACGACCAGTGGACCCGCCTGACCAGCCAATGGCAGATTTCCGACAACCTCAGTGCCAGCAACGAGCTGTACTACCTCAAGGCCCAGCGCCGCTGGCAGAACGCCGAGAACTACAACTACGATCCGGCCAATCGGCAACTGACCCGCAGCGGCAACTTCGGCATCGGTCACCAGCAGGAACAGGTCGGCGACCGCCAGACCTTCACCTTCAAGCACTCGCTGCTGGGCCTCGACAGCCAGACCCTGACCGGGGTCGACTACAACCGCATCCGCTTCCACATGAAGAGCAACTCGCCCTTCATCGACAGCTTCAGCAACGGTCAGCCGGTGGACCTGTACCACCCGGCCCCGGGCGACTTCGCCAGCGACAGCCCCTACCGCGACCAGTTCAAGACCACCACCAGGCAGATGTCGGTGTTCGCCGAAAACCGCCTGCAGCTCAGCGAGCGCTGGTCCCTGGTGAGCGGTGTGCGCCGCGACTACGTGCATATTGATCGCGATGACTTGAAGGACGACAGCCGAAGCGACAAGACCCTGACCGGTAACAACTGGAAGGCCGGGCTGGTGTTTGCGGTGACCCCGGACACCTCCCTCTATGGCCAGTACTCCACCAGCACCGACGGTGTCGGCGGGCTGATTTCCCTGAGCAAGAGCCAGCAGCAATTCGACCTCTCCAGCGCCAGGCAGACCGAGATCGGCCTCAAGCAGATGTTCTGGGACCAGCGCGGCGAATGGACCCTGGCGGCCTATCACATCGTCAAGAAGAAGCTGCTGACCGATGTCCCGGGCGACCCGGACCTGAAACAGCAGGTGGGCCAGCAATCCTCCAACGGCCTGGAAGCCAGCCTGGACCTGCAACTGCCCCGCGCCTGGCAACTGCAGGCCAACGCCGCCATCGTTCGCGCCCGGTACGACGACTTCCAGCAGGACGTCGACGGCGTGCAGGTCTCCCGCGACGGCAAGCGCCCGGTGGACGTGCCCCGGCGCACCGCCAACCTGTGGCTGAGCAAGGCCCTCGACGATGACCTGCGGGCCGGCGCCGGAGTGCGCTACGTAGACGCACGCTACGCCGACATGGCCAACCGGAATCAGTTGCCCGGCTACACCGTGGTGGATGCCGCGCTGTCATGGAAAGCCTTGCCCAGCACCACCCTGGGCCTGCAATTGAACAACCTGTTTGACCGCCAGTACGCGCAAAGCCAATACAATGACGGCCAGCAATGGATACTCGGCGAGCCGCGCTCGTTCTTCGTCACCGCTGACTACACCTTTTAACCTCACCTGCGGCCACCGCGCGGGGACCACACGGATACGGCATGACCTCGCTGAACCTCACCAACCTGGCCTGGACACCCTTGGGCCAGGGCCACTGCCACCACCAGTTCCAACTGCGTGAGGCCAGCCTGCAGGTGGCGGCCGGCGAGTTCGTCGGCCTGATCGGGCCCAACGGCAGCGGCAAGACCAGCCTGTTGCGCTGCGCCTATCGCTTTAGCAAGCCGCAGCAGGGCGAGGTGCAGCTTGAGCATCAGAATGTGTGGAAGCAGTCGCCGCGCTGGTGCGCGCAACGCATCGCCGTGGTCCTCCAGGAGTTTCCCGACGCCTTCGGCCTGACCGTGCAGGAGGTGGTCGCCATGGGCCGCACCCCGCACAAGGGCCTGTTCGACGGCGACACCCAGGACGACCGGCGCATCGCCCGCGAGGCCCTGGAATCGGTGGGCCTGCTGGGCTTCGAGGACCACGCCTTCGCCACCCTGTCCGGCGGTGAGAAACAGCGGGTGATCCTGGCCCGCGCCCTGGCCCAGCAACCCCAGTTGCTGATCCTCGACGAGCCCACCAACCACCTCGACCCGCGCTACCAGCTGGAGTTGCTGCAGCGGGTCAAGCGCCTGGGCATCGGTACCCTGGCGAGCATCCACGACCTGAACCTGGCCGCAGCCTTCTGCGACCGCCTGTATGTCCTCGACCATGGGCGCATCGTCGCCAGCGGCACGCCCGGCGAGGTGCTCACCGTCGAGTTGCTGCGCAACGTCTTCGGCGTCGAGGCGCTGATCGACGCCCATCCCCTGTCCGGCTACCCACGAATCACCTGGATCACCCAACCATGACCTTGCGCTCCCTGCTTCGCTCCAGCCTGCTCCTGGCCCTGTCTCTGGGGGCCGCCCAGGCCTTCGCCGAGGCCACCCATTACCCGCTGACCATCACCAGCTGCAACCGCGAAGTGACCTTCAAGCAAGCGCCGAAACACGCCCTCAGCCATGACATCAACATGACCCAGATGATGCTCGCCCTGGGGCTCAAGCCACGCATGGTGGGCTACAGCGGGATCAGCGGCTGGAAGGCCGTGACCCCGCAGATGAGCGCCCTGCTCGACGGCCTGCCGGAACTGGCGGCCAAGTACCCGTCGGTGGAAACCCTGCTCAATGCCAACGTCGACTTCTTTTTCGCCGGCTGGGACTACGGCATGCGCGTGGGCGGCGACCTCACGCCCCAGACCCTGGCGCCGCTGGGGATCAACGTCTACGAGCTGACCGAGTCCTGCGCCTTCGTGATGAAGCGCCCGGCCGCCAGCCTCGAGGACACCTACACCGACCTGCGTAACCTCGGGCGGATCTTCGACGTGCAGGATCGCGCCAACGCCCTGATCGCCCGGATGCAGGAGCAGGTGGCCCAGGTACAGAAGGACCTGCCCAGGGACAAGCCGCGGGTATTCCTCTATGACAGCGGCGAAGACCGGGCCATGACCTCGGGCCGCCTGGGCATGCCCCAGGCCCTGATCGACGCGGCCGGCGGGCGCAATATCCTCGATGACGTCGACGCCAGCTGGACCCGGGTCAACTGGGAAACCGTGGTCGAGCGCAACCCGCAGGTGATCGTGATCGTCGACTACAGCGAAGTCAGCGCCGAGCAGAAGCAGCAGTTCCTGCTGAACAACAAGGCCCTGCAAGGAGTCGATGCGATCAAGAACCAGCGCTTCATCGTCATCCCCTATGTGCAGGCCACGCCGGGCATCGACAACGTGCTGGCGGTGGAAACCCTGGCCAAGGGTTTCCACGGCGAATGACCAGTCCCCGCTATGCCGCACTGTTGATGGCCCTGGGCGCCCTGCTGCTGGCGTCCTGCGTGGTGTCCCTGGGCTTTGGCCCGGCGCGGGTGCCGGTGGAGGTGGTGGGGCGCATTCTGTTGCACAAGGCCCTGGGCCTGGGCGTTGTGGACTGGAGCCCGGGCCAGGAGCACATCGTCTGGCTGATCCGCGTGCCGCGCATGCTCCTCGGCGCGCTGGTCGGTGCCGGGCTGGCACTGATCGGCGCGGTGCTGCAGGCGGTGACCCGCAACCCGCTGGCCGACCCGCACCTGCTGGGGGTGACCTCCGGCGCCACCCTCGGCGCGGTGATCGTGGTGCTGCACCTGGGCCAGGTCATCGGGCTTTTGACCCTGCCCCTGGCGGCCTTTGTCGGCGCCCTGCTGAGCATGGCGCTGGTGCTGGGGATCGCCGCCCGCAACGGCCGCCTCGACAGCGACCGGCTGTTGCTGTGCGGGGTGGCGGTGTCGTTCGTGATGATGGCCGCGGCCAACCTGCTGCTGTTCATGGGCGACCACCGCGCCAGCTCCGCAGTGATGTTCTGGATGCTCGGCGGCCTGGGCCTGGCGCGCTGGGAACTGCTGGCGATCCCCGCCGCCAGCGTGCTGCTGGGGCTGGTGTTGCTGCTGGGCATGGCGCGCCCGCTGAACGCCCTGATGGCCGGCGAGCAGACCGCCGTGACCCTGGGGCTGAACGCGCGCAATGTGCGCCTGAAGGTGTTCCTGATTGCCTCGCTGATGACCGGAGTGCTGGTGTCCATCAGCGGCTCCATCGGTTTTGTCGGGCTGATGGTGCCGCACATTGCCCGGCGCCTGGTGGGCGCCGAACACCGCCGGCTGCTGCCGGTGTGCGTACTGCTGGGTAGCCTGTTCCTGGTCTGGGTGGATGTGGCTGCGCGCACCCTGATCGCCCCCGAGGACCTGCCCATCGGCGTGGCCACCGCGGCCATCGGCGGGGTGTTCTTCATCGGCCTGATGCGTCGCCGCTGACTGTGCCCGCCTCTGTAGGAGCCGGCTTGCCGGCGAAGGCGCTCGTGAGCCTTGTGCAAGGTTCGAAGGCCTCTTCGCTGGCAAGCCAGCTCCTACAATCGTCGCCCTTGCTTTAAGATCGCGCGCTTGGATCTCTCAGGATGAGTCTCATGTTCAGAACCGCGCTCCTGGCCTTGCTGCTCGGCACAGCCCTTGGCGCCCAGGCCGGCACCTCGGTCGACGTCTCGAAAATCTACGGCAACATCCAATTCGTCAACAGCTTCCCCGACTACAAGGTCAAGGTGGTGAACTCCTTTCCCGATCTGAAGGTGAAGCAGGTCAGCTCCTTTGCCGACGCGCCGGGCAAGTGGAAGATCGTCAACAGTTTCCCCGACTACAAGATCCAGATCGTCGACTCCTTTCCCGACTTCACCATCAAATATGTCGATTCCTTCCCGGGCGTGAACTGAAGCCACCCCCAGGCCACGGCTGCCGCCCAGCGCCAGCACCACAATGACGCACCCCGGCGCACCAGCCCCTTGCCCAAGCCTCGTCTTGGGGCATCACCTCCCCCGCCCGCGCCGTTAAAGCGACGTTTTCATGCCTTGCGCCGACTCGGCACACCCCTTGCAAAACAGCCCTTCAGCAGTCCGCATCTACCACCTGAAAAATCAAGAGTTCATGGAGATCGCACAATGAAGCGTCGTAGTTTGCTCAAGGCTTTCACTCTCTCGGCAAGCATTGCCGCGATGGGCATGACCTGGACCGTCCAGGCCGCCGAAACCATCAAGGTGGGGATCCTGCACTCGCTGTCGGGCACCATGGCGATCTCCGAAACGTCCCTCAAGGACATGGCGCTGATGACCATCGACGAAATCAACGCCAAGGGCGGGGTCAACGGCAAGCTGCTGGAGCCGGTGGTGGTGGACCCGGCCTCGAACTGGCCGCTGTTCGCCGAGAAGGGCCGCCAGTTGCTGACCCAGGACAAGGTGGCGGTGGTATTCGGCTGCTGGACCTCGGTGTCGCGCAAGTCGGTGCTGCCGGTGTTCGAAGAGCTCAACGGCCTGCTGTTCTACCCGGTGCAGTACGAAGGCGAAGAGATGTCGCCCAACGTCTTCTACACCGGCGCTGCGCCAAACCAGCAAGCGATCCCGGCGGTGGAATACCTGATGAGCGAGGACGGCGGCAGCGCCAAGCGCTTCTTCCTCCTGGGCACCGACTACGTCTACCCGCGCACCACCAACAAGATCCTGCGCTCGTTCCTGCACTCCAAGGGCGTGGCGGACAAGGACATCGAAGAGGTCTACACCCCTTTCGGTCATGCCGACTATCAAACCATCGTCGCCAACATCAAGAAGTTCTCCGCCGGCGGCAAGACCGCAGTGATCTCCACGGTCAACGGCGATTCCAACGTGCCCTTCTACAAGGAACTGGCCAACCAGGGCCTGAAGGCCACCGACGTGCCGGTGGTGGCGTTCTCCGTGGGCGAGGAAGAATTGCGCGGCATCGACACCAAGCCACTGGTGGGCAACCTGGCGGCCTGGAACTACTTCGAGTCCGTGGATAACCCGGTGAACCAGAAGTTCGTCGCCGCCTGGAAAGCCTACGCCAAGGCCAAGAACCTGCCGGGGGCGGACAAGGCCGTGACCAACGACCCGATGGAAGCCACCTACGTCGGTATCCACATGTGGGCCCAGGCAGTGGAGAAAGCCAAGTCCACCGATGTCGACAAGGTTCGTGAGGCGCTGGCCGGGCAGACCTTCGCCGCCCCTTCGGGCTACACCCTGACCATGGACAAGACCAACCACCACCTGCACAAGCCGGTGATGATCGGCGAGATCCAGCCCGACGGTCAGTTCAACGTGGTCTGGCAGACCGAAGGCCCGATCCGTGCCCAGCCCTGGAGCCCGTTCATCCCGGGCAACGACAAGAAGCCGGACTACGCGGTCAAGAGCAACTGATCCGAACCTGACGCCTTCCCCGTAGGAGCGAGCTTGCTCGCGACGAGGTCCGCAGGACCTCCAACGAAAACCGCCCGGCTGGCCGCTGCGCGGATCGCGAGCGAGCTCGCTCCTACAGGTTATCCGGGCGCTTTCAAGGACACCGATATGCCCACTGCCCTCTACCGTTTGATCCTCGCCGGCCTGCTGTTACTGCCATGGACGGCCCAGGCCGGGGATGCCGAAGACTTCGTCGCCGGCAACTCCGGCGAGCAGGCCCGGCTCCTGGAAACCTGGGCCGCGCAGCCCGACCCGGCGCGCCTGGAACTGCTCAACGCCCTGCAGCAGGGCCAGTTGAACATCGCCGGCGAAAGCAGAACCCTGCGCCTGAACAACCGCCTGCGGGGCCTGATCGACAGCGCCCTGGCCAGCCACCAGTTGCTCGCCAGCGACGCCAACAGCCGTCTGGCCGCCGCCCGCCAACTGCAGAAAAGCGCCAAGCCGGCGCAACTGAAATTCCTCGATGCCCGACTGGCCGCCGAGCAAGCCCCGGACGTGCACGATGCCCTGAGCCTGGCCCTGGCCAACCTGCAACTGGTGGACAGCGACCCGGCGGTGCGCCTGGCCGCCGTGCGCCTGCTGGGGGAAACCGGCGACCCGCTGGCCCGCACCCGCCTCGAAGGCCTGCTCGAACCCGGGGTCGAAGCCGATGCCGCGGTGCGCACCGCTGCCGAAACCAGCCTGGCCCAGGTCAAGCGCAAGCTGCTGGTGGGCGAAGTGCTGGGCCAGGCCTTCAGCGGCCTGTCCCTGGGCTCAATCCTGCTGCTGGCGGCCCTGGGGCTGGCCATCACCTTCGGCCTGCTGGGGGTGATCAACATGGCCCACGGCGAGATGCTGATGCTCGGCGCCTACGCCACCTATGTGGTGCAGTTGCTGTTCCAGCGCTACGCCCCGCAAGCCATCGAGTACTACCCACTGCTGGCGCTGCCGGTGGCGTTTTTCGTCACCGCCGGTATCGGCATGGCCCTGGAGCGCACGGTGATCCGCCACCTCTACGGCCGGCCCCTGGAAACCCTGCTGGCCACCTGGGGCATCAGCCTGATGCTGATCCAGCTGGTGCGCCTGCTGTTCGGCGCGCAGAACGTCGAAGTGGCGAACCCGGCCTGGCTGTCCGGCGGCATCCAGGTGCTGCCCAACCTGGTACTGCCCTACAACCGCATCGTGATCATCGCCTTCGCGCTGTTTGTCGTGGTGCTCACCTGGCTGCTGCTGAACAAGACCCGCCTGGGCCTGAACGTGCGTGCGGTGACCCAGAACCGCAACATGGCCGCCTGCTGCGGCGTGCCCACCGGGCGCGTGGACATGCTCGCCTTCGGCCTCGGCTCGGGCATTGCGGGCCTGGGCGGCGTGGCCCTGAGCCAGATCGGCAACGTCGGCCCGGACCTGGGCCAGAGCTACATCATCGACTCGTTCCTGGTGGTGGTACTCGGCGGGGTCGGGCAACTGGCCGGCAGCGTGCTGGCGGCCTTCGGCCTGGGGGTGGCGAACAAGATCCTCGAACCGCAGATCGGCGCCGTGCTCGGCAAGATCCTGATCCTTGCGCTGATCATTCTGTTTATCCAGAAACGCCCGCAGGGACTCTTCGCACTGAAAGGACGGGTGATCGACTGATGAATCAACCACTGCTCATTACCGCCAGCCAGAAAGCCGGGCCCAGGGTCACGATCACCGTCGGGGCGTTGCTGCTCCTGGTGCTGCTGGCCCTGCCGCTGCTGTCGCTGCTACCGGCGGACAACCCGCTGCAGGTCTCGGCCTACACCCTGACCCTGGTGGGCAAGATCCTCTGCTACGCCATCGTCGCCCTGGCCCTGGACCTGGTCTGGGGCTACGCCGGGCTGCTGTCCCTGGGCCACGGCCTGTTCTTCGCCCTGGGCGGCTACGCCATGGGCATGTACCTGATGCGCCAGGCCGCCGGGGATGGCCTGCCGGCCTTCATGACCTTCCTTTCCTGGAGCGAACTGCCCTGGTACTGGGCCGGCACCGAGCATTTCCTCTGGGCCTTGTGCCTGGTGGTGCTGGCCCCGGGGCTGCTGGCCCTGGTGTTCGGCTTCTTCGCCTTCCGCTCGCGGATCAAGGGCGTGTACTTCTCGATCATGACCCAGGCCCTGACCTTCGCTGGGATGCTGCTGTTCTTTCGCAACGAGACCGGCTTTGGCGGCAACAACGGCTTTACCAACTTCCGCAGCATCCTGGGCTTCGGCATCACCGAACCGGGCACTCGGGCGGTGCTGTTCCTGGCCACGGTGGCGCTGCTGGTGGGCAGCCTGTACCTGGGCTGGCGCCTGGCCCGGAGCAAGTTCGGCCGGGTGCTGACGGCCCTGCGCGACGCCGAAAACCGCCTGATGTTCTGCGGCTACGACCCGCGCGGCTTCAAGCTTTTCGTCTGGGTCCTGAGCGCCGTGCTGTGCGGCCTGGCCGGGGCCCTGTACGTGCCCCAGGTGGGCATCATCAACCCCAGCGAAATGTCCCCCACCAACTCCATCGAGGCCGCCGTGTGGGTCGCCCTGGGCGGGCGCGGCACGCTGATCGGCCCGCTGCTGGGGGCCGGTGTGGTCAACGGCATGAAGAGCTGGTTCACCGTGGCCTTTCCCGAATACTGGCTGTTCTTCCTCGGTGCGCTGTTCATCGTCGTGACCCTGTACCTGCCCAAGGGCGTGATCGGCCTGCTGAACAAACGAGGTGAACAATGAGAGTCACAGCAACGGCGGACTTCATGCTCGAACCCATTCTCGACACCAACAAGGACGCCGGCACCAGCCGCGACGCCATCGGCCTTGGCCACGCCGCCGGCAAGGGCCTCAACACCCGCCACGGCACCATCCTGACCCTGGAGGACATCAGCGTCAGCTTCGATGGTTTCAAGGCCCTCAACAACCTCAACCTGTACATCGGTGTCGGCGAGTTGCGCTGCATCATCGGCCCCAACGGCGCCGGCAAGACCACCCTGATGGACGTGATCACCGGCAAGACCCGCCCCTCCCGGGGCAAGGCCTGGTTCGGCGAAACCCTGGACCTGACCCAGATGAGCGAAGTGCAGATCGCCCAGGCCGGGATCGGCCGCAAGTTCCAGAAACCCACGGTGTTCGAGGCCCTGAGCGTGTTCGAGAACCTGGAGCTGGCGCAGAAGACCGACAAGTCGGTGTGGGCCAGCCTCGGGGCACGCTTGAGCACAGAACAGCAGGACCGCATCGCCCAGGTGCTGGAGACCATTCGCCTGAGCCCTTCGGCTCAACGCCAGGCGGGCCTGCTGTCCCACGGCCAGAAGCAGTTTCTGGAGATCGGCATGCTGCTGATGCAGGACCCGCAACTGCTGTTGCTGGACGAACCGGTGGCGGGCATGACCGACGCCGAGACCGAATTTACCGCCGAGCTGTTCAAGACCCTGGCGGGCAAGCACTCGCTGATGGTGGTGGAACACGACATGGGCTTTGTCGGCTCGATTGCCGACCACGTCACCGTGCTGCACCAGGGCAGCGTGCTGGCTGAAGGCTCCCTGGAACAGGTGCAGGAAAACGAACGGGTGATCGAGGTTTACCTCGGCCGTTAGCGCAACCGCCGTTCGCCGGCAAGCCGGCTCCTACCCCTCCCGCAGGAGCTGGCTGGCCAGCGAAGACCACCCCGCAATCCCCACAAAATTCGAGTACCCGACCATGCTCCAAGTCGACAAGCTTCACCAATACTACGGCGGTAGCCACATCCTGCGCGGCCTGAGCTTCGAGGCCCGGATCGGTGAAGTCACCTGCCTGCTGGGGCGCAACGGCGTGGGCAAGACCACCCTGCTCAAGTGCCTGATGGGCCTGCTGCCGGCCAAGGAGGGCGCGGTCAACTGGGAGGGCCGGGGCATCACCGGCTACAAGCCCCATCAGCGCGTCCACGCCGGGATCGCCTACGTGCCCCAGGGCCGGGAAATCTTCGGCCGCCTGACCGTGGAGGAAAACCTGCTGATGGGCCTGTCCCGCTTCCCCGGCTCCCAGGCCAAGGAAGTGCCGGCCTTCATCTACGAACTGTTCCCGGTGCTGTTGCAGATGAAGCAGCGCCGTGGCGGCGATCTCTCCGGCGGCCAGCAGCAACAACTGGCCATCGGCCGGGCCCTGGCCAGCCGCCCGCGCCTGCTGATCCTCGATGAGCCCACCGAAGGCATCCAGCCCTCGGTGATCAAGGAGATCGGCGCGGTGATCAGCAAGCTCGCGGCCCGGGGCGACATGGCGATCCTGCTGGTGGAGCAGTTCTACGACTTTGCCGCCGAACTGGCCGACCAGTACCTGGTGATGTCCCGGGGGGAAATCATCCAGCAGGGCCGCGGCGAAAATATGCAGGCCGAGGGTGTACGCGGCCTGGTTACGATCTAATCTGTAGCCTCCTAACGATAACGACCCAGCATGAACCTACCTGCCGCCACCGCCCTGTTCACTCCCAGCTGGCACGCCGAACTGGAGCTGGCCTATGCCCGTTGCGGTGCCACCACGCGCCCGGTGCTGCGCCGCCACCTGGGCCCGCTGCGGGTGCAGAAGCACCTGTATGCCGAAGGCCCCGAGGTTTGCCAGCACATCATCGTCCACCCGCCCGGCGGCATTGCCGGCGGTGATCAGCTGGCCATCAGCGCCCGGGTCGACAGCGGTGCCTGGGCCCAGTTGACCAGCCCCGGGGCGGCCAAGTGGTATCGCGCCACCGGCCCGGCCAGCCAGACCCTGAACCTGCAGGTTGCGCCGGGCGCGACCCTGGAGTGGCTGCCCCAGGAAACCATCGTCTTCAGCGCTGCCCAGGCCGAGCTCACGACCCGCATCGAATTGCAGGGCGATGCCCGGCTGTTCTACTGGGACATCATTGCCCTGGGTCGCCCGGCCAGTGGTGAGCGGTTCGAGCAGGGCCATTTCCAGGCCCACCTGGACCTGTACCGCGACGGCCGGCCGCTGTGGCATGAACGCCAGCGCATCGGCGGTGGCGACGGCCTGCTGGATTCCCCCATCGGCCTGGATGGCCAGCCGGTGTTCGCCACCTTGCTGGTGACCGGTGAAATCGACGGCGAACTGCTGGAACGCTGCCGCGCCCTGGCGCACCCGGTACGCGGCGATCTGAGCCAACTGCCGGGCCTGCTGGTGGCCCGCTGCCTGGCCAGCGAAGCTCTGCAGGCCCGGGCCTGGCTGATCGAGCTGTGGCGCCTGCTGCGCCCGGCGCTGCTGGGCCGCGAAGCCAGGCCACCCAGAATCTGGAACACCTGACCCGCATGCCCTTTTCCACTGCACCTTTTTCTACTGCCTGACAACGGATTGACCACGATGGATCTGACCCCACGCGAAAAAGACAAGCTGCTGATCTTCACCGCCGGCCTGGTGGCCGAGCGGCGACTGGCCCGCGGCCTCAAGCTCAACTACCCGGAAACCATGGCCTATATCTCCGCGGCGCTGCTCGAAGGCGCCCGGGACGGGCAGACCGTGGCCGAACTGATGCACTACGGCACCACCCTGCTCAGCCGCGAGCAGGTGATGGAAGGCATCCCGGAGATGATCCCGGACATCCAGGTGGAAGCCACCTTTCCCGACGGCACCAAGCTGGTCACCGTTCACCAACCCATCGCCTGAGGCCGTGCCATGACCTATCGCATCCGCGATGCCCTGCATGCCGACCTGCCGGCGATCCGCGACATCTACAACGACGCCGTGCTCAACACCACGGCGATCTGGAACGAGCAACCGGTAGACCTGGGCAACCGCCAGGCCTGGTTCAGCGCACGCCAGGCCCAGGGCTATCCGATCCTGGTGATCATCAACGCCGAGGAGCAGGTGCTCGGCTACGCTTCCTTCGGCGACTGGCGGCCTTTCGACGGCTTCCGTCACACCGTGGAACATTCGGTCTATGTCCGCAGCGACCAGCGCGGCAACGGCCTGGGCCCGCAGTTGATGGCGGTGCTGCTGGAGCGCGCCCGGGGCTGTGGCAAGCACGTGATGGTGGCCGCCATCGAGAGCGGCAACAGCGCCTCGGTCCGTCTGCATGAGCGCCTGGGGTTCATCAGCACCGGGCAGATGCCTCAGGTGGGCACCAAGTTCGGGCGCTGGCTGGACCTGACCTTCATGCAGCTGATTCTCAACCCCGGGGCGCAACCGCCCGCCCCGCACAAGGAGTGAAATCTCGATGAACGCCGCCCAACTGCGCCTTGTCCATGGAGAAAGCTTTGCCCATTACCGTCAGGGACTGATCGAGTTGCTGCTGGACTCGGTGCAGCATGGTGCGTCCATCGGCTTCATGGCCGATCTCGACGACAGCCAGGCCCGCAGCTACCTCAGCAGCGTGCAGGCCGGGGTCGAGGACGGCAGCCTGCTGTTGTGGGTGGTGGTACGCGACGAGAAAGTCCTGGCCAGCGTGCAACTGGCCCTGTGCATGAAGGCCAACGGGCGCAACCGCGCCGAGGTGCAGAAGCTCCAGGTCCTGCACAGCGCCCGCCGCCGCGGCCTGGGCCAGCAGTTGATGAATGCCCTGGAACAGGCCGCCCGCCAGCACAAGCGCGGGCTGCTGTACCTGGACACCGAGGCCGGCTCCGCGGCGGAAGAGTTCTACCGCGCCCTGGGCTATACCCGGGTCGGCGAACTGCCCAACTACTGCCAGAGCCCGGACGGCACCTATACCGCCACCGCCATCTACTTCAAGACCCTGGGACAACCCCTATGATTCCTGGCCAATACCAGATCCAGCCCGGCGAGATCGAACTCAACGCCGGGCGCCGTACCCTGCGCCTGAACGTATCCAACAGCGGCGACCGGCCAATCCAGGTCGGCTCCCACTACCACTTCTTCGAAACCAACGACGCCTTGACCTTCGACCGTGCCGCCAGCCGCGGCATGCGCCTGAACATCGCCGCCGGCACCGCGGTGCGCTTCGAACCGGGCCAGACCCGGGAAGTGGAACTGGTGGAACTGGCCGGCAAGCGCCGGGTATTCGGCTTCGCCGGGCGGATCATGGGCGACCTCTGATCCCTCGACCCTACGCACGTAGGAGCCAACTTGCCGGCGAATGCAGTCTTTCGGGCCCCTTCGCCGGCAAGCCGGCTCCTGCAAGACCTGTTTTTGTAAGGAGCTGCGATGAAGATTTCCCGTGAAGCCTACGCCGACATGTTCGGCCCCACCGTGGGCGACAAGGTGCGGCTGGCCGACACCGAGCTGTGGATCGAAGTGGAGAAGGATTTCACCACCTACGGTGAAGAAGTGAAGTTCGGCGGCGGCAAGGTGATCCGTGACGGTATGGGCCAGAGTCAGTTGCTGGCCGCCGAGGTGGTGGACACCCTGATCACAAACGCCCTGATCATCGACCACTGGGGCATCGTCAAGGCCGACGTCGGCCTCAAGGACGGGCGCATCGCCGCCATCGGCAAGGCCGGCAATCCGGACATCCAGCCCGACGTGAACATCGCCATCGGCGCCAGCACCGAGGTCATCGCCGGTGAGGGCATGATCCTCACCGCCGGCGGCATCGACACCCATATCCACTTCATCTGCCCGCAGCAGATCGAAGAGGCGCTGATGAGCGGCGTCACCACCATGATCGGTGGCGGCACGGGACCTGCCACCGGGACCAACGCCACCACCTGCACCTCCGGGCCCTGGCACATGGCGCGCATGCTCCAGGCGGCGGACGCCTTCGCCATGAACATCGGCTTTACCGGCAAGGGCAACGCCAGCCTGCCCGAGCCGCTGATCGAACAGGTCAAGGCTGGGGCCATCGGCCTCAAGCTGCACGAGGACTGGGGCAGCACTCCGGCCAGCATCGACAACTGCCTGAGCGTGGCCGATGAATACGACGTGCAGGTGGCAATCCACACCGACACCCTGAACGAGTCCGGCTTCGTCGAAACCACCCTCGGCGCCTTCAAGGGACGGACCATCCATACCTACCACACCGAAGGTGCCGGCGGCGGCCATGCCCCGGACATCATCAAGGCCTGCGGCCTGGCCAACGTGCTGCCCAGCTCCACCAACCCGACCCGGCCCTTCACCCGCAACACCATCGACGAACACCTGGACATGCTGATGGTCTGCCATCACCTGGACCCGAGCATCGCCGAGGACGTGGCCTTCGCCGAAAGCCGCATCCGCCGGGAGACCATTGCCGCCGAGGACATCCTCCACGACCTCGGGGCCTTCTCCATGATCAGCTCCGACAGCCAGGCCATGGGCCGGGTCGGCGAAGTGGTTACCCGCACCTGGCAGACCGCCGACAAGATGCACAAGCAGCGCGGCCCGCTGCCGGGGGATGGCCCGGGCAACAGCAACTTCCGGGTCAAGCGCTACATTGCCAAGTACACCATCAACCCGGCGATCACCCACGGCATCAGCCATGAGGTGGGCTCCGTCGAAGTGGGCAAGTGGGCCGACCTGGTGCTCTGGCGCCCGGCGTTCTTCGGGGTCAAGCCGACCCTGATCCTCAAGGGCGGGGCCATTGCCGCCAGCCTGATGGGCGACGCCAACGCCTCGATCCCGACCCCGCAGCCGGTGCACTACCGGCCGATGTTCGCCAGCTTCGGCGGCAGCCGTCATGCCACCAGCCTGACCTTCATCAGCCAGGCCGCACTGGAGGCCGGGGTGCCGGAGCAGTTGGGGCTGAAAAAACGCATCGCCGTGGTCAAGGGCTGTCGCAACGTGCAGAAAACCGACCTGATCCACAACGACTACCTGCCGGATATCGAAGTCGACCCGCAGACCTATCAGGTCAAGGCTGATGGCGTCCTGCTGTGGTGCGAACCGGCGGACGTGCTGCCCATGGCCCAGCGCTACTTCCTGTTCTAGGGCCGGTCCACCACTGGGCAGAGTGGCTGCTGAAATGTTCGATTAGGCGCTAAGATGCGTCTCGGTTTTCCACTCACTGCCCAGTAAGGTGCCCGGCTATGCGCCTGTCCGATTTTATCGTGCAGCACGTTGATCGAATCGTTGATGAATGGGAACAATTTGCCAGGAGCCTCGCCCAGGACTCCCTGACCCGCACGGACCTGCGTGACCACGCGCGCTCCATCCTGCTGGCCGCCGCCCGGGATATGTGCACCGCCCAGAGCCCCGGGGAACAAAGGGCCAAGGCCAAGGGCGAAGGCCCGGAAAAAACCCCCAGCCTGGATGCCGCCGCCGCCAGCCATGGCGAGCTGCGCCATCACGTGGGGTTCGACCTGGTGCAGATGACCTCGGAATTCCGCCACCTGCGAGCCTGCGTGATCCGCCTGTGGGTGGCCAGCCTGCAGACACCGGACCTGGCCTACCTGCAGGACATGATCCGTTTCAACGAAGCCATTGATGAAGCCCTGGCCGAGTCCACCGCGGCCTATGCCGAACAGGTCAGCCGCTCGCGGGATATCTTCCTGGCAATTCTTGGCCACGACCTGCGGGCGCCGTTGCAGGCAGTGAGCATGTCCACTGAAATGCTGGCACGCAAAGTCGCCCTGGACGGCGACGCCCAGGCCTTCGTTTCACGTATCAAGAGCGGCACCCGGCACATGGGCGCCATGGTCAGCGACCTGCTGGAGTTCGTGCGCAGCCGCCTGGGCAGCAGCCTGCCTATCGAACCTGCGCCCATGGACCTGGCCAGCGCGGCCAAGGCGGCCATGGACGAAGCCTGCGCCGGGCAGCCCGATTGCACCCCGCTGATGAGCTTCGAGGGCGACAGCCATGGCATCTGGGACCGCGGGCGCATCGAGCAGATGCTGCAGAACCTGATCGGCAACGCCCTGCAGCACGGCAACAACCGCCGCACCGTGACCGTGACCATCACCGGTGGCGCGGAACAGGTGCTGTTGACCGTGCACAACTACGGCACGCCGATCCCCCCGGAGGCCCTGGGCACCCTGTTCGACCCGTTGGTGCGCAGCGTCGACGAAGAACTGGGCAACCCCAGCACCAGCCTTGGCCTGGGGCTGTTCATCGTCAAGGAAGTGGTGGTTGCCCACCAGGGCAGCATCGAAGTCAGCTCCAACGCCAGCGATGGCACCACCTTCACCGTGGTCCTGCCGCGCGTCTCCCGCGCCAGTGCCTGAGGCGCTTTGTAACCGCTAGTGCGTTTGTATCGTTTGTGCCGTTTGTATCGTTTTGTAGCCGCTGCTGAGCGCCAGCGAAGCTGCGAACGAGGACGCAGTCCTCGCAACCCGCGTTTTCCTGACACACCGCAGTCGCCTGGTTATACGGGCGCTGCGCGCCCGGTCGCAGCCTCGCTAGCGCTCGGCAGCGGCTACAGGCCTACACACCCTCAGTCCACCAGCAGGCGGCCCAGGCGCTGTTTGAGCATCTGGTTCTCGGCGCGCAGTTGCCGCACTTCGTCCAGCAGGTCCAGGGCCAAGGCCACGCCTTCCCATTCCAGGTCCAGGTCGCGGCGCAACTTCGCCGCGCGCTTGGCCAGGGACAGCTCATAGTCGTTGAAGCGCCAGTCCTTGGGCGCCCGGCCCTGAGGTTCGAGGATGCCGTGCTCGACGATTTCGATCACGTAGGCCGCCGACAGGTCGGCCACTTCACAGAACTCTTCCATGTCCAGCTGAACGATCAGGGTGCTCATGATCAGCGCCTCCTAGTGTCGAATCAGAAATTTTCCCGGGGGTCGAACGCTGCCTTCTTCGCCAGCTCCTGCCACAAGGCCTTGACGTCGTCGCCCGCCTGCTTGGGCATGACCGCCTTGAGTTGCACGAACAGGTAGCCGCGCTGGCCGGCCTTGTTCAGCAGGCCATGGCCCTTGGCGCGCATGCGCTGGCCATTCTGGCTGCCGGCCGGAACCTTGAGGTTGATCTTGCCGGTCAGGGTCGGTACCGCGACCTCGGTCCCCAGCGCCAGCTCCCAGGGGGCCAGTGGCAGGGTGATGATCAGGTTCTCGCCTTCGACATCGAACTTGGGATGCGGCGCGAAGCGAATGGTCAGGTACAGGTCGCCATTCGCGCCGCCGCCCACGCCGGGCGCGCCCTGGCCCTTGAGGCGGATGCGCTCGCCGTCGGTGACACCTGCCGGAATCTTCACGTTCAGGCTCTTGCTGGTGTTGCTGACGTGTTGGCCATTGGCGTTGTACTGCGGCACCTGGAAGCTGATCTTCTTCGACTCGGTGGACAGGGTTTCTTCAAGAAAGATCGGCAGTTCCATTTCCACATCCTGTCCACGACGACCGCTGCTGCGGCGCTGCTCCGGGCCGCCGAATCCTGGCCCCCGGTTACCAAAGATCGAACTGAAGAAGTCCGAGAAATCGCCACCGTCCTCGCCGCCGCCAAAACCGCCACGGCTCTGCCAGCCCGGCGGGCCCTGGAAGGGCTGGCCATGCTGGCCGTACTTGCGCAGGTCATCGTACTCGGCGCGCTTGTCGGCGCTTTTCAGCGCTTCATAGGCTTCCGAGGCGTCCTTGAACTTGGCCTCGGCATCCTTTTCCTTACTGACGTCGGGGTGGTACTTGCGCGCCAGCTTGCGATAGGCGGCCTTGATCGCCTTGTCGTCCGCTGTCGGCTCCACGCCGAGAATCTTGTAATAGTCTTTGAAGTCCATCGAGGGAATCACCATCCGTTATCAAAGTCGCGCGGCGTGCAGCACAGCATGCTCGGTCTGGCAGCATGAGAATTGATCAATCTCAATTCTCTGACTGAACGGCGCATCAGAAGTTTATCGGCAGCCTCGGGCGGATCTTGTGATCCCAGGTGGCTGCGCGGCCCATGCCTGCAAGTTTGGGGGTAAAGGATAGTCTTTCAAGGCACGACAGGGGGTGATTTAGCAGATAGTCGGCCTTTGCAAGGCGCGAGGACTGGCGTACGCTGCGCGGCCGTTTTTTTCACCGGATCCAAAGACATGAACAACGCCACCCCGGCCCGTGCCTGCGGCATTGACTTCGGTACCTCCAACTCCACCGTCGGCTGGCTGCGCCCCGGCGAGGAGACGCTGATCACCCTGGAGGACGACAAGATCACCCTGCCTTCGGTGGTGTTCTTCAATATCGAGGAACGCCGTCCGGTGTACGGCCGCCTGGCGCTGCACGAGTACCTGGAAGGCTACGAAGGCCGGCTGATGCGCTCGCTCAAGAGCCTGCTGGGTTCCAAGCTGATCAAGCACGACACCAGCGTGCTGGGCACTGCCATGCCGTTCAAGGACCTCTTGGGGCTGTTCATCGGCCAACTGAAAAGCCGCGCCGAAGCCGCCGCCGGTCGGGAATTCGAAGAAGTGGTGCTGGGGCGCCCGGTGTTCTTCGTCGATGACGACGCCGCCGCCGACCAGGAAGCCGAAGACACCCTGGTGGAAGTGGCCCGCAAGATCGGCTTCAAGCACGTGTCCTTCCAGTACGAACCCATCGCCGCGGCCTTCGACTACGAATCCACCATCGAGCGCGAAGAGCTGGTGCTGATCGTCGACATCGGCGGTGGTACCTCGGACTTCTCCCTGGTGCGCCTGTCCCCCGAGCGCCGTGGCGTCGATAACCGCCACGACGACATCCTCGCCACCGGCGGCGTGCACGTCGGCGGTACCGACTTCGACAAGCAACTGAGCCTCCAGGGCGTGATGCCGCTGTTCGGCTACGGCAGCCGGATGAAGAGCGGCGCCTACATGCCCACCAGCCACCACATGAACCTGGCGACCTGGCACACCATCAACTCGGTGTACTCGCAGAAATCCCAGCTGGCCCTGGGCAGCATGCGCTATGACATCGAGGACACCGGCGGCATCGACCGCCTGTTCAAGCTGATCGAACAGCGCGCCGGGCACTGGCTGGCCATGGAAGTGGAAGAGACCAAGATCCAGCTGACCCACGCAGAAAACCGCCTGGTGGCCCTGGACCGGATCGAGCGCGAGCTCAGCGTGGATCTGAGCCGGGCCCTGTTCGAATCCTCCATCGACGGTTTGCTGGAGCGCATCCGCACCAGCGTCACCCAGTTGCTGAGCGACGCCAATGTCGGTGTGGGCCAGGTCGATACGGTGTTCTTCACCGGTGGTTCCAGCGGCATTCCGGCGCTGCGCCAGAGCGTGGCGGCGATGCTGCCCAATGCCCGGCATGTGGAAGGCAATATCTTCGGTAGCATCGGCAGCGGCCTGGCCATCGAGGCCAAGAAGCGTTACGGCTGAAACAGCTTCGCCGGCCCGCCGGCTCCTACAAGGTTCTGTAGGAGCCGGCGGGCCGGCGAACAAGATTCACACCAATCCCGCCAGCTTCAACTCGCTCTTCAGGTACGCGTAATAGATCGGCCCCGCCACCACCCCGGGCAGGCCGAAGGCGGCCTCGAACACCAGCATCGCCAGCAGCAGCTCCCAGGACTTGGCACTGATCTGCCCGCCAACGATCCGCGCGTTGAGGAAGTATTCCAGCTTGTGGATAAAGATCAGGTAGCCCAGCGCCGCCACCGCCACCCAGATCGACAGCGACAGGCCGACGATGGTGATCAGTGTGTTGGAAATCAGGTTGCCGATCACCGGCAGCAGGCCCAGCAGGAAGGTCAGCACGATCAGGGTCTTGGTCAGCGGCAGCTTGACCCCGAACAGCGGCAGGATCAGCGCCAGGAAGATCCCGGTGAAGAAGGTGTTGAGCAGGGAGATCTTGATCTGGGCGAAGACGATGTTGCGAAACGCCTGGACCAGCAGGTGCAGACGGTCGAACAGCGCCGCCGCCAGAGGCTTGCGCTTGGTCAGGTCGGGGACCCGCTGCAGGGCAATGATCGCCCCCAGGACCATGCCGATCAGCAGGGTCACGAACATGTGCGCCGCGTCCTTGCCCACCAGTTGCAACTCGCTCAGGTGCTTGCTGGCCCAGGCACCGATGGCAGCCTGGAACTCGGCGGCGCTGGCCGGCAGGTAGGAATCGAGGAACGGCGGCAACTGGCCCCGGGCCTTGTCCACCACCACCATGAACTTGCCCAGCGAGGCACCCGGGTTCTCCGCCTCATGCAACAGGAAGCTGATGGCCCCGGCGAACAGTAGGGTCAGCAGGCTGACCACCAGGGTGCCCAGCAAGGCCACCGCCAGCCAGCGCGCACGCCGGCCTTCGATCAGCCGCTGCAGTTGCGGGGTGAGCATGTTGACCAGCTCGAACACCAGCAACCCGGCCAGCAGGCTGGGCAGCAGACGCAGGGGCAAGGCCAGCAACAGGCCACCGAAAATGATGATCCAACTGATGAACAACAGATGACGCTGTGAAAACGCTGGCATATAGCCTCAAGACAGACAGCGGGGAAAAGACCGGCAGTCTGCCAGCCTTCACCCCTGAGGAATAGTGGCAGGCGCCGTGAGGACGCGGGCTTACAGGGTACTGGAGTGTTGTGACAGGCGAAGGTTCAGTCGGCTTTGGCCCCGGGCGCCGGGGCCGAAAGGTCGGGCAGCGGCACATCGTAGCCGCAGTAGTGCAGGCGGGTCAGGGTCAGGCGCTTGTCGGGGTAGTCGCTGCCCCAGGCGCTTCCCCGGTCATAACGAGCCTTGCCGCGGGCACAAACAGCCTGGAGCCGGCTTTGTGCCTGAGCCAGAGCCGAAGGTGTCAGACGCTTGATCTGCAAGCTGTCAAAGAACGGCAGGATAAAGGTCCGATCCAGATCGTAACCCTTGGCGCCCAAAGCCAGACGTTGCCCGGCATGTACATAGAACGGTTGAGTAAGGCCGCTTTCCCCTTCCCAGCACCAATACCTGACCTCATCCTCCCAGAGCCCCACTGCAGCCCCCTGCCAGCGCTCATAGAAACGCAGGCACTGGTAGCTGCCCCGGGTGACCCAATCCACTTCACGGGGTTTGGCACCACTGCCGGGCAAAGCCAATGCAGCCAGCTTGCCCTGGAGAAAGGCGTCGTGGGGATACATCAGCCCATAACCCTCACCGTCGAGAAAACTGCTGACCTTCATGTACAGCGAAGACGCCGATACCTGGACATCGCCATAGGCGAAGGTCCCCTCGGTAGCGACAGACAGGCTGTCGCTGATTCTGTCGTAGTAGAAACCGCCCATGAGCGTACCGCATTCTGTGTGCCGGAACGGTTCAGGCAGGTCGAAGGAGAAACGCTGGGGCAAGGTCACCCGCTTGGCCCCTTCGCTACACAACATGCGCTGCTCGGTGCGTCGCTCCTGCGGCTTGGCGGGGAGGTTCAGGCATCCCCCGAGCAGCAATGCCAGCCCCACCACCACACTTGGACTCCCCCTCATCTGCGGATAGTGTCCTTGCCATTGGCATCGATGAACGTAGGTTCAATGTACCGGGGATTCTTCTTGAACTGGTCCTGCAGCGCATTGGGCGCATCACCGCACATGCCCTTGGCAACACACAGGTAGTTCGAGTGCGGGCTATCCACTCCCATCAACGAGGTGCTGGTCGCCAGCGAACCGAAGAAACGAGCCACCGGGTCGGACGAGTGCGTGAAGTTCTGCCCCAGCAGATCCGACACGGTATCGGTGACCGGCAACATGCCGAAAAAGGTCTTCGACCCCGGACGGTTGACCTGGAAGAAGGCGCCGTTGCCGATATCGAATCCGGCGGCATCGGCGGCTTCAAAGAAGCTCTTGGAACCCACTGGGGCGCCCGACAACTGGATGCTCCCGACCTGGCCATTGAGGTTGAAATCCAGGCCGGAAATCGCCCGGTAGGTCAACAGACCGCCCTGGCTGTGGCCGGCAACGTCCAGCTTGTACTCATCCTTGATCCCGGCCTGGAAGAAATCGTGCAGCTGCTGGGCGTTACCAGAGCGTACCGTCCCGCCCAGCGCCACATCCCACAGCGACTCGACCAAGTCGCCGAGAATCCCGTGCTCGGGGTTGTAGGCCTGCATGAAGGAATCGGAGCCGGTCTGCATCGCACCGTTGACCAATGCCGCCATCAGCGAGTTCTGGATGCCGTTGGTGAACACTGCACCATCACCATCGGGACGCTCGATCTCCATCAGCTTCTGCACGTTCTCGATCATCGGTTTGCCGGACAACGGATCCACCTTGATGGTCTTGCCGTCGGACTCGTACTGGTACTTGGTCTCAACCCGGTAGAAGCGCATGTCACCCGTGATCAAGGCCGGCACCTGGGTGATCAGGCCACCATGGTTCTCGACGCCGGGCATGATGCCACCGGTGTACTTGCCAGCCTTGTCGAGCACGGTTTCCAGGAGCCCGGGAATCCAGGCCAGCGGCAGCAACGACGGGTTGTCGGCCACCACCTGGTCCGCCGCCTTACTCAGGTCGCCAAACTGGGTGAAGATACCCGAGGCATTCTTGCCATAGTTCTTCATCCCCTCCTTCCACTGGTTCAGGGTCTGAATCGGGTGGTTCACCGACTCCAGGGACGACTGGGACACATACAGGTCGGTACGCTTTTCCTTGTCCTTGGTGATTTCATAGGCCAGGGACACATCGCGGTTCAGGCCCGCAGTGGAGTCGGCGCCAGTCTTGGCGTCGTTGCGCACGGTGATGGTGCCCGCGCCCACTGTGGCGCGCACTTCCTGCTCGCGCTCCTTGCGGTAGTCATAGCCGCTGACGCTCCAGCCGGACGCCCCGGTCTTGCCCTTGCCTTCCTGGCTCTTGTCCGTGGTGAAGGCCACGTCCTTGCCGCCGGTGGCCTTGGCGCCATCGCCGCCGCCCCAGCCAAAGGTGCCGCCCGCATTGACGTAGTAGCTGTGCTCCTTGTCCTGGCCGGAGATATCGCGGAAGCCCAGGGTGCCGGTGTCCAGCTTGAGGTTGCCGTTGTCGGCGGCGACCAGCGCGCCGTCGAGCTGGGTGTGCTTCTCGGTGCGGATGTCCACTCCGTTCTTGCCGGTGATGCTGGTCTGCTCCTGGACCCAGTTGGTCTTGCCGGTGGTCTTGCCCATGCCCAGGGAACCGCTGACGCTGCCACCGCCGCCCAGGCCGATGCTCACGGTGACACTGGCATCCATTTCCTTGCCGCTGACCTTGCCGGTATCCGGCACCGAGGACACGGTCAGGTCACCGCCAACCCGGCCGATGACCTCACCACCGTGCAGGGTGGCGCCGGCGATGGTGGTGTCCTTGCCACTGCTGAAGCGCAGCTGGTCGCCGGCTACCAGATTGGCGTTCTGCTGCCGCTGGTTGTCCCGGTCCAACTGGCCCTTGCCCATGTCGACGCTGGCGTAGACCGAGATGAAGTCCTTGCCGCCCACGGCCAGGCCCACTTCACCACCGCCGCTGTGGCGGCTGGACTCGCTGCTGGAATCGTTCTGCGCGGCGCGGATGGTCAGGTCGTTACCGGCGCCCAGGTCGATATCGCGCCCGGCCTGGACCTGGGTTCCGATCAGGGTCAGGTTGTTGCGCGCTTCAAGGCTGACATCACGCCCGGCGAGGAATACCGACGGGGTGTTGGTGCCCTGGTTCATCTGCTCGCTGGCCACACCGTTGCTGCCACCAATACCGGCACGGGCGCTGCCACCGCCGCTCTGGCCATTGATGCCGCCCTGGCTGCGGGCGGTCTTGCTCTCTTCGGAGACCGAACCGCGGGCCACATCCACATTGATGTCACGGCCCACCAGGGTGATGTCGCGCCCGGCGTCGAACTGACCACCGCGAATGTTGATGTCATTGCCGGCCACGGCGCTGATATCCCGCCCGGCCCCCAGGCTGGCAGGGCTGTTGCTGTGCACTTCCTGGCGCGAGCTGCTGGACTGGCTGGCCGTACCGAAATGGGTCGCGGCGGTCGGGCCCGAGGTGAACTGGTTGATCGCATCCACGGTGCTCAGCACGCTGGAGGCCTTGCTGGTGTTGTCCTCGCCTTTGCCGGTGCCCTTGAGGGCGTCCATGGTGTTGCCGTAGTTGTGGCTGACATTGACCGTCAGGCCATTGCGGTCACGGCTCTTGCTGCGCTCCTCGATCGAGGTTTCCTTGCCCGCGTCGATGCTGATATCGCGCCCGGCCTGCAGGTTGATATCACGCCCGGCATCCACTCGCGAGCCTTCCAGGGTCAGGTCACGTCCGGCCTTGATGGTTGCATCCTGCCCGGCCAGCAACTGGCTCGGCGCCACGGTCTGCTCGGCATTGCGCGATTTCTGCTTGAGGCCTTCGCTGCCCAGGAACGCGGTGACGCCATTGCGATCGCTCTCCAGGGACAGCCCCACATGCTTCTCGGACTTCCAGTTGCTCTGGTCCGAGCTGTTGCTGCCGGCCAGGACGTTGATGTCGCGTCCCGCCCCCACATTCAGGTTGCGCTCGGCCGCGGCCGTGCTGCCGATCATGTTGACGTCACGAGATGCCTGCAGGGTGGTGTCACGCCCGCCACTGACCACGCTGCCGACACTCTGGGATTGAATGTTTTCCTGGCCGGATTTCTTCGAGGAGGCAATCGAAGTGAAACTGCCGGAACTGGAGAACCCCACCTTGCTCTTGTACTTGTCGCTCTGGCTGCTGGAGGTGTTGGCCGCGTCCATCAGGTTGATGTCGCCGTTCTTGTCGATCAGCCCGGCGCGCACTTCGGCATCGCGCTTGGCTTCGATGGAACTGGCCGAAAGGTTGACGTTGGTCCCGGCGATCACCACGGCGTCATTGCCGGCACTCAGCTCGCTGCCCACCTGGGTGGTGCTGCTGGAGGTGCGGCTGTTGCCGCTCTTGCTCAGGCCGAAGCTGCCTTTCTTCTTCTGGCTGTAGGCGCTGTCCTGCTGCTCCTGGGCCGAGACCAGGCTGACGTCCCGGGTAGCGCCCACCAGCAGGTCGTTGCCGGCCTTGAGCTGGCTGCCGACCACGGTGACGTCGCGTCCGCCGTTGAGGCTGATACGGCCGTCCTTGTCCTGGCTGACGTTGACCATCAGGTCGTGCCCGGCGCTGATCTCGGAGGCCACGTTGGTGGTGGAGGAATCGGCGCTGCGGGTGGTCTTGCTCTTGCCCCAGGAACCCTTCTTCTTCTGGTAGAAGGTCGAGGACTGCTCGTCCTGGGCCGAAGCGATGACGATGTCGCGCTTGGCATTGAGGGACAGGTCGTTGCCGGCGCTGACCTGGCTCGCTACCACCGCCAGGTCGCGCCCGGCATTGAGTTCCAGGTTGCCGCCGGTGGTCACGCTGGAGCCCAGGGTCTGCACCGTGTCGTTGGTCACCAGGCCGCGACGGATCGCGCTCTGGGTGAAGGTGTGGTCCTGCACCGCCAGCAGGTCGATGTCGCGACCGGCGCTGAGCTTGGCATCGCCGGCACTGGCGAGCTGGCCGAGGTTGGTCAGGTCGCGACCGGCGCTGAGGTCCAGCTGCTGGCGCGCGGTGATCTGGCTGCCCTGGTCGAGGATGGTGCGATTGCCCGAGCCGTAGCCGACGGCCACTGCGGTGCGGTCGTTGATGATGTCGCCCTTGATCGAGGTGACGCTGACCTGGTTGCCGCGGATTTCCCCGGCCAGGGCGTTGCGCACGCTGTCCTGGGCCATCAGGCTGACCCGCTCGTTGGCCTCGATCAGGCCGCCCTGGTAGAGGCTGCCGCCAGCATTCACGCTCAGGTCGTTGCTGGCCCGCAGGGTACCGACGTTGGTCAGGTCGCCGCCGGCGATCAGGGTCATGTCGCGCCCCTGTATCAGGCTGCCACCGCGCAGGTTGCGGGTTTCCGCCTGGGCCAGGTAGAGCACCGGCACCAGCACTTTCTCACCCTGCACTTCGCGGGTTTCCATCCACACGATGTCATGGGTCAGCGAGGCCACCTGGGCCGGGGTCAGGGACACGCCGATGCTCAGGTTCAACTGGTCCTTGGAAGCGATGGCGTTGTCCATCAGGTAGCGGTACTGGTCGTAGTCGCTGGTCAGCCCGGCCGCCAGGAAGCGCTGGCCGGTCTGGGCCAGCACTGCGTCGCGAATCAGCCGGGTCTCGTACAGGCCGTCGCCCAGGCGGCGCCAAGTCTGGTCGGTGTTGTAGTTGAGGTTGCCGAGCATGTAGTCCGAGCTCATGAAGCGCGACAGGTCGGTGAAGGTCGGGTTGGTCTCGATCAGGTAGCGGCCCTGGGGGTTCTGGCTCTTGACGAACAGGCCGTACTCGCCCTGAGGCACGCGGAAGCTCGACAGCGAGGTCGGGTCCACGGCGGCGAACGGCACGCCGGAGAAATCCACCGGGACGAAGCTGACCTGGGTGGTGCCGTCGGCGCCGACCTTCTCGATGCGTTGCACATCCTTGGCCACCTGGTTGGCCGCCGCGGAGCTCTGGGCATTGACCGTGATCACCTGGCCGCCCACCTGGGCCAGGTTGTTCTGCAGCGTCTGCCCGGTTAGCTGGGCGCGGCTCTGTTCGCTCTGCACACCGTTTTCAAGGGTGCCGCTGACCTGCAGGTGCAGGCGCTGGCCGGCCTGCAGGGTGGAGGCGTAGGCGCTCTGGGAACCCGGGGTGATCACCGTGTGGCTGGCGGGTTCGTAGATCGGGTACTGGGTCACCACGGTCGGCAGCGGGTCCTGCTGGCCCGGCGCGCGATTGGCGTTGGCGGCGTTCCAGGCGATGGTGGCGCGCTCGGCGGCGCGGAACGCGCCCTTGGAAACCCCGTGCAGGAAATAGCTGATGCTCTCGACCCGTTTGTTCAGGGTCAGGCCCCGGTTGTACAGGTTGTTGGCGGTGATGGAGACATCGCGGTTGGCGGCGATCAGGCTCTGGTCGTTTTCCACCGTATCGGCATTGATGGTCAGGTCACGGTTGGACACCAGGCGGGCGCCAGCGGAGTGCTCGCCCATGGTGCCTTCGTAGGTGGTGTTAACGATGTAAGTGGCGGTGTGGTAATCGCCGGAACAGTCGGTGCAGTTGATCACGATATTACGCTGGGTGATGGTTTCGCCGACCTGGTACTGGTCCATGGCGTTTTGCAGCAACGCCACGTTGAGGTTCATGTCGCCCTCGCTTTCGATGGTTCCGGAGCGGTTGCTCAGCAGGGCCGCGCGGCCCCCGTCGAGGGCGGCGAAGCTGAGGTTGCCGGCGCTGTAGATGTCGCCGTAGCTGTTGGCCAGGCCGTTGCCCCGCAGGAGCATGTCGCCGCCGCTGTAGATCAGGGTGTCGGCCGAGGTGGTGATGCCGTTGCTGGAGCGCAGCTGCATCTGCCCCAGGGCGCCCAGGGTGCCGCGGTTGTTGATCTGCCCCGCCGACACGTAGAGGTTCTGGCTGGCGATCAGCCGGCCCAGGTTGTCCAGGGTGCCACGCAGTTTCAGCTCGGTGTCGCCGCCGCTGGCGATACGACCGCCGTTCTGGTTGAGGTCGCTGGCGCCCACCGTGAGCTTGCCCCGGGACGACAGCAGGCCGCTGTTGTTCAGGTTGCCACCCAGGTCCAGGGTCAGGTAGCCGTCACTGGCCAGTTCCCCGGCGTTGTTCAGGGATGCGGCGCCCACCCGCAGGCCGCTGGCGCTGGCGATACGGTCGCCGGCACTGAGGTTGAGATCGCCGCCGGTGCTCAGGTCCAGGGCGCCGTTGAGCTGCATCAGCCCGCTGCGGTCCACCCAGCCGATGTCCCAGTCGCCCCGGCCCAGGCCGGTGATGCGTCCCTGGAGGCCCGAGAGCCCGCCCAGGTCGAGTTTGAACAGGCCGTTGCCAGCGTGCTCGATGCTGCCGCCGACGTTGTTCAGGTTGCCCGCATTCAGGCTGAAGGCGTTGGAGCCCAGGGCCAGGCTACCGCCCTGGTTGTACAGGCTGCCGCCCAGGCTGACCCGGCTTTGCTCCCCGCCTACGGCGCGGATTCGCCCGCCGGCGCTGTTGTCCAGGTTGCCGCCCACCAGCAGCAGCGAGCCGGCCGACTCCACCAGGCCGCCCTGGTTGTAGAGGTTGGCCGCGGTGGTCAGGTCCAACTGCTGGGCGCTGATTTCGCCGCCCCAGCGGTTGTCCAGGGTCTGTCCGGAAGCGCTGAGCAGGCCGTTGGCGTAGAGTTTGCCTGCCTGGTTGGTGAGGCGGTCCACCACCAGCTTCAGGTTGCCGGCCTGGCTGCTGATCAAGCCGGCCTTGCCGTTCAGGGCACTGTTATCCACAGCCCCGGCCGTCACCGCCAGGGTCGCGCCCTGCAGGGTGCCGCCACGGTTGTCCAGGCTGCCCTGGCCCAGGGTGACCTCACCATGGCCGCCCTGGGCCAGGATCATCCCTTCGGCGTTGTTCAGGCCCCCGGCCACCAGGTTCAGGCCATCGCTGCCAGCGAGCAGTTGCCCCTGGCGGTTGTCCAGCGCGCCGCCATCGACCTCCAGGCGCTTGCCCTTGAGGGTGCCGCCCTGGTTGTCGAGACGGGCCAGCTGGGTGACCTTGAGTGCCTGGTCACCGGCGTCGATGACCCCGGCGCTGTTGTTAAATACGCCGTTGTTGAGGGCCACATGCAGCCCCCCGGTCTTGGCCACCACTGCGCCCCTTGCGCTGTTGTCCAGGCCCGCAGCGTTGATCCCGACGCTCTCGCCGAGGATCACCCCGCCACTGTTGTTCAGTTGGCCGCCGTTGACTTGCAGATGCCCGTCGCTTTGCAGGCGCCCCTGGCTGTTGAGCAACTGCCCCGGGGTGGCGCCGTCGGCAGTCAAGGTCAGCAGCAAGCCGTCGCTGCCCGCCGCCAGCAAGCCTGCGCCCTGGTTGTCCAGGCGCTGGGTGCTCAGGCTCAGGCGGTCGCCCACCAGTTGCCCGCCACGGTTGTCCAAAAGGCCGTTGTTGGTCAGCAGCAATTGATTGCCCACCACCACGCCGCCCTGGTTGTTCAGGCTGCCGGAGCCGATCTGCACATCGCCGTTCTTGGCCTGCAAATGGCCCAGGGCGTTGTTCAGATGCTGCTTGACCGTCAGGGTCAGCTGGCCGGCTTCGGCGCTGAGTACCCCGCCCTGGTTCTGGCTGAGGCTGTCGAGGTTGGCAGTCAGTACGTTGCCGATCACCTGGCCCTGGTTGTTGGCCAGGTCCCGGGCTTCCAGCAGCAGGTTGTCCTTGCCTTGCAGCAGGCCGCCCTGGTTGTCGATGTCCGCGGTGTGCAGCTCAAGCCCGGTGGCATCCACCGTGCCGCCCTGGTTATCGAGCTTGCCACTGCTGGTGAGGGTCAGCTGCGGAGCAACCAGGGTGCCAGCGCGGTTATCCACGCTGGCGGACTTGAGGCTGAGCAGCGATGTGGCCTGGAGCTTGCCACCCGCATTGATCAGGTCCTGGGCGAGGCTCACCTGCAACTCGCCCTTCTCGGCGCTGACCAGGCCCTTCTGGCTGTTGTCCAGGCGAGTGCCAGTGATCTTGATCTGGTCGGCCAGCAGCTTGCCGCCCTGGTTGAGCAACTCTGCGCCCTGGGTTTCCAGCAGGGTCTGGGCCTGGAGCTGGCCACCGTTGTTGTTCAACTGCTCGCTGACCTTGAAGGTGGCGCTGCCCTGGCTGGCCCCGATCAGGCCCTGCTGGTTGTCCAGCCGCCCGGCGCTGATCTCTACCCGGTCGGCAATCATCGAGCCTTTCTGGTTGCTCACTTCGCGGGCCTTGAGGGTCAGGTCGGCGCCTGCCACTTCCAGGCGCCCGCCGTTGTTGTTCAGGCTATCCAGAGTGAGCGTCGCGGCCTGCTGCTCGCCAAAGCGGATCAGGCCGCCCAGGTTGGCGATGGCCGGGGTGGTCAGCACCAGCTCGTGCTGTGCCAGCACCCGGGCCTGTGCGCCCTGGTTGACCAGGCGCGCGGTCTTGACCTCGACCTTGGGCCCCTGAATCACCCCGTTCTGGTTGTTCAGGGCCTGGCGCGCGGTCAGCTCCAGGTTGCGGCTGGCCAGTACGTTGCCGCGGTTCTCCAGGGTGCCGGCGGTCAGCTTGACCTCGCCGTGATCGTTGCGGCTGTTGTCGGTGTTGACTCCGGCTTCGATGATGCCGTGGTTGACCACCTGCGCGGCGTCCACCACCTGGACCCGGTCCCGGGCCGCCAGGCTGGTCTGCACCTGGATCTGCTCGGCGGCCTGCAGGGTCGCCTCGGTGCCGGCGTAGGCCTTGCCCTTGAGCTCGATGCTCTGGGCCTTGATGGCGATGGCCTGGTTGGCGCCCATGCCGGCGACCGTGACCTTGCCGTTGGCGTCGATCTGGATATCACCGGTGCTGGCCGCCATTTCCCCGGACATGTTCACCCCCACGCCCTTTTCCGTGCCCACCAGGCGGATCGCCCCGGCGTACATGCCGCCCAGGGCCGAGCTGTCGATGGCCAGTTCCGGCTTGGCGCTGGCGTCGGCATCCCGGGCCGTGACGCTCAGGTCATCGGCCTTGACGTCGTTGCGCCCGGTGATGACGTTGAGCTTCTTGGCGTACAGGTCGGCATTGAGCTTGGTACTGCGGGTGATCAGGTCGAACTGGTCGATGTTGCTGGCGTTGAGGCCGGCGCCTTCGATGCTGATGTCGCCGCCATCGACCTGGAAGCGATCGAGTTTCTGCCCTTCGATCACCGGCTTGCCGGTGGTCAGGGTGGCCCGTGGGGTGTTGATGAAGCCGCAGCCGTTGCAGGTGATGCCATGGGGGTTGGCGACGATCACCCGGGCCGACTGCCCGGCCACTTCGGTATAGCCCGCCAGCTTGCTGCGATTGCTGCCGGTGACTTCGTTGAGAATGACCTGGGCCGCCTGCCCCTTGAGGTTGGGGTTGCCCATGATGTAGCCGCCCAGCTGAGTGTTCTGGGTCGAGCCGGTACCGTTATTGAGGATCAGGCCGTTGCTGCCGACGTTGTATTCGCTGAACTTGTTGTGGGACAAGCCGGCGCCGTTGGCGGCGTTGATGTTGACGATGGGTACGCCATTGCCGGCCGCGCCGATGGTGGCGTTGCCCCCCGCGGCCGGGTCCAGGGCCAGGCCTGCGGCCACGCTGACGATCGGGTTGAGAAACAGGATCCCCGACAACGACAGGGCAATGCATTGGGCAAAAGGCTTGCGTACGTCCATGTGCGAATCATCCATTCAATAACGTTGCGGGCGAGTCAGAAGAACAGGTCTACCCGGAAGTACACCGGGTGCTCTCGCCTCTCGATAATTGCCGGTCGCTCCAGGGAGCGTGCGAAGCTGACGGATGCAGCCAGGTACTGGCCGCGGGCATTGAGTTCCAGGGCATTGCCGCTCATGCGGCCGCGGGCATCGTGGTTGTAGCGATCGCCCTTGATCACCCCCACGTCATACGCAAAGGCCATGCCGTATTCCTGGACAAAAGGCTGCAACGCCGGCCAGGTCACCGCACGGCGCCAGCGCAGTTGGTTGCGCCAGTAGCCGCCGCTGTTGCCGGACAGGGTCTGGTCCTGGAAGCCACGCACCGAGTTGAGGCCGCCGAGGCTGATGCGCTGGGGGCTGAAGAGCACGTCCTCGCTGCGCTGCCCGGTGGCCAGGCTGTCGAAGCTGAAGTTTTCGTTCCACAGGCGAAAGGGCTGCAGGTAGCTCAGGGTCAGGCTGTATTTGTTGTAACGGGCCACCGGCTCGCTGCCATGGGGATTGCCGCTGCCCTGGGCATCCAGGGCGCCGATGCCCTGCTGCCAGCCAATGTCGGCGTTGACCAGGGCATTGCCGATGCGCCGCCCATGGTTGAAGCCCAGCTGGCTTTCGGTGATGCGGTTGCTGGAAACGTCGATCAGGTTGTCATCGAGGTAGTTGCGCGTGCGCAACTGGCTCAAGCCCAGGCTCATGCCGGTCTTGCTCAGGTTGTCGCGGTGCAGCACCCGTTCGGCGCGCAACTGCTGGTTCTTGCTTTCGCCGTCCATGGTGAAGTCGAAGCCGGTGCTGTCATTGCGGGTGCGGTAGTAGCTCTGGCTGTAGGAATAACTGAGGGTCCACCAGCCCCAGGGCAGGCTGTAGAACAGGCTCTGGTTGTCGGAGTGGCGCCAGCGGTCGCTGACCGTGTCCTGGTTGGCCCGCAGGCTGAGCTGGTCTGCCAGGCCCAGGGGGCTGTCCCAGTCCAGGCCGAGGCCGGCCTGCTGCTCGCCGGTGCTCTTGTCGCCGCTGTTGTTGCGGGTGGCCGATACCCGCCAGGGCTTCAGACGCTGGCCCTTGAGCCCGACACGGCTGTCGCCCAGTTTCTCTCCCGGGGCCAGTTCCAGTTCCACCTGGCGCGAAGGCAGGCGAGTCAGCTGGTCCACCAGTTGCTCCAGCTCCCGCAGGTTGAGCACCTCGCCGGTGGTGCCGGGAAAGGCCATGGCCAGTTCCCGCGAGCTGGCCAGGGCGGAACTGTCCAGGCTCTCCAGGCGGCCTTCGACCACCACGATGGTCAGTTGCCCCGAGGCCAGTTCCTGGGCCGGCAGGTAGGCCCGGGTGGTCACATAGCCCTGCTGCAGGTAGTGATGGGTGATGGCCTTGAGCAGGGTGTTGATCTGCGTCACCGACAGGCACTGGTCGCGATAGGGCGCCACCAGGCGCTCGCGATCGGCGGCGGAAAGATGATCGGCACCCTTGAGAATCACGGTCTTGATGGTGAAGCAGCGCTGCTCGCCCGGTTGCGGGGCAGGCTCGGGGGGCAAGGTCTTGCCGGGGAGTTGCTGGAGTTCGTCGAGGCGCTTCTGCTGCTCTTGCAGCAACTGCTGCTGGCGATCCCGAATCAGGTCGCGATCACCCGGCGTCTGCAGCGGCGCGGCGCTGAGCGCGAGCGAAGCAGACAAAGCACAAAACGCTACTACAGGCCTGAACAAGCCAAAACGCGACATGCTTTCCATTCCCTAGAATCACGGATTTTGGCTGGCCAAACGTCCGCGTGGTGCGTCCCGGCACCTGTTTTCGAAGGGAACAAAGTGTAAATGTAAAAAAATTTACATAACAAAAAAGCGACGAGCGGTAGCTGCCAGACCTATCTCATTGAAAGCTAATGGTTTACGTGCTGCGAAACTCTGAAAAACCGATGCAGGCCAAGGTCCTGTAGCGCGCGCGATACCTCGGCCCCATCGATTCAGGCTCATTTCTTCTTCAGGCAATCACTCATGAACGCCTTGCGCGCATCGCCCTTGAGCGCCTGGGTGGTGGCCGTGGCGTTGCAGGTCTTCATTCTTTCCTGAGGCGTGGACGGGGTAGCCGCAGCTGCCGGGGCCGCCTTGAGGCAAGTGCTCATGAAGGCTTTGCGCTCATCGCCCTTCAGGGTCTTGGCGGTGGCCTCGGCATTGCAGGTGGTCATCTTGTTCTGCTGGGCGGTGGCGGCAAAACCCTGGGAGCACAGCAGCAGGCCCACCATCAACAACGGAATACGCAACATCTTCATGGAGTTTTCTCCTTGTCACCGCGCCGACGGGCACGGCCTCCAGCGCAGTGTAGACAAAGCCTGTTACACCTTCACCTGTTCTGCAGGCCGGCCCGGCGATACTGCTCCGGCGTGCTGCCAGCCTGGCGCTGGAACATCGCGATAAACGCCGAGGCGCTGCTGTAGCCCATGTCGAAGGCGATTTCCTGGATGCTGCGCGAGCTCTCCAGGGCCTCGATGGAGGCCAGGAAACGCTGGCGCTGGCGCCATTCGCCAAAACTCATGCCCAATTCGCGCACGAACTGCCGGGCCAGGGTCCGCTCGCTGACATGGGCCAGCCCCGCCCAGTGGGCCAAAGGCTGGTTGTTGCCCGGTTCGGCCTGCAGGGCCTGGAGCACCCGCAGCAGGTCGGGGCTGCTGGCGTAGGGCAGGTAACAGGTATGCACCGGCGCCTGGCGCAACTGGTCCAGCAGCACCTGGGCCAGGCGCTGGTCGGCCTCGCCCTCGGGGATCTGCACGTCACGGGCGGCGAAGTCCTTGAGGATCGCCTTGAGGATCTCGCTGATGGCCAGGGTACTGCCCCCGGCCGGCAACTCGGCACACAGCTCCGGGGCCAGCAGTACGGCGCGGTAGTTGATCGGCTGCGCGGTGTAGAAACTGTGGGGCGTCTGTGGCGGCACCCACACCGCATATTGCGGAGGCGACATGAAACGCTGGCCGGCAATCTCCATGTGCATCACGCCGTGGGCCGAATACTCCAGGCAGCCCCAGGGGTGGCGATGCTCCAGGGCATGGCTGTGGGCGGCGAAGTCGGCATAGCGGAAGTACACCGGCGCGGGCAGCCCGTGGAAATCCAGGAGATCGATGTGTTTTTTGCTCATGCTGTCCGGATGTCGGGGCGGGTTGTCCGGTTCGCAGTATAGGCATTGATCCGGACAAGAGGATAATCAGCCTTCATCAACTGTCTGGTTGTCTCCATGCAATACGCTTATCCACTGCTGGCCATCTTTATCTGGGCCGGCAATACCGTGATCAACAAACTCGCCGTGGGCGCGATCTTTCCCGCGGAGATCGGCTTCTATCGCTGGTTGCTGGCGGGCCTGCTGTTTACCCCCTTCATGCTCAAGCCGGTGATCAAGCACTGGCCGGAGGTCCGCCCCAACCTCTGGCGCATCGCCATTCTCGGCGTGCTGGGCATGGCGGTGTACCAGAGCCTGGCCTACTTCGCCGCCAGCCTGACCTCGGCCACCAACATGGGCATCATCCTTTCGCTGATGCCGCTGATGTCCCTGGCCATGGCCATCGCGGCCCTGGGCCAGCGCCTGACTGCCGGAGCCCTGGTGGGCGCCGTGCTGTCCTTCGCCGGGGTGCTGGTGGTGGTGTCCTCCGGCAGCCTGGCCGCGCTGCTGCAACACGGGGTCAACCTGGGGGACGCGATGATGCTGGTGGCCACCCTGGCCTACGCCATCTACAGCACCCTGCTGAAGAAATGGCAGCTGCGCCTGCCGCCGCTGGTGCTGTTGTATCTGCAGGTGCTGGTGGCGGTCGTGGTGCTGCTACCGTTGTTCCTGGCTTCGCCGAAGGTAGGCCCGACTCTGCAGAACATTCCGCTGGTGCTCTATGCCTGCCTGCTGGCTTCGATGCTCGCGCCCTTGGCCTGGATGCAGGCGGTGGTGCGCCTGGGGCCAAGCCGGACCACGCTGTTTTTCAATCTGCTGCCGTTGATCACGGCGCTGATTGCGGCAGTGGTGCTGCATGAGCAGTTGGCCTGGTTCCATTTGGTGGGTGGCTTGCTGACCTTGGGCGGGGTGATTCTCTCGGAACGCTGGACCACCGTGCTGGGACCGCTCGCCGGCAAGCCGGCTTCTGCCGGGCAACGCTGAGATCAGAGTCCGGCGGCCTTGAGGCGCCGGGCATGTTCGACGAACAGGCGGATCGGCTCCGCGCCCTTGCCCACCAGCCCCAGGGACTGGTTGACGATATCGAAATGGTCCAGCGGGTAATCATCGCCAATGACCTGCCCCAGGTGCGAGCTGTAGCGCCCCACCATACCGTCGCACTGGCCGGCTTCACGGACGAAGGTGCGGGCGAACAGCCGGCAACTGCGGTTGGTGCCGTCGAACAGGTTACGCCCGCGGTTGGTCTTGCCCGGCTGCAAAATGCCGGACCAGGAGTAGTAGTGCACACCGTCGACCTGCGCCGGCCCTTGCCCGCCCCATTCCTGCGGCAACCCCTGGGGGTACTGGCGGTTGAACAGGGCCACGCCCTCGGTGGTCAGGGACTGGTGCGAAGCATGGATATCCACCGGCTGCTTCGGTCCGCGATAGCCGGTTTCCAGCAACCGCATCAGGCTTGAAATCCCCCTCAGCAGCAGGCTCAGCACTCGCCCCCGCAGGCTATGGGCGGGTGAATGCCGTTGCAGATAATCCGCCAGCTCGGAGCCATGGTTGGGCCCCGCCACCGACGTTACCGAGGCCACCCAGTCCGGGCGCCTGGCGGCGGCGTAACGCGCGGTGAGCGCGCCCTGGCTGTGGCCGATCAGGTTGACTCGGGCGGCGCCGGTCTCGGCCATGATCCGCTGGATCTGCGCCAGCAACTGCTCACCGCGCACCTCGCTGGAATTGAGCGGCGAGACCTGCACCGCGATCACCTGCGCCCCGCCCCGGCGCAAGGCCGGAATGATCCCGTACCAGTAGGGGTACAGCAGCAGGCGGACAAAGCCGAGCATGCCGGGCACCAGGACCAGGGGGTAACGGGTGGCAAGCTCTTGGGACATGCGGCGACATCCTTGTGCGAAGGCAGCGGGGGCTGGCTGAAAGCTAGACCATAACCGAGGCCGTCGTCAGCCCCCATGACGCTTTGGCGACAAACCGGTGACAGCCCGTTTCTCCCGGCAGCTACTTCAGCCCGGCCACCCCCGCCACGATCAGCCCCACCGACACCAGCTTGACCGCCGTCAGGCTTTCTCCCAGCAGCAGGCAGCCCAGCAGCACCGTGCCCAGGGAACCGATGGCGGTCCAGATCGGGTAGGCCACGCTCACCGGCAACTCGCGCATGGCCAGGGTCAGGAAATAGATCCCGCCCACCGCCGCGACCACCGTCAGCAGCGACGGCCAGGGCCGGGTAAAGCCCTCGGCGTACTTCATGCCCATGGCGAACGTGACCTCGAAGGCCGCCGCCAGCAGCAGGAACATCCAGGCCATGGCGCCGCCCCCTCAGAAACTCTGCGCCAGGGCCAGCAGGCGCTGCTGGGCTTCGCCACAGGACTGCGCGAATCGCTCGGGCGCCGACTCCTCGCCTTCCGCCGCAACCACGGTGACGTCTTCGATACCGATAAAACCCAGGGCCGTGCGCAACCAGCGGTCCGCGTGGTTCATCGCTTCATGCTCGCCCCCCGGGCCAAAGCCGCCCCCGCCGCGGCTGGTAACGATCAACACCTTCTTGCCCTGCACCAGGGGCTGGTACTGGGCCACGCCGTTGTCCTGCTGGGTGTTGAAGGTCAGCCCCAGGCGCACGATGTGATCGACCCAGGCCTTGATCCCGCTGGGCACGCTGAAGTTGTGCATTGGCGCCGAGATCACCAGGCGCTGATGGTCAAGCAACTCCGCCACCAGTTCGTCGCTCAGGGCCAGGTCGGCCTGCATCGACAGAGGCCGCGCCTCGGGCTGTGGATAAAACGCGGCGGCGATAAAAGCTTCGCTGACGTGGGGCAAGGCACCCCGGCCAACCTCGCGCCGGGTCAACTGCCCCTGGGGATTGGCCGCTTGCCAGGCCTGGAGGAAGGCGTCGGCCAGGCGCCGGCTGTGGGAACGCTCGCCCCGTGGGCTACCGTGGATCGCAAGAACTGTACTCATCTCATCTGCCTCAGAGGGGTTGCTGATGGAGGCCTTGAAACCAAGGCCGGTCCGCGCTAAAGCTAAGAGCACAGCCGCACTGCAACAAATGAACAGAATTTCTTTCAGATGAATTTATATCAGCCATGGAGCACTCGATGTTCGCCCACCTGCCCCTCACCGCCCTGCGCACTTTCGAGTCCGCCGCGCGCCTGCTGAGTTTCAAGGCCGCCGCCGAGGACCTGTCGGTGACGCCCACCGCGGTGTCGCACCAGATCCGCAGCCTGGAGCACTGGCTGGGGGTGGCGCTGTTCGAACGACTGCCGCGCCAGGTGCGCCTGACCGAGCCCGGCCAGCGCTTGTTTCACAGCTTGCACGGTGCTCTTTTGGAAGTGACCCAGAGTGTCGATACGCTGCGGCCCACGCCCAGCAATGCCCAACTGACCGTTTCCACCACCGCGGCCTTTGCCGCCCTGTGGCTGGTGCCGCGGCTGGGGCGCTTCTATGCCCGGCACCCCGGCATCAGCCTGCGCCTGGATACCCAGTGCGAGGTGGTGGACCTGCAACAGGACGCCAGCATCGACGTGGCGATCCGCTACAGCCAGGAGGGCTACCTGGACCTGCACGGCCTGTGCCTGTTCGACGAACGTTTCGCGGTCTACGGCTCGCCCCAGCAGGTGGCCCTGGCCCGCCAGCAGGCGCCGACCCTGATCAGCGTGCACTGGCGCAACTCCCGGCTGTATGCCGACGGTTGGCAGGCCTGGTGCGCCCAGGCCGGGGAAAGCTGGTTCGATGACGCGCCGCTGATCCGCTCCTACGACGAGGAACAGTACGCCCTGCAAGCGGCCATTGCCGGCCAGGGCCTGGTCCTGGCCAGCGACATCCTGGTGTCCCAGAGCGTGGCCAGCGGCCTGCTGCAGCCCTACCGACCCGAAGTCCAGGTGGACGGCGCCGGCTACAGCGCCCTGTGCGTGCCCGGCCGCGAGCGCCATCCGCCGGTGCGCGCCTTCCTTCAATGGCTGCAGCAGGAATCATTGCTGGCCGGGCACCCGCCACTGGCACGCAGTTGACCGCCGGGCACATCCGATAAAACTTTTTGCCGCCGCCGCGACTCACAACCAAGGTAGCGATCAGGCCAACAGAGCCTGGCGTAAATCGGATTAGCCTCCAGGAGATCGAGATGAGCGACATGCATTTGTCTGATGTGAACACCCTGCGCGAACGGGCCCGCCAACACGTGGAAAACGGAGCCGTGACCGAGGGCTACAACGCCGATCGCGAGGAGATACTGCGCCTGCTCAACGAGTCGCTGGCCACCGAGCTGGTCTGTGTGTTGCGCTACAAGCGCCACTACTTCATGGCCAACGGGATCAAGGCCAGCGTCGCCGCCAGCGAGTTCCTCGAACACGCCACCCAGGAAGCCGAGCACGCCGACAAACTGGCCGAGCGCATCGTCCAGCTCGGTGGCGAACCGGAGTTCAACCCCGACCTGCTGTCCAAGCACTCCCATGCCCAGTACGTGGCCGGCAACACCTTGAAGGAAATGGTCTACGAAGACCTGGTGGCGGAGCGCATCGCGGTCGACAGCTACCGCGAGATCATCCAGTACATCGGTGACAAGGACCCCACCACCCGCCGCCTGTTCGAAGAGATCCTGGCCCAGGAAGAAGAACACGCCGACGACATGGCTGACATCCTCAACGACCTGTAACGCCCTCTCCCCCAAGCCCGCCCTGCCTGCAGCGGCGGGCTTTTTTCTGGCCGCGCGCCCAGGCCCTTAATGAGTCGGTTTCACCGTCACCGGTGCCTTGCCCGAGCGCATCTGCTGCAACAGCGGCGCGCACTGGTTGGGCTCATCGCCGCTGGGCGCCACCAGCGCCAGCAGGCCCGCAGCAGGCCCGGCGATCACCCCCAGGGCCACCATGCCGGCACCGCGCAGTACCAGGGGCACGGCCTTGACCCCGGCACTGGGCTGGATGAACTTGCCCTGTACATAAAGCGGCGAGCGCAGGGAGAACAGGCGCAGGCCCTTGGATTCCGGAGTGATGGTCAGGTCCAGTTGCTCGCTGGCCATATTGGCGGTGCCATCGATGTAGATGATGGCGTTCTCGGTGTCGAAGACGAACAGCCGGGAAGACGCCAGGCCGCTCTTGATGCCGAAGTCGGCCGCCGCGCAATTGATCTTCACTTCCTTGTCGCCAAACATCTTGCCGACCACATAGTTGCCGACGTTGAGCCCGGCGATTTCCATCAGGCTGCGGCTGATGGCGCCATCGTTGATCAGCATCTTCAGGTCACCGTTGGCGCTGCCCAGCAGGGCCGCCACCGAGTTGCCGCGACCGGCGATGTCGGCATCGCCATTGAGCTCGCCAAAGCTGGTCTTCATCGGTTCGAAGGTGGGGAACAGTTGCTTGAGCTTGAAATTGCGCGCCGTCAGCCTGGCCCGACCCTCCAGCGGCGTGGTGTGGCCGTTGAGGCGGATCTGGGCGTCGAGCTTGCCGCCGGCCACGCCGAAGCGCAGGGGCTCCAGGCTGAGCTGGCCGTCGTCGAGCACCAGGTGGGTGTACAGATCGGTGAACGGCAGCTCGGCGCTGTGGACGATGCGCTTGCCGGTGAATTCCACATCGGCGTCCATGTCCCGCCAGCGCTCGGTGCGGAACTCTTCCACCGGCAGCACCTTGTCCGCCGGCTGCTTGCTCTCGCCGCCCCGGGCCTTCTGCTTGGCGTTGGAGTCGGCGCCGATCAGCGGCGCCAGGTCGCTCATCAGCAACTGGTTGGACACCAGCGCGCCACTGAGCTTGGGCCGTGGCTGGCTGGCCACGTAGGTCAGGTTGCCGTGGATGTCGCTGTCGCCGATCTTGCCGTTGAAGTCCTGGTAACTGAAGGTCGCGCCCGCCGGATCGTGCAGCTTGGCGGTCAGGTGGCCGTCGGTGGAATAGGGCGGCGAATCCGGCAGGGTCACCCCGGTCAGCGGGTAGAGGTTGCCCAGGCTGGTGCCCGCCAGCTTCAGGCGCAGGTCCAGGGCGCCGAGGTTCAGCGGGTCGGTCAGGCTGCCGCGCAGCTCCACCTTGGTGTCGCCGATCTGCGCCTGGGCCTGCAGCGGAAACGGCTTGCGGGAATCCTGCAAGGCCAGCAGGCCGCCGATCTTGCCGGTGCCGGCGAGCTTCTGCCCGTGATACTGGCCCTTGACCTTGAGGGCGAAGGCATAGGCCTGGGCCTCGGCGCCTTTCTCGGCCACCTTCTTCGCTTCACTTTCACCGACGATATCGCTGAACGGGATCGGCTTGCCGAGCAATTCCACCTGCAGGTCCAGCTGGGTCTTCAGGCTCTGGTCATCGAGGGTCACGTGGCCCTTGTCGAAACCGATGGCACCGATGTCCACCGTCCAGTTGGACGGTTCGGCGTTCGGGTCCTTGGGGTCGAACTTGAAAGTCCAGTTGGCGCGCCCGTCGGCCAAGCGCTGCAACGCGGCGTCGGGCTCGGTGAGGTCGATGCGCGGAATGCTCACCCGTTGCGCCAGCAGGGCCAGAGGCGAAATGCGCAGCTCAACCCGCTTGAGGCTGACCATCTGCGGCGCCTTGGACCAGTCCGGGTTGCCCAGGGTCAGGTCCTCGGCCACCACGTGAGGCCAGGGCACCCAGGCCCGCCAGCCACCTTCGTCAGGTTCGCGTTGCCAGACCACCGACAAATCGCCATTGATCGCGAAGGGCCGGTGCAACTCCTCGGAGACCTTGGCATTGAGCGTGGGTTTGATCCGGTTCCAATCGAAGAACGCGATCACCAGCACCAGCACCGCCAGTAGCAGGATCAGGCCAGTGATGGACCAGGCGAGAATTTTACGAGTGCGCGTCATTGCACGAGACTCCTGAAGACAACTGAGCGCCCAACCACGACGCATCGATGAACTGCCGATGGAAAAATCACCGGCCATGAAAACTACGACTGACAAAGCCCGCGCAGGTTTAATCCGGCTACCCGATCCGCTGAAAAAACCTGCTTTCCTGATCACTCGGACAGCTTTGTGTTACCTCGAGCCGCCCCTCCCTGAAGCGGCAGTGAGTCGAAAATACCCACCCTGGTGCAAAAGCAATCGGCGTTAACGCCCGAGCTAGAGCCTTCGCGGCAAACAATCAATTCCGTTGATTATTACCATTGTGTTTATGAACTTTTATATCGATTTAGCGGCGGTAACATTAGCTCCGTACCCAATTTATCGCCCTACCAAGGAGCAACCCATCATGAAACGCCAACTTTTACTGAGCCTCGCCATATCTGTTCTGGCTGCCAACGCCTTCGCCCTGCCAGCCGCTGAACAAGCCACCCCACAGGTCAAGGCCAGCCACAGCGTGTTCACCCAGACCCTGGCCGAAGGCGGTTCGGATCGCCTGATCGAACGCAACAAAGTCGCTGCAGACGGTTATGACCGTACTCCACAAGGCCAGAGCGTTGCCGAAGACGGCTATGATCGCACCCCTCAAGGCCAGAACGTTGCCGAAGATGGCTACGACCGTACACCTCAAGGCCAGAACGTCGCCGAAGATGGCTACGACCGCACCCCACAAGGTCAAAACGTAGCTGAAGGCGGCCGTGATCGCCTGGAAGAGAAAGGCCTGGTGGAAGATGGCTACAGCCGTACACCTCAAGGTCAGACCGTTGCCGAAGGCGGTGCTGATCGCCTGGCCGAACGTCATCAAGCTGCGAGCTAAGGCCATGCTGGCCCTGGAAAAAAGCCCGATCCCTGGATCGGGCTTTGACTTTCATAGCAGCTGCATTTTTCCCCCTGCCTCTCCCTCCTGTCTCTGACAGCAGTTCGACTCCGGCAAAGTTGATTTGCTAGAGTGCGCCGCTCCCATTGAGCAAAGAACGCCCCGCCGATGCTGCCCCGCGCCGAACAGAAGCAACAGACCCGCAACGCCCTGATGGATGCCGCCCGGCACCTGATGGAGTGTGGCCGTGGGTTTGGCAGCCTGAGCCTGCGGGAAGTGGCGAAAGCCGCGGGTATCGTGCCCACCGGTTTCTACCGGCACTTCAGCGACATGGACCAACTGGGCCTGGAACTGGTCAGCGAAGTCGGCCAGACCTTTCGCGAAACCATCCGCCTGGTGCGCCACAATGAATTCGTCATGGGCGGCATCATCGATGCCTCGGTACGCATCTTCCTCGATGTGGTGGAAGCCAAGCGCTCGCAGTTCCTGTTTCTGGCCCGAGAGCAGTACGGCGGCTCGCTGCCGGTTCGCCAGGCCATCGCCACCTTGCGCGAGAACATCAGTTCGGACCTCGCCGCCGACCTCACCCTGATGCCCAAGCTCCAGCACCTGGACGCCGCCGATCTCAGCGTCATGGCCGACCTGATCGTCAAAAGCGTGTTCGCCACCCTGCCCGACATCATCGATCCCCCGGCCCAGGCCCTGCCCGAACACCTCACGCCCCAGGCCAAGATCACCCAGCAACTGCGCTTCATCTTCATCGGCCTCAAGCACTGGCAAGGCCTGGGCAGCACCGAGTAACTCGCCCGCACCACTGCCCCCTTCACACTATGCGCCCCGCTCTGGGCTGCGCGTTTGCGCCTGCCTGCCCGCCGGGCACCGGATTGCAGCAAAAACATTTCCCGCGCACCAACTCAGTGCTATAAATCAGCTCAGCGCATCAATTTGTAACAAGATGAAACAAGGTTTTGCCCCTTTTTCAGGCGCAGTTCCGGCATCGAGAAAGGGTTTTCCCTCTCCACCGAGTGATTGGCAAGGCCCTTGCTCTGGCTTGTGCATCGCTCATAGCTGGAAGCTTTCCGATGCTGGTGATCCACCGCAGAACCGCCCCCCAAGCCACCTGGTCCGCCGAACTGCACCTGACTTACGAGGCCCGCAGCAAAAGCCGCCTGCGCTGTTTCAGTGCCGCCGGTGAAGACGTCGGCCTGTTTCTGGAGCGGGGCCAGCCACCGCTGCACGATGGTGAGTTCCTGGAGGCCGAGGACGGGCGCATCGTCAAGGTCTGCGCCCGCCCGGAAGCCCTGCTGCACGTCACCTGCCGCAACGCCTTCGAACTGACCCGAGCCGCCTATCACCTGGGCAACCGCCACGTGGCCCTGCAGGTGGGTGACGGCTGGCTGCGCCTGCTGGACGACTATGTGCTCAAGGCCATGCTCGAACAGCTGGGGGCCAGCACCGCGCCCCTTGAGGCACCGTTCCAGCCCGAGCATGGCGCCTATGGCGGCGGCCACCATCATTCGCGCCACGGCGATGAAGACTTCAACTATCCGCCGCGCCTGCACCAGTTCGGCGTCCGCCCATGAACCCGGCCTGGGCCCTGCTGCGCCTGGCCAGCCCGCAGTTGCCGATTGGCGGCTACAGCTATTCCCAGGGCCTGGAAATGGCCGTGGAGCAGCAGCGGGTAAATGATCAGGCCAGCGCCCGCCGCTGGATCAGCGATCAACTGCTGCTGAACCTGGCACGCTTCGAAGCACCGCTGCTGCTCGCCCACTGTCAGGCCGCAGCCGACCAGGACTGGGCCCGCTTGCAGCAGTTGTGCGAGGAACATCGGGCCAGCCGCGAAACCCGCGAGCTTTACCAGGAAAGCCGGCAGATGGGTTATTCCCTCAAGCAACTGCTGGAGGGTTTGCCGGAACTGGACAGCGATGCCAGGGAACTGCTGACGCACCAGGACGAACCACACCTGGCCCTGGGCTGGGCCCTGGCGGCACGGGCCTGGGGCATCAGCCCGGCGGACGCCCTGGCCGCCTGGCTGTGGAGCTGGCTGGAAAACCAGCTGGCGGTGCTGATGAAGACCCTGCCCCTGGGCCAGCAGGCCGCCCAGCGCCTGACCAGCGAGCTGCTGCCACTGTTGCAGCAAGCCCAGCACCACGCCGCGAACCTTGACCCCAACCATCATGGCAGCGCCGCTTTCGGCCTGTCCCTGGCGAGCATGGCCCACGAGCGCCAGTACAGCCGCCTGTTCCGTTCCTAGGAGAAACTCATGAACGCACAACCTCTGCGCGTCGGCATCGGCGGCCCGGTGGGCTCCGGTAAAACCGCCCTGACCCTGGCCTTGTGCCTGGCCCTGCGCGAGCGCTACAACCTGGCGGTGGTGACCAACGATATCTACACCCGCGAAGACGCCGACTTCCTGGTACGCAATGAGGCCCTGGCGCCGGAACGGATCATCGGCGTGGAAACCGGCGGCTGCCCGCACACCGCGATCCGCGAAGACGCCTCGATCAATCTGGAAGCGGTGGACCAGTTGAACCGGCGCTTTCCCGGGCTCGACCTGATCCTGGTGGAGTCCGGCGGCGACAACCTCTCGGCCACCTTCAGCCCCGAACTCTCCGATCTGACCATCTATGTGATCGACGTTTCCGCCGGTGACAAGCTGCCGCGCAAGGGCGGTCCGGGCATCTGCAAATCCGACCTGCTGGTGATCAACAAGATCGACCTGGCGCCGCTGGTGGGGGCCTCCCTGGAGATGATGAACAGCGATACCCAGCGCATGCGCGGCGGCAAGCCGTTCGTCTTCAGCAACCAGAAAACCGGCCAGGGCCTGGCGGACATCATCGCCTTCATCGAACGCCAGGGCCTGCTCACCGCTGCCTGATCCCCGAACCCAATCCGCTCAACAAGGAAAGCCACTCCATGACCCTAAAACGCATCCTCGGGGCCCTGGCCCTGCTGCTGACCCCGGCCCTGGCCTTCGCCCACCCGGGCCATGGCGACAACGGCCTGATGGCCGGTATCAGCCACCCCATCAGCGGCCTCGACCACCTGCTGGCCATGCTCGCTGTCGGCCTGTGGGCCGCCCAGCAGCAAGGCGCCGCGCGCTGGGCGCTGCCTTGCACCTTCGTCGGCACCATGCTGATCGGTGGTGTGCTGGGCTTCGAGGGCCTGGAGTTGCCGGCCCTGGAAAGCGGCATCGCCGCCTCGGTATTGGCCCTGGGCCTGGCCGTGGCCCTGGCCGTGCGCCCGCCCCTGAGCCTGGCGATTGCCGCCACCGCGCTGTTTGCCCTGTTCCATGGCGTGGCCCACGGCCTGGAACTGCCGGACATGTCCAGCCCTTGGGCCTATGCCGCCGGTTTTGTGGCGGCCACTGCGGCCCTGCATGCCGCCGGCTATGCCGTGGTACGGGTACTGCCTCAGGCGGCAGCGCCGCTGGTGCGCCTGGCCGGTGCGGCCTCGGCCGCTACGGGCGTCTGGTTGCTGGCAGGCTGATCCCTGCTTCATCTGCAGGAGCCGGCGTGCCGGCGAAGGCGATCTTGCGGGCCGCCTTCGCTGGCAAGCCAGCTCCTGCCAGCAGGTCGTGCTCGGCGGGCAAGCCGCCTTGTGGGGCTTCTCTGGTAACATGTCGCGCATTCAAAACTGCCGTGACGACGCCAGCCAATGCCCGATGTATCCCGCTCCGCCACCTCGCCTGAATCGAGCGCTCTGTTCAACGCCATGCAGCAGCATTTCCACAAGGTGATAGTGCCGCTGTGGCAAGGCCCGGGCTGGAATCCGCAGTTGGCGCTGCCCTATGAGGCGCTGGACGCCGAGCATCGGCCGCTGCCGCCGCAGCGCTATCGAGCCATGGCCTGTGCCCGACAGTTGTATCTGTTTTCCCAATTGATCGGCGATGCCGCCGCGCCCTTTGCCCAGGAGCGTGCCGCCGCGCTGTTTCGCTCGCTGCAGCGGCACTTCCACGACGCCGAGCACGGTGGCTGGTTCTACAGCATCGACCCCGAAGGCGCGCCGCTGGATCGCCGCAAGGACCTCTATACCCACTCCTTTATCCTCTTCGCCTGCGCTCATTACTGGGCCAAGGTCCGCGAGCCGCTGGTGGAGTCGGTGCTCAACGCCGCCCTGGAAGTGGTAGCCCAGCGCTTCGCCCGCGGCGACGGGCTCTACGAAGCCAGCCTCGCCGAGGACTGGTGCATATTGGGTTCGGGGCCCCTGCAGAATCCACTGATGCACCTGGCCGAAGCCTTTCTCGCGATCCTGGCCGTACGCGAGGACGCTGCGGTGCAAGCCGCGTTGCTGGACCTGTGCCAGGCCATGCAGCAGCAGTTCATCGACCCCCAGCACGGGGTGATGATGGAGAAGCCCCTGGGAGCTGTGGATAACTGGTTCGAGCCGGGGCACCAGTTCGAGTGGTACTTCCTGCTGGCCTCATCACAGTTACTGCGCGGCAGAGCCCTGCACGCTTGCGTGGAACGAGCCTTCGCCTTTACCGAGCAACTGGGTGTCGAGCCCGAGAGCGGCGCCGTGTGCGCCATGCTCGAACTGCCGCCCCGAGCCGGCGTCAAGGACGCCACCCAGCGCATCTGGGCCCAGGCCGAGTACCTGCGCGCCCTGACCTTGCGTGCGGACAGCCAGGCGCCCTTGCTGCGTCAGCTAAAGGCGCTGCAAGCGCATTTCCTGCATGCCGGGGGCTGGAATGAATGCCTGGATACCAGCGGCGCGGTCAGCCGGCGGGATATGCCGTCGACCACGCCTTATCACCTGGCGACCTGTTATCGCGGGCTGGCGGAATATTTTGCCTGAAGCCCTTCGCCTGCAAGCCGGCTCCTACGCGGTGTTGTAGGAGCCGGCTTGCCGGCGAAACAGGCGCCGCCCATCAAGCGATCCACTTGCGATCCCCGGTAAAGCTGATGGTCAGCCAGCGCGCTGCGTCGGCCTCTCCCAACTGGCTGGAAATCTCCTCGCGCAAGCGATCCAGAGTCGCTACATCCTGCAGCGGATAGTGCGCCGGCAAGACGATATGGATCTCGATGAACCGCGCCCGACCGTGCTTCTGCACGTAGCTGATGTAGTCGTCGAAACCATGGGCGGCCTTGGCCTGCTCCATCACGTTGCGGACCTTTTCGTCCAACTGGTCCGGGGCGATCCCCAGCACATCACGCAGGGCCGGGCGCAAGATCTTCAGCGCCGGCGGCAACATGCTCAGGGCCAGCAGGATCAGGATCGCCGGGTCGACATACACCGCCCACTGGCCGTGCCCGTACTGCTTGAGCAGCAAGGCGATGATGAAGCTCACCAGCAGCCCCACCGAGAGCATCGCGTCTACCAGCCAGCTGATGTTGTCGAACTGGATCAGCGACGACTTGAGCTTGCGGTTACGCCGGCGCACGTAGAAGAAGTAGGCGAACTCCGCCACGGCGAAAAACGCCGCATAGAAAATCACCAGCCCCAGCTCGACCTCGCGGCCACCGTTGATGATGCCGAACACCCCATTGAGGAAGGCGTAGATGGCGATGAGCATCAGGAAGCTGCCTTCGATCAGCAGCACCATGGGTTCCAGGTGCCAGAAGCCGAACTGGAAACGGTGGTTGCTTTCCTTGGCGATCAGCTTGGCGGTGATCAGCATCAGGACCTTGATGAAGGTGGCGATCAGCGAAAAAAATCCATCGAACAGGATGGATTGGGCGCCAGAAACAAAACCCGTGACGATACCGGCGATCGCCACGGCGAACATCAGTACGGTCGATTGTTTGAGCAGAGCCTGCTCACCTCGGTTACTCACAATTCCTCCTATCGAACTTCAAAAACGCCGCCTCGTGTGAGGCAGCGGCGAAATTTCTGGCGGGAATTCTAACCTGTCAGGGCTGACCACAAGCTGAAACGAATCAGCTTATGTGTATCCGAGTACAACTGTAGCCGCTGCCGAGCGATGGCGAGGCTGCGACCGCCTCCGCAGGAGGCGCAAGATCTTGCGGGCGCCGGAGGGCCCTGCGGCCCTGTCGCAGCCTGCGGCAGCGGCTACAGGAGGCTCATGACTTGGCGTTGCGTTCGATGGCGAAACCGGCCCAGGTCTGGCTCACAGGCATCAGCTCCAGGCTGTTGATGTTGACGTGTGCCGGGGTATTGAGCACCCAGAAAATGGTGTCGGCGATGTCCTCGGGCTGGATCGGCTCGGCCCCGGCGTAGGTGGCGTCGTAGCGTGCCTGGTCACCGGCGAAGCGCACCAGGGAGAACTCGCTTTCGCACAGCCCCGGCTCGATGTTGGTGACGCGCACGCCGGTGCCCTGCAGGTCGCAGCGCAGGTTCAGGGAGAACTGCTTGACGAAGGCCTTGCTCGCGCCATAGACGTGGCTGCCCGGGTACGGGTAGTTGCCGGCGATGGAGCCCAGGTTGACGATGCCTGCGCCGCGACCGTGGGCGATCAACCGTGGCAGCAGCAGGCGGGTGCTGTACATCAGGCCCTTGATGTTGGTGTCGACCATGGTGTCCCAGTCATCCAGGTCGCACTTGGGCGCCGGGTCCACGCCCAGGGCCAGGCCGGCGTTGTTGATCAGCCCGCGCAGCTTGCTGAACGAGGGCGGCAACTGGGCGATGGCCTCTTCCATAGCCTTGCGGTCGCGCACATCGAGCACCAGGCCGTGCACCTCGGTCTGTTTGGACAGCTCCGCGCACAGCGCGTTGAGGCGCTCCTCGCGGCGGCCGGTCAGTACCAGGGACCAGCCGGCTGCGGCAAAGCGCCGGGCGCAGGCTTCGCCAAAACCGGAAGTCGCGCCCGTAATGAACAGTGTGGAAGTCATGGTGTTCTCCTTGCTGGGTGGCGAGCCGCCGTTTCGATAAAAAACGCTTCGCAGCATGCCCGGGCCGGCTCCTACCGGCAACCGCGCCGTTGGCCGTAAAGAGCCGCAAGCGGTGAGCGCGCCCGATGCTCGCTGTACAAAAAACACTCACCAGGCGCCAAGCCACGGGTTACATGGCCTGCAGCCATGTGCACGCACCTTATCCACAGGCCGGTCCACAGTCTTTGGGGGCAAGTGCAAAGGGCTGAAAGCCGCTATCCACAGGGCCTGCGCGGGTCCAGCAGAAGTTTTTTGCTTGACCCGGACCGCGGGTCCATGCAGCCGGCCCGGGCAAAGATGACCGCACGGTCAAGGTTGACAAGGCCAGAGGCCAGTAACTACGCCGCTCAGAGCCGTCTTTCCAGAGTTTAATCACAGACTTATCCACAGGCTTATCCCAACCCTTTTCCAGGTACAGCTGCGACAATAAAAAGGTTGACAAGCGCACCTTCAGCTCCCACAAAAAGCACCGATCAAAAAACAACCAATCGCCTGCAAGCCACGTGGTTAAAGGCCTGCAGCCAGCTACACCCACGTTACCCACAGCCCGCTCCACAGCAAACGGGGACAAGTCAAAACAGTGGAAAAACAACTGTTTGCAGCGTCTTTATGCCGCGTTAAAGCAGCTTGCCAGGAATGTTTTCCACAATTACCGGACACAGGCTTGGTGCAGGCGCAAAGCGCCAGTCGGCACTCGGTGAAATCAGAAGGGCGGTCAGGCGGTCCCCTTCGCTGGCAAGCCAGCGCCTACAGGGGAGGACGGGATGGGGTGGGCATAACAATGCCCCGGCGGCGCGGGCCGGCGGGGCATGCTTTATCCACAGAGCGGACGGTCAGTGGCCGCCCAGGTAGGCGTTGCGCACCTCCTCGTTGACCAGCAGTTCCTTGCCGGTGCCGCTCAGGCGGATCTCGCCGTTGACCATCACGTAGGCGCGGTCCGAGAGCTTCAGCGCGTGGTTGGCGTTCTGCTCCACCAGGAAGATGGTCATGCCGGTGGCCGCCAACTCCCTCAAGGTGGCGAAGATCTGCTTCACCACGATCGGCGCCAGGCCCAGGCTCGGCTCATCCAGCAGCAGCAACTTGGGCCGGCTCATCAATGCCCGGGCAATGGCCAGCATCTGCTGCTCGCCGCCAGACATGGTCATGGCCCGCTGGGTACGCCGTTCCTTGAGGCGGGGAAACAGCTCGAACATGCGCTGCATGTCCTCATTGGCGTACTTGTCGCCAATCGGGATGGTGCCCATCAGCAGGTTTTCCTCCACGGTCATGTCGGGGAACACCCGACGCCCTTCCGGGGACTGGGCGATGCCGTTGGAGGCGATGTAGTGGGACGACTTGTGGGTGATGTCCACACCGCGATAGAGAATCTGCCCGGACTCCGCCCGGGGCTGGCCGAAGATCGACATCAGCAGGGTCGACTTGCCGGCGCCGTTGGAGCCGATCAGGCTCACGGTTTCCCCTTCGTTGATGTGCAGCGAGACTTTCTTCAGGGCCTGGATCGGGCCGTAGTACACGTCCAGGTCCTTGAGTTCGAGGATAGGTTGAGTCATGCCAGTTCCTCTTCGTCGGCACCCAGGTAGGCGGCAATCACTTTCGGATCATTGCGGATCGCCTCCGGGCCGCCCTCGGCGATCACGTTGCCGTGGTCGAGCACCACGATGTGGTCGGAAATACTCATCACCATGCCCATGTCGTGTTCGATCAGCACCACGGTCAGGTCGTGCTCGTCGCGCAGCAGCCGGATCATTGCGCTCAGCGCTTCGGTTTCCTGGGGGTTGAGGCCGGCGGCGGGCTCGTCGAGGCAGATGATCTGCGGCCGGGTACACATGGCCCGGGCGATCTCCAGGCGCCGTTGCTGGCCGTAGGACAGCTCGCCGGCCAGGCGGTTGGCGCAGTCCACCAGGTCCACCACCTCCAGCCAGTAGAAGGCATGGTCCAGGGCGGCGCTTTCCGCCTTGCGGTAGCCCTTGGTGTTGAGGATGCCCGCCAGCAGGTTGCGGTTGACCCACATGTGCTGGGCCACCAGCAGGTTTTCCACCACGGACATTTCCTTGAACAGGCGAATGTTCTGGAAGGTCCGCGCCAGCCCGGCGCGGTTCACCAGGTGGGTGCCGCCGAACATCTTGTAGTACAGGCGGCTGGCGAAGCTTTTCGGCGAGACGAAGTCGGTGGCGCGAAAGGGCTCGCCCAGGAGCTTGATGACGTTGGTCTGCCGGCCCCGGGTATTGAGCTCGATGCGCCCGCCGGAGGCCTTGTAGAAGCCGGTCAGGCAGTTGAACACCGTGGTCTTGCCGGCGCCGTTGGGGCCGATCAGGGCGAAGATCGAGTTGCGCTTGACCTTCAGGCTGACGTCGCTGAGGGCCTTGATGCCACCGAAGTGCATCATCAGGTTTTCGACCGAAAGAATGTATTCGCTCATGGCGCGTTCCCCTCAGTCAGAGCACCTTTGCGTGGAGTGACGCCAGTACGGCTGATGCGGATCAGCCCTCGCGGTCGCCAGATCATCATCAACACCATGAGAATGCCGAACAGCAGCACCCGGTACTCGGAGAAGCTGCGCAGCAACTCCGGCGCCACAGTCAGCACGAAGGCCGCGATCACCACACCCACCGTCGAGCCCATGCCCCCCAGCACCACGATGGCCAGGATCAGCGCCGATTCGAAGAAGGTGAACGACGACGGGTTGACGAAGCCCTGGTAGCTGGCGAAGAACACCCCGGCCAGGCCGGCGGTGGAAGCACCGATGGTGAAGGCCGAGAGTTTGACCAGCACATGGTTCAGGCCCATGGCGCGGCAGGCGATCTCGTCTTCACGCAGGGCTTCCCAGGCCCGCCCCACGGGCATGCGGGTCAGCCGGTGCTTGATGTAGAGCACCAGCAGCACCACCAGGAACAGCACGATGTAGATGAACAGGAATTTCAGGTTGGGGTTGTATTCCAGGCCGAAGAACTCATGAAACGGCACCCCGCCGTCCTTGGCCTTGCGGCCGAACTCCAGGCCCAGGAAAGTCGGCGACGGTACCGGCATGCCGTTGGGGCCACCGGTGAAGGACAGCCAGTTATTGAGCACCAGGCGGATGATCTCGCCGAAGCCCAGGGTCACGATGGCCAGGTAGTCGCCGTGCATCCTCAGCACCGGGAAGCCCAATATGCACCCCGCCAGGGCCGCGGCAATCGCCGCCAGGGGCAGCACGGTCCAGAAGCCCAGGCCCAGGTACTGGTAACCCAGGGCCAGGCCGTAGGCGCCGATGGCGTAGAACGCCACGTAGCCCAGGTCCAGCAGGCCCGCCAGCCCCACCACGATGTTCAGCCCCAGGCCCAGCAGTACGTAGATCAACCCGAGAATGACCACGGTCAGCAGGTACTTGTTGGCGAAGAACGGAAACACGATGGCGATCACGATCAGGGCCGGGATGATCCAGCGCAGCCGCGACTTGTAGTCCGGCGCCAGCACATGCACGCCGGAGCCGGTGCTTTCAAAGCCCTGGAGAATCTTCAGGCCCTTGGGGGTTTGCAGGAACAGGCTCAGGGCCAGCCGGCCGGCCATGACAATGGCTACCAGCCAGGCCACGCGAGTCGGCTGCAGGTTGAAACTGTAGCCATCGAGCACCACACCCACGATGGGGCCAAACACGATCAGCGAGATCAGCCCGGCCAGCACGGCGTCGATGACGCTCTTTTTGATATCAATCGGTTTATTGGCAGCAGACATACTTACACCTTCGCCACGAGTGGGCGACCCAGCAGGCCTTGGGGACGGAAGATCAGGATCAGCACCAGCAGCGAGAAACTGAACACGTCTTTGTAGTCGGAGTTGATCAAGCCGGAGAACAGCGACTCGGAGATGCCGAGGATGATCCCGCCGAGCATCGCCCCAGGCAACGAGCCGATGCCGCCGAGTACCGCCGCGGTGAACGCCTTGATGCCGATGACGAAGCCGGCATAGAAGTCGAACGTGCCGTAGTTCATGGTGATCAGCACCCCGGCCAGGGCCGCCATGGCCGCGCCGATGACGAACACGTAGGAGATCACCCGGTCGGTGTTGATGCCGAGGATCGAGGCCATCTTGCGGTCTTGCTGGGTGGCCCGGCACATACGCCCGAGCTTGGTGTACTTGATGATGTAGGTGAGCAGTGCCATGCCGGCGAACGCCGCCACCAGGATGAAGATCTTGGTGTAGGTAAGCTGCACGAAGCCTGTGCCGATATCGACTTTCCAGGCCCCGGCCAGCAGGGTCGGAACCCCTTGCTGCTTGGCGCCCTGGCTGATCTGCGCGTAGTTCTGCAGGATCAGCGAAATGCCGATGGCGCTGATCAGCGGCGCCAGGCGGGTGGAGTTGCGCAGGGGTTTGTAGGCCACGCGCTCGATGACCCAGCCATAGATCCCCGTCACCACGACGGTGAAGATCAGCGTGCCGAGAATGAGTAGCGGGAAGGATTCAATGCCGAAATAGGCCAGCAGAGCCAGACTGATTGCCGCGAGGTAGGCGGAAATCATGTAAACCTCGCCGTGGGCGAAGTTGATCATGCCGATGATGCCATAGACCATTGTGTAGCCGATGGCGATCAGACCGTAGACGGACCCGAGGGTCAGCCCATTGATCAGTTGCTGCAGGAAAATACCATCCATAACGCAATCTCACGGACTTGAGAGACTGCACAGGCCGTCGACGCCGGACAGGGATCACCCGTCTGCGCAACACGTCCGTTGTGCAGCTCTACGAGAAAAGGCAAGTACTGCACGAGCAGGGACCGGTACCAGGGGGTGGTACCGGCCCGTTCGGACTCATGTCACTTCTGTTTTTCCAGCTGGTGGTACTTGCCGTCCTTGTCCCACTGATAGACCACGTAGTCGGAAACCTTGAGGTCACCCTTGGCGTCCCAGGACTTCTCGCCCATCACGGTTTTCACCGGATTGGCCTTGAGCCATTTGGCCGCATCTTCGCCCTTGTTGGACTTGGCGCCGCCGAAGCCGGCCGCCAGGGCCTGGATCGAGGCATAAGCGTACAGGGTATAGCCCTCTGGCTCGGTGCCGGCCTTGCGGAAGGCATCCACCACGGCCTTGCTGTCTGGCAGCAGGCGCGGGTCGGCGCCGAAGGTCATGTACACGCCGTCAACGTATTGCGGGCCACCGGCGGTGGTCACCAATTCGTCGGTAACGATGCCGTCGTCGGACATGAACTTGACGTCCTTCAGGCCCTGCTCGCGCAGTTGGCGTACCAGCGGACCGGCTTCCGGATGCAGGCCGCCGAAGTACACCACGTCGGCGCCGGCGGCGCGGATCTTGGTCACCACGGCGCTGAAGTCTTTCTCGCCACGGGTCAGGCCCTCGTACAGCACCGGGGTCACGCCGCGCTTGGTCAACTGTGCCTTGGTGGCATCCGCCAGGCCCTGGCCGTAGGTGTCCTTGTCGTGCAGCACCACGACTTTCTTGCCCTTGAGCACATCGATGATGTAGTCACCGGCGACGATGCCCTGCTGGTCGTCACGCCCGCACATGCGGAACATCGCGGAGAGGCCACGCTCGGTGACCTGGGGGTTGGTGGAGCCCGGGGTGATGGCAATCACACCGGCGTCGCTGTACACCTCGGAAGCCGGAATGGTCGACGAGGAGCAGAAGTGCCCGACCACGCCGGCCACCTTGTCCTGGTCCACCAGGCGGTTGGCCACTGCCACCGCCTGCTTGGGTTCACAGGCGTCATCGCCCTTGACCAGGACGATCTTCTCGCCGTTGACCCCGCCCTTGGCGTTGATCTCGTCAGCCGCTGCCTGTGCACCCTTCATGTACTGCTCGCCAAATGCCGCGTTGGCGCCTGTCATGGGACCCGCTACACCGATCTTCAGGTCGGCTTGAGCAAACGCAGAAACACCCAGCGCAGTTGCCACTGCGAGGGCCAGAAAGCCTTTCTTGTAAAACGTCTGGGACATGAGGTGGTGCTCCAAGGTTTTTTTAGTTGGCACTGCGACTTCACTAAGGTTGCTCAGAGCAAGCGCCGTGCCAGTGGTTTTTTATTCTGAAAAAAGTCGCTGTCTTATTGTTATTTCGACTGTTTCGAGCCCTTTTTTATTGGGCGTGCAACCGTCTAAACCGCGGAAGGTAAAACCCTGCTTTTTAATGGGCGCAACCCATGCGTGCCATCATTGCAACCGCGACACAATTCAACGTGCAACCCTGCTGTAACAGCTCGCGTCACCGAACTGCACACTGCTGGTGCGAGACTGCTACGAGCCGCACCATTACAGGCTAGTCGCTGCATCGAAAAGCGTCGTCGGCCGCCCGCTATTTCCTTGTTCAGATCACAATTCGCAGGCACTGGCCCGCGTGGTAGAGGGAGAAGCCGGCTTCGTACAGGCAACTGCGCAAGCCCACGCCGGCCAGGGGCTGCATGGCTGCGAAGGGGATCGGCAGGGCCTGGGGGTCGCCGTTGCACAGGTAGTCGGCGAAGGCCTTGCCCACCACGGTTCCGGTGGTCACGCCCCGGCCGTTGTAACCGGTGACAGCCACCAGGCCCGGGGCCGGCTCGAACAGGCGCATCAGGTGGTCGGGGGTGAAGGCGATGCAGCCGGTCCAGGTGCATTCCCACTCCACCGGCTTGAGGTACGGGAAGTAATGCTGCTGTACGCGGTCGGCCCAGGCCTTGAGGAACCACAAGGGCTTCTGGCTGCCATTGCCCAGGCTGCCCAGCAACAGGCGGCCCTCGGCATCCCGGCGGATGCTGCTGAGCACCTGTCGGGTATCCCAGGAGCCCTGGCCCCCGGGCAGGATCTGCTGCGCCGCTTCTTCGGTCAGGGGCGCGGAAGCCACCTGGTAGTAGTAGCCGGGGAAGAAGTTGCGCCGCAGCTCGGTCCAGTCGCCTTCGGTGTAGGCGTTGGAGGCGATCACCACCTGCTCGGCCAGCACCGAGCCCTGCTCGGTCTGCACCGACCAGCGCTGGCCCTGGCGCTCCAGGCGGGTGACCGGGGAATGGTCGAACAGACGCCCGCCCAATTCCGTCGCCGCCCTGGCCAGGCCGCTGACGTAAGCCATGGGGTTGAGGGTTCCCGCCCGCCGGTCGAGCAGGGCCGCGGCAATCTTGCGAGTGCCGGTGGCCGCCTCGCACGCCGCGCCGGTCAGCAACTCCACGGGGGCCCCGCGACGTTTCCACTGTTCTTCACGGCTGCGCAGATCGGCCTCGCCCCGGGCGTTGTGGGCCATGTGCAAAGTGCCTTCGCGGCGCAACTGGCAATCGATGTGGTACTTGTCCACCAGGCTGAACACCAATGACGGCGCCGCGCCGAGCATGCGGTTGAGCTGGCTGCCCACCTGCTCGCCGAAACCGGCCTCGATCTCGTCCGGCGGGATCCACATGCCGGCGTTCACCAGCCCGACGTTGCGCCCTGAACCGCCGTGCCCCGCGCGGTGGGCTTCGACCACACAGACCCGCTTGCCCTGCTCCAGCAAATGCACGGCGGCCGACAGCCCGGTGAAGCCGGCGCCGATGATGCACACATCCGCCGTCAGCTCGCCCTTGAGCGGCGCCCTGTCAGGCCGTTGCGGGGTGAGTGTTTCCCACAGACATTGTTCTTGTAGCGCCATTGCCAGACTCCGAAATCAACGAACCACAGACGCTGAAACGCACTTGCCGCTGTTCGCCAGCAAGCTGGCTCCTACAAACCTCCCCGTAGGAGCGAGCGTGCTCGCGAAAAGACTCAATCGAAGGTGATGCCCTGGGCCAGCGGCAGCTCCCGGGAGTAGTTGACGGTGTTGGTCTGGCGCCGCATGTAGCCGCGCCAGGCATCGGAGCCGGATTCGCGACCGCCGCCGGTTTCCTTCTCGCCGCCGAAGGCGCCGCCGATCTCTGCGCCGCTGGGGCCGATGTTGACGTTGGCGATGCCGCAGTCGCTGCCCACCGCCGACATGAACTGCTCGGCCTCACGCACGTCGGTGGTGAAGATGCAGGACGACAGGCCCTGAGGCACGGCGTTGTTCAGGCGCAGCGCTTCTTCGAAGTCGTTGTAGCCGATCACATAGAGGATCGGCGCGAAGGTTTCGCTGCACACCACCTCGCTCTGCTCGGGCATTTCGACGATGGCCGGCGACACGTAGTAGGCGTTGGGGAACTGGTCCTGCAACTGGCGCTGGCCGCCGAAGACCCGGCCGCCCTCGCTCAGGGCCTGCTCCAGGGCATCCTGCATGGCCTCGAAACTGTGCTTGTCGATCAGCGGGCCGATCAGGTTGCCTTCCAGCGGATGGCCGATGCGCACCTTGGAATAGGCCGTCTTGAGGCGGCTGATGATTTCCTCTTTCACCGACTCGTGGGCAATCAGGCGACGCAGGGTGGTGCAACGCTGGCCGGCGGTACCCACGGCGCTGAACAGGATGGCGCGCACCGCCATGTCCAGGTCGGCGCTGGGGCCGAGAATCATGGCATTGTTGCCCCCCAGTTCGAGAATGCTGCGGGCAAAACGTGCGGCCACTTTCGGCGCCACTTCGCGGCCCATACGGGTACTGCCGGTGGCGCTGATCAGGGCCACCCGCGGATCGTCCACCAGGGCGGCACCGGCATCACGGCCGCCGATGATCACCTGGCTCAGGTATTCGGGAGCATCCTGGAAGTTCTTCAACACGCGCTCCAGCAGCGCCTGGCAGGCCAGGGCGGTGAGCGGGGTCTTTTCCGAGGGTTTCCAGATCACCGGGTTGCCGCAGACCAGCGCCAGGGTGGTGTTCCAGGCCCAGACCGCTACCGGGAAGTTGAAGGCGCTGATCACCCCGACAACCCCCAGGGGATGCCAGGTTTCACGCATGTGATGGCCCGGGCGCTCGGAGGCGATGGTCAGGCCGTAGAGCTGGCGCGATAGGCCGACGGCGAAGTCGCAGATGTCGATCATTTCCTGCACTTCCCCCAGGCCTTCCTGGGTGATCTTGCCGGCTTCCCAGGAAACCAGCTCCCCCAGGTCGGCCTTGTACTCGCGCAGCACCTCGCCGAATTGCCGCACCAGCTCGCCGCGACGGGGTGCCGGCACCTTGCGCCACAGGGCGAATGCATGCTCTGCGCGACTGACCTGCTGCTCCACCTCGGCGGCACCCTGCCAGTTCACCGCAGCGATCCGGCTGCCGTCGATGGGCGAGTGCACAGGCTGGGTGCCCGACTGGTACAGGGCCGGGTTGACACCCAGACGATCAAGCAATGCGGCAACCATGGGGTTACTCCTTACAGATGAAAGCGAAAGAACCAGGCCGCTGCGACGGCCATCAAGGCTAGTAGTTGTAGCTGGCCCGAGACTTGCCAACAAACGACCTTTAAGCGAGATATCATTCCGTTTATTCATGCTGAGCCGCTCGCTGGCACCCATAAGAACAAGGACCACCCATGCTCAACAAACGCTACTTGCCGTCGATTACCGCCCTGCAGTGCTTCGAGGCCGTGACCCGGCACCTGAGCTTCACCCGTGCGGCCGAAGAGCTCAACCTGACCCAGAGCGCGGTGAGCAAGCAAGTGGCGCAACTGGAAGAGCTGCTGCAACACCTGCTGTTTCGTCGGGTACGGCGGCGCCTGCAACTGACTCCGGCCGGCGACCTGTACTTGGTGGAGGTGCGCAAGATCCTCACCCAGGTGGAGATGTCTACCCATTACCTGCGTTCCTACGGCGGCGAGACCGAAGTCCTACGAGTCTCCACGCCTTACACTTTTGGCGCCCGCTGGCTGGTGCCGCGCCTCAAGGGCTGGCGACTGCGCCACCCGCACATCCACCTGGACCTGTGCAATGAGCAAGAGCCTGACGAACTGCTCCAGGGCCATGCCGACCTGGCCTTCTACTTCGGCCAGGGTTCACGCCCCGGCACCGAGAGCCTGAAGCTGTTCAGCGAAGAGCTGGTGGCGGTCTGCGCCCCTGACAGCCTGCCCGCCGAGCCCTTGACCGACCCCAGGCAACTCACTGAACTGGTGCTGTTGCAAAACGCTTCACGGCCCCAGGGCTGGCACGAATGGTTCGACCAACAGGGCTACCAGACCGAGCACAGCTACCACGGCCCACGCTTCGAAACCTTCTATATGTGCATCCGTGCGGCCCAGGTCGGCTGCGGGGTCGCCCTGCTGCCACGTTTTCTGGTGGAAGAAGAACTGGCTGAAGGCAAGCTGGTGATCGCCTGGGAATACGCCATGCCCAGCCAGGACGCCTATTACCTGGCCTACCCCGAACACTCGGCGGAAGTGCCCAAGGTCCGGGACTTCGTGCGCTGGATGCTCGAACACAACGACTCGCCCCTCCCGTAGGAGCCGGTTTGCCGGCGATGGGGCCCTTGAGCCCTGCTCAAGACTGAAGATCCGTTCGCTGGCAAGCCAGCTCCTACGGCCGGAGAATGGCCCGCCACAAAAAACACTGGCAAAGCGCTGCGCGTCTATGCGCCACTAGCGCCTTCATTGAAAGAGCTGAATGCCGCACTTGTCCGTCGCGGCCAGCATGGAGATTCCCGTTATGAGCGAGAGTGTGTTTGCCGATCGCATCGTGCAGAACCTGCTCGACACCGACTTCTACAAACTGACCATGATGCAGGCGGTGCTGCACAACTACCCCAACGTCGAGGTGGAATGGGAGTTTCGTTGCCGTAACAGCGAGGACCTGCGGCCCTATCTGGCAGAGATCCGCTACCAGTTCGAGCGCCTGGCGGATCTGAGCCTGAGCGCCGACCAGTTGGGCTTTCTCGAACGGATCAGCTTCCTCAAGCCGGATTTCCTGCGCTTTCTCGGGCTGTTTCGCTTCAACCTGCGCTACGTGCATACCGGCATCGAGGACGGCGAGCTGTTTATCCGCCTGCGCGGCCCCTGGCTGCACGTGATCCTGTTCGAAGTGCCGATGCTGGCCATCATCAGCGAGGTGCGCAACCGCTACCGCTATCGCGAGATCCAGCTGGTCCAGGCCCGCGAGCAGCTGTACCGCAAGTTCGACTGGCTGACCGCCAACGCCAGCAGCGAAGAACTTTCCGAGCTGCAAGTGGCGGATTTCGGCACCCGCCGACGCTTTTCCTACCGGGTCCAGGAAGAAGTAGTGAACGTGCTCAAGCACGATTTCCCCGGACGTTTTGTCGGCACCAGCAACGTGCACCTGTCCCGGGAACTGAACATGAAACCCCTGGGCACCATGGCCCACGAATGGATCATGGCCCACCAGCAACTGGGGCCGCGGCTGATCGACAGCCAGATCGCCGCCCTCGACTGCTGGGTCCGCGAATACCGTGGCTTGCTGGGCATCGCCCTGACGGACTGCATCACCACCGATGCCTTCCTCGGCGATTTCGACCTGTTCTTCGCCAAGCTGTTCGACGGCCTGCGCCACGACTCCGGCGACCCGATCCTCTGGGCAGAAAAGGCCATTGCCCACTACCACAAGCTGGGCATCGATCCGATGAGCAAGACCCTGGTGTTCTCCGACAGCCTGAGCCTGCCGCGCGCCCTGGAAATATTCCGTGCGCTGCGGGGGCGGATCAATGTCAGCTTCGGCATCGGCACCAACCTGACCTGTGACATTCCCGGTGTCGAGCCGATGAGCATCGTGCTTAAAATGGCTGCCTGCAATGGCCAGCCCGTCGCCAAGATCTCCGATGAAGCGGGCAAGACCCATTGCAAGGATCCGAACTTCGTCGCTTACTTGCGCCACGTTTTCCAAGTACCTGCCCAACCTGGCAAGGAGTGAATCATGCAAGCCGTACAGCGTGAGATTGCGCAGCAGCTCAAGGTCCAAGCACCTTTTCCCGACCACGCCGCCCTTGAGGCAGAAATCGCCCGGCGCATCCGCTTCATCCAGGACTGCCTGGTCAATTCCGGGCTCAAGTCCCTGGTCCTGGGCATCAGCGGCGGTGTCGACTCCCTGACCGCCGGCCTGCTGGCCCAACGGGCGATGCGTGAATTGCGCGAACGCAGCGGGGACGATCGCTACCGCTTCATTGCCGTGCGCCTGCCCTATGAGACCCAGTTCGACGAGCACGATGCCCAGGCCTCGGTGGACTTCATCAACCCTGACGAACGCCACACCGTGAACATCGGCCCGGCGGTCAGGGCCCTGGCCGACGAAGTGGCGGCCTTCGAGGGGCAGCACGCGGTGTCCCGGGATTTCGTCCTCGGCAACACCAAGGCGCGGATGCGCATGGTGGCCCAGTACACCATCGCCGGCGCCGCCCATGGCCTGGTGATAGGTACCGACCACGCCGCCGAAGCGGTGATGGGTTTCTTTACCAAGTTCGGTGACGGCGCCTGCGACCTGGCGCCCCTGAGCGGCCTGGTGAAAAACCAAGTGCGCTCCATTGCCCGCCACTTCGGTGCCCCGGAATCCCTGGTGGAAAAGGTCCCTACCGCCGACCTCGAAGACCTGTCGCCGGGCAAGCCGGACGAAGCGTCCCACGGCGTCACCTACGCCGAGATCGACGCCTTCCTGCATGGCCAGCCGGTACGTGAGGAAGCCTTCAAGATCATCTGCGACACCTACCGCAAGACCCATCACAAACGCGTCATGCCCTTCGCCCCATGACCCGCCTCGCTCTGTAGGTGCCGGCTTGCCGGCGAAAAGGCCGCTTGTGCTGCACAAGGCTCGAGGGCCTCTTCGCGGGCAAGCCCGCTCCTACGGATGCACACAAAAAAAGCGCCCCTGGGGGCGCTTTCTTGTTGCAGCCGGGCCTGATGCTTACTTCAGGACCACAGCGCCTTTCATCATCGAGTTGTGGCCTGGGAACGAGCAGAAGAACTGGTAGCTTTCGCCAGCGGTCAGCTTCGATACGTCGAAGGTCACCGAATCTTTCTCGCCGGCACCGATGATCTTGGTGTGGGCGATGACGCGGGTGTCGCCTTCCTTCAGGTAGCTCTTGTCGATGCCGGCGGCCATGCCGTCGGTGGCGATGCCAGCCATGTCTGCGGTCTTGCTCAGTACCCAGTTGTGGCCCATGACGTTCTTCGGCAGGCTGCCGGAGTGGGTCAGGTTCACGGTGAAGGTCTTGCAGCTCTTGTCGATGGTGATTTCCTTAGTGTTGAAGGACATCTGGTCGGTAGAGTCGACATCGACCTTGCATTCGGCGGCCATCAGTTGGCTGCTGGCCAGTGTCAACAGGGATACCGCAACGAGTTTGGCAAACATGGTGAATCTCCAAGGCAGGGTTAACAAAATCCATCTGAATCCATGGGACGGAAGACTGCCTGAATTTCTCGCAAGTTCCTATGATTTGCATCAAAAAATTGTATACAACTCTCTGCTATCGACCTGATCAAGACAATCAACCGGCCAGCGGCATGGCACGCTTCTAGAATCACGCCATCGTCCCTGATCGGAGTCACCCTCATGCCGTTGAACAGCCTGTTTCGCAGCTTGCTCGCCGCCTACGCCTGTGGCGCCAGCGGTACCCATGAAACCCCGCAACGGGAGGTTTAATACTTGGAGCGAGGCCGGCGAGCCTTTACTCTGAGGCCATCAATGACCTCGGAGTAAGGCATGTCGTTAACTTCTGTCTGTGTATTCTGTGGCGCCAGCACCGGCGCCAACCCTCTCTATCGTGAAGCCGCCCAGGCCCTGGGCCGGGCCATCGCCGAGCGTAGGCTGACCCTGGTGTATGGCGGCGGCGCGGTAGGGCTGATGGGCATCGTCGCCGACGCGGCCCTGGCGGCCGGGGGCGAAGTCATCGGGATCATTCCGCAAAGCCTGAAGGACAAGGAAATCGGCCATCGCGGCCTGACCCGCCTGGAAGTGGTGGACGGCATGCACGCCCGCAAGGCGCGCATGGCCGAGCTCAGCGACGCCTTCATCGCCCTGCCCGGCGGCCTGGGAACCCTGGAAGAACTGTTCGAAGTCTGGACCTGGGGCCAGTTGGGCTACCACCACAAGCCGCTCGGCCTGCTGGAAGTGAATGGCTTCTACGAAAAACTCAGCGGTTTTCTCGATCATATCGTCGGCGAAGGCTTCGTCCGTGCCCCGCACCGTGACATGCTGCAAATGAGCGAGTCGCCGGCCGGCCTGCTGGATGCGCTGGACGCCTGGCAACCGACGGTCCCGGACAAATGGGCCGAAGGCAAACCCAGCTAACCACCCGGCCCCGATAACAGGCAGAATACGCGCCGCTCAACCTCACCTTCGACCCCAGAGGATCGCCCATGGCCAAACCCAACTACTCCTTCGCCAAACGTCAACGTGACTTGGCCAAGGAACAGAAGAAAGAGGAAAAGCTGCAACGCAAGAAAGCCGCCGCGGAAGAAACCAGCGCACTGAACCCGGATGCAGAAGGTGAAGTGAGCGTCGACGACGCCGAGCCCGAGGCCCCCCAGGCCTGACCTGCCCCGTAGGAGCTGGCTGGCCAGCAAAAGCGCTCTCCAGCCCTACGCAATATCCGCAGGCCCCATCGCTGGCAAGCCGGCTCCTGCAAGGTCGGAGATGGCAGTGTCATGCCAGGGGCATGACGGTGACCCGAACATCCGGGTCATGGCTGCCCCCTCCCAGAATCACCCCACGCAACGGCGACACATCGGAAAAATCCCGGCCCCAGGCCAGGGTGATGTGCTCCAGCGCCGGCTGCACGTTGTTGGTCGGGTCGAAATCCACCCAGCCCAGCACCGGGCAAAACACTGAAACCCAGGCATGGGAAGCATCGGCGCCGATCAGCCGCGGCTGCCCCGGCGGTGGCTGGGTCAGCAGGTAGCCACTGACATAGCGCGCCGCCAGCCCTCGCGAGCGCAGGCAGGCCAGCATCAGGTGGGCGAAGTCCTGGCACACCCCGCGCCGGCGTTCCAGCACCTCCACCAGCGGCGTCGCCACCTGGGTGGCTTCGGCGTCGAAAGTGAACTCACTGAAGATCTTCTCCATCAACGCCTGGGCGCCCTGCAACAGCGGCCGCCCCGGTACGAAGCAACTGGCGCAGAACTCGACAAAACTCTGCTTCAGATGCACATAGGGCGATTCGAAACGGTAGCGACAGGCGTCCAGCAACGCCTCGGACAAGGGCTGGCCGCTGTAGGCCAGGGCGCCGCGGGCGGCATCCCAGGGCAGTGACGCGGCAAAATCCAGCGCCGGCCGCTCCAGCACCTCGACACTGAGCTGGGCATTGACCAGCAATTCGTCATGGGGCCGCTCGAAGGCCAGGCGGGTCAGCGGGTTGCCGAATACATCCTGCTCGTCACGACGGCTGGTAGGGTCGGGGCTGATCAGCAATTGCCGCTCGCTGCACAGTTGCCAGGCACAGGCCCGGGGCCACAGGTGCGCCAGTTGCTGGGCCAGGGACACCGGGCTGTCGTAGCGGTAGTGGGTGTCGTGGAACACCTGGTAGCGCGCGCTCATCAGACCGACACCGTTTGCTGGCTGACATCATCCACATGGGCGAAATGCCGCAGCGCCAGGCGGTCCGAAACCTGCCCGCTGACCTCGGCGATCTCCTGCAGCAGGTCCGCCAGGCCCTCTACTGCGGCGCGCACACTGACCTCGCCGAACAGCGAGTTCTCCAGGCAGCCCAGGTCGAAATGCGCCAGGCGCTCCACCAGCCGCGGCAGCGCCAGCTCGCGGGGCACGCCGAAATCATCGTTGAGGCGCTTGAGGGTGCGGGTCACCAGCTTGAGCTGGAACAACACGGCGTGGGGGTTCTGTTCATCCAGCAGCAACAGGTCGAGGACCGGAATCAACTGCGCCACCGCCAGGTAGCGCGACCGGTAGGTGATGCTGCTGTTACCCAGCTCCAGCAGCCAGTCCAGGCCGGCCTGGTCGAAGGCCGCGGTGCCCCGCAGGAAGGCCGCGAGGCTGCTGCTGAGGAACTGCAGGCGCTCGATGCGCCGGCCAATCATCAGGAAGCGCCAGCCTTCGTCGCGAGTCATGTCGTCCAGGGCGAACCCGGAGAGCGCCGCCAGGGACATCACCAGGCGGTTGAGAAAATCCAGCAGTTCGGCGAAATCCGGCTCCGGAGTGTCCAGCTCCTGGGCCTCGCGCTGCAGCTCCACCAGGGCCTGCCAGTTTTCCCGGGACAGCTTGCCGCGTACCTGGGAAGCCGCCCACTGCAAGCGTTGCAGGTTGGAGCGCAGGCTGAAGGACCAGTCCTCACCCAACAGGGCCGCCAGCAGGCGCTCGGGCAGCTCGCCCTCATCCGGCAGCAGCATCAGGCTTTCTCCCAGGTCCACCGCGGCCAGCAAGGCTTGAGGGTCATCGCCGTCGACATAGCGCGCCAGCATGATCCGCAGCAGCCGCGCACTGTCGTCACAGCGCTCGCAATAACGGCCGAACCAGAACAGGTTTTCCACCACCCGCGACGGCAGGTAGGGATCGCGGCGCACCAGGTCATACACGCCGATGGTGCGCTGGGCCTTCCACTGCTCGCCGCTGGGCGCCCGCTCCCCCAGCACCCAGGTGTCCTTGCTGGCGCCACCGCGCTGCATCGACACCACTTCGGCACCGGCCTGGGCAGCGACCCGGGTCAGGCCTCCGGGCAGCACCCGGTAGCCGTCCTCGCTGGCCACCGCGTACACCCGCATGCCGATGGCACGGGGCTGCAGCTGCCCGTTCTCGGCCTGCCAGACCGGCGCCTGGGACAGTTGCGGCAATTCCTGGGCGACATAGGCATAGGGCCGCGCCCGCATGCGCTCAGCCAATTGCCGGCGTTGCTCGGGGTCCAGGTCGCGGCCCAGCACCGGGGTGAAGCTCTGGGAAGCGAAGGCCGGCTTGACCAGCAGATCCGGGAGTTTTTCCAGGGCCTGCTGCAGCACCGGGGCCTCGCCGCACCACCAGGTAGCGATGGACGGCAGAAGCAGTTCCTCGCCCAGCAGAAACTGGCTGATCTTCGGCAGGAAGCCCAGCAGGCCGGGGGACTCCAGCACCCCGCTGCCCAGGGCGTTGGCCACCAGCACCCGGCCCTGGCGCACCGCGTCCAGCAGCCCGGGAACCCCCAGGGCCGAGTCGGTGCGCAACTCCAGCGGATCGCAGAAATCGTCGTCCAGGCGACGCATGATGGCGTGCACCCGGCGCAGGCCGCTGAGAGTCTTGAGGTACACCGTGGCATCACGCACGGTCAGGTCGCCGCCCTCCACCAGCGGGTAGCCAAGCTGTCGCGCCAGGTACAGGTGCTCGAAATAGCTCTCGTTGAACCGCCCTGGCGTCAGCAGCACCACCAGCGGCGCTTCGCTGTCCCGGGGTGCCTGGCGGGCCAGGGTTTCCTGCAGGGTGCGGAAGAACCCGGCCAGGTGCTGCACTTGCAGGTCGCGGTACAGGTCGGGGAACGCCCGGGACACGCTCATGCGGTTCTCCAGGGCATAGCCGGCTCCGGAGGGCGCCTGGGTACGGTCGGCGGTGACCCACCAGCGCCCGTCCGGGCTGCGTGCCAGGTCCACGGCATACAGGTGCAGGAAGGTCTGTTCCGGCGGGCAGATGCCCTGGCATGGCCAGAGGAAATTGTTGTGGCCGAACACCAGTTCCGCCGGCAACAGCCCTTCGCGGATCAACCGCTGCGGGCCATACAGGTCCGCCAGCACGGCATTGAGCAGGCGAGCGCGCTGGGCGATTCCGGTGGACAGCAACTGCCATTCATCCGCTGCGATCACATGGGGCAACAGGTCCAGTTCCCAGGGCCGGTCGGCGCCCTTGGGGTCGGCATAGACGTTGTAGGTGACGCCGTTCTCGTGGATCTGCCGGGTCAGCAGCGCCTGGCGCTGGGCCAGTTGACCGGGGCTGCTGCGCTGCAACTGTTCCAGCAGCCGCTGCCAGTGCGCCCGGACCTGGCCCTGGTCATCCAGCAACTCGTGGTAGGTACCCGCCGTCAGCGGGTAACGGTCTAGCAAGTCAGGCATGGAACACTCGGCAGACGGCAGGGAAAGTCAGATTAACGCACCGCCATGACGCCCGGATATGGCTATCTCACAGGCGTCGCAGGTGGATTAGAAGCGTCGCAAATCCAGGGTCAGCGGCAACTCGGCATTGATCACCACTGGCGGCACCTCCAGGCTTCCCGGGCTATGGCCAAGGCGGAAGAAGCGCGCCATGCGCCGGCTTTCCGCCTCGTTGGCATTCACCGGCAGGCTGTCGTAATTACGCCCGCCGGGGTGGGCCACATGGTATTGGCAGCCGCCCAGGGAGCGCTGCATCCAGGTATCGAGCAGGTCGAACACCAGCGGTGCATGCACCGGGATAGTGGGTTGCAGGCAATTGGCCGGCTGCCAGGCGCGGTAACGTACCCCGGCGACAAACTCGCCGACCCGCCCAGTGGGATGCAGGGGCAGCGCCACGCCATTGCAGGTCAACACATGGCGCTCGGGTACCAGGCCGCCGACCTTGACCTGCAGGCGCTCCAGGGAAGAGTCGACATAACGCACCGTGCCACCCGCCGCGCCCTCCTCTCCCAGCACATGCCAGGGCTCCAGGGCCTGGCGCAGTTCCAGCTCGATGCCACTGACGGCGTAATCGCCGACCTTGGGAAAGCGGAACTCCAGGTGCGCGGCAAACCATTCGGCCCGCAGCGGGTAGCCGGCGGCATTCAGCTCCACCAATACATCAGCGAAATCCTGTTCGATAAAGTGCGGCAACAGAAAACGATCGTGCAGTTCGGTGCCCCAGCGCGCCAACCGGGCCGGCGCGTAAGGCTCGCGCCAGAAGCGCGCCACCAGCGCCCGCAGCAGCAACTGCTGGGCCAGGCTCATGCGCGCATGGGGCGGCATTTCAAAGGCCCGCAGCTCCAGCAGGCCAAGGCGCCCAGTGGCGCCATCCGGCGAATACAGTTTGTCGATGCAGAACTCGGCGCGATGGGTGTTGCCGGTGACATCGATCAACAGGTTGCGCAGCAGGCGGTCCACCAACCAGGGCGCGCACTCCTGGCCGGGAGCCGGCATCTGCGCGAAGGCAATCTCCAGCTCGTACAGCGCGTCATTGCGTGCCTCGTCGACCCTCGGTGCCTGGGACGTGGGGCCGATGAACAACCCGGAAAACAGGTAGGACAGCGACGGGTGGTTGTGCCAGTAACTGATCAGGCTGCGCAGCAGGTCGGGGCGCCGCAGGAACGGCGAGTCGGCCGGGGTGGCTCCGCCAAGGACAAAATGGTTGCCGCCGCCGGTGCCGGTGTGGCGCCCATCGATCATGAACTTCTCGCTGGTCAGGCGCGTCTGCCGGGCCTGCTCATAGAGAAACTCGGTGCGCTCCACCAACTCGTCCCAACTGACCGAGGGCTGCACGTTGACTTCAATCACCCCCGGGTCCGGGGTCACCCGGAAGTTGCACAGGCGCGGGTCCGCCGGCGGCTCGTAGCCCTCCAGCAAGACCGGGCAGCGCAGCTCCTCGGCCGTGGCCTCGATCACGCTGACCAGTTGCAGGTAATCTTCCAGACGCTCCAGGGGCGGCATGAACAGGTACAACCGTCCCTCGCGCGCCTCGGCGCAGAGCGCGGTACGGGTCAGCCAGTCGGCGGACTCGTCCATCTGGGGCACCCGCTCGTCCGCCACTGCCGGCTCATCAATCGCTGCCAGCTGAGCCGCGCCCGCCAGTTCGGGAAAATCCTGGTTCGGATCGGTGGCATGAATGAACGGATACTCCGCCGCGGTCACCCAGGGCTGGGACGCCAGGGGCAAGCGATAGCCCAGGGGCGAATCACCCGGTACCAGCCGGCAATGGCTATCGCGCAAGTACCAGCGCCCGCTCTGCCACTGGTCGCCCTTGGCGGTACGGGCCAAGGGCAGGACCTGGCCGATGACCTTGTCCAGCCCCTGGCTGAAAACCTTGCGCAGGCGCTGCCGCTCCAGGGCATCCTCCAGCCGCGAATCCTCGGCGCTGACATTCAGCGGCAGGCTGCCTTCGCGCCACAGGTAGTAGAAATTGTCCTCGTAGGCGGGAAACACAAAACGCGCAGGCAGCTTCAGACGCTCGGCGACACTGGCCAGAAAACGTCCGGCCAACAGCGCATCGGCGGCGTAATCTTCATGCTCGTCGGCAATCAGCGCGTTGTTGCGCCACACCGGTACACCGTCGCGACGCCAGTGGCAATTCAGCGACCAGCGCGGCAGTTGCTCTCCCGGGTACCACTTGCCCTGGCCGAAGTGCACCAGGCCCTGGGGCGCATAGTGCTGGCGCAGGCGCTGGAACAGCTCGCCGGCCAGGCGGCGCTTGTTCGCCCCCAGGGCTGCCGTGTTCCACTCCGGGCCATCGGGATCGTCGATGGCGACGAAAGTCGGTTCGCCGCCCATGGTCAGGCGCACATCCGCCTCCAGCAGGTCGACATCGATCTGCCGGCCCAGGGCCTGGATCGCCAGCCATTGCTCGTCGGTGTAGGGCTTGGTCACCCGGGGCGCTTCCCAGATGCGCTCCACACTCATCTCATGGCTGAATTCGCATTCACAGGGCTCCACCAGCCCGGTGATGGGCGCCGCTGAAGAGGGGTCGGGGCTGCAGGCCAGGGGAATATGCCCTTCCCCGGCGAACAGCCCGGACGTGGCATCCAGGCCGATCCAGCCGGCGCCCGGCAGGTACACCTCGCACCAGGCATGCAGGTCGGTGAAGTCCACCTCGGTGCCGGAGGGGCCATCCAGGGATTTGACGTCCGCCGTCAGCTGGATCAGGTAGCCGGAGACAAAGCGCGCCGCCAACCCCAGGTTGCGCAGCAATTGCACCAGCAGCCAGGCCGAGTCCCGGCAGGAGCCGGAGGCGTTGAGCAGGGTCTGCTCCGGAGTCTGCACCCCGGGCTCCATGCGGATCAGGTAGGCGATGTCGGCACTCAACCGCTGGTTCAGGCCCACCAGGAAATCCACCGCCGGCAGCGGTGAGCGCGAAATGGCGTCCAGGTAAGCCTGGAACCTCGGCGTCAGGGGCAGGGTTTCCAGGTAGGGCGCCAGCTCGCGCTGTTCATCGGCGGCATAAGCGAAGGGAATCTGCTCGGCGTAGGGCTCGAGGAAGAAATCGAACGGGTTGAACACCGCCATTTCCGCCAGCAGGTCGACTTCGATCCGCAGCTCGCTGGTTTTTTCCGGGAACACCAGGCGCGCCAGGTAATTGCCCTGCGGGTCCTGCTGCCAATTGATGAAATGCTGCTCGGGCTGGACCTTCAGCGCATAGGAGAGAATTCGCGTGCGGCTGTGGGCCGCCGGGCGCAGGCGAACGATCTGCGGGCCCAGTTCGACGGCGCGGTCGTAGCGATAGTGCGTGACATGGTGCAATGCGACATGAATCGACACGGCGTGCCTCCTGCGAGCCTGAACGGTGGGAGAACCTGCGCAAGACTTATGCCAGCGCGCAAGTCCATGGAGTTGTTCAGCGACCCTGGGCAGTACAGCACCAAAACCGCGCAATCGATGCATCCCGGTGCAGGCAATTGCACATAAATGCGCCAGAAGGCAGGCGACGAATCAGCCGTGCTTGCGCTGCTGCTTGAAGCGCTGGCGCTGCTGGCGGATCTGCAGCAGCCGTTCGCGCATTTCCCGGTGCCGCTTGCTGTTGAGCAGCAACAGCCCGAGCAGCGGCAGCAACACGCCGAACAGGTACACCCCCTGGTGCGGGTGATACTGAAACATCGGCACCACCCCAAGCAGGCAGGCGACAAAGTAGCCGGCCACCAACCATACCGCGCGGGAAATGCCACGCACTATCAGCAGGTTGCCCAGCACCAGCAGCGGGATCAGTACCAACAGGCCAAACAGCAGGTATTCGTCGCGCTGGGGCGGTGCCATGGCGCGCCAATAAGTGGTGCCGGCCAGGGACAGCAGGAGCGAGGCACTGAAGCAGCCCAGCAGCACGGTGAGCATGAAGGTCGGGAAATAACGTACTAGGAAGTCTCTCATGCGGCCGCCATCTATCACTCGTCGAACTCCTCGTAGAGCCCCACCGCAAGGGTTTTCACCTGGCCAAGATTGCCGGAGCTGATACTCCCGCTGGTACTCAGGGCAGCGCCCAGAGCATCCTGCATCTGGGTCAGGGTGGCGTGGCGGATCTGCGTCGACGAATAGCGCCTGGGCAACGCACCGGCACGCTGTTGCAGCTTCAGCAGCTTGGAGGTCAGGCTCGGGTCCCGCAGGGTCAACAGTTCCTTGGTCAGCTTGGCCCGTTCCTGGCGGTTGAGCCCCTTGAGCAACTGCATCCAGCTTTTGCCGGTGTTCGCCGCCTTGCTGGCCTTGAGCAGCCTGAGAGTGGTCAGCGCCGAACCGCCGACACCCACCAGGGAAATGCCATCGAGAATCGGCGTGACTATGTTGTACCACTCGGCATCGTCCATGCGGTCGTTGGCCGCCGGGTCCTGGATCTCGTTGATCACCCGCGCGCCGCCAATCACGCACTGAGCGGTGCCGGCCATCGCCGCCGAGGCCCCAAGCGCTACCACCCAGACACTGGCACCGGCGGTGAAGGGCACGGCGATGCTGCCGCTGAACACCACCAGCCAGCCGATCACTGCGGCCGTGCAGGCCAGGGTGGTGTTGAAGGATTCAGTGGCCAGCCGCGATTCGCGCGGGTTGTTCTTCACCTGGTCGACGAACTGCTGGGGCGCGATGTAGCGCTTGGCTTCGCGCAAGATCACCCGCTTGGGCACAATGCTGCAGATCGGCCTGAATTCGCGCAGGGTCACGACATTGAAGTCGGCATCGATGTACACCACCCCGGCACCGGCAATCGAGGGATCGGTGTCGATGGCAGCAAACAGACGCGGCAGGTTGATCTGGCTTTCGATCCGTTGGCGGGCAAGAACCTGGGTCAGGCTGAGGTCCCTGATCACTCCGTCTAGTGGGCTGGTCACGCGGTTCATCCTTGGTCTGACGATGTGAATCTGCCTGGTAGCCATGAGCCAGCCAGGCATCGCGGCAATGCAAGCCCGGCAACCTTAACAAAGCCCTGACCGTTTGTTGCTCGCCCGCCGGTAAAAAAATCGATCTCCATAAAAGCAAAACGCCAGCTCGGTGGCTGGCGTTTTGTGGGGTTTAGCGCGGCACTACCGGCTTGCGGGTCGGCTTCTTGCCTTTGCCCTTGGCCGCATCGGCGCGCTCCTTGGCCGCCTGCTTGTTGCGGGCAAACGCCGCAGCCTTGGCCTGTTCGCGCTTGTCCCAGGCATTGCCGCCGTCGCTGCCGCGAGGAGGCAGCCCGGTGTGCTGGGTAAGGATCTTGGTTTCCTTGGCCACCTTGTGGCTGCCGGCCGGTGTCGAATTCTTGCGACGGGCACTCTGGTAGCTGTCGGTAGCCGGCTGGTGGGTCGGAATCAGCTGGTTCTTGCCCGGACCGATCAGGTCGCCACGGCCCATGCGCAGCAGAGCCTCGCGCAGCATCGGCCAGCCCTTCGGATCGTGGTAGCGCAGGAACGCCTTGTGCAGGCGGCGCTGCTCCTCGCTCTTGACGATGGTCACGCCGTCGCTCTTGTAGGTGACCTTGCGCAGCGGGTTCTTGCCCGAGTGGTACATGGCCGTGGCGGTGGCCATCGGAGACGGGTAGAACGCCTGTACCTGGTCCGCGCGAAAGCCGTTGCCCTTGAGCCACAGGGCCAGGTTCATCATGTCTTCATCGGTGGTGCCCGGGTGGGCGGCGATGAAGTACGGAATCAGGTACTGCTCCTTGCCCGCTTCCTTGGAGTATTTCTCGAACATCCGCTTGAAGCGGTCGTAGGTACCAATGCCCGGCTTCATCATCTGATTGAGCGGACCTTCCTCGGTGTGTTCCGGGGCGATCTTCAAGTAGCCGCCCACGTGGTGGGTCACCAGCTCCTTGACGTACTCCGGCGACTCGACCGCGAGGTCGTAGCGCAGGCCGGAGGCGATGAGGATCTTCTTCACCCCGGGCAAGGCACGGGCGCTGCGATACAGCTGGATCAGCGACGAATGGTCGGTGTTCAGGTTCGGACAGATGCCCGGGAACACGCAGGACGGCTTGCGGCACGCGGATTCGATTTCCGGGCTCTTGCAGGCGATGCGGTACATGTTCGCGGTCGGGCCGCCGAGGTCGGAAATGACCCCGGTAAAACCTGGAACCTTGTCGCGAATTTCTTCGATCTCGCGAATGATCGACTCTTCGGAACGGTTCTGGATGATCCGCCCTTCGTGCTCGGTGATGGAGCAGAAAGTACAACCGCCGAAGCAGCCGCGCATGATGTTCACCGAGAAACGGATCATGTCGTAGGCCGGGATCTTTTCCTTGCCATAGGCCGGGTGCGGAATGCGCTGATAAGGCATGCCGAACACGTAGTCCATTTCCTCGGTGGTCATGGGAATGGGCGGCGGGTTGAACCACACGTCCACTTCGCCATGCTTCTGCACCAGGGCGCGGGCGTTGCCCGGGTTGGTTTCCAGGTGCAGCACACGGTTGGCGTGGGCATACAGGACCGGGTCGTTGCGCACCTTCTCCATGGACGGCAGGCGGATCACGGTCTTGTCCCGGGTCATGCGCGGGCTGGCAAGGATCTGCACCACCTTGGCTTCCTGGGGATCGTCCACCGGGCCCTTTTCCTGCTCGATGGCGCAGGCCTGGGTGTCCTGGGTATTGACGTAGGGGTTGATGATCTTGTCGATCTTGCCCGGGCGGTCGATACGGGTGGAGTCCACTTCGTACCAGTCCTTGGGCGTGTCGCGGCGGATGAAGGCGGTGCCGCGCACGTCGGTGATGTCTTCGATCTTGTGGCCGTAGGACAGGCGCTGGGCCACTTCGACAATGGCTCGCTCGGCGTTGCCGTAGAGCAGGATATCGGCGCTGGCGTCGATCAGGATCGAGTTGCGCACCCGGTCCTGCCAGTAGTCGTAGTGGGCGATGCGGCGCAGGGACGCTTCAATGCCGCCGAGAACGATGGGCACGTGCTTGTAGGCTTCCTTGCAGCGCTGGCTGTAGACCAGGCTCGCACGATCCGGGCGTTTGCCCGCCAGGCCACCGGGGGTGTAGGCGTCGTCGGAGCGGATTTTCTTGTCGGCGGTGTAGCGATTGATCATCGAGTCCATGTTGCCGGCAGCGACACCGAAGAACAGGTTCGGCTCGCCGAGCTTCATGAAGTCGTCTTTGGACTGCCAGTTGGGCTGGGCGATGATCCCGACGCGAAAGCCCTGGGACTCCAGCAGCCGGCCGATGATCGCCATGCCGAACGACGGGTGATCGACGTAGGCATCACCGGTGACGATGATGATGTCGCAGGAATCCCAGCCGAGCTGATCCATCTCCTCCCTGCTCATGGGCAGGAATGGTGCTGGCCCGAAACATTCGGCCCAGTACTTGGGATAGTCAAATAACGGCTTGGCTGCTTGCATGTCGATGACCGGTGTTGGCTTGGATAGGGACGCGTTGATTCACAGGGAAATTCGCGGGCGCGGAATATAGCACAAAAAATAACCAATTCCGACCAAAAGGGTCGGAATTCATTGTCACGTCACGCGACCCGTGGCGAGAGCGCTTGCTCCCGCTCGCCCGCGCAGCAGGCGCAGAGTCGGTGGCGACAATATATCTGGAGCAAGGCGCCGACCGGCCTTGGGGCCGCAGCCTGCTCCAGCGGGAGCACGCTGCCCCACCACAGCCGGCCAACCACCATGGCTGGCGCCGTTATTCGTCGTCGTCGAAGTTGTAGCTGCCCGGGGCGAGGTTCTCGAAGCGGGTGTACTTGCCGATGAACGCCAGGCGGATAAAGCCGATGGGGCCGTTCCGCTGCTTGCCGATGATGATCTCGGCAATGCCCTTGTGCTCGGTTTCCGGGTGATACACCTCGTCCCGGTAGACGAACATGATCACGTCGGCGTCCTGCTCGATCGCTCCGGATTCCCGCAAGTCGGAGTTCACCGGGCGCTTGTTGGGACGTTGTTCCAGGGAGCGGTTGAGCTGGGACAGGGCCACTACCGGGCAGTTGAACTCCTTGGCCAGGGCCTTCAGGGACCGGGAAATCTCGGAAATCTCGTTGGTCCGGTTGTCGCCGCTGGAGCCTGGAATCTGCATGAGCTGCAGGTAGTCGATCATGATCATGGCGATATCGCCGTGCTCACGCACCAGGCGCCGGGTCCGCGCACGCATCTCCGAGGGGCTGATGCCCGCGGTGTCGTCAATGAACAGCTTGCGGTCGTTGAGCAGGTTGACCGCCGAGGTCAGGCGTGGCCAGTCGTCGTCTTCCAGCTGGCCGGAACGGACCTTGGTCTGGTCGATGCGGCCCAGGGAGGAGAGCATACGCATGATCAGCGATTCACCTGGCATCTCCAGGGAGTACACCAGCACCGCCTTGTCGCTGCGCAGTACCGCGTTCTCCACCAGGTTCATGGCGAAGGTGGTCTTACCCATGGACGGACGGCCGGCGACGATGATCAAGTCGGCCGGCTGCAGGCCGCTGGTCTTCTCGTCGAGATCGGTATAGCCGGTGGACAGGCCGGTGATGGCGTTGTCCGTGTTGAACAGGGTATCGATGCGGTCGATGGCCTTGGTCAGCAGTTCGTTGACCCCCACCGGGCCGCCGGTCTTGGGCCGCGCTTCGGCGATCTGGAAGATCTGCCGCTCGGCCTCGTCGAGAATCTCTTCGGCGGTGCGCCCTTCCGGGTTGAAGGCACTGTCGGCGATCTCGGTGCTGATGCCGATCAGCTGGCGCAGGGTGGCCCGCTGGCGAACGATCTGCGCATAGGCCTTGATGTTGGCCACCGACGGAGTGTTCTTCGCCAGTTCACCCAGGTAGCCCAGGCCGCCGACCTGCGAAGTCTGGCCTTCCTTGTCCAGTTGCTCGGACAGGGTGACCACGTCGATGGGCATGTTCTGGTCGGCCAGCTTGGCGATGGCGCGGAAGATCAAACGGTGGTCATGCCGGTAGAAATCGCCGTCGGACACTTGATCCAACACGCGTTCCCAGGCGTTGTTGTCCAGCATCAGACCACCGAGCACGGCCTGTTCGGCCTCGATGGAGTGCGGCGGCACCTTCAGGGCAGCGGTTTGCAGATCGTATTGCTCGGGAGCGGAGATATCGTTCATGGCCACTTGGAATTCGGGGGATGAAAATCAGGATCAGCAGAAAGACAAAGGGCACGACCTGTAAACAGGATCGTGCCCGATGTTAACCGTCAGCCACACAAGGTGCCAGACGATTTGGTACTGCTTAAGCAGCCACCACGACAACGCGTACGGTTGCTTCAACTTCAGCGTGCAGGTGCACGGCTACGTCGAATTCACCTACGTTGCGGATGGTGCCGTTCGGCAGACGAACTTCGCTTTTTGCCACTTCAACGCCCGAGGCGGTCAGTGCATCAGCGATGTCGTGGGTGCCGATCGAACCGAACAGCTTGCCTTCGTCACCGGCGGTGGCAGTGATGGTCACTTCCAGCTCAGCCAGTTGCGCAGCGCGAGTTTCGGCAGAAGCCTTCTTCTCTGCAGCCAGTTTTTCCAGCTCGGCACGACGCGCTTCGAACGCAGCCAGGTTGGCAGCGGTAGCAGCGGTGGCTTTGCCGAAAGGCAGCAGGTAGTTACGGCCGTAACCAGCCTTAACGTTTACCTTATCGCCCAGGTTGCCCAGGTTGGCGATTTTTTCCAGCAGGATCAGTTCCATTTGGTAATAACCTCTTAACTTTTAACCTTCACCGTTCGCAGAGCCGTTATCAGCGTCTTTCGGCGCCAAACGACCGCGAAAATCAACCAGACTGTCGACAATGGCCAGGACCACGAGCAACGGATAGATCAGTTGCATGAACGGCAACAGCGTGACGTACAACCCCACCAGCCAGAACCTGGCCAGTCGCCCTTGTGCCACCAGCCCGTGAATCAGGGCCAGCCCGGCAAAAGCCAGCGGGACACTGCACATCGGCGTCAGCATGGCCAGTTGAGGTCCGAAGTTCGGCCCCACCAGCATGCACGCCAGCAGCAACATCGCTGGCCCAAGAGGGATTCTGATGGCGCGAAACTCGCGACCAAAACCACCCGGGTTATACAACACAGCCTGCCAGTAACGCCCAAGAATCAGGCTCAGCACGCTGATGGCTTGCAACAGGGCCGCTATCAGGCCGGTCAGGATCGGTGCAATCAGCGTGGCAAGACGAGCTCGCTCTTCAACCGATAGCTGCTGGTAGACCTCACCCAAGGCCATCGGCAGGATTTTTATCAATTCCTGTGACAGCGCTTCGATCTGAGGGCGGAAAGCCGCACCCAGGACTCCAGCAAACACCAACCCCATCGCTATGCTGACCAGCAGCACGCGGCTCCAGGACTCGCTTGCGCGCAAAACCAACGCAAGACTCGAAGAACCCAGCAGCACCAGAAGTGCCCGCGGGTCATCGAACGTCAGCCACCAGAGCAAAGCTGGCAGCACTCCCAGAGCGAGGACGCCAAGGGCATCCTTCAATCCGCGCCGCAGAAGCACCAGGCTCCCGGCGGCAGCACCCAACCAATACAACAACGGCAATGCCGAACAGCCAGCCACTACCAGAGTGGCCTGCATACGACCGCGCATGATGAACTCAGCTAAGGCGCGCATGCATTCAATCCCTTACTACTTGTCGACTGCCCGATCTCAGCGGCCGTGGCTGTCGGTGTAGGCCAGCAGGGCCAGGAAGCGGGCGCGCTTGATAGCGGTGGCCAGCTGACGCTGATAACGAGCTTTGGTACCGGTGATGCGGCTTGGAACGATTTTGCCGGTCTCGGATACGTAGGCTTTCAGAGTGTTGAGATCTTTGTAATCGATCTCTTTCACGTCTTCAGCGGTGAAGCGGCAGAATTTACGACGACGGAAGAAACGTGCCATGTAATTGGCTCCTCAAAAGGTCCGTGGATTACTCGTCAGCGTTATCGCTGGCGTCGCTGTTGTCGCTGTCATCGCCATCGGCGCTGTCAGCATGCTCAGGACGGTCACGACGCTCACGGCGCTCACTGCGGTTTTCTTCAGCCTTGAGCATCTCGGATTGGCCAGTGATGGCTTCTTCGCGACGGATGACCAGGTTACGGATCACAGCATCGTTGTAACGGAAGTTGTCTTCCAGCTCAGCCAGGGCTTTACCGGTGCACTCAACGTTCAGCATCACGTAGTGAGCCTTGTGAACATTGTTGATTGCGTAGGCCAGTTGACGACGGCCCCAGTCTTCCAGACGGTGGATTTTGCCGCCGTCTTCTTCGATCAGCTTGGTGTAACGCTCAACCATGCCGCCGACTTGCTCGCTTTGATCCGGGTGGACCAAAAAGATGATTTCGTAATGACGCATGAATGCTCCTTACGGGTTGTAGCCTGCCGCCTATAAGCGGTCAGACAAGGAGTGAATGACACTGGTGTGTCTTGCCTGGTAGTAGGCACATATGCGCCTGCCGTCACGGCAAGGGGCGCAATTGTAGAGAAGGGGGAACAGCGGCGCAAGGCAATTGGTGATTATTTGAACAACCACCTGCGGGAGCCGGCGTGCCGACGATGGACGGCAGCACGCGCCTCGCCGGCAAGCCGGCTCCTGCAACTGCGGGTCAGGCTTTCTTGGCGCCGGCCTTGGCCTTGGCACCGCGCTGGCGCATGGCTTCGAACAGGCACACGCCAGTGGCCACGGAGACGTTGAGGCTGCTGACGCTGCCGGCCATCGGCAGGCGTACCAGGTAGTCGCAGTGCTCGCGGGTCAGGCGACGCATGCCCTTGCCTTCGGCCCCCATGATGATGATGGTCGGGCCGGTCAGGTCCTGGTCGTACAGTTCCTGTTCGGCCTCGCCGGCGGTGCCGACGATCCACAGCCCACGCTGCTGGAGCTTCTCCAGGGTGCGGGCCAGGTTGGTCACGGCTACCAGCGGAATCACTTCGGCGGCGCCGCAGGCCACTTTGCGCACGGTCGGAGTCAGGGTCGCCGACTTGTCCTTGGGCACCAGCACTGCCAGGGCACCGGCCGCATCGGCAGTACGCAGGCAGGCCCCGAGGTTATGCGGGTCGGTCACACCGTCCAGCACCAGCAGCAACGGCGCGCCTTCGGTACGGTCCAGCAGCTCGTCGAGCATGGCCTCGCCCCACACCTGGCTCGGGCTGACTTCCGCCACTACGCCCTGGTGCACGCCTTCAACCCATGCGTCCATCTCACGACGCTCGGCCTGGCCAACCGAAACACGGTTCTGCGCAGCCAGGTCCACCAGCACCTGAACCCGTGGATCACTGCGCCCTTCAGCCAACCAGATCTGCTTGACCCGCTTGGGATGGTGACGCAGCAACGCTTCTACGGCATGCACGCCGTAGATCTTTTCCAACTGACTCATGACTTGGCCTTAGGTTTGCGCGCCCCGCCGCTTTTAGCGCCGGAAGCGGAGCCCGCCTTGGGCGGACCTTTACGATGTTTGCTCGGCTTGGCGGGCTTTTCGCCAGCGCGCGAGGGCGCCGGCTTACCGGACTTTCCCGCAGACGTCGCTTTACCACCGCCCTTGGCTTCGGCCAGCAGCGCCCGCTTCATTTCGCGGCTTTTGCGCACTTCGGCGTTTTTCGCGGCAGCGTCGCTTGGACGATAAGCCTCGACCGCCTTTTCCTTGGCGGAGCTGCGACGCCCCGCCTTGGCTGGAGCCGGCTCTTCCACGACCTTGCTGGCAGGTGCGTCCGCGGCGCCACGCTTCTTGCGGCCGATCGGTGCGTTGATGGTCTTCTCGGCCATTTCGAAATCGATCTTGCGCTCGTCCAGGTCGACGCGCATGACACGCACTTCCACAGTATCGCCCAGGCGGAAGCTGCGACCGGTGCGCTCGCCCGCCAGGCGGTGATGCACAGGGTCGAAGTGGTAGTAGTCCCCCGGCAAGGCGGTGACGTGCACCAGGCCCTCGACGTAGATGTCGGTCAACTCGACGAACAGGCCGAAACCGGTCACCGCGGTGATCACACCCGGGAAGGACTCGCCCACACGATCCTTCATGAACTCGCACTTGAGCCAGTTCACTACGTCCCGCGTAGCCTCATCGGCACGGCGCTCGCTCATCGAGCACTGCTCGCCGAGCTGCTCCAGGGTCGCTTCGTCGTACGGATAGATACGCGCCTTCGGAATGGTCATCGCCCCGGCGCGGCGCACGTGCGGCGTGTCCTGCTTGGAGTGGATGACGCTGCGGATGGCCCGATGGGTCAACAGGTCCGGGTAGCGACGGATCGGCGAAGTGAAGTGGGTATAGGCTTCGTAATTCAGGCCGAAGTGGCCCTGGTTATCAGCGCTGTACACCGCCTGGCTCAGGGAGCGCAGCATCACGGTCTGGATCAGGTGGTAATCCGGACGGTCCTTGATGGTTTCCAGCAATGCCTGGTAGTCCTTCGGCGTCGGGCCATCCTTGCCTTTATGCAGGGACAGGCCCAGTTCGCCGAGGAAGGCGCGCAGTTTTTCCAGACGTTCCGGCGGCGGACCATCGTGCACCCGGTACAGGGCCGGAATCTCGTGCTTCTTGAGGAACTCGGCGGTGGCCACGTTGGCCGCCAGCATGCATTCCTCGATCAGCTTGTGCGCATCATTGCGTGTAGTCGGACGAATTTCGGCGATCTTGCGCTCGGAACCGAAGATGATCCGGGTTTCCTGGGTCTCGAAGTCGATGGCGCCCCGGGTATGACGAGCCCCCAGCAAGACCTTGTACAGCGCATACAGCTGCTTCAGGTGCGGCAGGACATCGCCGTATTCACCGCGCAACTGCTTGGCTTCGCTGGTTTTCGGCTGCTCGAGCATGGTGCTGACCTTGTTGTAGGTCAGACGCGCCTTGGAGTGGATCACCGCTTCGTAGAACTGGTAATCGGTCATCTCGCCGGACTTGGAGATGGTCATCTCGCAAACCATGGCCAGGCGATCGACTTTCGGGTTCAGCGAGCACAGGCCGTTGGACAGTTGCTCGGGCAGCATCGGGATCACCCGCTCGGGGAAGTACACCGAGTTGCCGCGCACCTGGGCTTCGGCATCCAGAGCCGAACCGATCTTCACGTAACTGGAGACGTCGGCAATCGCCACATACAGCTTCCAGCCACCACCGAACAGGCGCAGCTTGCCGGGCTTGGCTTCGCAGAAAACAGCGTCGTCGAAGTCGCGGGCGTCTTCGCCGTCGATGGTGACGAAAGGCAGATCACGCAGATCGATGCGCTTCTCTTTGTCCTTCTCTTCCACTTCGGGCTTGAGCTTGCCGGCTTCCTTGAGCACCGCCTCTGGCCAGACATGAGGAATATCGTAGGTGCGCAGGGCAACGTCGATTTCCATGCCCGGTGCCATGTAGTTGCCCACCACCTCCACCACATCGCCTTGCGGCTGGAAGCGCGGCGTCGGCCAGTGAGTGATCTTCACTTCGACGAACTGACCGATCTTGGCATTGGCATTGCGCCCCGGCGTTACCAGCACTTCCTGCTGGATCTTCGGGTTGTCTGCCACCACGAAACCGATGCCACCTTCTTCGAAGTAGCGACCGACGATGCTTTCGTGGGCACGGGACACCACTTCGACGATCACGCCTTCGCGACGGCCGCGGCGATCCAGGCCGGAAACCCGGGCCAGGGCGCGGTCGCCATCGAATACCAGACGCATTTGCGCCGGGCTCATGAACAGGTCGTCGCTGCCGTCATCCGGCACCAGGAAGCCGAAGCCGTCGCGGTGACCGCTGATACGGCCGAGAATCAGGTCGAGCTTGTCCACCGGAGCATAGGTGCCGCGGCGGGTATAGATCAGTTGAGCGTCGCGCTCCATGGCGCGCAGGCGGCGGCGCAGGGCTTCCAGCTGGTCTTCCGTGGTCAGACCGAACTCTTCTACCAACTGCTCGCGACTAGCAGGCGAACCCCGGTCAGCAAGGTGCTGAAGGATGAGTTCGCGGCTAGGAATAGGGTTTTCGTATTTTTCCGCTTCACGAGCGGCCTCGGGATCGAGGGACTGCCAATCGGCCATTAGATAAATTTCACCTTGTCTATATGCGGGTTAGTTTGGCATACGCGTATTGAAACGGGAAATTTCAGGCTCAGACAACCTGGGAATAATCCTCGCCATCGCCTCAGAAACATCGTCACGCATACCGCCGGAGACTTTTTTCAAACTTTTTTGAAATCTGGGGTTTACAGCTTAAAAGAGCCTCCGTATAGTGCGCGCCATCGACGACGGAGACGTCAGCGATACTGCCCAGATGGTGAAATTGGTAGACACGCCAGCTTCAGGTGCTGGTGGCCGCAAGGCCGTGGAAGTTCGAGTCTTCTTCTGGGCACCAATTCAAGAGCTTGAGATTAGATCAGTTTCAAGGCTCGAACAAAAACCCGCGAAAGCGGGTTTTTGCATTCTAAGTGTTTGATTTAATAAAACCAAAACAGGGGTTTACAGATCAAAACGCTGTCCGTATAGTGCGCTCCATCGACACGGCGACGACGTCGATACTGCCCAGATGGTGAAATTGGTAGACACGCCAGCTTCAGGTGCTGGTGACCGCAAGGTCGTGGAAGTTCGAGTCTTCTTCTGGGCACCAATTCAAAACTTGAGAGCATCGCTTTCAAGTCTCACAAAAACCCGCGAAAGCGGGTTTTTGCGTTTCTGCCCCCTGATATTTCCCCGCGCCATCGCCTTCCTCCGCATCCGCAAAGCGCACATGAGAAACGATATCGTTTATGATTGTTACAAGTTTTTGCGACACTACAGTGAGGAAACCTGCGAATGATGTTCAGAAATACCCTCCTTCCAACATCCCTTCTGCGTGGCTTGACCATCACTTTGCTGGGGCTGACCCTGGCATCCCCCTTCACCCAGGCAGCCGATCCAGTTTCCCTGACCCTGTACAACGGTCAGCACAAGGAAGTCGGCGACGCGGTAGCCAAGGCTTTCGAAGCCAAGACCGGCATCCATGTGAATGTCCGCAAGGGCAGCAGCAATCAACTGGCCAGCCAGGTTGTCGAAGAAGGTGATCGCTCCCCCGCTGATGTGATCTACACCGAAGAATCCCCTCCCCTGAACAAACTCGGCGAGCAGGGCCTGCTGGCCCAGACCGACGCCACGACCCTGGCCGTGCTGCCCAAGGAATATGTTGCGGGCAACGGTACCTGGATCGGTGTCACCGCGCGCGTACGAGTCGTCGCCTTCAACCCGAAACTGATCGACGAAAAAGACCTGCCCAAGTCGGTGATGGAATTCTCCCAGCCGCAGTGGCAAGGCAAGGTTGGCTTCGTGCCCACCAGTGGCGCCTTCCAGGAACAGGCCGTGGCCATCATCAAGACGCACGGCAGGGATGCTGCCGAAGAATGGCTGACCGGCCTGCGGGCTTTCGGCAAGGTCTACAGCAACAACATGGTGGCTCTCAAAGCCGTGGAAAACGGCGAAGTGGCCACGGTCCTGGTGAACAACTACTACTGGTTTGCCCTGCAACGGGAAAAAGGCCAGCTCGACTCGAAACTGCACTACTTCACGGGCGGCGACGTCGGCGGCCTGATCACCGTGTCCAGCGCAGCCGTACTCAAGTCCAGCAAGCATCCGAAAGAGGCCCAGCAGCTTCTGGCCTACATGGCCAGCGAAGAAGGCCAGCGGGTGATTACCCAAACCACGGCCGAGTACCCGCTGCATAAAGGCATGCAGTCCGATCGCGGACTCAAGCCCTTCAATGAACTGGAAGCCCCGAAGGTGACCCCAGCCGATCTCGGCAATGCCGAGGAAGCCCTGGACCTGGAACGTGACGTCGGCCTGAACTGATGAATCCATCGCCATCCGCTTCCGCCTTGCGCACCACCTTTGTGCCGAGGCGCAAGCGGCCTTCGATCTGGCTACTGCTGCCAGTCCTGCTACTGGTCTGCCTGAGCCTGTTGCCACTGTTATATGTCGGCCTCAAGGCCTGGCAGGCCGGCTGGGCTGAAGCCCTGCACCTGCTGTGGCGCCCCTATGTGTTGCGCCTACTGAGCAATACCCTGCTGCTGATGCTCGGGGTGCCCCTTGCCTGCGCCGTGCTCGGCCTGTCCCTGGCCTGGCTGCTGGAACGCAGTGATTTGCCGGGAAGGCGGATCTGGGGCGTGGTGCTGTGCTTGCCCTTCGCCGTACCGGCCTTTGTCAGCAGCTTCACTTGGGTATCCCTGAGCGCCGGGTTCGAAGGACTGGGCGGCGCGATCCTGGTGATGACCCTGTCCAAATACCCGCTGGTGTTCCTGCCGGTGGCGGCCACCCTGCGCAATCTCGACCCCTCCCTGGAGGAGTCGGCGCGGACCCTGGGGCAAAATCGCTGGGGCGTGTTCTTCAAGATCACCTTGCCCTTGCTATGGCCTTCACTGCTGGCCGGCTCGCTGCTGATTGCCCTGCATATGCTGGTGGAATTCGGTGCCCTGTCGATCATCGGCCTGCAGACCTTCACCACCGCCATCTACCAGCAATTCGAGCTGGAGTTCAGCAATGCCAACGCCGCCATGCTGTCGGCCGTGTTGTTGGCGCTGTGCCTGCTGCTGCTGGGGCTGGAACTGCGCGTCCGCGGCAAGGGCCGCCATGTACGCACCGGCCAGGGCGCAGCCAGGCACGCCGAACAGGTACGCCTGGGACGCTGGAGCATCGGCGGACAGCTTTACTGCCTGATGCTGGCGCTGATCGGCAGCGGTGTCCCCCTGGGCATGCTTGCCTATTGGCTGGCCGTCGGTTCATCGGCAGCCTTCCCCGTCGCGGCAATCAGCGAAGCATTGCTGTCTTCACTGGCCCTGTCCCTGGGCGGCGCCGGCCTGTGCCTGGTGCTGGCAGTGCCGGTGGGCCTGCTGGTGGTGCGCTACAAGGGGCGCCTGGCCATCTGGGCAGAGCGCCTGCCCTATCTGCTGCATGCCCTGCCAGGGCTGGTGATCGCCCTGACCCTGGTGTATTTCGCGCTGCACTATGTGCCGGTGCTGTACCAGACCTCGGCGCTGCTGCTGATTGCCTATGCCCTGCTGTTCCTGCCCCTGGCCCAGGCGCCGATCCGCACCGCGCTGAACAAGGCCGCGCCACAGCTGGAAGAAGCAGCAAGAACCCTCGGCGCATCGTCGTTCAGCGCCTTTTGCCGAGTGACCCTGCCGATCATCTTCCCGGCGCTGGGCGCAGCTTTCGCCCTGGTCTTTCTGGATGCGATGAAGGAACTGACAGCGACCCTGCTGCTCAGCCCAACCGGGCTCAACACCCTAGCCACAGAAGTGTGGGCGCATACGGCGAATGTGGAGTTTGCAGCGGCGGCACCTTATGCGGCGCTGTTGATACTGGTGTCAGGGCTACCGGTCTATCTGCTGACAACGCGGATGTATTTGAGTCGCTGAGAGGTGGCAAGCCGGCTCCTGCAGTAAGGTGGCAGGAACCAGCTTGCCGGCCAGGCATCAGGCGCGGAACTGACCGAGGCTGGCCTTGAGCTGCGCCGCCAGGCTGTCCAGTACCTTGCCGCTGGCGGTGGTTTCTACCACGGCCTGAGCCGCCCGCTCGGCCTGGGCATGGATGGTTTCCACCCGCCCACGCACCGCCTGCGCGCCCTGCGCCTGATGGGCCGCAGCCTGCGTGGCCAGGCCAATCGCGGCGTGCACCTGCTCTACCGAAGACTGCACCGATTGTTGCAGGCGAGCACTGTCGCGCAGCACCAGCAAGCCCTCGCTGGCCTGACGCCCGGCCTGACCGATAGCCGCTACGGCCTCCCGCGCCCCCTGCTGCAGGGCACCGATATGGGCCTGGATATCGCCAGTGGAGCTTTGCGTCTTGCTGGCCAGGGCCCGCACCTCATCCGCCACCACGGCAAATCCGCGCCCGGTCTCGCCGGCGCGCGCGGCCTCGATCGCAGCGTTCAATGCCAGCAGGTTGGTTTGCTCGGCAATGCCATGGATCACCGTCAGCACCACCTCGATCTGCTCGCTCTGCTGGGCCAGGCGCTCGATCACCTTGGCCCCGGTATCCACTTGCCCCGCCAGCGCCTCGATCAGGCTGCCGACCTGCTCGGAGGTGCGGGTAGTCTCGTCCGTCGCCTGACGAATCTCCACCACCTGCTGCAGTGCGGCCTGCATCGCCTGGCTCTCCGCCTGGGCTTCATCGGCCATCTGCGACAACGCTCGCAGGCTCTCTGCCACCTCATCACGCTGCGCTTCGGCTGCGGCATCAGCCCCGGCATTACGCTGGCTCATGGCGCCGATCTCGACGCCTGTGCGCTGGGCCACATCCCCCGCTTCCCGCACGATGGGCTGCAACTTATCCACAAAGCGATTCACCGCCGAGGCCATGTCGCCAATCTCATCATTGCTGTTGAGCGGCACACGCTTGGTCAGGTCACCTTCGCCCGCTGCCAGGTCATTGAGCGCAGCGATCAGCAAATGCAGCTTGCTCACCACGCGACGCCCCAGCACCACCGCCAGCAACAGCAGCAGGGCCAGGCCAACCAGCGCCAGGCCGACGCCGATCTGCCAGCGCAAGGTGGCCGCCGCCTCCTGCACCGTGCTCGCGGTATTGGCCTGCATCTGTGCCGCCGTACCCTGGGCCGACTGCAAGCGCGAGCGCATGGCCGCCGAGCTGTCGGCAGAAGCTCCCTTGAGGCTGTCGCCAACCAACTGATCGCTGCTGGCAATCAAGACACTGAAGCGCTGATCCAGGGCGGCGATATCGGCCTCCACCGACGCGGTGGAGACTCCCATCAGCACCTTGCCGATTTCCACGCCATTGGGATTGATCGAGGCTTCAAGGTAGTACACCGAAGGATCGTTCTTCGCTGCATCCAGGACTTTGTCCAGCGCCCGGTCGCCCTTGCCCTTTTCCAGCAGCGCCTTGTTGATCGGGTTTTCACGATTCAGGTAGCGGGTCAGGTGCTCTCCCGCCGCATCGTCATAAACCACGAACAACACATTGGGGTTGCGCTGAGCCCTTCGGGCGAACTCGGACAAGGTCGGCACATCACTGTCCCACATGGCGCGAGGCGCCACGGAGGCCAGCAATTGAGCCATGTCATTGGCAGAGTCCTTCAGGTCCTTCTCCAGCGCCGCACGCAGCTGTACCTGTTCTTCCTTGAGACGCGAAGACAGGCCGGCCGTGAGGCGTTGGCGGGTACTGCTGGAAAGACTCTCCAGACTGGAGGTGACTTCTTTGCCCGCCTGCTCGAGCTCGCCAGCCAATTTCTGGCTGTCGCCGCCCAGGCGCGAAGCCAGATCCGCCTCGAGGGCAGTCACTGTGCTCCGAGTCAGGGCAACCGCTACCAGCACTTGCACCAAAAGGGCGATACCGAGAGTAACGAACACAGGCCGTAGTAAACGGCTTTGTAACAGTGAGAGAACGGCCGACACAGGAAATCCCTCTACTTTTGACGCCATTATTCTGATGGCACTCTAGAAGTGGATTTCACAGCAAGGGTCGTGCCGCGTGGCAGGCAGAAACGACAAAGGGCCCGATTAAGGGCCCTTTGTTTTTTACATCAACGACTTATCAAGCGAACGGATGACGCAGGACGATGGTCTCGTTGCGGTCCGGGCCTGTCGAAATAATGTCGATCGGCGCGCCGACCAACTCTTCGATACGCTTGATGTAGGCCTGGGCGGCGGCAGGCAGCTCTTCCAGGGTCTTGGCACCCAGGGTCGACTCGCTCCAGCCCGGCATCTGCTCGTACACCGGCTCCAGGCCGATGTAGCTGTCGGCGTCGGTTGGCGCGTCGATGACTGCACCATCCTGGTTCTTGTAGCCGACACAGATATTGATGGTTTCCAGGCCGTCCAGAACGTCCAGCTTGGTCAGGCACAGGCCCGAGATGCTGTTGACGTCGATGGCGCGACGCAGGATCACGGCATCGAACCAGCCGCAGCGACGAGCGCGGCCGGTGGTGGCGCCGAACTCATGGCCACGCTTGGCCAGGAAAGCGCCGATGTCGTCGAACAGCTCGGTCGGGAACGGGCCCGAGCCCACGCGAGTGGTATAGGCCTTGGTGATGCCCAGGATGTAGTCCAGGTACATCGGACCCACGCCCGAACCGGTGGCGATACCACCAGCAGTGGTGTTGGAGCTGGTGACATACGGGTAGGTGCCGTGGTCGATGTCCAGCAACGAACCCTGGGCGCCTTCGAACATGATGTCCTTGCCGGCGCGGCGCAGCTGGTGCAGCTCGGCAGTCACGTCGAGCATCATCGGCTTGAGCAGCTCGGCGTATTCCATGCACTCGTCAAGGGTCTTCTGGAAGTCGATGGCCGGCTCTTTGTAGTAATTCACCAGAACGAAGTTGTGGTAGTCCAGCAGCTCGCCCAGCTTGGCGGCGAAACGCTCGCGGTGGAACAGATCGCCGATGCGCAGGCCACGACGTGCAACCTTGTCTTCGTAAGCCGGGCCGATGCCGCGGCCGGTGGTACCGATCTTCTGCTCGCCACGGGCTTTCTCGCGGGCCTGGTCCAGGGCCACGTGATAGGACAGGATCAGCGGGCAGGACGGGCTGATACGCAGGCGCTCGCGCACCGGCACACCCTTCTCTTCCAGCTTGACGATTTCACGCATCAAGGCATCCGGAGCTACCACCACACCGTTACCGATCAGGCACTGCACGCCTTCGCGCAGCACACCGGACGGAATCAGGTGCAGGACGGTCTTCTCACCGTCGATCACCAGGGTGTGGCCAGCGTTGTGGCCACCTTGGTAGCGCACTACGGCGGCGGCATGTTCGGTCAGCAGATCAACGATCTTGCCTTTGCCCTCATCACCCCATTGGGTGCCCAGGACTACGACATTCTTACCCATAACACTTGTCCTCATTCGCGCAAACTTGGTGCCGGCAGCCGCCGGCAGGAAAACTCAAGAAGCCAGCGGCAATACTTGCCAAAGCCCATTCTGCTGAATCAATTGCCGGTCGCAGTCCGCTTCACGGGCGGCGGCCAAAGGCTGCCCAGGCAACGCCTGAACCACACGCTGACCCTCACTGCGCAAGCGGCAGACGGTCTGCCAGAGTGCCGCGTCAGTGTTGTCTGGCATCCAGATACCGCCAGACGGTAGCTCGACTTCAGCACGCCCCAGGGTCACCAGGGTTTTCAAATCGGTGGAGAAACCAGTCGCGGGACGGGCACGCCCGAAATCGGCGCCGATGTCATCGTAGCGCCCGCCCTGGGCGATGGATTGGCCCACGCCTGGAACAAATACCGCGAAGACCACACCGGTGTGGTAGTGATAGCCGCGCAACTCGCCAAGGTCGAAATACAGCGGCAAGTCCGGGAACCGCACGGACAGGCGCTCGGCAATGGTCAGCAATTCATCCAGCGCCAGCAGCACAGACGTCGGCGCACCGGCCAGGCGACGGCGGGCATCGCCCAGCACTTCGCGGCTGCCGCACAGGTCCACCAGGGAGCGCAACATGTCCGCCAGGTCGGCCGGCAGGCCTTCCGTCAGGCTGATGACCTCGTCGATCGCCTTGCGCTGCAGGGCATCGAACAGTTGCTGTTCAACAGCACCGGACAAGCCGGCGGCCTGTGCCAGGCCACGGTAGATGCCAACATGTCCCAGATCCATGTGCACATCGGGCACGTCGGCCAGTTGCAGCATGGCCAGCATCAGGCTGATGACTTCAACGTCGCTGCTCGGGCTGGCATCGCCATACAACTCGGCCCCCAGCTGGATCGGGCTGCGCGAGGACGACAAGGCACGCGGCTGCGCATGCAGCACACTGCCGGCGTAGCACAGGCGGCTCGGCCCTTCGCGGCGCAGGGTGTGGGCATCAATACGCGCCACCTGCGGCGTGATGTCGGCCCGAAACCCCATCTGCCGGCCCGACTGCGGGTCGATGACCTTGAAGGTACGCAGATCCAGATCCTGGCCTGCACCTGTCAACAGGGATTCCAGGTATTCGATATGGGGAGTGACGACGAACTCGTAACCCCAACTCTGAAACAGATCCAACACCTGACGACGCGCCACTTCGATGCGCGCCGCTTCCGGCGGCAATACTTCTTCGATGCCATCTGGCAGCAGCCAGCGGTCTACCGTTGCCATTACGCCATTCCCCTATGGTCCGGGCGGCAAGCCTGGGGCCAGCCTTAGAGTGAAGCAGAAAATAGTCGCATCCGACGCGAGCTCAGCCGGACAGGCAGCCAGGAATCAGCTGTACAGACCATTTTCCTCGAAAAATCTCGCCGGACTCTTGAACGAGCCACGGCCAATCAAAGATGCAGACGCAAAAAAGCCGGGAATTTCCCGGCTGCCGCATCATACACCCGTTTTCCCAAAGGATCACCCCGCGAGGCGTTTTAGCCGCCCGGCGGGGTGCTCCAGGGTCAGGGCCTGATCAAGGCTTGGACTTTTCCAGGTAGTGGAAGAAGTCGCTGCTTGGGTCCAGAACCATGACGTCGGATTTGTTCGCGAAGCTTTCACGGTAGGCACGCAGGCTACGGTAGAACGCGTAGAACTCCTGGTCCTGGCCGTAGGCCTTGGCATAGATCGCCGCTGCCTGGGCATCACCGTCACCGCGAGCCTCTTCAGACTCCCGATAGGCTTCAGCCAACAGCACGCGACGCTGACGATCGGCATCGGCACGGATGCCTTCCGCCAGTTCGTTACCCTTGGCCCGGTGCTCGCGAGCCTCACGCTCACGCTCGGTGCTCATGCGCTCGAACACGCTGCGGTTCACTTCCTTGGGCAGGTCGATGGCCTTGACCCGGACATCGACCACTTCGATACCCAGCTCCTTTTCCGCCATCTTGTTCAGCGACGCCGTGATATCCGCCATCAGCGCGTCACGCTCACCGGAAACCACTTCGTGCAGGGTGCGCTTACCGAACTGGTCACGCAGGCCCGACTCCAGGCGACGGGAAAGACGCTCGTCGGCAATCTGCTTGAGGCCGGAAGTCGCGGTGTAGAAACGCTCGGCATCCTTCACCCGCCACTTGGCGTAGGCATCCACCATCACGGCTTTCTTTTCCAGGGTCAGGAAGCGCTGCGTCGGTGCATCCAGGGTCATCAGGCGTGCGTCGAACTTACGCACCTGGTTCACGTAGGGCACTTTCACATGCAGGCCAGGCTGGACATCCGCCTGAACCACACGACCGAACTGCAGCAACACCGCACGCTCAGTCTGAGCGACGATGTAGAAGCTGTTCCAGGCAACCACCGCCACGACAACGCCCACGATCAGGGCGATCAGCGATTTATTGCTCATCAGCGAGTCTCCCTAGAACGCGTCTGCTGCTGTTGCTGCATATGGTCAGCCGCGGCGCGCGCATTCGCTTCATTGCTGGCCGCCGACGCTGCGCCCGTTACCGGAGCACTGCCGCTACGACCACTGTCGATCATCTTGTCCAGCGGCAGATAGAGCAGATTGTTCTGCCCGCCCTTGCTGCCAGTCACCAACACCTTGCTGGTGTTGCTGAAGACTTCCTGCATGGTGTCCAGGTACAGGCGCTGACGGGTGACTTCAGGAGCCTTGCGGTACTCGGCAACCAGTTTGGTGAAGCGATCTGCCTCACCCTTGGCCCGGGATACCACTTCGTCACGGTAACCGTTGGCATCCTCGAGGATGCGCTGGGCCTGACCACGGGCTTCCGGCACGACGCCGTTGGCATAGGTTTCAGCCTGGTTGCGCGAACGCTGTTCATCTTCACGGGCACGGATCACGTCATCGAAGGCTTCCTGTACTTCACGCGGTGCCGCTGCGCTCTGTACGTTCACCTGGGTCACGGTGATACCGGTGCGATAGTTGTCCAGGAAGCGTTGCAGACGCTCCTTGATCTCACTGGCCATCAATTCACGACCTTCGGTCAGCACCTGGTCCATGGCGGTGGAACCCACCACGTGACGCAGGGCGCTGTCGGTCGCATGCTGCAGGCTGATTTCCGGCTGATCGACGTTCAGCACGAAATCCTGCAGGTTGCTGATCTTGTACTGCACGGTCAGCGGCACTTCGACGATGTTCTCGTCCTCGGTGAGCATCTGGCCCTGCTTGGTGTAGGCACGCTCGCGCGTGACGTTTTCCATGTACTTGCGATCGATCGGCGGGAAGTAGATGTTCAGACCCGGGCCGACGGTTTCGTAGTATTTGCCGAAGCGCAGCACTACGGCCTGCTCCTGCTCGTCTACTACATACACCGCGCTGTACAGCCACACGGCAGCCAGCACGACAAGACCGATACCCAGCAGGCCGAAACCACCGCCCTTGCCGGAACTACCGCCGTCATCACCACGTTTCTTACCACCACCGAACAACCCATTCAGGCTTTCCTGCAGCTTACGGAAGGCCTCGTCGAGATCTGGTGGCCCCTTGCGATCGCCATTATTGCGGCGCTTACCACCCCAAGGGTCCTGATTATTCGAGTTGCCACCCGGCTCATTCCAAGCCATAGCGCTCTCCATCTGATAAAGCAAAGACGCACCCACGGCGCGCCGGCCAATGCTACAGAATGCCTGCTACAGCGGCACAACCGCTTGCCCAGGCTTTTATTGCAAAGTGTGTTGCTCGATGAATTCCGACGGCTGCATGCCTTCGCGACTGACCAGCCGGTTCAACTCGGCCCGTGGCAGGCGAACAGCAAGCAAGCTGACACCTTCGTCGTCGTGATCTTCTTTCTGCACAGCGTTCAACTGGAAAAACTGTGCTCGCAGTCGAGCAAAACGCTGAGGCAAGCGCAAGGTGCCTACAAACAAATCTTCACCCAGCAGCTCGGCGATGGCCTGCTTGAGCAGATCCAGCCCCTGGCCATCACGGGCCGACAGCCAGACCCGCTGCGGCTTGCCGTCGGGGTCGCGCTGGATCTGCGGCTCCACACCCTCGAGCAAATCGAGTTTGTTATAGACCTCCAGGATCGGCAAGTCTTGAGCCCCGATCTCCCCCAGCACCACCATAACCTGCTCGATCTGCGCCATGCGCTCGGGCTCATGGGCATCGATCACATGCAGCAGCAAATCGGAGTTGCTCGATTCTTCGAGGGTAGCCCGAAACGCCTCCACCAACTTGTGCGGCAAGTGGCGAATGAACCCCACGGTATCGGCCAGCACAATCGGCCCCAGGTCATCCAGCTCAAGCCGGCGCAGGGTGGGGTCGAGGGTGGCGAACAATTGGTCGGCAGCGAAAACATCGGACGCAGTGACCGCATTGAACAGCGTGGACTTGCCGGCGTTGGTGTAGCCCACCAGGGACACTGAAGGGATATCCGCACGCTTGCGGCCACGACGGGCCTGCTCACGCTGGCTGCGAACCTTCTCCAGGCGCGCCTTGATCTGCCGCAGACGCACTCGCAACAGGCGCCGGTCGGTTTCCAGCTGGGTTTCACCGGGCCCGCGCAGACCGATACCGCCTTTCTGCCGTTCAAGGTGAGTCCAGCCACGAACCAGACGGGTGCTCATGTGCTCAAGCTGGGCCAGTTCAACCTGGAGCTTGCCTTCATGGGTGCGCGCGCGCTGAGCGAAGATATCGAGAATCAGACCCGTGCGGTCGATCACGCGACACTCGAATACACGTTCGAGGTTACGTTCCTGACTGGGTGTGAGGATGTGATTGAAAATCACCAGGTCTACCTGTTCGGCTTTGACCAGGTCGCGTAACTCCTCGACCTTGCCGCTGCCAACCAGGTATTTGGCGGTTGGCCGATGACGCGGCACGCTAACAAACGCGACGGTCTCGGCGCCGGCCGATAATGCCAGCTCCTGAAACTCCTGCGGATCTTCGCGCGCCTCAGGGTCCTGACCATCCAAGTGAACGAGAATGGCCCGTTCACCACCACCGTGGCGCTCAAAGAACAAAGGAGACTCCTATCAGGCGTTACCTGGCTCAGCGTCACCCTGTTCGGATTCGGAAGCGCTAGGCAGGCGAATCGGGCGAACTGGAACCACTGTCGAGATAGCGTGCTTGTAAACCATTTGGCTGACGGTGTTCTTCAGCAGGATGACGAACTGGTCGAAAGACTCGATCGTACCTTGCAGCTTGATCCCGTTGACCAGATAGATGGAAACCCCAACCTTCTCTTTACGCAATGTATTCAAGTAAGGGTCTTGTAGCGAATGCCCTTTTGACATGTGCCGCACTCCTTTAAGGATCAATAATAAAAATCAGAAAACAGATGGCCAAAGCCGTCACACCCCCAAGGATAGACGGCAATTGCAAGGACTCAGCTCAATATGGAGATCGTCCCCAAGTATTTCAAGGCGCGTGGCAGATTGTCGCAATCCAGGCTGTCCAACCATTGCAGGTCAGCCCAACTACGTAACCAGGTGAACTGGCGTTTCGCCAATTGGCGCGTGGCAATGATGCCCCGCTCCTGCATTTCGGCTGACGTCAGCTTGCCATCCAGATGATCCCAGACTTGGCGGTAGCCCACTGCACGTATAGACGGCAACCCGGCATGCAGGTCACTTCTGGAACGCAGAGCTACGACCTCGTCAATGAATCCCTGTTCCAACATTTGTGTGAATCTTTGTGCAATACGCTGGTGCAGTACCTGGCGATTCGCCGGAGCGATGGCCAGATTGGCGACAGTATAGGGCAATTGACTGCGTCCCGATGCGCCTGCTTCAGTACTTTGCGCCAATTGACGCTGGCGATGGGCGGTCATTGTCAGGCCACTGACCCGATAGACCTCAAGCGCCCGGGTCAGACGCTGGGGGTCGTTGGGGTGGATCCGCGCCGCCGACTCGGGGTCCACCGCCGCCAGCTGGTCGTGCAGGGCCTGCCAGCCAAGGCGTGCAGCCTCGTCCTCCAGCTCGGCACGTACCTGCGGATCCGCCGCAGGCATGTCCGCCAGGCCTTCAAGCAGCGCCTTGTAATACAGCATGGTGCCGCCCACCAACAGCGGGATCTTGCCCCGGGCGGTGATATCGGCCATGGCCGCCAGCGCATCGGTACGGAAATCCGCCGCCGAGTAGCTCTCGGCAGGGTCGAGAATATCGATCAGGCGATGGGGAAACTGCGCCAGCAGTTCCCTGGAAGGCTTCGCGGTGCCAATGTCCATGCCGCGGTAGACCAGCGCCGAGTCGACACTGATCAGCTCGCAAGGCAGCACCTTGGTCAGTTCGATGGCCAGATCGGTCTTGCCCGCAGCGGTCGGGCCCATCAGGAAAATCGCTGGAGGAAGCTGGGTCATCAACGGCCGCGCAGAAAGAGTTTGTCCAGATCGTCCAGGCCCATTTGGGTCCAGGTCGGTCGACCGTGGTTGCATTGGCCACTGCGCTCGGTGTTTTCCATGTCCCGCAGCAAGGCGTTCATTTCCGGCAGGGCCAGGCGTCGATTGGCGCGGATCGCGCCGTGGCAGGCCATGGTGCCGAGCAGCTCATTGAGGTGGGCCTGGATCCGGTCACTGGTGCCGTACTCCATCAGGTCCGCCAGTACGTCGTGCACCAGGCGATTGGCTTCCGCCTGCTTCAACAATGCCGGGATCTGGCGGATCGCCAGGGATTCCGGGCCCAGGCGCTGCAGCTCGAAGCCCAGGCGCTGAAACCAGCTCATGTGTTCTTCAGCGCAATCGGCCTCACGCTGGCTGACGGCAATCGACTCCGGCACCAGCAGCGGCTGGCCGCTCAGGCCTTCGCTGGCCATGGCCACCTTCAAGCGCTCGTACATGATCCGCTCGTGAGCCGCGTGCATGTCCACCAGCACCAGACCCAGGGCGTTTTCCGCCAGGATGTAGATCCCCTTGAGCTGGGCCAGGGCATAGCCCAGGGGCGGAATGTCCTCCTGGCCGTCCGGCAAGGCCGCCGCCGGCGCCCCCGGCAACGGGGCAAAGAACTCGCGGTACACGCCCTGGCTCTCGGCGGCCGGCAACACTGGCTGTGGCCGTGGCGTGTACTGATATTGATAGCCACTGCCGGCTCCCGCGCCCGGCGCATTGAAGTTCGGCTGGGATTGGGGCTGCTCCAGAGCCAGGTTCGCGGCCAGGCGCATCTCACCCTGAGGCCCGAACTCACCGGCCTCGATACCTGTCGGGCGCACGATGCCGGCGACCGCCGCCGGCGCCGCCAACTGATCCTCGGGCCGCACATCACCCAGGGCCCGGTGCAAGGTGCCATAAAGGAAGTCGTGCACCATGCGCCCGTCACGGAAACGCACTTCGTGCTTGGTCGGGTGCACGTTGACGTCGACCACCGACGGGTCGACTTCGAAAAACAGAACAAAGGTCGGGTGTCGACCGTTGAACAGCACATCGCGATAAGCCTGGCGTACCGCGTGAGCCACCAGCTTGTCCCGTACTGCGCGACCGTTGACGTAGAAGTACTGCAGGTCCGCCTGGCTGCGGGAAAAGGTCGGCAAGCCCACCCAGCCCCACAGATGCAAGCCGTTGCGCTCGACTTCAATGGGCAACGCCTGCTCCAGGAAGCCCGAACCGCACACCGCCGCCACACGACGGGCACGAGCGGCGTCGTCCTTGGCCTCGTGCAGGCTGAGGATGCTCTTGCCGTTGTGCCGCAAGTGGAAGGCCACGTCGAAACGCGCCAGGGCCAGGCGCTTGATCACTTCCTGCAGGTGATCGAACTCGGTCTTTTCCGCCTTGAGGAACTTGCGTCGTGCCGGCGTATTGAAGAACAGGTCGCGGACTTCCACCGAAGTGCCTACCGGGTGCGCCGCCGGCTGCACCCTTGGTGCCATGTCCCGGCCTTCGGTTTCCACCTGCCAGGCCTGCTCGGCATCCCGGGTACGGGACGTAAGGGTCAGGCGCGCCACGGAGCTGATGGAAGCCAGGGCCTCGCCGCGAAACCCCAGGCTCATCACCCGCTCCAGGTCCTCCAGGTCGCGGATCTTGCTGGTGGCGTGCCGAGCCAGGGCCAGCGGCAAGTCGTCGGAGGAAATACCGCTACCGTCGTCACGTACCCGCAGCAGCTTGACCCCGGCCTGCTCCACATCCACATCGATGCGCTTGGCGCCGGAGTCCAGGCTGTTTTCCAACAGCTCCTTGATCACCGAAGCCGGGCGCTCGACCACCTCGCCCGCGGCAATCTGGTTGGCCAGGCGCGGGCTGAGCAGCTCGATGCGCGCGCTACTGATTACCGATTCACTCATTCCTTGGCCGCCAGTTCTGTACCGGGGATGGTCAACACCTGCCCCACTTTCAATTCATCGCTTTTCAGGTTGTTGGCACTGCGTAGCGTGGCCGCGGAGACCTGATAGCGCACGGCGATCATGGCCAGGGTTTCCCCCGGATTGACCCGGTGATCACGCGGCCCCTGGGCGATCTTCCCGGAATCGCGCAGCCAGGCAATATAGGTGCCCGGTGGCGGGTTCTGCTGGAAGAACTGCCGCACGCCGCTGCTGATGGAACGCGCCAGGGCCTGCTGATGGCTGGCGGTGGCCAGCTTCGAGGCCTCGTTGGAGTTGGAGATAAAGCCGGTTTCCACCAGGATCGACGGAATATCCGGAGATTTGAGCACCATGAACCCGGCCTGCTCCACCCGCTGTTTATGCAACGGAGTCACCCGGCCGATGTTGTTCAGGACTTTCTGCCCGACATTCAGACTGGAGGTCAGGGACGCTGTCATCGACAGGTCCAGCAGCACCCCGGCCAGCATCCGGTCCTTGTCATCCAGGCTGACGTTGCCAGCCCCGCCGATCAGGTCGGAACGGTTCTCGCTGTCCGCCAGCCAGCGCGCGGTTTCCGACGTGGCACCACGTTCAGACAAGGCAAACACCGACGCGCCAAAGGCCGCGGCCGAAGGCGCAGCGTCGGCATGGATCGAGACGAACAGGTCGGCGCCCTTCTTGCGGGCGATCTCGGTACGACCGCGCAATGGAATGAAGTAGTCGCCAGTACGGGTCAGCTCGGCGCGGAAACCCTTGAGGCCATTGACCTGACGTTGCAATTCGCGAGCAATGGCCAGCACCACGTCTTTTTCATGCTGCCCGCGGGAGCCGGAGGCACCCGGGTCTTCGCCGCCGTGGCCGGCATCGATCACCACAATGATGTCGCGCTTGCCCGCCGGGGCTGGCGGCAGCTTGATCGCCGGCTCCGCCGGAGTGACGGGCACTGCTGGGACAGTGGCCACAGTAGGTGGCGGCGCAGCAGGTGGCGCGGCGTCAGCCGGGTTGTCGAACAGATCGACCACCAGGCGATTGCCGTACTGAGCGTTGGGCGCCAGGGTGAAACTCTTCGGCGTGACGGCCTTTTTCAGGTCGATGACCACCCGCAGGTCACTGGGCGTGCGCTGTGCCGAGCGCATGGCGGTAATCGGTGTATTGGCCGTGGCGACGTTCAGCGGACCGCCAAGGGTCGCGCCATTGATATCGATCACCAGACGATCCGGGGCCGTCAGGGTAAAGACGCTGTGCTGAACAGGGCCGGACAGGTCGAATACCAGTCGCGTGTTATCCGGTGCCCGCCACAGGCGGACGCTGCGAACCTGTGTAGCGGCCACAGCATCGACGGCCAATGCCGTAAGCAACAGTCCTACGACAGCAACCAACGCGCGAATGCGCATACCTAACCCCATCAATTATTTGAATTCCAACGCCAAAGCGGCACACCAGGACTCGCCACGCGAGCCTTGAGACAACAGATGCACAGAACGCCCATTGTTATGCGGGGTAATGGTAATGGTCAGGTCAGGCTTTGGCAAAAAGCCTGCACCACGCTGGGGCCACTCCAGCAGGCACAGAGCATCGCCCTCGAAGTAGTCGCGAATCCCCAGGAACTCCAGCTCCTCAGGATCCACCAGACGGTACAGGTCGAAGTGGAAAGCCCGCACCGAGCCGATCTCGTACGGTTCGACCAGGGTAAAGGTCGGGCTCTTCACTGCCCCCGCGTGCCCCAGGCCACGGATGATCCCTCGCGACAAGGTGGTTTTGCCCGCTCCCAGGTCACCCTCGAGGAAGATCACCCCCACGCCTTGGGTCACCTGGGCAATACGTGCACCAAATTCCACCATGGCCGGTTCGTCGGCCAGAAAAAGGGTTAACTCAGACACGGTGATTGTTCCTCCAACAACTGACGAATGGCTGGAATCAGATCACTGGCCGCCAGCCCTCGGCCTAATTTGCCTTGCTGCTCGCCCGCGCTGGCATGCAGCCAGACCGCCAGGCAGGCGGCATCGAATGCCGACAAGCCTTGCGCCAGCAAGGCGCCGATCAGGCCAGCCAGCACATCACCCAAGCCTGCCGTGGCCATCGCCGGATGCCCTACGTCACAGCGGGCCAGCCGCCCATCGGCAGTGGCGATCAGGCTACCGGCCCCCTTGAGTACCGCAACCGCTGCGTATTTTTTGCTCAACGCCAGGGCCGCTGCAGGGCGATCCGCCTGCACCTCGGCGCTGGAGATACCCAGCAGCCGCGCCGCCTCTCCCGGATGGGGAGTGATGACACTCGCGGCAGGCAGTTGCAGCCCGCCCTCGGCCAGCAGGTTCAAGGCATCGGCATCCCACACCTGGGGCAACGGCGCATTGGCCGCCGCCGACAGCAGACTGCGCCCCCAGGCGCCCTGCCCCAACCCCGGCCCGACCACCAGCACCGTGGCCCGAGCCAGCAACCCCATCAACTGGTTGGCCGAATGAGTGCCCTGGGTCATGACCTCCGGCAAGCGCGCCGCAGCGGCAGCCACATGCTCACTGCGGGTCGCCAGGGACACCAGCCCCGCGCCACTGCGCAAGGCACTTTCCGCACTCAGCAAGGCGGCGCCGGCAAAACCTCGATCGCCCCCAATCAGCAACAGGTGGCCGAACTGACCCTTGTGGGCATCGCGAAGTCGCCCATTCAGATGTGGCAAATGGCCAGAAGTCAGCAACTGAACGTCAGGTAGAGGGTGTTTTGTCTGCGGCATGCGTCTTCGAGCTCCGATGTCTGGCAGAATTATACGCACCTCAGCCCCGGTTTCTCTCGCCTCATGCCCGCTATTACCCAGGATCTTCCCGCTCTCGCCCAATCGATCAAGGACTGGGGCCGCGAACTGGGCTTTCAACAAGTCGGCATCAGCGGCCTGGACCTGGCCGAGCATGAGCAGCACCTGGAACGCTGGCTCGCCGCCGGCTACCACGGCGAGATGGAATACATGGGCGCCCACGGCAGCAAGCGCTCCCATCCCGACCAGTTGGTGCCTGGCACCCTGCGGGTGGTTTCGCTGCGCATGGACTACCTGCCCGGCGACACCCAGATGGCCCAGCGCCTGGCCCAGCCTTCCAAGGCCTATGTTTCGCGCTATGCCCTGGGGCGCGATTATCACAAGCTGATCCGCAAGCGCGTACAGCAACTGGCCGAGCGCATCCAGCAAGCCATCGGCCCCTTTGGCTACCGCGCCTTCGTCGATAGCGCTCCGGTGCTGGAAAAAGCCATCGCCGAACAGGCCGGGCTCGGCTGGATCGGCAAGAACACCCTGGTGCTGAATCGCAAAGCCGGCAGCTACTTCTTCCTCAGCGAACTGTTCGTCGACCTGCCCCTGCCGGTGGACGCGCCCCACGCCACGGAACACTGCGGCCGCTGCACCGCCTGCCTGGACATCTGCCCGACCAACGCCTTCGTCGGCCCCTATGTGCTGGATGCCCGACGCTGCATTTCCTACCTGACCATCGAGCTCAAAAGCGCCATCCCCGAAGACCTGCGCCCGCTGATCGGCAACCGGGTATTCGGTTGCGATGACTGCCAGATCGTCTGCCCCTGGAATCGCTTCGCCCGCTCAACGGCCGAGGGCGACTTCAAGCCCCGGCACAACCTGGACAATGCCGAACTGGCAGAGCTGTTCATGTGGGACGAGGACAAATTCCTCAGCAATACCGAAGGTTCACCCTTGCGCCGCGCCGGCTACGAGCGCTGGCTACGCAACCTGGCGGTGGGCCTGGGCAACGCACCCTCTAGCATTCCGGTGCTGGAAGCCCTCAAGGCCCGCCAGGACTACCCCTCGGAACTGGTTCGCGAACATGTGCAATGGGCCCTGGACCAGCACGCCAACCGTCAGTGTTCGTCGTTGTAGACGAACTTGGGCATTTCCCAGTGAAAACGGATCGCCAGCAGGCGCAATAGAAAGCCGCCGAACAGGGTGACCAGGATCGACTGCTCGCTGGGCAGTTGCAGGTAGATGCACAGCATGTAGCACCAGGCCGCGGCGAAGGACACGCTGGCGTACAGCTCGCGGCGAAAGATCAGCGGGATATCGTTGCAGAAGATGTCCCTGAGGATGCCGCCAAAGACCCCGGTGATCACCCCGCTGACTGAAGCCACCAGCATGCCGTGGCCCATTTCCAGGGCAGTCATGCAGCCGATCAGGGTAAAGGCCACCAGGCCCACGGCGTCGAGCACCAGAAACAGCGAGCGCAGGTGACGCATCAAGGGCGCGATGAAGATCGTCACCAACGCCGCCACCGACGTCAGCACCAGATATTCCGGGTGCTTGACCCAGGTCAGCGGGTAGTGGCCCAGCAGCACATCACGCACCGAACCGCCGCCGAGTGCGGTGACGCAGGCAATCAGCACCACACCGAACCAGTCCATGCCGCGCCGGCCGGCAGACAGGGCGCCGGTCATGGCTTCGGCGGTAATGGCAATCAGATAAAGCATCAACAGCATGATGGCGGTCCTTGCAGGAAGGCGCGCAGTCTACTCAGTTGAAGCGGGCACCAAAAGGGGGCGGGTGCGGGCGCCGAGTCGCAGCGAGCGCCCGTTAGCCGGCAAGCCGGCGCCTGCGGGTCAGAACTTGATGAAGTGCTTGCGGTAGTGCTGGAGCTCGGCAATGGACTCGCGAATATCGTCCAGGGCCAGGTGGGTGCTGCCTTTCTTGAAGCTGTCGCGCACGTCCGGCGCCCAGCGGGCGGCCAGTTCCTTGAGGGTCGAGACGTCCAGGTTGCGGTAGTGGAAGTAGCTTTCCAGAGCCTTCATGTGGCGGTACAGGAAGCGCCGGTCCTGGCAGATGCTGTTGCCGCAGATCGGCGATTTGCCCTTGGGTACCCACTGCTCCAGGAAGGCAATGGTCTGGGCTTCTGCTTCGGCCATGCTGATGCGGCTTTCGCGAACCCGCTGGGTCAGACCGGAACCGCCGTGCTGGCGGGTGTTCCATTCATCCATGCCGGCGAGGATCTCGTCGCTCTGGTGGATGGCAATGACCGGTCCTTCAGCCAAGGTGTTGAGGTTGCTGTCAGTGACAATGGTGGCCATCTCGATGATGACGTCGGTGTCAGGGTTCAGACCGGTCATTTCCAGGTCGATCCAAATCAGGTTCTGCGGGTTTTGCATGGGTGGGCTCCTCGGCGTAGTTGCGCAGTTTAGCCTAGAGGGCCTGCCCGGCGTGCTAAACTCGCCGCCGTTTTACCTATCCGCCGTAATTATCGACACGGAACACCAATGGCCAAACGCCAGCTCAATCGCCGCCAAAACTGGCGCATCGAAAAGATCCAGGGTGAGCGCGCCGCCCGCGCCGCCAAACGCGAGTCCTCTGCCGTCGAGGCGCTGGAAGGTGGCGACCTGGGCCCGGAACAGACCGGCCTGGTCATCGCCCACTTCGGCGTCCAGGTCGAAGTCGAGGCTCGCGAAGGCGAAACGGCCGGCCAGGTGTTCCGCTGCTACCTGCGGGCCAACCTGCCGGCCCTGGTGACCGGCGACCAGGTGGTCTGGCGCGCCGGCAACCAGGGCATCGGGGTGATCGTCGCGCAACTGCCGCGCAGCACCGAGCTGTGCCGCCCGGACAGCCGCGGCCAACTCAAGCCGGTGGCCGCCAACGTCGACATGATCGTGATCGTGTTTGCGCCCATGCCCGAGCCCCACGCCAACCTGATCGACCGCTACCTGGTAGCCGCCGAGCATGCTGGAATCCGGCCGTTGCTGCTGCTGAACAAGGCCGACCTGATCGATGAGCAGAACGCCCCTGCGCTCAACGCCCTGCTCGCGGTCTACCGCCAGCTGGGCTACCCGCTGCTGGAGGTCTCGGCTCATCACGGCGACGGCATGGAGCAGTTGCAAGCCCTGCTGGACGGGCGCATCAGTGTATTCGTCGGCCAGTCGGGGGTGGGCAAGTCGTCCCTGGTCAACAGCCTGCTGCCGGAAGTCGAAACCCGCGTCGGCCCGCTGTCGGAGTTCTCCGGCCAGGGCACTCACACCACCACGACCGCGCGCCTATTCCACTTCCCCGGTGGCGGTGAGCTGATCGACTCCCCCGGTATCCGTGAGTTCGGCCTCGGCCATGTCAGCCGCGCCGATGTCGAGGCCGGGTTCATCGAGTTCAATGACTTGCTGGGCACCTGCCGCTTCCGCGATTGCAAGCACGATCGCGAGCCGGGCTGTGCCTTGCTCAAGGCCCTGGAAGACGGGCGCATCCAGCAGCAACGGATGAACAGCTACCGCTCGATCCTCGCCAGCCTGCCAGACAACAGTTACTGATTGACCTGACCCAGATACGACAAGGCCGCGATCTTCGCGGCCTTGTCGTTTGTCACTTCGCCGTGCCCGGCGTAGCGGGCGGCGTCACCGGAGCAGTGGGAGCCGGAGCCGGAGCCGGAGCGGAAGACTGGCCCGCCGCACCCTGCTCGTCCATCTTCAGCACACCGTCCTCGAAGATATTCATACGTTGACGCACCTCGTGCGCCGGCAGCGGTTCGCTACCGGGCGGCAAGGCATTCGGGTCGGCTGCCGCCCCCGGTACTTCACCGGGAGCACCGCTACCCTGGGTCGGTACCGGAGCATTGGGATCGGTCTGCTCACCCTCGATGGCACGCTGGGCCTTCTTGGTCAGCACGACGATATCGATGCGCCGGTTGACCGGGTTGAACGGGTCCTTGCGATCGAATAGCGCCGACGAAGCAAAGCCCACCACACGCGCAACTTGCGGATCAGGATAACCACCCGCCACCAGCGCCCGACGCGCAGCGTTGGCCCGGTTGGCCGACAGTTCCCAGTTGCCGAAGTCGCCAGTGCCCGAATAGGGCTTGGCGTCGGTGTGACCGCTGATGCTGATCTTGTTCGGCACGGTCTTGATGGTGTCGGCCATGGCCAGCAGGATGTCTTCGAAATACGGCTTCAGACGTGCACTGCCAGAGTCGAACATCGGCCGGTTCTCAGCGTCCATGATCTGGATCCGCAAGCCGTCCGGGGTGATCTCGAAGAGGATCTGGTCCTTGAACTTCTGCAGTTGCGGGTTTTCTTCAACCTTGTTCTGCAACTCTTGCAACAGCAACTCGAGACGCTCGCGCTCGACCTGCTCGGCCATGCCCTCCACCTGGTCGGCATCCACCGTGACCTTGTCCGGTTGTGGCTGGGACTTGATCTCGGGGTTGAGGGTGTTGTCCGGCGCCAGCTCAGGGGAGCCGCCCAGGTCGATGATGTAGGGCGTACCGCTTTCCGAGAAGCCGATCGGATCCTTGAAGTAACCGGCGATGGCGATCTTCTGTTCCGGGGTGGCCGTGGACAGCAGCCACAACACTAGGAAGAACGCCATCATCGCCGTGGCGAAGTCGGCGAAGGCGATTTTCCAGGCGCCCCCGTGATGTCCGCCAGCGAAGCGCTTGACGCGCTTGATGATAATCGGCTGATTATTTTCCATGACTTAGCGACCGCGAACCGCTTGTTCCAGCTCGGCGAAGCTAGGACGGTGCGCCGGGTACAGAACCTTGCGCCCAAACTCCACGGCCAGGGACGGCGGCATGCCGGAAGCCGAGGCCACCAGCGACGCCTTGATGGCTTCGTAGACGTTCAGTTCTTCCTTGGCGTCGTGGGCCAGGGAGTGGGCCAGCGGGCCGAAGAAGCCATAGGCCGCGAGAATACCGAAGAAGGTACCCACCAGCGCCGCACCTACGTGCAGGCCGATGGACTTCTGGTCGCCATCGCCCAGGGAAGCCATGGTCACCACGATCCCCAATACCGCCGCGACGATACCGAAACCGGGCATGCCGTCGGCAATCCCGTTGACCGCATGGGATGGATGCTCAAGGTCTTCCTTGAGGCTGAACAGCTCCATGTCGAACAGGCCTTCCAGCTCGTGGGGAGCCATGTTGCCGGAGGACATGATGCGCAGATAGTCACAGACGAAGGCGGTCATGCGTTCATCTTTGAGCACCGCAGGGTACTTGGCGAAAATCGGGCTGGCCGCGGCGTCCTCGATATCGCCTTCGATGGCCATCATGCCTTCGCGACGACTCTTGTTGAGGATCTCGTAGATCAGGCCCAGCACTTCCAGGTAGAAGGTGTGGGTGAAGCGCGAGCTGAACATGCCCAGGGATTTCTTGACGACGTGCATCGTCATGTAGCCCGGGTTGGCCTGGAGGAATGCGCCAAAGGCTGCGCCGCCGATGATCAGCACTTCGAAAGGCTGGATCAGTGCCGCGATTTTGCCGTGGGAAAGCACGTATCCGCCGAGCACGCTCGCGAATACGACGATGATGCCGATAATTTTAGCCATAGGTAGGGGAGTACTTATTGAGTCGGGTTCAAGGTCATATTCGGAAGTTCTTAAAACTCTTCTTCTACTTATCGGCAAAACTGCGCCAGACTATAGCCAGTTAAGGCGAAAAGCCAGTTTGGCCCGCTCTGGGCGTGTTCACAGCAGACGATGATTGCGCCCGACCATGTCTAATGAAACCAGCGTCCCACATTCTCCGCCCGCCTCTCTCGACGCCTGGGTAAAGCTCCTCAATGGCGTGCGCCTGCCGGTGCCCCAGGCCAGCCATGACCGGGTCTGCCGCGCCATTGCCAACAACCGCAGCTCGCTGCGGGAGATTGTCGATCTGATGCAAAACAGCCCGGCACTGGCCTTGAGCGTGATCCGCGAAGCCAACCGGCATTCCCACGGCAGCATGAGCGAACCGGCGGAAAACCTGGAGATCGCGGTCAACCGCCTGGGCCTCAAGCGTACCGAGGAGTTGCTCGAGCAACTGCCGACGCTGCCTGAAGAGCAGATCCCCCAGGCATTGCGCCAGTTCCAGCTGATCAGCCAGCACGCCAGCCAGCAAGCCAATGGCTTCTTTGCCGGACGCCTGGCGCGACTCTGGCAGGACATCCACTGGGGCAGCCTGCTGTTTCTCTCGCCGCTGTGGGCCATGGCCCTGGTCTATCCCAAGCTGCTGGAAGAGTGGGAACTGCGGGTCATCTACAAGCACGAATCCGCACACGACGTTGAACTGCAACTGTTCGGAGTGCGGCTGATGGAAATGTGCCAGGCCCTGGTCCTGGCCTGGCACCTGCCGATCTGGGTCCAGCAGGGCTATCGCCTGCTGACCCAGGAGCAGCACCTGCTGGCCAAGGTCATGCTGATTGCCCGCGACAGCGACAACCCGCTGCGCCAGCAACAACGCCTGGACGCTGAACCGGATCTGCGGCGCTGGCTGAACCAGCCGGCCAACACTGTGTTGCTGGCCAACGGCCTGGCGCTGGCGGCGCAACAGTCCTGGAACAGTCCCCATGGCCGGCGCTGGCAGAACCTTACCGCTCTTTATCTGCAGATCCCCCTGGACCAGGTCCAGCAACAGTTGCACCAACAGGCAGCACAAAGCGCCCGCAACGACACCCAGCCCGATCTCTGGCACCCGGCCCAGGCCCTGCTCTGGCCTTGGGATGCCCGACGCCTGCATCACGGCGAGCAACCAGCCCCGGCGCCCACCGCACTGGAACTGGCCAAGTGGCGCAAGCTCTGCGGCGAACTGTTGCTGGACCCCAGCCCCTTTACCAACGCCGTGCACCTTACCGGCTTTGCCCGGGATGCCCTGGCGGCATGCGGCATGCATCGGGTCATGCTGCTGATGGTCGATCGCAGCCTGAGCCACCTGCGAGTGCAACAGCTTTACGGCCTGCCCAGGGAAGCGGCCAGCCTGACCCTGCAGGCCAAGCAGAGCCCGCTGTTGCAACGCCTGCTGGAAAAATCCGCGCAGATCCGCCTGACCCCGGCCAACCGGGCCCAGTTCGCCCCTCACCTGCCAAGCTCGCTGCGCCAGCTGTTTCGCGGCGAACACCTGCTGATCCGCTCACTGTCGTGCAATGGCCGGGTACTGATGCTGGCGATCGCCGACCAGGGCGGCGTGCCGTTCTCGGAAATCAGCGTCCAGGCCTTCGGCAAGACCGCCCAGTGCATCGAAAAAGCCTTGCACAGCTTTACCAACCGCAGCCAATGACGCTTGCGCTACAATCCTTCCCTTTGCGCCCTGGGGACCTGACATGTCTGACTTCTCTGGCTTGCCGCTGGTCATTGAACCGAGCGACCTGCTCGCCCGCCTGAACGCCCGCGAACTGATCCTGGTCGACCTGACCAGCGCTGCCCGCTATGCAACCGGGCATATTCCCGGGGCGCGCTTCGTCGACCCCAAGCACACTCAGCTGGGCCAGGCGCCGGCTCCCGGGCTGCTGCCGCCGCAAGCGGCGCTTGAAACGCTGTTCGGCGAACTCGGGCACAACCCGGACGCGGTCTATGTGGTCTACGACGATGAAGGCGGTGGCTGGGCCGGGCGCTTCATCTGGCTGCTGGACGTGATCGGCCACCACCGCTACCACTACCTCGACGGCGGCCTGCCGGCCTGGCTGGCGGAAGGCCTGCCCGTGTCTACCGAAGTCCCGGCCGCGGTCGGCGGCCCCGTGGCGCTGGCCCTGCATGACGAGCCCACCGCCACCCGCGAATACCTGCAAAGCCGTCTCGGCGCGGCGGACCTGGTGATCTGGGACGCCCGCGGACCGCTGGAGTACTCCGGCGAAAAAGTCCTGGCAGCCAAGGGCGGGCATATCCCCGGCGCGGTGAATTTCGAATGGACCGCCGGCATGGATCAGGCACGCCACCTGCGCATCCGCCGCGACATGCCACAGATCCTTGCGGACCTGGGCATCAGCAAAGACAAAGAAGTGATCACCCACTGCCAGACCCACCATCGCTCCGGCTTCACCTATCTGGTGGCCAAGGCGCTGGGCTACCCACGGGTCAAGGGCTACGCCGGCTCCTGGGGCGAATGGGGCAATCATCCCGATACGCCCGTAGAGATTTAAGGTTTTTAAGGACACCCAATGAAAAAGCGTTTGTTCATCATCAGCCAGTACCTGCTGCCTCATCACCTGCTGTCGCGCCTGGCCGGCTGCATTGCCGAGTGCCGCGTGCGCTGGTTCAAGAATGCCTTCACCCGCTGGTTCGCCAAGCAGTATCAAGTGGATATGTCCGAGGCCCAGGTCGAGGACGTGACCGCCTACGAGCACTTCAACGCCTTCTTCACCCGCGCCCTCAAAGACGGCGCGCGGCCGCTGGACCCGACCCCGGGCGCGGTGCTCAGCCCTGCCGACGGCGCGGTCAGCCAACTGGGCCCGATCGAACACGGCCGAGTGTTCCAGGCCAAGGGCCACAGCTACAGCGTGCTGGAACTGCTGGGCGGTGACCCGGCCCTGGCACAGCCGTTCATGGGGGGCGACTTTGCCACCATCTACCTCTCCCCCAAGGACTACCACCGGGTGCACATGCCCCTGGCCGGCACCCTGCGGGAAATGGTCTATGTGCCGGGCCGGATCTTCTCGGTCAACCAGACTACCGCTGAAAACGTACCCGAGCTGTTCGCACGCAACGAGCGCGTGGTGTGCATCTTCGATACCGAGCGCGGCCCGATGGCGCTGGTGCTGGTGGGCGCGATGATCGTCGCTTCGATCGAAACCGTCTGGGCCGGCCTGGTAACGCCGCCCAAGCGCGAACTCAAGACCGTACGCTACGACGAAGCCGCCCGCGCTCCGATCCACCTGGAGAAAGGCGCCGAAATGGGCCGCTTCAAGCTGGGCTCCACGGCCATCGTGCTGTTTGGCCCGGACCAGGTGCAGTGGGCCCAAGAGCTGGCTGCCGGCTCGCCCGTACGGATGGGCCAGGGCCTGGGCCTGGGCCTGCCCAAGGCTTGAGGCCTGAATGCCGGACATAAAAAACGCCGCTGATCAGCGGCGTTTTTTATGGGCGGGGATTTTCCGGCGGCTCAGAGCTGCCCGTCGCGGTCACGGAACCCCAGCAGGTACAGCACGCCATCCAGGCCCAGGGTCGAGATCGCCTGCTTGGCCGACTGCTTGACCAGCGGCTTGGCGCGGAATGCCACGCCCAGGCCGGCAATGCCGAGCATCGGCAGATCGTTGGCGCCATCGCCGACAGCGATGGTCTGCTCCAGGCGCAGGCCTTCCTTGTGCGCCAGCTCACGCAGCAGATCAGCCTTGCGCTGGGCGTCGACAATCGGCTCCACCGCCACGCCAGTGACCTTGCCGTCCACCACTTCCAGCTCGTTGGCGAACACGTAGTCGATACCCAGCTTGGCTTGCAGCTGCTTGGCAAAGTAGGTGAAGCCGCCGGAGAGGATCGCGGTCTTGTAGCCCAGGCGCTTGAGTTCGGCGAACAGGGTTTCGGCGCCCTCGGTCAGGCGCAGGGAGGCGCCGATGGCGTCCAGCACATTGACGTCCAGGCCCTTGAGCAACGCCAGGCGCTCCTTGAAACTGGCGCGGAAGTCCAGCTCGCCGGCCATCGCCCGCTCGGTGATTTCCGCGACCCGATCGCCGACACCGGCCGCCTTGGCCAGCTCGTCGATGACTTCGGCCTCGATCAGCGTCGAATCCATGTCGAACACCGCCAGGCGCCGGTTACGGCGGAACAGCGAGTCTTCCTGGAAGGCGATATCGACGTTCAGCTCCTGGGCCACGCTGAGGAACTCGGCCCGCAGGGCTTGCGGATCGGCGGCTTCGCCACGTACCGAGAACTCGATGCAGCCCTTGCCCTGGTCGGCAGGCATATCCAGGGGCATGCGCCCGGACAGGCGATCGATATGGTCGATGTTCAGGCCGTACTTGGCGGTGATGGAGCTCACGCGCTGCAACTGTTCGGCGGTAACCTTGCGCGTCAGCAGGGTCACGATATGGCGCTTCTTGCCCTGCCCGGCGACCCACTGCTGGTAATCCTGCTCGGACACCGGCGTGAAGCGCACCTGCTGGTCGAGCTTGTAGGCGGTGAACAGGATGTCCTTGAGCACCGACGAGCTCTGCTCGTTGCTGGGAATTTCAACCAGGATGCCGAACGACAAGGTGTCGTGGATCACCGCCTGACCGATGTCGAGAATGTTCACACCACCCTGGGCCAGAACGCCGGTAATGGCCGCAGTCAGACCGGGACGATCTTCGCCGGTGATGTTTATCAGGACAATTTCGCGCAAGGCGCACCCCCGAGGTGGAAAAAAAGCGCATTCTACCCACTTTCGGTGACCATCGGGCACAGCCAGCGCTTTGCCGGTCTAGGGCCTGTCGCTATACTGCGCGTCAACTTCACGGACAAAAGAGCCGAGCTCAGTGAACCGGCCCACGCCAGTTAAAACCGATAACTTCTTCCTGCTGATCTTCCGTGCACTGCGCCACCGCCGTGTGCCGATTGCATTGCGCATTGCCAGCCATAACGTGATCCTGGTCGCCCTGGCCCTGGTGATCTATGCCGGCGTGATGGGCCTGCAGTTCAAGCAAGCCATGCACGAACAAGCCGACGCCCTGGGTCAGAGCCTGACCACCCAGACCGCCACCTCGGCCACCGAGCTGCTGGTGTCCAACGACATCCTCAGCCTCAACGTCCTGCTCAACAATCTGACCAAGAACCCGCTGGTGGCCCACGCGGCCATCTACAGCGTGGACAACCGCATCCTCGCCGAGGCCGGCCAGCGCCCCAAGAGCAGCCTGCTGGGTGAAACCGAGGGCGTGTACCAGACCAAGATCACCTTCCAGGACGTGACCGCGGGCAACCTGCGAATCAGCCTGGACATGGCGCAATTCCAGCAGCCGATGACCATCAGCCTGCAAAGCATGGGCATCCTCAGCGCCATCCTGCTGGCCCTGGCCCTGGCCTTGAGCCTGCGCCTGGGGCGGCACATCTCGACTCCGCTGCTGCAACTGCGAGTCTGGCTGCGTGACCTGGACGAACACACTCCCGCCACCCAGCGCCAGGACGAAATCGGCGATCTGGCGCGTCAGCTGCATGCCCGCCTGGTGCCGGAAAAACCCGAACCGGCACCGCAGCCCGAGGCTGAAGTGCAAGACGACGAGGACGATGAGCCGGCATTCGAAGTGCGCAACCTGCGGGACCCGAGCTTCGACGAAAGCGCTCCGGTAGCAGGCCTGAAGCCTGCACCCCGGCACCTGGTTCACGCCGAAGAAGATGAACTGGACGAGGAAGACCCCTTCGCCGACCTGCGGGACAGCTCATCGACGCCTGCTGCCAAGCCACAACCGCAACCACAGGTTCCGGCCCAGCCCCAGCACAGTGCGGTACTGGCGGTGCAACTCGGTGCCCAGGAGCAACTGCGACGCCTGCCCCGCGCCCGCCTGATGGAACTGCTGGAACGCTACCGCGATTGCCTCGACCAGGCCGCCTCGCTGTACCAGAGCGAACTGCATACCCTGAACGATGGCAGCACGCTGATGCTGTTCCACAGCGAAGACAGCGGTGACGACTACCTGACCAACGCCATCTGCTGCGGCGAGCTGCTGCGCGCCCTGGGCCATGCCCTGCAGATCGAAGTGGCGGACAGCGGCATCACCCTGCAACTGCAACTGGGCCTGACCCTGGGCGACGAACTGTTCGGCCTGAGCCAGATCGACCTGCTGCTCACCGAAACCGCTCAGGATGCCCTGGCCCTGTCCCAGCACAGCCGCAACCTGCTGCTGGTGGAGCGCAAGGTCAATGACGACCCGCTGCTGCGCCAGCGGGCACGTATCCGCCCGATCGCCAGCCCGGAAGGTGCCTGCTGCGTGGAACGCCTGATGGAGCCCTACCCGTCGATGCTGGAGCGGCAACTGGCACGCATGCATGAAACACGGGCCAAGCTGTAAGGCTGACCCGCAAAAAGAAGCCCGCCCAGTGCGGGCTTTTTCATGAGCTTTGTGTAGCCGCTGGCGCAGCCTGCGACAAGCCCCGCAGGGGCTTCAACGCTGGTGATATCGCTGCGTGCCTGCGGCCCGCTCGCAGCCTTCGGCAGCGGCTACAGGAGATTGCGTTGGCCAGAGCCAGAAACGACAAGGCCCGCTGTTGGGCGGGCCTTGTCTCGCGGCGTGTCAACTCAGAACCTGAACACTTCCATATCCGTGCGGATCGGCGTGGCCATCGGGATCTTCGGTTGCTTTTCCTGCTCGGCAGGCTTGGGCGCAGGAGCCGGGGCCGCCTTGCGTGGCACCTCCGCCACCGCCGGCTGATTGGCCAGAGGCTTGAGGGCACCCGACAACTGTTCCGCCAGACGCTGCAACAGCACGCCCTGGGCCTGGACCTGGGACGCCGTGGTTCCCGCGTGCTGCTCCTGCAGATGAACGATGCGGTTGTCCCGCACCTGGCCACGGCGGTCGATCAGGCGCCATTGCGCATCCAGCACCGCCGGCTGCGACTTGCCTGAATCCAGGCGAGTGATCGACAGCAGCACCTGGACATCCGGAGTGAAGCCGCTGGTGGCCGGAGCCAATACAACCCGCTGGCTGTCGAGATGACCGGCCACCTGGCGCAACAGCAACTGGTCGATGTCCGAAGACAGACTGCCGGCCCAGCGACCATCAGTGGAGGCCTGCAGGCTGCCATCATCCTGACGCTGCAGGAGGGTTTCACGTTGCAGGTAATCGGCGATCAGCACCGGCCCCAGCAATACCGACATGCCGGCACTGGCCGGCTGAGCTGGACTTCCGCTGTCCAGCTGATACAGCGACACCGGCTGGTGTACGCTGCAACCCGCCAGGCCAAGAACGCCGGCGAGCAAGAAAACAAGAGGAAGGCGCAGAGCAGTCATCATCCCATCCAGGTGGCGGCCACAAGGCTAGCCACAGTGTAAATACTCAAAAAAACCTGAATAACGCCCGGCCACGCCAGCGTTTGAAAGCGCATATCATCCGTGAATATGCGCCCTGACTCCAGTGTTGTAGCGTCGATCCTGCGCTTAAATCGCAGATCGAACGCTCTAGCCCGCCCTTAACTGAGAGGCTCTACCAACAACGCATCCACCCGCTGGAAGCCGCGAGGCAGTTTGTTGCCACGGCGCCCGCGCTCGCCTTTGTAGTGCTCCAGATCGTCAGCCTTGAGCGACAAGGTGCGCTTGCCAGCCTGCAGCACCAGGGTCGCGCCGTCCGGCAGCACCGCGATATCGGTGACGTACTCTTCGCGGCTGGCCACGCGCTCACCGGGAATGCCGATGATCTTGTTGCCCTTGCCCTTGCCCAGCTGCGGCAGGTCGCTGATCTTGAACACCAGCAGGCGCCCTTCGGTGGTCACCGAAGCCAGCCAGTTCTGTTCACGATCGGCCACTGGCCGCGGCGCCAGCACCTTGGCATTGTTCGGCAGGCTCAACAGCGCCTTGCCTGCCTTGTTCTTGGCCTGCAGGTCCTCGCCCTTGACCACGAAGCCGTAGCCGGCGTCAGAAGCGATCACATACAAGGCATCGTCATCCGGCAGCAGCACGCATTCGAACGTCGCACCCGGCGGCGGTGTCAGACGGCCGGTCAGCGGCTCGCCCTGACCCCGGGCCGATGGCAGCGTATGGGCCGCCACCGAGTAACTGCGCCCGGTGGAGTCGATGAACACCGCGAACTGGTTGGAACGCCCGGGCGCGGCGGTCTTGTAGCCATCGCCGGCCTTGTAGGACAGACCAGTGGCGTCAATATCATGCCCCTTGGCGCAACGCACCCAGCCTTTTTCCGACAGAACGATAGTCACCGGCTCGGTAGGCATCAGCTCGTTTTCCGACAGCGCCTTGGCCTCGGCCCGGGCGACGATCGGCGAACGGCGGTCATCGCCGTAGGTTTCTGCGTCTTGCAGCAACTCGGTGCGCACCAGCTTCTTCAGTTTGGCTTCGCTGTTGAGCAAGGCTTGCAGCTTGGCCTGCTCCTTGAGCAACTCATCCTGTTCGGCCCGCAGCTTCATCTCTTCCAGACGCGCCAATTGGCGCAGGCGCGTGTCGAGGATGTAGTCGGCCTGGATTTCGCTCAGGGCGAAACGCTCGATCAGCTTGGCCCGTGGATGCTCCTCGGTACGGATGATGTGGATCACTTCATCCAGGTTGAGGTAGGCAATCAGCAAACCGTCCAACAGATGCAGGCGACGCTCGACCTTGTCCAGGCGGAACTGCAGCCGGCGACGCACGGTGGTGACCCGGAACTCCAGCCACTCCACCAGCAGGGCCCGCAGGTTCTTCAACTGCGGCTTGCCGTCCAGGCCAATGATGTTGATGTTGACCCGGTAGGTGGATTCCAACTCGGTGGTGGCGAACAGGTGCTGCATCAACTCATCGGCGTCGACCCGGTTGGAGCGCGGGATGATCACGATGCGGCACGGGTTCTCATGGTCCGACTCGTCACGCAGGTCGGCCACCATCGGCAACTTCTTGGCCTGCATCTGGCCGGCGATCTGTTCCAGCACCTTGGCCCCGGAGACCTGGTGCGGCAGCGCGGTGACGATGATGTCGCCGTCCTCGACCCGGTACACGGCGCGCATGCGCACCGAGCCACGGCCGGTTTCGTAGATCTTCAGCAGGTCGGCACGCGGGGTGATGATCTCAGCTTCGGTGGGGTAGTCCGGGCCCTGGATATGCTCGCAGAGCTGCTCGACCGTGGCCTTGGGCTCATCCAGCAGGCGCACGCAGGCCGAAGCCACTTCCCGCAGGTTGTGCGGGGGCACGTCGGTGGCCATGCCCACGGCGATGCCGGTGGTGCCGTTGAGCAGGATGTTCGGCAGGCGTGCCGGCAGTACCAGAGGCTCCTGCAGCGTGCCGTCGAAGTTCGGCCCCCAGTCCGCAGTGCCCTGGCCCAGTTCGCTGAGCAGCACTTCGGAATAGCGCGACAGGCGCGCCTCGGTGTAACGCATGGCAGCGAAGGACTTGGGATCATCCGGCGCACCCCAGTTGCCCTGGCCGTCCACCAGCGTGTAGCGGTAGCTGAACGGCTGGGCCATCAGCACCATGGCCTCATAACAGGCCGAATCGCCGTGCGGGTGGAACTTGCCGAGCACGTCACCCACGGTACGCGCGGATTTCTTGTGCTTGGAATCGGCATCCAGCCCCAGCTCACTCATGGCGTAGACGATACGCCGCTGTACCGGTTTCAGGCCGTCGCCGATATGCGGCAGAGCACGGTCCATGATCACGTACATGGAGTAGTTGAGGTAGGCATTTTCGGTGAAGTCAGCCAGTGACCGGCGTTCTACGCCATCCAGGCTGAGATCAAGGGAGTCGCTCATGCGGGCCTCATTGGTTCGTAGTCTGGCGCAGCAGCATGCTGCCGCCGCGCTGAGTAAATTCAAGTTTTTTCAAAGCGCTCATGCCCAGCAGAACCTGGTCGCCGTCGAGCCCCGGCGCCACCAGCGCGGCCACGTCCCGCAGCACGATATCCCCCAGCTGCAGGAGTTCGATACGGGTCCGATAACCTTCGCTGCGCCCATTGGCCGTGCTCAGGGTGACCGGCGCACCGCGCTCCAGGCCCAGACGTTCAGCGAGATCCGCAGGTACCGAGACATCGGTGGCCCCGGTGTCGAGCATGAATTGCACCGGCCGCCCGTTGATATGGCCGCTGGCGACGAAATGCCCCTGACGATTGCCCGCCAGTTGCACTTCGATGTAACCCTCATGTTGTTGCGAACTGACGACAGTGTTGGGGTTCTCCTGGTGCGCTTCCCAGTCGGCAAAGAACCGCGTGGCCAGGAACAGCGCCGCCGCCCAGGCCATGATCAGCATCACCCGCCCGGCACTCTTCCCCGGTTGCTGGCTCACGGCTTGGCACTCCAGCCGCCTTCGGGAGCTGCAAAACGCCAGACGATCGGTCGGGCCTCGCCATCGGCGCGAGCACCGTTGTTGTTGTCCAGGCCAATCCAGGCGCCCTTGGCGTCCACCACCAGGGCTTCCGCCAACCCGTAGGGCTGTGGATAACGCCGATGCTCCACCAGTGCTTCGCCAGCATACGACCAGCACTGCTCGACCTTGGCGCTCAGCGCGTCCCGGCGACAGATCTGATAGGCGTTGCGCTCCAGGGTGAACAGCTTGCCGTCAAACAGCGACAGGTCGGCAAAGTCACGGGATACGGCCTTGGCGTTGGGCACCTGCTCAGGCTGCATTAGCGCCCCTGCTTCACTGAGCAGCACGCAACCGCCATCGCAGTCCCAGGTGGTCTGGCCACGCTTGATCAACAGCAGCCCGCGCCGCTCGCGTTCCGCCGCCAGCCAGATCCGATCCCCGGCAGGGTTGACCGCCAGCCCTTCGAACAGGGCATTGAAGTGCAGCAGCATGCCGCTGGCACGGGCTTCGCGCACCATGATCGGGGAAATCTTCAACCATGCCGCCGCGCCTTGCGCCGGAACCTGCAGCACCGCGGCATGGGCTTCGCTGACCACATATTTGTTGCCGGCGGCATCACAGGTGATGCCCTCGAAATCCAGGTCGCCGCCACGCACGAAGGACGCCGCCCAGGTCCGCACCTTCAAGCCCCAGGGCAAGCCGGAATCCGGCACCGCAGGCACCTCGATCCCGACGGTCTCGGCCTGCCAGACAGTGTTCCGGGTATCGAGCCTGTAGATCTGCTCGTCGTCGCGATCGGAGACGGTCCAAAGCTCCTGACCACACAGCGCCAGCCCGGACAGATTGCCGCCGCGCATGCCTTGCACAGGATGCTCGGACAGCAGTTTCAGTTCGGGCGCCGGCGCGGCCACCACCGAGGTTGCCAATAGCGCCAGGGCCAGGGCAAAACCTCTGTGCATCAGGCCAGCACCTCGGCCAGGTTGCCCTTGGACTCCAGCCAGGACTTGCGATCACCGGCGCGCTTCTTGGCCAGCAGCATGTCCATGATTTCCGCGGTGGCCTCGACGTCGTCCAGGGTCAACTGCACCAGGCGCCGGGTGTTCGGGTCCATGGTGGTCTCGCGCAGTTGCGGCGGGTTCATTTCACCCAGCCCCTTGAATCGGGTGACCTGTGGCTTGCCGCGCTTCTTCTCGGCCACCAGGCGGTCGAGAATGCCGTCGCGCTCGGCTTCATCCAGGGCGTAGTAGATCTCCTTGCCCAGGTCGATGCGGTACAGCGGCGGCATGGCCACGTAGACGTGACCGGCATCCACCAGCGGACGGAAATGCTGGACGAACAAGGCACACAGCAAGGTAGCGATGTGCAAGCCGTCGGAGTCGGCGTCGGCGAGGATGCAGATCTTGCCGTAGCGCAGCTGGCTCATGTCCTCGGCGCCCGGATCGACCCCGATGGCCACGGCGATGTTGTGCACTTCCTGGCTGGCCAGGACCTCGCTGCCGTCCACTTCCCAGGTGTTGAGGATCTTGCCGCGCAACGGCAGGATCGCCTGGAATTCCTTGTCCCGCGCCTGCTTGGCCGAACCGCCGGCGGAGTCACCCTCCACCAGGAACAGCTCGGAGCGCATCGGGTCCTGGCCGGCACAGTCCGCCAGCTTTCCTGGCAGCGCCGGGCCCTGGGTAATGCGCTTGCGCTCGACCTTCTTGCTGGCCTTCAAGCGGCGCCCGGCGTTGCTGATGGCCAGCTCCGCCAGTTGCATGCCCAGCTCGGGGTTGGCGTTGAGCCAAAGGCTGAAGGCGTCCTTGACCACCCCGGAAACGAACGCCGCCGCCTCGCGGGATGACAGGCGCTCCTTGGTCTGGCCGGAGAACTGCGCATCCTGCATTTTCATCGACAGGACAAAGGCAATGCGCTCCCAGACGTCTTCCGGGGCCAGCTTCAGGCCGCGGGGCAGCAGGTTGCGGAACTCGCAGAACTCGCGCATGGCATCCAGCAGGCCCTGGCGCAGGCCGTTGACATGGGTGCCGCCCTGGGCCGTGGGGATCAGGTTGACGTAACTTTCCTGGACGCTGTCGCCGCCTTCGGGCAGCCACAACAGGGCCCAGTCCACCGCTTCCTTGTTCCCTGCCAGGCTGCCGCAGAACGGCTCGGCCGGCAGGCGTTCGAATTCACTGACCGCATCCACCAGGTAGGAGCGCAGGCCATCTTCGTAGTGCCACTCGACCTTCTCGCCGCTGGACTTGTCCTCGAAGCTCACCAGCAGCCCCGGGCAGAGTACGGCCTTGGCCTTGAGCACGTGCTTGAGACGGCTGACGGAGAATTTCGGCGAGTCGAAGTATTTTGGGTCCGGAGCGAAGTACACGCTGGTGCCGGTGTTGCGCTTGCCCACGGTGCCGACCACTTCCAGCTCGGTGGCCTTGTAGCCGTCGGCGAAAGTCATCTGGTATTCGTTGCCGTCGCGCTTGACCCGCACCCGCACCTGGTTCGACAAGGCGTTGACCACGGAGATGCCCACCCCGTGCAGACCGCCGGAGAACTGGTAGTTCTTGTTGGAGAACTTGCCGCCGGCGTGGAGCTTGGTGAGGATCAGCTCGATCCCGGACACGCCTTCTTCCGGGTGGATGTCCACGGGCATGCCGCGGCCGTCGTCGGACACTTCCAGGGAATGGTCGGCGTGCAGGATGACCTGTATCGACTTCGCATGGCCGGCCAGGGCTTCGTCGACGCTGTTGTCGATGACTTCCTGGGCCAAATGGTTGGGCCGCGTGGTGTCGGTGTACATGCCCGGGCGTTTGCGCACCGGGTCGAGTCCCGAGAGGACTTCGATGGCGTCTGCGTTATAAGAGCTAGCGCTGGGAGTGGCCATGGGTTCTCGTCGTTAGTCGTTCAATGAATATGGGGCGAAGGCTCACAGTGCAGTGAAGTCGATCGCCTGGTACTGATCGGCAGTGATGCCGGCAAAATTCAACATCGCCGGCAATTGTCCGGCAAAACCTTGGAAACTATGATCGCCGCCGGCCTGTATGCGCAAGGCGCAGGCGCGGTAGTAGCGCTCGGCGCTGCGATAGTCCAGCGTCTCGTCCCCGGTCTGCAACCACACCTGATAACGCTCAGGGTCCTGGGGTGGCGCCACTTCCAGCGCTGCCAGGGCCGCGACATGGTCGTGGGTCAGCTCCCAGGTCTCGTCGGTGTACAGGTTCTTCTGCGTGCCCAGATAACCGTCGAACATCCGGTGCGGGCTGACAGCAGGGTTGATCAGCAGGGCCTTCAGACCATAGCGCTCGGCAAGGTGAGTCGCATAGTAGCCGCCGAGCGAGCTGCCGACCAGCAATGGACGACCGAGTTCGGCAATCGCCTGTTCCAGCTGGCCAATGGCCTGGCGCGGATGGTGATGCAGGGCCGGCACCCGCAGTTGCCCGGCCAGGCCGAGCTGCTCCATGACCTGGCGCAACTGGGAGGCCTTGGTCGATGCCGGAGCACTGTTGAAGCCGTGGATATAGAGGATCGAACCGGACATGCGAGCTCCCTGTGCACCTGGGCAAAAGCCGCAGTTTACAGGGATGGGGCCAGGTTACGCAGCCGCTTCAGTAGCCTTCGCTACCGTAGTCGATGGTGAATTCATAGCCTTCGACCCGCTGCACGCCGGTTTCCAGCCGTCCATCGGGCAGCAGCCGCAACCAACGGTAGCCCGGCACCTGCTCCTCGACCTTGAAGTCGTCGCTCAAGGGCTCGAACTGGATGCAGGTGGAAGGTGAGGCCAATAGCCGCACGTCGCCCCGCAGGCGATCGATCTCCTGGTGAACATGCCCCCAGAGCACGGCGCGCACCTGGGGGAAAGCGTCGATCACGGCAAACAGCGCCTGGGCATTGCGCAGGCCGATGGGCTCCATCCAGGCGCAATCGATGGACACCGGATGGTGATGCAGGCAGACCAGGTGGTGCCGCTCTGGTGCTTCGCTCAGGGAGCGGGTCAGCAGTTGCAACTGCTCATCCTGCAGATAACCCGGTACCGAACCCGGCACCGCCGAATCCAGCAGGGTGATGCGCCAGTTGCCGATGTCCACCACCGGGTCCAGCAAGTCACTGCCGCTGGCGGCCTGCTCCATGACCTGCGGTTCGTCGTGGTTGCCCGGCAGCCAGCGGCCTGGGGCGGCAATCTGCCGGGTCAGTTGGCGAAAGCGTTGATAGGACTCCAGCGTGCCGTCCTGGGACAGGTCGCCGGTGGCCAGCATCAGGTCGATCCGTGGCTGCTGCGCCAGCACCAGGTCGATGACCCGTTGCAGGCTGTCGGCGGTGTTCATGCCCAAGAGCGTGCCGTCCGTCTCGGCAAACAGATGGCTATCGGACAGCTGCACCAGCAACACGGGGTCGGCGGCAGTCAGTGCGGATACGCTTGGCACGGCGTTCTCCCGGAGCAAGATCACAAAGCGTGAAGAAGGGAGCAATTATGCTGGGGGAAGTGAAAAAGAGGAAACCTGGGAAGCGGACCCAGTTCACATCTAGCGCACGGCTTCGAACTCGTGGCCGCAGGCCAGGCAGTGGCTCAGCCACTCGCCGAGGAACACGTTCAGCTGGGCCTTTTCATCAGGCTGGTGCATGAAGGCATTGGGATAGGGATAGATGCTGCGAAAACGCCGGGCATGTTCGGCACTGATGACTTCCGCCATGCGCGCGTCGTGATAGACCTGCACTTCCAGCTGCGGCACAGGCAGCCAGGGCAGGCTGTGCTCCTGGCGCACCTGCAAGGTGGTGGTATACGGGCAGGCCAGTACCACCTCCAGGGCCAGTACGCCGAGCATCTGGTCACCCTGGGTCACGGCGATGCGCCGCGCCACGGGCTGGTTGCGCATGTCGGGCAGCAGGCGCATCAGCCGGGCGTAGTTGGCCTCGCAGGAAGCTTGCAGCCCCGCGAGATCCACCCGATAGCGGTCGCGTACCTTGTTTACGACCATAACCCCCTCACTTCCGCGCGATTGAGCGCCAGCCACTGCAAGGCAATGATGCTGGCGGCATTGCAAATCCGCCCGTCGCGCATGGCCTGCAAGGCATCCTCATAGGCCATCACGCACACCCGAATGTCTTCCGCCTCTTCCTCCAGCCCATGCAGCCCACCGGCGGCGCTGCTGTCGCAACGCCCCAGGTACAGATGGACGAATTCGGTGCTGCCACCGGGCGACGGGAAGTACTGGGTCATCGGCCACAGCGCCGAGATGTCCAGGCCAGCTTCCTCCTGCGCCTCGCGGCGGGCAACCTGTTCCGGCTGCTCGTCCTTGTCGATCAGCCCGGCCACCAGTTCCACCAGCCAGGGCGAAGCCGTCTTGCCCATGGCACCGACGCGGAACTGTTCGATCAGCACCACCTCATCGCGCTGCGGGTCGTACGGCAGTACGCAGACCGCATCGTGACGGACAAAGACTTCACGATTGATTTCACGCCCCATGCCACCGGCGAACAGCTCATGACGCAGTTGCAGGCGATCGAGCCGGTAGAAACCCTGGAAACAGTTTTCGCGCCGGATGATCTCGACGGCACTCGGCGTGGAGTTGGCAAAGTCAGTCATAACAATCCTCGTGTACAGCATGTTCAATCCGAGGATCCCCCTCGACTTCGCGCCATCCTAACGCGCTCGCAGCTGATCATGCAGCCCCTTTACCCTCAGCGGGATAGACGGCGAGGGGCTAAACCTACTCTAATTGCCTCTATTGAGCTTAGTGGCGAACCGACTGCCTCGCAGGCAGTCGAAGCCGGTAACTTTTGCCTCCCCCTGGTTTATGAAGGACGCCCATGTCGCTTGTCAAAATCGCCTCCGTGGCCTGTATCGCCCTGACCCTGGGTGCCTGCCAAAGCCTGTTTCAACCCAGCTACATGACCCCGCTGGAACCCACCCGGGACAAGTCCGAACAACTCAAGCCCGGCTGCAGCGGCGCCGACTGCCCACTGGTCAACCTCGACACCGTGCATTTCCCCGCCGAACCGCAGCTGGATGCCATCATTGAAAAGCGCCTGCTGCAAATGACCCGCACCAGCCCCGATGCTGCGCTGCCGGCCAGCCTTGCGGCCTATCGCGAGCAGTTCCTGCGCAGCGCGCCGGACCGCCACGGCATGTACCTGCAATCCAAGCTACGCGAGCAGCATGACGGCCTGGTGATCATCGAACTGGCCAGTTACCTGGACACCGGCGCCGCCAATGGCACCCCGGGCCGTGGCTTCGTCAACTATTCACGCCAGCAGCACAAGGCCCTGAACCTGGCGGACATGCTCCTGCCCGGCCAGGAAGAGATGTTCTGGAAGGCCGCGCGGGTCGCCCACAACAACTGGCTGATCAGCACTCACCTGGATCGCGAGGCCGAGTTCGTGAAGACCTGGCCCTTCCAGAAGACCCAGAACGTAGCGCTGACCCGCAACGCCGTGACCCTCAAGTACGACGTCACCACCATCGCGCCCTCGGTCCTGGGCCACATCGAACTGCAGATCCCCTACGACCGCCTCAAGGGCGTGCTCAAGCCCGAGCTGTTTCCTGGCGGTAACTGAAAGCCCGGCCCAACAGCCATTGCAGCAGCCCTGCCAGTACCAGTGACGGCAGGGTTGCGCCGATATCCGGGTACAGATTGGCCAGCAGGTGATAGGTGCTCACCCCACCCAGCCAGGCCAGCAGCGCCGGCCAGCGCAAGGCTGACGCCGGGTTCTGCCCCGAGCGCCGACGCAGGATGAAGTGATCCACCAGCACCACGCCAAACAGCGGCGCGAATACCGAACCGATCAGCAACAGGAAGTTCTGGTACTGGGCCAATGGCGCCAGGCAGGCGATCAGGGTGCAGAGCACGCCTATGGCCAGCGCCAGGTGCTCGACCTTGAGGCGCAGCAGGATGCCGCTGGAAACCGCCGCCGAATGGATATCGGCAAAGGCATTCTCCGATTCGTCCAGCAGAATCAGCAGCAACGGAATCCCCAGCCCGGCCCCGGCCAGCGCCAGCAGCAAGGCATTCACTTCACCACTGGGAGCGAAGGCCAGGGTGTAGGCGACGCCCAGGCTCATCAACCAGAAATTGCCGATGAAAAAGCCCAGGGCCGTGCCGCCGAACACGCTCTTGGCGCGCTTGCCGAACCGCGAGTAGTCGGCGATCAGCGGCAACCAGGACAAGGGCATGGCGATGGCGATATCGAAGCCCACGGCGAACGGCATCGAACCGTCCCCGGCCTGGGCCCAGAGCGCCGCCAGGTCGGCTCGGGCGAAGAGGTTCCAGGTCAGCCACAGGCAGGCGGCCAACAACAACCAGATTCCCCATTTGCGCAGGATCTGCCGGACGAAGGTCAAGGGCCCGCTGACCGCCAGCAAGGTGGCCAGGGCACCGAAAAACAGGGTCCAGAGCAACGGGTTGGCCAGCAAGCTGCCTTCGCTGAAGGCCCGGCTGCCCAGGAGGCTCGCGGCATCGCGCATGACGATGATTTCAAACGAGCCCCAGCCCACCAGTTGCAACAGGTTCAACAGCGCCGGCAGGCTGGCACCGCGCCGGCCCAGGCTGAGCTTGAGCGCAGCCATGGACGACAGGCCGGTGTCGCTGCCGATCACCCCCACCGCCGCCAGCAGCAGAACGCCGACCGCGGTGCCGAGCAGGATCGCCAGCAGCGAATGGGCCAGCCCCAGGCCTGGCGCCAGCAAGGCGCCGGTCTGCAGCACCATCAGGCCGATACCGAGGGAAAACCACAGGGAAAACAGATCGCGGGCGCCAAACACGCGCTTGTCGGCCGGTACCGCGAGATCGGGAGAGTAGGTACTGATTGGACTGCTCAAGGTTGATATCTCGAAGGAATAGGGTCTGCAGGAGCCGGATTGCCGGCGAAAGCGCCACCTTGTCGAGAGCGCGGCGCCCGGTTCGCGGGCAAGCCCGCTCCTACAGGAATGTTCACGGGGGCTATCTCGAACGCCCAGCCTCTGCAGGAGCCGGCTTGCCAGCGAAAGCGCCACCTTGTCGAGAGCGCAGCGCCTGGTTCGCGAGCAAGCCCGCTCCTGCAGAGAGGGGTCAGACTTTCTTGTACAGCTGGCTGCCTTCCTGCTTGAAGCGCTCGGCCTGTTCCGCCAGGCCCTTGGCGACATCCACATCCACCGCTTCGATACGCTGGTTGGCTGCGTACTCACGCACTTCCTGGGTGATTTTCATCGAGCAGAACTTCGGCCCGCACATGGAGCAGAAATGCGCGACCTTGGCCGAATCCTTGGGCAGGGTCTCGTCGTGGTACGAACGGGCGGTGTCCGGGTCCAGGCCGAGGTTGAACTGGTCTTCCCAGCGGAACTCGAAACGCGCCTTGGACAAGGCGTTGTCGCGGATCTGCGCGCCCGGGTGACCTTTCGCCAGATCCGCAGCATGCGCGGCGATCTTGTAGGTGATGATCCCGGTCTTCACGTCATCCTTGTTCGGCAGGCCCAGGTGTTCCTTGGGCGTGACGTAGCAGAGCATGGCGCAGCCGAACCAGCCGATCATCGCCGCACCGATACCGGAGGTGATGTGGTCGTAGCCGGGGGCAATGTCGGTAGTCAGCGGGCCCAGGGTGTAGAACGGCGCCTCGTCGCAGCACTCCAGCTGCTTGTCCATGTTCTCCTTGATCAACTGCATCGGCACGTGGCCCGGGCCTTCGATCATGCACTGCACGTCATGCTTCCAGGCGATCTTGGTCAGCTCGCCGAGGGTCTCCAGTTCACCGAACTGGGCTTCGTCGTTGGCGTCGGCAATCGACCCCGGGCGCAGGCCATCTCCCAGGGAGAAGCTGACGTCGTAGGCCTTCATGATTTCGCAGATTTCGTCGAAGTGGGTGTAGAGGAAGTTCTCCTTGTGGTGCGCCAGGCACCACTTGGCCATGATCGAGCCACCCCGAGACACGATGCCGGTGACCCGCTTGGCGGTCAGCGGCACGTAACGCAGCAAGACGCCTGCGTGGATGGTGAAGTAGTCCACGCCCTGCTCGGCCTGCTCGATCAGGGTGTCGCGGAACAGCTCCCAGGTCAGGTCCTCGGCCACGCCGTTGACCTTTTCCAGGGCCTGGTAGATCGGTACGGTACCGATCGGCACCGGCGAGTTGCGGATGATCCACTCGCGGGTTTCATGGATGTGCTTGCCGGTGGACAGGTCCATCACCGTGTCCGACCCCCAGCGGATGCCCCAGGTCAGTTTCGCCACTTCTTCCTCGATCGAGGAACCCAGGGCACTGTTGCCGATGTTGCCGTTGATCTTCACCAGGAAGTTGCGGCCGATGATCATCGGTTCCAGTTCGACGTGGTTGATGTTGGCCGGGATGATGGCGCGGCCACGGGCGATTTCCTCGCGGACGAACTCTGGGGTGATTTCTTTCGGAATGCTGGCGCCGAAGCTGTGGCCGGCGTGTTGCTGCTTCAGCAGGCCGGCGGCACGGGCCTCTTGCAGCTTCATGTTTTCGCGGATGGCGACGTATTCCATCTCGGCGGTGATGATGCCTTTGCGCGCGTAGTGCATCTGGCTGACGTTGGCCCCGGCCTTGGCCCGGCGCGGGTTGTTGACGTGGGCGAAGCGCAGCTTGGTCAGCTCCGGGTCGGCCAGGCGCTGCTGGCCGAAGTTGGAGCTCAGGCCGGCCAGGCGCTCGGTGTCGCCACGGTCTTCGATCCAGGCCGAACGCACATCGCCCAGGCCCTTGCGCACATCGATCACCACGTTCGGATCGGTGTAGGGGCCGGAGGTGTCGTACACGGTCACCGGGGCGTTGATCTCGCCGCCGAAGTCGGTGGGGGTCACGTCCAGGGTGATTTCGCGCATGGGCACGCGGATGTCCGGGCGCGAACCCTGGACATAGACTTTTTGCGAGCGGGTAAAGGGCTGAACCGATTGTTGGTCGACTTGGGCCGACTCACTGAGGTTGCTAGCGTTTTTTAATTTTGTAGTCATCACGGGCTCTCCAGACAGCATCCAGGCAGTGGATTTTTGTCGGAGCGAACCTGTAACGGACGGACGCACCCTGGCTAGGCAACTAGTTGAGTGCAGTGCTTGGTACTCGAGGGGTGTTCGATTGTCGAACAACATCCCGGACGAAGCACAAGAGGACTCGCCGGGTGACGAGAAATCTTGTTCCCTACGCAGGCGCTAACCTGATCAGGTTCAACGGGATCCGGATTATCCGATCTCAGCCTCATAGCAAGGCACCCCGACAAGAACCGGGCCAGTCTAGACAAAGCCACAGCAGAACGCCAACCCCCCGTACGATCAGCATGATGAATGGCGTAATTGCAGGATTGTTGCCACCCCCCAGCGCATCTACACTCGTTGCCCTGTGTCGAACCTTGACGCTCCGTGGGTCGCGCCTTAGCCTTGGCGCCTGAATTATTGCCGTAATATCAACTCTAGGGATCGCCGAATGCTGCGCAAACTCTCACTGGCTGTTGCCGTGTCTTGTGCGTCCAATGGAATGGCCTGGGCAGCAGAAGCGCCTTTGACCACCAAGACCGATCTGGTCAGCGTCTACCAGGAAGCGGTGGACAACAACGCCGATCTGGCCGCTGCGCGCGCCCAGTACGGTGCCCAGAAGGAAGTGGTGCCCCAGGCTCGTGCCGGGTTGCTGCCTAACCTTTCGGCCGGCGCGGACATGAACAACACCCGCACCAAGTTCGACGAACCGTCGATGACCTCTACCCGCAGCGGCAACGTCTACCAGGCGACCCTGGCCCAGCCACTGTTCCGGGCCGACCGCTGGTTCCAGCTGCAGGCGGCCAAGGACATCAACGAACAGGCTTCCCTGCAACTCTCGGCCACCGAGCAGAACCTGATCCTGCAGAGCGCAGAGAACTACTTCGCGGTGTTGCGCGCCCAGGACAACCTGGCCTCGACCAAGGCCGAGGAAGCGGCCTTCAAGCGTCAGCTGGACCAATCCAACGAACGCTTCGACGTGGGCCTGTCGGACAAGACCGACGTCCTGCAATCCCAGGCCAGCTACGATACTGCCCGGGCCAACCGGATCCTTGCCCAGCGCCAGGTGGATGATGCCTTCGAGGCCCTGATCACCCTGACCAACCGCGAGTACAACTCGATCCAGGGCATCGTCCATACCCTGCCAGTGCTGGCGCCGACCCCCAACGACGCCAAGGCCTGGGTGGACACCGCCGCCAAGCAGAACCTCAACCTGCTGGCCAGCAACTACGCAGTCAGCGCCGCCGAGGAAACCCTCAAGCAGCGCAAGGCCGGGCATGCCCCGACCCTGGACGCAGTGGCGCAGTACAAGAAAGGCGACAACGATGCTTTGGGCTTCAGCAACCCCAACCCGCTGACGCGCTATGGAAGCGACGTCGAACAGCGCTCCATCGGCCTGCAACTGAACATTCCGATCTACAGCGGCGGCCTGACCAGCTCCCAGGTGCGTGAATCCTACTCGCGCCTGAGCCAGACCGAGCAACAGCGTGAATCCCTGCGCCGCCAGGTGGTGGAAAACACCCGCAACCTGCACCGCGCGGTGAACACCGATGTCGAGCAGGTCCAGGCCCGGCGCCAGTCGATCATTTCCAACCAGAGCGCAGTGGAGGCCACGGAGATCGGCTACCAGGTGGGCACGCGCAATATCGTCGATGTGCTCGACGCCCAGCGCCAGCTGTACACCTCGGTGCGCAACTACAACAACAGCCGCTACGACTACATCCTCGACAACCTGCGCCTGAAACAGGCGGCCGGCACCCTCAACCCGGGGGACCTGCAGGACCTGTCGCGCTATCTCAAGGCCGACTACAACCCGGATCGCGACTTCCTGCCGCCAGACCTGGCCAAGGCCGCCCAGGAGCAGCTCAGGGCCCGCCCCTGAAGGTCGCAAGCATGAAAAAGGCCACCTTTGCAGGTGGCCTTTTTCATGGCGGTGTAACGGCCTTTTATGGCCACTGCGCAGCCTGCGGCAGCGGCTACAGAAGGCGACGATCAGTGCCTGCCCAGGAGGCGGCCAAGGCCATCGAGCAGCCGTTGCAAGGCGCCCTGGTTGGCCTTGAGCACCTTGAGCCCCGCATCGGCCATCTTGCGCGCATCCTGGGGTAGCTCGAACAGACGCTGCACCGCCACCGCGAGCCCCTCGGCATCGTCCACTTCCTGCAAGGCTCCGGCCTCACGCAGCATCGCGGCGATTTCCAGGAAATTGAACAGATGCGGCCCGCTGATCACCGGCTTGGCCAGGGCCGCCGGCTCCAGCAGGTTGTGCCCACCGTTGGGCACCAGGCTGCCGCCGACAAAGGCGCTGTCGGCCAGGGCATAGAGGAACAGCAATTCGCCCATGGTGTCCCCCAGCAGTACCGAGGTGGTGGCAAGCACCGGCTCGGCTGCAGAACGGCGTACCGTGGCAAAACCCTGCTGCCGGCACAGCTCATGCACCGAGTCGAAGCGCTCCGGGTGCCGCGGCACCAGGATCAGCAAGGCATTGGGGTAATTGCCCAGCAGTTGCCGGTGGGCATCGAGCACCACCGCGTCTTCGCCCTCGTGGGTACTCGCGGCGATCCACACCGGGCGCTCCATGGCCTGCCATTGCTGGCGCAGCTCAGTGGCCCGCTGCAGCAACTGCGGGTCGATGCTCAGGTCGAACTTGATCGATCCGGTCACTTGCACAGTCTCTGGCCGGGCCCCAAGCCGGAGGAAACGCTGGGCCTCGGCTTCGGTCTGCACCGCGAACAGGCTCATCTGCGCCAGCATCGGTGCGGTCAGCCGAGCAAAACGCCCATAGCCCTTGGCCGAACGCTCGGACAACCGGGCATTGGCCAGGGCTACCGGAATCCCGCGCCGGGCACACTGGTCGATATGGTTGGGCCACAGTTCGGTTTCCATGATCACTGCCAGCTTGGGCTGCACCCGATCGAGAAACCGCGCCGCGGCGCAAGGCAAGTCGTAGGGCAGGTAGCAGTGCTGGATCCGCGGCTCGTTGGCAAACAGCGCGTGGATGCGCTCGGAGCCGGTGGGAGTCATGCAGGTCACGGTAATCGGCAGCTGTGGATAACGCGCCAGCAGCGCCCGGATCATCGGCGCGGCAGCGATGCTCTCGCCCACCGACACCGCATGCACCCAGATGCCACCGGGTTGCATGCTCGGCAAGCCGAGAGAGAAACGCTCGCCAATGCGCTTGGCATAAGCCGGCGCCTTGCGCGAGCGCAGCCACAGGCGGATCGCTACCAACGGCAGCCCCAGGTAAAACAATGCGGTATAGAGAGTTCTATTCATGGCGGCGGAGTTTATCGGTTTTTTAGCCGATCGCCTTCAGGTGCACGGCAAAACGTTCTGCCAGCCAGTGCGCCGCGGGGCCCAGAGGTTCGTCACGGCGCCAGGCCAGCTCCACCACCAGTGCCGGGGGCGTCCATTGGCTGGCCAGCTCCACCATCTGGTTCTGATAGGCCGGGTACTGCACCACATGCCGTGGCAGCCAGGCCCAGCCCAGCCCGCGCATCAGCCATTCGGCCAGGACGTAGAAGCTGTCAGCCCGCCAGACCTGGGGGCTGACCTGCTCACCACCGGGGTAGCCACTGGCTTGCGGAGCGATGAGCAACTGCCGGTGTAGCGCCAGCAACTGGCGGTTGACCCTTTTTTCATGGGCCAGCGGATGCCCCACGGCGCAGACAGTGACCATCTCCACACTGCCCAGGGCCCGGCGCTCCAAAGTTTCCGGCATCTGCTCATGGTGAAACAGCAACCCCAGGTCGGCCCGGCGCTCCACCAGTTTGCGCGCTACGTCGCCCTGGGCCCCGCTGGCCAGTTGCACCTCCAGGCTGGGAAAGTGTTCCGCCAGGGCCTCCAGGCTGTCGAGCACCGGCTGATAGGGCATCGCTTCGTCCTGGGCCAGGCGCAACCGCGCTTCCTGGCCGCGCATCAAGGCCAGCGCCCGGCCATTGAGGCGGTCGCACTGGCGCAGGATCTCCCGCGCTTCCTGCAACAGTGCGCTGCCCGCCTCCGTCAGCCTTGGCTGGCGGCCACTGCTGCGTTCGAACAGGCTCACTCCCAGGTCATCCTCCAGCTGGGCGATGGCACTGCTGATGGCCGATTGCGCCTTGCGCTGCTGGCGGGCCACGGCAGAAAACGAACGCAGTTCGGCGACCCCGACAAACAGGCGCAACTGCTCCAGGTTCCATTGCATGTTCATGGCACAACCTATCTATCATCCAGATAGGTAATGACTTTACCCCATCTGAACTTTCTCTAGAATGCCGACCTCATAAAGCAGTCCCAGCCCCGAGGAACCCTCCCATGAACGCTTACTACTACCTGGCTATCGCCATCTGCGCGGAAGTGATCGCCACTGTTTCAATGAAAGCGGTCAAGGGCCTGAGCACTCCGCTGCCCCTGGCATTGATCATCGTCGGCTACGGGGTGGCCTTCTGGATGCTGACCCTGGTGGTGCGTACGGTGCCGGTGGGCGTGGCCTACGCGGTATGGGCCGGCATGGGCATCGTCATGGTGAGCATCGCCGCGCTGTTTCTGTACGGCCAGAAGCTGGATATCCCGGCGATGCTGGGCATGGCGCTGATCGTCCTCGGCGTGGTGGTGATCCAGTTGTTCTCGAAAACCGCCGGGCACTAGAAAGCAGCCTCACGCCACACGCCTCAAGCGGCCAGAGTGAGCGCCAAGCTTGCAGCTTGAGGCCTGAGGCTTGAAACTTGCGGCTTCGTTTTACTTACCGAGGTCGCTGCATGCCATCCGCTATTTCCACCGATGTGCTGATTGTCGGCGCAGGCGTCGCCGGTCTCTGGCTCAACGCTCGCCTGCAACGCCTGGGTTTTTCCACCGTGCTGGTGGAAAGCGCCAGCCTCGGCGGCGGACAGAGCGTGAAATCCCAGGGGATCATCCACGGCGGCGCCAAATACGCCCTGCACGGCGCCCTCACTGGCGCCTCCGAGGCCATTGCCGACATGCCACGGCGCTGGCGCGAAGCCCTGGCGGGCAATGGCGAGCTGGACCTGTCCGGCGTGCGCCTGCTGTCCGAGGCCCACTACCTCTGGTCCCCCGGCACCCTGGCCGGCAACCTCACCAGCTTCTTCGCCAGCAAGGCGGTACGCGGGCGGGTCGATCAGGTCAAGGGCGAGCAACTGCCCCCGGCCCTGCAGGACAAGCGTTTCAAGGGCAAGGTTTACCGCCTCGCCGAACTGGTAGTGGATGTGCCGAGCCTGATCGAGCGCCTCGCGCACCTGGCGGGAGACAGCCTGCTGGCCGGGCAGAAGATCGAGCCCCTGCTGGAGAACGGCCAACTGCTGGGCCTGCGGGTCGACGGCCGGGAAATCCGCGCGCAACGCATTGTTCTCAGCGCCGGAGCCGGCAATGCCGAGCTGCTGCAAGCGGCCGGCCTGAGCCAGCCCGCCATGCAAAGGCGACCATTGCACATGGTGCTGGTCAAGGGCCCGAGCCTGAAACCGCTGTACGCCCACTGCCTGGGCGGCGGGCCAAAACCACGGATCACCGTCACCACTCACCCGGCCGCCGACGGCCAGTGGGTCTGGTACCTGGGGGGCGATATCGCCGAAGCCGAGGGAGTGGCCCGGGAACCGGCAGCGCAGATTGCCGCAGCCCAGAAGGAACTGGGGCAACTGCTGCCCTGGATCGACCTGAGCCAGGCGCAATGGGCCACCCTGCGGGTCGACCGCGCCGAACCGGCACAGTCGGGCCTGGCCCGCCCGGACAACGCCTTCCTCGCCGAGCAGGATCGCCTGCTGGTGGGCTGGCCGACCAAGCTGGCCCTGGCACCGGACTTCGCCGACCGGGTCCTGGCTGCCCTGGAGCGCGACGGCATTCGCCCCGCCGCCGACCAGGCCCTGCCCGAACTGCCCAAGCCGCCCCTGGCGCAACCAGCCTGGGAGCAACTGCTGCCATGAGCCAGCCAACCCTGCACGATCTGCATCGTCCCTTGGGCAGCACCGGCCTGCTGGTGTCGCCCCTGGGTCTGGGCACGGTGAAACTGGGCCGCGACCAGGGCGTGAAATACCCCAACGGCTTCCAGATCCCCGACGACCAGGAGGCCCGCATGCTGCTCAAGCTGACCCGCGACCTGGGCATCAACCTGATCGACACCGCTCCGGCCTACGGCCGCAGCGAAGAGCGCCTGGGCCCGCTACTGCGCGGCCAGCGCCAGGAATGGGTGATTGTCAGCAAGGTCGGCGAAGAGTTCGCCGATGGCCTGTCGCGGCACGATTTCAGCGCGGCCCATACCCGGATGTCCGTGGAGCGCAGCCTGCAACGCCTGGAAACCGACTTCATCGACCTGGTGCTGGTGCATTCCGACGGCAACGACCTGGCGATCCTCGAGCAGTGCGAGGTCTACCAGGCCCTGGCGCAGCTCAAGCAGGAGGGCAAGATCCGTGGCTTCGGCTTCTCCGGCAAGACCGTAGACGGCGGCCTGAAGGCCCTGGAGCAAGGCGATTGCGCCATGGTTACCTACAATCTGAACGAACAGGCCGAGCGGGCAGTCATTGACTACGCTACCGCTCACCACAAGGGCATCCTGGTGAAAAAGGCGCTTGCCAGCGGCCACGTCTGCCTGAGCCCGGGCATCGATCCGGTGCGGGCCAGCTTCGAGCTGCTGTTTGACCGGCCCGGTGTCGCCAGTGCTATTGTCGGGACCATCAATCCCTTGCACCTGGCCCATAACGTGTCGACTGTGGCGCAGGTCCTTGGCAAGAACTGATGCCGCCGACGCGGCCGACCCCGACGCAAGAAGGAGCCGAGATGTCGCGACCGCTCATTAGAAAGAACCCCAGCAACTTCAAGACCCTGCCCCTGTTCGTCGAAGCGACTCCCGAAGGCTTGAGCTACCAGAGCGTCGGAATGCCGCTGAACTTCGCCCAGACCCTGCAGCGCCGGCGCGCGGTGACGGTGGCCGACAATCAGCGCTTCGCCCTGGAGCTGGCCAACCTCGGGGTCTCGGTGCGCCTGACCCTGCACTGGCAGAACCGCGACTACTGGGTGCTGGTGCGCCAGCGCCGCCAGGATCGCGGCGATGTGGTGCTCAAGCTGATTTCCGGCTACGTCCCGGCTCACGAGCTCAACCTGCCACTGCATACCGCGATCCAGGAAATTGCCGAGGAATGCCTGCTGGAAACCCCCGAAGGCTGGCTCGGTGGGCGCTTCAATGACACCTGGCTGCCCGCGCCCTACGCCGGCGCCCTGCACTATCGCGAGGCCCTGCCCTTTCGCCTGACCCCGCTGTCCGGGGCGGCGCTGCCGGTGCGCTGTGGCAACCTGCAGTTGCTGGAGCGTCCCCGGGCCTATGTGCACCTGCCCACCGCCTCACTGCAGTTGATCTACGACCTGCGCCTGGACGTGCCGAGGGAAGCCAAGTCCCTGAGCCTGTTCCACGTCGACGAGCGCCTGGAGGGCGACCAACTGGTGGCACGGCTGGACCGCAAGCGCCCGGACCTGTACCTGATGCCCCTGGACAACGGCGAGCCCTGCGCCGAGCTCTACACCCTGAAGAAAGACCAGTTGCATCCGGCCAGCACCCGCGGCCTGTACCTGGCGGAAAGCTTCGCCCAGCAGGAAGGCTGGGTGGTGAGTGACGAGCGGATTCGCTGGAAGGACTGGCTCAGGCAGCGGGGCCTGGAGCCACCGCAAAAGGCGTCGAAGCTATCGCGGCTAACCGGCCGGGCCCGGCAGATCCTGCGCAAGATCGTCCCCGGCAAGGCCCGGCGCCAGGGCTGAGGCAAAAAAAAGGCGCCTGCAACAGGCGCCTTTTTTGCGGACCGCAAGGCCGTTACTCGGCCTTGTCGGTCTTGCGGATCTTCTCGACGATAGCCGTGGTCGAGCTGTTTTCCACCAGCCCCAGCACCTTAACGGTGCCGCCATAGGCACCGACTATATCGGCACCTACAACCTGGTCGATGGAATAGTCACCGCCCTTCACCAGCACGTCCGGCCGAACCTGGGACAGGAGGTTTTCCGGGGTGCCTTCGGGGAAACTGATCACCCAGTCCACCGCCCCCAGCCCCGCCAGCACCGCCATGCGCCGGTCGACACTGTTGATCGGACGGCCAGGGCCCTTGAGGCGGCTGACCGAAGCGTCATCGTTGATCGCCACGATCAACCGGTCGCCCTGGGCTCGCGCCTGTTCCAGGTAGGTCACGTGCCCGGCGTGCAGGATGTCAAAGCAGCCGTTGGTGAAGACGATCTTCTCGTTGTGGGCTCGGGCATCATCGATGGCCAGCAACAACTGGTCGAGGCTCAGCACCCCGCGCTCGGAGCCTTCCTCGCGCTGGATCGCCCGGCGCAGTTCGGGAGCACTGATGGCGGCGGTACCCAGCTTGCCAACCACGATGCCGGCCGCCAGATTGGCCAGGCCCACTGCGTGGGGCAGCTCTTCGCCGGCGGCAATGGCGGCCGCCAGGGTGGAGATCACCGTATCCCCGGCACCGGTAACGTCGAACACTTCCCGGGCCCGGGCTGGCAAGTGCATGGCCGGGTGGTCGGGGCGCAACAGGGTCATGCCATGTTCGCCACGGGTCACCAGCAGCGCCCCCAGCTCCAGGTCATGCATCAACTGCGCGCCCTTGCTCACCAGTTCGTGCTCGTCGGCGCAGCCGCCGACGATGGTCTCGAACTCGCTGAGGTTCGGCGTGATCAGGCTGGCGCCGCGGTAGATGGAGAAATCCTTGCCCTTGGGGTCCGCCAGCACCGGAATGCCCCGGGCCCGCGCAGCGGCGATCAGCACCTGGTGATTGCGCAGCGCGCCCTTGCCGTAGTCGGACAACACCAGCACCTTGATCCCGTCGAGCAGGGCATCGACCTCGGCCGCCAGGGCTAGGGCGTCGGTGGCGAAGGGTTCTTCGAAATCGATACGCAACAACTGCTGGTGACGGCTCATGACCCGCAGCTTGACGATGGTCGGCTGGTGCTTGATGCGCTGGAACAGCGCACGCACGCCCGCGCCTTGCAGGCTGTTGGCCAGGCTGTCGGCGGCTTCATCGTCGCCGGTCACGCCCACCAGGGAGGCCGGCGCGCCGAGGGCAGCGATGTTCAGGGCAACGTTGGCGGCACCGCCGGGGCGATCCTCGATTTGCTCGACCTTGACCACCGGCACTGGCGCCTCAGGGGAAATCCGTGAGGTACCACCATGCCAGTAACGGTCGAGCATGACATCGCCGACCACCAAGACGGGGGCTTGATCGAATCGCGGCATGGACAACTTCATGGAGCATCCCACATACAAAATGAACAGGGGCGCGATATTAACACAGGGTTGGCGCCGCCTAGTTCTATGCCTTGAATGGGGCCGACGAAGAATTCTTGCCGCTTATTTACGGGGCAGCAGTTGCAGCAGGCGGCGGATCGCCTCCGGCAGTGCCACGGTCGCCGTGTCGATCTCGCAATCGGCCTGCAACGGCGCTTCATAGGGGCTGTCGAGCCCGGTGAAGTCCTTGATCCGCCCCTCCAGCGCAGCCTAGTACAACCCTTTGGGGTCACGCCGGGCACAGGTGTCAAAAGGTGTACTGACGTACACCTCGATGAATTCCCCCGGGCCGAACAGCGCGCGGGCGGCATCGCGCTCGGCGCGAAACGGCGAGATCGCCGACACTATGACCAGCAGGCCGGCGTCCACCATCAGCCGTGCCACCTCGGCCATGCGGCGGATATTCTCCTTGCGCGCCTCGGCCCCCATTCCCAGGTCACTGCACAGGCCACTGCGAACGTTGTCGCCGTCGAGGACGAAGGTGTGCATACCCAACTCGTTGAGCCGCAGTTCCAACAGATTGGCCAGGGTCGACTTGCCGGCCCCCGACAATCCGGTCAGCCAAAGACAGCAGGGTTGCTGCTGCTTGAGGGCGGCCCGGGCCTCGGTGGACAACGACAGGCTGTAGGGACGGATTTGCGGGCGCTCCAGCGGTACACAGGCAAGCTTATTCATAACCGAGCATCTCGTAGTCGCGTTGATAGACCCGGCGCACCAGGCGCCGGGTGCGTACCGAACAGATATCCCTGACGGGGGTGCTATGGCGCTGCTGGGTGCTGTTGACATGGGGCAGTCGGGTCTGGACCTGCAACTGCTCGCACAGCAGTTGGAAATCTCGCTGCAGGTGCTCCTGATAGCCGACGAAATCCAGGGCCAGGCGGCCCAGGGAGTCGGTGAGAAAATCGCTCTGGGCAGCAAAGTGCATCTGCTTGTGGATGGTTTCCGGGTGCAGCCAGCGGCCGATAAAGTCATCGAAGTCGCGGTAATGCCCTACCAGCGCCTGGGCTACCTGGTCCCGTCGGCCGAGGCGATTGCCACGCAGGAAAGCGTAGGCCGAGTAGGCGCGCTCCAGGGGGTCGCGCACGAAAGCAAACTTGAAGCTGCTGGAAAAGGCCTGGGGAAACTGCTGCTCGTACCAGTACAACGGCAGGTGCCCGGGCATCCAACCGTCGAACAATGCCGAACAGATGCTGCTGCCCGCGCACTTGGGGACATGAATGAACAGGCAGGAGTGTCGGGAGAAGGCATCAGGAAAGCGCACATTGGCCGACATGGACTTGTTAACCACTTGGCGATCCACCACCGAGAGGCGCCCAAGCAGGAAATTGCGCTGGGTCTTGGGTAATAACTTCCACACAAAGCGTTGCAACATTCTGCTACCCACGCGAGAGGGATGGCCCCCTCGATCTGTTCAAAGATTCAGGCGGGAACCATAACAAGCGGGAAACGCAAAATTATTTAGGCTTGGTCAAGACTGTAAGGAAGCGGCTACAAATGATGCCAAGGTGCCTTGCACACCAAGGCCCCGGGGAGCGAGCCGGCTCGCTCCCCGGAACAGGTCAGGCGATTCCGCTGGGCGCGGGCTCTTCCAGGCCCATGGCATGCAACCGCGAGTAGTAGCCGTTCTGTGCCAGCAACTGGGCATGGCTGCCGCGCTCGACAATCCGCCCCTGGTCCATGACCAGGATCAGGTCGGCTTTCTCGATGGTCGACAGGCGGTGGGCAATCACCAGGGTGGTGCGGCCCTTCATGACCTTGTCCAGGGCGGCCTGGATGTGCCGCTCGGATTCGGTATCCAGGGCCGAAGTGGCCTCGTCGAGAATCAGCAGCGGGGCGTTCTTCAGCAAGGCCCGGGCAATCGCCAGGCGCTGGCGCTGGCCACCTGAAAGCAGTACGCCGTTCTCCCCTACCTGGGTATCCAGGCCTTCGGGCAACTGGGCAATGAAGTCCATGGCATAGGCATCGGCGGCGGCCTTCTCGATGTCCTCACGCGGCGCACCGGCCAGGTCACCGTAGGCAATGTTGTTGGCCACGGTGTCACTGAACAGGGTGACGTGCTGGGTAACCTGAGCAATATGCCGACGCAAGTTCAGCAGGCGGAAGTCTTCGACCTCGGTGCCATCCAGAAGAATCTGGCCCTTGTCGTGGTGGTAGAACCGCGGAATCAGGTTGGCCAGAGTCGACTTGCCACTGCCGGAACGCCCCACCAGCGCCACCATTTTCCCGGGCTCGATACTGAAGCTGATGTCATCGAGCACCTGCCGTTCGGTTCCCGGGTAGGTGAAACTCAGGTTGCGCACCTCCAGGTGCCCATTGATGCTGGCGCGCTCGACGGTGCCGCGATCGACCTCAGGCTCGACGTCCAACTGCTCGAAGATGCTCTCCGCACCCGCCACGCCTTTCTGGATCGTTGAGCTGACTTCGGACAGCTGGCGGATCGGCTTGGGCAGCAGACCGGCCATGGTGATATAGGCCACCATTTCACCGGCAGAAGCATCACCGCGCAGATACAGCACCAGGAACATCAGCACCGCCATGGCGCTGTAGATCACCAGTTGCAACAGTGGGGTGTAGATGGCGCCGGTACGGGTCATGCGCAGTTGCTTGTCAGTGTTGCCCTGGCTGGCCGCAAGAAAACGCTGCTGCTCATAGGTCTCGCCGCCAAAGCTGCGAACCACGCGATAGCCCTGGATGGTTTCCGAGGCAACATGGGTCACATCACCCATGGCCACCTGGATCTTCTTGCTCTGCTTGCGGAATTTCTTGCTGGCGGTGCGGACCATGACCGCGATCAGCGGCAGGATGGCGATCATCACCAGGGTCAGGCGCCAGTTCATCCACAACAGCGAGCCGAACAGGAAGATCACGGTCATGCCTTCGCGGATCACCACCTTGATCGCGTCCGTCGCCGCCCCCGTGACCATGGTCACGTTGAAGGTGATACGCGAGATCAGGTGCCCGGAGTTGTGCTTGTCGAAGTAACGGTTGGGCAGGGTCAACAGGTTGTTGAACAGTTGCACCCGCAAATCGTGCACCAGCCCCAGGGATACCTTAGCCAGGAAGTAGTTGCCCAGGTAGGAGCCCAGGCCTTGCCAGGCAGCGATCAGCACGATCAGCAGCGGCACCGCTTGGAGCAACTGCATGTCGCGCAGATAAGGCACACCGGGAAACAGCACCGCCTGAGGGTTGGACAGGCCGTCGACGAAATACTTGAGGATGTAGCCGAGCATGGGCTGAGTCGAAGCGAAGATCAGGAACCCGACGATGCTGATGAGAAACAGACCAATATAGGGCCGCACATAGCCGAGCAGACGGAAGTAGATTTTCAAGCTCGAGGGGCTTGCGTCAGGACTGGAGTCGGTCATATCACGCGAATGTCGTCAAAAAGGAGGCTGACTTTAGCACAGCTTGTTCGCGGTACTGGCACTCCCATAGGCCCGAGATTGTTCAGCTGACCAACGACATCGCCAGCCATAAGTCGTTATGATTGCCAGCTTAACTTCCGGGATGAACGTTCAAGCATGCAACCCAATGCCCTTCACAACACGGCCAATCGAGTATTCGATTTCATTTGCCTGTGGATTCTGCCTATCGGTTATCTACTGCTTCTCTGTGCGATGTTCTTCCTGCCGGGGCGCAGTGGATTGCACAAGCTGTACTACGGACTGTTCAGCATCCCGACGCTGATCGCGCTGTGTACTCGCCCCAGCGAACTGAAAAGCCTTCTGCGCGAACCTGTCTTCATCGCCATGTTGCTGTTCTGCACCTGGGCCATTGTCAGCCTGGCCTGGAGCCCTCCGGTGGACAGCGTGCTGGGGGAAATCAAGACGCCTCTGCACACCCTGATGCTGTTCGCCGGCTGCATGCTACTGGTTCGCTACCGCGGCGAGGTGCTACAGCCGCTGGTCTTTTGTGCTGCGATCGTTGCTCTCATCGCCTCGATCTTCAACCTGTACGTCTTCGTTCGATACCACACCCCCGAACTGCGCATGATCGGTGCGGGCGCCTTTGACAACCCATTGCTGAGCTCCCATGTCTTTGGGTTCTTCTGTGTCTACTGGCTGTGCCTGAGCATGAACTGCCGTCGTTACCAGATACTCTGGCTGAGCGTTCCGGCGCTGGTCATCATGGTCGCCGCGCTGATCGCCACGGGCTCCAGAACGCCTCTGGTGGCATTGACCCTGGCGGCACTGTGGCTGAGCTTCATTAGTTGGAACCGTCGTTCGCTGATGCTGCTGGGCGGCATGCTGGCAGGCGGTATAGCCGTCGTTGCGCTGTTCTCGCAGATGCTTCTGGAACGGGGCAGCTCTTCGCGTTTCGATCTCTGGCGCCTGGCCCTGGAACAGATTGCCAACCACCCATGGATCGGCCACGGCTACAACGCCAGTCTGTCCCTGGACCCCGGCATCGGTTTCCTGCTGCAAGAGCCCCATAACTTCGCCCTGGGCGTGCTCTACTATGTGGGTATCATCGGCCTTCTGCCGTGGCTGTTCATGCAGGCCTGGGCCCTGTTCAAAAGCTGGCAACTGCGGGCCGAACCACTACTGATCCTGGCCTCGACCTGGCTGATGTTCGGCATTGGCGCAGGCCTGACCGAAGGCGGCGGGATTCTCTCTCGCCCCAAAGAGCACTGGTTCCTGCTGTGGATTCCCCTGGCCCTGATCGCTGCCCTGTGTATCAGCCAACGTGCGCGACGCTCACCCAGCCACACGGTCGAGTCGCTCACCCAGGCCGACGCCGACAAGCTGATGGCCAATGCCCGGGTTATCGAAGCCGACGGCCTGGGCCCCAAGGTCCTGCGTCTTGACGACGGCAGCTTCCTCAAGCTGTTTCGCCCTCGCCGCTGGTACACCTCCGGAGGGTTCAACCCCTACTCCGAGCGGTTTGTCACCAATAGCGAGCAACTGCGCGAGCTGGGCATCACCACCCCGAAAATCCTCGGACTGTATCGTCTTGCCGACGGCAGCAACGCCGTCCGCTACCAACCGCTACCCGGCCAGACTCTGCGCCAGAGTCTGCAATTGGCAAGCTCTGGCGACGAGCGTTCCAAGTTGATCAAGCGCTTTGGCGCCTTCATGGCCAACCTGCATGAGCAAGGGGTGTATTTCCGCTCACTGCACCTGGCCAATGTGCTGGTACTGGAAAATGGCGAGTTCGGGCTGATCGATCTTGCAGACCTGCGGGTCTACCCCTCATCACTGAGAAAATCGCTGCGCCAGCGCAATGTGCGCCATATGCAGCGCTATGCCGAGGATTGTGGCTGGCTGTTCCTGGAGCACCTGGACGCACTGCAGGCCGGTTACGCCCAGGGCACCTCGATGCCCCTGGCCACCGGACTGTTGAAGCAGCTACCGGCGAATGACCTGCACCAGGTGGCTCGCTGATCCCTGCGCACGCACCTGTTCCATGACAGCTACACAGGGCTGCCTGGAACAGGTTCGGAAGGGATTAAACAGCGAGCGGTCAGGCTGAACGCTGCCGGGCGTAGGCCAGGAAGCCGTCAATATCATCGCTGCAGAGCTTGTCGGCCAACCCGTGCAACTCAGCCTCCGGCCAGTCCCACCAGGCACTCTGCAAGAGTTGCTGGCGCTGCTCCTCGGGAAAGCGCCAGCGCAGGAAACGCGCCGGGTTGCCACCGACCACCGCATAAGGCTCGACGTCCTTGGTGACCAGCGCTCCCGCCGCGACAATCGCACCATGGCCAATGGTCACACCGGATAACAGCGTGCTGTTGGAACACAGCCACACATCACTGCCCACCCGGACGTCGCCATTGGTCCCGGCGTAGCCACTGATGTGCGCGGCCTGAGGTAGCATGGCCGGGAAGGGATAAGTGGTGACCCAATCCGCTCGGTGGTGGCCACCGAGGAATATCTGCACCCCTTCGGCAATCGAGCAGTACGCCCCGATGCTCAGGGTCGAGCCCTCCTGCCAGTCATGCACCTCGGGCAAGCCATAGCTGCCACGCCCGATGCTGTAACCTGGATATCTCTGCTGGAAACGCACCACGCCGCGCTCGATTTTCGGCAGCTTGCGGATCGCACGCTTGGCGCGCTTCTCCAGAAAACGTTGAATCCAGCCCATGCTCCGGCGTCTCTTCAGTCTTTTTCCAGTGGAGAAAAATAAAGGCGGCCCAATCCACGCCAGGTTTTCTTGTTCCAGGCCTTGAACGGAATCTGTGCCAGCAGCTCGCGTGCCAGTTTGCGATCCCGATTGGAGACTTTGAGGAACATCGAACTGAGGAACTTGTAGCGCACCTCGTCATACAGCGGGTGGTCGCTGAACAGGGCGTAGGAACGCAGGATGTTGTCGATCATGAACCTGTGGTTCTTGTAGGAGTTGGTGGCGTGCTTGCGATACCGCGCCATCAACACGTTCAAGCCATCGATGAAATAGCCGGCCCGGGTGATCTTCAACTCGATCAGCAGGTCTTCAAGACGGATATTCGGATCGAAACCGCCGACCTTTTCCAGGGCCTCACGACGAATCATCAGGGTCGGAGCCGGTGGATAGGGCTTGCGCTCAAGGAACATGTCGTCGAAGTCCAGGCGCCGGAACGGTACGTCACGGCGCTGGCGCTTCTCGGGAAACAGGTTGCCATCGCTGTCGATCAGCTCGATATTGCCCGCGCAGATCCCCACCTCAGGCTTGCCATCCATGTAGGCCACCTGAGTCGCAATGCGCTCGGGCAGCATGATGTCGTCGGAGCCGAAAGGCACGATCAGGCTGCCCCTAGACCGTGCAATGGCACCATTGAGAGTGTTGGTCAGGCCCTGATTCTGCTGGACCCGGAAGTCGAAGCCATGCTGTTCCTGCAGGCGCCGGATACGCTCGACACTGTCATCGCTGGAACCGTCATCCACCACCAGCAGCTCGATGTTCGGATAGGTCTGGTTGAGCACACTGAGAATGCTTTGCTCAATGTAGGGCGCGTGGTTGTAGGAGGCGATAATCACCGTCACCACAGGTTGCTGGTCTGCCATTACTGCCTCTTGCCCGCTTGACTCAAGCCGGAGTCGATCAATTGCCGGTACTCCTCGCGGAACACCTCGATATCGTGTTCTTTCTGCAGATAGGCATAGGCCTGCTGGCCCTTGGCGGCCAGTTCCTCGTCGGACAGCCCGAGATAGGCATCCAGCGCGGCGACCAGCGCCGATACATTGGCCGGCTCCACGGCCAGGCCGCCAGCTCCCTCGATCAGGGGCAGCATGGCCGGCACGTTCGAGGCAATCACCGGCAACTGCCCGCTCATGCCTTCAAGCAAGGCCAGGCCCAGCCCCTCGGCCAGCGATGGCATGGTCCAGATATCGAAGGCCCGCACGTATTGCAGGGCGTTCTCCTTGAACCCCAGCAGGTGAGCCCGGCCCTGCAGCCCCAGGCGCTCGATTTCAGCACGCAGATTGGCTTCCTCACGACCGGCACCAATGATTGCCAACTGAGTTTTCGGGTACTTGTCCTTGAGTTGAGCAAAGGCCTGCAGCAGATAGGTATGACCCTTGACCGGCACCAGGCGGCCCAAGGCACCAATCAGCCGCACATCGGGGGCCAGCCCCAGCAACTCTCGGGAGCGCTCGCGGGAATGCTGCAAGGCCTCTGCCTGTTCAATGTCGATGGCGTTGGTGATCGCCCAGGTGTTCTGGTCGGTGAAACCGCATTGGCAATCGAGCAGGTACTGCTTGACGGCCGGGGACACACCGACAAAGCGCCAATGCCGATCGATCAGACGCTGGGTCTGGCGGCGCCGGTAAAGCCGGTCGTACTCACCAAAACCGTGGGAAATTCCGATGCACAACGACACCTTCAACCAGCGGTTGAGGGCCAGCATCATGTTCACCGGCTTGAAGCGATTGCAGATCACCACATCGAACTGTTCCTTGCGGCAGAACTGATACAGCCGCCACATGGCCCGCAGGCGCATGCCCTTGAGGGATTTGTCGGAAAACTCGAAATACACCGAATGCGCGGCGCGACTCACCGGATCGTTCGGCCCGGGGCGCCCCCGCAGGAACGCTGCGGTGACTTCGTAACGCTCAGCCGGCAAGGCCTTGACGATCTGCTCGGCGAGATCGGCGAAGTCGTGGGATTTGACGTTGTAGTCCGGCTGCAACTGCAGGACCTTGAAGCGCTGACTCATAACTATCCCCGGTGAAAACCTGCGGCATCGATGATCCAGGACGGCTCACTGGCCAGGGCTTGGAGCGACTGCGCATCCTGCTCCGGCAACTGCGACCACTCATTGCGCTTCCAGCACACAAAGTGGAAGTACGGGAAACTGCGGTCGCCGTCGCGGTCATTGGTCAGATGCCCATCCTTCCAGTACCAGCGCGTCGGAAAATCACGGCTGCCGTCATGCCACTTGATGACTCCGCCCGGCGTGCTGAAGGCCTCGGTGAACTCACTGCGGCGGCGCCATGGATTGAACTTGCCCACCAGCTTGAACAGCGGCTCAGGAAAATTCTTGCGCCAGAGGAAAATCCGACTGAACGCCCCTTCATCCAGTGCGTGATGCTGCTGGTCGGTAAAGCGCGTCTGCCAATCCTTGATCTGCCTGAACAACTCAAGCTTGCGCGCAGTATTGCGTATCAGGCACAAGTGCCCGGCGACACGCCGTTCATGGGTGGAGAACAGGTCATACCCCGCCAGGCGATCCGCAGTGAAATAGGCCCGCAGGTCACCGTAGACCAGGTCGATATCGCCGAAGGCCCAGAAGTCGTAGCCCTCCAGACGATCAATATGGATGTACCCCATTGCCGGCCTGATATCACAGAGCTTGTAGGCCGCATTGGGCGCAAAGTCGATCTCCAGGCGCCGGGATACCAAAGCGCAGTACTCAGCAAAGCTCATGCTTTCTAGCTTGACGTTCGGCGGCAGATTGTCCGGGGTCCCGCAGTCGCTGAAAAAGAGCCAGTCGATATCCGGATTCCGGCGGCAGCTTTCGAGAAAAAACGGCATCCAGAATGGCCAACGCCCGAAGTAGGGCATGAGAAACAAGATTCGCGGGCGAGGATTGATCACAAAGGACTCACTGTCGGATTGGGGCTACAAAACGCCCCATGGTTATGTCGGTTTATCGCTGTTGCAATAGCCAGAACAGCTCATGGCGTCTGACCGCCTTGCGAAAGAACTCATTCTCCCCAAGTGCTGAAGGCATCCTACTGGCCATAAGCCATTGTATCGACCTGCGCAGGCGTCGCTTGAACGGCATTTTCGGTTGCAGGTCATGCATCATGCCCAAGGCCATGGCCTTGTCATACTGCTCGCCCTGGGACAGTGACAAGCACCAGGGACGCAACACCGCCGTCGACTCGAACACCGGCGGCAACGCAATGCCTGCGCCCGAATCCCCCATGGGCCAGCGGTCGTTGTCATGCAGGTGATTGGCGTAGCCAAGGATAGTGGTCGGCTGCCAGGCCAGCCCTTCCAGGGCTTGCATGACCGCCTCGCGAGCACAGATGTGGTCGGGATGAGGGTCCAGCGTCGGGTGCGGCAGCACTATCACCTCAGGGCGCGCCTTGAGCAGCAGCTCACGCAGGTCGGCCAGGAGATTGTTCCAGGTCGGCAACCCGTCCTGGTCGGCGGGCAGCGGGAATGGATTGAACTGGCGGAACAAGCGGATATCGCTCAGTTGCGCCTCGCGAGAAGCCACCGGCTGTTCAGGGGAGGCCTGCATGGCAGGCAGCTGCAGGCAGAAATAGCCCAACTGCACGCAATGGGATTCAGGCACCCCGGCCCAGCGCGGCACAGTAATACTGTCCCAGGCCCGCAAGCGCCCCTTGATCCGCGCCGCCTCTGCCGGGTTCATGCCCATGGCCTGGTAATGCTCAGCCTCGATTTCGCCTGCGGTGAGGGTCACGATCCAGGCCTCGTCGGCCTGGCTGTACAGACCGAAGGCTGCCAACTCGGCATCGTCGGCATGGGGAGCGATCACCATCACCCGCTGGCGCCGGTAGTCGGGATCCCGCCAGGACATCAGTTGCGGCTGGATGCGGAGCCGACAGAAGCGCCCGCGCAACCTCAGCTCGCCACTGACCAGGGAACTGGCCAGGCCGCTGAGGTTGAGGTAGCGCAGGCCATTGACCCCGCGCTCGAACACCTGACGATCGGCAAGCGGACCGCCCGACACCTCAACAGCCGGGTCGAGAAAACGTCCCAGCCACGAGCTCTTGACGTGCACGCCTAGAACCAGGGTTTCATCCCCGGCCAGCGCCAGCGGCGCCTCCAGCAACAGGCGCCCCGCTTCAAGGCGCACCGCGGCCTGCTGGGCATCGCTGCCGAAGTCGTAGCAGTAATCATCCTTGGGCGAATAGAACAGATGATCGGCAAACCAGGCTTCATGGGCCAGCCAGGCCAATACCGCCAGCAATACCGGCACCCACCAGGCCACCAGTATGCCGACCACCAATAGCAGCACCAGCCCGATCAACAGAGCGATTCGTTTATTGCGCCGGTGACGCTTGAGCAGTTGTTGTTTGCGACTCATGGGCTGACTCACACCTGGAAAACCGGCACAGGATTGCACCAACGGTCCTTGTATTCACGGTCGGCACGACCGAAGGAGAAACGCAGCGGCTTGTTCAGGGCACGGGCCTGTTCCCAGGCACTCTGGGTGTTGAGAAAACTCAGCACGCTGCCAGGGCTGAACTCACGAGTCTCCGGGTCTACCCCACCGTTCACGTACTCGACGCTGATCCACTCCGGCGCTTCGACCCGGTAGATCAGTTGCACGGCAATCGGCGCGTCGTTGAGGAAGATCACCGAACCGATCAGCAGCTCGCGCAGGCGCTCCAGCACCTCGGCCATACGCTCGGCACCGGTGGCGGCAAAGCCCCAGCGGCGCTGGAACAGATCGCAGTAGATCGCCGCCAGCTCGGGGCTGCTGAAATCACTGACCGGGCGTACAACCCCGCCCGCCTCTTCCAACAGGCGCAGCTCACGACGCTGGTTGTAACGAAACTTCTTCGACAGCTCTTCCGGCGTCCTGGCCATGGCCAGCTGTTCAGCCTGGGGCTTGAGGCCGGTCAGGCGCCCCTCGTTCAATGCGGACAGGTAACGCCCACGATGACGCAACACCGCCTGAGCATCGGCAGCGGCGGGCAGGATCAGCTCGGCATTACCGATATCGAACAGGCCCTTCCTGCCGGCCCGCTTGAGCACGTCCTTGGACAGCGCCAGGTCGCGCCCCCAGGTGGCAATGGCCGCCTGCAATTGGCCGTTGCGCTCCCAGGCCAGGTAGCGCACCGGGATCTGCGCCAGGTCCGCCAACTGCTCCACCACCAGGGGATGGGTTGCCACACTGCCACCGAACCGCTGCCAGGCATCGGCGTAGGTCGATGCGTCAATGACTGACCAGCCACGTTCGCGCCAGCCTTGAAATCGATTGAGCATCAGCCCCTCGCGGTCAGATCGGTGACTTGCGGCAAACGCCAGAATACGTCGCGTACAGCACGGTCGGAGAAGCGCTCGCGCAGGCGATCGAGCATCAGCTCGGCACAGACCCGGCGCTGGTGATCGTCCATCGCGGCCAGATGCTGAAGCCCCTGGGCCATATGTTCAACGTCGCCCAGGGGGAACAGGATGCCCACCCCTTCGACCACTTCCCGGGCACCGCCACAGGCGGTGGCCAGCAGCGGCACGCCGGCGGCCATGGCCTCCAGCAGGACCATGCCAAAAGGCTCGTGGTCGGAGCTCAAGGCAAACACATCGAAGGCGCGGAAATAGCGTCGGGCCTGAGGCACCTGCCCGAGGAACAGCACGCGATCGGCAATCCCCAGCTCGCGGGCCAGGGACTTCAGGTCTTTTTCCAGACGCCCGGTTCCGAGAATCGCCAGTTGGCTATGCGGCGGCAATTGCGGCAAAGCCGCGGCAAAGCCACGCAGCAAGGTGGCCTGGTCCTTGTCCGGATGCAGGCGCCCGACGTTGCCGACAATCCAGGCATCGGCGGACAGGCCCAGCTCGCTGCGCGCCTGGGCAGCGCTCAGTTGCTCGGCCTGCAGTGCCTCAAGGTCGATACGGTTGTACAGGGTCTGAATGCGCTGCGCCGGCCATTTCGGCAGGCAGGCACGCATGTCGTCACGCACCGCATCGGACACCCCGAGCAGGCTCAGGCGCTTACGGAACAGTTGGGCGAAGAGCTTGCGGCTGCCGCGCTTGTAATCGGAAAACGCATGATGGACACCGATCACCGGCAAGCCGGTACCGAGCAAGGCGATATAGATCGGCTTGAAGCGGTGAGCGATGCAGAAGCTGAAATTGCGTGACGCGGCGATCTTGCGCAGGTCGCGGATGGCGCCCAGCTTCAGGCCGCGGATGGCCTTGGAGCTGTATTCCATGAACAGCACTTCATCAGACGCGCAGCCCGCGGCGACATCGGCATCGGCGGCCCCGGTGAGAAACACCGTGGTCACTCGATAGCCGCTGCCCGCGAACAGGTTGGCGTATTGCCGGGCACAGTCCAGGAACGGCCCGTCATAGCCGTGGCAGAACTGCAGCACATGGCGTTCAGCCGAGCGTGTCATAAGGGTCCACGCCGTCTTTGACCACCAGAATGTCTTCCATGATCAGGTACTGCAGGTCGGAGCCGTAGAACATGTTCAGGGCATCGGTGGGCGAACAGATCATCGGTTCGCCACGGCGGTTCAACGAGGTGTTCAGCGACACGCCGTTGCCGGTCAGTACTTCCAGGGCCTTCATCATGTCGTAGTAGCGCGGGTTGTATTCGCGCTTGAGCACCTGGGCCCGGGACGTGCCATCCTCGTGGACCACTTCCGGTACCCGGGTCTTCCACTCTTCAGCCACTTCGAAGGTGAAGGTCATGAACGGCGCCGGGTGATCGACCTTGATCATCTGCGGGCCGACGGTGTCGAGCATCGACGGGCAGAAAGGCCTCCAGCGCTCGCGGAACTTGATCTGTTCGTTGATCCGGTCGGCCACGCCAGTGGCGCTCGGGCAACCGATGATCGAACGGCCGCCCAGGGCACGCGGACCGAACTCCATGCGGCCCTGGAACCAGGCCACCGGGTTGCCATCCACCATGATCTTGGCGATACGCTCCGGGGTGTTGTCGATCTGCCGCCAGGCTGGCTTGTTCGGGTGGCGGGCACAGGCCGCGATCACGTCTTCGTTGCTGTAGGACGGGCCGAGATAGACATGCTCCATCTTCTCTACCGGCACCCCACGGGCATGGGAAACGTAAGCCGCCGCACCAACGGCGGTACCGGCGTCGCCGGAAGCCGGCTGCACGAACAGCTCCTTGACCTCGGGACGGGCAATGATCTTCTGGTTCAGCTTGACGTTCAGCGCACAGCCGCCGGCGAAGGCCAGCTTGCCGGTTTCCTTGAGGACGTCGCCCAGGTAATGGTCGATCATCTGCAGGGCCAGCTTCTCGAACAGCGCCTGCATGCTCGCCGCGTAGTGGATGTAAGGCTCGTCGGCGATGTCGCCTTCGCGCTTGGGACCCAGCCACTCGATGAGTTTTGGCGAGAAGTAGAAACCCTTGCCCTTCTCTTTGTAGCGACGCAGGCCGATGACGTTGGCGTAATCGGTGTTGATCACCAGCTCGCCGTTTTCAAAACTGGCCAGGCGCGAGAAATCGTATTTGCTGGCATCGCCGTACGGCGCCATGCCCATGACCTTGAACTCGCCGTCGAGCATCTCGAAGCCGAGGAACTCGGTGATCGCGCCATAGAGGCCGCCCAGGGAGTCCGGGTCGAAGAATTCCTTGATCTTGTGGATCTTGCCGTTTTCGCCGTAGCCGAAGAAGGTGGTGGCGTACTCACCCTTGCCGTCGATCCCGAGGATCGCGGTCTTCTCCTTGAAGCCCGAGCAGTGGTAGGCACTGGAGGCGTGGGCCAGGTGGTGCTCCACCGGCTCGATCTTGACCTTTTTCGGGTCGAAGCCCAGTTGCTCCAGGCACCAGACGATCTTATTGCGGTAGCGCTTGTAGCGACGGTTGCCCATCAGGATCGCGTCCAGGGCGCGGTCCGGGGCGTACCAGTAGCGCTTGGCGTAGTGCCAGCGAGCCTTGCCGAACAGGCTGATCGGGGCAAACGGAATCGCGACTACGTCAACGTCGGAAGGCTTGATCCCGGCCTGCTCCAGGCAGAATTTCGCCGACTCGTAGGGCATGCGGTTCTTTGCATGTTTGTCGCGCACGAAACGCTCTTCTTCAGCGGCGGCAATCAGCTTGCCGTCGATATACAGGGCCGCTGAAGGATCATGGCTAAGGGCGCCGGACAGGCCAAGAATCGTCAATGCCACAGGGGTCTAGCCTCGTTTAGTCTGCATGCGGGCGCGATGCGCCTTGAAAATGAAGTGTGCTCGCAAGGGGCGAGAAACAACGAAAGGGCGGGATTATAACGTAAAAGCAGGTGCAAGCCTCTAGCGGCGAGCGCCAAGCCCGGGTTGGCACCCGCCGCGCGCCGTGGCCGCGGCGCAGGCAGCGGCCATGGGTCGCAGGTCAGGCCTCGGTGCCCTGGGCCGTCTTGGGCAGGCGCTGGTCAATCACTTGATACAAATTGCTGTCTTGCGGCCAATTGCGCATGAATCGCGCGCGATCACGAGCATAAGCCGGGGCAAAGCTGCTCAGGCTGGAGTGCTGGCACATGGAATCGAGGTCTATCAGCGCCCAGCGACCCTCTTGCCAGAACAGGTTGTGGCCCTTGAAGTCGCCATGGCTGATGCGCTCCTTGATCAGCTCGGCAAACAGCTGGTCCAGCGCCAGCAATTCCGGCTCCGGGGCTTGCCCGCTGTCCACGAAGGGTGCAAAGCGCTCGATGATGTCCGGCCCTGGCAGATGCTCGGTCACCAGGTAGGCGCTGCGCCGCAGCCACAGGAAACGCCGCTCCAGCAAGGCCAGAGGCTTGGGCGTGGCAATGCCCAGGAACGCCAGGCGATTGCCTTCGCGCCAGGAATGCCAGGCCCGGCTCGGGCGCCAGAAGCGCTTGAGCCAGTGAGCAAAGCCCTTGATGTTGTAGCGCTTGATCACCAGCGGCCGGCCCGCAACCTCGACCCGCCCAACACTGGCCGCGCCACCGGTCTTGTACAGATGGCCCTGATCCAGCAGGGCGTCGGCCTGCTCCAGCACCGGCAGCATCGCCGCCTCTTCCTCACGGCGGATCGCGCGCAAGGCGAACGGGCCGCGCTGCACGCTGAACAGCGTGCACTCGCGGCCGACCTTGTTGAGAAAGTCCCGCAGGCGCCAGCCCCGGACCTTGTTCACCTGCTTCTGCAGGGCTTCCAGGGGCAAGGCATGCTCGGCGTTGCTCAACAGGTAGTGCACCAGCAACTCTTCGGTGAACGGTTCCAGGCTCTTGGGCAACTGGGCGAAGAATACCCCGAGGTTCTCCAGGACCTTCTGCCGGGGCAGGGGCTTGCCCGCCTCTTCGACACAGATCCCCGCCCCATCGATCAAATACAGCCGGTTGTCGTGGCGCAGCAGATTGTCCAGGTGCAGGTCCGATTGCCACAGGCCCTTGGCGTGCAACTGGCCGATAGCCCCGAGGGCCTCGGCCAGTACCTCAGCCTGCTCGTCGGCCAGCACTGGCAGAGCTTCCACCTGATTCCAGGCGTCGCCCAGGCTTTGTGCGCCCTGCAGTAACTCGAACAGCAGCCAGCCGCCCTCGCCTTCCTGCAAACCGTCCGCCAGCAGCAAGGGCGTCGTCAGCCCTTGTTCTGCCAGCAGGCGCACACCCTGCAATTCTCGCTGGAAATGCCGAGCGGCCTTGGAGCCCACCAGCAGCTTGGCCAGCACCGGACGCCCGCGCCAGACCCCGGCCCCCACGTAACGCTGCCCCGGCAGCACCCGCAGCAGGCTCAGCAACTGCAACTGTGCCGGTCCGGCGGCGTCCGCCAACTCAAGGCTCAAGGGCAGCGTCGGGCTGCGCCCGCTGTTCTTCAGTTCGGACAGGCGCATCAGCGTGCCCCCTTGTGGCTGCGCCGAGCACTGAGCCGCGCCACCCAGGCATCCACCAGGGAGCTGTCCTGAGGCTGGCCCACATATGCCGCCAGCAGGCTGCGCACCTCATCGCTGCTCCACACCGCAGCCCGGCGCAGCAAGGGTTCCAGATCCTTGACCCGATCACGCTGGCCAAACAGCAGGGGCCGGGTCTTTTCCAGGTCGATCAACTGCGCCTGATACCCATCGCCCTCGGCCCGCAGGAAAATATGCTTGGGATAGAAACAGCCATGCACCTGGCGCAAGCCGTGCAGCTGCCGGGCCAGTTGCCCGCAAGCCTGGAGCACCGCCTGCCGCTGATGCTCGCTGAGCTGGTCCCACCGCAACAGCAGCGCATCCAGGTCATCCCAGCCATCCAGGGCCCGGGTCACCAGGATCGCCCGGGACTCGCCATCGACCTTGCGCATCCCGAAGAACACCGCTTGCAAGGCCGGAATGCCCAACTGTTGGTAGCGGCGGATATTGCGAAATTCACGGGCGAAACTCGGCTCGCCAAAGGGCCGGTGCAGGGTCCGGGTCAGGTAGTTGGTCTGGCGCTTGAGGTAGAACCCCTGCCCTTCCACATCCAGGCGAAACACACTGCTGCTGCCGCCACGACCGGTATTGGGTTCATCCACCGCTTCCAATTGAGTGGCCCACAGCTGGTCGAAAGTGCCGAGGCCATTGCGCTCCAGCAGCGCACGCTCCTCGGACGCCAGAAAATCAGTCATTCACGCCCCTCGAAAAATCTCACCACGTGGCGAATACGCTCCTTGTCGGCGGCACTCAAGTGATCACGCTGACGGTATTGCAGGTAGAAACGCAGGCGCTGGGTGGCCGACAGATGGTATTTGGCCACCTTATCCAGACAGGCCAGGTCCTTGGTGATCCGGTACTTGAGCCAGAAACCACGCCAGAAATCGCCGTTCGGGCAATCGATCAGGTACAACCGGTCCTGGTCGTCGACCAGCAGGTTGCGCCACTTCAAATCATTGTGGGTAAAGCGGTGGTCATGCATGACCCGGGTGTAAGCGGCCAACTGACGGCTGACGCCATCCACCCAACGACGGTCCTGCAGACGCGGGTCGTTGCGTTCGGCCAGCACCGAGAGATCCTCGGTACGCGGCAGCTCCCGGGTGATCATCGCCCCCCGGGAATAGGCCAGGCAGCGACGCTCCAGGCCCCAGGCCACCACATCGGCGGTGGGAATGCCCCATTTGGCGAAGCGCTTGAGGTTCTGCCACTCGAACTTGACCCGGGGCTTGCCCAGGTAGCGCCGCAGATTCTTGCCGGCGCCGGTATAGCGCTTGACGTAATAGTTGACGCCACCACGCTCGACGCGGATGACTTCGGACAACGGATCCCGGGTCAGGTGCTCGCCCTGCAGGGCAAACACCGCTTCCAGACTGCCGAAATCCTCCGCCAACGCCTGATAGGCCGGGTCCAGGTTCCAGCTCGCCATCAGAGTGCATCTCCGTACCGTTGCTTGCGGGCGTAGAGCTTTTCCGCCTTGCCTTCGAGCCAGGCCAGCAGTGCGGCCTCCTCGGCCAGAATCTGCCGCAACGGCTGCTGGAAGTAGCCCTTGAGAAAGCGCAGCTTGTCGCGGCGCGTCAGGCCGATATCCAGGGCCGAGAAATACAGCGCCGCCAGATCCTTGTTGCGCCAGCGCTGAGTGATCTTCGGCCGGGTCTGGGCCCGGTGCAGGTCGATCACCGAGAGCTTGAGCCCTTCGGGAGTGACAGGCCGATCGGTGTGCAGCAGGAAGTGGCAGATATAGCAGTCGCGGTGGTTGACCCCGGCGCGATGCATCATGCCGGTCATGCGCGCTACTTCGGCGATCAGCGCGCGCTTGAGCGCAGGCGCCGGCGGCTGCTTGACCCAGCCGATGCTGAAATCTTCGAGGCTGACGGTCGGCGCCAGTTCCTCGGTGACGATGAACGAATGCTGGTCTGCCGGATTGGCCCCACGCTCGCCGTAGGCCACGGCGGTCATGGTGGGCACGCCCACCTGATGCAGGCGCTCCAGGGCGCGCCATTCCTGGCCGGCGCCGAGCACCGGCAGTTTGGCGGTGACCAGGTTCTTGACGATCTCGCCCCAGCCGATCCCACGATGGATCTTCACGAAATAACCGCGGCCGTCGACTTCCGTACGCAAGGTACGGCGCGCTTCCAACTCACGGTAGACCTGGCCCTTCAGGCCCTCGACAGCGTCGAACGCATCGCGTCCGGCCCAGAGGCTCTTGAAGGGTTCGGCAAGCATCAACTTCATCGGTGTTGCTCCGCCAGAATCACATCCGCAGCGTGCTGCGGCATGCTGTAAAGGTCGGCCGTCTCGGCGAACGCCAGGCCATTTCGGCTCCAGGTCGCGCGTGCAGCGTCGTCGGTCAACATGGTGGTGAGGTATTGATTGAGCTGCGCCTGTTCCAGCGGCTCATCCAGCACCAGGCCGCTCTGGGCCTCGGCAATGTAATGGGCATAACCGCAGACCGCGCTGACCAGCACCGGCAGGCCGGCCACCAGGGCCTCCAGCAATACGGTGCCGGTGTTTTCGTTGTAGGCCGGGTGAATCAGCAGGTCGGCGCCCAGCAGGAACCGCGGGATATCGCTGCGGCCCTTCATGAACTGCACCTGGTCGCTCAACCCCAGCGCAGCACTTTGCACCTGGAATACCTTGGGGTCGTCCTGGCCGATTACAAACAGCCGGGTGCGTTTTTTCAGCGCCGAGGGCAATGCCGCCAGAGCCTTGAGGCTGCGGTCCACACCCTTGGTCTTGAACCCGGAACCGATCTGCACCAGCAGCAGGTCGTCATCCTTGAGCTTGAATTCGCGACGAAAATCCGCCCGGATCTCGGCGGCGTTGGCCGGTGCCCGGCGGTCCTGGGCGATCCCCGGCGGCAGCAGGTGGAAGCGCTCCAGCGGGGTGTCGTAGTGCTTGATGAACAGCGGCTGCTGGACCTCGGAGATCATCAGGATCTCGGTCTTGGCGTCCTTGGCGAACACCGCGCGCTCGTACTCGGCAAAGTGCCGGTAACGGCCCCAGCGCCGGTACAGGGAGTGCCGCAGGTTCTGTGCCTTGTCCTCGAAACAGCCATCGGCGGCGTAGTACACGTCCAGCCCCGGCATCTTGTTGAAACCCACCAGCCGGTCCACCGGGCGCTTGGCCAGGTCGGCCTCCATCCAGGCGCTGAGCTTTTCATTGCGACGATGGTTGAACAGCGCCTTGACCGGCGCCACCAGCACTTCGAAACCGGGAGGGACATCGCCTTCCCAGATCAGGGTGTAGACACGGATCTGATGCCCGCGCCGCTGGCACTCCAGGGCGATGCGCATGAAATCGCGCTGCAGGCCGCCGAAGGGGAAATACTTATAAAGGACAAAAGCCAATTGCATCAGCGCGGCTCCTCAGCCAGTAACAGGGTGCTCAGTCGGCTGGCGACACGCTCGGGATTCAGGCGAGTGAAGCACAGCGGCCACTCGCGCTTGAGGTCATAACGCTGCTGGTCCACAGCGGTGGGCTGATAGGTGCATTTCTTCTGCAGGCACGGTGCGCACGGGAAGTTACTGCCCAGGTGGATCTGCACACGGCCATAGGCGCCGGTCAGCCCCGGGTTGGTCGGCCCGAACAGTGAGATGGTCGGTACATCCAGTGCCGCGGCGAGGTGGCCCAGCCCGGTGTCCACGGCCACGCAGGCCTGGGCATCGGCCAGCACCTTGGCGACCCCGGCCAGGTTCAGCTTCGGCAGCACCGTGGCGTTTTTCAGGCCGCTGGCGATGCGCTCGGCGCGAGCCTTTTCCGCGGGGTTGCCCCAGGGCAGCTTGACCTCGACGCCGAGCATGCCCATGCGTTCGGTCAGCTCGCGCCAGTAGGCCTCGGGCCAGTGCTTGGTGTCCCAGGTGGTGCCATGCAGGAACAGCACGAAGGGCTTCTTGCGCGGCAACTCCACGAGTTTTTCGACGTTCAGGCCATAGTCGCCCAGGCCCTGGGGCAGGTCGTAGCCCAGGGCCACGGCGAACAGTTGGCGCACGCGCTCCACCGCGTGCTGCCCACGGGCCACCGCCAGGCGCCGGGAATAGAAGCGTGAAGCCAGAGGCTCGCGGGCCGAGTTCTTGTCCAGCCCCGCCACCGGGGCGCGCACGTAGCGGGTCAGCCAGGCGCTTTTCAGCAGGCCTTGGGCATCGATCACCAGGTCGTACTTGGTCGAGCGCACGCTCTGCTTGAAGCGTCGCCACTCGCCACTCTTGATGGTCTGCCAGATGTTCTTGCGCCAGCGACGGATCGCCACCGGTATCACCTTGCCGACCGCCGGATGCCAGGTGGGAATTTCGGCAAAGCCTTCTTCCACCACCCAGTCGAACTTGATCCCGGGGATGGCTCGCGCGGCATCGGTCAGCGCCGGCAATGCGTGAATCACATCCCCCAGGGACGAGGTCTTGATCAACAGTACCCGCAACTTATTGAACCTCGACCGGAGAACCCTGCAAGCGCTGCAAGGCTTCATTCACCGGCTGCGGCAACAACTGGCGCAGGCAGTTGTAATGGCCGAAGCGGCAGGTGCGGTCAAAGCACGGGCTGCATTCGATCCCCAGCCGTACTACCTCGACCCGATCGGCCAGGGGCGGGGTGAAGCCCGGCGAAGTGGAGCCGTACACCGCCACCAGCGGGCGATTGAGCGCCGCAGCCACGTGCATCAACCCGGAATCGTTGGACACCACCGAATCGGCGCAGGACAGCAGGTCGATGGCCTCGGCCAGGGACGTTTCGCCACTGAGGTTGGTCGATTCCTCGCGCAGGCCGGGAATCAGCCGCCCGCGAATCTCTTCGCCCACGGCATGGTCATTCTTCGAGCCGAACAGCCAGACCTGCCAGCCTTCGCGGATCTTCGCCTCGGCGACCTGGGCGTAGTGCTCGGACGGCCAGCGCTTGGCTTCGCCGAACTCCGCCCCCGGGCACAGTGCCAGCACCGGGCGGTCCAGGCTCAGGCCGAACTTGGCCAGGGCCGCTTCCCGGCTTTGCGGATCGATCTGCAGGCTCGGGCGCGGATAAGGCTTGGGCAGCTCGGCCCCCGGCGCATAGGCCAGGGCCATGAAGCGCTCGATCATCAGCGGATAACGTTCTTTGTCGAGCCTGCGCACGTCATTGAGCAGGCCGTAGCGGAACTCGCCGCGCCAGCCGGTGCGCTTGGGAATGCCGGCAAAAAACGGCACCAGCGCCGACTTCAGCGAGTTGGGCAGCAGGATCGCCTGATCGTACTGGCCAGCAAGGGACTTGCCGATCCGCCGGCGGGTCGCCAGTTCCAGGGCGCCATGGCCCAGGGGAAAGCTCAGGGCCCGACGCACCTGGGGCATGCGCTCGAGGATCGGCCGGCTCCACTCGGGGGCCAGCACGTCGATCTCGCATTGTGGATGACGCTGTTTCAGGCACTCGAAGAGTGTCTGCGCCATCACCATGTCACCGACCCAACTGGGCCCAACGATCAGAATATTCATGTGGTTTCCATAAACGAACCGGGGAGGCATACGCCTCCCCGCCTCGAGAATCCAGCACCGCGGCCTTCACCGCCGGTTCAGTTTGGGCGAGCCGGCAAGGCCCGCCGAATACATGGTTGGCCTTCTCAGGCCGCTTAGCTTAGCCCCAGCTCGCGCCAAATTCGTAACACTTCCCGTCGTTCGGTCACAAATTGATCACCGGTAATGATTCCGGCCTCATTCTGCAATGCCTGCCGGTGAGCCGCGGAACGGTAGGCCTTGTAGACCTCGCGCAGCAGGCTGGCATCGCTCGCGGGCATCAGCCCGACTTGCTCCAGACCTTCCAGGATGCGGATGTTATCGGTATAGCGCAGCAGTGACGGGTGCTCTTCGGACCACGCCAGGGCCGCGTATTGCACCATAAATTCGATATCGACGATACCTCCGGCGTCCTGCTTGAGGTCGAACGGCGCCGTGGCTTCGAAGGCATTGGCTGCAGTTCCGGCGGCGGTCAGGCGGCTGCCCAGGTTGTCGCGCATCTTGGCCCGCATCTCGCTGACTTCCTGGCGCAGCTTGGGCAGGTCGCGTTTTTTCCCCAGCACCGCGGCCCTGACCTTTTCAAAGGCCTGGCCCACATCCTGGCTGCCCACCAGCACCCGCGCCCGCACCAGCGCCTGGTGCTCCCAGGTCCAGGCCTCGTTTTCCTGATAGCGGGCAAAGGCCCCCAGGGAACTCACCAGCAACCCAGACGCGCCGGAAGGCCGCAGGCGCATATCCACTTCATAGAGCTGGCCGGAGTTGGTCTGGGTGGTCAGCAGGTGAATGATGCGCTGCCCCAGCCGGGTGAAGAACTGCGCACCGTCTATGGGTTTGGGCCCGTCGGTTTCCGCCTGGGGGTCGCCATCATGGATGAACACCAGGTCCAGGTCGGAACCGTGGCCCAGTTCGATGCCGCCGACCTTGCCGTAACCGACAATGATGAAGCCCGGGTCGCACAAGGTGCCGTCGGTACGCAGCGGTGCACCGTGCTTGGACACCGTCTGGCGCCAGGCCAGGGCCAGCACCTGTTCCAGGATCGCTTCGGCGAGCCAGGTCAGGTAATCGCTGACTTTCATTAAAGGCAGGCTGCCGGCGATCTCCGAGGCGGCCACTCGCAGGCGGTGGGCCAGCTTGAAGTGGCGCAGGGCTTCCATCTGCTGCTCAAGGTCATCCTCGGGAATGCGCGTCAGGCGCTCGCGCAACTCGGCAGCCAGTTCCGGCGCCAGGGGCGGCTTGAACAGGCGCCCCTCGTTGAGCAGTTCATCCAGCAGCAGGGGGAAGCGGGTGATCTGCTCGGCGATCCACGGGCTGGCGGCGCACAAGGTCAGCAGACGACGTAGAGCCCCCGGATTCTCGGTGAGCAGCACCAGATAGGCCGAGCGCCGCGCCACGGCTTCCACCAGCGGCAGCACTCGCTCCAGCACCAGGTCCGGATTGGCGTGCTCCACCGCCTGGGCCAGCAACCGCGGAATAAAGGCATCCAGACGTTCGCGCCCCAGGCGCTGCATGGCACGTAGCTGCGGGCTGCCCCGCAGACCGGCCAGGGCACGCAGGGCCTTGGGCGCATCGACGAAGCCGCCCTCCTGCAACTGGCGGCAGGCGGCCTCCTCGTCCTGGGCTTCCTCCCACAGCGGCAGCCATTCGCCACCCACCACCACTTCGCTTTCGGCGCCTTCATCCTCATCCGGGTCGGCGATGACCTGACGGAAGTGCCAATCTACCCGGCCGCGCCAGTGCATCAACTGTTCGTGAAAGGCGTTCCAGTCGGCAAAGCCCAGCATGAAGGCGATCCGCGCCTGATCCTGGGGATTGTCCGGAAGCATCTGCGTCTGGCGATCGGCGATGGCCTGGATCGCGTGCTCGGTATAGCGCAGGAACTCATAGCCTTCGCGCAGCTCGCTGATCACGGCAGGCGGCAGGTAGCCCTGCCCTTCCAGAGTGCCCAGCACCTTTAATAGAGGACGCTGCTGCAGGCTCAGGTCGCGTCCGCCATGGATCAGCTGGAAAGCCTGGGCGATGAACTCGACCTCGCGGATCCCCCCCGAGCCCAGCTTGATATTGTCGGCCATGCCCTTGCGCCGGACTTCCTGCTGGATCAGCTGCTTCATGGTGCGCAGCGCCTCGATGGCGGAAAAGTCCAGGTAACGGCGATAGACGAAAGGCCGCAGCATGTCCAGCAACTGCGCACCGGCGGCCTGATCCCCTGCCACCACCCGGGCCTTGATCATGGCGTAGCGTTCCCAGTCGCGCCCCTGATCCTGGTAGTACTGCTCCAGCGCATTGAAGCTCAACACCAGGGCACCGGCAGAACCATAGGGCCGCAGGCGCATGTCGACGCGGAACACGAACCCGTCGACGGTCATCGGGTCCAGGGCCTTGATCAGGCGCTGCCCGAGGCGAATGAAGAACTCCTGATTATCCAGGGGCCGCTTGACGCCGACGGTCTCGCCGCCTTCGGGGTAGGCGAAGATCAGGTCGATGTCCGACGACAGGTTGAGTTCCACCGCCCCCAGCTTGCCCATGCCGAGGATCACCATCTGCTGCGGCTCGCCGCTACGCCCGCCGGTGGGCACGCCGAACTGCTGGGTGTGACGCAGATACAACCATTGATAGGCCTGGTCGATGCAGGCGTCGGCCAGATCGGAAAGGTCGCGGCAGGTCTGCACCAGATCCGCCTGGCGGGTCAGGTCGCGCCAGATGATCCGTACCTGCTGGCGGGTGCGCTGGCGCCGCAGCACGCGCCCCAATTGATCCTCGCTCTCGGCCGCCTGCACCGCGGCGGCGATTTGCGCGCACAACTCCCCAGGCGCGAATGGGCGATCCAGCTCGCCGCTGCGCACCAGCTCCAGCAACATCAAAGGGTCACGCAGGCTCTGTTCAATGACAAAGTCGCTGGCAGCGCCCACCCGGGCGAACTCCGCCCAGCGTTCGGCGCTCCAGTCGGCCAACCCGGGATCGCCTTCCAGGGCCGCGACGGCGCCACGCAACGACTGCTCTGCGCGGCTGACCAATGGCAAGAGAATCGCGGGGACGGGGGCAAGCGCGGGCAGGCTCATGGGCTATCCTTGATCGGCGTGGAAAATGCGGGCGGGGACGGATGTCGCGGGCAGGTCGCCTCATGGACTGTCGAACAAAAGTTAGAAATAGCTGAAAATAGGTTTTTTTTAGCAGCCGGCATTAATTTATTACCTATTCCCGTTAGTCATCGACCAACAGTAACGATTATTCTCACAACGCAGCAGGAGGCCACAAGCCGCTCTTCTGTAGTTTTACTACTCGTATATACATTCGAAAGGCTGAAATGGCCGACGATTTGTAGTAAAACTACACGCCGCTGGATCAACCTCCGGCAATCCAAGAATTTATAATCGTCTGCCCAAAAGGCCAGTCGCAAACTCAGGCAACCGATTCTGGAAGCCTTTCCGCCCTGGAGCAAGCCATGCAAGACCTCGATCCCGTCGAAACCCAGGAATGGCTGGACGCCCTGGAATCGGTTCTCGACAAAGAAGGCGAAGACCGTGCTCACTATCTGATGACCCGTATGGGCGAACTCGCGACCCGCAGCGGCTCGCAACTGCCCTACGCCATCACCACGCCGTACCGCAACACGATTCCCGTCACCCACGAAGCACGCATGCCTGGCGACCTGTTCATGGAACGCCGCATTCGCTCGCTGGTACGTTGGAACGCGTTGGCCATGGTCATGCGTACGAACCTGAAAGATTCTGACCTGGGCGGTCACATCTCCAGCTTCGCCTCCAGCGCCACCTTGTATGACATCGGCTTCAACTACTTCTTCCAGGCCCCGACCGACGAACACGGCGGCGACCTGATCTACTTCCAGGGTCACGCATCGCCAGGCGTCTACGCCCGTGCGTTCATGGAAGGCCGCATCACCGAAGACCAGATGAACAACTTCCGCCAGGAAGTCGATGGCAATGGCCTGTCGTCCTACCCGCACCCTTGGCTGATGCCTGACTTCTGGCAGTTCCCGACCGTTTCCATGGGTCTGGGCCCGATCCAGGCGATCTACCAGGCGCGCTTCATGAAGTACCTGGAAGCCCGTGGCTTCATCCCTGCCGGCAAACAGAAAGTCTGGTGCTTCATGGGCGACGGCGAGTGCGACGAGCCGGAATCCCTGGGCGCGATCTCCCTGGCCGGCCGCGAAAAGCTGGACAACCTGATCTTCGTCATCAACTGCAACCTGCAGCGCCTCGACGGCCCGGTTCGCGGCAACGGCAAGATCATCCAGGAACTCGAAGGCGTGTTCCGTGGCGCCCAGTGGAACGTCAACAAGGTGGTCTGGGGCCGTTTCTGGGACCCACTGCTGGCCAAGGACGTCGACGGCATCCTGCAGCGCCGCATGGACGAAGTCATCGACGGCGAGTACCAGAACTACAAGGCCAAGGACGGCGCGTTCGTCCGCGAGCACTTCTTCAACACCCCTGAACTCAAGGCGATGGTTGCCGATCTGTCCGACGACGAGATCTGGAAACTCAACCGTGGCGGCCATGACCCGTACAAGGTCTATGCGGCCTACCACGAGGCGGTCAACCACAAAGAGCAGCCGACCGTCATCCTGGCCAAGACCATCAAGGGTTATGGCACCGGCGCCGGCGAAGCGAAGAACACCGCGCACAACACCAAGAAAGTCGACGTCGACAGCCTGAAGCTGTTCCGCGACCGTTTCGACATCCCGGTGAAAGACGACGACATCGAGAACCTGCCGTTCTTCAAACCAGAAGAAGGCAGCGCCGAAGCCCGCTACCTGAGCGAGCGTCGTGCCGCACTGGGCGGTTTCGTGCCGCAGCGTCGCGCCAAGAGCTTCAGCGTCCCGACTCCGCCACTGGATACCCTCAAGGCCATCCTCGACGGCTCGGGCGACCGTGAAATCTCCACCACCATGGCCTTCGTGCGGATCCTCGCGCAACTGGTCAAGGACAAGGAAATCGGCCAGCGCATCGTGCCGATCATCCCGGACGAAGCCCGCACCTTCGGTATGGAAGGCATGTTCCGCCAGTTGGGCATCTACTCCTCCGTCGGCCAGCTCTACGAGCCAGTCGATAAAGACCAGGTGATGTTCTACCGCGAAGACAAGAAGGGCCAGATCCTCGAAGAAGGCATCAACGAAGCGGGCGCCATGAGCTCCTTCATCGCTGCCGGTACTTCGTACTCCAGCCACAACCAGCCAATGCTGCCGTTCTACATCTTCTATTCGATGTTCGGCTTCCAGCGTATCGGCGACCTGGCCTGGGCTGCCGGCGACAGCCGTACCCGCGGCTTCCTGATCGGCGGTACTGCCGGGCGCACCACCCTCAACGGGGAAGGCCTGCAACACGAAGACGGTCACAGCCACATGCTGGCCGGGACCATCCCGAACTGCCGCACCTTTGATCCGACCTACGGCTACGAGCTGGCGGTGATCATCCAGGACGGCATGAAGAAGATGACCGAAGAGCAACAGGACGTCTTCTACTACATCACCGTGATGAACGAGTCCTACCAGCAGCCAGCCATGCCGGCCGGCGCCCCGGAAGGCATCATCAAGGGCATGTACCTGCTGGAAGAAGACACCCGCGAGGCCGCGCACCACGTGCAACTGATGGGCTCCGGCACCATCCTGCGCGAAGTTCGCGAAGCCGCGAAGATCCTGCGTGACGAGTTCAACGTCGCTGCCGATGTCTGGAGCGTGACCAGCTTCAACGAACTGCGCCGCGACGGCCTGGCCGTGGAACGCAGCAACCGCCTGCACCCTGGCCAGAAGCCGAAGCTGAGCTATGTCGAAGAGTGCCTGAACGGCCGCAAGGGTCCGGTCATCGCCTCCACCGACTACATGAAGCTGTTCGCCGAACAGATCCGCCAGTGGGTCCCATCCAAGGAGTTCAAAGTCCTGGGCACCGACGGTTTCGGCCGCAGCGACAGCCGCAAGAAACTGCGTCACTTCTTCGAAGTAGACCGTCATTTCGTGGTGTTGGCAGCCCTGGAAGCCTTGGCTGACCGTGGTGACATCGAACCTAAGGTCGTGGCTGAAGCCATCACCAAGTTCGGTATCAACCCGGAAAAACGCAACCCACTGGACTGCTGAGGAGACTTTCTGTGAGCGAACTCATTCGCGTACCTGACATCGGCAGCGGTGAAGGTGAAGTAATCGAACTGTTTGTGAAGGTCGGCGACCGTATCGAAGCCGACCAGAGCATCCTGACCCTGGAATCGGACAAGGCCAGCATGGAAGTGCCGGCCCCGAAAGCCGGCGTCATCAAGAGCCTCAAGGTGAAGCTGGGCGACCGTCTGAAAGAAGGCGACGAACTGCTCGAACTGGAAGTCGAGGGCGCCGCTGCTGCGGCCCCGGCGGCTGCTCCTGCGGCAAAAGCTGAAGCCAAACCGGCTGCTGCTCCTGCCGCAGCGTCAGCCCCAGCCGCAGCCCCTGCTGCCGCTTCGGTTCAGCAAGTGCACGTGCCGGACATCGGTTCGTCGGGCAAGGCCCAGATCATCGAGATCCAGGTCAAGGTCGGCGACAAGGTCGAGGCTGATCAATCGCTGATCACCCTGGAATCCGACAAGGCAAGCATGGAAATCCCGTCGCCTGCCGCTGGCGTGGTCAAGGCCATCAGCGTCAAGCTCAACGACGAAGTCGGCACCGGTGACCTGATTCTGGACCTGGAAGTGGCGGGTGCTGCGGCTCCTGCTGCCGCTCCGGCCCAGGCTGCTGCTCCGGCCGCTGCCGCTGCGCCTGCTCCTGCAGCAGCCCCGGCTGCTCCAGTGGCTGACAGTGTTCAGGACATCCACGTTCCGGACATCGGTTCGGCCGGCAAGGCCAAGATCATCGAAGTGCTGGTCAAGGCTGGCGACAGCGTTGAAGCCGACCAGTCGCTGATTACCCTGGAATCCGACAAGGCGAGCATGGAAATTCCATCGCCTGCCGCTGGCGTGGTGGAAAGCGTTTCCATCAAGCTGGACGACGAAGTCGGCACCGGCGATCTGATCCTCAAGCTGAAAGTCAAAGGCGCAGCGCCTGCTGCTGCCCCGGCTCCGGCTGCGGCGCCAAGCGCTCCGGCTCCAGCCGCCGCCGCTGCCCCGGCTGCCGCCCCGGCCGCCGCACCTGCCAAGCCAGGCGCGAAAGTTCACGCCGGCCCGGCTGTGCGTCAACTGGCCCGTGAATTCGGCGTCGAGCTGAGCGCTGTCGGCGCCAGCGGCCCGCACGGTCGCATCCTGAAAGAAGACGTGCAGGTCTACGTCAAGGCCATGATGCAGAAGGCCAAGGAAGCGCCAGCTGCTGGCGGCGCAACCGGTGGCGCGGGCATCCCGCCGATTCCTGTCGTGGACTTCAGCCGCTTCGGTGAAATCGAAGAAGTGCCGATGACCCGCCTGATGCAGGCCGGCGCCGCCAACCTGCACCGCAGCTGGCTGAACGTGCCACACGTGACTCAATTCGACTCGGCCGACATCACCGAGCTGGAAGCTTTCCGCGTTGCACAGAAGGCCGTGGCCGAGAAGGCCGGCGTCAAGCTGACCATCCTGCCGCTGCTGCTCAAGTCCTGTGCCCACCTGCTCAAGGAACTGCCGGACTTCAACAGCTCCCTGGCGCCAAGCGGCAAGGCGATCATCCGCAAGAAGTACGTGAACATCGGCTTCGCCGTGGACACTCCGGATGGCCTGCTGGTACCAGTGATCAAGGACGTCGACCAGAAGAGCCTGCTGCAACTGGCGGCCGAGGCGGCTTCCCTGGCGGAAAAAGCCCGCACCAAGAAGCTCTCCGCGGACGAGATGCAAGGCGCCTGCTTCACCATCTCCAGCCTCGGGCACATTGGCGGCACCGGTTTCACGCCGATCGTCAACGCGCCGGAAGTGGCGATCCTCGGTGTTTCCAAGGCCACCATCCAGCCAGTCTGGGACGGCAAGGCCTTCCAGCCGAAACTAATGCTGCCACTGTCCCTGTCCTACGATCACCGTGTGATCAACGGCGCGGCCGCCGCACGCTTCACCAAGCGCCTGAGCGACCTGCTGGCGGACATCCGCACCATTCTGCTGTAACCCGCGTACCGGCCCTCCTGTCATGGGCGGGCCGGTAGCGCACGCTTTCCGAGCGCCACGCTCGTACCTCAACCCCGTCAATTTGGCGGGGCTTTTTTTGCCAGAAAAACGTCGCCAATTGCCCGTCAGTGCACGACGTTAAACAGCAAAAAAGTTACTTTGCAGAAATCCTTCTGCCTGCCGATACAGGTTTATAGCACTTAGCCTTCATCTTACTTGTCAGTCGATGCGCCATGATGCAACCTTGCCGCAGGCAACAGTAAAGAGGGCGTGAGCCCGGCGCGATCAGCAATTTCGAAGCGAGTTTCCCCATGAAAAGCCAACCCGATGCCGCCAGCCGTATGGCGGCCGAGGTAGTGACGCAGTTGCCTGTGCCCTCGCGGCTCGGCATGTTGCGTTTCGAACGGCTGAATGAAGCGAGCTGGGCGCTGCTGTTTCTCGATCCCAATTGCGAACGCCAGTTCGGCCTGCCCGCCGTCGAACTCTGCGCCCTGGTCGGCTCGCCCTATGCCAGCCTGATGGAGCCCGAAGCCCGCTATCAGTTGCACGACACCATCCAGCAGCAACTGAGCAACAGCTCTCATTACCTGATCCGCTATACCCTGCACACCGCCCAGGGGCCCTTGAGCATCCTCGAGCTGGGCGAAGCCTACAAACAGCACAACCGGCACCTGCTGCGCGGCTACCTGTTGGTGGTCGAAGGGCTGTTCAGCGATGCTTCGGCGCTGCCGGCACTGGATCTGGAAACCCAGAACACCCGCCTGCAGATCGCCCTGGAACTCAACCAGCGGGCCCAGCAGGAGCAATTGCAGCACCTGGAACGGGTGCGTGCGCAGCAGGATTTGATCCTGCTCCTGACCCGCCAGCGCTACAGCACCGGCAATTCGTTGAAGGAAGCTGCCGAACTGATTACCCGCAGCGCCTGCGACATCTACCAGATCGACTGCGCCAGCATCTGGAACCTGGAAGACCAGCAACTGGTGCCGATTGCCGCCTATCACCGCGGCCCCCAGGAATACCGCATGCCGGAGTCCATCGACGCCAGCAGCTTTCCCGACTACCTGGAAGCCCTGCACAGCTGCCGCGCCATTGACGCGCAAAACGCCATGCGCGACCCGCGAACCCGGGAGATGGCCGAGAGCCTGCGCCCGCGGGACGTCAACGCCATGCTCGACGCCAGCATTCGCATCGACGGCCAGGTCGTCGGCGTACTGTGCCTGGAACAGACCGGCATGACCCGGGCCTGGCAGTCCGACGAGATCGCCTTCGCCGGCGAACTGGCAGACCAGTTCGCCCAGGTCATCAACAATCACAACCGGCGGGCCGCCACCAGCGCCCTGCACCTGTTCCAGCGCGCCGTGGAACAGAGCGCCAACGCCTTCCTGCTGGTCAATTGCGACGGCGTGGTGGAGTACGTCAACCCCAGCTTCACGGCGATCACCCAATACAGCACCGAAGAGGTCCATGGCCACCGCCTATCCGAACTGCCGGCCCTGGAAAACCTCAGCGAGCTGCTGTTCGACGCTCCGTCCAGCCTGGCCAAGAGCAACAGCTGGCAGGGCGAGTTCAAGAGCCGGCGCAAGAACCTGGAGCCTTACTGGGGCCAGCTGTCGATCTCCAAGGTGTATGGCGACAACCGCGAGCTGACCCACTACATCGGCATCTACGAAGACATCACCCAGACCAAGCTCGCCCAGCAGCGCATAGAGCGCCTGGCCTACACCGACAACCTGACCAACCTGGGCAACCGCCCCGCCTTCATCCGCAACCTCGATGAACGCTTTGCCCGAGACAGCGATACCCCGATCAGCCTGCTGCTGGTGGACATCGACAATTTCAAGCGGATCAACGACAGCCTCGGCCACCAGACCGGCGACAAACTGCTGATCAGCCTGGCCCGGCGCCTGCGCAACAGCCTGAGCCCCAGCGGCAGCCTGGCGCGCTTCGCCAGCAACGAATTCGCCGTGCTGCTGGACAACACCGACCTGGAAACCGGGCAACAGATCGCCAGCCAGTTGCTGATGACCCTGGACAAGCCGATGTTCGTCGACAACCAGTTGATCAGCGTCACCGGCTCCGTGGGCCTGGCCAGTGCGCCGCTGCACGGCCGTGACCCGCAGACCCTGATGCGCAACGCCGGCCTGGCCCTGCACAAGGCCAAGGCCAACGGCAAGCACCAGGTGCAGGTGTTCACCGAGGCGCTGAACGCCGAGGCCAGCTACAAACTGTTCGTCGAGAACAACCTGCGCCGCGCCCTGACCCAGAACGAGCTGGACGTGTTCTACCAGCCCAAGCTGTGCCTGCGCAGCGGCCGCCTGCTGGGCATGGAGGCGCTGCTGCGCTGGAACCATCCGGAAAAGGGCATGATCCGCCCCGACCAGTTCATCAGCGTGGCGGAAGAAACCGGCCTGATCATCCCCATCGGCAAGTGGATCGCCCGCCAGGCCTGCCGCATGAGCAAGCAACTGACCGCCGCCGGCATGGGCAACCTGCACGTAGCCATCAACCTGTCGCCCAAGCAGTTTTCCGACCCGGACCTGGTGGCCTCCATCGCCAGCATCCTCAAGGAAGAACAACTGCCCTCCTCGCTGCTGGAGCTTGAGCTAACAGAGGGCCTGCTGCTGGAAGCCACCGACGACACCCACCAGCAGCTGGAACAACTGAAAAAACTCGGCCTGACCCTGGCCATGGACGACTTCGGCACCGGCTATTCGTCCCTGAGTTACCTGAAGAAATTCCCCATCGATATCATCAAGATCGATCGCAGCTTCATCCACGAGATCCCCGACAACCAGGACGACATGGAAATCACCTCCGCGGTGATCGCCATGGCCCACAACCTGAAGATCAAGGTGGTCGCCGAAGGCATCGAGACCGCCGAGCAACTGGCCTTCCTGCGCCGCCACCGCTGCGACGTGGGCCAGGGCTACCTGTTCGACCGACCGATTCCCGGCTCCGAGCTGATCGCCAAGCTCAAGCGTTATCCTCGTGGCCCAATTGCCTGACAGCGCTGTAACACTCGGGCAAACTGCGTGTCTATCGACTGACTGACTCCCCAACCTGACTGGAGGACTGCAACATGGTCTTGCGCTCGGAAATTCTGGTGAACAAAAACGTGCTTCCAACCAAAGAACAAGCTCTGCCTGGCCGTGAAACCCCCATGGCCCTACCTGCCGAACACTACGTCAACGGCAACCCGCTGCTGGGCCCGTTTCCGGGCAATGTGGATTTCGCCATCTTCGGCCTGGGCTGTTTCTGGGGTGCCGAACGGCGATTCTGGCAGCGCGAAGGCGTGTTCAGCACGTGCGTGGGTTATGCCGGCGGCTTCACCCCGAACCCGACCTACGAAGAAGTCTGCTCGGGCCTGACCGGGCATACCGAAGTGGTGTTGGTGGTGTACGAGCCGGAAAAGGTCAGCTACAAGGAATTGCTGGCGATGTTCTGGGAACTGCACAACCCGACCCAGGGCATGCGCCAGGGCAATGACATCGGCACCCAGTACCGCTCGGTGATCTACGCCACCAATCCGACCCAGCTGGAGCAGGCGCTGCACAGCAGGGACGTGTTCCAGGCGGAGCTGACCAAGGCCGGCCTGGGCACCATCACCACGGAAATCGGAGAAGCGCCGACCGTGTACTTCGCCGAGGCTTACCACCAGCAGTACCTGGCGAAGAACCCTGAAGGCTATTGCGGGATCGGCGGCACCGGCGTGACCTGCCCGATCTGAGTCCTTGCGCCGGCCAGCCGGCTCCTGCAACCTTCCGCAGGAGCTGGCTGGCCAGCGCCCCCTTACTCCGCGATCAACCAGTCCATCTGCCAGCCGCCCTGGGTCTGGCCCAGCTTCTTCGACAGCCAGGGCAGCAGCTCGCGCAACTCCTCTTCCAGGCCCCAAGGCGGGTTGGCGATCGCCAGGCCCGAACCGTTGAGGCTGTTGGGCGTATCCAGCGGATGCACCAGCAACTCCACCCGCAGCAGCTTCGGCGCACCGGTACCGGCCAGGTCCTGATAGAAGCGTCGTAGGGCGCGCTGGTCCTTGACCGGGTACCAGATGGCCGCCACGGTCTGGCGCATGCGGCCAATGGCTTCCTTCAGCGAGGCCGCACAGCGCTGCATCTCGTCCAGTTGCTCGAAAGGCGGGTCGATGAGCATCACCGCGCGTTTTTCCGCCACCGGCAGCAGGGCCCGGGCCACGTGCCAGCCCTCGCCCAGGTGCACCGCTACCCGCCGGTCACCCTTCATGTTGTCCTTGAGCAGCAGGCCGTCTTCCGGGTGTTTCTCGTTGAGCAGCACCCGATCCTGGGAACGGGTCAGGCGCCGAGCCAGTTCCGGCGAGCCCGGGTAGTAACGCAACTCGCCATCGGGGTTCATCTTGTGCAGCACCTGCATGTAATCGGCGGTCAGCGCCGGCAGGTCCTCGTCGCCCCACAGGCGGGCGATGCCTTCCAGGTACTCGCCGGTGCGCGTGGCCTGGTCGCCCTTGAGGTCATACAGACCGATACCGGCGTGGCTGTCGAGGTAGGCGAACGGCTGCTCCTTGCGCGACATCAGGGCGATGAGGCGGGTCAGGGTCAGGTGTTTGAAGACGTCGGCGTGATTGCCGGCGTGGAAGGCGTGACGATAGTTCATGGTTGCTCCTGCGCAGGGGGGCAAGTTTACCCTGTGCGCAGGCTGTCGTCAGTTCAGAGCGGGGCCGTACCCGGCGCAGGCGACGACGGGCACGGCCAGGGTTTCAGACAAACTCGTGACTGACTTGCGACCACAGGCTGACCCGCCGCCCGGACGTTTCGAACACCTCGATCTCGCGCTTGATCCCGCCACTGTCCTTCCAGCCCGGCAGGTCGAGCACGATCAGCTCCTCCATCATCGCCATGTACAGCGCATCCACCGGCGCCCAGAGCTTGCCGATGGCGGCATTGTCCTTGCCCGCCAGGCACAGGTTGATCGGGTGGGACATGCTCACCTGGCTGAACACCGCATGGCCGGCTTCCAGTATCTGCGCCGCGACCTGGTTGCATTGGAGAAAACGCTCGTTGATGACGGCCGGCTCGGAATGGCTGTAGGGGCAGGCCAGGAAAATCTTGCGCATCGTTACCTCGATTTCAGGGATAGGTGATGCGGGCCGTCAGGCCCGCGCAGGTTGCAGGGCAAAGGCTGCCGCCTGTTCCTGCTCTTGCAGCTCATAGCGCTGGGCGGCCGGCACCGAGATGCGGATGGCGATCGCCACCGCCAGCAGGCCGCCAAACAGTTTGCCGAGCAGAATCGGCAGGATCAGGCTTGGCTGGAAGTTCGCAGTGAAGGCCAGGTGGTCGCCGATCAGTGCCTGGGCGCAGACCCCCAGGGCCACGCACAGCACCTTGTCGCGGGCGGTCATGTGCTTGAACAGGTGGAAGGTGGCGATGATGTTGGCAAACACCATGATGAACCCCGCGGCACCGGTGCTGGACAGGTTCAGATGGCGTCCCAGCAGCTCCATGGGCTTCTTGCAGTAGCGCTGGAACAGGTAGCAGATGGGGAAGGTACCGGCGAGCATGATGCCGATGTAGCCGGCGATCTCGATCGCCCGGAACAGCTCCTTTTCGTCGGCGAACATCGGGTCGAAGCCCCAGCCGCCGAAGTTGATGCTGAAGAACTTGGTGAAGTGCTCGACGATGCTCAGGGCCAGGATCAGCTTGATCGCCGCGTCCATGATCTTGCCGAACACCAGGAAGCCCCTGACCATCATCTGCGGCCGGTAGCGCAGCCCCGCCGCCAGCAGGAAGCAGAACACGAACAGCGGCGCCAGCAGCTTGAGCATGTCGACGAAGCCCAGGGACAGGTAGTACAACGCCTCGGAGTTGGTGGAAACGATGTCCCGCACCGGCAAGTGGGTAGCGGTGATGATCAGCAGCGACATCAGCACCGCGAACGGAATGCTGATCAGCCCGGCCATGGCACCCAGGGCCAGGTACTTGTGGTCCTTGCGCTCGAGCATGGTCAGGCCCACCGGGATCAGGTAGACGATGGTCGCCCCGGAGGTGTAGCCCACCAGCATCGCGGTGATCCACAGGTCACGGTTGGCGGTCAGGGCGTTGGCCAGCTGGTAGCCGCCCATGTCCACGGCAATGATCGACAGCGCCGCGATGGAAACATCCGAACCCAAGGCGTTGAAGAACGGCCCCAGGGCGTGGGAAATGCCCTGGGACAGGTAGGGAATCGCCACCATGATCCCGGCCTGGGCCAGGAACACCGGGCCGATGGAGTGGATACCGTTGACGAACTCCTTACCCAGCCCGCTCTCGGGCTTGATGATGGATGACAGGGCGCCGATCACGGCGCCGAGCATGATCAGGTAAATGACGTAGTTTCCAAATTCAGCCATGTGGGTTCATCTCTCTGAGCGTCATTTATAGGTTTCCCCCGCCGGGGAAGTTCTTGTCGAGGCCAGCTCTGGTCACTCATCGCCAAGGAGAACGATGAACCAGGTGATGAAACACAGGGCACATCCCGTGCCACAATGTGTATTAGTTGTGGTTTTTACTTTAAAACAACCATATTTCGGTCAATGCACCTTCGCAACATTGGCCCGACCTGCCGTGAGTCCGGAGCCAACCCCATGACTGCGGGCCATTGTGAAACGTGCAAGTAAATGCTTAACTTTTCCATCGAATTTGACCGAATCAGCACATTCCTGAACCAGGAGTGTGCGTAAGTAACAAAAAACGCCCATTTGTGTGGCGAAGTACCACTAAACGGAAAACACCATGCGCCCCAACGAACGACGACAGCACATTCTCGAACTCCTGCGGCAACGGGAGCGGATTTCTGTGGAAGAGCTGGCGCGCATCACTGCCACGTCCCAGGAAACCATCCGCCGCGACCTCAGCGACCTGGCGGAAAGCGGCCTGGTCACCAAGTTCCACGGCGGCGCGGCCCTGCCCCCCACCGGCGAGCACGAAAACACCTTCCAGACCCGCATGAACGAACACGCCCAGGAGAAGCGCGCCCTCGGCCGCTACGCCGCCGGCCTGTTCTGCGCGGGCGACAGCATCTTCATCGATACCGGCACCACCACCCTGTTCTTCGCCCGGGAACTGGCGCAGCACACCCGCCTGACAGTGATCACCAACTCCCTGCCGATTGCCGGCTGCATTGGCGAGTCGGGCAATCGGGTGTTCATGATCGGCGGTGAATATCGCCCCGACTCGACACAGAACGTCGGCACCCTGGCCCTGGAACAGATCACCCGTTTCAACGCCGAGCATGCGGTGATCACCATTGGCGCGCTGAATGAAGACGGCGCCATGGACTTCTCCATCGAAGAAGCCGAAGTGGCCCGCGCCATGATTGCCCAGGCCCGCCAGCTGACGGTGATCGCCGATTCTTCGAAGCTGGAACGCCGCGGCCTGTTCAAGGTGTTCCCTCTGGAGCGCATAGACCGCCTGGTGATCGATCGCCAGCCCGGCCCAGAGCTGCTGGTAGCGCTGGAGAAAGCCGGCGTGGAGGTGCATCTGGTGCCACAGCCCTGAACCAGGGCCGTTGCTGCAGGCGCCACCGAAAACCACACCGAAATGACCGATATATGACCGAATAGAAAATAAAAACAACAATCATGGCCCGCATTATGCTTTGATTCCTGCACAGATCCTTGGGCGTTACCGCAGGAAACAGGCATTTATATGACCGAACTTTATCCGAACAATGTGACTTTCGATGTGGCCATCGTCGGTGGCGGGGTCGTCGGTTGCGCCATGGCCCGGCGCTTCGCCCTGGAAGGGGCACGGGTGGTGCTGCTGGAAAAGGGCAGCGACATTCTCTCCGGCGCCAGCAAGGCCAACAGTGCCATCCTGCACACCGGCTTCGACGCCCCCAGTGGCAGCCTGGAACTGCAGTGCATGCAGGCCGGCTACCAGGAATACCTGGAAATCCACTCGGCCATGAACCTGCCACTGCTCAAGAGTGGCGCGCTGGTAGTGGCCTGGAACGCCGAGGACCAGGCCAGGCTGCCGGGGATCCTCGCCCAGGCCCAGGCCAATGGGGTAGACAACGTACGCCTGCTGGAACGCAGCGAGATCCTCGCCCTGGAGCCGCACCTGGCCAATCACGCCGTGGGCGCGGTGCTGGTGCCCGACGAGCACCTGATCGACCCCTGGTCCGCACCCCTGGGTTACCTGCAGCAGGCCATGGCCCATGGCGCCCGCGTACAGTTGCAATGCGAGGTGCAGCAAGGCCAGTTCGATGGCGACGCCTGGACCCTGCACACCAACCGGGGCACCCTGCGCAGCGCCCAGGTGATCAACTGCGCCGGGCTGTTCGGCGACACCCTGGAACACAACCTGCTGGGCCACAGCGAATTTCGCATCATGCCGCGCAAGGGCCAGTTCGTGGTCTTCGACAAGGCCGCGGCCACACTGCTGGAGCGCATCGTCCTGCCGGTACCCAACGAGCGCACCAAGGGCATAGTCCTGACCCGCACGGTGTACGGCAACCTGCTGGTGGGCCCCACCGCCGAAGAGCAGGAGGACCGCGTGCATGCAGGGCTCGACGGCCCGACCCTGCAAAGCCTGATCGATGCCGCCGTGGAGCGGATTCCCGCCCTCGCCGGGATGCCGGTCACCGCCACCTACGCCGGGCTGCGCCCCGCCAGCGAAAAGAAGGAGTACCGGATCCAGGCCGACCACGCCCGGCACTGGATCACCGTCGGCGGCATCCGCTCCACCGGGCTCACCGCCGCCCTGGGTATTGCCCGGCATGTCTACGGCCTGTACAGCCAGCGCCGCCAGCACCAGCCGGTGCGCGAACCGGTCTGGCCACAGATGCCCAATCTGGCGGAGCACTTGCCCCGCGACTGGCAGCGCCCCGGCTATGGCGAAATCGTCTGCCATTGCGAACTGGTGACCCGGCGCGAAATAGAAAGCGCCCTGCACAGCCCCCTGCCACCTGGCGACCTGGGCGGGCTCAAGCGCCGCACCCGCGCCTGCATGGGCCGCTGCCAGGGTTTCTATTGCTCGGCCCAGGTCGCCGAACTCAGCGCCAGCCAACTGGCCGTCCCTCTTGCCACAGGTCGTTGCCATGAACAGCACTGAACTTCTTCAGGCCGAAGCGGCCATTATCGGCAGCGGCCCGGCGGGCCTGGCCGCGGCCATCGAACTGCGGCGCCAGGGTATCGGCCCGGTGATTGTCATCGAACGTGAAAGCGAAGCCGGCGGCATTCCCCGGCACTGTGCCCACCCGCCCTTCGGCATGCGCGAGTACCAGCGCCTTCTCAGCGGCCCGGCCTATGCCCGGCGCAATGTCGAAGCCGCGCTGAAAGCCGGCGTGATCCTGCTGCTGCGACACACGGTGGTCAGCCTGGAACCCGGCGGCCTGTTGCGCCTGGCCACTCCAGACGGGCCACGGCAGATCCAGGCACAGAAGGTGCTGATCGCCACCGGCGCCCGGGAAACCCCGCGCTCGGCGCGCCTGCTGTCCGGCGACCGCCCGGTGGGGGTGATCAACACCGGGGCCTTGCAGAACTTCCTCTATGTGCAGCACCTCAAGCCTTTCGAGCGGCCCCTGATCATCGGCACCGAACTGGTCAGCCTGTCTGCCGTGCTCAGTTGCCGACGCGCCGGTATCCGTCCGGTGGCGGTGCTGGAAGCCAATAAACGAGCCACCGCCCGCTGGCCGCTGTCGGTGTTCCCAAGGTTGCTGGGCATCCCCATGCACTTTGGCGCCGAGCTGCTGGCGATCAATGGGTGTGGCCGGGTGGAGTCGGCCCGGGTGCGCCTGGCCGACGGCCAGGTTCGCGACATTTCCTGCGACGGCGTGCTGCTCACCGGCCAGTTCACCCCGGAGTCGAGCCTGGTGCGCCTGAGCCACCTGCAACTGGACAATGGCAGCGGGGGGCCGAAGATCGACCAGTACGGCCGCTGTTCGGACCCGGCCTACTTTGCCGCCGGCAACCTGCTGCGGCCAATCGAGACGGCCGGCTGGTCCTACCGCGAAGGGCGGCGCATCGGCAGCCTGATGGCCCTGGCCCTGAGCGGCCAGCTACCCGATGCCAATGACGCCCTGACCCTGAAGTACGCCGCCCCGATCAAGCTCGGCGTGCCGGGCCGCCTGGTGCGCGGCGAACTGGCGGGCCTGGCGCACATCCAGTTGCGGGTCAGCCAGGCGGTCAGTGGCACCCTGCGGGTCCGCGCCCAGGGCCTGGAGCTCTGGAGCCGACCGGTCTCGGCACTGCCGGAACGGCGCCTGCTGATCCCCATCAAGGACCTGCACCTGCCGGAACATTTCGACCAACTGGACATCTGCATCGACCAGGCCGTCCCACAACAAGAGAAATGACCATGCGAATAGCCGCACTTGACCAGGGCACCACCAGCACCCGCGTACTGGTCGTGGACATGCAAGGCCGTGCCGATATCCAACTGGCGCTGCGCCACCAGCAGCATCACCCGCGCCCGGGCTGGGTCGAACACGACCCGCTGGAGCTGCTGGCCAACCTGCAACGCTGCCTGGAAGCCACCGGCCGGGTCGACGCCATCGGCCTGGCCAACCAGGGTGAAAGCTGCCTGGCCTGGGACGCCGTCAGTGGCGCGCCGCTGTCGCCGGTGATCGTCTGGCAGGACAACCGCAGCGCCGCGCGCATCGAAGAACTGCGCGCCAGCGGCGCCGAAGCCCTGACCCTGGAACGGGCCGGGCTGCCCCTGGATGCCTACTTCTCCGCCAGCAAGCTGGCCTGGATCGTCGACAACCTGCCGGCGGCACAGGCCGCCCTGAGTGCCGGCCGCCTGCGCCTGGGCACCACCGATGCCTACTTTCTCGATCGCCTGACCGGGGTCTACGCCACTGACATCACCACCGCCTCGCGCACCTCGCTGATGAATCTCGCCACCGGCCAGTGGGACCCGCAGTTGTGCCAGCTGTTCGGCGTGCCCCTGCAGGCCCTGCCGGAAATCCGCGCCACGGTCGGCGACTTCGGACGCATCGGCCAGACCCCCATCAGCGCCTCGGTGGTCGACCAGCAAGCCTCGCTGTACGGTCACGGCTGCCGGGAGCCGGGGGACGCCAAGATCACCTTCGGCACCGGCGCCTTCGCCCTGACAGTCACAGGCGAACAGATCATTCGCGCCCCGGAGAAAGGCCTGCTGGCCACCGTCGCCTGGCAGGCCGACGGCAAACCGGTGTATGCCATGGACGGTGGCGTGTACGACGCCAGCGCCGCAGTGGAATGGGCCGGGCGCCTGGGCCTGTTCAGCGACTTCTCGGAACTGGCAGCCTTCGATCAGCCACCGGCGATTTCCCGCGAGCTGGCGTTTGTCCCGGCCTTGTCCGGGCTTGCCTGCCCGCACTGGGACCGCAGTGCCGGGGCGGTATGGATCGGCATGAACGCCGCCACCACTCGCCAGGACCTGTGCCAGGCGGTACTGGAAGGCGTGGCCCTGCGCAGCGCCGAAGTGATCACGGCGATGGACGATCACCTCAACGTCACCGACCAGTTGTCGATTGACGGCGGCCTGGCCCGCAGCCCGTATTTCGCCCAGTTCCTGGCCGATATCCTGCAACGCACCATAGTCACCCAGCGCTTCGACGAACTCACCGCCCTGGGCTGCGCCGCCCTCGCCGCCCGCGGCCTGGGGCTGGAGTTGCCAGAGCTGGACAACACCCGCACCGACTACCGGCCGCGTATCGACCGGGCCACGGCAGACGCCTGGCGCTGCACCTTCAGCGCCGCGGTCAAGCGCTCCCAGGGCTGGTCCCAGCCGCGCTGAAACCGCCCGCCGGCCATGGATGGCCGGCCCTTTCCTGCCGCACCTCGGGGCCCTTGCCCATCCGCCGCGCCTATTGGACACTGACGCGCCTGCCCGCGGCCAAGCGGCGGGCACATCAAACGGTTGCTGGCGACTCAGACACACGGGACCACTGACTGCTGCGCGGGCACACGACCTGCCTGGCTGTGCTCATTAATGGATTAGCCAGGGTCTGTTACCGCTTGGTGACAAGCCCTTAGTCGAGGATTTATGAAAGACGCAACGATTGCGCTGCACCATGGATTCAAGTCGGACCCGACCACCAAGGCCGTGGCCGTGCCCATCTACCAGAACGTCGCCTTCGAGTTCGACAACGCCCAGCACGGCGCTGACCTGTTCAACCTCGATGTGCCCGGCAACATCTACACCCGCATCATGAACCCCACCAACGATGTGCTGGAACAGCGCATGGCCGCCCTGGAAGGCGGGATCGCCGGGCTGGCGGTGGCCGCCGGCAGTGCCGCCATCCACTACGCGATCCAGACCCTGACCCAGGCCGGGGACAATATCGTCTCCACGCCCCAGCTGTACGGCGGCACCTACACCCTGTTCGCCCACCTGCTGCCCAGCTTCGGGGTCGAAGTGCGTTTCGCCCGGGACGACTCCCCCGAGGCCATTGCCGAGCTGATCGACGACAAGACCAAGCTGGTGTACTGCGAGAGCATCGGCAACCCCGCGGGCAACATCGTCGATATCGAGGGCCTGGCCCAGGCCGCCCACGCCCGTAACGTGCCACTGATGGTGGACAACACCGTGGCCACGCCGATCCTGTGCAAGCCGATCCAGTTCGGCGCCGACATCGTGGTGCACTCGGTGACCAAGTACGTCGGTGGCCATGGCAACTCCCTGGGCGGGGTGATCGTCGACAGCGGCAACTTCCCCTGGGCCGACCACCCGCAGAAGTTCGCCAGCCTCAACACCCCGGAGCCGGCCTACCACGGCGTGGTCTACACCGAGAAGTTCGGCCCCGCCGCCTTTATCGCCCGGGCCCGCACCGTGCCGCTGCGCAACACCGGCGCAGCATTGGCGCCGATGAACGCCTTCCTGTTGCTGCAAGGCCTGGAAACCCTGGCCCTGCGCATGGAGCGCCACACCGACAACGCCCTCAAGGTGGCGCAGTTCCTCAAGGCCCACCCGCTGGTGGCCTGGGTCAGCTACGCCGGCCTGCCCGACCACCCGCACCATGAACTGGCGCGCAAATACATGCAGGGCAAGCCGTCGGCGATCCTCTCCTTCGGCCTCAAGGGCGGCTATGCCGCGGGCGTGCGCTTCTACGATGCGCTGCAGATCTTCAAGCGCCTGGTGAACATCGGCGACGCCAAGTCCCTGGCTTGCCACCCGGCGTCCACCACTCACCGGCAGATGAACGAAGAAGAGCAGGCCAAGGCCGGGGTCAAGCCGGAGATGATCCGTCTCTCGGTAGGCATCGAGGCCATCGAAGACCTGCTCGAAGACCTGGACCAGGCACTGCAACAAGCCTGACCCCCGGCCCTGGCGTTCTGCGCCAGGGCCATTGCCTAGCGCGTTGGCACCCACGCCTCTCCCCTCTCCAGCCCCCAGGACCCTTGATCACCCGCAAAGGAACCCGACATGATTGTGCGTTACGTCAAGATCACCATGACCCTGGCAGTGGCGGCCTTCGCCCTGCTGGTGGCCTACAACAACATCAGCGACTACGGTTCCAACTTCGCCTTTGTCCAGCACGTGCTGAGCATGGACAGCGTCTTCCCCGGCAACAGCGCCACCGACCGCGCCCTGACCTTGCCGCTGCTGTGGAATGCCGGTTACTGGCTGATCATCGCCGGCGAAGCCCTGACCGGCGCGCTGCTGGTGTTTGGCGCCCTGCACCTGTGGCTGGCCCGGCACGGTGTCGCCAGCGACTTCAACCGCGCCAAGCGCTGGGCCATTGCCGGCTTCTGCCTGGGCTTTTGCGTCTGGTTCTTCGGCTTCATGGTGGTTGGCGGCGAGTGGTTCATGATGTGGCAGTCCAAGGCCTGGAACGGCCAGGACGCGGCGTTCAAGTTCTACATGGCGATCCTGGGCGTACTGATATTCCTCAACCAGCCCGACACCGAGCTGCACTGACCCTGTAGCCGCAGCCGAGCCATGGCGAGGCTGCGCAAAGGCCCGCAGGGCCTTGCGGTCCCTCCGAGCGCCCCTCGTTAACAGCCTGCGGCAGCGGCTACGGGACGCAAAAAAAAACGGCCCGCTGCGGTGACGCAGCGGGCCGTTCTTCAGCGCCCCGGGGAATCAGGGCAGGATCTGCGCACTCAGTGGTTGAGCTTGAAATCCTTCTCGGCCGCTTCGAAGCGCTGGACCATGCCGGCGCTCGGCGTGCCCATCTTGCTCACCAGCAGGATCGCCAGGCTGGCGAAGATGAAGCCCGGGATGATTTCGTACAGGCCCAGCAGAGCGAAATGCTTCCACAGGATCACGGTGACGGCACCGACGATGATGCCGGCCAGCGCGCCGTCACGGGTCATGCCTTTCCAGATCACCGAAATCAGTACCACGGGGCCGAAGGCCGCGCCGAACCCGGCCCAGGCATAGCTCACCAGGCCCAGCACGCGGTTTTCCGGGTTGGCGGCCATGGCAATGGCGATCAGCGCCACCACCAGCACCATGGCGCGGCCGACCCACACCAGTTCCAGCTGGGAAGCGTGCTTGCGCAGGAAGGCTTTGTAGAAGTCTTCAGTCAGGGCACTGGAGCACACCAGCAGCTGGCAGCTCAGGGTACTCATGACTGCCGCCAGGATGGCCGACAGCAGCACACCCGCGATCCACGGGTTGAACAGCAGCTTGGCCAGTTCGATGAACACCCGCTCAGGGTTTTCGGTCACAGGGCCGGCCACCTCAGGGTGCGCCGAGAAATAGGCGATACCGAAGAAGCCCACCGCCACGGTGCCGCCCAGGCACAGGATCATCCAGGTCATGGAGATGCGACGGGCCTTGGCAATCGACTTCACCGAGTCGGCGGCCATGAAGCGCGCCAGGATATGCGGCTGGCCGAAGTAGCCCAGGCCCCAGCCCATCAGCGAGATCACGCCGATGAAGGTGGTGTTCTTGAGCATGTCGAAGTTGGTCGGGTCCTTGGCTTCGATGGCCAGGAAGGTGGTGTCCACGCCACCGGTCGCCAGCAGCACGATGATCGGCGTCAGGATCAGAGCGAAGATCATCAGCGTGGCCTGGACGGTATCGGTCCAGCTCACTGCCAGGAAACCACCAACGAAGGTGTAGGCAATGGTTGCCGCCGCACCGGCCCACAGCGCTGTCTCGTAGGGCATGCCGAAAGTGCTTTCGAACAGGCGGGCACCGGCGACGATGCCGGAGGCGCAGTAGATGGTGAAGAACACCAGGATCACCACCGCAGAGATGATCCGCAGCAGGCCGCTCTTGTCTTCAAAGCGGCTGGAGAAGTAGTCCGGCAGGGTCAGCGCGTCACCGTTGTGTTCGGTCTGCACCCGCAGGCGGCCGGCCACGAACAGCCAGTTGAGGTAGGCACCGACGATCAGGCCGATGGCGATCCAGCTTTCCGAAAGACCGGACATGTAGATGGCGCCCGGCAGGCCCATCAGCAGCCAGCCACTCATGTCGGAAGCACCGGCGGAAAGCGCGGTGACCACGCTGCCGAGGCTGCGGCCGCCAAGAATGTAGTCGGAAAGGTTGTTGGTGGAGCGATAGGCCATGAAGCCGATCAGCACCATTGCCGCGATGTAGATCACGAAGGTGATCAAGGTTGGATTGCTTGCACTCATTGAGTTACGCCCTGGCTTTGTTTTTATGGTGCGGCGGCCACTGCCACCCGCCGCCAAACGATGACGCTTGGGAGACGATCAGGCGGGCCGCGCATTTATGACTGATGTTTCCCCAGGAAAGCCATCAGCCGATGAACCAGTCCTGCAGGACGGTTGCACCTTGGCCGCGAATCCTATGCAACAAGACGAACAAGGTGCAACCAATTTGCGCCGAATCAGTTGCACCTTGTCCAAAAACTGGTCGTTGACGACGCTTTTGCTCCTTTTTGGAGCAAAAAATGGCGTTTTCAGAAGTAAAGGCACCAGTAGGAGGCAAGCCACTCCGTGCAGGAATTTTATTCCTGACAAGCTGCTTCTTTTTCCAGCTAAAAATGGGTTGCACCCGGTTGCACCTATTGCAGTGCGCGGATAATCTTGCCGCCAGCTGATGCCACACGTGCGTGGCAAACATGAGGATAAAAATATGGCTACCACCACCCTCGGGGTCAAACTCGACGACCCTACCCGCGAGCGCCTCAAGGCCGCCGCGGCCTCGATCGATCGTACGCCGCACTGGCTGATCAAGCAGGCGATTTTCAATTACCTGGAAAAACTCGAGGGTGGTGCAACCCTGACCGAGCTGAGCAGTGCCACCGCCAAAGACGGCGAGGATGCCGGCGAGGTACAGACCGATCACGCTCACCAATGCTTCCTGGAGTTCGCCGAAAGCATTCTCCCGCAGTCAGTGCTGCGCGCCTCGATCACCGCCGCCTACCGCCGCCCGGAACCGGAAGTGGTGCCGATGCTGCTGGAGCAGGCGCGCTTGCCGGCCGCCACCGCCGAAGCGGCCAACAAGCTGGCCGCCTCGATCGCCGAGAAGCTGCGCAACCAGAAGAGCGCCGGCGGCCGTGCCGGTATCGTCCAGGGCCTGCTGCAGGAGTTCTCCCTGTCGTCCCAGGAAGGCGTGGCACTGATGTGCCTGGCCGAAGCCCTGCTGCGCATCCCCGACAAGGGCACCCGTGACGCGCTGATCCGCGACAAGATCAGCACCGGCAACTGGCAGCCGCACCTGGGCAACAGCCCATCGCTGTTCGTCAACGCCGCCACCTGGGGCCTGCTGCTCACCGGCAAGCTGGTGTCGACCCACAACGAGGCCGGCCTGACCTCCTCCCTGAGCCGCATCATCGGCAAGAGCGGCGAGCCGATGATCCGCAAGGGCGTGGACATGGCCATGCGCTTGATGGGCGAACAGTTCGTCACCGGCGAAACCATCGCCGAAGCCCTGGCCAACGCCAGCAAGTTCGAAGCCAAGGGCTTCCGCTATTCCTACGACATGCTCGGCGAAGCCGCACTGACCGAGCACGACGCACAGAAGTACCTCGCGTCCTACGAGCAGGCCATCCACTCCATCGGCAAGGCCTCCCACGGTCGCGGCATCTATGAAGGCCCGGGCATCTCCATCAAGCTCTCGGCCCTGCACCCGCGCTACAGCCGCGCCCAGTACGAGCGCGTGATGGAAGAGCTGTACCCGCGCCTGCTGTCCCTGACCCTGCTGGCCAAGCAGTACGACATCGGCCTGAACATCGACGCCGAGGAAGCCGACCGCCTGGAGCTGTCCCTGGACCTGCTGGAGCGCCTGTGCTTCGAGCCGCAACTGACCGGCTGGAACGGTATCGGCTTCGTGATCCAGGCCTACCAGAAGCGCTGCCCGTACGTAATCGACTATGTCATCGATCTGGCCCGTCGCAGCCGTCACCGCCTGATGATCCGCCTGGTGAAAGGCGCCTACTGGGACAGCGAGATCAAGCGCGCCCAGGTCGAAGGCCTGGAAGGCTATCCGGTCTACACCCGCAAGGTATACACCGACGTTTCCTACATCGCCTGCGCACGCAAGCTGCTGTCGGTGCCGGAAGTCATCTACCCGCAATTTGCTACCCACAACGCCCACACCCTGTCGGCGATCTACCACATTGCCGGTCAGAACTATTACCCCGGCCAGTACGAGTTCCAGTGCCTGCACGGCATGGGCGAACCGCTGTACGAGCAAGTGGTGGGCAAGGTTGCCGAGGGCAAGCTGAACCGTCCGTGCCGCGTGTACGCACCCGTCGGCACTCACGAAACCCTGCTGGCCTACCTGGTACGCCGGCTGCTGGAAAACGGCGCCAACACCTCGTTCGTCAACCGTATCGCCGACCAGTCGATCTCGATCCAGGAACTGGTGGCCGATCCGGTGACCCAGATCGAACAGATGGCCACCCTGGAAGGCGGCTTCGGCCTGCCGCACCCGCGCATTCCATTGCCGCGTGACCTGTATGGCGCCGAGCGGGCCAACTCCGCCGGCATCGACATGGCCAACGAACACCGCCTGGCGTCGCTGTCCTGCGCACTGCTGGCCACCGCCCACAACAACTGGAAAGCCGCACCGATGCTCGGTTGCGCCGCCAGCAGCGAAACCCCGGCGCCGGTACTCAACCCGTCGGATCATCGCGACGTGGTGGGCCATGTCCAGGAAGCCACGGTGGAAGACGTCGACAACGCCATCCAGTGCGCCCTCAACGCCGCACCGATCTGGCAGGCCACGCCGCCGGCCGAACGCGCTGCAATCCTCGAACGCGCCGCCGACCTGATGGAAGGCGAGATCCAGCCGCTGATGGGCCTGCTGGCCCGCGAAGCCGGCAAGACCTTCGCCAACGCCATCGCCGAAGTGCGTGAAGCCGTGGACTTCCTGCGTTACTACGCGGTGCAGGCCCGCAACGACTTCAGCAACGACGCCCACCGTCCGCTGGGTCCTGTGGTGTGCATCAGCCCATGGAACTTCCCGCTGGCGATCTTCAGTGGCCAGGTCGCCGCAGCCTTGGCTGCCGGCAACCCGGTCCTGGCCAAACCGGCCGAACAGACTCCGCTGGTAGCCGCCCAGGCCGTACGCCTGCTGCTCGAAGCCGGGATTCCCGAAGGCGTGCTGCAACTGCTGCCGGGCCAGGGCGAAAGCGTCGGTGCCCGCCTGGTGGGTGACGAGCGCGTCAAGGGCGTGATGTTCACCGGCTCCACTGAAGTTGCGCGCCTGCTGCAACGCAACATCGCCGGGCGCCTGGACAACCAGGGCCGGCCGATCCCGCTGATCGCCGAAACCGGTGGCCAGAACGCCATGATCGTCGATTCCTCGGCCCTGACCGAACAAGTGGTCATCGACGTAGTGTCCTCGGCCTTCGACAGTGCCGGCCAGCGTTGCTCGGCCCTGCGGGTCCTGTGCCTGCAGGAAGATTCCGCCGACCGCGTGATCGAAATGCTCAAGGGTGCCATGGCCGAAAACCGCCTGGGCAACCCGGAGCGCCTGTCGGTGGACATTGGCCCGGTGATCGACGCCGAAGCCAAGGCCGGCATCGAGAAGCACATCCAGGCCATGCGCGACAAAGGTCGCAGCGTGTACCAGATGGCCATTGCCGACAGTGAAGAATGCAAGCGCGGCACCTTTGTCATGCCGACCTTGATCGAACTGGAAAGCTTCGATGAGCTGCAGCGCGAGATCTTCGGCCCGGTGCTGCACGTGGTGCGCTACAAGCGCAAGGAAATCGACCAGCTGATCGCCCAGATCAACGCTTCCGGCTACGGCCTGACCCTGGGCGTGCACACCCGGATCGACGAGACCATCGCCAAGGTGGTGGACAACGTCCACGCCGGTAACGTCTACGTCAACCGCAACATCGTCGGTGCCGTGGTCGGCGTGCAGCCGTTCGGCGGCGAAGGCCTGTCGGGCACCGGCCCGAAAGCCGGCGGCCCGCTGTACCTGTACCGCCTGCTGTCGACCCGCCCGGTGGATGCCATCGAGCAGTCCTTTGCCCGTGGCGACGCCGAGAACGCCCCGGACCTGCGCCTGCGCGAAGTCCTCAGCAAGCCGTTGAAAGCCCTGCAAGCCTGGGCCGAGAGCAGCAAGCTGGCGGAACTGGCGATCCTGTGCAAACAGTTCGCCGGCCAGTCCCAGAGCGGCATCACCCGGCAGTTGACCGGCCCTACCGGCGAGCGCAACAGCTACGCCATCCTGCCCCGCGAGCACGTCCTGTGCCTGGCGGAAGTCGAGGGTGACCTGCTGACCCAACTGGCAGCCGTGCTGGCCGTCGGTGGCTCGGCGGTGTGGCCGGAAAGCGAGATCAGCAAGGCGCTGTTCGCCCGCTTGCCGAAGGAAGTCCAGGCACGCATCCAGCGCGTGGCCGACTGGAGCAAGGACGAAGTGGTATTCGACGCCGTCCTGCACCACGGTGATTCCGACCAGCTGCGCAGCGTCTGCCAGCAGGTGGCCCAGCGTGCCGGAGCCATTGTTGGCGTCCAGGGTCTGTCCCAGGGCGAGACCGCGATTGCCCTGGAGCGCCTGGTGATCGAGCGCGCCCTGAGCGTCAACACCGCAGCGGCCGGCGGCAACGCCAGCCTGATGACCATCGGCTGAAGCCGATAGTCAGCACCATGGAAAAGAGCGCCCTCAGCGGCGCTCTTTTTTTTGCCCGACGCCATTTCCTGTAGCCGCTGCCGCAGGCTGCGATCGGCCGGAACGGCCGTAGCGATTTCATTGCCGCCGAAGTTCCTGCGGGACTAATCCCAGCCTTCGGCAGCGGCGACAGGGGCTGTGCCTGTTTGGCATCTTTATCACCCACATCAATCTTGCTATCCAGCCTTCATTCACGCGCCTAGACTCGGCCCATTCCCTATCCCACAGGTATGCCGCCATGTCCGAGACGCTGCTCAGTTCCCGCAATCTGGCCTTCGAACTGTATGAGGTACTCGACGCCGAGGGCCTGACCCAGCGCGAGCGGTTTGCCGAGCACAACCGGGAAACCTTCGACGCCGCCCTGGGCACCGCCCGCAGCATCGCCGAGAAGTTCTTCGCCCCGCACAACCGCAAGGGCGATGAGCACGAGCCACGCTACGAAGACGGCCAGGCGGTGCTGATCCCCGAAGTGAAACCGGCGGTGGATGCGTTCCTCGAAGCCGGCTTCCTGAATGCCGCCCGCAGTTTCGAGGCCGGCGGCATGCAACTGCCAACCCTGCTGTCCCAGGCCTGCTTCGCCCACTTCCAGGCGGCCAACGCGGCCTCGACCTCCTACCCGTTCCTGACCATGGGCGCCGCCAACCTGATCGAGAGCTTCGGCACCGAAGAACAGAAACAACGCTTCCTGCAGCCGATGATCGACGGTCGCTTCTTCGGCACCATGGCCCTGACCGAGCCCCATGCCGGCTCGTCGCTATCGGATATCCGCACTCGTGCCGAACCGGCCGCCGACGGCAGCTACCGGCTCAAGGGCAACAAGATCTTCATTTCCGGCGGCGACCACCCGCTGTCGGAAAACATCGTGCACATGGTCCTGGCCAAGCTGCCGGACGCGCCGCCCGGGGTGAAGGGCATTTCGCTGTTTATCGTGCCCAAGTTCCTGGTCAACGACGATGGCAGCCTGGGGCCGCGCAACGATGTGCTGCTGGCCGGGCTGTTCCACAAGATGGGCTGGCGCGGCACCACCTCCACCGCGCTGAACTTCGGCGATAACGGCCAGTGCGTGGGGTATCTGGTGGGCAAGCCCCATCACGGCCTGAGCTACATGTTCCAGATGATGAACGAGGCACGGATCGGCGTCGGCATGGGTGCGGTGATGCTCGGCTACGCCGGCTACCTGTATTCCCTGGAATACGCCCGCGAACGCCCGCAAGGTCGCCTGCCGGACAGCAAGGACCCGAGCACCGCGCCGGTGGCGATCATCCAGCACGCCGATGTGCGGCGCATGTTGCTGACCCAGAAGGCCTACGTCGAAGGCGCCTTCGACCTGGGGCTATACGCGGCGCGGCTGTTTGACGACACCACCACCCTGGCCGATGCGGCCGAGCGCCAGCAGGCCCACGAACTGCTGGACTTGCTGACCCCGATCGTCAAGTCCTGGCCTTCAGAGTTCTGCCTGAAGGCCAACGAACTGGCGATCCAGATTCTCGGCGGCCACGGCTATACCCGGGAGTACCCGGTGGAGCAGTACTACCGCGACAACCGCCTGAACCCGATTCACGAAGGCACCCACGGCATCCAGTCCCTGGACCTGCTGGGACGCAAGCTGGCGCAGAACGGCGGCGCCGGGCTCAAGCACCTGGTACGCCTGATTGCCGAGACCGGCGAGCGGGCCCGCGCCCATCAATCACTGGACGCCCTGCGCCTGCCCCTGGAACAACTGATAACGCGCCTGCAAAACGTGACGCTGGGGTTGCTGGGTGACCTGGCCAGCGGCAAGGTCACCGGCACCCTGGCCAACTCGGCGCTGTATCTGAAAGCCTTCGGCCATGCGGTGATCGGCTGGCGCTGGCTGGAACAGGCCATCCGGGCCGAGGAAGGACTGGCGCGAGCAGTGGCGGCGGATCGGGATTTCTACCTGGGCAAGTTGCAGGCCGCGCGCTACTTCCTGACCTGGGAAGTGCCAGGCTGCCAGCACGAGCTGGCACTGCTGGAAGCGCGGGACGATACCTGCCTGAGCATGCAGGACGCCTGGTTCTGAGGCCACCCAGGAGCCGGCTGCCGGCGAAGGCGCCCGGCCTGACGCACCGCGGCGGGTGGTCAGTGCAGCTTGAAGCCGCCCACCTGTCGGGCCAGGTCCTCGGAGAGGCGCTGCAGGGTCCAGCAGTCTTCACGACAGGCCTGGACTTCGGCCGCGGTGGCCCGGGCCAGATCGGAGATGCCCTGGACATTGCGGTTGATCTCTTCGGTCACCGCCGACTGCTCCTCGGTGGCGGTGGCCACTTGCTGGTTCATGTCGCTGATGTGCTCAACCTGCCCGGTAATCGCTGTCAGCGAAGCCCCGGTCTGCTGGCTGGACTGCACCCCGGTACCCGTGGCCGACTGCCCGGCATGCATGGAGGCCACGGCATTCTCCGCGCCCTGCTTGAGGCTCTGGATCATCTGCTGGATCTCGTCGGTGGAAGCCTGGGTGCGCTGGGCCAGGGTCCGCACTTCGTCCGCCACCACGGCAAAGCCTCGGCCCATTTCCCCGGCACGGGCTGCCTCGATAGCCGCATTGAGGGCCAGCAGGTTGGTCTGCTCGGAGACACCGCGGATCACCGCCAATACCTGATCGATGGAGGCCACCTGATGCGCCAGCTCACTGACAGCGCTGGCGGCCAGAGCAATTTCCCCGGACATGCTTTCGATGTGCCGGATCGAGCCGTCCACGACCCCCTGGGCCAGCTGGGCCTCATCCCGGGCCGCCTGGGACGCATCGGCCGCCTGCCCGGCATTGCGCGCGATGTCCTGGACGGTCAGGCCCATCTGGTGCACGGCCGTGGCCACCATGTCGGTCATTTCCTGCTGCCGCCCCGAGCGCTCGGCAGTGTTCTCCACCACCGCCGCCACCTGCCCCACAGATGAGCGCAGACGCTCGGTGGTGGCCAGTACTTCGCCGATCATGCCGTGCTGGCTGTCGAGAAAACGATTGAAACCCCGGGCCAGGTCCCCCAGCTCGTCGGCCCGGCTGGCATCCAGGCGCAGGGTCAGGTCGCCACCACCGCTGCCGATGGCTACCAGCCCGGCGGTCACCTGGCGTACCGGCCGCACCAGGCCGCGAGCCAGCCAGATCACCAGCAACAGGCAGACTAGGGCGATAGCCAGGCCGATGCCGGTGGTCAGCCACAAGGTTTGCCGGGCATCGGCGTAGATCTGCGCTTCGGGCACCTCGGCCACCAGCGACCACCCCATGCCCCGCAGTGGCAGGCTCAGGGCCACAAAGTCTTCGCCGTCGCGCACGAACCGGCTGCTGGCCAGCCCCTCGTGCCCCATGACCGCCTGGGCGGCCGACTCGCCGATCTGCTCGGACAGGTGCCGCTTGCCGCTGAACTGCGCCTCGGGGTGAACCTGGATCAAGCCGTCGGCGCGCACCAGATAGACCTTGCCGTGCTCGCCGAAGCTGAAGTCATGGATCAGTTGCGACAGCGCCTGCATCTTCAGCCCGAGCCCGGCCACCCCCACCAGCTTGCCGTCCTTCTTGACCCGCATGTCGATGAACATCGCCAACTCGCCGGTGGCCACATCGGTGTCGATGTTGAGCAGCCGCGGCTTGTCGCTGTCGATGAAGCTGTAGAACCAGGCGTCCTTGGGATTGGAACGGCTGAGGGTGCGATCCAGCCCCTTCTCGTTGTAGTAGTGGTTGGTCGCGGTGCCCACCATCAAGGTGGTGAAGGCCTGATTTTCGGCGCGGATGCCTTCCAGGTAGTCGACGAACACCTGGGCCTGGGCCGGATCCTCGCCGCCAGCCAGCCAATCGCGCAGCATGCCGTTGCTGGCAATGTCCCGGGCGACCGTCAGCGGCTGGGCGAGGATGCGTTCGATATCGTTGCGCATGGCTTCGATGCTCGAAGGCAGCGCCTTGTCCACCAGGTAGTTCTGGGTCAGGTGGTTGATCACCACGGTGTAGACCGCCACCACCACCAGCAGGCTGACCAGCAGGGCCGAGCCCATGCTGAGGACCAGTTGCCATTGAATACTGCGTCGCCAGAATTGCATGGAACACCTCTTTCTTATTGGTATAAGAGGCTGAAATGTCGCGCCAGCCGCGGAAGGTTGTATACAAACATTAGTTATGTTTGTCCAACCTATAACCCTGCGGCTGTGTGCAGTTCCGTCAGTTCTGTTGAATGGTCTTGGCAATGACCTCGACGGTGGCGCTCACTTGCTCCTGATAGCGCTCCAGTTCCTGGGCGTGGCGCTTCTGCATATCGATCTGCTGCGAGCACAGGTTCATCGCCGCGAGCACCAGCAGGCGCTCGCCGATCAGCGTCGGGTACTTCTTCTTGGTGTCGGCCAGGGCCGCCTTGAGCATCAGCGCAGCGTCCATCAGGGTCTGTTCTTCCCCGGCCGGCGCCTTGATCGAGTAATCCTCCCCCAGGATCGAAACGACCTTCACTCCATCGATGTGATGTCTCATGGATTGGCCGGGCTCGCGCTGACACGCTCAACCAGCGCCTGGATCCGGGCAGCGGTGGCGCCTTGCTTTTCTTCCTGCTCCATCAGGCTCAGTTGCAGGCTTTCGTTTTCATCCTTGGCCTGGTCCAGTTGTTCCTTGAGGGCTGCGTTCGTACCGAGCAGTTCCTGGTTCTGTACCACCAGGTCGCTGACCAGCTGTTCCAATTGGCTGAGGGATGCTTCCAACATTTTGATCTTCCGGGCTTTTTGCAAAGGGCGCGTACGATAAAGAAAAGTCACCCTGGATGCCAGGGTTATCCAGGCGCAAAGCCTTGATTTTACTGGCGATGACCCTTCCGCGAGAGCTGTTAGAGACTGTCATTCTGCGCTCCGGTTCCTGACGCCTCGTCGGAGTCTCGGACTTTTATGAACTTTCCCAGTTACGCATAAGAATTTTCTGAAACTGCATCCGCCGGTTCAAGAAGCCATTGTTCAACGCGATAGACAGGTACGTCCCTGATCCTGCCAGCGCAATAAAGCGCTCACCCGAGGTAATGTCCATGTCCCTGCGTTCCCTGAATATTGCCCCGAGGGCCTTCCTCGGATTTGCCCTGATCGGTTGCCTGATGCTGTTTCTCGGGGTGTTCGCCCTGAATCAGATGGGCAAGATCCGCTCAGCCACCGAGCGCATGAGCCAGGACACCATCCCGAGCATCAAGAGCGTCGATGAATTCACCCAGCTCAGCCTGCGCCAACGGGTCCAGGCCTACCGGCTGCTGCTCAACCGCGAACCCCAGGCCCAGCAGCAGACCCTGGATGCCATCGACCAGCGCAACCAGAAGATCGAAGAAGCCCGGGCCCAGTACCTGAAGCTCATCAGCAGCCCCGAGGAGCGCCTTGCCTACGAGCAATACGGCACGCTGCTGAGCCACCACCGGCAGTTGGAGAGCCAACTGATCGAGCTGTCGCACAACAACCAGCTTGAGGCCATGCAACAACTGCTCAATACCGACCTGATGGACAGCGCCGAAAAGATCAACGCGGTCCTCAACCAACTGGTGGAGATCAACAGCCATTACGCCACCGTCGCCGACGATGATGCTGCCGCTCAGTACCGCAGAGCCTTCAATCTGGTGGTGGGGCTGCTGGTGCTGGCCAGCGCCCTGACCCTGCTGTTCGCCTGGCGCCTGATCCGCAGCATCACCCAGCCCATCGCCAATGCCCTGAGTGCCGCCGAAGAGATCGCCGAAGGCAACCTGACCCGCCCCATCACGGTCGATGGCAGCGACGAAGCCGGGCGCCTGCTGCAAGCCATGGTCACGATGCAGGAAAAGCTGCGCGACACCCTGCAGAGTATTTCCGGCTCCGCCCATCAGTTGGCGTCGGCGGCCGAAGAGCTCAACAGCGTCACCGAGGAAGGCGCCCGCGGCCTGACCCAGCAGAACAACGAGATCGAACAGGCCGCCACCGCGGTCAATGAAATGACCAGCGCCGTGGAAGAAGTGGCGCGCAATGCGGTGAGCACCTCCGAAGCCTCGAAGAGCGCCACCACTTCCGCCGGCGACGGCCGCGACCTGGTGCGCGAAACCGTGTCGGCCATCGAGCGCATGAGCTCCGACGTGCAAGGCACCGCCAGCCTGATCGGCGATCTGGCCAACGAGTCCCGGGACATCGGCAAGGTGCTGGACGTGATTCGCGGCCTGGCCGACCAGACCAACCTGCTGGCCCTCAATGCCGCCATCGAGGCTGCCCGTGCCGGTGAGGCCGGTCGAGGTTTTGCCGTGGTCGCCGACGAAGTCCGCGCCCTGGCCCACCGCACCCAGCAGTCCACCAGCGAAATCGAACGCATGATCGGCAGCATCCAGAGCGGCACCGAGCACGCCGTGGACTCCATGCGCAACAGCACCGAACGCGCCGAATCGACCCTGAGCATCGCCCGGGGGGCCGGCCAGTCCCTGGACACCATCAACAGCGCCATCAGCGAAATCAACGAACGCAACCTGGTGATCGCCAGCGCCGCTGAAGAACAGGCCCAGGTGGCCCGTGAAGTGGACCGCAACCTGGTGAACATCCGCGACCTGTCGGTACAGTCCACCACCGGTGCCAACCAGACCCAGGCCGCCAGCAGCGAGCTGTCACGCCTGGCGGTCGACCTGAACAACCTGGTCACCCGATTCAAGCTCTGAAGCCCTTGCGCCCTGCTCCAGCTCCCGCCGTTGAGCGGTGGGGGCTGGTGAGGGTGGCGTTCAAGGCACCCCAGCAGGCAGGTACCGGACAGGCTTAATCCACGGCGAGACTCAAGACTTTAGTCGTACGACCGATAAGTCACGGTAGAGTCAGTCTCAAGCCCCGCACGGATGCGCCCTTTTTGGTACCTACCATGTCCCTTCGTAATATGAATATCGCTCCGCGGGCCTTCCTCGGCTTCGCCATGATCGGCGGCTTGATGCTGATCCTCGGGGTGTTCGCCCTGAACCAGATGAGCAAGATCCGCGGCGCCGCCGAAGACATCACGTCGAGCAGCGTGCCAAGCATCAAGAGCCTCGACGAATTCACCCAGTTGACCCTGCGCCTGCGGGTGCTGTCCTACCGCTTGCTGGTGAACCGTGAGCCGGACGTGCAGCAAAAGACCATCGAACTGCTGGAAATGCGCAACCAGCAGATCCGCGCCGCCCAGGTCATCTACGAAAAATTCATCACCAGCCCGGAAGAAAAATCCGCCTACGAGCAGTACCTCCAACTACTGGGCCAGTACCGGCAGATCGAAGAGCGGATGAAGAGCCTGTCGCGCAACAATCAGGTGGATGAGCTGCGCAACTTGCTCAACACCGAACTGCTGAACAACTCCGAAGCCATGAACACCGTGCTCAACCGCTTGCTGGAGATCAACACCCAGCAGACCGTGGACACCAACCAGCAAGCCGCCGAGCAGTACTCCTCGGCCTTCAACCTGGTGGTGGCGCTGCTGGTGCTGGCTACTGGCCTGACCTTCCTCTTCGCCTGGCTGCTGACCCGCAGCATCACCCAGCCCATCGCCAACGCCCTGGGCGCCGCCGAGGAAATCGCCGAGGGCAACCTGACCCGGCCGATCAAGGTCGATGGCAGTGACGAGGCCGGGCGCCTGTTGCAGGCCATGGCCAAGATGCAGGAAAAACTGCGCGACACCCTGCAGCGCATCTCCGGTTCCGCCACCCAGTTGGCTTCGGCGGCCGAAGAGCTCAACAGCGTCACCGAGGAAAGCGCCCGCGGCCTGACCCAGCAGAACAACGAGATCGAACAGGCCGCCACCGCGGTCAACGAAATGACCAGCGCCGTGGAAGAAGTGGCACGCAATGCGGTGAGCACCTCCGAAGCCTCGAAGAATGCCACCGCCTCCGCCGGCGACGGCCGCGACCTGGTGCAGGAAACCGTGTCAGCCATCGAGCGCATGAGCTCCGATGTGCAGGGCACCGCCAGCCTGATCGGCGACCTGGCCAACGAGTCCCGGGACATCGGCAAGGTGCTGGACGTGATTCGCGGCCTGGCCGACCAGACCAACCTGCTGGCCCTCAATGCCGCCATCGAGGCCGCCCGTGCCGGTGAGGCCGGTCGCGGTTTTGCCGTGGTCGCCGACGAAGTCCGAGCCCTGGCCCACCGCACCCAGCAGTCCACCAGCGAAATCGAACGCATGATCGGCAGCATCCAGAGCGGCACCGAGCACGCCGTGGATTCCATGCGCAACAGCACCGAACGCGCCGAATCGACCCTGAATATCGCCCGGGGTGCCGGCCTGTCCCTGGACACCATCAACAGCGCCATCATCGAGATCAACGAACGCAACCTGGTGATCGCCAGCGCCGCTGAAGAACAGGCCCAGGTGGCCCGGGAAGTGGACCGCAACCTGGTGAACATCCGCGACTTGTCGGTGCAGTCCTCCACCGGTGCCAACCAGACCAGTGCAGCCAGCAACGAGCTGTCGCGCCTGGCCGTGGACCTCAACGGCATGGTTGCCCGCTTCCGCCTCTGAAACACCCCGCCAGCCCTGGATGGCGCCGGTAAAACGGCGCCGGAATTCGCACCTGGGGAATCCGCCACTGTCGCCAAAAGCTTTTTGACAGTGGCGTATTTCAACAGGTTAGAATCGCTGGCACGCAGACTGCATGGTCAGCCTGCGCCCGCCTTTTTCGCCCTGGAGTACTGCCTTTGAATGCGACGACCATCAACAGCCTGTTCTTGATCGGCGCGTTGCTGGTAGGTGCGAGCATTCTGGTGAGTTCACTTTCATCGCGTCTGGGCATCCCGATCCTGGTGATCATCCTGGCCGTGGGCATGACCGCCGGGGTGGACGGCGGCGGCATCATCTTCGACAACTACCCGACCGCCTACCTGGTGGGCAACCTGGCCCTGGCCGTGATCCTGCTGGACGGCGGCCTGCGTACCCGGGTCGCGAGCTTCCGCGTGGCCCTGTGGCCGGCGCTGTCCCTGGCCACGGTGGGGGTGCTGATCACCACTGGCCTGACCGGCATGGCAGCCGCCTGGCTGTTCGACCTCAACCTGATCCAGGGCCTGCTGATCGGCGCCATCGTCGGCTCCACCGACGCCGCCGCGGTGTTCTCGCTGCTGGGGGGCAAGGGCCTCAACGAGCGGGTCACCGCCAGCCTGGAGATCGAATCCGGCAGCAACGACCCGATGGCGGTGTTCCTCACCGTGACCCTGATCGACATGCTCGCCAGCGGCCACACCGGCCTGCACTGGAGCCTGCTGACGGACCTGATCCGCGAGTTCGGCATCGGCGCGGTGATCGGCCTGGGCGGTGGCTGGCTGATGTTGCAACTGGTCAACCGCATCCACCTGGCCACCGGCCTGTACCCGATCCTGGTGGTGGCCGGCGGCCTGGTGGTGTTCGCCCTGACCAACGCCCTGCACGGCAGCGGCTTCCTCGCCGTGTACCTGTGCGGCCTGGTAATCGGCAACCGCCCGGTACGCAGCCGCCACGGCATCCTGCACATGCTCGACGGCATGGCCTGGCTGGCACAGATCGGCATGTTCCTGGTGCTGGGGCTGCTGGTCACCCCCCACGACCTGCTGCCCATCGCCCTGCCGGCCCTGGGCCTGGCGCTGTGGATGATCCTGTTCGCCCGACCGCTGTCGGTGCTGGTGGGCCTGGCGCCGTTCAAGGCCTTCCATGGCCGGGAAAAGGCCTTCATTTCCTGGGTCGGGCTGCGCGGTGCGGTACCGATCATTCTCGCGGTGTTCCCGCTGATGGCCGGGCTGCCCAATGCCCAGCTGTACTTCAACCTGGCGTTCTTCATCGTCCTGATCTCGCTGCTGGTGCAGGGCACCAGCCTGCCGTGGGTGGCCAAGTGGCTGAAGGTGACGGTTCCACCGGAGCCGGCACCGATCTCCCGGGCGGCCCTGGAGGTCCACGTCACCAGCGAGTGGGAGCTGTTCGTCTACCGCCTGGGGGCGGAGAAATGGTGCATCGGCGCCGCCCTGCGGGAGCTGAAAATGCCCGAGGGCACGCGCATCGCCGCACTGTTTCGTGGCCAGCAACTGCTCCATCCGTCGGGTAGTACGGTGCTCGAAGCCGACGATCTGCTGTGCGTGATCGGCCATGAACACAACCTCCCGGCCCTGGGCAAACTCTTCAGCCAGGCTCCGGAACGCGGCCTGGACCTGCGCTTCTTCGGTGACTTCGTGCTCGAGGGCGATGCCCAGCTGGGCGCGGTCTCGGCGCTCTACGGGCTCAAGCTCGACGGCCAGGACGCAGACATGCCGCTGGGCGCCTTCATCGCCCAGAAGGTCGGTGGTGCACCGGTGGTCGGCGACCAGGTGGAATGGAACAACACCATCTGGACCGTGGCCGTGATGGACGGGAACAAGATCGGCAAGGTCGGCGTCAGATTCCCCGAAGGAAGTCGCCCCGGCCCCGGACTCTTCCTCTAAACTGCGGAACGCGCCAGCCCCCGGCATGGCGCCCCCTATTCCTACTTGCTTGACCGACCTCTATGCCTATCCTGCGTAAATTTTTCGCTGTTGCCCTGCTGGGCCTGAGCCTCTCTGTCGGCGCGGTACAGGGCGGTGACCCGCCCAGCGCCGAGGCGGTCCAGCAGAGCCTGGACAAGATCGCCGAGCGCAAACTGCCGGAGGCCGACCAGAAGGCCCTGCAGACCCTGCTGCAGAACACCCTGAACCAGCTGGCCAACAAGCAGAACTATGAGCAGCGCCTGAGCGATCTCAAGCAGCAATTGAGCAATGCCCCGCGCCAGACATCGGAAAACCAGCGCGAACTGGCCCGCCTGAAAGCCAGCAAAGTGGTCCCGGTGATCCAGCGCTACGGCTCATTGCCGGTATCGCAGCTCGAACAGCTGCTGACCGAACGCACCAGCCTGCAGGGCGACCTGCAAAAGGCCCTGGCCGACGCCAATACCCTGGACATCACCGCCCAGACCCGCCCCGAGCGCGCCCAGGCGGAGATCAGCAGCAGCCAGACGCGCATCCTGCAGATCAACGCCGCACTCAAATCCGGCAAGGACGGCGGCAAGCTGCTCAGCGCCGACCAGCGCAACCTGCTCAACGCCGAGCTGGCAGCGATCAACGCGCTGATCCCCCTGCGCCGCCAGGAGCTGGCCGGCAACAGCCAATTGCAGGATCTGGGCAGTAGCCAGCATGACCTGCTGATGGAAAAGACCGCGCGCCTGGAGCAGGAAATCCAGGACCTGCAGACCCTGATCAACCAGAAGCGCCTGGCCCAGTCCCAGGAAACCGTGACCCAGCAGTCCATCGAGGCGCAGAAGGCCGGGAGCAGCAGCCTGCTGGCCACCGAGAGCGCCAGCAACCTCAGGCTCTCCGACTACCTGCTCAAAAGCACCGACCGCCTCAACGAACTGACCCAGCAGAACCTGCTGACCAAGCAGCAGCTGGACAGCGTGACCCAGAGCGATGCGGCCCTGGACGAGCAGATCAACGTGCTCAAGGGCAGCCTGCTGCTGTCGAAGATCCTCTATAAACAGAAGCAGGCCCTGCCGCGCCTGAAACTGGACCGCGACCTGGCGGACGAAATCGCCGACATCCGCCTCTATCAGTTCGAAGTCAATCAACAGCGCGAGCTGCTGGGCAGCCCCAGCACCTACGTCGACAACCTGCTCAAGAACCAACCCCCGGAACAGGTCACGCCACAACTGCGCCGGACCCTGATCGATCTCGCCATCACCCGCGCCGACCTGCTGGAGCGCCTGAACCGCGAGCTGAGCGCGCTGCTCAATGAATCCATCACCCTGCAGTTGAACCAGAAGCAACTGCTCAGCACTTCCCAGAGCCTGCGAGCGACCCTCGACGAGCAGATGTTCTGGATCCCCAGCAACAAGCCGCTGGACGCCGAGTGGCTGCAAAGCGTCCCCGTGCGCCTGGAGCGCCAGGTCACTACCCTGCCCTGGGCCTCCAGCCTCAGCGAACTGACTGACGGCCTGGCCCAGCGGCCACTGCTGTTCCTGCCCCTGGCGTTGCTGTTCGGCGCCCTGCTGTGGCGGCGCAAGGCCCTGTATGCGCGCCTGAACAAGGTGCACAAGGACATCGGCCATTTCAAACGCGACAGCCAGTGGCACACACCGCTGGCGATCCTGGTGAACATCCTCCTGGCGATGCCGGTGACCCTGGTCCTGGCCCTGTGCGGCTACGCCCTGCAGATCGACGCCCGTGGGCAGAACGCCAACCTCGGCGCCGCGCTGCTGCAGATCGCCCAGGCCTGGCTGGTGTTCTATACCGCCTATCGGATCCTCGCCCCCGGCGGCGTGGCGGAACTGCATTTCCGCTGGGAAAAACCCCAGGTGGAATTCCTCCAGGGCTGGGTCCGCCGCCTGGGGCTGGTGGTCCTGGCACTGGTGGCCGTGGTGGCGGTGGCCGAGCACCAACCCGCGGCCCTGGCCGAGGACGTGCTGGGCATCGCCGTGGTGCTGACCTGCTATGCACTGATGGCCTGGCTGCTGAGCCGCCTGCTGCTGAGCAGCCCGACCCACCAGAACACCTCGCTGTTCCGCAAGGCCGTGGGCGTGCTCTTCACCCTGCTGCCGATCGCCCTGTTCATCGCCGTGTGCTTCGGCTACTACTACACCGCCCTGAAACTCAGCGACCGGCTGATCAACACCCTGTACCTGCTGATGTTCTGGCTGGTGATCGAGGCCACCTTCGTCCGCGGCCTGAGCGTGGCGGCCCGGCGCCTGGCCTACCAGCGCGCGCTGAGCAAGCGCCAGGCCGCCAAGGAAGCCGGGGAAAGCGGCGAGGCGGTGGTGGAAGAGCCGACCCTGGATATCGAGAAGGTCAACGAGCAATCCCTGCGCCTGATCCGCCTGGCCCTGCTGGGCGGCTTCATGGCGGCGCTGTACTGGGTATGGGCAGACCTGATCACGGTGTTCTCCTACCTGGACAACGTCACCCTCTACGAATACACCAGCGGCACCGGCGCCAACATGAGCATGGTGCCCATCAGCATCGGCGACGTCATCGGCGCGCTGATCATCGTCGGCATCACCTTCGCCCTGGCGCGCAACCTGCCTGGCCTGCTGGAGGTACTGGTGCTGTCCAAGCTGGACCTGGCCCAGGGCAGCGCCTATGCCACCACCACCCTGCTGTCCTACGCCATTGCCGGGATAGGTTTCGTCGCCACCCTGTCGACCCTGGGGGTCAGCTGGGACAAGCTGCAATGGCTGGTGGCCGCCTTGTCCGTGGGCCTGGGCTTCGGCATGCAGGCGATCTTCGCCAACTTCATCTCCGGCATCATCATCCTGTTCGAGCGCCCGGTACGGATCGGCGACACCATCACCATCGGCAACCTGTCGGGCACCGTGAGCAAGATCCGCATCCGCGCCACCACCATCACCGACTTCGACCGCAAGGACATCATCGTCCCCAACCAGACCTTCATCACCGGGCAGTTGATCAACTGGTCGCTGACCGACACCATCACCCGGGTGACCCTCAAGCTCGGCGTGGACTACGGTTCGGACCTGGACCTGGTCAAGGAACTGCTGCTCAAGGCTGCCCGGGAGAACCCGCGGGTACTCAAGGAACCGGAACCCCATGTGTACTTCCTGAACTTCGGTGAAAGCACCCTGGACCATGAGCTGCGCATGCACGTGCGCGAGCTGGGGGACCGCAACCCGGTGGTCGACGAGGTCAACCGCTTCATCAACCGCGAGTTCAAGAAACAGCACATCAACATCTCGTTCCGGCAGATGGAGGTCTACCTGAAGAACCTCCACGGCCAGGAATACAAGATGGTGCCCATCGAACCCGAGGCCAAGACCATAGTCCCGGTGGCCGAGGGCAAGCCGCTGCAGGAACCGCCGGCCAGCAAACTCGACTAAGGCCTCTTTCCCCAGCAGAATACTCGGACATTCTGCTGGGAGATGGCCGTTGAAAGCCCTCGACGAACTGACCTTCGACAACCGCTTCGCCCGCCTGGGCGACGCCTTCTCGACCCACGTACTGCCCGAACCCCTCGACAACCCGCGGCTGGTGGCCGCCAGCCCTGGCGCCATGGCGCTGCTGGACCTGGACCCGGCCGTGGCCGAAACCCCGGTGTTCGCCGAACTGTTCGGCGGGCACAAGCTGTGGGCCGAGGCCGAGCCCCGGGCGATGGTCTATTCCGGGCATCAGTTCGGCTCCTACAACCCGCAATTGGGGGACGGCCGCGGGCTGCTGCTGGGCGAGGTCTACAACCAGGCGGGAGAACACTGGGACCTGCACCTGAAGGGCGCCGGCCAGACGCCCTATTCGCGCATGGGCGATGGCCGCGCGGTGCTGCGCTCGTCGATCCGCGAATTCCTTGCCTCCGAGGCCCTGCATGCCCTGGGCATTCCCAGCAGCCGCGCACTGTGCGTGATCGGCTCGGACACTCCGGTATGGCGCGAGAAGCAGGAGCGCGGGGCCATGGTCCTGCGCCTGGCACCGAGCCATGTCCGCTTCGGCCATTTCGAGTATTTCTACTACACCAAGAAACCCGAGCAGCAGAAGCAGTTGGGGGAGCATGTACTGGACCTGCATTTCCCCGAGTGCCAAGAGCTGCCTGAACCCTACCTGGCGATGTTCCGCGAGATCGTCGAGCGCAATGCCGAGCTGATTGCCAAATGGCAGGCCTATGGCTTCTGCCACGGGGTGATGAACACCGACAACATGTCGATCCTGGGCATCACCTTCGACTTCGGCCCCTTCGCCTTCCTCGACGATTTCGACGCCCACTTCATCTGCAACCACTCGGACGATCAGGGGCGCTACTCCTTCAGCAACCAGGTACCCATCGGCCAGTGGAACCTCAGCGCCCTGGCCCAGGCCCTGACCCCGTTCATCAGTGTCGAGGCGCTGCGCGAAAGCCTGGGCCTGTTCCTGCCGCTGTACCAGGCCCACTACCTGGACCTGATGCGCCGGCGCCTGGGCTTCACCCAGGCCGAGGACGACGACCAGCAGCTCGTGGAACGCCTGCTGCAACTGATGCAGAACAGCGGCGTCGACTACAGCCTGTTCTTCCGCCGGCTGGGGGAGCACGCCCCGGAGCAGGCGCTGGCACGGCTGCGGGACGACTTCGTCGATCGCAACGGCTTCGACGCCTGGGCCGAGCTGTACCGGGAACGGGTCGCCCGCGATCCGATCCAGGGCCAGGACCTGCGCCGCGCGCGCATGCACGCGGTCAACCCGCTGTACATCCTGCGCAACTATTTGGCGCAGAAGGCCATCGACGCCGCAGAAGCCGGGGACTACAGCGAAGTGCGCCGCCTGCATCAGGTGCTGAGCCGGCCTTTCGAGGAACAGCCCGGCATGGACAGCTACGCCGAACGCCCGCCGGAGTGGGGCAAGCACCTGGAAATCAGCTGTTCGTCCTGAGTCGGGCGAAGCTGTCCATCGATACCTTCAAGCCCTAGGCCAACCTGCGGACCTGCCGCAGGTTGAGCCGGCACTTGCCGTCCAGCACTGGCTCAACCTGGGATTGCGCATGGACCCGCCACTGACGGGCAGGGATAATGCGCGCCCTGATTTCCAGTACCTGCAAGGATGCACATGAACCTGTTCTTCACCCTGGCCACCCTCGCCCTGGCCGTCTTCAGCCTGGTGTCGGTCGTCATCTACCTGAGTCGCCGCGCCAAGTACCGCATGAACCTGCAGGACCTGCACCTGCACGGTAAGGCGCACCGCAGCATTACCCAGGCCGAACTGGACGAGCTGGCCAAACAGACCGCCAGCCTGCAACGCATCCAGGGCAGCGGCGGCATGTCCTACAAGCCGATCAGCGACAGCGTCTATCTGATTAGCGGCAGCACCGCGAGCGACGGGCTGGAACTGCAGGTCCAGTCGGTGAAACACATGTCGATCGCCGGTATTCCCGTGGAATTTCCCTTCCCGATGGAAAGCTTCCTGGCCGACAACAACCAGGCCGAAGTGGTGATCGCCAAGAAGTTCGCCGTGGTCATCGGCCTCAACGGACATCGCCTGGCCCAATGACGCACTGGCGGCCTGGCTGCCACCTTCACCGCTCGCCCATGCCCCGAGCCCTGCCACCATCGCTGCCCTGCAAGAGTCCGCCATGAAACGTCGCTACCTGCTGCTGTTGCCCCTGCTGCTGTCGCTGGCCGGGTGCAAGGAAGACTTCGCCACCCTGCACTTCCAGGAGTCGGTGCGCTCCGACCCCAAGGCCGGCCCGCAATACTCCGACCAGTTGGTGCACGAGGCGTACAAACACAGCATTTACACCGCGCTCGGCGCCCAGGGCCTGGACCCGGACGCCATCGCCCTGGAGCGGGACCAGGAGGACGACAAGGTCATTCACCTGCGCCTGGTGGACTACTCCCTGAGCCCGGAACAACGGGGCAGCCTCAAGGCCATCCTCGAACAGGTCGTCAGCGCGCGAAATGCCAGCTCGATGAACCTGCGCCTGGAGCTGGACAACGCCCATGCCAAGGTCACCCCTTCCGGCACCAGCGACCTGCCGGACAACATCGACGCCACCCTGGCGTTCGAGCCGGAGTTCGGCATGCTGCTGGACCGCAGCTACGAAGACAGCATGCAGGCCATCGTCAACGCGAGCGAAATCGAAGGCCCGGTCAGTTGCAAGATCACCGCGCGCCTGGCCATGCCCAGGCCCTTGAAACTGATCGCCTACGAAGCCCTTGAACAGGACAACAGCGAGCGCGGCCTGATCTCCTTGCTGACCCGCGGCGGCAGCATTGCCAAGGTGCCACTCAAGGTACATTTCGATGACCCGGACCTGAACCGGCTCCTGCAGCACAAAACCGTCCAGGCCTGGCCATCCAGCTCGAAGATCACCCGGCCCGCCCCGGTGCCCCTTGACGAATTCGCCATCGTCATCGGCTCCATCGGCGTCCAGACCCTGACCTCGGCCCTGGCCTTCGACACCCGCAAGGACGAGCTGCAAGCGCTGTGCGACCAGAAGATGCAGGCCCTGGGCCGGCCGTTCACCTTTCACATGGGCCGGACCCTGGATCGCCTGACCAGCGTCGATTACCGCTAACAGCCACTATGCGACCAGGATTTCCATTGAACCGACGTCTCTCCACTGCCGCCCTCTTGCTGATGCTGCTGACCGGCTGCAAGCAGACCTACCTCACCCTGCATTTCCAGGAAGAAGTGGGTAACCCCCAGCAGGCCCGGATAGTGCCGTACTTCGCAGAGGCCATCACTCAGATGGCCGCCGGGATCGGCATCGAACCCGACGCCATCGGCCTGGAAATGGACCGCAAGGACGACAAGACCCTGCATATCAGCCTGGACAGCAGCGTGCCCGAACCCCAGCGCCAGCGCCTGCAAGCGCTGTTCAGCGAAATTGTCGAGGCACGCGCAGCCGGCACCTTCGAAGCCGTTCTGGAGATCGCCCCGCAAACCGGGAGATACACCACCCCCGAGTACCGCAAAAGGGCCATGGCCTTGCCGCGACGCTTCTCCCTGGCGCTGGAGCCGGTGAAATACGCCGACGTGCTGTTTCATTACTCGATGGAGGAGTTGATCAGCGGCAAGCTCGCGGCCACCGGCACGCCCAACGAGGCGTTCTGCCAATACCAGGCCACCCTCCAGGCGCCGGGCATGCCGTTCAGCCAGATGGGCAGCAAGGCCGGTAGCGGCACAGGGGATTACAACGTGTATCTGGAGTGGAAAGACGGCAAGCGCGAACCGGCGCAATACTTGTTCGGCAACATCACTTTCGCCAACCCCACGCTCAACCAGATGCTGTTCGACAACCGCATCCAGCTGTCCGCGATCAAGACCTCCTGGGACACGCGAGCGGACCGCCGGGCCGACCGCGTCGGTTTCAGCGTCGGCTCCCTGGGCCTGCAGTACCACGAGGACGGGGAGATTTCCCCGTTGCAACACATCGGCTTCATGGGCAGGTGCGAGGGCATGGCCATGGCGCTGGGGCGGCCCTTTACCTTCTACATCGGCCGCTCCATGGACCGCCTGGTCAGCGTCGAACTGGCCCCGCCCAGCGCATGAGCCCTGGAGCCGCAACGGCTCCAGGCCGACCGCTGCGACTTGATATTGCCCCCGGGCGCCGCCATCTAAGGCGCTCTACCCTGTTTGCGGAGCCCGACCATGTCCGACCCACTGCTGATCCCCTGCCCGCACTGCAACGGCCTCAACCGCATTCCCGCCGAGCGCCTGGGGGACCACCCCAAGTGCGGGCGCTGCAAGGCCGAGGTCTTGCTGAGCAAACCCTTTGACTTGAAACAGGGCGACTACGCCAGCCAGATCAAGGGCGACCTGCCGTTGCTGGTGGATGTATGGGCAGACTGGTGCGGGCCGTGCAAATCCTTTGCGCCGGTCTTCCAGCAAGCCGCCGCGCAGCTCAGCGGCAAGTGCCGCCTGGCCAAGCTGGACAGTGAAGCCAACCCGCAGCTGGCGGGGCAATTGGGGATTCGCTCGATCCCCAGCCTGATTCTGTTCAAGAACGGTCGGGAAGTAGCCCGGCAAAGCGGCGCCTTGCCACTGCCGCAATTGTTGAGCTGGCTGCGCAGCCAGGGGATTTGACGCAGCGCCAAGAGCCGCAGGCCAAACCCTGCGCTCATGGCCTCTTGAGGGTCAGGCGTTTTCCAGCAGGTTGTGCAGGTCGACGAATTGCTGGGTCAGCTTGTGTCGTGGGTCCAGGTGGATCAGCGGCATGCTGGCCTGGTGGGATTCACGCATGCGCACCGAGCTGCCCAGGTACACCGGCAGCACTGGCAGGCCCTCGCTGATCAGTTCGTCGAGCATCTGCTGCGGCAGGCTGGCCCGGGCCTGGAACTGATTGACCACGATGCCCTCGACCTCCAGCCCCTCGTTGTGGTCTTCCTTCAGCTCTTCGATCTCCGCCAGCAGGCCGTACAGGGCCTGGCGGGAAAAACTGTCGCAGTCGAAGGGGATCAGCACACGATCAGCGGCGATCAGCGCCGATACCGCGTAAAAATTCAGGGCCGGCGGGGTATCGAGGTAGATCCGGTCGTAATCCTCGGCCAGTTCGTCCAGCAATTTGCGCAGCTTGTTGATCTTGTGCTTGGCCTCAAGCTTGGGCTGCAGGTCCGCCAGCTCGGCGGTGGCCGTGATCACGTGCAGGTTGTCGAAGGGGGTCTCGTAGATATCCACCTGGTTTTTCTTGGCGAACGGTCCGGACGACAGGGTTTGCTTGAAAAAATCGGCAATGCCCATGGGAATGTCCTCGCCGGTCAGGCCGGTGAGGTACTGGGTCGAGTTGGCCTGGGCATCCAGGTCCACCAGCAAGGTGCGATAGCCCTCGCTGGCGCTGACCGCCGCCAGATTGCAGGCAATACTGGATTTGCCCACGCCACCTTTCTGATTGAACACCACACGCCGCATGTCTAGACCTCCCTGTATCAAAGATCACCGAGTGTAGTAGGCCACGCGGCCCCTTAGCTACCTTGCTGTCACACAGATTTTCCTTGCCCGCAGCCCTGGCACAAACACCGGGCAATGTCGGCCCCGAGGCCGACCTGGGACTGAAAGACTTCAGATAGTGGCAAAAAGACACCTCGCATCGCGTCGGATTTTTCGCTTTTGCGACCAACAGGCCAAGGAGCATTTGCTACAAGCCAGTCGCACCGGGATAATGCGCGCCACTGACGCCTTCGCGTCACTCAGGCCAATCGCCGATCGAAGCGATATGCCGCGTCAAGGAAGCCCGCAGGGGCGGGATGAAATCAAGTGATCAAGTTCAACATCGCTCAATGGCGTGCGTGGGCCCCTGGGCTCGAAAGCGTGGACGCCTGGCAGGCCTGGAGCCGTCAACCGGCCCTGCCTGAAAACAGCGATGCCGCCCCCGATGTGTCCTTTCTCCCCGCCATGCAGCGACGCCGTCTCAGCCGCCTGGCGCGCATGGCGTTCAGCGTCGGCTGGCCCCTGGCCGAGGGCCTGGAACAACTGCCGCTGGTGTTCATCTCCCGGCATGGCGAAACCCCGCGCACCTTCGAGATTCTCAGCGACCTGGCCGCCGAGCAGCCGTTGTCGCCCACCCAGTTCAGCCTCTCGGTACACAATGCAGTGATCGGCCTGTGGTCGATCATGCGCGGCGAAACCAGCGAAATGACGGCCCTGGCCGCTGCCGGCGATGGCCTTGAGCATGGCCTGCTGGAGGCGGCCACGCTGCTGGCCGACGGCGCCCCCCATGTACTGCTGGTGATCACCGAGGAACAACCGCCCGAGGCCTATGCCAGCTGGATCGACGACGTGCCGTTCCCCTATGCCCTGGGCCTGCTGCTGACCCCCGGCGACGACTGGCAGTTGTCCCTGGGCAGCCATGACGGTCAAACGCCCAGGGCCCAATGGCCCCACGCCCTGAATCTGCTGCGTACCCTGCTGGGCGCGCAGACCTTTTGCCAACATGCCTGGATGAATCGTGTATGGACCTGGCAACGCAACCACTGAGCGCCAAGGGCCGCAATGCCTACTATTGGCGCCTGACGGCCACGGCGCTGAGCTTTGCACTGTTCGGAATAGGTGGTTTGTGCCTGCGCCTGGTGATTTTCCCCCTGCTCGCCTGCCTGCCCGGCGACGCCCAGCGCCAGCGCCAGCGGGCGCGCAAGACCGTCAGCCGGCTGTTCTGGCTGTTTATCCGCTTCATGGCCAGGAGCGGCGTGCTCACCTATGAGGTCCAGGGCGCCGAGCGGCTCGGGCGACCGGGGCAGATGATCATCGCCAACCACCCCTCGCTGATCGACGTGGTGTTCCTCATCGGCCTGGTCCGCGACGCCAACTGCGTGGTGAAGCAGAGCCTGTGGAACAACCCCTTCACCCGCGGCCCGGTGCGCGCCACCCAGTACATCAGCAACGACGGCAGCATGGACATGCTCGACAGTGCCTGCGGGGCGCTGCAAGCAGGCCAGACCCTGATCGTCTTTCCCGAGGGCACCCGCACCCAGCCGGGTGCCGCTCCGGCCTTTCATCGGGGAGCGGCGGCCATTGCCCTGCGCGGTGCGAAGATCATCACCCCGGTGGTGATCCGGGTCAGCCCCAGCACCCTGACCAAGGCCGAACCCTGGTACCGCATCCCGCAACGCCGTGTGCACTTCAGTTTTCACGTCGGTGCCGATATAGACCCACAGACCTTTGCAGCCCAGGGCCCGGCGCCCCAGGCTTCGCGCAAGCTCAATGAGCACTTGCACCATTTTTTCATTAAGGAGCTCGCCAGAGATGAGCGATACACACCCGGACCTGATGCTTGAAATCAAACTGCTGATCATCGACGCCCTGGGCCTCGAAGACATCAGTGCCCAGGATATCGGCAACGACCAGACGCTGTTCGGCGAAGGCCTCGGCCTGGACTCGGTGGATGCCCTGGAGCTGGGCCTGGCGATCCAGAAGAAGTACGGCATCAAGATCGACGCCGACGCCAAGGACACCCGCAACCACTTCAGCAACGTGGCGAGCCTTGCGGCGTTCGTCACTGCAAAACAGGCAGCTTGAGAACCGACCATGCAAACCCGTGACGATATCTTCAACACCCTGCGCGATGCCCTGGTCGAGCTCTTCGAACTGGAGCCCGAGCGCGTCAGCCTCGAGTCCAACCTGTACGAAGACCTGGAAATCGACAGCATCGATGCGGTCGACCTGATCGACCACATCAAGCGCCAGACCGGCAAGAAAATCGCCGCCGAGGAATTCAAGTCGGTGCGCACCGTCAACGACGTGGTCGAGGCGGTCTACCGTCTGGTCCAGCCGGCCGCATGAGCCGGCTGATCGGCCTGGGCTTGTTGCTGGCCGGCCTGCTCTACCCCTTCGCGGTGTACTTCGGCATGGAGCATTTCGCTCCGTGGCAGTTCGGCCTGCTGCTGGGCGGCCTGTGGCTGGCCCGGGCGCTGACCGGCGAACGCCGCCCCGGCAGCCTGTGGATGGCCATTGCGGCGATCGCGTTCTGCCTGCTGCTGGCCTGGTTCGACAACCCGGCGCTGCTGCGCTGGTACCCGGTGCTGATCAGCGCCTTCATGCTCGGCCTGTTCGGCCTGAGCCTGAAATACGGCCCCCCGGTGGCAGAGCGCCTGGCCCGCATCAGCGAGCCGCAATTGCCGGAAAAGGCCATACGTTATACGCGCCAGGTGACCGTCGCCTGGAGCGTGTTTTTCCTCTGTAACGGAATGCTCGCCGCGGCCCTGACCCTGTGGGCGCCGCTGAGCTGGTGGACGTTGTACAACGGCCTGATCGCCTACGGGCTGATGGGCCTGCTGTTTGCCATTGAATGGCTGTTACGACAACGGGTAAGAGGCCGTAGATGAACTGGATTCCCCTTGAGCAGCTGTTGCTCAAGCTACATACGCCGCGAGCGGTCAGCGCCGCGCCGGCCATCGACCTGGGGGCCGTGCAGGAACAGGCCCTGAGCCTGGCCGCTGCTCTGCAAGCCCGTGGCGTACGGCGCCTGGCGGTGCACCTGGAAGACGCCGTGGAACTGGCGGTGGCCCTGCTCGGCGCCTGGCGTGCCGGGGCCAGCGTGCTGTTGCCCGCTGACCTGCAAGCCCAGACTCGCCAGCGCTGGTCGAGCGAAGTCGACCTGTGGCTGACCGACCAGGACACGCCCCTGCACCAGTTGCAGGCCAGCCCCCTGGCCCCGGCCGAGCTGGACCTGGACACCTGCCAGTTGAGCCTGTGCACCTCCGGCTCCAGCGGCGAACCCAAGCGCATCGAGAAGAACCTGCGGCAACTGGCCAACGAGGTCGTCGCCCTGGAACACCTGTGGGGCGCCGACCTGGGCCAGGCCTGGATCATCGGCAGCGTCGCCACCCAGCACATCTACGGCCTGCTGTTCCGCGTGCTCTGGCCACTGTGCGCCGGGCGGCCTTTTGTACGCCGCCAGCTGCCATTTCCCGAAGACCTGCAACGGGCCAGCCGCGAGTGCCCGACGTTTGCCTGGGTGGCGAGCCCGGCCCTGCTCAAGCGCATGGGCGACAACCTCGACTGGCCGGCCCTGAGCCAGGTACGGCGGGTATTTTCCTCCGGCGGAGCCTTGCCCGCCGAAGCGGCCAGCGGCCTGCACCAGCGCCTGCAGCAATGGCCGACGGAAATCCTCGGCAGCTCGGAAACCGGCGGCATCGCCTGGCGCCAGGGGCCAGGCCTGTGGCAGCCCTTCGCCGATGTACGGCTGAGCCAGGATGCCGACGGCGCGCTGTTGATCGCCTCGCCCTACCTGCCGGCCGGGCATGTGGAACACACGGCCGACGCCGCGCGGATCGCCGCCGACGGGCGCTTCGAACTGCTGGGGCGCCTGGATCGCATCGTCAAGCTGGAAGAAAAACGCATTTCCCTGCCCATGCTTGAGCAGGCCCTGGCCAGCCACGAATGGGTGGCGGAAGCGCGGCTCGGGGTGATCGAAGACAACCGCGCCTACCTCGGCGCCCTGCTGGTGCTCAGCGAGCCCGGCCTGCATGCCCTGCGCAACCAGGGCCGGCGCCACCTGACCCAGGCCCTGCGCCAGCACCTGGCCGGGCATTGCGAAGCCCTGGCCCTGCCCCGGCGCTGGCGCCTGGTGCGGCAACTGCCGCTGAACAGCCAGGGCAAGCTGCCCCAGGCGCAAGTCCAGGCCCTGCTGCTGGCTCCACGTCCGCAAGCCCCGGAAGTGCTGGAGCAACGGCAGCACGAGGAGGAGTGGCAGCTGCAACTGGCCATTCCGCCGGACCTGGCGTACTTCAGCGGGCACTTCCCCCAGACCCCGGTGCTGCCGGGGGTGGTGCAGGTGGACTGGGCCCTGGCCCTGGGCCAGCAACTGCTGGAGCTGCCGGGCCGCTTCGCCGGCATGGAAGTGCTGAAGTTCCAGCAACTGGTACGCCCCGGCGACCGCATCCAGCTGAACCTGCGTTTCGATGCCCAGCGCCAGAAACTGTATTTCGCCTACCTCAATGACGGGGCTCCCTGCTCCAGCGGGCGGATCGTCCTGGAGGCCAGCTGTGGATAAGTTGTACGGCGTCGCGCCCGGGATTCCCTGGCAAGCCAGCGCCTACGCTAAAGGGGCCCGCTGCCATGCATAAGCCTTGCGCGGTGATCCCGGTCTACAACCATGAAACCGCCGTGCCGGCGGTGGTCGAGGTGCTCCTGGCCCGCGGCCTGCCCTGTGTCCTGGTGGACGACGCCAGCAGCCCCCAATGCGCGGCGGTGCTGGAGCAACTGGCCGGCCTCGACCAGGTGTTCCTGATCCGCCTGGCGATCAACCAGGGCAAGGGCGGCGCGGTCATGGCCGGCCTGCGCGAAGCCGCGCAGCTGGGCTTCAGCCATGCCCTGCAAGTCGATGCCGATGGCCAGCACGACCTCACGGATGTGGATAACTTCATCCAGCACTCCCAGGCCCACCCCGAGGCGCTGGTCTGCGGTTATCCACAGTACGACGCCAGCGTGCCCAAGGGGCGCCTGTATGCCCGCTACCTGACCCACGTGTGGGTCTGGATCAACAGCCTGTCACTGCAGATTCCCGATTCCATGTGCGGCTTCCGGGTCTACCCCTTGCCACCGACCCTGGCCCTGCTGGACTCGGTGCAACTGGGCCGGCGCATGGACTTCGATCCGGAGATCCTGGTGCGCCTGGCCTGGCGCAACCAGCCCATGCGCTGGCTGCCGACCCGGGTCCACTATCCCCAGGACGGCCTCTCGCACTTTCGCCTGTTCCATGACAACGCGCTGATCTCGAAGATGCACGCCAAGCTGTTCTTCGGCATGTTGGCGCGCCTGCCGCTGATCCTCTGGCGCCGGTGGCGTCCATGAGCCAGGAGCAACCCAAGGAGCCCGGCAACGAACACTGGGCCGACCATCAGGAGCGCGGCAGCTTCTGGCTGATGAAACTCACCGCCCTGGGCGTGCGGGTGCTGGGGCGCCGGCTGCTGAGCCCGGTGCTGTACGCCATCGTGTTCTACTTCTTCCTGTTCGGCCGCCGGGCCCGGCGCAGCATCTGGCAGTACCAGCAGCACCTGGCCCAATGGAGCGGGCGCGACGAGTTGCGCCCCAGTCACTGGCGGGTGTTCGGCCAGTTCATGGCCTTTGCCGATGCCCTGCTGGACAAGCTCGACGTGTGGAACGGCAAACTGCGCATCGAACAGATCGAGATCGTCGACCCGGCGCAACTGCGCCACCAGCTGCGCGGCGAACGCGGGCAGATGCTGGTGGGCGCGCACCTGGGCAACCTGGAAGTGTGCCGGGCCCTGGCCGAGCTGGGGGAGCAGGTGACCATGAACGTGCTGGTGCACACCAAGCACGCCGAACGCTTCAACCGCCTGCTGGGCGAAGCCGGGGCCAGCAACCTGCGGCTGATCCAGGTCAGCGAGCTGGACCCGGCGATCATGCTGCAACTGAGCCAGCGCCTGGATCGCGGCGAATGGCTGGCGATTGCCGGGGACCGCGTGCCGCTGCACGGCGGGCGCAACGTGCGGGTGGATTTCCTCGGCCACCCGGCCGCCTTCCCCCAGGGCCCCTGGTTGCTGGCCGGGCTGCTCAAGTGCCCGGTCAACCTGCTGCTGTGCCTGAAACAGCAAGGCCGCTACCAGGTGATCCTCGAGCCCTTCGCCGACGCCGTGCAGTGGAAACGCAATGACCGCCAGCAGGTGATCGCCCAGTGGACCGCCCGCTACGCCGAGCGCCTGGGCCAGTACTGCCTGCAAGCCCCGCAACAATGGTTCAACTTTTACCCATTCTGGAAGACCGATGACGACCTCGACCCATGAGCCGGTAACCTTCGGCGAACACCCCCTGCGCATCGAAGACGTGCTGGCCCTGGCCAACCGCCAGGTGCCGACGCGCCTGCAAGGCGACGCCGCCTGGCGCCAGCGGATCGCCAAGGGCGCGCAGTTCCTCGATTCCCTGCTGGACAAGGAAGGGGTGATCTACGGCGTGACCACCGGCTACGGCGACTCTTGCGTGGTGGCGGTGCCGCTGCAGCACGTCGAGGCGCTGCCGCGCCATCTGTACACCTTCCACGGTTGCGGCCTGGGCAAGCTGCTGGACGCCCAGGCTACCCGCGCGGTGCTGGCGGCGCGCTTGCAGTCGCTGTGCCACGGGGTTTCCGGGGTGCGCGTGGAACTGCTGGAGCGCCTGCAGGCCTTCCTCGACCAGGACATCCTGCCGCTGATCCCGGAAGAGGGCTCGGTGGGCGCCAGCGGCGACCTGACGCCGCTGTCCTATGTGGCGGCAACCCTGTCCGGGGAACGCGAGGTGATGTTCCGCGGCGAGCGGCGTGAGTCCGCCGACGTGCACCGCGAGCTGGGCTGGGAACCGCTGGTGCTGCGGCCCAAGGAAGCCCTGGCGCTGATGAACGGCACCGCGGTAATGACCGGGCTGGCCTGCCTGGCCTTTGCCCGGGCCGACTACCTGCTGCGCCTGGCAACCCGCATCACCGCCCTCAACGTGGTGGCCCTGCAGGGCAATCCGGAACATTTCGACGAACGCCTGTTCGCCGCCAAGCCGCACCCGGGGCAGATGCAAGTGGCCGCCTGGCTGCGCCAGGACCTGGCCATCGACGCGCCGACCGCGCCCCTGCATCGCCTGCAGGACCGCTACTCGCTGCGCTGCGCCCCCCATGTGCTGGGGGTGCTGGCCGACAGCCTGAACTGGCTGCGCGGTTTCATCGAGACCGAGCTCAACAGCGCCAACGACAACCCCATCATCGACGCCGAGGCCGAGCGCGTGCTGCACGGCGGGCACTTCTATGGCGGGCACATCGCCTTCGCCATGGACAGCCTGAAGAACCTGGTGGCCAACGTCGCCGACCTGCTGGACCGGCAACTGGCCCTGCTGGTGGACGTGCGCTACAACCACGGCCTGCCGAGCAACCTTTCCGGCGCCAGCGCCGAGCGCGCCATGCTCAACCACGGCTTCAAGGCGGTGCAGATCGGCGCCAGCGCCTGGACCGCCGAGGCCCTGAAAAACACCATGCCGGCCAGCGTGTTCTCGCGCTCCACCGAGTGCCACAACCAGGACAAGGTGAGCATGGGCACCATCGCCGCCCGGGACGCGATCCGCGTGCTGGAGCTCACCGAACAAGTGGCCGCCGCCACCTTGCTGGCGGCCAACCAGGGGGTCTGGCTGCGCAGCCAGGAAGCCGATGCCCGGCCTTTGCCACCAGCCCTGGATGCCATGCACCGGCAACTGGCCGAGGACTTCGCACCGGTGATCGAAGACCGCGCCCTGGAGCACGAACTGCGCCTATGCCTGCAACGCATCGCCGAACAACACTGGAGGCTGCATGCGTAGCAAGGGAGTGATCCACGCCGACACCCAGATCCAGGTGCCCTTCTTCGACGTCGACACCATGCACGTCGTCTGGCACGGGCATTACGTCAAATACCTGGAGGTCGCCCGCTGCGCCCTGCTGGACAAGCTCGGCCACAACTACCAGCAGATGCTCGAATCCGGCTACGCCTGGCCGGTGATCGACCTGCAACTGCGCTACGTGCGCGGCGCGGTGTTCGGCCAGACCCTGAACGTGCGCGCCAGCCTGGTGGAGTGGGAAAGCCGGCTGAAGATCAATTACCTGATCACCGACCAGGCCACGGGCGAGCGCATGACCCGCGCCAGCTCGGTGCAGGTGGCCGTGGAGATCGCCAGCCGGGAAATGCAACTGGCCTCGCCCAAGGTCTTCACCGATGCCGTCGCGAGGGCCTTGCCATGAAGGTAGGAGCGAGCTTGCTCGCCAAGAGGGTCGGTCTGCCTGCCAGCTGCATGAGGCTGCGTACCGTGGTGCGGCGGTTCGCGAGCAAGCTCGCGCCCACGCTCTTGGTGCTCTGGTGTGTGCCGGGGCTGGCCCAGGCCTTCGACCTGCAACAGTTGAGCGATCAACTGTCGCGGCCGGAGGTGATCCACGGTCGTTTCATCCAGGAAAAACACCTGCGGGCCCTGCCCCAGCCATTGACCAGCAAGGGTCACTTCGTGCTGGCGAAAAACCATGGCCTGCTGTGGCTGCTGCAGACCCCGTTGCAACAGGACTACCGCATCACTGCCCAGGGCATCGCCCGGCGCGATGGCGGCGGCTGGCAGATGCTTCCCGGCAAGAGCGCCGGGGCCGAGCAGAACCGCCTGTTCCTCGCTGTGCTGCAAGGCGACAGCAGCGGCCTGCAGCGGGACTTCGAACTCAAGCTGCAAGGCAGCGCGCAGAACTGGCAGTTGCAACTGATCCCCCGCTCCCTGCTGCTGAAACAGATCTTCAACCAGATCAACATCGACGGCGGCGAGCTGGTGCAACGCATCGAACTGCTGGAAGCCCAGGGCGACCGCACTTTGCTGATCATGCAGGACAGCAGCAGCGCCCAGCCGCTCAGTGAAACGGAGCAACATGACTTTGCCGAGTGAACGCTGGCTGCCGCGGTTTTTCCTGATTCTGCTGACCCTGGTCCTGGCCCTCGGTGCCTGGCAATGGCGCCATGGCGCGCCGCTGTCGGCCAACCTCATGGAACTGGTACCCGGCACCGCCCCGGATGCCCTGGAGCAACAGGCCGAGCAACGCATGCAGGAACCGCTGAACCGGGAAATCCTAGTGCTGGTGGGGCATGCCGAACGTCAGCAGGCAGTGGCCATGGCCCGGCAACTGGCCGAGCAATGGCAGGCCAGCGGGTTGTTCGAGAAGGTCCAGTGGAACCTCCAGGCCGACCTGCCGGCGCTGCGCCAGCAACTGTTGCAGGGCCGCCTGGCGATGCTCGGGGCCAAGGATCGCGAGCAACTGGCCCAGCAGCCCCAGGCGTTTATCCAGCAACGGGTGCAGAGCCTGTTCGACCCGTTCGGCGGCTTTACCCTGGTGCCCAGCCAGGATGACTGGCTGGGCCTGACCGGACGCATCCAGAACAGCCAGCCGCAACACGGCGCGGTGCAGCTGGACATCGGCAGCGGCGCCCTGGTGGCCGAGGCCGACGGCCAGCACTGGGTATTGCTGCGGGCCCGCACCGGCGGCAACGCCTTCGACATGCAACTGCCTCTGCAAGTGGCTGACCTGCTGCGCCACAGCCGTGAGCAGGCCAGCCAGCAACAGGTACAACTGTTGGCCGCCAGCGGTTTGCTGTACGCCGCCAACGGCCAGCAACAGGCCACCCGGGAAATCACCTGGGTCGGCGGCGGCGCCACCCTGGGCATCCTTTTGCTGTTGCTGCTGGCCTTCCGCCGCTGGCGTGCCCTGCTGGCCTTCGTCCCGGTGCTGGTGGGCATGCTGTTCGGCGCCGTGGCCTGCGTGGCGCTGTTCGGCCGCATGCACGTAATGACCCTGGTGCTGGGGTCGAGCCTGATCGGCGTGGCCGTCGACTACCCCCTGCACTACCTGTCCAAGAGCTGGAGCCTGAAACCCTGGCGCAGCTGGCCGGCCCTGCGCCTGACCCTGCCGGGGCTGAGCCTGAGCCTGGCCACCAGTTGCATCGGCTACCTGGCCCTGGCCTGGACCCCGTTCCCGGCCCTGACCCAGATTGCCGTCTTCTCCGCCGCCGGCCTGGTGGGCGCCTACCTGGCGGCGGTGTGCCTGCTGCCGGCACTGCTCAAGGGAGTGCAACTGCGCCCGGCGCATTGGCCGCTGCAAGTGGCCCAAGCCCTGCTGCAGGCCCGCGCGGCCTTGCTCAAGCGGGTGCCCAGCCCGGTGCTGCTGGTATTGCTGGCGCTGTTCTGCGCCGCCGGCCTGTGGCAGCTCGAGAGCAAGAACGACATCCGCCAATGGGTCGGTGCACCGCCGCAGTTGCTGCAGGAAGCCCAGGCCATTGCGCGGATCACCGGCTATCAGCCCACCAGCCAGTTCTTCCTGGTGCGCGCCACCGATCAGCAGCAACTGCTGGAGCGCCTGGAGGCCCTGGACCTGCGCCTGCAACAGCTGGTGAACCTGGGCAAGCTCAAGGGCTACCTGTCGCTGAACCAGTTGCTCAGCCAACCGACCGAACAACAGCAGGTGCGCGAAGCCCTCAAGCAGTTGCCGCGTTTCTGGCAGCCGCTGCTGGACCTGGGGGTGCCCCTGGCCGCCCTGCAAGCGGAGCTGGAACAGCTGCAGCAATTGCCGGTGGAAGACCTCGACGCCGCGCTTTCCGGGCCGCTGGCCGAGCCCTATCGCCCGCTGTGGCTGGGAGCCAACGCCACCGGCGTGGCCGCCATGGTCAGCCTGCAGGGGCTGAACGACGCCGCCCTGCTGCGAATCCAGGCCGATGATCTGCCAGGGGTGCAACTGGTGGACCGCCTGGGTGAGCTGAACCGGGTATTCGCCGCCACCCAGGTCAGCGCCGCCGAACTCAAGCTGGCCTCCTGCGTGCTGATCGTGCTGCTGTTGATCCTGCCCTTCGGCCTCGGCGGCGCCTTGCGCCTGGTGGCCCTGCCCCTGCTGGCAGCCCTGTGCAGCCTGGCCAGCCTCGGCTGGCTGGGCCAGCCGCTGACCCTGTTCAGCCTGTTCGGCCTACTGCTGGTGACGGCCATCAGCGTCGACTACGCGATCCTCATGCGCGAGCAGATCGGCGGCGCTGCGGTGAGCCTGCTGGGCACGCTGCTGGCGGCCCTGACCACCTGGCTGTCGTTCGGCCTGCTGGCCATTTCCAGCACCCCGGCGGTGAGCAACTTCGGCCTGGCGGTCAGCCTGGGGCTGGGCTTCAGCTTCATCCTTGCGCCCTGGGCCGGCCACAGGCCGCACCCGGCGCCCGACGCAGAGCGTGCAGCATGCTGACCCTGCTGTTCTGGCTACTGGCCCTGGCGCTGTTTGCCCTGGCCACCCACATCTGCCGGCGCCTGGGCCTGATCCCGATTGTCAGCCAGCTGTTGCTGGCGACCTTCGGCCTGCCGCTGCTGATGCTGCTGTGGATCGAACCGCACTGGCAGCTAAGTGGTGCGCAGCTGGTTTCGCCGCAGTGGCTCAAGCATCTGTACAGCCTGAGCTTTGCCTTGCTGCTGGGGCATATCCTCAGTGACGTGATCGACCTGCGCCTGGACCGTCAGAGCCTGAAGATCGCCGTGCCGAGCTTTGGCATTCCCTTCGCCTGCGGCCTGGCCACCGCCTTCTGGCTGCTGCCGGCGCAACCCTGGATCAGCTCCCTGGCGGTCGGCCTGCTGTTCGCCATCACCGCGATCCCGGTGCTCTACCTGTACCTGCGGCACATCCAGTACCCGCCCGCCGCCACCCGGCGCCTGGTGCAGACCGCGATCCTCATCGACCTGGCCTGCTGGAGCCTGTTCGCCCTGGCCCAGGGTAGCCTGCACCTGAGCAGCCTGCTGCTGCCCCTGGCCGGCGCCTGCCTGCCCCTGGTGCTGCGCGGCCTGGGCCTGCGCCAGCCGCTGCTCTACAGCCTGGGCTTTTTCGGCCTGCTGGTGGTGGCCGAGCACTACCGGCTCAATGCGCTGATCTTCGGCATCGGCTACCTGCTGTGCATGGCCGCCCTCAAGCTGGCGCTGGTGCTGCCGTTACAGGCTGCCTGGATGAACCGCTTGCAGACCTACATCGCCATCCCGCTGATCCTGACCTTCGGCATCGTGCAGATCGATGTGCACAGCGCCATGGGCAGCCTCGGCTGGGTGCAACTGGCGGCCCTGCTGCTGTTGCCGATTGCCAGCAAGCTGCTGGGCAACTGGCTGGGCCTGGGCTGGGCCGGCGCTTCCTTTACCGGCGCCAGCCGCTGGCGGGAAAGCCTGCTGCTGAACATTCGCGGCTTGAGCGAGATCGTCTTTCTCAACCTGCTGCTGCAACAACAGTTGATCAGCCCGGCGCTGTACTTCGCGCTGATGCTCATGGGCCTGATCGCCACCCTGCTGCCGGCCCTGGCCGGAATGCACCGAACTCCCCAGGCGGCGCCCCACGCTGCCCCCTTGAACCTGAACATCGCCAAACCGGCAAGGAGCCCCAGTGCCAACAGTTGAAATGGAACGTCGCCAAGTCGTGGTGATCGGTGCCGGCCCCTCGGGGGCCATCGCGGCCGCGCTGCTCAAGCGCCAGGGCCACGACGTGCTGATCGTCGAGCGGCAACATTTCCCGCGTTTCTCCATCGGTGAAAGCCTGCTCTCCCACTGCCTGGATTTCGTCGAGGAAGCCGGGATGCTGGAGGCGGTGCAAGCCGCCGGCTTCCAGCTCAAGAACGGCGCGGCCTTCGCCTGGGGCGAGCACTACAGCACCTTCGATTTCGGCGACACCTTCAGCAATGGCAAGCCCACCACCTTCCAGGTGCAGCGCGCCGACTTCGACAAGCTGCTGGCCGACCAGGCCGCCCTGCAAGGGGTCGAGATCCGCTACGGCGAAGAGATTGTCGCGGTGGAGGTGGAGCGGCCCTTGCCACAGCTCGACTGCCGCCGTGAAGACGGCAGCCAGTACCGCATCGAAGCCGACTTCATCCTCGACGCCAGCGGTTACGGCCGGGTCCTGCCGCGCCTGCTGGAACTGGAAGCGCCGTCGAACTTTCCGGTACGCCGAGCGGTGTTCACTCATGTCGAAGACCGCATCGACTGCGAGCACTTCGACCGCAACAAGATCCTCATCACCACCCACCCCGAGCACCGCGACATCTGGTTCTGGAGCATCCCCTTCAGCAACGGCCGCTGCTCGGTAGGGGTGGTGGCCGCCCAAGAGCATTTCGCCGGGCGCGATGGCGACCTGGACGCCTGCCTGCGGGGCTTCATCAGCGAAACCCCGAGCCTGGCCAAGGTGCTGCAATACGCCGAGTGGGACACCCCGGCACGGACCATCGGCGGCTACTCGGCCAACGTCAGCACCCTGCATGGCCCGGGCTTCGCCCTGTTGGGCAACGCCGCGGAATTCCTCGACCCGGTGTTCTCTTCCGGGGTGACCATCGCCATGCGTTCCGCGAGCATGGCCGCCGCCGTGTTGCACCGGCAGTTGCAGGGCCAGGGCGTCGACTGGGCGACGGAGTTCGCCGAACCGCTGAAACGCGGCGTGGACACCTTCCGCTGCTACGTCGAGGGCTGGTACGCCGGTACTTTCCAGGACGTGATCTACCATCCGGGCAGTTCCCCGGAAATCCGCCGCATGATCAGCTCGATCCTCGCCGGTTATGCCTGGGATGAACGCAACCCTTTCGTCAGCGAGCCCAAGCGCCGGCTCAAGGCCCTCTCGGAAGTCTGTGCGAGGGACCGCGCATGAGTGAGCAAACCAGCCAGTACCTGAGTGACAGCTACGTCGAGGAAACCCGCTTCGGCTTCTGGTTCCTGCGCAGCCACACCTGGCAGCACCATGTGCTGCGGGTGGCGATCAATGACCTGCGCTCGCTGTTCGATGGCGAGCTGCCCCGGCATCCGGTGTTGCTGGACGCCGGTTGCGGCCAGGGCAAGTCGTTCCAGTACCTGCGCCAGGTGTTCGCCCCGCAGCGCCTGATCGGCCTGGACGCCGACCCCCATAGCCTCAAGCTCAGCGCCGAGGAAGCCCGGCGCCAGCAGATGCAGGTGGAGTTGATCGGCAGCGACTGCGCGACCCTGGAACTGGCCGACGCCAGCGTCGACCTGCTGTTCTGCCACCAGACCTTCCACCACCTGGTGGAACAGGAAAAAGCCCTGGCCGAGTTCTACCGGGTGCTCAAGCCCGGGGGTTACCTGCTGTTTGCCGAATCCACCGAGGCCTATATCGACACCTGGGTGATCCGCTGGCTGTTCCGCCATCCGATGCATGTGCAGAAAAGCGCCGCCCAGTACCTGCAGATGATTCGTCAGCAGGGCTTTGAATTCGGCCCGCAGAACGTGTCTTATCCCTACCTGTGGTGGAGTCGCGCCAAGGACTTCGGCCTGCTGGAGCGCTTCGGCCTGCGCCAGCCGCCGCCGGTGGGCCAGCGCGAGGAAACCCTGGTCAATGTGGTGGCCCGCAAGCCGCTCGCTCCCCCTGTTGCCGAGGAAGGTCCGTCCGAATGATCCGTGCCCTGCTGCTCGGTTGTGTCCTGTTGCTGAGCGCTTGCGTCAGTCAGGCTCCGCTGCCCGAGCGCACGCCCTCGCTGGTGCTGCCGTTGCAGCTCCACGTACAGCGCCAGCTTCAGGACCAGCGCCAGGACTGGCTGCTGGTGATCCAGGCCGAAGGCCCGGACCTGCGCTGGTCGCTGATGGACCCGCTGGGCATTCCCCAGGCCCGTCAGCGCCTGGTGGGCGGACACTGGCAGGCCGACGGCCTGCTGCCACCCAACCCGGAGGCCCGGGAGCTGTTCGCGGCCCTGCTGTTCGCCCTGACGCCTGTGGCCGAACTGCAGGCCAATTATCCGCACGCCCGGCAACAGGGCGCCCAACGTACCCTCGGCCCGCGCTGGCGAGTCGACTATCAACACGCTCTGGATTTCACCTTGAACCTGCCCCAAGGCCCGCACTACCACATCACGGCTCTGAGCACCGAGGCCACGCCATGACGGCTTACCTCAACGCCCTCGGGGTGATCTGCGCCCTGGGCCGCAATCGCCAGGAAGTCGCCCGCAGCCTGTTTGCCGGAGACTGCTCGGGCATGCGCGACGAAAGCCACTGGGTGCCCGAGCGTACCTTGCCGGTGGCGGCAGTGCGCAGCCCGCTGGCGGGCATGCCGGCGGGCCTCGAAGCCCAGAACAGCCGCAACAACCAGCTGCTGCTGGAGGCCACCCGGCAGATCGAAGGCGACATCCAGCAGGCCATCCAGCGCTACGGCCATGGCCGCATCGGCATCGTCCTGGGCACCAGCACGTCGGGCATCGACGAAGCCAGCCGGGGCATCGCCCGTTACCTGCAGGACCGGCAATTCCCGGCGGGCTACGACTACCGTCAGCAGGAGCTCAGCGCCCCGGCGAACTTCCTCGCCCAATGGCTGCAACTCTGCGGCCCGGCCTATGTGATTTCCACCGCCTGTACCTCCAGCGCCCGGGCCCTGATCAGTGCCCGGCGCCTGCTCGACCTGGGCCTGTGCGACGCCGTGCTGTGCGGCGGGGTCGACAGCCTGTGCAAGCTGACCCTCAATGGTTTCACAGCCCTGGAGGCGGTCTCCGGGCAACGCTGCAACCCCTTTTCCCGCAACCGCGACGGGATCAACATTGGTGAAGCGGCGGTGCTGTTCCTCATGAGCCGGGAGCCTGCCGGCGACGCCCCTGTTGCCCTGCTGGGCGGTGGCGCCAGCTCCGACGCCTACCACATTTCCGCCCCGGCCCCCGATGGCCGCGGCGCCCTGCAGGCCATGAGCCAGGCCTTGCGCAGCGCCGGCCTGCAGCCACAGCAGATCGGCTACCTGAACCTGCACGGCACCGCCACCCAGCACAACGACGCCATGGAAAGCCTGGCCGTGGCCCAGCTGTTCCCCGAAGGCGTGCCCTGCTCTTCGACCAAACCCATGAGCGGCCATACCCTGGGGGCCGCCGGGGCCCTGGAGGCGGCGTTCTGCTGGCTGGCCCTGAGTACCGACAACCCCGGCCTGGCGCTGCCGCCCCATGTCTGGGATGCCCAGGCCGACCCGTCTTTGCCGCCACTGCGCTGGGTCACCTCGGACGATCGCCTGGCCCCCCACGCACCGCGCCGCCTGATGAGCAATTCCTTCGCCTTCGGCGGCAACAACGTCAGCCTGATTATCGGAGACGCCCCATGATTGACTGGCCGCTCGCCGAGTTGCTGCCCCACGCCGGGGACATGATCCTCATCGATCAGGTCCTGGCCTTTGATGAAGAACAGATCCGCACCCGCCTCGAAGTTCGCCCCGGTGGCCTGTTCAACCGCCCCGACGGCAGCCTGCCGGCCTGGGTCGGCGTCGAGCTGATGGCCCAGAGCGTGGCCGCCTACGCCGGTTGCCGCGCCCGCCAGCAAGGCTTGCCGGTGGAGCTGGGCTTTCTTCTGGGCACCCGCAAATTCGAATGCAATGTCGAGCACTTCCCCCTCGGCAGCACCCTGGAAATCCATGCCCTGCGCTCTCTGGAAGACGACAACGGCATGGGCGTGTTCGAGTGCCACCTCAGTGGCCCCGGCATCTCCGCCAGCGCGCGCCTGAACGTGTTCCGTCCGCCCCAGGCCGCCGACTACCTGCATGAAACACCTGCCTCTTCTACAGGAACACCGTCATGACTGACTCCGTACTGGTCACCGGCTCCAGCCGTGGCATCGGCCGTGCCATCGCCCTGCGCCTGGCCCGGGCCGGGTATGACCTGGTGCTGCACTGCCGCAGCGGCCGCACCGAAGCCGAAGCCGTCAGGGGCGAAGTCCAGGCCCTGGGCCGCAGCGCCCGCGTCCTGCAATTCGATGTATCGGACCGGGAGGCCTGCCGGGCTGCCCTGGAGGCCGATGTCGAAGCCCATGGCGCCTATTACGGCGTGGTGCTCAACGCCGGCCTGACCCGCGACGGCGCCTTCCCGGCCCTCAGCGAAGAGGACTGGGACCAGGTGCTGCGCACCAACCTCGACGGTTTCTACAATGTCCTGCACCCGGTGATGATGCCCATGATCCGCCGCCGCGCAGCCGGGCGCATCGTCTGCATCACCTCGGTCTCGGGGCTGATCGGCAACCGTGGCCAGGTCAACTACAGCGCCTCCAAGGCCGGCGTGATCGGCGCCGCCAAGGCCCTGGCCATCGAGCTGGGCAAGCGCAAGATCACCGTCAACTGCGTGGCCCCGGGGCTGATCGACACCGCCATGCTGGATGAAAACGTGCCGGTGGAAGAACTGCTGAAAATGATTCCCGCGCAGCGCATGGGCACCCCGGAAGAGGTGGCCGGCGCGGTGAATTTCCTGATGTCCGCCGAAGCGTCCTACATCACTCGCCAGGTGCTGTCGGTGAACGGGGGCCTGTGCTGATGAAACGTGTGGTCGTCACCGGCATGGCCGGCATCACCTCCCTGGGCAGCGACTGGGCCAGCATCGCCGAGCGCTTCGGCGCCAACCGCAGCGGCATCCGGCGCATGGACGAGTGGGACAGGTTCAGCGAACTCAACACCCGCCTGGCCGGCCCCATCGATGACTTCCAGGTGCCCGGGCACTGGACCCGCAAGCAGCTGCGCAGCATGGGCCGGGTTTCGCGCCTGGCCGTGGGCGCCGCCGAGCAGGCCCTGGCCGACGCCGGGCTGCTGGGCGACCCGTCGATCAAGGACGGGCGCATGGGCGTGGCCTGTGGTTCTTCCACCGGCAGCACCGACGAGATCAAGGCCTTCGGCAACATGCTGCTCAACTCGGTGGCCGAGGGGCTCAACGCCAACTCCTACGTGCGCATGATGCCCCACACCACCGCCGCCAATATCAGCATCTTCTTCGGCCTGACCGGGCGCCTGATCCCTACCTCCAGCGCCTGCACCAGCGGTAGCCAGGGCATCGGCTACGCCTATGAGGCGATCAAGTTCGGCCGCTTGCCGCTGATGCTCGCCGGCGGCGCCGAGGAACTGTGCCCCACCGAAGCCATGGTGTTCGACGCGCTGTATGCCACCAGCCTGAAGAACGATGCGCCGCACACCAGCCCGCGCCCCTACGACAGCGGCCGTGACGGCCTGGTGATCGGCGAAGGTGGCGGCATGCTGGTGCTCGAGGAGCTGGAGCACGCCCTGGCCCGTGGCGCGCGCATCCACGCGGAAATCGTCGGCTTCGGCAGCAACGCCGACGGCCAGCACACCACCCGCCCCGAACAGAGCACCATGCGCCGGGCCATGGAGCTGGCGCTGGAGGATGGGGCCCTGGCCCCGGAGGCCATCGGCTACGTCAACGGCCATGGCACCGCCACCGAGCAAGGCGACATCGCCGAGACCCTGGCCACCAGCAGCCTGTTCGGCAGCCGCATGCCCATCAGTTCGCAGAAGAGTTTCCTCGGCCACACCCTGGGCGCCTGCGGCGCGCTGGAATCCTGGTTCAGCATCGAGATGCTCAACCGCGACCTCTATGTGCACACCTGCAACCTGGATCAGGTCGACCCCCGCTGCGGCGAGCTGGACTACCTGCAGGGAGGCTTTCGCGCCATGAGCCACGAATACGTGATGAACAACAACTTTGCCTTTGGCGGCGTCAACACCTCGTTGATCTTCCGCCGCTGGTCCTGATGCCCCACCTCACTGGAGAAATGGAATGTCTTCCCTGTTTCGCGCCACCCTCATCGTCCTTGCCCTGCTGAGCGTCACCGCCTGTACCAGCAAGCGCATGTACACCCCCAACCGGGTGCTCCCGGCCACCATCCAGGTCGACCAGGAGCAGGTCAAGCAGGCGATCCTGAAGAACCTCGTAGCCCGCAAGTGGACCGTGCAGCGCATCAGCCCGGAGCTGATCCAGGCCGAGATCACCGTGCGTCAACAGTTCCACGCGGAGATCGATATCCAGTACTCCGCCAGCTACTACAAGATCGTCTACCGCGACAGCCGCGACATGGACTACAAGGACGGCAAGATCCACAAGAACTACATCCGCTGGGTGCGCCTGCTGGACAAGGGAATCCTGCGCGAACTGCGGGACAACCAGAACGAGCGGGCCGCGCAACAGCTGTCGGATGCCGCGGCCAAGAGCTTCCCGGCCGCACAATGAGCCCTTCCCTGTGACCCTGGTCACAGGGCTGCTTCACCCCCTTTGATGTCATGGAGAATGCGATGCGTTTGAAGACACTGGCGGCCACCGCCACCCTGCTGCTGTGCACCCTGCCCGGCGTCAGCCAGGCCCGCGATACCACCTTGTACCTGCCCTTCGACAAGGTCGTGGCCGAGGCCATCAGCACCGGCAAGATCGACGGCAGCGTGAAGTTCTACCTGGCGGGCAACAAGCCGGCCGGCAAGGTCAGCGTGCTGAGCCCCGGCGCCGTGACCAACAAGAAGACCAATGCCTTCGGCAAGGCCGACCAGGTGGCCTGCGAGTGGGCCTTGCAGTCGGCACTGATCACCCTGCATGAAGCGGCGAAGAAAGTCGGCGCCAACGCCGTGACCGACATTGCCAGCTTCTACAAGAGCCACGAGCGCAAGGACGCCACCACCTATGAGTGCCATGCCGGCGCCATCATGGCTGGCGTCGCGCTGCGCGGGGATCTGTCCAAGGCCCAGTGACCTGCGACTGACAACGCAAAGGGCGCCTGGGGCGCCCTTTGCGTTTCCGGGTTTTTTCCGGAAGCGCGCCAATCGCCGTCTACACTCGCAACAGCAGGCCGGGTCACCGCCGCCTGCGGGAGCCAAGTGGCGCGATCGGGCATTGGCCGGCGTGACAGTGGCTCCTCTTTCACGTCCGTCAAGGAGCCGACCATGCAAGTGAAAGCACTGATTGCCCTGGCCCTGCTAACGGCCCTGAGCCCCGCCAGCCAGGCCACCAACCTGATGTACATGCCCTTCGAGAAAGTCGTGGCCGACGCCGAGCGCGCCGGGCGCCTGGATGGCAGCGTGAGCTTCCATCTGGCCGGCAACCCGCTTGCGCCGGTGCTCCAGGTGCGGCTCACCGAAGTCACCACCAACAAGAAGACCAACGCTTTCAACAAGAGCGATATCGCCGCCTGCGAATGGGCCCTGCAGTCGGCCCTGATCACCCTGCAAGCCGCGGCCAAGCGGGTCGGCGCCAATGCGGTGACCAATATCGTCAGCTACTACAAGCACCACGTGCGCAAGGACCTCAACACCTACGAATGCCATGCCGGGGTACTGATGGCCGGAGTGGCCCTGCGCGGCGACCTGGTGAACCTGCAGGCCCCGGTGCGGCCCAACAGCCCCTCAGGGCATAGCCCCGGTCTTGCGCGTCAGTAGCTCGACAAAGGCCTTGGCCATGGGCGAAGCCTGATCCTTGCGCTGTACCAGCCACACTGCCGACATCGCCGCCGGGTCCAGCAGGCGGCGATAGACCACGCCGTCGATGCGCATGCGCTGGTAGGACGCCGGCAGCACCGACACCCCCAACCCCGCCGCCACCAGGCCGATGATGGTCATGGCTTCCGCCGCCTCCTGAGCGAAATGCGGGGTAAAGCCGGCATCCCGGGACAGGCTCAGCAACTGCGCATACAGTCCGCTGCCATAGCTGCGGGGGAAAAACACAAAGGGCTCATGGGCCAGCTCCGCCAGGTGCAGCCCCTCTTCACTGCCACTGGCCAGCGGGTGCTTGGAACTGAGCACCGCCACCAGCGGCTCGCGCAGCAGCTCCACCACCGACAGCGAATCCGGCAGGGGCAAGGGCCGCATGATGCCGACCTGGATCGCCTGGTCCACCAGGGCCTCGGCCACCTGGGTGCTGCTCATTTCCTTGAGCTTGAGGTGTACCGCGGGAAAGCGCTGGCGAAAGGCGAAGATCGCCTGGGGAATGGTCGAATTGAAGGGCGCCGACGAGGTGAAGCCGATCTTCAGTTCCCCCAGCTCGCCCAGCTGCGCACGCCGCGCCACGTCCGCCGCCTTGTCCACCTGGGCCAGTACCAGCCGCGCCTCTTCCAGGAACAGGCGCCCGGCCTCGCTGAGCTCGACCCGACGATTGGTGCGTTCGAACAGGCGCGCCCCCACCTCCTGCTCCAGCGCCTGGATCTGCTGGCTCAGGGGCGGTTGGGAGATGCCCAGCACCTGGGCTGCACGGCCAAAATGCAGTTCTTCGGCGACAGCGATGAAGTAGCGCAGGTGACGCAGTTCCATAAGGGCCTCATTAAGTCTTAAAACCTATCAAACAGGTCGAACAATATATTGGAAAGAATCATTAGCCAGCTATATGCTTTTTCCATTGCCTGACCGGCTGCGTTCCCCCGAGGTCCCCCGTGAAATCCGCTGTTGCCGCTGTTGCCCCCTCCGCCGAAGAACCCCCTGCCACGCCCCTGGACGAGGTGGTCGCCCAGCTCAACGAAGCCTATATCGAAAAAGGCACGCCGATGTTCATGCGCACCGTGCTGGCGCTGTTCTCCGGCGGTTTTGCCACCTTCGCCCTGCTGTATTGCGTACAGCCGATGATGCCGCTGCTGTCCCGGGACTTTTCCATCAATGCCGCCCAGAGCAGCCTGATCCTCTCGGTCGCCACCGGCATGCTGGCCATCGGGTTGTTGATCACCGGGCCGGTTTCCGACCGCATCGGTCGCAAGCCGGTGATGGTCGCCGCCTTGCTGGCCGCCGCCCTGTGCACCATCGCCAGTGCGCTGATGCCGAGCTGGCACGGGGTGCTGCTGATGCGCGCGCTGGTGGGCCTGTCCCTGAGCGGGCTGGCAGCGGTGGCCATGACTTACCTGAGCGAGGAGATCCACCCCCAGCACATCGGCCTGGCCATGGGCCTGTACATCGGTGGCAACGCCATCGGCGGCATGAGCGGGCGACTGATCACCGGGGTGCTGATCGACTTCGTCAGCTGGCACACGGCGATGCTGGTGATCGGCGGCCTGGCACTGATCGCTGCCGCGGTGTTCTGGCGCATCCTTCCCGAATCGCGCAATTTCCGTCCCCGTTCGCTGCACCCGCGCAGCCTGCTGGACGGCTTTGCCATGCACTTTCGCGATGCCGGCCTGCCCTGGCTGTTCCTCGAAGGTTTCCTGCTGATGGGGGCATTCGTCACCCTGTTCAACTACATCGGCTACCGCCTGCTGGCCGAGCCCTATCAACTGAGCCAGGCCTGGGTCGGGATGCTGTCGGTGGTGTACCTCTCGGGCATCTACAGCTCGGCGAAGATCGGCGCCCTTGCGGACCAACTGGGCCGACGCCGAGTGCTGTGGGGCACCATCGTACTGATGCTGGCGGGGATCGCCCTGACCCTGCTGACACCGCTGTCCCTAGTACTGATCGGCATGCTGCTGTTCACCTTCGGCTTCTTCGGTGCCCACTCGGTGGCCAGCAGCTGGATCGGCCGTCGCGCCACCAAGGCCAAGGGCCAGGCGTCGTCGCTGTACCTGTTCAGCTACTACGCCGGCTCGAGCATTGCCGGCACCGCCGGCGGGGTGTTCTGGCACCTGGCGGGTTGGAACGGCATCGGCCTGTTTATCGGCGCCTTGCTGATCGGAGCCCTGTTGATCGCCATGAAACTCGCCAAACTCCCCCCTTTGTAGGAGCAGGCTTGCCGGCGAAATGGTCCGCCAGGCAGGTGCAGGCCTTGAGGGCCCATTCGCCAGCAAGCTGGCTCCTACACCGAGCGAATCTGGCTGGCCGCCCCCTGTAGGAGCTGGCTTGCCAGCGAAGGCGTGCGCCAGGCAGGCGCAGGTCTTGAGGGCCCTCTCGCCAGCAAGCTGGCTCCTGCAAAAAGTGTCCGCCAATGAAAACGCCCGGCAGGTGCCGGGCGTTTTTTAGGGGGGCGCTTATTCGTGGTATTGCGCCGACAACTCGTGCACCGCTTCCAGGAAGGCTCCGGCGTGCTCCGGTTTCACTTCCGGAGTGATGCCGTGGCCCAGGTTGAACACGTGGCCACTGCCCTTGCCGTAGCTGGCGAGGATGCGCGCAACTTCGCTGCGGATCGCCTGCGGGTTGGCGTAGAGCACGGTAGGGTCCATGTTGCCTTGCAGCGATACCTTGCTGCCGACCCGGCGGCGGGCTTCGCCGATGTCACAGGTCCAGTCCAGGCCCAGGCTGTCCGCGCCGGCATCGGCAATGCTTTCCAGCCACAGGCCGCCGCCCTTGGTAAAGAGGATCACCGGAACCTTGCGCCCGTCGTGTTCGCGGATCAGGCCACTGACGATCTTGCGCATGTAGGCCAGGGAGAACTCCTGGTAGGCCGCCGCCGAGAGGCTGCCGCCCCAGCTGTCGAAGATCTGCACCGCCTGCGCGCCGGCACGGATCTGCCCGTTCAGGTACGCGGTGACCGACTGGGCCAGCTTGTCCAGCAGCAGGTGCATGGCTTGCGGGTTGTCGTAGAGCATGGCCTTGGACTTGCGGAAGTCCTTGGAGGAGCCGCCTTCGACCATGTAGGTGGCCAGGGTCCAGGGGCTGCCGGAGAAACCGATCAACGGCACACGGCCGTTGAGTTCGCGACGAATGGTGCTGACCGCATCCATTACATAGCCCAGGTCCTTGTGCGGATCGGGGATCGGCAGGGCTTCGATGTCGGCCAGGGTGCTGACCACTTTCTTGAAGCGCGGGCCTTCGCCGGTTTCAAAGTACAGGCCTTGGCCCATGGCATCGGGGATGGTCAGGATGTCGGAGAAGAGGATCGCCGCATCCAGCTGTGGATAGCGGTCCAGAGGCTGCAGAGTGACTTCGCAAGCGAACGCCGGGTTCATGCACAGGCTCATGAAGTCACCGGCGTTGGCACGGCTGGCGCGGTATTCAGGCAAGTAGCGCCCAGCCTGACGCATCATCCACACCGGGGTGACGTCTACGGGTTGCTTGAGCAGGGCACGAAGGAAACGGTCGTTCTTCAGGGCAGTCATGTCGGCATCCGGAAAAAAAGTGGGGGCATTTTCTCAGAGCGCGACACAAAAGGCACGGCAAGAGCCGTGCCTTTTATGTATCAGGTCAATTTGTCGCGGACTACAAGCAGTTGTTTAAGCGTCGCGAGCGAAGGCAAGGCAAGGCGAAAACAGACGAGGAAGCGGAGTTGACTGCTGTCAATGAGCATTCCGAGTCTGTTTTCAACGCAGCATTGCCGAGCGCAGCAGCTTAAACGCCCAGGTAGTCGAGGATGCCTTCGGCGGCGTTGCGCCCTTCGAAGATCGCCGTCACCACAAGATCAGAACCGCGCACCATGTCACCACCGGCAAAGATCTTCGGGTTGCTGGTCTGGTGCTTGAACTGGCCCTGTTCCGGGGCCACGACACGGCCCTGGCTGTCGGTCTGGATGCTGAACTGCTCGAACCATGGTGCCGGGCTTGGACGGAAACCGAAGGCGATGACCACGGCGTCGGCCGGGATGATCTCTTCAGAACCCGGGATCGGCTCGGGGCTGCGGCGGCCACGGGCGTCCGGCTCGCCGAGACGGGTCTCGACCACCTTCACGCCTTCGACGCGGTCTTCACCGACAATGGCGATCGGCTGGCGGTTGTAGAGGAACTTCACGCCTTCTTCCTTGGCGTTCTTCACCTCTTTGCGCGAGCCGGGCATGTTGGCTTCGTCACGACGATAGGCGCAGGTCACCGACTTGGCGCCCTGGCGGATCGAGGTGCGGTTGCAGTCCATCGCGGTGTCGCCACCGCCCAGCACCACCACCTTCTTGCCTTTCATGTCGACGAAGTCTTCCGGCGACTTTTCAAAGCCCAGGTTGCGGTTGACGTTGGCGATCAGGAAATCCAGCGCGTCATAGACGCCCGGCAGGTCCTCACCGGCAAAGCCGCCCTTCATGTAGGTGTAGGTGCCCATGCCCATGAACACCGCATCGTATTCGGCGAGCAGTTGCTCCATGGTCACGTCCTTGCCCACCTCGGTGTTGAGGCGGAACTCGATGCCCATGCCGCTGAAGACTTCGCGACGATTGCTCAGCACGGTCTTTTCCAGCTTGAACTCGGGGATACCGAAGGTCAGCAGACCGCCGATTTCCGGGTTCTTGTCGAACACCACCGGGGTCACGCCGCCACGCACCAGCACGTCGGCACAGCCCAGGCCCGCCGGGCCCGCACCAATGATCGCCACGCGTTTGCCGGTGGGCTTGACCTTGGACATGTCCGGGCGCCAGCCCATGGCGAAGGCGGTGTCGGTGATGTACTTCTCCACCGAACCGATGGTCACCGCACCAAAGCCGTCGTTGAGGGTGCAGGCACCCTCGCACAGACGATCCTGCGGGCACACCCGGCCGCAGACTTCCGGCAGGGTGTTGGTCTGGTGCGACAGCTCGGCGGCGGCGAGGATGTTGCCCTCGGCCACCAGCTTGAGCCAGTTGGGAATGAAGTTGTGCACCGGGCACTTCCATTCACAGTACGGGTTACCACAACCCAGGCAGCGGTGGGCCTGGTCGGCCGACTGCTGGGGTTTGAAGGGTTCGTAGATTTCCACGAACTCTTTCTTGCGTTGACGCAACAGTTTCTTCTTCGGATCCTTGCGCCCGACATCGATGAACTGGAAGTCGTTATTCAGACGTTCAGCCATTATCAAAACCTCATCACACTCTTCAGGCGCATATCACTGCGGGTTGGCACGGGTGCTGGAAAGCAACGACTTCAAGCTGGCAGCCTTGGGCTTGACCAGCCAGAAACGGCGCAGGTAGTCGTCGAGGTTCTCGGCGAGGTTACGGCCCCATTCGCTGTCGGTTTCCTCGACGTACTCGTTCAGCACGCGCTGCAGGTGGCTGCGATAGGCTTCCATCGCTTCGCCGCTGATCCGTTGGATTTCCACCAGTTCGTGGTTGACCCGGTCAACGAAGGTGTTGTCCTGGTCCAGCACATAAGCGAAACCGCCGGTCATGCCTGAGCCGAAGTTGTAACCGGTCTTGCCCAGGACGCAGACGAAACCACCGGTCATGTACTCGCAGCAGTGATCGCCAGTGCCTTCAACCACGGTGTGGGCACCGGAGTTGCGCACGGCGAAACGCTCACCCGCGGTGCCAGCGGCGAACAGCTTGCCGCCGGTGGCGCCGTACAGGCAGGTGTTGCCGATAATGGCGCTGTCCTGGGTCTTGTAGACGCTGCCCTTGGGCGGAACGATCACCAGCTTGCCGCCGGTCATGCCCTTGCCCACGTAGTCGTTGGCGTCGCCTTCCAGGTAGAGGTTCAGGCCGCCGGCGTTCCACACGCCGAAGCTCTGCCCCGCAGTGCCCTTGAAGCGGAACGTGATAGGCGCCTGGGCCATGCCCTGGTTGCCGTGGAGCCTGGCGATCTCGCCGGAGATCCGTGCGCCGATGGAGCGGTCGCAGTTGCAGATATCCAGGGCGAAATCGGCGCCGCTCTTGTCATTGATCGCCGAGCGGGCCATCTCGACCATTTTCTCGGCCAGCAGGCCCTTGTCGAACGGCGGGTTGCGGTCCACCTGGCAGAACTGCGGCTTGTCCGCCGGAATGTGGTCACTGCCCAGCAACGGGGTCAGGTCCAGGTGATGCTGCTTGGCGGTCTGGCCTTCCAGCACCTCCAGCAGGTCGGTCCGGCCGATCAGTTGCTCCAGGGAACGCACGCCAAGCTTGGCCAGCCACTCACGGGTTTCCTCGGCGACGTAGGTGAAGAAGTTCACCACCATGTCGACAGTGCCGATGTAGTGATCCTTGCGCAGTTTCTCGTTCTGGGTGGCCACGCCGGTGGCGCAGTTGTTCAGGTGGCAGATGCGCAGGTACTTGCAGCCCAGGGCGATCATCGGCGCGGTGCCGAAGCCGAAGCTCTCGGCGCCGAGGATGGCTGCCTTGATCACGTCGAGGCCGGTTTTCAGCCCGCCGTCGGTCTGCACCCGGACCTTGCCGCGCAGGTCGTTGCCGCGCAGGGTCTGGTGGGTTTCCGCCAGGCCCAGTTCCCACGGCGCACCGGCGTACTTGATGGAGGTCAGCGGCGAAGCGCCGGTACCGCCGTCGTAGCCGGAGATGGTGATCAGGTCGGCATAGGCCTTGGCCACACCGGCAGCGATGGTACCAACGCCGGCTTCGGCCACCAGCTTCACCGACACCAGCGCCTGAGGGTTGACCTGCTTGAGGTCGAAGATCAGCTGCGACAAGTCTTCGATCGAATAGATGTCGTGGTGCGGCGGAGGCGAAATCAGGGTCACGCCGGGGACTGCGTAGCGCAGCTTGGCGATCAGGCCGTTGACCTTGCCACCAGGCAGCTGGCCGCCCTCGCCGGGCTTGGCGCCCTGGGCCACCTTGATCTGCAGCACTTCGGCGTTGACCAGGTATTCCGGGGTCACGCCGAAACGGCCAGTGGCCACTTGCTTGATCTTCGAGCTCTTGATGGTGCCGTAGCGCGCCGGGTCTTCGCCGCCCTCACCGGAGTTGGAACGCGCGCCGAGGCGGTTCATGGCTTCGGCCAGGGCTTCGTGAGCCTCCGGCGACAGGGCACCCAGGGAGATACCGGCAGAGTCGAAGCGCTTGAGGATCGACTCCAGGGGCTCGACTTCGCTGATGTCCATCGGCGTGTCCAGGGTCTTCACCTGGAACAGGTCGCGGATCATCGACACCGGGCGGTTGTCCACCAGCGCGGTGTATTCCTTGAACTTGGCGTAGTCGCCCTGCTGCACGGCGGCTTGCAGGGTGTTGACCACGTCCGGGTTGTAGGCGTGGTACTCGCCACCGTGGACGAACTTTAGCAGGCCGCCTTGCTGGATCGGCTTGCGCGGGCTCCAGGCCTCGGTCGCCAGGGCTTTCTGCTCGGCTTCGATGTCGACGAAACGTGCGCCCTTGATCCGGCTCGGCACGCCACGGAAGCTCAGGTTGCAGACCTCCTCGGACAGGCCGATGGCTTCGAACAGCTGCGCGCCACGGTAAGAGGCGATGGTGGAGATGCCCATCTTCGACAGGATCTTCAGCAGGCCCTTGGTGATGCCCTTGCGGTAGTTCTTGAACACCTCGTAGAGGTCGCCCAGCACTTCACCGGTACGGATCAGGTCGCCCAGCACTTCGTAGGCCAGGAACGGATAGACCGCCGAGGCGCCGAACCCGATCAGCACCGCGAAGTGGTGCGGATCGCGGGCGGTGGCGGTTTCCACGAGGATGTTGGAGTCGCAGCGCAGGCCCTTTTCGGTCAGGCGGTGGTGCACCGCGCCGGTGGCCAGGGAGGCGTGGATCGGCAACTTGCCCGGAGCGATATGGCGGTCGCTGAGGACGATCTGGGTGCGGCCGGCGCGAGCGGCTTCTTCAGCCTGGTCGGCGACATTGCGGATCGCGGCTTCCAGGCCGACGCTCTCGTCGTAGTTGAGGTCGATGACCTGGCGCTCGAAGCCCGGGCGATCGAGGTTCATCAACGAACGCCACTTGGCCGGGGAGATCACTGGCGAGCTGAGGATCACTCGCGAAGCATGCTCAGGCGACTCCTGGAAGATGTTGCGCTCGGCACCGAGGCAGATCTCCAGGGACATGACGATGGCTTCACGCAGCGGGTCGATCGGCGGGTTGGTGACCTGGGCGAACTGCTGGCGGAAATAGTCGTAAGGGGTACGCACGCGCTGGGACAGCACCGCCATCGGCGTGTCGTCGCCCATCGAACCCACCGCTTCGTAGCCCTGCTCGCCCAGCGGACGCAGTACCTGGTCACGCTCTTCGAAGGTGACCTGGTACATCTTCATGTACTGCTTGAGCTGGTCGACGTCGTAGAAGGCCGAACCGTGGTCGTTGTCTTCCATGGTGGCCTGGATGCGCAGGGCATTCTTGCGCAGCCATTGCTTGTACGGATGACGGGACTTCAGACGGTTGTCGATGGCGTCGGTGTCGAGGATCTGCCCGGTCTCGGTGTCCACGGCAAAGATCTGGCCCGGGCCGACCCGGCCCTTGGCGATCACGTCCTCGGGCTGGTAGTTCCACACGCCGATTTCCGAAGCCAGGGTGATGAAGCCGTTCTGGGTGGTGACCCAGCGCGCCGGGCGCAGGCCGTTGCGGTCCAGCAGGCAGACGGCGTAGCGGCCGTCGGTCATGACCACGCCGGCCGGGCCGTCCCACGGTTCCATGTGCATCGAGTTGTATTCGTAGAACGCGCGCAGGTCGGCGTCCATGGTCTCGACGTTCTGCCACGCTGGCGGAATGATCATGCGCACGCCGCGGAACAGGTCGATGCCGCCGGTGACCATCAGCTCCAGCATGTTGTCCATGCTCGAGGAGTCGGAACCCACGCGGTTGACCAGCGGGCCGAGTTCTTCCAGGTCCGGGATCAAGTCGTTGGCGAACTTGGTGCGCCGGGCCACGGCCCAGTTGCGGTTGCCGGTGATGGTGTTGATCTCGCCGTTGTGGGCGAGGAAGCGGAATGGCTGGGCCAGCGGCCATTTCGGCAGGGTGTTGGTGGAGAAGCGCTGGTGAAACACGCAGATCGCGGTTTGCAGGCGCTCGTCACCCAGGTCCGGATAGAAGGCGGCGAGGTCCGCCGGCATCATCAGGCCCTTATAGATGATGGTCTTGTGGGAAAAGCTGCAGATGTAGTGGTCGGTGTCGGCGGCGTTGGCCACCGAGGAGCGACGACGGGAGCTGAACAGCTTGATGGCGAAATCCTGGTCGCTCAGGCCCTGGCCGCCGATGAATACTTGTTCGATCTGTGGCAGGCGCTCCAGGGCCAGACGCCCGAGCACACTGGTATCGATCGGTACTTTGCGCCAGCCCACCAGTTGCAGGCCGGCGGCGAGGATCTCGCGGTTCATGTTTTCGCGAGCGGCTTCGGCTTTCACCGGGTCCTGGTTGAAGAACACCATGCCCACCGCATATTGCTTGGGCAGCTCGATGCCGAAGTGCTCCGTGGCGACTGCGCGCAGGAACAGGTCGGGCTTTTGCATCAGCAGACCGCAACCGTCGCCGGTCTTGCCGTCCGCGTTGATCCCACCGCGGTGGGTCATGCAGGTCAGGGCCTCAATGGCCGTTTTCAACAGGGTATGACTGGGTTCGCCCTGCATATGGGCTATCAGGCCGAAACCACAGTTATCCTTAAATTCATCTGGTTGGTACAGACCTGCTTTCATAGACACTTTCTCACCAGGCTGCCTCTTTTAGAGGCAAATTTCTTTTCAATTCAACCACTTGCATTCCGCGCCGAACGTACGCCAGCTTTGCGGGGGCAAAAGGGAGGTCATTGTACACACCGACACAAAGCCCCACAAATTTAGCGACGATCTGTCGTAAATTCATGTCGCATTTATGAACGTTTTAAAGCGATATGCTGTGCTAGTCAAAAAGTTTTGCTTTTGACTGCCGCGACTCAAAAACTACTGTGACGCAGACACCACAAGGCACGCGGCCTGTAAGGCAGCATGCCGATGCGGAAATTTGAGGTTGCCGGGAGAGGCGGCCTGGGTAAGGCCGCCGAATCTTCAGCGAGTTGTTGCCAGTTCTTGTTGAACGCTAGCGACAGTGCGAGGCCAAGGTTTACCAGCCTGAACCTTCGCTGGCAAGGATTTGATGGCGCTGACCGCTGCATCGCGGCTTGCGAAGTTGCCGTAGGTGATCACATACAGCGGCTTGCCGTTGAGGACTTTCTTGAAGTAGCGGTATTCGCCGCCCTGTTCCTTGACGAAGTTCTGCGCGGTGGCTTCCGAGCTGGTGCCGAGGATCTGCACCACGTAGTTGCCTGGCGCCTGGCCAGCGTACCAGCTGCCACCGGCGGCCTTGGCCACAGTGACCGGCTTCTCGGCCGGCTTGGCCGGAGCAGGCTTGGCTGCCACTGGTTTCTCTGCCGGCTTGGCGGCAGGTGCAGGCTTGGCCGTGGCCACCTGGGTCGGTGCCGGGGTTGGACGCGCTGCCGGAGTCGGCGTCGGGCCAGCCGTAGCCCCAGCAGGCGGCGCGGTGGTGGTCACGGTCGGTGGAACGGCGCTGGAGCCTTCAACCGGTACCCCGTCGTCACCCTCACTGATACCCCCTGCGGCTTCGGCCAGAGGGCCGCGCATCACGGGCTGCGACTGGCCGACCAACGGCAGCGGCATTGGCTGTGACGAACCGGCGAACTCCACTGACGGACTGCCATTGGCATTGGGTGTCGGTGCTTGCCCCAAAGGCAGCTGCGCTTGCTCATTGGCCGGAGCGCCGGTGGTTGGAGCCTTGCTGCGGCCCGGCATCAACCAGGCCGCGGCCACGGCCACCACCACGACAGCGGAGATGGCCAATACGTGTTTCTTCGGCATGTTGAACCCCATACTTGGACGCTTGACCGCAGAGCGGCTGGCGATCATTGCTTCGATCATTGCATCCCTGGCGACCTGGTTGATGTTGCCCGGCCAGCCATCGGAGCCTTCGTGAATATCACTGATCTGATCTGCGGAGAAAAGTTCGATGCCCTGCCCCGCACCTTCAAGCCGCTGGGCCAGATATTCGCGGGTTTCCTCTTCGGTATAAGGCTGCAACTCGATGACGTGGAAGCGCTCTTCCTCGGTATTGAGCTGGTCCAGTGCGGCGATCAGCGACGACTCGCCGAACAGGAACACATGGGGGCGACCTTCCGGAGCGCCGGCCGCCAGGGCCAGCAGGGCCTCGAGGGCGGACTCGTCGAGCTGCTCGGCGTCATCCACCAGCAGATAGACTTCCTGACCGGTCAGGGCCAGCTGCACTATCTGGGCGAGGATCGCGCCGATTTCGGCCTCGGCCACGTTCAGCGCCTGGGCCACCTGGCGCAACACGCCAGCAGCGTCGCCGGCGCCGCGGGCCGACACCACCACGCTCTGCACCGATTGCTTGTTGGTACTGGCTACCAGCGCCTGGCGCAGCAGGGTCTTGCCGCTGCCCTGAGGCCCGGTGACCACCAGTAGCAACTGGCTGTAGCGGGCCAGGTGATGCAGTTGCCCCAATACGGGCTTGCGCTGGGCAGGAAAGAACTTGAAGCCAGGGACCCGGGGAGCGAAAGGATCGTGGCTCAACTGGTAATGGCCGAGGAAAGCCTCGTCGGCGTGCAAACTAGTCATCGGGATCTTATTAACCTTTAAGCTGAGCCAGGGCGCGGTAGTCCGCTCCCAGCGTGGCCTGTAAAACCTCTTTCGGATAATCGTCGGTCACTACGGCTTCGCCCATGCGGCGCAACAGCACCAGACGCAAACGACCGTCGATCACTTTCTTGTCAATTGCCATGTGTTCGAGAAAATCCGCTTCGCTCATTTCCTCTGGCGGGATGACCGGCAAGCCCGCGCGCTGGAACAGGCGAATACCGCGGTCACGCTCCTGGCTGGTGATCCAGCCCAGGCGCGCGGACATTTCCAGGGCCATTACGGTGCCAGCAGCCACCGCCTCGCCGTGCAGCCACACACCGTACCCCATGTGGGTTTCGATGGCGTGGCCGAAGGTATGCCCCAGGTTGAGGGTGGCCCGCACTCCCGATTCACGTTCGTCGGCACCCACTACCGCGGCCTTGGCCGCACAGGAGCGCTCGATGGCGTAAGTCAGGGCCTGCTGGTCCAGGGCCCGCAGGCGGTCGACATTCTCTTCCAGCCAGGTGAGGAAGGGCTCGTCGCAGATCAGTCCGTACTTGATCACCTCCGCCAGACCTGCCGACAGCTCGCGGCTGGGCAGGGTGTTAAGGCTGGTGGTATCGATCAGCACCACGTTCGGCTGGTAGAAGGCGCCGACCATGTTCTTGCCCAGCGGGTGGTTGATACCGGTCTTGCCGCCCACCGAAGAGTCCACCTGGGACAGGAGGGTGGTAGGAATCTGGATGAAATCCACGCCCCGCTGGTAGCAGGCCGCGGCAAAGCCGGCCATGTCACCGATCACGCCGCCACCGAGGGCGATGATGGTAGTGCGTCGATCGTGGCGCGCAGTGAGCAGGCCATCGAAGATCAACTGCAGGGTTTCCCAGTTCTTGTAGGCCTCGCCATCGGGCAGGACCACCGAGATCACCGAGAACTGCCCCAGGCTGCGGGCCAGACGCTCAAGGTAAAGCGGCGCGACGGTCTCATTGGAAATGATCGCCACTTGCCGCCCGGCGATATGCGGCACCAGCAGCTCGGGCTGGTCCAACAGACCTTCACCAATGTGAATCGGGTAGCTGCGCTCGCCTAGATCGACCTTAAGTGTCTGCATGTGTCCCCACAGTGAAGATGGAAGCAGGCATTGTGCCCTGCATTGACGATGGGCCTCGTCTGGTCTTCTGACGCAGCCCGATAGCTCTGCGCCACACCTTGGCGGTCTGGCGCGACGCCGAGAATAACGCATTTCGCTCGACGCATTAACGGGGTGGCAGCTGCTGCAGGCGCTCCAGTATGTCCAGCACCACCATTCGTGGCGGCCGCTCATCGGTTTCCACCACCAGATCGGCGATTTCCCGATAAAGCGGGTCGCGGATTTCCAGCAGGTCGCGCAGGGTCTTGGCCGGATCGGCGGTGCGCAGCAGGGGACGATTGCGGTCCCGGGCGGTGCGCCCCACCTGTTGCTCGACCGAGGCGTGCAGATAGACCACTCGTCCGCCAGCGTGCAGCGCCCGACGATTGGCCTCGCGCATCACTGCACCACCGCCAGTGGCCAGGACCACGCCGTCAGTGCCACAGAGCTCGGCGATCATCGCCTGTTCGCGATCACGAAAGCCCGGTTCGCCTTCCTTATCGAAGATCCACGGGATATTCGCGCCTGTACGCAGTTCAATTTCCTTATCGGAATCTTTGAATGGCAGGCGCAGCTCTTTGGCCAGTAAGCGACCGATGGTGCTTTTTCCAGCCCCCATCGGCCCAACAAGAATCAAATTTCGCACAGAATCAACGACTCACAGCAATCGCCTGGTTGTTCATGATACGCGGAGTGAGAAATACCAGCAGCTCGGATTTTTTCTCCGACACCACGTCACGCCGGAAAAGGCGGCCAAGATACGGCACATCGCCAAGAAATGGCACTTTATCTACAACCTTGCTCTGGGTATTCGAGAAAACCCCGCCGATGACGATGGTCGCCCCGTCGTTGACCAGGACCTTGGCATTGACCTCGTTCTTCTTGATCGGCGGTACATCCTGGACCTTGTTAAGGTAGTCCGGCTCATCCTTGGTGACCTTGACCTCCATGATGATGCGGTTGTCCGGGGTGATCTGCGGCGTCACTTCAAGCGACAGCGACGCCTCCTTGAAGGACACCGAGGTAGCGCCGCTGGAGCTGGCTTCCTGGTAGGGGATCTCGGTGCCCTTGAGGATCTTTGCGGTTTCCTTGTCGGAGGTGACCACCTTGGGCTGGGAAACGATCTCGCCGTTGCCGGTCTTCTCCATGGCGGTCAACTCCAGGTCCAGCAGCACGTTGTCGGTGATGTAGGCGATACCGATGCCCGAGGTATGGGCACTAGCCCCCAGATCGACAAAGGGTGAGTTGCTGCCGCCGCTGCCCGGAGCGCCGATGCTGCTGGAACCGCCGGCAGCGTTCTGCACCCCGCTGGCGCTCCAGTTGCCCTGGTTCTGCACCGAGCCGCCCCAGCGCACGCCCAGGCTCTTGTCGTAGTCAACGTTGGCCTCGACGATGCGCGCTTCGATCATCACCTGGCGCACCGGAACATCCAGCTGGGCGACGATGCGCCGAAGTTCGTCGAGGCGCTCCTGGCTCTGGTAGGCAATGATGCTGTTGGTGCGTTCGTCCACGGTGATCGAGCCACGCTCATCGGCTTTTTCCTCGGCGCGGGTCACCGACTGGAACAGCTTGGCGATGTCCGCTGCCTTGGCGTAGTTGACCTGCAGCAGCTCCCGACGCAACGGCGCCAGGTCCTCCAGCTGCTTCTGTGACTCCAGCTCCTGACGCTCCCGGGCGGCAATCTCATCCGCCGGAGCCACCAGCAGCACATTGCCGATCTTGCGTGAATCAAGGCCTTTGGTCCGTAGCACCAGATCCAGGGCCTGATCCCAGGGCACGTTCTGCAGGCGCAGGGTGATGCCGCCCTGCACCGTGTCGCTGGCCACCAGGTTGAGGCCCGTGAAATCGGCGATCAGTTGCAGCACCGAGCGCACCTCGATGTCCTGAAAGTTCAGCGAGAGCTTTTCCCCCTTGTAGGCAGGTCGGGCCGCAGCCGCCCTGCTGCTGGTCTCGGCCAGGGGGCGGACACTGACCGTCAGGCGGTTGTCGGTCTGGAAGGTGGAATAGTCGAAGGCACCCTTGGGCTCCAGGGTGACGGTGGTACGCCCGGCAGCCGTATCCGCAGTGATGTACTGCACCGGGGTGGCGAAATCCTTGACGTCCAGGCGAACCCGCAGCGTCTCGGGCAGTTGGGTACGGGCGAAATCGAGGACGATCCGGCCCTCGCGCCGCTGGACATCGACAGCGATGCGCGGGTCGGACAGGTCGATCAGCACATTGCCTTCGCCCTCCTCGCCGCGCTGAAAATCCACGCCGCGTATCGACCCGGCTACTGCCTGCGGCTTTGCAGGCGCCCGAGCTGCCGTCCCCGGAGCAGCGGGCTTGAGCTCGGCGGCGCCGACCAGCGGTGCCAGCAGCGCTATCCATAGCGCTACACCGAGGGCTGAAACAGTCCTGTTCATTTTCCAGATTCCACTTAAGAGTGTTTTTTCAGCGCCAGTGTTCGCGGCCGCTCCAGCCAGGCTCCCGCTCCATCGGGAACAATTTCCACCACCTCGATCTGCGATTCGCTGATGGTCACAACCCGGCCTTCGTTGCGCCCCAGGTAGTCGCCCACCTGCAAGCGGTGGATGCCACCTGCGCCGCGCAACAGGGCAAAGCTCCCGGAGGCGTTGGACAGGGTCCCGACCATTTGCAACTGCTCGATATCGAACCCCTCCAGGTATTGCCGGGCTCGCTGCGGGTCGGGCCGGACCGCACTGGCCCCTTGCCGACGGGCCGCCAGGTCAAGCCTTTGCGGCGGCTGGAACGGACTACGCAATGCGCTGGCGTCATAGGTGAACGAGGGGTAAGACCGGATTACCGGCATTGGTTCAATCGGCCCGGGCGCTTGCAGGCGCATCTGGTTCATGTAGGCGTCCAGGTCGGCAAAGTCGTCATCGGCGCCACCACACCCCCACAGCCCGGCACAAAGGCAGCCAAGCACCGCCCAGCGCAGGCGCCTCATGAGTGCGGCTCCGGAGCGTCGTACCTGTAGGTGCGCGCCTCGATGCTCATGCGCAACAGCGCCGGATTGCCCACCGCCACAGGCTGAATGCGAAAATCATGCAAGGTGACGATGCGCGGCAGGCCGGCGACGCCACTGACGAAGCTCGCCAGGTCGTGATAGGCCCCGGTGACAGTAATCTGGATCGGCAACTCGACGTAGAACTGCCTGGCCACCTCCGGTTGCAGCCTGATTTCCTCGAAGGCCAGGCCACTGCCCAGTCCCACGCGACTGATGTCCTCCAGCAGGCCGGGGACCTCGGTGTCGCTGGGCAACTGACGCAACAGCAGGTCGAAGCTGTTGCGTATGACGGCCAACTGCTCCTGGTAGCGCGGCAAATTGGCTCCCTGGCGCGCCTTGCCGGCAAACTCCTGCCGGAGACGAGTTTCCTCCTGGCGCTGGCGCTCCAGTTGCTCCAGGTGCGGGCTCAGGTAAAAGCCGTAGCCCACTAGCAGAACCAGCAGCAGAAGCAGGGCCGCCACCAGACTCCTGGCCGGCCCGGGCCACGAGCCCAGGTTGGCCAGCTCCAGCTCCCGCAGATCGATACGCCGCAACTCTGCCAGCCATTGTCGGGGGGTCATTGCCGAAGCTCCCCGGCTGGCCCGGGCGTCTGCCCGACATTCAGCCGGAACAGGTTGTTCAGCCCTTGCTGGGCGTCCACCGCGTTCTTCACCTCGGTCAGGCTGGGGGCAGCAAAACCCTCGGCAGCCTGCAGATTGCGCATCAGGTCGGACACCCTGTTGTTTGACTCGGCGGCACCGCTGATTCCAAGGTTCTGCCCCTGCAGATCCACCTCGGTGAAGTACACGCCATCAGGCAGGCTGCGGGCCAACTGCTGAAAAATCCGCACACTGTTGGAGCGGTTGCCCTGCAGCTCTTCGATGATGCCCATGCGTTCGAGCAACTGCTGTCGTTGCGCCTTGAGCCCCTGGATGCTGGCGATCTGCTCATCCAGGCGTGCCGTCGCCTGGCCCAGATACTGGTTGCGCAAATGCTGGCGCTCGATCACCCGGCTTATATAGGCGTCGGCCAACAGAATGACCCCGGCCCCGAGCACGACCATCATCGCCAGCATCTGCAGGAAACGCCGACGCCTCAGTTCGCGCGAGGCCTCGCGCCAGGGCAACAGGTTGATCCGCGCCATCAGTCGAACCCTCGCAGGGCCAGGCCACAGGCCAGGAGCAGGTTCGGCGCCTGTTCATTCAATACCTGGGGGTCGACTCGAGGCCCCATCGGCATGGCCCGGAAAGGATTGGCCAGCGACGTATCGATGCCTGTCTCGCCCTCCACCCGGCGTTCCAGGCCGGCCAGGCCGCTACCGTCTCCGGCCAGCAGCAGTTGCACCAGGGGCTGTTGCTGAGGCGAGGTGGCGAACTGCTGCAGGGAACGGCTGACCTGTTGCAGCACTTCCTGCTCGAAGGGTTGCAGCAACTCTTCGGCGCAGCCCTGTGGCAAACGGCCCTGGCTCTGCGCCAGCAATGCCTGCTCCAGTGTCAGCCCGTATCGACGCTGGAGCGCTTCCATCAGCAGCCCGCTACCGAAAAGCTGCTCACGGCTATAGATCACTCGCTGGCCGTGCAGGACGCTGAAACGGCTGAGGGCCGGGCCTATATCCAGCAACGCCACGGCGCCAGGAGTCGCCAGCGGCAGGTGCGCCGCCAGCAGCAACAGGCAGCGCTCCAGAGCCAGGGGCTGGGTATCCACCACCCGGGCTGTCAGGCCGGCCAGGCCCAATACCGTTTCCAGAGCTTCTACCCGCTCGTTGCGACAGGCTACCAGCAGCACCTGAACCCGCTGCGGATTACCGGGCACCGGCCCCTGCACTTCAAAATCCAGGGCCACGTCTTCCAGGGGATAGGGAATGTACTGGCCGGCTTCCAGCCGGACCTGCTGCTCCAGTTCGTCGGTGTGCAGGCCCGCCGGCATCTCGATCAGTTTGCTGATCACCGCCTCGCCGACCACCGCTACCGCCGCCCCCTTGAGCCGGCTGCCCGTCTTGAGCCAGGCGCGGGACAGGGCCGCGGCCAGGGCCTCGGGGTCGGCAATGTGCTGGTCAAGCACAGTATTGGGCGCCAGGGGCTCCCTGGCGTAGGCCTCGACCCGGTACCCCTGCCCCTGGCGCCCCAGGGCCAGAAGCGTGACCGATGTCGCATTGATATCGATCCCCATAAGGGAACTCGGCTTTTTGCTGAAGAGTCCAAGCACGACCAATTCCCTATGACTATCCGTGACTTACGGACTGCTTAAGCTGCATTGCGTTCAATGGTCACGTCTTGACAGACGGGCAAATGACGCTCTCGGCGGAAAATGCTTATAATGCCCAGCGTTTTTTTCCGCTTTTACCTGCTGCGTGGGCCGGCCCCTGATGTCCGTGAATGCCCTGACGCCTAATTCATTCCTTTCTCTGGAAATCCAAAAGCCTTGATTCGTCTGCTGAAGTTTTTCGGGTGGTCCATCGTCGCGGTGTTCTGCGGGCTCCTCCTCGCCCTCTCCGGTGCGTTTCTCTATCTTAGTCCCGGCTTGCCGTCGGTTGAGGCCCTGAGAAGCATCCAGTTGCAGATTCCCCTGCGGGTGTACAGCAGCGACGGCAAACTGATCGCTGAATTCGGTGAAATGCGCCGTACTCCCATACGTTTCGCCGACATTCCGCCCAACTTCATCAATGCGTTACTAAGTGCTGAAGACGACAACTTCGCTAACCATTACGGGGTTGACCCCAGCAGCCTGATGCGTGCCGCAACCCAGCTGGTCAAGAGCGGACACATCCAGTCCGGCGGCAGCACCATCACCATGCAAGTGGCGAAGAACTTCTTCCTGACCAGCGAGCGCAGCTTCTCGCGCAAGACCACCGAGATCCTCCTGGCTCTGCAGATCGAACGGCAGCTGACCAAGGACGAGATCCTCGAGCTGTACGTCAACAAGATCTACCTGGGCAACCGTGCCTACGGAATCGAGGCAGCGGCCCAGGTGTATTACGGCAAGTCCATCCGTGACGTGAGCCTGGCGCAGATGGCGATGATCGCCGGCCTGCCCAAGGCGCCTTCGCGCTTCAACCCCCTGGCCAACCCGGCACGCAGCAAGGAACGTCGCGACTGGATCCTGGGGCGCATGTACAAGCTCGGCAAGATCACCGAAGCGGCCTATACCGAGGCAATCAACGAACCGTTGAACGCCAGCTATCACGTACCGACTCCGGAAGTGAACGCCCCGTACATCGCCGAGATGGCCCGGGCCGAAATGGTCGGCCGCTATGGCAGCGATGCCTACACCGAAGGTTTCCGGGTCACCACCACGGTGCCCAGCGATCTGCAGGAAATGGCCAACACCGCGGTCCATGAAGGCCTGATGACCTACGACCAGCGCCACGGCTATCGCGGCCCGGAATCGCGCCTGCCAGGCAAGACCCAGGCGGCCTGGGCCAGCGAACTGACCAAGCAGCGGACCATCAGCGGCCTGGAACCGGCGATCGTCACCCTGGTAGAGAAGAATGGCCTCCAGGTGCTGACCCGCAACGGCGAAGAACATGTGGCCTGGGACAGCATGAAATGGGCCCGGCCGTTCCTCAATACCAACAGCATGGGCCCGGTCCCGCGCCAACCGGCGGACGTGGCCCAGGTCGGCGACCTGATCCGCGTGCAGCGCCAGGCGGACAACTCGTTGAAGTTCAGCCAGATCCCGGTCGCCCAGGGCGCCCTGGTGACGCTGGACCCGCAGAACGGTGCGATCCGCGCCCTGGTGGGCGGCTTCGCCTTCGAGCAGAGCAACTACAACCGTGCGATGCAGGCCAAGCGCCAGCCCGGCTCCAGCTTCAAGCCGTTCATCTATAGCGCCGCCCTGGATAACGGCTACACCCCGGCCAGCCTGGTGAACGACGCACCTATCGTGTTCGTCGACGAATACCTGGACAAGGTCTGGCGCCCGAAGAACGACACCAACACCTTCCTCGGCCCGATCCGCATGCGCGAGGCGCTGTACAAGTCGCGCAACCTGGTGTCGATCCGCCTGCTGCAGAGCATGGGCGTGGACCGCACCATCGACTACATCAGCAAGTTCGGCTTCAACAAGCAGGACCTGCCGCGCAACCTGTCCCTGGCCCTGGGTACCGCAACCCTGACGCCGATGGAAATCGCCACCGGCTGGAGCACCTTTGCCAACGGCGGCTACAAGATCACCCCGTACATCATCGACAAGATCGAAAGCCGCAACGGCGAGCTGCTGTTCAGCGCCAACCCGCCAAGCGCCCCCACCGGCAATACGGCCACCAGCGGCATCGCCGCCCCGGAGCACAACTTCACGATCAACAACGTGGCCGGTGAAACCTCAGCTCCGGCAGCGACGCAAGCCCCGGCGGTTGCCGAGCGGATCATCGATGGCCGTACCACCTACATCCTCAACAGCATGCTCCAGGACGTGATCAAGCTGGGTACCGGACGCCGCGCACTGGCCTTGGGCCGTACCGACCTGGCGGGCAAGACCGGTACCACCAACGAGTCCAAGGATGCCTGGTTCTCCGGCTACAACGCCGACTACGTGACCACCGTATGGACCGGTTTCGACCAGCCGGAAAGCCTGGGGCGCCGCGAATACGGCGGCACCGTGGCACTACCGATCTGGATGAGCTTCATGGGCGCCGCCCTCAAGGACAAGCCGCCACACACCCAGCCAGAGCCGGAAGGCATTCTCAGCCTGCGGGTAGACCCGGTCAGCGGCCGCGCCGCCACACCCGGCACGCCCAATGCCTACTTCGAACTGTTCAAGAGCGAAGACACTCCGCCCTCGGTCAATGAACTGGGCAATGGCGCCGTACCAGGCAGCCCGCTGCCGGCGGACGAAGCGGCACCGATCGATCTGTTCTAGCGCCAGGGGAGCCGCGAACGCGGCAACCTTCGCCGGCGTGCCCGATCCTACAGCGGACAAGCGCCCACAAAAAAGCCCCGGCTCTCGCGAGCCGGGGCTTTTTGCATGACGCTACGAACGCTTAACCGTTGAACACATCATCCACGCTCTTGAGCGGGTAGTTCTTCGGGTACGGCAGGGTAGCCACGCCGGTCTCGATGGCGGCCTTGGCCACGGCATCGGAGATCACGGTGATCAGGCGGGCATCCATTGGCTTGGGAATGATGTACTCACGGCCGAATTCCAGCTTGATGCCACCGTAGGCGTCGCACACTTCCTGAGGAACCGGCAGCTTGGCCAGGTCACGCAGGGCGTTGGCCGCGGCGATCTTCATTTCTTCGTTGATGCGCTTGGCGCGTACGTCCAGGGCACCACGGAAGATGAACGGGAAGCCCAGGACGTTGTTCACCTGGTTCGGGTAGTCCGAACGGCCGGTAGCCATGATCACGTCATCGCGGGTGGCGTGCGCCAGTTCCGGGGCGATTTCCGGATCAGGGTTGGAGCAGGCGAACACGATCGGGTTCGGCGCCATGGATTTCAGGCCTTCAGCACTCAGCAGGTTCGGGCCGGACAGACCGACGAACACGTCGGCGCCTTGCAGGGCGTCGGCCAGGGTGCGCTTGTCAGTGGCGTGGGCGAACACCGCCTTGTACTGGTTCAGGTCATCGCGGCCGGAGTGGATCACGCCGGTACGGTCGACCATGAAGATGTTTTCGATCTGTGCACCCATGCTCACCAGCAACTTCATGCAGGAGATGGCGGCAGCACCGGCACCCAGGCAGACGATCTTGGCGTCGGCCAGGGTTTTGCCAGCGATTTCCAGGGCGTTGATCATGCCGGCGGCGGTAACGATCGCGGTGCCGTGCTGGTCATCGTGGAACACCGGAATGTCGCACTGCTCGATCAGAGCGCGCTCGATCTCAAAGCACTCGGGTGCCTTGATGTCTTCCAGGTTGATGCCACCGAAGGTGATGGAAATGCGCTTGACGGTGTCGATGAAAGCCTGCGGGCTTTCGGAGTCGACTTCGATGTCGAATACATCGATGCCGGCGAAACGCTTGAACAGCACGCCCTTGCCTTCCATCACTGGCTTGGAGGCCAGTGGGCCGAGGTTACCCAGGCCGAGAATCGCGGTGCCATCGGAAATGACGGCAACCAGGTTGCCTTTGCCGGTGTACTTGTAGGCCAGTTCCGGATCGCGAGCGATTTCGCGTACCGGCTCGGCTACGCCGGGGCTGTAGGCCAACGCCAGATCACGAGCGGTAGCAGTGGCCTTGGTGAGCTCGACACTCAGCTTTCCTGGACGAGGATTGGCATGGTATTCGAGAGCGGCAGTTTTCAAATCAGACATGTGGGCATTCCGCTTTTTGCTGTTGGACAGACGGACCGCCGAGGATACTCGTGTCGCATAGTCCCCACAAGACTGCCCAGTCACCCCTGTCAAGGCCCCTAGCGTACGACTTTGGGCCAAGAGCCGCGGGGTACAAGGCTTTCAACTGTTCACAATCCATTAAAAAAATGTCTACAATTTTTCTTTATCAGATAAGTCTGAGCATGGAAGGGTCAGTCACGGACAACATCCAACGTGGATGTGCAGATTGCCGGCCAGGCTGACGCGAGCGATCGACAACCCAGCCGCGAGCCTCGATCCGGCGCCCCGAAAGGCCACTGAGCAGCCGGCGATCGAAGCGCCGCAGGACATTGGGTGCAATGCGCAATACAACCTGCCCCTGCAATGTGATCCAAAGACCACCGCGATTGCGCTGCACCCTGCTCACTCGCCCTTCGAACAGGGCAAAGCCCTCGCGATGGATCTGCTGCGCCTTGAGTACAGGTGAACGTCGCCAAAGCCCCAGCCCGGCTCGGCGCGCATGGTTCTCGGCAGCCTTCTGGCAGCTCGCCAGGGCGACGTTTGGCAGCACGGCAATCCGATAGGCCAAGCCTTCCGCGATCAACCGGGCTTCGAAGTTGATACCAGTGACGCCATAGACATGGGCCAGGACACGACCGTAGCGATCCTGCCTTTCACGCCCCGGCAGCAGGCCGACCCGCCCACCACTCTGTGCCACCAGTTGTCGCAGGCGCTGCCGCGCCGCCTCGGCGAAGGGCTCGGCAGGGCGCCCCTTGCCCGCCAGCTCCGGGGCATTGAGGCCGATCATGCGCAACCTGCGGCCATCCTTGAGGTGCAGGGTGTCGCCGTCCACCACCCGGAGCACCGTTGCCGGCAACAGCCCCTTGGGCGCCGGGCAAAACGCCTCGGCCGCTGTCAGCCAAATCGCGCCCACAAAAAAGGCGCCCACTAGGGACGCCTTTTTCATCAGCGAGGAAAGTCGGTATCGGCTTTCCAGAACGATCAGCCTCAGGCCTTCTTCGTTGCGCCGAAAGCACCGAAGCGCGACTTGAACTTGTCGACACGACCGCCAACGTCCAGAGTCTTTTGCTTGCCGGTGTAGAACGGGTGGCACTCGTTGCACACGTCCAGGCTCAGAGGCTTGGCCAGGGTGGAGCGAGTTTCGATGACGTTACCGCAGCTGCAGGTAGCGGTAATGGCTTCGTATACTGGATGGATATCGGCTTTCATGGTGTATTCCTCAGGCTAGCGTGCCGCCACCCAACACTATTGTTGAATACCGCACGAATTAGGGCGCGAATTCTACCAGACCGCGTCAAACGCGCAAGCGATCCTGAGTGCAGCCCATCAGAAAAAGCCGGTGCAACCTTGACAGCCCAGGCTTTGCCACCCCCTGAACTGAAAAACCGGCTCCATGCCCGGGCAGCCCCCGCAGGTACAGGGGCCACGCACGCTTATACAGGACACTCCACCGCTGCTCTGTTAGGCTCCGGGGCCTATTTACCCTCTGCTCAACGAGATTGTCCCGCGTGCCCGACGCCATCCTGCGCCTCGCCCTGCCCTCGCCCCTGCGCCGCCTGTTCGACTACCGTGCTCCGGCCGGGGTGCTGCGTGCCCAGTTGCACCCCGGCATGCGCCTGCGGGTGCCATTCGGCCGCCGGGAAATGATCGGCATCCTGGTGGAGGTGGCGGATCACAGCGAGGTCCCGGCGGAAAAACTCAAGCCGGCCCTGGCCCTGCTGGATCCCACGCCTCCGCTACCGCCGGCCCTGTTCAAGCTGTGCCTGTGGACCGCCCAGTACTACCAGCACAGCCTGGGAGATACCCTGAGCTGGGCATTGCCAGTGCTGTTGCGCCAGGGCGAGCTGGCCGAGGCCCGCCAGGAACGCTTCTGGTCGATCGCCCCCGGGGCCCGGCTCGACGACCCGCGCATCGCTCGCGCCCCGCGCCAGCGCGAAGCCCTGGCAACCCTGGCCCAGCACCCCCACGGCGTGCCCCATACCCTGCTGAGCAAGCTGATGCTGAGCAAGGACAGCCTCGACCTGCTGCTGGCCAAGGACCTGGTGCAGGTGGAGGTGCGCAAGCACGCGCCGGGCGTGCGCCACGAACACTGGCTGGCCCAGCCCGAACTGCCGCTCAACAGCGAGCAGCGCGCCGCCTATGAAGCCATCCGCGCCGGGTTCGACAGCTATCACGCGTTTCTTCTGGCCGGGGTCACCGGCAGCGGCAAGACCGAGGTCTACCTGCAACTGATCCGCGAAACCCTGGAAGCCGGCAAGCAGGCCCTGGTGCTGATTCCGGAGATCAACCTCGGCCCGCAGACCCTGGCGCGCTTCGAGCAACGCTTCAACGCCCGCATCGCCCTGCTGCACTCGGCGGTCAATGACCGCGAACGCCTGGACGCCTGGCTGGCTGCCCGGGACGGCGAGGCCGACATCATCATCGGCACCCGCTCGGCCCTGTTCACGCCGATGAAGAACCCTGGCCTGATCATCATCGACGAGGAGCACGACGGGTCCTATAAACAGCAGGAAGGCCTGCGTTACCACGCCCGCGACCTGGCTCTGGTACGTGCGCGCCAAGAAAACATTCCCATCGTCCTGGGCTCGGCCACGCCGTCCCTGGAAAGCCTGCACAACGCCTACACCGGCCGCTACGGCCTGCTGCGCCTGAACGAGCGGGCCGGCGGCGCCAAGCAGCCGCGTTTCCTGCGCCTGGACGTGAAGAGCCGCCCGCTGGACAGCGGCATTTCCGGCCCCATGCAGCAAGCCATCGGCCAGACCCTGGCCGCCGGCCAGCAGGTCCTGGTGTTCCTCAACCGCCGCGGCTTCGCCCCGACCCTGCTCTGCCACGACTGCGGCTGGATGTCCGAATGCCAGCGCTGCGATGCACGCATGACCGTGCACCAGCGTTCCGGCGAGCTGCGCTGCCACCACTGCGGCCATGTGGAGCGGGTTCCGCGCCATTGCCCGCAATGCGGCAAGGTCGACCTGCGCCCCGTGGGCGCCGGCACCGAGCGGGCGGAAGAGCGCCTGGGCATCCTGTTCCCCGATTACCCGGTGCTGCGGGTGGACCGCGACAGCACCTCGCGCAAGGATGCGATGAACCAGCTGTTCGCCACTATCCAGAAAGGCCAGCCGTGCATCCTCGTGGGCACCCAGATGCTGGCCAAGGGTCATCACTTTCCCCGGGTGACCCTGGTGTCGATCCTCGATGCCGATGGCGGCCTGTTCTCCGGCGACTTCCGCGCCAGCGAGCGCATGGCGCAACTGATCGTCCAGGTCGCCGGGCGGGCTGGCCGGGCCGAAGAGCCGGGCAAGGTGATCATCCAGACCCACCTCGCCGACCACCCGTTGCTGGTGCAGTTGACCGAGCAGGGCTACTTCGCCTTCGCCGAACAGGCCCTGAGCGAGCGCCGCGCCGCCGGCCTGCCACCTTTCGCCCACCTGGCGCTGCTGCGGGCCGAAGCCCACAAACCGGGCCAGGCCGAGGGGTTCCTCGATGAAGCCTGCAGCGAGGCCGAGCGCCTGCTGGCGGAACAGAACCTGGGGGGCATCGAACTATTGGGCCCGGTGCCGGCTCCGATGGAGCGGCGCGCCGGACGTTATCGCGCGCAATTGCTGCTGCAGGCCAATGCCCGAGCGCCCTTGCATCGTTTGCTCAGCAGTTGGCTGCTGGTGCTGGAACAGATGCCCAGCGGGCGGCAGGTCCGCTGGTCGCTGGATGTGGATCCCGTGGATCTGTATTGATCGAGGTCGTGCTTTCGCGGGCAAGCCCGCTCCTACAATGGGCAGCATCAAACCCGCAAGAGCCGGCTTGCCGGCGAAGGCAATCGAATGCCGCCATCGATCCCCAAGCAGTCCTCTATAGTTGGCAAGCCCGTTCCAGCAACGGATAATGCCCAGTTTTTCCACCTGCGCACCGAAGCGCCGCCGCACCAGCGGTCGAAAGAGAAGACCATGAAAGACACCATTCGCCAGCTCATCCAGCAAGCCATCACCCAACTCGTCACCGAAGGTGTGTTGCCAGAAGGCCTGACGCCGGCGATCCAGGTCGAAAACACCCGCGACAAGACCCACGGCGACTTCGCCAGCAACATCGCCATGATGCTGGCCAAGCCGGCCGGCATGAAGCCGCGCGACCTGGCGGAGAAAATCATCGCCGCCCTGCCGGCCCATGAAGACCTGAGCAAGGCGGAAATCGCCGGCCCCGGCTTCATCAACTTCTTCCAGAACACCCAGGCCCTGGCCGCGCGCCTGGACGCCGCTCTTGGCGACGACCACCTGGGCGTACGCAAGGCCGGCCCGGCGCAGCGCACCGTGATCGACATGTCGGCGCCCAACCTGGCCAAGGAAATGCACGTTGGCCACCTGCGCTCCACCATCATTGGCGACGGCGTGGCCCGGGTCCTGGAGTTCCTCGGCGACACCGTGATCCGCCAGAACCACGTGGGCGACTGGGGCACCCAGTTCGGCATGCTGATGGCCTACCTGGAAGAAAACCCCATCACCAGTGACGAGCTGTCGGACCTGGAGAACTTCTACCGCGCCGCCAAGCAGCGCTTCGACGAGTCCGAAGCCTTCGCCGACCGCGCCCGCGGCCTGGTGGTCAAGCTGCAGGCCGGCGACCCGGACTGCCTGGAGCTGTGGACCAAGTTCAAGGACATCTCCCTGTCCCACTGCCAGAAGATCTACGAGCTGCTCAACGTCAAGCTGACCATGGCCGACGTGATGGGCGAGAGCGCCTACAACGACGACCTGATCAACGTGGTCAACGACCTCAAGGCCCAGGGCCTGCTGGTGGAGAGCAACGGCGCCCAGTGCGTGTTCCTCGACGAGTTCAAGAACGCCGAAGGCGAGCCGCTGCCGGTGATCATCGTCAAGGCTGACGGCGGCTACCTGTACGCCACCACCGACCTGGCGGCCGTGCGCTACCGCAGCGGCAAGCTCAAGGCCGATCGCGCCCTGTACTTCGTCGACCAGCGCCAGGCCCTGCACTTCCAGCAAGTGTTCGCCGTGGCCCGCAAAGCCGGTTTCGTGACCCATCCGATGGAAATGGAGCACATGGGCTTCGGCACCATGAACGGCGCCGACGGCCGTCCGTTCAAGACCCGCGACGGCGGCACCGTGAAGCTCATCGACCTGCTGACCGAAGCCGAAGAACGTGCCTACGCCCTGGTGAAGGAAAAGAACCCGCAACTGCCGGAAGCCGACCTGCGCAGCATCGCCAAGGTGGTGGGCATCGACTCGGTGAAGTACGCCGACCTGTCCAAGCACCGCACCAGCGACTACAGCTTCAACTTCGACCTGATGCTCAACTTCGAAGGCAACACCGCGCCGTACCTGCTGTACGCCTACACCCGCGCCGCCGGTGTGTTCCGCAAGCTGGGCAAGGACTTCAGCGAAGTCGGCGGGCAGATCGAACTGCACGCGGCCCAGGAACTGGAGCTGGCGGCCAAGCTGGCGCAGTTCGGCGAGATTCTCAACAACGTCGCCGAGAAGGGCACGCCACACATCCTCTGCACCTACCTGTACGACGTGGCCGGGCTGTTCTCCAGCTTCTATGAAAACTGCCCGATCCTGGCAGCCGAGACGCCGACCCAGATGCACAGCCGTCTGCGCCTCACCGAGCTGACCCGGCGCACCCTCAAGCAAGGTCTGGAACTGCTGGGCCTCAAAGTCCTGGAGCAAATGTAAGTTGGCTGCCAAGAAAAAACCTGCACCCAAGCGTGGCGCCAGCCGTTACCAGGCCCCGGCCAAGAAGCCGATTCCGGGCTGGTTGTGGCTGGCCATCGGCCTGACCATCGGTGCCTTCATCGTGTTCCTGATGAAGCTCGAGCCCGGCAAGGGCGGTGACAGCGTCAAGCGCGAGAAGATCGAACAGCAGAAAGCCACCAAGATCGCCGAGGCCAACAAGACCCCGCCGAGCCCCCAGCAACCGGTGAAGCCGAAATACGACTTCTACACCCTGCTGCCGGAATCGGAGGTCATCGTGCCGCCGGAAGCGGTGCCGGAAAAAACCCTGCCGACGCCACAGGTGCCACCTGTGCCCACCACCCCGGTAACCCCGGCGGAAGCGGCCAAGATCGACACCGCCCGTGCCCAGGCAGCCCTGGCCGGGATCACCCCGCCACCAGCGCCACCCGTGGCCAAGGCGGCGCCGGTGACCAAGTTCTTCCTCCAGGCCGGTTCGTTCCGCAAGGAAGCCGATGCCGACAAGGTCCGGGCGCAGATCATCCTGCTGGGCCAGTCGGTCTCGGTAGAATCCGGCACGGTGAAGGATGAAACCTGGTACCGGGTATTGGTAGGCCCGTTCAGCAACCGCGAACAGCTGACCGTGGCGCAGAAGCAACTGGCCGGCGCCGGCTTCAGCAACCTGCTGTTACAACAGCGCCAGAGCCGCTAAGCCGACCGCTACGCGATTGATCGCGGGCAAGCCCACTCCTACATGGCCCCCCGTAGGAGCGGGCCTGCCCGCGCAGCGCTTGCAGCATGCAACAATGACCGCCGGTCCCTCGCTGCAGCCTCCGGTTGAAAAACGCCCGACCACCCCCATATGAGTTTCCATCAGGGCACTTTCGCCCCGCTGTGTGGAGACTCCCCCCTTGACCACCATCGTTTCAGTCCGCCGCCACGGCAAAGTCGTCATGGGCGGCGACGGCCAGGTTTCTCTCGGCAACACCGTGATGAAAGGCAACGCGAAAAAAGTCCGCCGCCTCTATCACGGCCAGGTCATCGCCGGCTTTGCCGGGGCCACCGCCGACGCCTTCACCCTGTTCGAGCGCTTTGAAGGCCAACTGGAGAAACACCAGGGCCATCTGGTCCGTGCCGCCGTAGAGCTGGCCAAGGAATGGCGCACCGATCGCTCCCTGAGCCGCCTGGAAGCCATGCTGGCCGTGGCCAACAAGGATGCGTCCTTGATCATCACCGGCAATGGCGACGTGGTTGAACCCGAGGACGGGCTGATCGCCATGGGCTCCGGTGGCGCCTATGCCCAGGCCGCTGCCAGCGCCCTGCTGAAAAAGACCGACCTGTCGGCCCGTGAAATCGTCGAGACCGCACTCGGCATCGCCGGCGACATCTGTGTATTCACCAACCACACTCAAACCATCGAGGAGCAGGATCTCGCGGAATAAGCCTGTTGCGGCGCTTGCGCCACGGCATTCATTCTTGCTTGAGGACCGCCAACTACTATGTCCATGACACCCCGCGAAATCGTCCACGAACTCAATCGCCATATCATCGGCCAGGACGATGCCAAGCGCGCCGTCGCTATCGCCCTGCGCAACCGCTGGCGCCGCATGCAACTGCCGGCCGAGCTGCGCGTTGAAGTGACCCCCAAGAACATCCTGATGATCGGCCCGACCGGTGTCGGCAAGACCGAGATCGCCCGCCGCCTGGCCAAGCTGGCCAATGCGCCCTTCATCAAGGTCGAGGCCACCAAGTTCACCGAAGTCGGCTATGTGGGCCGCGACGTTGAATCCATCATCCGCGACCTGGCCGACGCGGCGATCAAGATGTTTCGCGAACAGGAAATGATCCGGGTTCGCCATCGCGCCGAAGACGCCGCCGAAGAACGCATCCTCGATGCCCTGCTGCCCCAGGCACGCACCGGTTTTAACAGCGACGACGCGGCTCCGGCCCAGGACTCCAATACCCGCCAGCTGTTCCGCAAGCGCCTGCGCGAAGGCCAGCTGGATGACAAGGAAATCGAGATCGAAGTGGCGGAAGCTGCAGGCGTCGACATTTCCGCGCCACCGGGCATGGAGGAAATGACCAACCAGCTGCAGAGCCTGTTCGCCAACATGGGCAAGGGCAAGCGCAAGAACCGCAAGCTCAAGGTCAAGGAAGCGCTGAAACTGGTACGCGACGAAGAAGCCAGCCGCCTGGTCAACGACGAAGAACTCAAGGCCAAGGCCCTGGAAGCCGTCGAGCAGCACGGCATCGTGTTCATCGACGAGATCGACAAGGTGGCCAAGCGCGGCAACGCCGGCGGTGTGGACGTCTCCCGCGAGGGCGTGCAGCGTGACCTGCTGCCGCTGATCGAAGGCTGCACCGTCAACACCAAGCTGGGCATGGTCAAGACCGACCACATCCTGTTCATTGCCTCCGGTGCCTTCCACCTGAGCAAGCCCAGCGACCTGGTACCGGAGCTGCAAGGCCGTCTGCCGATCCGCGTGGAACTCAAGGCGCTGTCGCCGCAAGACTTCGAGCGCATCCTCAGCGAGCCGCACGCTTCGCTGACCGAGCAATATCGCGAGCTGCTGAAGACCGAAGGCCTGAACATCGAGTTCCTGCCCGAAGGCATCAAGCGCCTGGCGGAAATCGCCTGGCAGGTCAACGAGAAGACCGAGAACATCGGTGCCCGTCGCCTGCACACCCTGCTCGAGCGCCTGCTGGAAGAGGTGTCGTTCAGTGCCGGTGACCTGGCCAGCGCCCACAGCGAAGAGCCGATCCGCATCGACGCCGCCTACGTCAACAGCCACCTGGGCGAATTGGCGCAGAACGAAGACCTTTCCCGTTATATCCTGTAAACCTTCGCCACCCATGCAGGGACTGGCTTGCCAGCGATAGGGCCTCCCCCGATCGCAGGCAAGCCGGCTCCTGCCGGAAGGACTACAGGTCATGAGCAAACTTCCCACCGGTATCAACCTGCACAAAGCCTCGAAAACCCTGACCCTGACTTACGGGCCGGACGAGGTCTATCACCTGCCTGCAGAACTCCTGCGGGTGCATTCTCCCTCCGCCGAGGTCCAGGGCCACGGCAAACCCATCCTGCAATTCGGCAAGCTCGGCGTCGGCCTGACCAAGGTTGAACCGGCGGGCCAGTACGCACTGAAATTGACCTTCGATGACGGTCATGACAGCGGATTGTTCACCTGGGACTACCTCTACCAACTGGCGCTGCGCCAGGACGAGCTGTGGAACGACTATCTGGCGGAGCTCAAGGCTGCCGGAAAATCCCGCGATCCGAACGAGTCCATCGTCAAGCTGATGCTCTAGCTCAAGGCTTCGATGGTTTAGAGGGCATTTTCTAATTTCATCTGTTTGAATGCTTGGCTGTATGGCCAATGAATGGCCTGCTTGCGGAAAAAATTAAACTCGGGTAACCAATGGAGCTGGCAAGTTCCCTGCAGTGCTTTCGGAACAAAAAGCAGCGGTGCGCAATCAACGGTCACCCGAGCAGTAGTACCTGGCATCGTGCTGTGTAACTGCACAGCAGGTCCGGTACTCGTCTCAGGACAATGGAGCGTCGTAGATGAGTAACAAGAATAACGATGACCTGAAACGCCAAGCCTCGGAAAACACCCTGGGGCTCAATCCGGTCATTGGCTTGCGTAGAAAGGACCTGCTTACTTCCGCTCGAATGGTGCTTGCCCAGGCCATCAAACAACCCATCCACAGCGTCAAGCACGTCGCCCATTTCGGCATCGAACTCAAGAACGTGATGTTCGGCAAATCCACCCTGCAGCCGGAGAGCGACGACCGTCGCTTCAACGACCCCGCGTGGAGCCAGAACCCGTTGTACAAACGCTACCTGCAAACCTACCTGGCGTGGCGCAAGGAACTCCACGACTGGATCGACGACAGCAGCCTGTCCGAGCAGGACATCAGCCGCGGCCACTTCGTGATCAACCTGATGACCGAAGCCATGGCCCCGACCAACAGCGCGGCCAACCCCGCAGCGGTCAAGCGCTTCTTCGAAACCGGCGGCAAGAGCCTGCTGGACGGCCTGTCCCATCTGGCCAAGGACCTGGTGCACAACGGCGGCATGCCCAGCCAGGTCAACATGGACGCCTTCGAAGTGGGCAAGAACCTGGGCACCAGTGAAGGCGCGGTGGTGTTTCGCAATGACGTGCTGGAGCTGATCCAGTACCGGCCGATCACCGAGCAGGTGCATGAGCGCCCGCTGCTGGTGGTGCCACCGCAGATCAACAAGTTCTATGTCTTCGACCTCAGCCCGGACAAGAGCCTGGCGCGCTTCTGCCTGCGCAACAACGTGCAGACCTTTATCGTCAGCTGGCGCAACCCCACCAAGGCCCAGCGCGAATGGGGCCTGTCCACCTACATCGAAGCCCTGAAAGAAGCGGTCGACGTAGTGACCGCGATCACCGGCAGCAAGGACGTGAACATGCTCGGTGCCTGCTCCGGCGGCATCACCTGCACCGCGCTGCTGGGCCACTACGCGGCGCTGGGGCAGAAGAAGGTCAACGCCCTGACCCTGCTGGTCAGCGTACTGGACACCACTCTGGACACCCAGGTAGCGCTGTTCGTCGACGAGCAGACCCTGGAAGCGGCCAAGCGCCACTCCTATCAGGCCGGAGTCCTGGAAGGCCGCGACATGGCCAAGGTGTTCGCCTGGATGCGCCCCAACGACCTGATCTGGAACTACTGGGTCAACAACTACCTGCTGGGCAACGAGCCGCCGGTGTTCGACATCCTGTTCTGGAACAACGACACCACCCGCCTGCCCGCCGCCTTCCACGGCGACCTGATCGAAATGTTCAAGAACAACCCGCTGGTGCGCGCCAATGCACTGGAAGTGTGCGGCACGCCGATCGACCTCAAGCAGGTGACCGCCGATATCTTCTCCCTGGCCGGCACCAACGACCACATCACTCCGTGGAAGTCCTGCTACAAGTCGGCGCAGCTGTTTGGCGGCAACGTCGAGTTCGTGCTCTCCAGCAGCGGCCATATCCAGAGCATCCTCAACCCGCCTGGCAACCCCAAGGCGCGCTACATGACCAGCACCGACATTCCGGCCTGCCCCGACCAGTGGCAGGAAAACTCGATCAAGCACACCGATTCCTGGTGGCTGCATTGGCAGGCCTGGCAGGCGGAACGCTCAGGCGACCTGAAGCCGGCGCCCACCAGCCTAGGTAACAAGAAGTTCGCAGCCGCCGAGGCGGCGCCCGGGACCTACGTCCACGAGCGCTGAGCCCCGGCCATCGACACGGCGGCGCCAGGAGGCTCCGCCAAGCCCTATTCTTGACAAGAGGCTCGGCCTCAGGAAATCCGCAGGACGCCCGGGATGGCGGCTGCGACGGTTTAATTCACAGGGCTACGGCATGCCACACTCATTCATATTCCGCACCGTCGACCTGGATGGCCAGACCATCCGCACCGCGGTACGCCCAGGCAAGCCGCACTTGACGCCGCTGCTGATCTTCAACGGCATCGGCGCCAACCTGGAGCTGGTGTTTCCCTTTGTCCAGGCCCTGGATCCGGACCTCGAGGTGATCGCCTTCGATGTCCCCGGTGTCGGCGGCTCCTCCACGCCGAGCCGGCCCTACCGCTTTCCCGGGCTGGCCAAGCTGACCGCGCGGATGCTCGACTACCTGGACTACGGCCAGGTCAATGCAGTGGGTGTGTCCTGGGGCGGCGCGCTGGCCCAGCAGTTCGCCTACGACTACCCCGAGCGCTGCAAGAAGCTGGTGCTGGCCGCCACCGCGGCCGGGGCGTTCATGGTCCCGGGCAAACCCAAGGTGCTGTGGATGATGGCCAGCCCACGGCGCTACGTGCAGCCCTCCCATGTGATGCGCATCGCGCCGCTGATCTATGGCGGCTCCTTCCGCCGCGACCCGAGCCTGGCAGCGGAACACGCAGCCAAGGTGCGCTCGGCCGGCAAGCTCGGCTATTACTGGCAGCTGTTCGCGGGCCTGGGCTGGACCAGCATTCACTGGCTGCACAAGATCCATCAGCCGACCCTGGTGCTGGCCGGCGATGACGACCCGCTGATTCCCCTGATCAACATGCGCATGCTGGCCTGGCGCATACCCAATGCCCAGTTGCACATCATCGATGATGGCCACCTGTTCCTGATCACCCGGGCCGAGGCCGTCGCCCCGATCATCATGAAGTTCCTCCAGGAAGAACGCCAAAGGGCGGTGATGCACCCGCATCCCGAACCTGTGCGCCCTACCAAGTAAAAGATACCTGTCGACAGGATCGTCGCGCGCAAGAAGGGCCAGGACCGACTATGTTGTCTGTCTTGGATTGGTCTGCTTGTTAGTGGTTTGACGAAGGAGTGTTGACTCATGCAAGACAAACCTGCGACGGGCTCATTGCCGTCACCCGCCGCGTATATCAATGCGCAGAGCGCGATCACCGGCCTGCGCGGCCGGGATCTGTTCTCCACCTTGCGCAGCCTGGCGGCCCACAGCCTGCGCAATCCGTTGCACAGTGCCCGGCATACCCTGGCCCTGGGCGGCCAGCTGGGGCGTGTGCTGCTGGGGGAAACCCTGCACAAGACCAACCCCAAGGACAACCGCTTCGCCGACCCGGCCTGGAGCCTCAACCCCTTCTACCGGCGCGGCCTGCAGGCCTACCTGAGCTGGCAGAAGCAGGTGCGCCACTGGATCGACGACAGCGGCATGAGCGAAGACGACCGGGCCCGGGCACACTTTGCCTTTTCCCTGCTCAATGATGCCGTTGCGCCTTCCAATACCCTGCTCAACCCCCTGGCCCTCAAGGAGATCTTCAACACCGGGGGCAACAGCGTGGTGCGGGGCATCGGCAACCTGCTGGATGACCTGCTGCACAACAACGGGTTGCCCAGCCAGGTGACCAAGCACGCCTTCGAAGTGGGCAAGAACCTGGCGGTCACCCCGGGCTCAGTGGTGTTTCGCAATGAATTGCTGGAGCTGATCCAGTACAGCCCCATGAGCGAAAAACAGTACGCCAAACCGCTGCTGATCGTGCCGCCACAAATCAACAAGTACTACATTTTCGACCTGAGCCCGACCAACAGCTTCGTCCAGTACGCGCTGAAAAACGGCCTGCAGGTGTTCATGGTCAGCTGGCGCAACCCGGATGTGCGGCACCGCGAGTGGGGCCTGTCGACCTACGTCGAGGCGGCCGAAGAAGCGCTGAACGTCACCCGGGCGATTACCGGCAGTCGCGAAGTCAACCTGATGGGAGCCTGTGCCGGAGGGCTGACCATCGCCGCCCTGCAAGGCCACCTGCAGGCCAAGCGCCAGCTGCGCCGGGTATCCAGCGCGACCTACATGGTGAGCCTGCTGGACAGCCAGATGGACAGCCCGGCAACGCTGTTCGCCGACGAGAAGACCCTCGAAGCGGCCAAGCGTCGCTCCTATCAGCAAGGGGTACTGGACGGTCGCGACATGGCCAAGGTGTTCGCCTGGATGCGCCCCAACGACCTGATCTGGAACTACTGGGTCAACAACTACCTGCTGGGCAAGGAGCCGCCGGTCTTCGACATTCTCTACTGGAACAACGACAGCACCCGGTTGCCGGCCGCACTGCACGGCGATCTGCTGGACTTCTTCAAGCACAACCCCCTGAGCCATGTCGGCGGGCTGGAAGTCTGCGGCACGCCGATCGACTTGCAGAAGGTCACGGTGGACAGCTTCAGCGTGGCCGGGATCAACGACCACATCACGCCCTGGGACGCGGTCTACCGCTCGACCCTGCTGCTGGGCGGCGAACGGCGCTTCGTGCTGTCCAACAGCGGCCACGTGCAGAGCATCCTCAACCCGCCGAGCAATCCCAAGGCCAACTACGTGGAGAACCGCAAGCTCAGCAGCGACCCGCGGGCCTGGTACTACGATGCCGAGCATGTGGACGGCAGCTGGTGGAGCCAGTGGCTGACCTGGGTCCAGGAGCGTTCGGGGGCGCAGCGGGAAACCCTCACCACCCTGGGCAACCAGAACTATCCGCCGATGGAGGCTGCGCCCGGCACCTACGTGCGCGTGCGCTGAAGACACTTTGCACCACGGTTCCACGCCGGAGCCGTGCCCCTTCAATGGACCGACAAGAAGTCAGGATGAAGACCCGCGACCGGATACTCGAATGTGCCCTGCAACTGTTCAATCAAAAGGGCGAGCCCAATGTCTCCACCATGGAGGTGGCCAATGAAATGGGGATCAGCCCCGGCAACCTCTACTACCACTTCCATGGCAAGGAGCCGCTGGTGCTCGGCCTGTTCGAGCGCTTTCAGAACGAACTGACGCCGTTGCTGGACCCACCGTCCGACGTCCAGCTGGCGGCGGAAGACTACTGGCTGTTCCTGCACCTGATCGTCGAGCGCCTGGCCCACTACCGCTTTCTGTTTCAGGACCTGTCCAACCTGGCCGGGCGCCTGCCAAAACTGGCCAAGGGCATTCGCAACCTGCTCAATGCCTTGAAACGCACCTTGGCCTCGTTGCTGGCCCGGCTCAAGGCTCAGGGGCAACTGGTCAGCGGCACCCAGGCCCTGGGGCAGCTGGTGGAACAGATCACCATGACCCTGCTGTTCTCTCTGGATTACCAGCGGATTCTCGATCGCGAAGGCGAAGTCCGGCTGGTGGTCTACCAGATCATGATGCTGGTGGCGCCACACCTGCTGCCGCCGGCAAAGATGGCCACCGAACAGATGGCGCTGCGCTACCTGGATGAGCAGGGCTAGAACGCCTCAATAAAAAACGCCCGGCCTTCCCAGGCCGGGCGTTTTTTTGTTCCTGATGCGATCAGGACTGGCTGCTTGGCGTCGCTGGAGCTGGCGCGGCAGTCGGGGTTGCAGCCGGGCTCGGGGCTGCGGCGGAGTTCGCCGAGCTGGCCGGGGCCGGGGCTGCAGGCTTGGCCGCAACAGCGGGCTTGGCTGCTGGTTTGGCCGCTGGCTTGGCAGCCACAGGCTTCTTGGCCACAGGCTTTTTCGCCACTGCAGGCTTGGCGGCCGGTTTGGCCGCTGGCTTGGCCGCTGCGGTTTTCGCCGCGGGCTTGGCTGCTGGCTTAGCAGCGGGCTTGGCCGCTACAGGCTTGGCAGCCGGTTTGGCCGCTGGTTTGGCGGCTGCGGTTTTCGCGGCCGGCTTGGCTGCGGGTTTAGCGGCGGCCTTGGCGACAGGCTTAGCGACAGGCTTGGCCAGAGGCTTGGCTGCGGGTTTTGCAGCAGACTTGGCAGCTGCAGTTTTGGCTGCAACCGGCGCAACCTTGGCACCTGTAAGTTTTTCAATCTGCTTGGTCAGGGTATCGACCTTGTCGTGCAGGGCCTTGACTTCGTTGCGGCTAGGCACGCCCAGACGCGAGATGGCGCTGTTCAAGCGCTTGTCGAAAGCGCCTTCCAGTTCATCCCACTTACCCAGGGCACGATCCTTGACGTCGCTGATACGCGACTTGGCCGAAGTTGCGGAATCTTTGGCCGCATCAACTTTCTTGCCGACTACGCTCTTAGTCAGTTTCTCGGCTTTCTCACCATCTTTGACCAATGTCTCGAAAAGCTTGCTGCCGTCAGAGTCGATTTTCGAGTACACGCCTAAACCAGCAAGCCAAATTTTACGGGAGTACTCTTCGACTTTCCCGATCCACGAGCTGCCTTCTTTTTCAGTATTCTTTTTACCAGCCATCCCGTTCTCCTTAATGTTTACGCGCGACACGTTCGAGCAACGCCGTCAGCTCATCGAGCTTAGCAGAGAGTGTCTCAACGTCATGTTTAGACGGAATGCCGATACGATTCAAGGCACTGGCGACGCGCGTGTCAAAAGCCTTCTCGACCTTGTCCAGTTGCACTTCGACTTTGCCTTTAAGAGTGCTGACATCCCCTTTAACGCCATCTATCTGACTGTTGGCTGCTTCAAGTTGTTCAGTGACAACTTTTTTGCCTTTCTTTTCAACGGATTGACCAGCCTTGATCAACTCCTGAAAGTACTCGCTGCCTTCCTGACCGACTTTGGCGTAGGCCCCCAGGCCTGCCAGCCAGATCTTACGGGCATAGGATTTGACTTCACTCAGAGCAGTCGATTGGGCATCAACTTTTTTCTTCAGAATTACTTTGGCCATGGTGCACCTCACGCGCAGAAGGTTTGAGGAACTGCCCTCGGAAAGAGGACCTGAGGCACAACCTAGAGAGAAAAATTAGAATCGGCACCCTAACGACTGTCATGAATTCATGTAGGAGCCGGTTCAGGCCAGGGCCTTGTCCAGAGCCTTTTCGATTTCCGACTTGATGGTGCCGCTCATGGCCGACATCAACATCCCCAGTTCCACGTCGATGCGGATCGACTCTTCACCCACATGCACCGCGCCTTTGACGCCAGAGCGCTTGAGGTTCAGGGTATCGCCTGCCCACTGCGGCTCCAGGCCATATTGATCGGCGAGTTTCTGCGCCAGTTTGTCGGCCTTTTCACGGGCTGCCTGCTTGCCCAGGCCATGGGCACGTTCAACACTAATACGGGCCATTGAAGGTCTCCTGCTGTTTCGGGACTTGCCTGAAGCATCTTGACCCTGCGTGCGTCAAAACGTCCCGGCGGATCGCTATCTTACATTCAGCCTTGCCAAGACAAAGACCGCCACCGGCATTAGAATGTCCCGCATTCTCTTTTGGTGACAGCGATATGACTGATCAGCGCAAAGGCAGCGATGCCGAACCCACCACTCACTTCGGCTTCAAGAATGTTCCTGAAAGCCAGAAAGCGGAAAAAGTCGCTGAGGTGTTCCACTCGGTAGCGGCCAAGTACGACTTGATGAACGACGTGCTGTCCGGTGGCATGCACCGCCTGTGGAAACGCTTCACGATCGAGCTGTCCGGCGTGCGCGCCGGCAATCGCGTACTGGACATCGCCGGCGGCACGGGTGACTTGACCAAGCGTTTCTCCCACCTGGTGGGCCCGACCGGCCAAGTGGTACTGGCCGACATCAACGAATCCATGCTCAAGGTCGGTCGTGACCGCCTGCTGGACCTGGGTGTGGCCGGCAACGTCGAGTTCGTCCAGGCCGATGCGGAAAAACTGCCGTTCCCGGACAACCATTTCGACTGCGTGACCATTGCCTTCGGCCTGCGCAACGTGACCCACAAGGAAGACGCCCTGCGCTCCATGCTGCGGGTGCTCAAGCCCGGTGGGCGCCTGCTGGTGCTGGAGTTCTCCAAGCCCACCAACGCGCTGATGTCCAAGGTCTACGACGCCTACTCGTTCGCCTTCATGCCCCTGGCCGGCAAGCTGATCACCAACGACTCGGAAAGCTACCGCTACCTGGCCGAATCGATCCGCATGCACCCCAACCAGGAAACCCTGAAGTCGATGATGGTCGAGGCCGGTTTCGACCGCGTGACCTATCACAACATGACCGCAGGCATCGTCGCCCTGCACCGCGGCATCAAGCCCTGATGTTGCTCAGCGGCCTGCTCGCCAGCGTCGAGACCGGCATCAATCGGGTGCTGCGTCTGGACAGCACGGCACTGCCGCGCCTGCAGCACCTCAATGGCAAGGTGATCGCCGTGGAATGCCGCAACCCGGCACTGCAGCTGTTCATCCTGCCCAGCGATGAAGGCCTGATGCTCGCCAGCCAGTGGGCCGCGGACCCGGACTGCACCCTGCGCGCACCGGCCTCGAGCCTGCTGCGCCTGGCCCTGAGCAAGGACAAGACCGCGGTCCTGCACGGCCCCGAAGTGGAGCTGGAAGGCGATAGCGGCGTGCTGCTGGACCTGGCAGCAACCCTTCAGGACCTGGAGCTGGACTGGGAATACGAACTCTCGCGCTGGCTGGGCCCCGTGGCCACCCAGCTGTTCAGTGGCCATGTGCGCAGCCGCGCCCGCTGGTATCAGCAAGGATTTGCCAGCCTCAACCAGAACCTCGCCGAATTCCTCGCCGAAGAATCGCGGACCCTGGTGGGTCAGCGTGAAGCCGAAGCGCGCTTTCGCGAGCTGGATCAGGCCAAACTCGACCTGGAACGTCTCGAGGCGCGCTTGGAGCGCCTTTCCCGATCCCTTGACCCAAGCGATAACGCATGAAGCTGCTTGCCGTCCGCCGTCTGTTGCGCATCCAGCGCGTCGTGATCCGCTACCGCCTCGATGACCTGCTGTTCGACCTGCCCCTGCCCTGGTTCCTCCTGGCCCTGCGCTTCGCCCTGCCCTGGCGCTGGTTCCCGCGCAAGCCGCTGGACCTGAGCCGCGGTGCACGCCTGCGCCTGGCGTTGCAGGACCTGGGGCCGATCTTCATCAAGTTCGGGCAGATCCTCTCGACCCGCCGCGACCTGCTGCCGGAAGACATCGCCGACGAGCTGATGCTGCTGCAGGACCGGGTGCCGCCGTTCGACTCGCAAAAGTCCGTGGCCCTGATCGAAGCGCAGTTGGGCAAGAAGATCAGCGACGTGTTCAGCCGCTTCGACATCGAGCCCCTGGCGTCGGCGTCGGTGGCCCAGGTGCACGCCGCCAAGCTCAAGACCGGCGAAGAAGTGGTGGTCAAGGTGATCCGCCCCGGGCTCAAGCCGATCATCGCCCAGGACCTGGCGTGGCTGTTCATCCTCGCCCGTGCCGCGGAAAAGCTCTCCGCCGACGCGCGCCTGCTGCACCCGGTGGACGTGGTCAGCGACTACGAGAAAACCATCTACGACGAGCTCGACCTGCTGCGCGAGGCGGCCAACGCCAGTCAGCTCAAGCGCAACTTCGAAGGCTCGCCGCTGCTCTATGTACCCCAGGTCTACTGGGACTGGTGCCGGCCCAAAGTGCTGGTGATGGAGCGCATCTACGGCATTCAGGTCACCGACCTGGCCACCCTGGCCGACCAGCGTACCGACATGAAGATGCTCGCCGAGCGTGGCGTGGAGATCTTCTTCACCCAGGTGTTCCGCGACAGTTTCTTCCACGCCGACATGCACCCGGGCAACATCTTCGTCAGCACCGTGCAGCCCTGGAGCCCGCAGTACATCGCCATCGACTGCGGCATCGTCGGCAGCCTGACCCCGGAAGACCAGGACTACCTGGCCCGCAACCTGTTTGCCTTCTTCAAGCGCGACTACCGCCGCGTGGCCCAGTTGCACATTGATTCCGGCTGGGTCCCGGCGGAAACCAAGCTCAACGAATTCGAGGCGGCGATCCGCACCGTGTGCGAGCCGATCTTCGAAAAACCGCTGAAGGACATTTCCTTCGGCCAGGTGCTGATGCGCCTGTTCCAGACCGCTCGGCGCTTCAACATGGAAGTGCAGCCGCAACTGGTGCTGCTGCAGAAGACCCTGCTCAACATCGAGGGCCTGGGCCGCCAGCTGTACCCGGACCTGGACCTGTGGAACACCGCGCAACCCTTCCTCGAACGCTGGATGCGCGAACGGGTCAGCCCCAAGGCCGTGCTCGGCAACATCCACAGCCAGATCGAACAGTTGCCGCACCTGGCCAACATGACCCGCGACCTGCTGGAGCGCATGTCGCAGCCCCATGCCGCCGATCCGCCGGCGCCCTGGCACAAGCGCAAGGACGACTGGTTCCTGCGCCTGCTGGGCACTGCCCACCTGGGCGGTGGCGCGGTCCTGGCCGCCGGCGGTCCATTGCATGAGCTGGGGCACTGGCCTGCTGGCATCATGATTGCGGTCGGTTTGTATCTGATCGTTCGCCGATAGCCAGTGGCGCGACCTGCTGGCAAACTGTCGAAATCGCCGAGGCGTCACCAGCGGGTTGAGCCCGGTTGTCGGAGTCGAAAATGAAAGATTGGCTGGACCAGATCAAATGGGATGCGGACGGCCTGGTGCCGGCCATCGCCCAGGATCACAAGACCGGGCGCGTACTGATGATGGCCTGGATGAACCGCGAGGCCCTGAGCCTGACCGCTGCCGAGAATCGCGCCATCTACTGGTCACGTTCCCGTGGCAAGCTGTGGCGCAAGGGCGAAGAATCCGGGCACGTGCAGAAGCTTCATGAAATGCGCCTGGACTGCGACGCCGATGTGATCATCCTGATGGTTGAGCAGATCGGCGACATCGCCTGCCATACCGGCCGCCACAGCTGTTTCTACCGCGTCTATGAAGATGGCGAGTGGAAAACCGTCGAACCGGTCCTCAAGGACCCGCACGCGATCTATTCTGCAGGACACTGACATGAGCGATACCCTCACCCGTCTGGCCCAGGTGCTGGAAGAGCGTAAAGACGCCGCAGCCGACAGCTCCTACGTTGCCAGCCTGTACCACAAGGGCCTGAACAAGATTCTGGAAAAAGTCGGCGAAGAATCGGTGGAAACCATCATCGCCGCCAAGGACGCTGCCATCAGCGGCGACTGCAGCGATGTGATCTACGAAACCGCGGACCTGTGGTTCCACACCCTGGTCATGCTGGCGCAGCTGGGGCAGCATCCCCAGGCGGTGCTCGATGAGCTGGACCGCCGCTTCGGTTTGTCCGGACACGCCGAGAAAGCCTCGCGTCCGTCCGCCTGAACAACTTTCTAAGAGGAAACGCAGCATGGGCATTTTTGACTGGAAACACTGGATCGTCATCCTGGTGGTCGTGGTACTGGTATTCGGCACCAAGAAGCTCAAGAACCTGGGCACCGACGTCGGCGAATCGATCAAGGGCTTTCGCAAGGCCATGAATGACGACGAAAAGCCTGCCGAACCCGTGGTCCCGCCAGCGGCGCAGCCTGTGCCACCGGTTCAGCCGCAGCAGAGCGCGCCGTTGAACCAGCCGCACACCATCGATGTGCAGGCGCAGAAAGTCGAAGAGCCGACCCGCAAAGACTCGTGAGCACTGACTAATGTTTGGTATCAGCTTCTCTGAACTGCTGCTGGTGGGCCTGGTGGCCCTGCTGGTGCTCGGCCCCGAGCGCCTGCCCGGCGCTGCGCGCACCGCCGGCCTGTGGGTCGGGCGCCTCAAGCGCAGCTTCAACGCGATAAAACAGGAAGTTGAACGTGAAATCGGTGCCGACGAAATCCGCCGGCAACTGCACAACGAGCACATTCTGTCCCTGGAGCAGGAAGCGCGGAAAATCCTCGCCCCGACCCAGCAGCAACCGACTCCGGTAGAGCCTGTGGCCGAGCAGACGATTCACGCGCCAGGCGCCGCTACGGTCGCCGAAGCGCCGCCAGCCAGCGAAGTGCCCGCGCCTCTGCCATCGACACCAGCACCGGCACCGACCGCAGAGCCCGCAGCCCCAGTGGCAACACCCGCCACCACGGCCCCCCACGACTCCACCCTGCCGCCGCGAGCACCATGAGCGATATCCCAGAGAACGACCAACACATGCCGCTGGTGTCGCACCTCACCGAGCTGCGCACCCGCCTGCTGCGCTGCGTAGCGGCGATCTTCATCATCTTCGCCGGGCTGTTCGCCTTCACCCAGCAGATCTACACCATCGTCTCCACACCGCTGCGCCAGTACCTGCCGGTCGGCGCGACGATGATCGCCACCGACGTCGCCTCGCCGTTCCTGACGCCGCTGAAGCTGACCATGATGGTCTCGCTGTTCCTGGCGATCCCGGTGATCCTGCACCAGATCTGGGGCTTTATCGCACCCGGCCTGTACAAGCATGAAAAGCGCATTGCCGTGCCCTTGCTGGTGTCGAGCATCCTGCTGTTCTACATCGGCATGGCGTTCGCCTACTTCCTGGTGTTCCCGCTGATCTTCAAGTTCTTCGCCGCCGCCACCCCGGCCGGCGTGGAGATGATGACCGATATCACCAGCTACCTCGATTTCGTCATGACCCTGTTCTTCGCCTTCGGCGTGGCCTTCGAGATCCCGGTGGCCGTGGTCCTGCTGGTGTGGATAGGCGTGGTCAACGTGGCGTACCTGCGCAAGATCCGCCCTTACGTGATCATCGGCTGCTTCGTGGTGGGCATGATCCTCACCCCGCCGGACATTTTCTCCCAGACCCTGCTGGCCGTGCCCATGTGGCTGCTGTTCGAGATCGGCGTGCTGTTCGGCGGGCTGATCAGCAAACGTGGCGAGCACCCGGACGATGAACCGGCCGACGACCACAACGACCAGCCGCCAGCGACCCAAGCGTGAACCTGCTGCTTCTGGAAGAGGCCGATTTCATTGCGGCCGACCGGGTCGTGCTGCGCGACCGACGCCTGACCCACATGCAGGACGTGCATCGGGTGGCGGTCGGCGACAGCCTGCGGGTCGGGCGCATTGGCGGCTTGATGGGCAGTGCCCAGGTACTGCGCCTGGAGCCTGCTGAAGCCGAACTGCAAGTGACCCTCGATCAGCCGCCACCGGCCAAGCTGCCGTTGACCCTGGTGCTGGCCCTGCCGCGCCCGAAAATGCTTCGCCGGGTGTTCCAGACCATAGCGACCATGGGCGTGCCGCGGCTGGTGCTGGTGAACAGCTACCGGGTAGAAAAGAGCTTCTGGCAGACCCCGTTCCTGGAACCCGAAACGATTCGCGAACACCTGGTGCTCGGCCTGGAACAGGCCCGTGACACCGTGCTGCCCGACGTCCTGATCGAAAAACGCTTCAAGCCCTTCGTCGAAGACCGCCTGCCGGCCCTCAGCGCTGGCACCCTGGGGCTGGTGGGCCACCCTGGCCCATATCCGCCCTGCCCTCGCGGGCTGGACCAGGCCGTCACCCTGGCCATTGGCCCGGAAGGCGGCTGGATTCCCTACGAGATCGATCTTCTGGGCAAGGCCGGCCTGCAACCGGTGCAACTGGGCGAACGCATCCTGCGGGTCGAAACCGCGGTCACCGCCCTGCTTTCGCGCCTGTTCTGAGCCCCCATGTGCGTGCTGGCCAAGTGGCCAGCCGGACCTCACGGTCGTAATGGCAACTAGCCACTCAAGCTACAGAATCCCCCACTCCCGCCGATAGCCTATGGTTAAGCGCACATTGCTAAAAGGGAGTTCGCAGAATGTACCGTTGGCTAGCCAGAAACCTGGGAAACGTAAGCGTCAGCCTCAAGCTGGGTATCGGCTTCGGCCTGGTACTGCTCCTGACCCTGCTGATCACCGCCACCGGCTGGACCGGCCTGGGCCGGGTGATCGACCGGGGCGACAAACTGGGCAATATTTCCGTTATCTACGCCCTGACCAAGGACCTGCGCATCGCCCGCCTCAACTACGAGATGAGCCGCGGTGAACACGGCCCGGCCGCGGTCAACGACTTCCTCAAGCAACTCAACGACGGCCTGCAGGACGCTCGCGCGCAACTGCAGCAACCGGAAAGCATCACCATGGTCGACCAGCAACTGGACGCCGTGGCCGAATACCAGAAGGCCTTTGCCGACATGACTCGCGCCACCGCCAACCGCGAGGCCGCGAGGTCCCAGCTTGGCGCCACCGCGGACAATGCCGTGGCCCGGGTCGCGGAGGTTGAGAACTCACTGCTGCAAGGCGACAGCGTGGCGCAGTTCAATAGCGTGATCGACCTGTCCAAGCTGATCCAGCAGGCACGCTTCCAGGTACGCGGCTACACCTACAGCGCCAAGCCCGAGGCCAAGCAGCCGGCGCTGGACGCCATCGACAACGCCCTGAACAACCTCACCAGCCTGCCTTCGCGCCTGCCCGAGCAGCACGTTGCCAACCTGCAACAGGCCAGCGACTCGCTGAAGGCCTACCGGATGGCCGTCAGCGCCTACAGCGACGCCGAAGAAGCCAGCGCGGCTGCGCTCAAGCGCATGGCCGCCCAGGGCGACCGGCTGATGGACCTGAGCAAGCAGCTGACCGTGGCCCAGACCACCAAGCGTGACAGCGACGCCGCGCAGGCCAAGAGCACCCTGCTGATCGCCACCTTGCTGGCCATGCTGTTCGGCCTGATCGCCGCCTGGGCCATCACCCGGCAGATCACCCAGCCGCTGCAGCAGACCCTCAAGGCCGCCGAGCGCGTGGCTTCCGGGGACCTGAGCCAGAACCTCGCCGTGGAGCGCCGCGACGAACTGGGCCAACTGCAGAAAGCCATGCAGCGCATGACGGTAAGCCTGCGGGAACTGATCGGCGGCATCAGCGACGGGGTGACCCAAATCGCCAGCGCCGCCGAGCAACTGTCCGCGGTGACCGAGCAGACCAGCGCCGGGGTCAACAGCCAGAAAGTCGAAACCGACCAGGTGGCCACGGCCATGAACGAAATGGCCGCCACCGTGCAGGAAGTGGCGCGCAACGCCGAGGAGGCCTCCGAGGCCGCTGTGGCGGCCGACCAGCAGGCCCGCGAGGGTGACCGGGTGGTGAACGAAGCCATCGCCCAGATCGAGCGCCTGGCCAGCGAGGTGGGCCATTCCACCGAGGCCATGGGCCATCTCAAGCAGGAAAGCGACAAGATCGGCAGCGTCCTGGATGTGATCAAGTCGGTGGCCCAGCAGACCAACCTGCTGGCCCTGAACGCCGCCATCGAGGCCGCCCGGGCCGGTGAAGCCGGGCGGGGTTTTGCCGTGGTGGCGGATGAAGTACGCAGCCTGGCGCAACGTACCCAGCAATCCACCGAAGAAATCGCTGAACTCATCGTTGGCCTGCAAAGCGGCACCCAGCAGGTGGCCAGCACCCTGGATACCAGCCGCAGCCTGACCGACAGCAGTGTCGAGCTGACACGCCGGGCTGGTGGTTCCCTGGAAAACATCACCCGTACCGTGTCGGCGATCCAGGCGATGAACCAGCAGATCGCCGCGGCAGCAGAGCAGCAGAGCGCGGTGGCGGAAGAGATCAACCGCAGCGTGTTGAATGTGCGGGATGTGTCTGAACAGACGTCATCGGCCAGCGAGGAAACCGCCGCGTCCAGCGCCGAGCTGGCGCGGCTGGGGATTCACCTGCAAACCCTGGTGGGGCGTTTCCGGGTCTGAGCCGCTTCGCCGGCAAGCCGGCTCCTACCGGGAAATGCAGGAGCCGGCCTTACAGCACCTGGCGCAGGAAAGCCTGGGCCCGCGGGTCTTGCGGCGCGTCGAAGAACACCTGCGGCGCCGCGTCTTCCAGCAATTTGCCGTGATCGAAGAACAGCACCCGATCCGCCACTTCCCGGGCAAAGCCCATCTCGTGGGTCACGCAGACCATGGTCATGCCTTCCAGGGCCAGGGTCTTCATCACATCCAGCACCTCGCCGACCATTTCCGGGTCCAGGGCCGAGGTCGGCTCGTCGAACAGCATCACCTTGGGTTCCATGGCCAGGGCCCGGGCGATGGCCACACGCTGCTGCTGGCCACCGGAAAGCCGCGAAGGAAACTCGTGGGCCTTCTGGGCGATCCCGACCTTTTCCAGCAACGTCAGGGCCTTGGCCTCGCGCTCCTGCTTGCCGCGCTTGCGTACCACCTTCTGCGCCAGGCAGAGGTTTTCCAGCACGGTCATGTGCGGGAACAGGTTGAAGTGCTGGAACACCATGCCGACTTCCCGGCGGTAGGCGTTCACATCGGTCCTCGGGTCGGCCAGTTGCAGGCCGTCGATGCTCACCGAGCCGGAATCGAACTCTTCAAGGCCATTGAGGCAACGCAGGAAGGTCGACTTGCCGGAGCCGGACGGGCCGATCACCACCAGCACCTCGCCCTTGGCCACCTGGGTGGTGACGTTATCCACCGCGCGCACCACCTGGCCGCGGGTGTCGAAGACTTTTACCAGATCGCGGACTTCAATCACTTTGCGCGAGCCTCCGCTCAAGCCGGCTGGCCATCTTCGACAGCGGCAGGTTGATCAACAAATACAGGCCTGCCACGCAGAACAGGATCTCGAATGGCGAGAACGACGTGGTGATGACTTCCCGGCCGCTCTTGAGCAGTTCGGTAATGGCGATCACCGACACCAGGGAGGTGTCCTTGACCAGGCTGATGAACTGCCCGGCCAGCGGCGGCAGCACCCGCTTGAAGGCCTGGGGCAGCACCACATGGCGCATCGACTGGCCCGCGCTGAGCCCCAGGGAGCGAGCGGCTTCGTTCTGCCCGCGGGCGATGGACTGCACCCCGGCGCGAACGATTTCCGCCACATAGGCCCCGGTAAACAGCGACAGCGCGGCGATCCCGGCGAACTCCCGGGACAGATTGAGCACCGTGCCAATAAAGAAATAGAAGATGAAGATCTGCACCAGCAGCGGCGTGCCCCGCACCAGTTCGACATAGATCGTCGACAGGTCGCGCAGGGTCGGGTTGCTGGACAACCGGCACAGGCCGGTACCCAGGCCGATCAGCAGCCCCAGCACGCCGGACACCACCGACAGCCACAAGGTGGTCCACAGGCCCCACAACAGCGGGCCCGCGGCCCAGTGCCGGGTCACGCCAATCACATCGCCTTCGGCCACGTCATCGCCGCTGGCCACCTGCAGGCTGCCTTCATCGACACTCAGACGCTGCTCGGCACCGGAGTCACCGCGCAACGTGACTTGAGCCTTGCCGTCCTGGCGCACCACCTCGGCGACGGTGGAGATCTCCGCCGCCCGCTGGGACTCTTCGGCCTGATAGGCGAAGTACTGGGGGACACGGTTCCAGCGCCATTCGTAGGACATCAGCGAGGTGGCGTAGTACAGGGCGCCGGCCAGGCCGATCAGCACCAGCACGGTCAGTACGTGCCAGGGCCATTGGGCTTTTTTCTGTTTGTTCACTTTGCAGGTTCCAGCGGTTTGCAGCGGGGAGGTTCGGCAGAGCCCGGGTGGGCATCGTCGCGAGCAGGCTCGCTCCTACAAAAACGCTATGCGCCCTGTAGGAGCGAGCTTGCTCGCGATCAACCGCAAATCAGTTGCCTGACACCTATTCCATGTCCTTGAGCCACTCGGTGCTCTTGAACCACTTGTCATGGATGCGATCGTAGGTGCCGTCTTCGTGGATCTGGTGCAGGAAGTTGTTGATGAAGTTGATGCTGTCGTAATCGCCCTTCTTCAAACCGAAGGCCAGGGGCTCGTAGGTGAACGGCTTGTCGAGGAATACCAGCTTGCCATTGCCCACTTTGTTGACGGCCACCACGTTGTACGGAGCGTCGTAGATGAAGGCGTCGGCCTTGCCGTTGACCACGTCCAGCACCGCTTCCTGCTCGTTGTCGTAGCCGTGGTACTTGGCCTTGGCGATCAGCTTCTTGGCGACCATCTCACCGGTGGTGCCCAGCTTGGAGGTGATGCGGTAGTCGGCGCTGTTCAGGTCCTTGTAGGACTTGATGGTGCCTTCCAGGTCCTTGCGGATCAGCAGGGTCTGGCCGACCACGATGAAGGGTTCGCTGAAGTTCAGGCGCAGGTTGCGTTCCTGGGTCAGGGTCATGCCGCTGCCGATCATGTCGAACTTGTCGGTCAGCAGGGCCGGGATGATGCCGTCGTAGCCAGTGGAAACCATCTCCAGCTTGACCCCCATGGACTTGGCCATGGCCTTGAGCAGGTCGACTTCGAAACCGATGATTTCGCCACGCTTGTTGGTCATCTCGAACGGCATGTAGGTCGGGTCCATGCCGACTTTCAGCGTGCCGCGCTTGACCGCGTCGTCGATTGCGCCGGCCTGGGCCGTGTTGACCGCCAGCAGGGCCGCGGCACCCGCCAGCAGCAGCGAAAGATACTTCTTCATCTCAAGTCCCCTGAAGCCATTTTATTGTGGTGTCTGCGCACGGCGGTCATCTGCTTGAGTGCTTCGAATGGCAGGCCGTTGTCGATTGCGCGCAGAAATTTGCGGGTGCGATGCTAACGCACTCGGCCATTTGCACAAGGATTTTTGTTGTTTCAGGGGGAGCGACCGGTGGCCGCTGCCACAGCCTCCGACAAGGCATAGGCGGCCATTGGCGCCATAAAGCAAAACGCCCTTGAGCAAGAGCTCAAGGGCGTTGGCTTCAGGCCGGTTGCGGCGCCGCGTTCAGCGGCTGCAACGGCAGCAGCGGTGCATGGGGATCGGCATCCACCGACTGGCGCCAGGCGCTCAGCCATTCGCTGTGCCCCTCGCTCCAGACCTGCTCGTGCAGGCGCCCCAGGGCTACCGGGTCGCTCAACAGCGCCAGCCGCTCGCTGTTGTTCAGGGCCGCCGGGCCGACTTTCAGAGCATGCCGTACACGCTCCTGGCGCAGCCACTCGATGGGCTCGGCCTGGGTGTGGCGCGAGGTCGCCAGGGCACAGGCCAGGGCGTTCTGCTGCGGATCCACCACGGCCCGGACAAAGCCGTCGTTGAGCGCATGCCAGCGGTTTTCATGGGTGTACTGGTCGGTTGCCAGCAGCGCCTGTGGCGGAGCGTATTCCTCAGGGATCAGGAACAGGCTTTCGTCACGGGACTTCAGGCCCAGGCCCACACGACTGGAGATCACCGACACCGGGATCGACAGCATCAACGAACCGACGATCGGTACCAGCCACCAGAGGAAGCTCGGATTCAACCAGATCACCAACAGCGCCCAGCAGAAGCCCAGCAGGGTCTGCGGACCGTGGCGCTTGACCGCTTCGCTCCACGGCGTGGAGTCGTCGTCACGCTGTGGCGAGTTCCAGGTCGCGGCCCAGCCCAGGAACGCGGCCAGTACGAAACGGGTGTGGAAAATCATCCGCACCGGCGCCAGCAGCATGGAGAACAGCATCTCCAGGAGCATCGACAGGGTCACCTTGAACTTGCCACCGAACTCTTTCGCACCCTTGGCCCAGATCAGGATGATGCTCAAGAGCTTGGGCAGGAATAGCAGCACGATGGTGGTGGAGAACAGCGCGATGGCCTTGTCCGGGTGCCACTGCGGCCACAGCGGATACAGCTGCCGCGGCTCGAGGAAGTACTGCGGCTCCATCAGGGTGTTGACCGCCAGCAGGGCCGTGGACAGCACCAGGAAGAAGAACCACAGCGGCGCCGACAGGTAGGACATCACCCCGGTGAGGAACACCGCGCGGTGCACCGGGTGCATGCCCTTGACCAGGAACAGGCGGAAGTTCATCAGGTTGCCGTGGCACCAGCGCCGGTCACGCTTGAGTTCGTCCAGCAGGTTCGGCGGCAGCTCTTCGTAGCTGCCCGGCAGGTCGTAGGCAATCCACACGCCCCAGCCGGCACGGCGCATCAGCGCGGCTTCGACGAAGTCGTGGGAGAGGATCGCACCGGCGAAGGCACCCTTGCCCGGCAACGGCGCCAGGGCACAGTGCTCGATGAACGGCTGCATGCGGATGATCGCGTTGTGCCCCCAGTAGTGGGATTCCCCCAACTGCCAGAAGTGCAGGCCGGCGGTGAACAGCGGGCCGTAGACCCGGGTGGCGAACTGCTGCATGCGCGCATACAGGGTGTCCATGCCCGAGGCCCGTGGCGCGGTCTGGATGATCCCCGCGTCCGGCGTGGCTTCCATCAGGCGTACCAGGCTGGTCAGGCATTCGCCGCTCATGACGCTGTCAGCGTCGAGCACGACCATGTACTTGTAGTCACCGCCCCAACGACGGCAGAAGTCGTCGAGGTTGCCGCTCTTGCGTTTCACTCGGCGGCGACGGCGGCGATAGAAGATCTTGCCGAAGCCCTTGGCTTCGCGGCAGACATCCAGCCAGGCCTGCTGCTCGGCCACGCAGATATCGCTGTCGTTGCTGTCGCTGAGGACGAAGAAGTCGAAACGGTCCAGGTCACCGGTGGCCGCCACCGACTCGAAGGTCGCGCGCAGGCCGGCAAACACCCGGGGCACGTCTTCGTTGCAGATCGGCATCACCAGTGCGGTGCGCGCATCCTTGGGAATCGGCTCGTTGCCGGCGCTGGCCCCAGAGATGCGGTACTTGTCGTGGCCGGTCAGCAGTTCCAGGAAGCCCATCAGCGCGGTCCAGAAACCTGCCGAGACCCAGCAGAACAGGATCCCGAACAGAATCAGGATGCTGGTCTGCAGGGCATAGGGCAGCACTTGCTGGGCGGTCTGCATCAGCGGCTGGTGCATGACCTCTTCCAGGTCGACGAAGGACCAGCCCTGGTACGGCATGATGCCTTTCATGTACCAGCCGGCGACGATGGTCTGGCCGAGCATCAGCACCAGCAGGATGTAGCGGCGGATAGAACCGACGGTACGCCAGCGAGCGGCCGGCAGTACCCGTTCGTCCTTCTTCGGCGCTGGCGGGTTGGTACGCCCGGTCAGGCGCCGCCAGCCGCGCACCAGGATATTGGTGCGCCACGGCTCCGGGACCACCTTGGTGCGGCGGATCGGTGGCGTGGCCTTGAGGCAGACCCGGCCCTCGGCGTCCACCGCGAGCATTTCCGCTTCTTCCAGCTCAGCGGCGGTGCTCAGGGTCAGGCGCTGGCCCACCGAGGCCTGGGCGGCATCGGTGGGGCCATCGAAGGTGCTGGACGACAGGCGTTGGTGCAATTCGCTGAAGGACTGGCAGCCCGCGAGTTCCGCGCGCTGCTGGTCCGACATCGGCAAATGCGCCAGGTACTCGGCAAGAGACTCTGGCTGTAGTTGAGAGTTACTCATCGGCAGGCAACTGATAGCTCCAGGTCTCGGTCAGGACTTGCTCCGTTTTAACCGGTTCCGGTGTGGCTGGGGCCGCGTCCGCAGCAGCAGGCTGCTTGGCGTCTTTGTGGTCCTTGTCCTTGGCGTTCTTGGCGTCTTTAGCCTCTTTGCCCGGCTGGGCTTGCGCCTGCTTGGCGGCTGCCGCTGCGGCTTCCTTCTCTTTCTTCTCCTGCTGCTTGGCGGCGATCTTGTCGGCCTTGGCGATGGAGGAGTTGGAGTTCGGCGTCGAGGCCTTGGCCGGCTCGGGCTGCGCAATGTCGCGGACCAGAGCGGCACGCATCTCGGTGGACTTGCTCGCGTCCTTGATCTTCATCCGCAGGGTCAGGCGCCAGCCCTTGGTTTCCGGGTTGTAGCGAACGCTGTTTTCCACCAGCTCGGCGTTGTCACCCACGCTGACCTGGCTGCGAACGTCGGCGTTTTCCGGCAATGCCGCCAGGGACGGGCCTTCGAAGTCCACCAGGTAGGCCACGCTGCCGTCGGGCTGACGGATCAGGTTGGACTGCTTGACGTCACCGGTGGAGCGCAGGGTCTGCTGTACCCAGGCGCTGTCAGGGGAATGCAGGGCGGCTTCGTCGATGGTCCAGTGCAGGCGATAGGCGAAATCCAGCGGCTGGCCTGGCTCAGGCTGCTTTTCCGGGTTCCAGAACGCCACGATGTTGTCGTTGGTTTCGTCCGCGGTCGGGATCTCTACCAGGTCGACGGTGCCCTTGCCCCAGTCGCCCTTGGGCTCGATCCAGGCGCTTGGGCGCTTGTCGTAGCGGTCGTCGAGGTCTTCATAGTGGCTGAAGTCGCGGCCACGCTGGAGCAGGCCGAAACCACGCGGGTTCTCCACCGAGAAGTTGCTCACGGCCAGATGTTTCGGGTTGTTCAGCGGGCGCCAGATCCACTCGCCATTGCCGGCGTGGATCGACAGGCCGCTGGAGTCGTGCAGTTCGCGACGGTAGTTGAGGACCTTCGACGGCTGGTTGGCGCCGAACAGGTACATGCTGGTCAGCGGGGCCAGGCCCAGCTTGCCGACCTTGTCACGCAGGAACACCCGGGCCTTGACGTCGACAATGGTGTCGGCGCCCGGCCGCAGGGTCAGGCGATAGGCGCCGGTGGCCCGTGGCGAATCCAGCAGGGCGTAGATCACCAGGTGCTTGTCGGTAGCCTTGGGCTGCTGGATCCAGAACTCGCTGAAACGCGGGAATTCCTCGCCGGATGGCAGGGCGGTGTCGATTGCCAGGCCCCGGGCGGACAGGCCATAGGTATGACCCTTGCCAACGACGCGGAAATAGCTCGCGCCGAGCATGGTCATGATCTCGTCTTGCTTGTCAGCCTTGTTGATCGGGTACAGAACGCGGAAACCGGCATAGCCGAGCTTCTCGGTGGCCTTGGGGTCGAACTTCACGTCGCCGAAATCGAAACGGTTCGGGTCGTACTTGATCTCGGTAACGGTGTTGGCGCTGATCTCGTTGATCTTCACCGGCGTGTCGAAGTGCATGCCCTGGTGGTAGAACGACAGCTTGAACGGTGTCTTCTGGTCGGCCCATTCGGCTTTTTCGGTGAGGAAGCGGATTTTCTGGTAATCCGCGAACTTCATCTCACGGAACTCGTTCGGCAGGTTACTGCGCGGGGCCTCGTACTTCTGCCCGGCCAGGTCCTTGGCCTTGACCGATACATCATCCAGATTGAATGCCATGAGTTGACCGGCGCCGAGCAGGCAGACCAGCGCAGAGCCCGTCACCAGTGCGTTTCGTAACCGTTTGGCAAACAAGTTTGGTGCATTACAGGGACTAACAATCACGAGCAACCCTCGCCGAAAACAGATCAAAAAACCAACGGCCAGCTATCTATATGCCAGGTTGGCGAGCATTGTTCCGACTCCGATGGGGCTAAATGATTCCCCAAACGGCCGTGGACAAGTCTCTACTTAAGTCAAAATGGACCAACGAACGCTGATCCCCGTAGCGCGCGATTATCTAGTAGCCCGCGTTACAACGCATCAGGGGTAACAAAGTATTTATCGCGAAAAACAGCCGTTTGCGGCCCAAATCGGTGGAAAAAGCTGTTTCAGGCGTTTTCAGGTCTGTAACAGGAAGGTTACCGGGCCATCATTGACCAGATGCACCTGCATGTCCGCGCCAAAACGCCCTGATGCCACTTTGCCATGCAACTGTTGCGCCTTCACTACCAGGTAGTCAAAAAGCTCTTCGCCAAGGGCCGGCGGCGCGGCTGTGGAAAAGCTCGGGCGCAGCCCGCTCTTGGTGTCCGCCGCCAGGGTGAATTGCGACACCAGCAGCAAGCCGCCCTGCACATCCGCCAGGGACAGGTTCATCTTGCCCTCGGCATCACTGAACACCCGATAGTTAAGCAGCTTATGCAGGAGTTTGTTGGCACTGGCCCGGGTGTCCTCGGGCTCCACCGCCACCAGTACCAGCAATCCCTGGTCCACCGCGCCGACTATGTCCCCGGCGACTTCCACCCGCGCGCCACGCACGCGCTGCAACAGGCCCTTCATGCTTCTTCGGGCGGCAGGTCGAGCAGACGGCGCGCCATCTGGTCGGTGGCGCGTACCAGAGCATCGGTGATACCCGGCTCGGAAGCGGCGTGGCCAGCGTCGCGGATCACCTGCAGCTCGCTGTTGGGCCAGGCCTGATGCAGCTCCCAGGCGTTGTCCAGCGGGCAGATCACATCGTAGCGGCCATGGACGATGACCCCGGGCAGATGGGCGATCTTGCCCATGTCGCGGATCAGTTGGTCAGGTTCGAGGAAGGCGTTGTTTGTGAAGTAATGGCATTCGATCCGGGCAATCGACAGCGCCCGCTGCGGCTCGGAGAAACGGTCCACCACCAACGGGTTGGGGCGCAGGGTCGCGGTGCGCCCTTCCCAGCCCGACCAGGCCTTGGCCGCATGCATCTGGGCGATCTGGTCGGTGCCGGTCAGGCGCTTGTGGAAGGCGCTGACCAGGTCATGCCGCTCTTCCAGGGGAATCGGCGCCACATAGTCCTGCCAGTAGTCGGGGAACAGGCGGCTGGCGCCACACTGGTAGTACCACTGGATCTCCTGGGGCCGGGCCAGGAAGATGCCCCGCACGATCAGGCCGAGCACGCGCTCCGGGTGGGTCTGGGCATAGGCCAGGGCCAGGGTCGACCCCCAGGAGCCGCCAAACAGCACCCACTTGTCGATGCCCAGGTGCTGGCGAATGCGCTCAAGGTCCGCCACCAGGTCCCAGGTGGTGTTGTTTTCCAGGCTGGCGTGAGGGGTGGAACGCCCGCAACCGCGCTGGTCGAACGTGACGATGCGATACAGATTCGGGTCGAAGTAGCAGCGGCTGGCCCCATCGCAGCCCGCCCCCGGCCCGCCATGAATGAACACCACCGGCAAACCTTCCGGTGAACCACTTTCGTCGACATACAGCACGTGCGGCTCGTCGACGGCCAGATCGTGCCGGGCATAGGGTTTGATCTGCGGGTACAAAGTCTGCATTACGCGCTCCGTGGAGGTCGGGTTCATCCCTGGCGGGGACTACATTTATTCTGCCGTCCGGCATCATAAACCCGAATTACGCAATGAGCATGTCCTTGGAGAAAACAGGGTTGTTTCAGGTTTTGCGCGGGGGGGCGAAGGCGCTTCGCGAGCAAGCGCGCTCCTACACAAAGGCGTGTACCCGCTGTAGGAGCGCTTGCTGTCAGGCGTAACGTTCCTGCCCCCAGGCCAGCAGCCCCTGGAGCAATTCCTTGAGCACCACCTGGGTCGGTGCTGCCAGGTCCCCGCGATAGCGGAACGGTTCGAACTCTTCCATGTAGGCGCTCTGTGCCAGCTCCAGTTGCACGGCATGGATATGCTCGGCCGGGTTGCCGTAGTGGCGGGTGATATGCCCGCCCTTGAAGCGCCCGTTGAGCACATGGGTGTAGCCGCCGTGGCCGGCGCAGATAGCCTCCAGCCGGCTGGCCAGTTGCGGATCGCAGCTGGCGCCATTGAAAGTGCCGAGGTTGAAGTCCGGCAGCTTGCCTTCGAACAGGTGCGGGATCAGCGAGCGGATGGAGTGGGCATCGAACAGCAGGGCATAGCCGAATTCGGCCTTGAGCCGCGCCAGCTCTTCCTGGAGGGTGCGGTGGTAAGGCCCCCACACCTCGTGCAGGTACTGCTCGCGCTCCTCACTGGACGGCGCCTGACCTTCGACGAACAAGGGCTCGCCGTCGAACAGGGTGGCCGGGTACAGGCCCGTTGTGGCCCCCACGTACAGGGGCTTGTCATCGGACGGGCGGTTCAGGTCGATGACAAAACGCGAATATTCGGCCGCCAGGGTACTGGCCCCCAGCTCCTGGGCGAACTGGTACAGCCGTGGAATGTGCCAGTCGGTGTCCGGCAGGCTCTGCGCCTGGGGCACCAGCCCGGCCGCCACCGCCGGGGTCAGGCGCGTACCGGCGTGAGGCATGCTGATCAGCAGCGGCACCCGGCCTTGTTTGAAATTCAGAACCTTATCCACAACCCTTCTCCTACACAGTCACTTCAACGCCGTGTCGCACGACGCGCTTTTCCAGATCGCCGCCCAGCCAGTAGGCCAGGTCGGCAGGACGATCGATCTGCCAGGCGACGAAGTCCGCCACCTTGCCCACCTCCAGCGAACCATGGGTCTTTTCCATGCCCAGGGCCTGGGCCGCATGCAGGGTAACCCCGGCCAGGGCCTCCTCGGGGGTCATACGGAAACAGGTACAGGCCATGTTCAGCATCAGCCGCAGCGACAACGCCGGTGACGTACCGGGATTGAGGTCGCTGGCCACGGCGATCTTCACCCCGTGCTTGCGCAAGGCTTCCATTGGCGGCTGCTGGGTTTCCCGGAGGAAATAGAAGGCCCCCGGCAGCAACACCGCCACGGTCCCGGACGCCGCCATGGCTATTGCATCCTCCTCGGTCATGAACTCCAGGTGATCGGCGGACAGCGCATGGTAGCGGGCCGCCAGGCTCGAACCATGCAGCGACGACAGTTGCTCGGCGTGCAGCTTGACCGGCAGGCCGAGCTGTTGCGCGGCAATGAACACCCGCTCCACCTGCTCCGGGGAGAACGCCAGGTATTCACAGAAGGCATCCACCGCGTCCACCAGCCCCTCGGCCGCCAGGGCCGGGAGCATATCGCTGCAGATATGCTCGATGTAGGCATCGCTGCGCTCGGCGTATTCCGGCGGCAGGGCGTGGGCCGCCAGGCAGGTGCTGCGCACGCTGACCGGCAACTCTTCGCCCAGGCGACGGATCACCCGCAGGATCTTGCGCTCGCTGGCCAGGTCCAGGCCGTAGCCGGACTTGATCTCGACGCTGGTCACGCCATCGCGCAACAGGCTCAGCAGACGCTTGCGGGCGCTGCCGAACAGCTCCTCCTCGGTGGCGGCCCGAGTAGCCCGTACGGTACTGGCGATACCACCGCCGGCAGCGGCGATCTCGGCATAGCTCACCCCTTGCAGGCGCTGCTCGAACTCACCACTGCGGTTGCCGCCAAATACCGTGTGGGTGTGGCAATCGATAAAGCCCGGGGTTACCCAGGCTCCAGCCAGGTCATTGACCTGGGCGTAGTCGCCGGCCGGCGCCTCCGAGCGCCGGCCGATCCACTCGATGTGCGCCCCTGACGTCACCATGGCCGCATCCTCGATGATCGAGTAAACACCCGAGGCCATGCTGGCGACGTTGCAGTGTTGCCAAAGAGTTTTCATCCAACCTCCATTAATGGTCAGTAGGTAAAGGAGCGTCGCTCATGATCGCCTGGGCCTGCCCCGCCATGGGCTTGACCCACAGCATATAGGCCACGATCAGTAGAGCGATCCACACTACGCCGACGATCAGCGCTCCCTGGGTTTTCGGGAAATAGCCCAGCACGCCGAAGATGAACAGCATGAAGGCAATGGCCGCCGCCGGGGCCCAAGGCCAGAATGGCACCTTGAACTGCAACTGGGCCACCTGCTCGGCGGTCATCGAACGGCGCATGGCCACGTGAGTCAGGAGAATCATCAGCCACACCCAGACCGTGGCGAACGTGGCCAGGGACGCGATCAGCAGGAAGATGTTTTCCGGGATTAGGTAGTTCAGCACCACCCCGATCAACAGAGTCACGGCCATCACCACCACGGTCATCCACGGCACCCCGTGCTTGGACACCTGGGCAAAGCCCTTGGGCGCCTGCCCTTGCCGGGCCAGGCCATACATCATCCGGCCGGCGCCGAAGATGTCGCTGTTGATGGCCGATACCGCCGCCGAAATCACCACGATATTGAGGATAGTGGCGGCCGAGCTGATGCCCAGGCTGTCAAAGATCTGCACGAACGGGCTGCCCTGGGTACCGATCTGCGGCCAGGGGAAAATCGACATCAGCACGAACAGGGTCAGCACGTAGAACAGCAGGATACGCAGCGGCACGGCATTGATCGCCTTGGGAATGACCCGCTTCGGATCCTGGGCCTCGCCCGCAGTGACCCCGATGATCTCGATGCCGCCAAAGGCAAACATCACCACGGCAAACGAGGCGATCACCCCACTGATGCCATTGGGCATGAAGCCGCCGTGGGCCCAGAGGTTGGCGGCGCCAGTGGCCTGGTCCTGCGCGGCGCTGCTGATACCGAAGAGCATGATGCCCAGGCCCCCCAGGATCATCGCGACGATCGCCCCGACCTTGAGCAGCGACAGCCAGAACTCCATCTCGCCGAACACCTTGACGTTGCACAGGTTCAGGCCGCCGATGAACAGCACGATGCCCAGCACCCAGATCCAGCGCGCCACTTCGGGAAACCAGAAGCCCATGTAGATGCCAAAGGCAGTCACGTCCGCCAGGCACACGATCAACATCTCGAAGGCGTAGGTCCACCCCAGGATGAAGCCCGGCAACGGCCCCAGGTACTGGCTGGCGTAATGCCCGAACGAACCGGACACCGGGTTGTGCACGGCCATCTCCCCGAGTGCGCGCATCACCATGAAAACCGCCGCGCCACCGATCAGGTAGGCCAGCAACACGGCGGGCCCGGCCATCTGGATGGCCGAGGCCGAACCGTAGAACAATCCTGTACCGATGGCCGACCCCAAGGCCATGAAGCGTATATGGCGGGCTGTCAGCCCTCGGCGTAGTCCACTGTCTTGCGATTGCATGTCATCGTCCCTTTTATTGTTATCGGACAAGTCCGCCCCGCGCAGGGGTGCGGGGCGGAGGAAGCAGACGCTCCGCGCCTGTCTTGCAGGTAAAGCCAACCAGCACGGGCCGCAGCTCCACGCCGAGCGCGAAGCTGCCTGGCGGCCCGGCGTGCATTACAGGCTCGGCAACAACCGGGCTGGCAGCAGCCCGTTCAGGCAACGCGAAGCCAGCAACTCACTGGCGGCGTTGATGTCCGGTGCAAAGAAGCGGTCCTTCTCGTAGTACGCCACTTTCTCGCGCAAGGTGGCACGGGCCTTTTCCAGGGTCGGCGAGGTTTTCAGGCCTTCGCGCAGGTCCAGCCCCTGGCAGGCCGCCAGCCATTCCACAGCCAGGACACCACGGGTGTTCTCGGCCATTTCCCACAAGCGCTTGCCGGCGGCCGGGGCCATGGAGACGTGGTCTTCCTGGTTGGCAGAGGTAGGGATGCTGTCCACCGAGTGCGGGTGGGCCAGGGCCTTGTTCTCGCTGGCCAGGGCCGCGGCGGTGACCTGGGCGATCATGAAGCCGGAGTTGACCCCGCCATTGGCCACCAGGAACGGCGGCAGCTGGGACATGTGCTTGTCCATCATCAGCGAGATCCGCCGTTCGCTCAGGGAGGCGATCTCGGCGATGGCCAGGGCCATGTTGTCGGCGGCCATGGCCACCGGCTCGGCGTGGAAGTTGCCACCGGAAATAACGTCACCTTCGGCGGCGAACACCAGCGGGTTGTCCGACACGGCGTTGGCTTCCACCACCAGCACTTCGGCAGCCTGGCGCAACTGGGTCAGGCAGGCGCCCATCACTTGTGGCTGGCAACGCAGGGAATACGGGTCCTGGACCTTGTCGCAATTCTTGTGCGACGCGGATACCTCGGTGCTGTCCCCCAGCAACGCGCGATAGGCCGCGGCGGTATCGATCTGCCCGCGCTGACCACGAGCGGCGTGAATCCGCGGGTCGAATGGCGAGCGCGAACCCAGCACCGCTTCCACGGTCAGGCCGCCGCACACCAGTGCGCCGGCGAACAGGTCTTCGCCCTCGAACAGACCGCGCAAGGCGTATGCGGTGGAAACCTGGGTGCCGTTGAGCAGCGCCAGGCCTTCCTTGGCGGCCAGGGTCAACGGCTTGAGGCCGGCCACTTCCAGGGCCGCTGTCGCTTCCAGCCACTGCCCCTTGTAGCGCGCCTTGCCCTCGCCCAGCAGCACCAGGGACATGTGGGCCAAAGGCGCCAGGTCGCCGGAAGCACCCACCGAGCCCTTGAGCGGGATGTGCGGGTAGACCTCGGCGTTGATCAGGGCGATCAAGGCGTCGATCACTTGGCGGCGGATCCCGGAGAAACCACGGCTCAGGCTGTTGACCTTGAGCACCATGATCAGGCGTACCAGGTCATCGCTGATAGGCTCGCCAACACCGGCGGCGTGGGACAGCACCAGCGAGCGCTGGAGGTTTTCCAGGTCGGCGCTGGCAATGCGGGTCGAGGCCAGCAGGCCAAAACCGGTGTTGATGCCATAGGCGGTGCGGTTCTCGGCGAGGATCTGCTCGACACAGGCGACGCTGGCGTCGATCTGCGCCGAGGCGCTGCCATCCAGGGTCAGGATCAGCGGCTGCTGATAGATGGCCCGCAGTTGGGCCAGGGTCAGTTGGCCGGGAATCAGGTTTAGCGCAGTCACATTCATGCTCCTTTTGAGAGTTTTGTAATAACTAGCCAGTCGCTCCGGAAGCTTCCGTTGTCCGTCGCCACCCGCAGCTTGAGCAGGTGGCGCCTTGGCACGCTGGCGATGGGGAAATCCGTTTTATTGCACCTTGGAAAAGCGTTTGTTGAGCAATCGCGGGTCCTTGAGCAAGGCCGCCACGCTGGCGATATCCGGGGCCAGCCAGCGGTCCTGGTCGTAGGCCGGAACCCGCTCGCGCAGCAGGCACCAGGCAATGCCGGTGCCGGTGCCGAAGCGCTGCTCCTTGAGAAATTCGAATGCCTGGGCCGCCAGCAGGTACTCGATGGCGAGGATCTGGGTGCAGTTTTCCAGCACCTGCAGCAGCTTCAGGGCGGCGTTGGTGCCCAGGCTCAGGTGGTCTTCCTGCAGGCCCGAGGTGACGAAGTTGTCGAGCACCGCCGGCTGTGCCAGCTGGCGGTTCTGCGCGCACAGCGAGGCCGCCACGTACTGCACGATCATCATCCCGGAGTTGACCCCGGGCTCGGCCACCAGGAACGCCGGCAGGCCACTGACATGGGGGTTGATCAGGCGGTCCAGGCGGCGCTCGGCGATGGAGCCGATCTCGGCCATGGCAATCGCCAGCACGTCCGCCGCCAGGGCCACCGATTGGCCGTGGGGGTTGGCCTGGGACACCACCCGATAGTTGTCCGGGGTGCCCAGCAGCAACGGATTGTCGGTGGCGGCATTGAGCTCGGTTTCCACCTGCCTGGCCGCGTGGGCCAGTTGATCCCGGGCAGCACCGTGCACCTGGGGAATCGAGCGGATGCTCAGGGCGTCCTGGGTACGGATGCCCTTGCTGGAAGCGATCACCTCGCTGCGGTCGAGCAAGGCCCGCAGGTTGCTGCCCACCACCTGCATGCCGGGGTGCGCCTTGAGGGCGATGATCTCGGCATCAAAGGCGGCGATCTGGCCGCGCAGGGCCTCGAAGCTCATGGCGCCGATCACGTCGGCCCACTGCAACAGGCGGCTGGCATCGGCCAGGGCCAGGCAACCGAGGCCGGTCATGCACGGCGTGCCGTTGACCAGGCACAGACCATCCTTGGCCCCCAGTTGCACCGCTTGCAGCCCTTCCTCGGCCAGGGCCTGCTCGGCGCTGACGATGTGCCCGCGATAGCTGACCTGACCGACGCCGAGCAGCGCCACGCCGATATGGGCCATGTGGGTCAGGTAGCCCACCGAACCCTGCGACGGCACCTGCGGGGTGATCCCGCGATTGAGCAGCGCCAGCAGCGCCTGGACCACCTGCCGGTGGATCCCGGACTTGCCGTGGCTGTAGTTGATGATGGCCGCACAGATGATCGCCCGGGTCTGTTCGTCGGCCAGCACCGGGCCAACTCCGCAGGCATGGCTGAGCAGGGTATTGCGCGACAGCTGGCTGAGCTGCTCGCCGGCCAGCAACACATTGCACAAGGCCCCAAGGCCGGTGCTGATGCCATAGGCGCGCTCGCCGCTGTCCACCACTTTGCGCACGATGGCCTGGGCATTGTCGATCCGCGCCCAGGCCTGCTCCGAGAGTTCGAGCTCAGCACCGTGGCGGGCGACGGCGACAACATCCTGCCAACCCAGGGGGGCGTCGGCGATTACGATTTTTTCAGCCAGAGACATCGGTAACCTCGTCATTGAATCAGTGGAGCCCGTGCAGGGGGCTCAGACCGTCGCCGCGCGACGCTGGACGAAACGATCGACGTACTCATCCGCCGGTGAATGCAGGATCTCCCTGGGCGTGCCCACCTGGATCAGGCGGCCGTCCTTGAGGATCGCGATGCGGTTGCCGATGCGCACGGCCTCGTCCAGGTCATGGGTGATGAAGACGATGGTCTTGTGCAGCGTCTTCTGCAGCTCCAGCAACTGGTCCTGCATTTCTGCGCGGATCAGCGGGTCGAGGGCGCTGAAGGCCTCGTCCATGAGGATGATGTCGGTGTCCGCAGCCAGGGCCCGGGCCAGGCCGACCCGCTGGCGCATGCCGCCGGACAGCTGGTGCGGGTACTTGTTCTCGTAGCCCTTGAGGCCCACGGTGTTGATCCAGTGCAGGGCGCGTTCGGCGCACACCGACTTGTTCTCGCCGCGCACCTTGAGGCCGTAGGCGACATTGTCCTGGACGTTGCGATGGGGCAGCAGGCCGAAGCTCTGGAACACCATGCTGATCTTATGCCGGCGGAATTGGCGCAAGGCTTCCATGTCGTACTGCAGGATGTCCTCGCCGTCCACCAGGATCGCGCCGCTGGTGGGGTCGATCAGGCGGTTGAAGTGGCGCACCAGGGTCGACTTGCCGGAACCGGACAGGCCCATGATGACGAAGATCTCACCGGTGCCGATGCTCAGGGACAGGTCGTTGACCCCGACCACGCAGCCGGTCTCGGCCAGCACCTGGTCCTTGCCCTTGCCTTGGCCAATCATCGCCAGGGCGTCGGTGGAACGGCTGCCGAAAATCTTGAAGACGTTCTTCACTTCGATCTTGCTGATGGCAGCGCTGCTCATTTGCTCACCTCATGGCGTGGACGACCGTAGGCCTGGGTAATGCGGTCGATCACCACCGCCAGAATCACGATCGCCAGCCCGGCTTCCAGGCCACGACCGACGTTGAGGGTCTGGATCCCCACCAGCACATCCTCGCCCAGGCCACGGGCACCGATCATCGAGGCGATCACCACCATCGACAGGGCCATCATCGTGGTCTGGTTGATCCCGGCCATGATGCTCGGCAGGGCCAGGGGCAGTTGCACACCGAACAGTTGCTGCCAGCGGTTGGCGCCGAAGGCGTTGATCGCCTCCATCACCTCGCCGTCCACCTGGCGGATCCCCAGGTCGGTGAGGCGGATCAAGGGCGGCGCGGCGTAGATCACCGTAGCGAAGATCGCCGGCACCTTGCCCAGGCCGAACAGCATCAGCACCGGGATCAGGTACACGAAGCTGGGCATGGTCTGCATGATGTCCAAGAGCGGCATCAGCACTGAGCGCAGGCGGTTGCTGCGGGCCGAGAGGATCCCCAGGGGGATGCCGATCAGCACCGAGATCACTGTAGCCACCAGCATCAGTGCCAGGGTCTGCATCAGCTTGTCCCACAGGCCCACGGCGCCCACCAGGAACAGCAGGCCGACAATCACCGCCGTGGTCAGCAGCTTGCGGGTGGAGTGCCAGGCGATGCCGCCGACAATCGCCAGCATCAGCCACCAGGGGGCCATGCGCAGCAGGCCTTCGAGGTTGACGATGGCCCACAGCAGGGTGTCGGAAATGTGCCGGAACACGTCGCCATAGTTGGTCACCAGGGAGTCGACCCAGCCGTTGACCCAGTCGGCGATGGAAAAGGTGAAGCTTTCTGGAAACATAGGAAACTCTCGCTCAAAGGAGGTTGCTGTCCGGTTCCCGACGGCCCTTGGAGCCGTCGGAAAAGCCCGGGCTACAGGGCCGCGTCGATTTTCCCGGCGGCCTCTTCACTGACCCATGGGTGCCAGACTTCAGGATGTTCCTTGAGAAACACTTTCGCCAGTTTCGGCGACTCGATGCGCTCCTTGGTCATGCGCGCCAGGTTCTGGTTCAGCAGGTCGATCGGCAGGTTGACCTTCTCCAGCACGGCCACCAGCTCCGGAGCCTCGTCATGGAAGGTCTTCGACAGGCCGACCTTGACCGTCACGCTCTTGTCCACGCCAGGTTTCTCATCGAGCTTGACCAAGTCCACCTGGCCCATCAGCGGGGTCGGCGACCAGTAGTAGAAGAGGATCGGCTCGCCGCGCTTGTAGCTCGACAGTACCGCCGCATCCAGGGCCGGGCCGGTGCCCGGGCGGAAGTTGGTGTAGCTGCTTTCCAGGCCGTAGCTCTTGAGCATCTCGCTGTTGTCCAGCTCGCAGGTCCAGCCCGCCGGGCAGTTGTAGAAACGCCCCTTGCTCGGTTCTTCCGGGTCCTTGAACACGCTGGCGTACTTGCCCAGGTCGGCAATATTCTTCAGGTCCGGGGCCTTGGCTTCGAGCTTGCGCTTGGCGTCGCCTTCGATCACGTAGCGCGGGACGTACCAGCCTTCGACAGCACCCACCACCGGCGCGCCGACGCCCACCACCTTGCCGGCCTTCTCGGCCTTGTTCCACACCTCGCTGCGGCCCACCCACTCTTCGGCGAAGATCTGGATGTCATTGCTGCCCAGGGCGTTTTCCATGGTGATGGAGTTGCCCGGCAGGCTGTCGGTCTTGCAGCCGTAGCCCTTCTCCAGGACCAGTTGCAGCACGTCGGTCAGCAACATGCCGCTTTCCCAGTTCAGGCCGGCGAACTTCACCGCCTTGCCCGACTCGCACCAGCCCGCGGCCTGGGCGCCGGAAGCGGCCAGCAGGCCCATGGACAGCAACGTGGTCAGCAGGGTCTTATGCATTTTCATTGTGTGACGCTCCTAATCATGAGTTGGCTTACGGCAGTTAAGAGGCATCCAGCCCTGTCCACGTCCAATCAAGACTCATACCGCTGCAGCGCGGGTGGTCCCACTCGTTTTTTGTTCGGTGGGCGCGCCCTGCTCTACTGGCAGGATCAGGTGCTCGGGCACCGCGCCATGCCACTTCTTCGCACAGGCGTAGTACAACGCCGCGGGCACCACCAGGCCGATGATCCAGGAGATGTCGGTATCTCCGAGGCTCGCCACCAGGGGGCCGGTGTAGAAGTGGGTGGAAATGAACGGCATCTGAATCAGCACGCCGAACACATAGATACTGATGCCCATGACATTCCAGCGACCGTAGCGACCGTCCGGATTGGACAGCGCGGGGATGTCATAGCGCTCCTTGGTAATGCAGTAGAAATCCACCAGGTTGATCGCACTCCAGGGCGTGAAGAACGCCAGCAGGAACAGGATGAAGGCGGAGAAGTCCTTGAGGAACGAATCCTTGCCCAACAGTGCCAGGGTGGCGGCAAGCGAGACCATGATGAAGATGTAGAACAGGCGGACACCGCTGCCGATATGCCGGCTGCCGCGAAAGCCGCTGATGATGGTGGCGATCGACATGAAGCTGCCGTAGGCATTCAGCGTGGTCACCGTGACCTTGCCGAAGGCCACGGCGAAATACAGCAGGCCGGCGACGACACCGGTACCGCCGAGGCTGACGATGAACGACACCTCGTGGTGGGCGAACTGGGACCCGGCCAGGGCCGCCGCGAAGACCCCGAAGACCATCGCGGCCTGGGCCCCGATCACCGAACCCAGGCCTACGGCCCAGAAGGTTTTCGCCGCCGAGGTGCTGCGCGGCAGGTAGCGCGAGTAGTCCGCCACATAAGGGCCGAAGGCGATCTGCCAGGAGGCCGACAGCGATACCGCCAGCAGGAAGCTGGCCAGGGAAAAATGCTTGTTGCCGAGCAGGGCCGCGATGTCGTTGCCTGCCAGCAGCTTGTAGAACAGGTAGATGAAGGCCACCACGCCAAGCAAGCTGGCGATCCGCCCGATGCCGTGGATGACCCGGTAGCCGAAAATGGTGAAGACCATGATCGAGCCGGCGAACAGCAGGATGCCGGCCCAGTCTTCGACGTGCAGCAGTTGCGCCACCGCCTGCCCCGCCAGCAGCGAACCGCTGGCGGAAAAGCCGACGTACATCAGGCACACCAGCACCAGGGGAATCACCGCACCGTACACGCCGAACTGCACGCGGCTGGAGATCATCTGCGGCAGCCCCAGTTGCGGGCCCTGGGCGGCATGCAGGGCCATGACCCCGCCCCCCAGCAACTGACCGACCAGCAAGCCGATCAGCGACCAGAACACATCACCGCCCAGGACCACTGCCAGGGCGCCGGTGACAATGGCGGTGATCTGCAGGTTGGCGCCCAACCACAGGGTGAATTGACTCAAGAGACGACCGTGTCTTTCCGCTTCCGGGATGTAGTCGATCGAACGCCTTTCGATCAACGGTTTGTTGCTTGCACGATCATTCGCTAAAGCCATGGACGTCGAACCTCTAGTGGGCACTGCAGACGATTTCCCCTGTAGGAGCGAGCGGGCTCGCGAGGCGGTGTGCCTGATGCACCGCGGTGCATGCTTGGCCAGCAAGCTGGCTCCTACAGAGAGCGGTGGTTACTTGCCGGTGATCATCGGCAGATTCAGGCCCTGTTCCTTGGCGCAATCGATGGCGATCTGGTAGCCGGCATCGGCGTGACGCATCACCCCGGTGGCCGGGTCGTTGTGCAGCACCCGGGCAATACGCTCGGCCGCTTCATCGGTGCCGTCGCAGACGATCACCATCCCCGAATGCTGGGAGAAGCCCATGCCGACGCCGCCGCCGTGGTGCAGGGAAACCCAGGTCGCGCCACTGGCGGTGTTCAACAGGGCATTGAGCAGCGGCCAGTCGGATACGGCATCGGAACCGTCCTGCATCGATTCGGTTTCACGGTTCGGGCTGGCCACGGAACCGGAGTCCAGGTGGTCGCGACCGATGACGATCGGTGCCGACAGCTCGCCGCTGCGGACCATTTCGTTGAAGGCCAGGCCGAGCTTGGCACGCAGGCCCAGGCCAACCCAGCAGATCCGTGCCGGCAAGCCCTGGAAGCTGATGCGCTCGCGCGCCATGTCCAGCCAGTTGTGCAGGTGGGCGTCGTCGGGGATCAGTTCCTTGACCTTGGCGTCGGTCTTGTAGATGTCCTGCGGATCGCCGGACAGCGCCGCCCAGCGGAACGGGCCGATGCCACGGCAGAACAGCGGACGGATATAGGCCGGGACGAAGCCGGGGAAGTCGAAAGCGTTTTCCACGCCCTCTTCCTGGGCCATCTGGCGGATGTTGTTGCCGTAGTCGAAGGTCGGAACCCCCATTTTCTGGAAGTCCAGCATGGCTTGGACGTGCACGGCCATGGACTGCTTGGCCGCCTTGATCACCGCCGCCGGCTCGGTCTGGGCGCGGTCACGGTACTGCTCCCAGGTCCAGCCCTTGGGCAGGTAGCCGTTCAGCGGGTCGTGGGCGCTGGTCTGGTCGGTGACCATGTCCGGGCGCACGCAGCGGCGTACCAGTTCCGGCAGGATCTCGGCAGCGTTGCCGCACAGGGCAATGGAGATGGCACGGCCTTCGGCGGTGTATTTCTTGATCCGCGCCAGGGCGTCGTCCAGGTCGGTGGCCTGCTCGTCGACGTAGCGGGTCTTGAGGCGGAAGTCGATGCTGGTCTGCTGGCACTCGATGTTCAGCGAGCAGGCCCCGGCCAGGGTCGCGGCCAGTGGCTGGGCGCCGCCCATGCCGCCCAGACCGGCAGTCAGTACCCAACGGCCCTTGAGGTTGGAATCGTAATGCTGGCGGCCGGCTTCGACGAAGGTTTCATAGGTGCCCTGGACGATGCCCTGGCTGCCGATGTAGATCCAGCTGCCGGCGGTCATCTGGCCGTACATGGCCAGGCCCTTGGCATCCAGTTCGTTGAAGTGTTCCCAGCTGGCCCAGTGCGGCACCAGGTTGGAGTTGGCGATCAGTACCCGCGGGGCATTGCTGTGGGTCTTGAACACGCCCACCGGCTTGCCGGACTGCACCAGCAGGGTTTCGTCGTCATTCAGATGGGTCAGGGCCTCGACGATCTTGTCGTAGCACTCCCAGTTGCGCGCCGCGCGGCCGATGCCGCCGTACACCACCAGTTCCTTGGGGTTCTCGGCAACTTCCGGGTCGAGGTTGTTCATCAGCATGCGCAGCGGCGCTTCGGTCAGCCAGCTCTTGGCGGTCAGCTTGTTGCCGCGTGCAGCACGGATTTCGACGTTACGGTATTTAGTTGGCTTGCTGTCGGTCACGGAAAAACTCCTCGGCGATGAGTCCAAGGTGCGAAGAGGATTCCATCGACTCTTACGCACACATATTTACTTGTACATACAAGCATATGCAATCAAGCGGCCAACTCCCTTGAGATCATTCTCATAAACCTGACGAACACATCGCAGGCCTTGTAGAACGGGGCTTTCAACCAAAGATAAATTTTCAGCGAAGGTTTTTTGCCACGCGCGCGGCTGTTACCAGGATGGGCTTTTGCGCCGAGCTGGGGCGTTCGGTAACAAATGAGTGCGCGCAAGAAACAGCAGGCGCGCCGGCGCAGGCACGCAGGACCCCGCACGAAGCCGAGGGCAACCAAGCACGAATAAAGAAAGGAGGTTTGCAGCATCCGCAGGCCGTATCCCGACCTGCGGCAAGACGCGATGAATCAGCGGGCGGTGAGTTCGATCACGCAGCACAGCCCGTCCAGGGCGACTTCCAGCAGCCCGCGATTGCCTTCCAGGCGCAGGCAGTCATAACGCCCCAGTGCTTGCACCGGTGCGCTACCGGTATCCACCCAGGCTTGCTCGGCAGCACTGAACAACAACAAGGTGTGCGCCTGGGTGAAAAACCGCTGCTGGCCATCGAGCCACTGCAAACGGGCGACGTAGCGCTGTGGGCAATAGATCAGGTTGAAGTCGCGGATCGCCCCCTCCAGCAATGTGCAATCGACCTGGCTGGCGCCGCTGAAGGCAAAGGCGTCCAGAGGCAACAGCGGCCGCACATCCTCGCCATCGATGGTCAGTTGCATGCCCGCGCCCTGGAGCACGGTGATGACCCGCTGGTAACCGGCAAAACTGGAAAACCCGCCGGACTCGGCGATATCGGCAATCGACAGGCGCCAGCCGAAACCGTCCAGGCCGTCACCGGTATCCCGGGCAATCTCTTCGGTGCTGCCTCCACCGTTTTTCCAGGGCATGCGTGGGTAGTCGGCGGCACGCAGATGGGTGAGCTGGATCATTTGTGAAAGCGCCCTTCCAGACGATGACGGGAACCGGGGTGGATCAGCCGCGCGGCGGTCACCGGCTGGCGCCCGGACCAGGTGCGACGGCGAATCAGCAGGCAAGGCTCGCCCCGCTCGATCTGCAGCAGCCGGCATTCTTCGGCTTCGGCGAGAATCGCCTCCACCACATGCTCGCCCTCGGTCAGGGGCGCGACCTGGGACAGATAGGCGTAGGGAGTCTGCAGGGTGAAGTCCTGCTTGAGGTACTCCGGCGCCACCAGGGCGTTGACGAAACGGTCCTCGATCTGCACCGGGATGTCGTTCTCGAAATGCACGATCAGCGAGTGGAAGACCTTCTGCCCTTCACGCATGTCCAGGGCCAGGGCACGCTCGGAACCGGCGGCCTCCTCGCCCAGGGTGATCACCTGGCAAGTGTGGCGATGACCGCGGGACGCGATCTCGTCGGCAATGTTGTGCACTTCGAACAGGGCGGACTGGCTCTTGGGTTCGGCGACGAACGTGCCCACGCCCTGCATCCGCACCAGCATGCCTTCGGCCGTCATCTCGCGCAGCGCGCGGTTGATGGTCATGCGGCTGAAACCCAGCTGATTGACCAGCTCGCTTTCCGAGGGAACACGGTAGTGCGGCGGCCAGTTTCCGCTCTCGATCTGCTGGGTGATCATCTGTTTGACGCGGGCGTACAAGGGCGCCGGACTATCGCCCAAGTGGGCAGCCAGCGGCGATTTGGCAGGCGGAGTCGGCACAGGAAATCCTTGTTGATCGATAAAGGTGGCTAGCTTGCCGGAGTTTACCGGGCAGGCAAACGTCTGTATATGTATATACAAATAACAAACGATAGGGTGCTTGAACCATGTCCGCCTTTTTCGCCGAACGTGCACTGCTGCCTGATGGCTGGGCCAACCATGTACGCCTTGAAGTCAGCGCTAACGGCCAACTGACACAGATCCAGGCCAACGCCAGCGCAGACGGCGCGGAACGGCTCAAGGGCCCGCTGCTGCCGGGCATGCCCAACCTGCACTCCCATGCATTCCAGCGGGCCATGGCCGGGCTGGCGGAAGTGGCCGGCAACCCCAATGACAGCTTCTGGACCTGGCGCGACCTGATGTACCGCCTGGTGGGCAAGATCAATCCCGAGCAGTTGGAAGTCATCGCCCGGCAGCTGTATATCGAAATGCTCAAGGCCGGCTACACCTCGGTAGCTGAATTCCACTACGTGCATCACGACAGCGACGGCAAGCCCTACGCCGACCCCACCGAACTGTCCCGACGCATCAGCCAGGCCGCCGCCGGCAGCGGTATCGGCCTGACCCTGCTGCCAGTGCTCTACAGCCACGCAGGCTTTGGTGGCCAGGCACCGAATGACGGCCAGCGCCGCTTCATCAACAGCACGGAAAACTACCTCAAGCTGCAACAGCACTTGCAGCCGCTGCTGGCGCAGCAGGCCAACCAGCAACTGGGCCTGTGCTTTCACTCGTTGCGAGCGGTCACGCCACAGCAGATCAGCGAAGTGCTGGCTGCCAGTGATCGCCATTGCCCGGTGCATATCCACATCGCCGAGCAGCAGAAGGAAGTCGACGACTGCCTGAGCTGGAGCGGCCGGCGTCCATTGCAGTGGCTGTATGAAAACGTCGCGGTGGATCAGCGCTGGTGCCTGGTCCACGCCACCCACGCTAACCCCGAGGAAGTCAGCCTCATGGCCAGAAGCCGGGCCATCGCCGGCCTGTGCCTGACCACCGAGGCCAACCTGGGCGACGGTATTTTCCCGGCGGTGGACTTCCTGGCCCAGGGCGGGCGCCTGGGCATCGGCTCCGACAGCCATGTGTCCTTGAGCGTGGTGGAAGAGCTGCGCTGGCTGGAGTACGGCCAGCGCCTGCGGGACCAGCGCCGCAACCGCCTGTACCGCGCCGACCAACCGATGGTCGGCCGGACCCTGTACGACGCCGCGCTGGACGGCGGGGCCCAGGCCCTGGGACAAGGCATTGGCGCCCTGGCCGTGGGTACCCGCGCCGACTGGCTGGTGCTGGATGGCAACGACCCCTACCTGGCCACCGCCGACGGCGACGGGATTCTCAACCGCTGGCTGTTCGCCGGCGGCGACCGTCAGGTGCGCGATGTGATGGTGGGTGGGCAGTGGGTCGTGCGCGACGGGCGTCACGCCGCCGAAGAAGACAGCAGCCGGGCCTTCACCCAGGTCCTGCGTGACCTGCTCAACTAACCCCGACCTGTAGGAGCCGGCTGGCCGGCGAAAGCATTCTCGCGAGCGCCTTCGCCGACCAGCCGGCTCCTGCGGATGAGCTTATTTCGAGGTCTTGGCCATGGCCGAGTCCGACACCCGCCAGATCAGCCGCGTGGTGTCATACCCCTGCTGGCGAGCCTTGCTCAGCAGTTCCTCGCGCACCGTTTCGTTGACCTCCTTGGTCCGCGACAGCAGCCACAGGTAACGGCGGTTCGGGTTGCCGACAATCGCGGTCTTGTAGTCATCGCTGACGTACAACACCCAGTAGTCGCCCTTGGTAGCGCCCGGTAGCAGCCGCGAGAACCAGTTATCGAACTCCACCCACAGCTTGTCGGTCTTGCCCGGCACTTGAGGCGTGGCCGTACCACGGGCCTCTTCCCATTTCCATTCCGGGGTCAGGCAGCGATTGAGCACCGCCACGTTGCCCTCCGGCAGCAGGGTATAGCGAGCCTCGGATTGCGCACAGTTGCGCTGGAAGTACATGGGCAACCGCGCCAGCTCGTACCAGGTGCCCTGATAACGCTTGAGATCGACGTGGTTGACGGTCTTGGGCGCCAGCGAATCGTCCCGGGACGTGGCGCAGCCGGCCAAGAGCAGGCCGACCAGAAGAGTGACAGCAAAACGCATCATTATTTTTCTCCCGTGGGCCCGAAGCCCCGGTTTTTTTTACTTCAGGCCTTGCCCGGAAAACATCAGAACCTTGTCACCGGCGTACTGCACGCTGATAAAGCTGTTCTTGTCACCCCAGGTGCAGCTGGACATGCCCAGCGCGCCCGAACAGTCAGTCGGCTTGCCCAGGAGTTGTTCGACCTCGGCCTTGGGCATACCCGCCGACAGCTTGGAATAGTTTTCCTGATTGACCTTGCTGCACGCGGCCAGCAGCACGCAGAACGACAACAGAGCGAGAGAACGCAGGGACATGGTGAACTCCTGAACAAAAGGGGGAAGGCCTGTCAGCCAACCAGAAGCTTAGAAGAGAAAACCCCCTTCTGGTTCCCCGGGGAGACGGGTATTTCTTGCCTGGCAAACCGGGCAATTGCCTCGTAAATCAAGGACCTTTTTGCCGCACCTGACAGTTCGTCGGCTTTGTGCATCTGCCCCTCATTTTCAGTGATGGCCAGTCGACATAAGATGCAGCGCAAAGCCCTCCACTGTGGCAAATTGACGCCCCTCGTTGACCAGCCCCTCGCGGTAGTTCATTTAATGACCAGAAATATGAAGTTCAGCCACAAGATCCTGCTCGCCGCCGCCCTTGTGGTTGCCGTTGCGTTCGCCTGTTTTATTCTGTTCAACGACTATCGACAGCGAGAAGCCTTGCGCAGCAGCACCGAAGCCTCGATGCAGGAACTGGGCAGCCTGACCACCAGCAACATCCAGACCTGGCTGGAGAGCCGCATCCAGCTCCTGCAATCCCTGGCCCAGCAGATCGCCGTGGACGGCAGCGGCGCCGATAGCCTGAAACGCAGCGTCGGCCTGCCCGCCTACACCGGCAACTTCCAGCTCAGCTACTTCGGGGGCCAGGACGGCGTGATGTTCTCGGTACCGGCCGGCAACCGCGCCGCCGATTACGACCCCCGCGCCCGCGGCTGGTACAAGGCAGCCACCGGCGCCCAGCGGACCATCGTCACCGAACCCTACATCGCCGCCTCGTCGGGCAAGCTGGTGATCACCGTCGCCACCCCGGTACAGCACCAGAACCAGATGATCGGCGTGGCCGGTGCCGACATCGACCTGTCGAGCGTCAGCGCCATCATCAACTCACTGAACTTCGGCGGCCACGGCCATGCCTTCATCGTCAGTGCCGAGGGCAAGATCCTCATCCACCCTGACAGCAAGCTGGTGCTCAAGAACCTGAGCGAGGCCTACCCCAACGCAGCGCCGAACGTCAGCCCGGGCCTGAAAGAAGTACAGCAGGGCGGCAAGACCCAGTTCATTTCCTTCACCCACGTCAATGGCGTGCCCTCGGCCGATTGGTACGTGGCCCTGGTCCTGGACCAGGACACCGCCTTCGCCATGCTCAGCGAGTTCCGCACCTCGGCCATCATCGCCATGGCCATTGCCGTGGTGATCATCATCAGCCTGCTGGGCATGCTTATCCGCATGCTGATGCAGCCCCTGCACCTGATGGGCCGGGCCATGCACGATATCGCCGAAGGTGAAGGCGACCTGACCAAACGCCTGGTGATCCACGGCCACGACGAATTCGGCACCCTGGGAGTGTCGTTCAACCGTTTCGTCGAACGCATCCACAGCTCGATCCGCGAAGTGTCCTCGGCCACCGGCCAGGTCAACGAAGTGGCCCTGCGGGTCGTGGCTGCCTCCAATTCGTCGATGTTCAACTCCGACCAGCAGGCCTCGCGCACCAGCAGCGTGGCCGCAGCCATCAACCAGCTGGGCGCCGCCGCCCAGGAAATCGCCCAGAACGCAGCCCTGGCCTCGCAGCACTCCAGCGACGCCCGCAGCCTGGCGGAAGACGGCCAGCAGGTAGTGGACAAGACCATCGCCGCGATGCACCAGCTGTCGGCCAAGATCAGCAGCTCCTGCGACAACATCGAAACCCTCAACAGCAGCACGGTGAACATCGGGCAGATTCTGGAAGTGATCACCAGCATCTCCCAGCAGACCAACCTGCTGGCCCTCAACGCCGCCATCGAAGCCGCCCGCGCCGGTGAAGCCGGGCGCGGCTTCGCAGTGGTAGCGGACGAGGTGCGCAACCTCGCCCACCGCACCCAGGATTCGGCGCAGCAAGTGCAGAAGATGATCGAGGAACTGCAGGTAGGCGCCCGTGAAGCGGTGGGCACCATGACCGAAAGCCAGCGCGAGAGCGAGAACAGCGTGGGCATTGCCAACCAGGCCGGCGAGCGCCTGGGCAGCGTGACCCAGCGCATCGGCGAGATCGACGGCATGAACCAGTCGGTGGCCACCGCCACCGAGGAGCAGACCGCCGTGGTGGAGTCGATCAACGTCGACATCACCGAGATCAACACCCTCAACCAGGAAGGCGTGGAAAACCTCCAGGCCACCTTGCGCGCCTGCGCCGACCTGGAGCAGCAGGCCAAGCGCCTGCAGCATCTGGTGGGCAGTTTCCGTATTTAAAGGAACAGCCTCGCCGGCTTGCCGGCGAAAGTGCCCTTAAAAACGCGAACCGGGCTCGCGCAGGAAAGCCAGTTCCTCGGCCGTGGATTCGCGGCCCAGGATGGCATTGCGATGGGGGAAGCGCCCAAAGCGGGCAATGACTTTCTGGTGCCGTTCGGCGTAGTCCAGGTTGTCGGCAAACACTGCACGCTCGTCCGCTGGCTGTTCACCATGCAGGGCGGTAAAGCGTGAAACGCTCTCGTTCTGCACCGCCAGGTTTTCGCAGTGCTCGAACACCAGGTAGATGAAGCAGCGCTGCATGGCCGGCAGGCGCCGGTCAAAATCCGCGGCGATACCCTGGGCCACCAGTGCCTGGGCACGCAGGTCGCCGGCAAATGCCTTGGGAGTGTCGCGATAGATCATCCGTGGCAGTTGGTCGAGCAACAGCACCATGGCCAGCCAACCTTGGGGGCTTTGCGCCCATTCGGTCAAACCGCCAGCCAGGGCCTGCTCCACCAGGCCGGCGAAACGCTGACGCGCTTCGAGGTCCTGGCTGTCGCGCTTGCCGAACCACAACCGGCCCTTGGCAGCGACAATCTCCGCCGGCTTTTCGGCTGAACCGAACCACCAATCAAGCAGAGGCTGCCAGGGCGCGCTCATGATTTATTCCTTGTGGTAGCCGGTCACGCGGGCCACTTCTTCCTTCGAGCCGAGGAACACCGCCACACGCTGGTGCAGGCCTTCAGGCTGAATGTCGAGAATGCGCTTGTGACCATCGGTGGACGCGCCGCCGGCCTGTTCCACCAGGAACGACATCGGGTTGGCTTCGTACATCAGGCGCAGCTTGCCCGGTTTTTCCGGCTCGCGGCTGTCACGTGGGTACATGAACAGGCCGCCACGGGTCAGGATACGGTGCACGTCAGCCACCATCGCCGCGACCCAGCGCATGTTGTAGTTCTTTTTCAGCGGGCCGGTGTCGCCCGCCAGCAGTTCTTCCACGTAGCGCTTGACCGGGGCTTCCCAGTGACGCTCGTTGGACATGTTGATGGCGAATTCCTGGGTGGATTCCGGAATCTTGATGTCTTCGTGGGTCAGGACGAAGCTGCCCATTTCGCGGTCCAGGGTGAAGCCTTTGACGCCGTCGCCCAGGGTCAGCACCAGCATGGTCTGCGGGCCGTAGATGGCGTAACCGGCGGCGACCTGCTGGGTGCCCGGCTGCAGGAAGGCCTTTTCATTCAGGGCTTCGTTCTGGCTCAGGTACTCGTTCGGGCAGCGCAGTACCGAGAAAATGGTGCCGACCGGTGCGTTGATATCGATGTTCGAGGAGCCGTCCAGCGGGTCGAATACCAGCAGGTAGGCGCCTTTGGGGTACTTGCCCGGGATCTGGTAGGCATTGTCCATTTCCTCGGACGCCATGCCGGCCAGGTGGCCGCCCCATTCGTTGGCTTCGAGCAGGATCTCGTTGGAGATCACGTCGAGCTTCTTCTGCACTTCGCCCTGCACGTTTTCCGTGCCCATGCTGCCCAGGACACCGCCCAGGGCGCCCTTGGAAACGGCGTGGCTGATCTCCTTGCAAGCACGCGCCACCACTTCGATCAGGAAGCGCAGATCGGCAGGAGTGTTGTTGCTGCGGGTCTGCTCAATCAAATAGCGACTCAGGGTAACGCGGGACATGGAAGGCTCCGGAGGAATGGGGGGCTAAAAACCCGCGCAGTTTAACGCGAGTCGAGGCGCATTTCCTCCTCTCAGACAGGGAACCGCCAGTTAGAGTTCAGGCGCCGGTTTCAGCGTAGTCAAAAACCCCGGGCACGATGGACCTTGGTGGCGAGGGAGCTTGGTCCCTCGCCACACCTGCCCGCCTCAGGCCTCGGGTTTGCGCAACATGCTGAAGGCCATGCCGGCCAGGGCCAGCACGCCGAGAAGCAATACGGCCCACAGGCCGATCTTCTTCCAGTCCGGCCCGCCTGCCGCCACGGCAGCGGCAGGAGCGACAGTGGCCGAGGCCAGCTGCGCCGCACCCTCGACCTTGGCCTGGCCCAACTGCTTGAGGCGTTGCGCACTGTAGTCGGGGATCAGGGTCGCCAGCGGCAGGTTGGCCGCGCTCGCGGTGGGGTTGCCCAGGGCCAGGGTGTAAGGGCCGGCTCCCCGAGCCAGGAACACCAGTTGGGTGCCACGCACGGCGAACTCCAGGCTCGGGGCCTCGGCGCCCAGGCCGCCACCACGTTCATCCACCACCAGCCTGAGTTGCTGCACGGTCTGCCCCGGCAGTTGCAGTTCGTTCTGCTGTACGTCCTGGCCATTCTGGGTCAGGCGGTACAGCAGGCCATTGCCCAGTGGCTGCCACGGCAGGCTGCTTTCTCGGCGCCCATAAAGCGTGGCCGGAGCCAGGCTGTTGGCCTGGGTCAGGGCAATGCGCACTCGCTCCAGGTTCAAACCCATGGGCAACTGCCAGGTGTACTCGCCGGCCTTGGCACTGCTGCCTCCCAGGGGCTGCGACCACACCAGCGGCGAGGGCAGGCTGCTGGTGGTACTGCTTTGCAATTGCGCCGAAGTCAGCACCGGCGCCGTTTGCGGGGTGTTCCACAAGAGGCGCAGGTAGCGCGCCGTCTGCCCGGGCAACGCCACTTCATGTTGTTCGACCCGCTCGTCGGCGAACGACAGGCGCGCCACCTGGCCTTCGCCCCAGGGCTGCCAGTGTTGCAGGTCGTCGCTGGCTTCGATGCTGAACCGCTGGAAGCCGTCGCGTTCGCTGGTCCAGTCCAGCACCAGTTGCTGCAACGGTGCCTTGATTGCGCTGGCATCCAGCAACCAGCCACGCAGGACCTCCTCGCCGGCCTCCAGTTGAGTGGAGGGCTGAACCTCCACCAGCGTGCCATTGGTGGTGGATTGCACCCGCACGCTGGGGGTGCTGTCGGCGGCATCTGCCGAGCTGTACAACGGGAACCACTTCACATCGCTGAGCGTGTGCTGCTCGGTGGTCTGCGCCTGCTGGCGCGCCAGGGCATAGGCCTGGGGCTCACCGGCAGCGTTGAACACACGGATATCCCGCAGGTCGGTCTGGCTGGCGTGCAGTTGCACCGCCAACGGCAGTTCCAGGCGATACCAGGGCCCCTCGCCGCTCAGGCTCAGGGGTGCCAGGGACTTGAAGTCCCCCGGTTTGTCCTGGGCCACGGCGGACAACGCCACACACAGGCCCACAGCCCCCAACCAGCCCAGGCTCAGCTTCACACTCACGATGACACTCCTTCATTCAACGGTTTGCCGGGCTCGGCTTGCGCCTCGGCGCGCTTGGGCGGCAATGGGGCGAAATAGCCCACCACCAGCAGCAATACTCCCACCCCGATGAACGAGACGATCCGCGCCAGCCCGCCACGGTTGCTCAACTCCACCAGGAACAGCTTGGCCACCACCACGGCAATCAGCACTGCGCCGATCAGCCAGACTTCACGGCGATGACGCAGGTGGCCGCCGATCATCAGGCTCAGGGCAATCAGGGTCCAGACGATGGACAGCCCGGCCTGGACCATCATCGATTCCAGCAACGCATCCGCCTGGAACGGCACGCCGCTCCAATGGTGGGCCGCCCGCATCACCAGCACGGTGAAGAAGGCGAACAGCGACAGCCCCGCCACCAGTTGCGTGGCACGCTCGGCGTAGTCGGCACGGATCGCCAGTTCCCGCACCGCGCTGCGCGACCAGACATAGACGCCGAACAGCGCGAACAGCAGCCCCAGTTCCAGCGGGTTGAGCAGCGGCAGGTAAGGCAGTGGTTCGGCCCGGCCATCGCTGAAGATATTCGCCAGCCAGAACCAGCCGAGCATCAGCACCGCCAGGGGCAGCGCGGCATACAGGCGGTACTCGCGGGAGTGGGCAGAAACCGGCCACGGCCAGGCGCGCGGCGCGGCCATCGCCACCAGGTACAGGCTCGGCAGGATCGCCCAGCCCAGCCAGCGCCAGGCGTTGTACTGCTCGGACAACAGCAGCAGGCCATAACGCAGCTCCAGCGCCAGCACGCCGATCAGCAACCAGCAGCCCAGCACATGGGCGATGCTCGCCACCCGTGCCGGCAGCTGCGACGCCAGGCGCCGCTGGCTGAAGAAGTGCACGGCGAACAACAGGGTCCAGGCCAGCCAGCCGAAATCCGCCGCCGGGTGATAGCGCGGAGCCCAGGAAGCCAGGAGCACCAGACCCGCGGCCGGTATCAACAGGCTGCACAACAGGCCCAGGGACGACCATTTCAAACGTACCGCCAGCAGCGCCCAGAGCAACACGCTAGCCGCGCTGATCAGCAACAGCAGGCTGGCCTGCCAATGGGCCGGGGCGAAGCGCAGCACTTCCTTGAGCCAGGTAAAGGCCCACCAGCACGCGCCCCAGGCCAGCAACAGATCGGACAGATGGCCCAGGCTCAAGGTATCGAAGGCCGAACCATGGTTGCCCCGCTGCAGGCGCCAGGCGCCCACCAGGGCCGCCAGGGCCAGGACCATCGGCGTCCAGAAATCGCCATTGGCCAGAGGCCGCGCAGCGTCCGCCGCCACGAAATACCAACCCGAACCGGCCAGCAGGAAAGTGCTGCCGCCAATCACCTGGAGCACCAGGCCGAAGACAAAGCTGGCCCGCTGCTGCAGATACAGGCTGAGCCAGATGATCAGCAGGCCACTGGCGGCCCAGACGCCACTGGCCGTGCTCCAGGGCAGGACGAACAGCACCGCCAGGTTGATCATCATCAGGCCGGCCAGCAGTACCAGGGACAAGCCCCGCAGCAGCCGCGGATCGCTGCGCACCATGTCATTGCGGGCTGCCATGAGCATGCCGCCGATCAGCGCCAGGCCAATCAGCGAAGCGCTCATCAGCCCGCTCCAGCCGGCGTTGAACACCGCACCGGCATCGCCGTCCGCACCTTGCAGGCGCATCAGGAACAGCGCACCGCCCAACAGCTGCACGGCGAAGGCGGTGAACAGGAACGTCCGCGATTGCAGGCGCAGGCCGACAAACAGCGTCGCCAACCCGGCCACCGCCCAGCTGATGGCGGTGCCCTGGGTGAACAGGAACAACGGCGCCAGCAGGTACAGGAAAGCCAGCCCGGCCACCGCCAGGATCGGCGCAATGCCCTGCTCCCAGCTCGCTACCTGGGTCTTCCGCGCCCGCCGCAACTGGTCGAAGATGAACAGCAGCGCGACGCCCAGCAGCAACGCCCCCAGCGGCGCGCCGTCCAGCAGGCTGGTAGCGCCAGGCTGCAGCTTACTGAGGAAGGCCAGGGCCGACCCCAGTTGCAGCAGCAGGGCGAACGCCCGGGCCAGCGGCCGTTGCTGGCGCAGGCCGAGCCAGAAGATTCCCGCCCCTTCCACGGCCCAGGCGGCGCAGGTCCAGCGCGCATCCAGGCCTAGAGGGATCGCCAGGCTGGCGAAGATCACGCCCAGGGCCAGGCAGGTTTCACCCAGCAACAGGGCGCGGCCGCCCATCAGTAGCCGGGCCAGGACCATGTAGGTCAGGCCCAGGGCCAGGGCACTGAAGGAAGCGGCGAACTCCAGGTGCTGGACCAGCGCCAGTTGCAGGCCGAAGCCCACCAGGGGCGGGCCGAAGAGCATGCTGCCGTCGACGTAGTCACCCTTGCGCGCAGACCAGTGCAGCAGCGCCTGGCGGCTGTCATCCGCCGGTGCGTCGGGCATTTCCAGCAGCTTGCGCCGGGTGAACAGCAGGCCAATGGCCAGGTACATGACAAAGAACAGGATCAGGAAGGGCTCGGTGCTCCACAGCAGCTCCGGCGTGTAGGAGCGCAGGCCCCAGGCAAAGCCGATACCGAAGGTGCCGACAAAGCCGATCAGGTTCAGCAGGCGCCAGGCCTTGAACCAGGCAATGGCCAGGATGCCGGCATTGAGCAGGGCGAAGTAACTGAACAGTGCCACATGGCTGCCGGCGCCGGTGGACGTCAGGATCGGTGCGGCAAAGCCACCCAGGGCTGCAGCGGCCGCCAGACTGAGGGCGTCCTGGGTAATGGCCAGGATCGCCGAAAACACCGTGACCGCCACCAACAGGCCAAGGGCCGCGGAAGGGTCGAGCAACGGATGCAGGCGCATCGCCGCGAACACCGTCAGGTACAGCACGGCGATACCGGTGCCCTGGAGCATCAGGGCGTAGTTGCTGTTGCGCCGCCGCAACCACCAGCCCAGGCCCAGGAGGCCCAGGGAGCAGGCCGCAACCCCGGCGTAGCGCAGCTCCAGCGGCACCACCATGCCTTCGGTGGCGTAGCGCAGAAGGAAAGCCAGGCCAAGGAACAACAGCACCACGCCGACCCGCAGCACAGTGTTGCCGCCAAACAGCCAGTTGCGCGCGCCGCTCAGGGCGCGCTCGATCAGGTTGGGTTCCCGAGGCGCAGCTACGGACTCACGGGCCGGCGCCTGGGGCTGGGGTTGCCATACTGACTCCGGCACCGGCTGGCTGGCCTCCACGGAGGCGGCAGGGCTCGCTGCCGCGGGCAACTCCCAGACCAGCTCGGGGGCAGCCGGCGCCGGCTCCACGGGCTGGACTTCCTCAAGAATGAATTCGGGAAGGTCTGCAAGTTCCGGCGCGGCGCTCATGCCGCTGCCTGCCTCGGCCAGCGGGGCGCTGGCCTGGGGTTCTGAGGCGGGTTCGGCAGCGGGGCCGCCGGTGCTTTCCAGCAGGGCAAGGCGCTGGCCCAGGGTAGCGAGGGCCTTCTTTGCCTTCTCCAGCTCACGATGCTGGTCGACAACTTGTCGATGCAAGGCGTCGGAACGAATCGCCAGGCCGATGGCCAAGCCCGAGACCGCGCCAATCAGGGCGTCGCTGAAGGACTCGTCAAGGAGCCAGCCCAGTCCCCCTCCCAGCAGCATGAATATCCATTGCATGTGTCGATATCCCTAAGCAGTCCATTGACGGACGGGTGCAACCGTATGGGTGCCCGCGCCGGTAAACCGGTAAAGGCCCCTCCCCGCTTGGAAGCCGGACACCAGCCAAAAGACACCGCCGGGGAGGCAAAACGCTGCCCAGTATATCGGCAAGGCCCAACAAACGCTGGGCCTTGTACACACTTCTAGAATTTTCTCAGGGGCCTCATTCCAGGGCCTTCCAGATCTCCGTAGCGTATTCACGGATGGTCCGGTCCGAAGAGAACCAGCCCATGCGCGCAGTGTTGAGCACCGCCGAACGCCACCATTCCTTGGAGTCGTGCCAGCGCTCCTCGACCCGAGCCTGGGCGTTCCAGTAAGCGTCAAAATCGGCGCAGACCAGGAACCGGTCGTAATCGATCAGCGAATCGATCAGCGCGGTATAGCGCGACGGATCGTCCGGGGAGAACACCCCGCCGCGAATCGCCTGCAGCACGTCGTTCAGCCGATGGGAGGCGGCGATGTCCGGCACCGCGCTGAACTCGCCATTGCGTTTGCGCGCCTCCACCTGCTGGGCACTGAGGCCGAAGATGAACATGTGCTCCGCGCCGACCTGCTCGCACATCTCCACGTTGGCGCCGTCCAGGGTGCCGATGGTCAACGCGCCATTGAGGCCGAACTTCATGTTGCTGGTGCCCGAGGCCTCGAACCCGGCGGTGGAGATCTGCTCCGACAGGTCGGCGGCAGGAATGATGCTTTCCGCCAGGCTGACGTTGTAGTTGGGCAAGAACACCACCTTGAGCAAGCCGCGCACCGTGGGGTCATTGTTCACCGTACGGGCGATGTCGTTGGTCAGCTTGATGATCAGCTTGGCCTGGTGATAGCTGGCGGCAGCCTTGCCGGCGAAGATCTTCACCCGGGGTACCCAGTCGGTTTCCGGCTCGGCGCGGATCGCCTGGTACAACGCCACGGTGTGCAACAGGTTGAGCAACTGGCGCTTGTATTCGTGGATGCGCTTGACCTGCACATCGAACATTGCCGCCGGGTTGATCGCGATTCCCAGGCGCTCATGGATGATCGCCGCGAGGGCGCGCTTGCTGTGCAGGCGCTGTTCGGCGAACTGTTTGCGAAAGGCCGGTTTCTCGGCAAAGGGTTCGAGCCCCCTGAGCAGTTCCTCGGGGCTGTCCAGCAGCTCGGGGCCCAGGGCCTCCACCAGCATTTCAGTGAGTTGCGGGTTGGCCTGGTACAGCCAGCGGCGGAAGGTGATGCCGTTGGTCTTGTTGTTGATGCGCTCGGGGTACAGCTTGTGCAGCTCGGAGAACACCGTGCTGCGCATCAACTGGGTGTGCAGCCCGGACACGCCGTTGACGCTGTGGGAGCCGAGGAATGCCAGGTTGCCCATGCGCACCCGGCGGCCGTTGTCTTCCTCGATCAGCGACACTGCCCGCAGCACGTCGAAATCGTGCAGGCCCTTGGCCCGCAGCGAGTCGATGTGCTGGGCGTTGATCAGGTAGATGATCTGCATGTGCCGCGGCAGCATGCGCTCCATCAGGCCCACCGGCCAGGTTTCCAGGGCCTCGGGCAGCAAGGTGTGGTTGGTGTAGGAGAGGGTTTCCACGGTGATCTGCCACGCCGCGTCCCAGGCGATGCCGTGCAGGTCGACCAGTTGGCGCATCAGCTCGGCCACGGCGATCGACGGGTGGGTGTCATTGAGCTGGATCGCCGCGTGCTCGCCGAGGCTGAGCACCGAGTCGTGCATGTTCTTGTGGCGGCGCAGCAGGTCCTGCAGCGACGCCGAGACGAAGAAATATTCCTGGCGCAGGCGCAGCTCCTGGCCGGCCTCGGTGCTGTCGGCCGGGTACAGCACCCGGGAAATGCTCTCGGCCCGGGCCACTTCGGCTACCGCGCCCAGGTGGTCACCGGCATTGAAGCGCTCCAGGTGCAGGTCTTCCATGGCCCGTGCCCGCCACAGGCGCAAGGTGTTGACGCTGGCCCCGCGCCAGCCCACCACCGGGGTGTCGTAGGCCACCGCGCGCACCGTTTCCGCCGGCCACCAGACCTGCCGGGTGTTGCCCGCCTCGTCGGTCACGGTGTCGACACTGCCGCCAAAGCCGATGGAGTAGATCACCTCGGGGCGCTCGAACTCCCAGGGGTTGCCGAAATCCAGCCAGTGCTCGGTCTGCTCCTGCTGCCAGCCATCGACGATGGCCTGGCGGAACAGCCCGTGTTCGTAGCGGATGCCGTAGCCGTGGCCGGCGATGCCCAGGGTCGACATGCTTTCCATGAAGCATGCCGCCAGGCGCCCCAGGCCACCGTTGCCCAAGGCCGCATCGGGCTCCAGCAGGCGGATGCGCTCCAGGTCCACCCCCAGGTCGGTGAGGGCCTCGCGGGCCACCTCCAGCAGCCCGAGGTTGCTCAGGCTGTCGAACAGCAGGCGGCCGATAAGGAACTCCAGGGACAGGTAGTACACCCGCTTCTGGCCCTTGCGGTAGATCTGCCGCGTGTGATCCATCCAGTGGTCGACCATGTGGTCCCGCGCGGCCAGGGCAATGGCTTCGAACCAGTCGTGGTCGAAGGCGTGATCCGGGTCTTTGCCTACCGCGTAGGTGAGTTTGGTCAAGACGGCTTCGCGAAAAGCGGCCACCTCAGCGTCGCGAACAAGGGGTTCCTGAGTCATCGATACGACCTCTGACGAGATACACAGTGAGCATGGAATTGTCTGAGCCTAGTCGGTCTGACACGAGGCGAAGGCTCTGGTTCGGCGCTATTTCAAATGGCTCGGCTAAACAGGGAGTCTTCTGCGCCAGCGGGAGAAAAGGATGCAGTTGCCGTGCCGCCAGGTATTGTTCGGCGCCACATGAAGAAAAATCCGACCTAAAGTCGTTCAAAAATCCACCAGTCCCGGTATGATCGCGCGCCCTGGAACACCTGCCGGAAATGACCTTGATGAAGTCCAACCTGATCGCCGCCGCGGAAATCGATCGTCTCGATACCTGGGCCAAATACACCGCCCCCATGTGCGGCTCCTGCATGTCCAGCTGCTGCACACTGCCGGTGGAAGTGAAGATCAAGGACCTGATCCGCATCGGCATCGTCGATGAATTCGAACGCGGCGAGCCGGCGAAGAACATCGCCAAGCGCCTGCAGAAGGAAGGCATCGTCGAGCGCTACAACCAGAAGTCGGAAATCTTCACCCTGCAGCGCATGAGCAACAACGACTGCCTGTATCTGGATCGTAAAAGCCGCCTGTGCACCATTTATGACAAGCGCCCGGACACCTGCCGCAACCATCCGAAGATCGGCCCGCGCCCCGGTTACTGCGCCTACAAGCCCAAGCCTCAGGTGCGCCCGACCAATACCAGCAGCCGGACCCTGGAACGCTTCTGAGCCCCGGCCTGCGCCTGCAACCCCGTTCCCCATGTAACCCTGCCGCCCTGTAGCCGCTGCCGAGCCTTGGCGAGGCTGCGAACGGCTGCAAAGCCGCCGCAGTACGGGCCACTGCAGAGTTTCAGATACACCGTTTTACGACCGCTACGCGGTCGATCGCAGCCTCGCAGGCTAGGCAGCGGCTACAGGACCCGAGCTTTTTCACAGATCAAAAAAAACGCCCCCGGCCGCAAGGCCGGGGGCGTTTTCATTCAGCCGGAACTAAAGACTCAGTTCTTGGCTTTCTTGGCAGCGCGAGTACGCTCGCCTTCGTCCAGGATCTTCTTGCGAAGACGGATGGACTTAGGCGTCACTTCACACAGCTCGTCGTCCTGGATGAATTCCAGAGCCTGTTCCAGGGTGAAACGGACCGGTGGAACCAGGGCGATGGTTTCGTCCTTGCCCGAAGCACGCATGTTGTCGAGCTTCTTGCCTTTGGTTGGGTTCACACCCAGGTCGTTGTCACGGCTGTTCAGACCAACGATCTGACCGTTGTAGATTTCCTGGCCGTGCTCGACGAACAGCTTGCCGCGCGCCTGCAGGGTTTCCAGGGAGTAGGTCAGGGCCTTGCCGGTTTCTACCGATACCAGTACGCCGTTCTGACGGCCGGACATGTGGCCGGACTTCATCGGAGCGTAGCGATCGAAGATCGAGGTCAGGATGCCTGCACCGTTGGTCAGGGTCAGGAACTGGTTACGGAAACCGATCAGACCACGGGCTGGAATGTTGTATTCCAGGCGTACACGGCCCTTGCCATCCGGAACCATGTTGCTCAGGTCGCCCTTACGCAGGCCCATTTCTTCCATGACCTTGCCCTGGGAATCTTCAGGGATGTCGATGGTGACGTTTTCGAACGGTTCCTGCTTCACGCCGTCAACTTCACGGATGATCACTTCAGGACGGCCAACGCCCATTTCGAAACCTTCGCGACGCATGGTTTCGATCAGTACCGACAGGTGCAGCTCACCACGGCCGGAAACCTTGAACTTGTCGGCCGAGTCGCCTTCTTCGACACGCAGAGCAACGTTGTACAGCAGCTCCTTGTCCAGACGCTCCTTGATGTTACGGGAGGTCACGAACTTGCCTTCTTTACCGCAGAATGGCGAGTCGTTGACCTGGAAGGTCATGGAAACGGTTGGCTCGTCGACGGTCAGCGGCTTCATCGCTTCAACAGCGGTCGGGTCGCACAGGGTGTCGGAGATGAACAGCTCGTCGAAACCGCTGATGCAGACGATGTCGCCGGCAGCGGCTTCTTCAACGTCTACGCGGTGCAGACCGTGGTGGCCCATCAGCTTGAGGATACGACCGTTGCGGCGCTTGCCGTCGACGTCGATGGCCACTACCGGGGTGTTGGGCTTGACGCGACCGCGAGCGATACGGCCAACGCCGATCACACCCAGGAAGCTGTTGTAGTCCAGAGCGGAGATCTGCATCTGGAACGGACCGTCACGGTCAACGCTTGGCGCTGGCACGTTGTCGACGATCGACTGGTACAGCGGGGTCATGTCTTCGGCCATTTCGGTGTGGTCCAGACCGGCGATGCCGTTCAGGGCCGAGGCGTAGACGACTTTGAAGTCCAGCTGTTCTTCGGTGGCGCCCAGGTTGTCGAACAGGTCGAAGATCTGGTCCAGAACCCAGTCAGGACGCGCGCCCGGACGGTCGACCTTGTTGATCACCACGATTGGACGCAGGCCGGCTTCGAACGCCTTCTTGGTCACGAAACGGGTTTGCGGCATAGGGCCGTCTTGAGCGTCGACCAGCAGCAGCACGGAGTCGACCATGGACATTACGCGCTCAACTTCGCCGCCGAAGTCGGCGTGGCCCGGGGTGTCCACGATGTTGATGTGGTAGCCGTTCCAGTTGATGGCGGTGTTTTTCGCCAGGATGGTAATGCCGCGCTCTTTTTCCTGGTCGTTGGAGTCCATCACGCGCTCGTCGTTGAGCTCGTTGCGCTCCAGGGTGCCGGATTGACGCAGGAGTTTGTCTACCAGGGTGGTCTTACCATGGTCAACGTGGGCAATGATGGCGATGTTGCGTAGATTTTCGATCACTTGTGTATCTCGATCAGAGGATTCGGTGTGCTGACAAATGCTGGCAGCGATTAACAATAGATTCAGGCCTGGCCGTTACAGCTGGACGGCGGCGTCGGGGGGCCGGTGACGCAAGCCACAGGCGAACATCCCCGGGCACTTAGCTCGGTCTATAAACGCGCACATTGGCATGTCCCTCACTGAGCAGATGGTGAGCATGCAGGCGACTCATGACGCCTTTGTCGCAATACAGCAGGTACTGGCGCGTAGGGTCCAGTTCCTTGAAGCGGGCGTTCAATGCATAGAACGGCAGCGCTTTTACTTCGATGCCTGCGAGCTCCAGCGGCTGGTCTTCCTCGGCATCCGGATGACGGATGTCGATGACGATCTGACCGGCCAGCGCCTCACTGACTTCTTCAATCTGCACATCCTGGCCCAACTCGTCGATCACCCGATCGATCGGCACCAGTTTGGCCCGCTCGATCGCACGCTCGAGCACCGCCATATCGAATTCTTTCTCTTCATGCTCGACGCGATGGCGCTTGGCATGGGTCTTGGGGTTCACCGAGATGACCCCGCAGTACTCCGGCATGTGCTTGGCGAAGTCGGCGGTGCCGATCTCCACGGCCAGGTCGATGATGTCCTGCTTGTGGCTGGCGATCAGGGGGCGCAGTACCAGTTTCTCGGTCACGCAGTCGATCACCGACAGGTTCGGCAGGGTCTGGCTGGACACCTGGGAAATCGCCTCGCCGGTCACCAGCGCATCGATGTGCAGGCGGTCGGCGATGCTCGACGCGGCACGCAACATCATACGCTTCAAAATGACGCCCATATGACTGTTGTCGACTTTGCCGAGGATTTCCCCGAGCACTTCCTCGAACGGCACGCTGACGAACAGCACGCGCTGGGAGCTGCCGTACTTCTTCCATATATAGTGCGCGACTTCCATCACGCCCAGTTCATGGGCACGCCCGCCCAGGTTGAAGAAGCAGAAATGCCCCATCAGGCCGCGGCGCATGATCTGGTACGCCGCCACCGTGGAATCGAAACCGCCGGACATCAGGACCAGGGTCTGTTCCAGGGCGCCCAGCGGGTAGCCGCCGATGCCGTTGTGCTGGCTGTGGATCACGAACAACCGTTGGTCGCGAATTTCCATCCGCACTTCGATTTCAGGCTCTTTCAGGGAAATTCCGGCGGCACCGCACTGCCGACGCAGTTGGCTGCCGACGTATTTTTCCACGTCCATGGAGCTGAATTCATGCTTGCCGGCACGCTTGCAGCGCACGGCAAAAACCTTCCCCGGGAGGGCTTCGCCAAAGTGCTGCTTGCACTTGGCGACGATGTCGTCGAAGTCGCCCAGAGGGTACTCGTCGACCTGCAGGAAATGCGCGATGCCGGGCATGCAGCTCAGGCGCTCGGTCATGTCCTTCAGGGCCTTGGGCTCGCTGACGGCGGTTTCCAGCTCGAGGTTGTCCCACACACCATTGACCACCACGGCCGGGTCCAGGTCGCGGAGCACGGCACGGATGTTCTTCGCCAACTGACGGATGAAACGCGTCCGAACCGGGCGGCTCTTGATGGTGATTTCCGGGAAAACTTTAACGATTAGTTTCATGAAAACAGCGCGCGCTGGGCCAGCCGAAAAAGGGGGGCGCGGATTATAGCGGAAATTGCTCAAGGTTTAACCAGTTTATGTGCAGAAGGTTTTCGATGCACCAAAACGGGTCATTTATTGGCAAAGACGCTACATTGCAGTGCGCCAAATGCCGGCATTCAACCCAATACGTCGCAGAAAGCGTGATTTTGGGGCAGAAAACCCATCTCGGGGCACTGGCATGCAATTTGCTCCCTTGTGAGGCAGGTTGCCATGGCAGAGTATTCGCGCCGGCATCACCCACATTCTAAGGGCACTCCAACACCAAGCCCGAAGCCACCCGGAGGACACTATGTCGAAGTCGGTTCAACTCATCAAAGATCATGACGTCAAATGGATTGATCTGCGCTTCACTGACACCAAGGGCACTCAACATCACGTGACCATGCCGGCTCGTGATGCGCTGGATGAAGACTTCTTCGAAGCTGGCAAGATGTTCGACGGCTCCTCCATCGCTGGCTGGAAAGGCATCGAAGCCTCCGACATGATCCTGATGCCGGACGACGAAACCGCCGTACTGGACCCGTTCACCGAAGAACCGACCCTGATCCTGGTGTGCGACATCATCGAGCCTTCGAGCATGCAGGGTTACGATCGTGACCCACGTGCCATCGCCAAGCGTGCCGAAGAGCACCTGAAAGCCACCGGTATCGGCGACACCGTATTCGCCGGCCCAGAGCCAGAGTTCTTCATCTTCGACCAGGTGAAATTCAAGTCCGACATCTCCGGCTCCATGTTCAAGATCTACTCCGAACAAGGTTCGTGGATGTCCGACCAGGACATCGAAGGCGGTAACAAGGGCCACCGTCCAGGCGTCAAGGGCGGCTACTTCCCGGTTCCACCGTTCGACCACGACCACGAAATCCGTACCTCCATGTGCAACGCACTGGAAGAAATGGGCCTGACCGTCGAAGTTCACCACCACGAAGTGGCGACTGCCGGCCAGAACGAAATCGGCGTCAAGTTCAACACCCTGGTGAAGAAGGCCGACGAAACCCAGACCCTGAAGTACGTGGTGCACAACGTGGCTGACGCCTACGGCCGCACTGCCACCTTCATGCCCAAGCCTCTGTACGGCGACAACGGCTCGGGCATGCACGTCCACATGTCGATCTGGAAAGACGGCAAGAACACCTTCGCAGGTGAAGGCTATGCCGGCCTGTCCGATACCGCCCTGTACTTCATCGGCGGCATCATCAAGCACGGTAAGGCCCTGAACGGCTTCACCAACCCGGCGACCAACTCCTACAAGCGTCTGGTGCCAGGCTTCGAAGCCCCGGTCATGCTGGCCTACTCGGCGCGCAACCGCTCCGCTTCGATCCGTATTCCTTACGTGTCGAGCCCTAAGGCCCGCCGTATCGAAGCCCGTTTCCCGGACCCGGCTGCCAACCCGTACCTGGCCTTCGCTGCCCTGCTGATGGCCGGCCTGGACGGTATCCAGAACAAGATCCACCCTGGCGACGCTGCTGACAAAAACCTGTACGACCTGCCGCCTGAAGAGGCCAAAGAGATCCCACAAGTTTGCGGCAGCCTGAAGGAAGCCCTGGAAGAGCTGGACAAAGGTCGTGCGTTCCTGACCAAAGGCGGCGTTTTCAGCGACGACTTCATCGACGCCTACATCGCCCTGAAAAGCGAAGAAGAAATCAAGGTACGTACCTTCGTACACCCACTGGAATACGAGCTGTACTACAGCTGCTGATCCGGTAACGCCGGCGCAAGCCGCGTGATCAAGAGGCCTCCTTCGGGAGGCCTTTTTTATGCCCGCGCATTTGCCCTGCCCGGGGTGGTTGCGTGCATCATGGGCGCCGTCTCCCCATCAGCAGCCGAGCCCGCCCATGACTTCGCGCCTCAACCTGTGCCTCGCCCTGACTTGCAGCCTGTTCGCCACCGCCGCCTGCGCCAGTGACGCCCCGCCCGCCCTCGCCCCGCTGCTGCAGAGCATCGGCGAACGCCTGGCGATTGCCGATCAGGTGGCCCTGAGCAAATGGGACAGCCACAAGGCCGTGGAAGACCGCCCGCGGGAACAACAGGTGATCGCCGGGGCAACCGCCCAGGCCGCAACCTATCACTTGAGCGAAGAAACGGTTGGGCAGTTCTTCGCCGCCCAGATCGAAGCCAACAAGCTGGTGCAATACGCCCGACTCTCGACCTGGCACTTGCAAGGCCGGGCACCGGACACGCCGCGCCAGGACCTGGCCGGGCAGATCCGCCCCCAACTTGATCAGTTACAAAAACGCCTGCTGCAGCAACTGGCCGACTTCAGCCCGCAGCGCACCGACCGCCAATGCCCGCAATGGCTGGCCCGGGCCAATCAGGCCAGCAGCAGCGACCCACTGCGACGACTGGCGATGGTTCGTGCCACGGCAGAGTTATGTGTGTTCAAAGGTTAACCACGCCTGTGCCACGCGCAGCAGCACCCTATGCTGGAGCCTTTCAGGCACCCGCCAGGATCAGCGAGATGCACCTCGTCATTGCTTGCCTGCTGTGGATCAGCGCATTGCCAGCCGGCGCGCAGATCTACCAGTACACCGACTCGGCCGGTAATCGCGCCTATAGCGACCAGCCACCGGGAACCTCGTACCGGCAGATTGAAACGCCCGCGCCGAATCGCCTCCCCAGCCCGGCCACACCGGCGCCACATACGCCGGCAGCACAACCTGCCAGCACCCTTCTGGCCTACGAACGGCTAAAACTGAGCGGCGTACCGGAGCACGGTGCCTTGCGCGCCAACAACGGCAGTTTCAGCGTGCAGGTGGAGTTGCAGCCCAGCCTGCGGCCCGGCCACCGTCTGCGCCTGCTGCTGGATGGCCAGCCCTATGGCCAGGCCGGCCAGGGGCCCGAGCTGCAACTGGTGAATATCGACCGTGGCCAGCACCGGTTGGCGGTGCAGGTGCTGGCTGGCGACAAGGTCCTGCAACAGAGCCCGGCCATCAGCTTCACTCTGCTGCGGGCCCGCCGCCCCTGAGCCTCAACCGTGCACCACGCCGCTGGCCAGCAGTGCGGCGATGGTCGATTCATCCAGGCCCAGCCCCTGCAATACCGCCCGGGTGTCCTGCCCCAGGCTCGGCGGCGCCGTACGGTAGCTGGCCGGCGTGCGCGACAACTTCACCGGCGAACCTATGCCCCGGTAGCCATCGAGTTCCACCAGCAGCCCGCGATGCCGGGTGTGGGGATGAGCCACCACCTGGTCGACGGTGGCGATCGAACCACAAGGCACCCCCAGGCCGATCAGCCGCGGGGCCAGCAACGCGCCGTCGTGTGCCGACAGGTAATGCTCCAGTTGCTGCTTCAAGGCCTCGCGGTTGACCGAGCGCTGGCCGTTGTCGGTAAAGCGCGGGTCCTCCAGCAACGCGCCGGCCCCCAGTTCCTGGCACAGCCGGGTGAACTGGCGGTCGTTGCCCACCGCCAGGAAAATCGGCTCGCCAGCGGTGCGGTAGCTGTCGTAGGGAGCAATGTTGGGATGGGCGTTGCCCGTGCGTTTGGGCGTCTGGCCGGCGGCGAAGTAGTTCGGCAGGTGCGGGTGCAACAGAGACACGCCACAGTCGTACAGGGAGATGTCCAGTGACTGCCCGAGGCCGCTGCGCTGGCGCTCGTTGAGGGCCAGGAGAATCCCCGCCAGGGCATTAAGGCCGGTGACCATATCGACAATCGGCAGGCCGATGCGCAACGGCCCGCCGTCGCCTTCGCCGTTGACGCTCATCAGCCCGGCCATGGCCTGGATCACCGCGTCGTAACCCGGTAGCCCGCCCAGCGGGCCATCGGCGCCAAAGCCGGAAATCCCGCAGTGGATCAACGCCGGAAAACGCTGGCTCAGCACCTCCTGGTAACCGATGCCCCAACGCTGCAGGGTGCCCGGCTTGAAGTTCTCGATCAGCACGTCGGCGCCTTCCAGCAACTGCATCAGCAGTTCCAGGCCTTCGGGGCGCGACAGGTCGACGGCGATCCCCTGCTTGTTACGGTTGATGCCGCGAAAATACGCCGCATCATCACCTTCGAAAGGCGGCCCCCAGCCCCGGGTCTCATCACCGCTCAAAGGTTCCAGCTTGATCACCTCGGCCCCGTGGTCGGCCAGGGCCTGGGAGCAGTAGGGGCCGCCCAGCACACGGCTGAGATCGATGATTTTCACGCCCGCCAGGGCGCCTTGGGCAAACGTCATGGATGTACTCCGGCAGATCGGACAAGGACGGCCATTCAGGCCGGCAGCAATTGCATGGCCTGGGCCTGGGACAGCGGGCTTTCATTGGCCAGGCGCGCCAGCAGCTCGGCATCGATCACCGGCTCCAGGCCCAACGGATCGCGCGGCAATACCTTGTGCACCAGCACCAGGTGAGCCAGGGCCAGGCGCCGATGGTCCGCACCCTGGCGCGCGGCCTCCCAGGCCATGAAGATGGCGCTGGCCAGGTGATAGAGAACGCTGCCCACCTGCCGTACCTGCTCGTCCCGGCGCTGCTGCGCCACGGCATGGAAGCCGGTCACGGTGCGCAACAGGGCCGAATCGAACAGCCGGCGGCTCGCCGGTGGCAAATCGGCCTCGGCCAGCAGCCCGGCCAGATAGCCCTGCAACGGCTCCAGCGCCTGCTCCCGAGTCACCGCCCGGGCAATGTCCAGGGCGACGATGTTGCTGGTGCCCTCCCAGATCGACCCCAGGTGCGCATCGCGCACCAGCCGGGCATCGCTCCACTCCTCGATATAGCCAACCCCGCCGCGCACTTCCATGGCATCGCCGGTCACCCGGCGGGCATCACGGCAGGCGCGGAACTTGATCAGCGGCGTAAGGATCCGCACGCACTTGCGCGCCGTCTCATCGCCGCCATCGGCCCGGGGCAGCAAGCTGGCGATCTGCATGAACATCGAGCGCGCCTGTTCGGCGGGCAGCATCATCTTCAGCAACTGGCGCTGCATCAGCGGCATTTCGATCAGGTGCTTGCCGAAGGCCCGGCGCCGGCGGGCGATGTACAACGCCTCGCTCAGCCCCCGGCGCATCAGCCCCGCCGCGCGCACGCCATTGGACAGGCGCGACATGTTGATCATGTCGGCCATCTGCTGAAAACCGCGGCCGACCTCACCGATCAGGTAGGCCGTGGCGCCTTCCAGGGTGATCTCGCCACTGGCCATGGAGCGGCTGCCCAGCTTGTCCTTCAGGCGCTGGATCCGGTAGTGGTTGCGCGAGCCGTCGGGCAGCACCTTGGGCAACAGGAACAGGGTCACCCCGGCCATGCCCGGTGGTGCGTCTTCCGGGCGCGCCAGGACCATGGCCAGGTCGGCATCCGGGTTGGAGCAGAACCACTTCTCACCGAACAGGCGCCATTGGCCATCTTCCAGCCGGGCCCGGGTTTCGGTGCGCGAAACGTCGGAACCGGCGGCCTGTTCGGTCATGAACATCGCCCCCTGGAACAGCGTCTCGAAATCCTGGGACTGCAACTGCGGCAGGTAGCGCGCCACCAGTTCCGGCGTACCGAACTTGCACAGGGTGCGGGTCAGGGAGTCGGTCATGCTCACCGGGCAGCACAGGCCGAACTCGGCCTGGACGAACAGGTAGGTCAGGGCGTACTTGATCAGTGGCGGCGGGCCTCCGGGCTGGTGGCTCATGGCAGCCAGCCCCAGTTCGGCAAAGGCCACCCGTTCCAGGGTGACGTAGTCCGGATGCTTGGCAATGCTTTGCAGGTTCTCGCCGCGGCGGGTACGCGGTTGCAGCACCGGGGGATTCTTGTCGGCGCTCAGGGCCAGCACATCCAGCTCGCCACCGGCCCGGGCGCCCATGTGCTGCAAGGTGGGCAACCACTGCTGGTAGACCGCCGAGGGCAGGTAGACCTGGAGCAGCGCGGCCAGGCCGGCGTCGCACTCGAACAGGTTGATGCCGCGGCTGTCGGGGATGTTGAGGCTGTCTTCAATGGGGCGGGGCTCGGCGGTCATGGCGTGTCTCCTGTTTTTTGTAGGCCGAGACTAGAGCCGCCATCGATAAGTATCTAATACAAAATCAATCAACTACGATAAGAAATCCATATCGTAGAACCGGAGTCGCCATGGACCTCAAACAGTTGCGCTACTTCGTCGCGGTAGCCGAAGAACTGCATTTCGGGCGGGCCGCGAACCGTCTGTGCATTTCCCAGCCGGCCCTGAGTTTCGACATCAAGAAGCTTGAGGGGCAACTGGAAGTCCAACTGCTCAATCGCAACAACAAGTCGGTGAGCCTGACCAACGCCGGACAGGTTCTGCTGGACGAGGCCCGCTACCTGCTGCTGCGTGCCGACCAGGCGCGGCACCTGACCCAGCGCTCGGCAGAAGGCTTTGCCGGGCGCCTGAGCCTGGGTTTCGTCAACTCGATCCTGCACCGCGGGCTGCCCGAGGCGGTCAAGGCCTTCGAACAGCAATACCCGGAAACCGAAGTGGTGCTGATGGAAATGAACAGTGCCGACCAGACCCAGGCCCTGCAACGCGGCCAGATCGACATCGGTTTCGTCCATGGCAGCACCTTTGCCGCCGGCATCCACAGCGAACCGCTGCTGGCCGAGCCGTTCCTCTGCTGCCTGCCCCAGAGCCACTCGCTGGCCACCCAGGCGCGGATCGACCTGGCGCAACTGGCCAATGACGATTTCATCCTGTTTCCGCGGGCGGTCTCGCCGCACTACCACGACCTGATCATTTCCCGCTGCGTGGCGGCCGGGTTCAGCCCGCGCATTCGCCACGAGACGCGGCTATGGCAAACGGTGGTGGCAATGGTGGCCCACGAGATGGGCGTGGCGCTGGTGCCCCAGACCCTGGCCATGCTCGGCCAGCCGGGCGTGCATTACGGCGAGCTCGAAGGCTCCGGCGCGCCTTCGCAGATCCAGGCGATCCGCCTGGAGGACAAGCCTTCGGCGGCGGCCGAAAGCTTTCTCGGGCTGCTCAAGTCCCTGATCAAACCGGCCGCCGGAGGGCGCTGAGCGTTGGGGCGCGATACGCAATCACGTATCAAACCATAAGATTTAATCATTATATTTTTCGATTCCTGCCTGTATAGGCTCCCAGCGGTCGGACCTTGCCAGAGGTCCATGCGCCCGATCAGGGGCGCATATAACAATAAAAACGCAGGAATTGAACATGAACGCTGCCCAGGATGCCGCTGCCCACAAGAAAGCCCGCAAGGCGGGTATCGCCTCATTCATCGGCACCACCATCGAGTGGTATGACTTCTACGCCTACGGCATCGCCGCCGCCCTGGTGTTCGGCAAGGTGTTCTTTCCCGCCGACCTGCCCCCCGGCACGGCCACCCTGCTGTCCTTCCTCACCCTGTGGGCCGGGTTCATCGCCCGCCCCGTCGGCGGCATCATCTTCGGCCACATGGGCGACAAGATCGGCCGCAAGACCACCCTGGTGATCACCCTGATCATGATGGGCCTGGCCACCACCTGCATCGGCCTGCTGCCCAGCTACCTGCAGATCGGCGTCTGGGCCCCCATTGCCCTGGTGACCCTGCGCATCATCCAGGGCATCGCGGTGGGCGGTGAATGGGGCGGGGCGATCCTCATCGCCAGCGAAAGCGCGCCCAAGGGCAAGGGCATTCTCTATGCCGCCTTCGCCCAGCAGGGTTCGCCGGCCGGCAACCTGCTGGCAACCCTGGTGTTCTTCGGCCTCAGCGCCCTGCCGGCTCCGGACTTTCTGCTCTGGGGCTGGCGCATTCCGTTCCTGCTGTCGGCGGTGCTGGTGATCATCGGCATGGTCATCCGCCTCAAGCTGGAAGAATCCGATGACATGAAGCGCCTGATGGAGCAGAAAAAGACCGTCAAGCTGCCGATTCTCGAAGTCCTGCGCGACCACTGGCGCCTGGTACTGCTGGGGGCCGGGGTGCTGCCGATCATCCACGTCACCTATTTCAAGAGCACCTTCGCCCTGTCCTGGGCCACCAAGGAGCTGGGCTACAGCCAGGGCAGCTTCCTCAGCGTGATCGTCATCGCCCTGGTGGTGCAGTTCATCACCCAGCCCCTGGGTGCGGTGCTGGTTTCACGCATGGACATGCGCAAGGCCATGGTGCTGATGGTGGTGCCCGAGCTGCTGCTGATGCCGGCGATGTTCTTCGCCGTGGAGACCGGTCACTACTGGATCGCGGTGCTGGGCATGTGCCTGGCCACGGTGCCGCACTCGATGTTCTATGGCGCGGTGGGCGGCATCCTGGCGCGGGCCTTCCCGACCCGGGTGCGCTACAGCGGACTGTCGATCTCCTATCAGCTGTGTTCACTGCTGGTGGGCGGCGCCACGCCGGTGCTGGCCCAGAGCATCCTCAATGGCACCGGCAGCATCATCGGCGTGGCCATCGCCTCGGCCTGCTACGCCCTGGTCTCGCTGGCATGCATGCTGGCCCTGCTCAAGCGCATCGGCCATAACGCCGCCGAACTGTCCACGGCGGAACAGGCGGATGCCGACGAACTGGCACGCCAGACTGGCGCCCAGCCACCTGTAGATAAGGTTTCCCGGCCCGACCCGGTGCCCGGCAGCGAGCTACAGCCCGCTCGCTGATGCACCCTGCAAGTGGTGCAGGCGCCGCTCATGTTCCAGCAGCCAGCGCTTGCGCCACAGACCACCGCCATAGCCGGTCAGGGAGCCATCGGCGCCAATCACCCGGTGGCAGGCAATGACAATGGAAATCTGGTTGGCGGCATTGGCCCGGGCCACCGCGCGCACCGCTGAGGGCGAGCCAACCTGCCGCGCCACCTCGGCGTAGCTGCAGGTGGTACCCAGGGGAATGGCCCGCAGCGCCTGCCAGACGGTACGGGTAAAGGGCGAGGCGCTCATCGCCAGCGGTGTGGCGAAGTGCACCGCCTCGCCGGCGAAGTAACGCTGCAGTTCGGCCTCGATCTGGTCGATGGGGGCAAAACGCCCGAAACCTATGCTCGAACCGCTGCTCTTCTGCAGGTTCTGCAACTCATTGGCCAGTGCCGGGCGGTCGAAGAATTCCAGCAGATGCAGGACCTGGGCGTCGGCCACCGCCAGCATCACGCCGATCGGGGTCTGCAACCAATCGACCTTGAGCAGTTCCCGCCCCCGCAGGTTCGACGGCGGCTGGCCCGCCAGGCGGCTGAAGGCGTGGCGAAAGCCGCTGTCGGAGTCGAAGCCGGCGCTGATCTGCGCCTCGATCACCGGCTCTCCCGAGGCCAGTTGCTGCATGCCCTGGCCCATGCGACGCAGGCGCGCCATTTCCAGGAAGGTGACGCCGAAATAGCGCTTGAACGCACGGCGCACGGTGGATGGGTCCAGCCCCTGGGCGACCAGGTCGTCCTCGTACCAACGGCGTTCCGGGTCGCGGCCCAACTGCTCGAGCAAGGTCTGCACCCAGGGCTCCTGGACCCCGGCCCGCTCCAGCGGACGACAGCGCAGGCAGGCGCGGAACCCTGCTTCGACACAACCCTTGATGGAGCCGAAGAACACCGTGTTCTCGCGCTTGGGCTTGCGTGCAGCGCAGGTCAGGCGGCAGAACACGCCGGTGCTCTTCACCCCGACAAAGGCAAAGCCTTCATAGGCCGGGTCCCGTGCCAGCAGCGCCTGGTACAGGGTGTCGTCATCGGGAAGCTGGAACAGCAGAGGGGCATTTTCCATGGCCGCATCCTAAACCTTGAAGCATCGGGTTCGAGCACTCTAAACCCGCCCTTTGCCCCGCGCCGCTGAAAAACGGGCGTTGATTCTTCTATCAAGGCGCGCCCATCGAGCGCCGCTCAGATTAATGCACTATATTGGTGCAATGCCTTGCACTCAGGTGCCAATACCAGCCCATTTTGGTTCGAAAATACCCGCCAGAGCTGGCAAAACGCCACAGAACCAGGCTTCAAACGCCTGTTTCAGGGCATGCGCGCTTCTTTTCGGAGCCTTGGTTTGGTTTTTGCATTTTCTCCACCACAGCGCCTTAGCCGCGCGCGCACTTCGGGACCGGCCCCGGATTGTCTTGCTTCAAAAGAGGTCACCATCTACCCATGACCATCAGCGACCCACTGCACCGCCTGCTTCTGGACAACCTGACCACCGCCACCATCCTGCTCAATGCCGACCTGCGCCTTGAGTACATGAACCCGGCGGCGGAAATGCTCCTGGCCATCAGCGGCCAGCGCAGCCATGGGCAATTCATCAGCGAGCTGTTCACCGAATCCGCCGAGGCCCTGAGCTCCCTGCGCCAGGCGGTGGAGCAGGCGCACCCCTTCACCAAGCGCGAAGCCATGCTCACCGCACTGACCGGCCAGACCCTGACCGTCGACTACGCGGTGACGCCGATCCTCAGCAACGGCGACACCTTGCTGCTGCTGGAAGTCCACCCCCGGGACCGGCTGCTGCGGATCACCAAGGAAGAGGCCCAGTTGTCCAAGCAGGAAACCAGCAAGATGCTGGTGCGCGGCCTGGCCCATGAAATCAAGAACCCCTTGGGGGGCATTCGCGGCGCCGCACAGTTGCTGGCCCGGGAGCTGCCCGAGGAAAGCCTCAAGGACTACACCAACGTCATCATCGAAGAAGCCGACCGCCTGAGGAACCTGGTGGACCGCATGCTCGGCTCGAACAAGCTGCCATCCCTGGCCCTGACCAACATCCATGAAGTGCTGGAGCGGGTCAGCAGCCTGGTGGAAGCCGAAAGCCAGGGCTGTATCACCCTGGTGCGCGATTACGACCCGAGCATTCCCGACGTGCTGATCGACCGCGAACAGATGATCCAGGCGGTGCTCAACATCGTGCGCAACGCCATGCAGGCCATCAGCAGCCAGAATGAAATGCGCCTGGGGCGCATCACCCTGCGCAGCCGCACCATGCGCCAGTTCACCATCGGCCACGTGCGCCATCGCCTGGTGAGCAAGATCGAGATCATCGACAACGGCCCGGGCATCCCCGCGGAACTGCAGGACACCCTCTTCTTCCCTATGGTCAGCGGCCGCCCGGACGGTACCGGGCTGGGCCTGGCCATCACCCAGAACATCATCAGCCAGCACCAGGGTCTGATCGAATGTGACAGCCATCCCGGCCACACCACGTTCTCGATCTTTCTGCCACTGGAACAAGGAGCCCCATCGACATGAGCCGTAGTGAAACCGTGTGGATCGTCGATGACGACCGTTCTATCCGTTGGGTCCTGGAAAAAGCCTTGCAGCAGGAAGGGATGACCACCCAGAGCTTCGACAGCGCCGACGGGGTGATGAGCCGCCTGGCCCGCCAGGCCCCGGACGTGATCATTTCCGACATTCGCATGCCCGGCGCCAGTGGCCTGGACCTGCTGGCACGGATTCGCGAGCAGCACCCGCGCCTGCCAGTGATCATCATGACCGCGCATTCGGACCTGGATAGCGCTGTCGCCTCCTACCAGGGCGGTGCCTTCGAATACCTGCCCAAGCCGTTCGATGTCGATGAAGCGGTGTCGCTGGTCAAGCGCGCCAATCAGCACGCCCAGGAACAGCAAGGCCTGGAAGTGGCCCCGACCCTGGCTCGCACCCCGGAGATCATCGGCGAAGCGCCGGCGATGCAGGAGGTGTTCCGCGCCATCGGGCGCCTGAGCCACTCCAACATCACAGTGCTGATCAACGGCGAGTCCGGCACCGGCAAGGAGCTGGTAGCCCATGCCCTGCATCGCCACAGCCCGCGGGCGGCCTCGCCGTTCATCGCCCTGAACATGGCGGCGATCCCCAAGGACCTGATGGAATCCGAGCTGTTCGGCCATGAAAAGGGCGCCTTCACCGGCGCGGCCAACCTGCGGCGCGGGCGCTTCGAGCAGGCCGACGGCGGCACCCTGTTTCTCGACGAGATCGGCGACATGCCAGCCGACACCCAGACCCGCCTGCTGCGGGTCCTGGCCGATGGCGAGTTCTATCGGGTCGGTGGCCATACCCCGGTCAAGGTCGATGTACGCATCATCGCCGCGACCCACCAGAACCTGGAAACCCTGGTGCACGCCGGCAAGTTCCGTGAGGACCTGTTCCACCGCCTCAACGTGATCCGCATCCATATCCCGCGCCTGTCGGACCGTCGCGAAGACATCCCGACCCTGGCCAGGCACTTCCTCAGCCGCGCCGCCCAGGAGCTGGCGGTGGAACCCAAGTTGCTGAAAAACGAAACCGAGGAATACCTGAAGAACCTGCCGTGGCCGGGCAACGTGCGCCAGCTGGAGAACACCTGCCGCTGGATCACCGTCATGGCCTCGGGTCGCGAGGTGCATATCAGCGACCTGCCACCGGAGTTGCTGAGCCTGCCCCAGGATTCGGCGCCGGTCACCAACTGGGAACAGGCCCTGCGCCAATGGGCCGACCAGGCCCTGGCCCGCGGGCAATCGAACCTGCTGGACAGCGCGGTACCGAGTTTCGAGCGGATCATGATCGAGACCGCCCTCAAGCACACCGCCGGCCGCCGCCGCGATGCCGCGGTCCTGTTGGGCTGGGGGCGCAATACCCTGACCCGCAAGATCAAGGAGCTGGGGATGAAGGTCGACGGTGGCGACGAGGATGAAGGCGAGGAAGGCTGAAGCCCCGGCGCGGCATGTAGGAGCTGGCTTGCCAGCGAAGAGGCCCTTGAGCCTTGCAGTGCGCCCACAGGCGCTTTCGCCGGCAAGCCGGCTCCTACGATGAGGATGTGCGTGCACCAGGATGGGGTGCATGCACTGCCCGAAGGCGCGCTGCAGTGCCATCCAGCCCGGGTACAACCCGGGCCTCAGCTCTGAAAAGCCCTCCGTCGAAAACGCAAAAGCCCCGGATTACGGGGCTTTCGGCTTTTTATCCCAGCAATCAACGCCTCTGCAGCCAAAACTGGCACGCCACCTGCAATAACCCAGTCACTACCCAGTTTCGGGGACCTTGGTACAGGCAGGCCGGGGATTCCCCTCTTTAACACCAGGCTCGGCACGCACATCGCGACGGCCAAAGGTTTCGGGAACCCCAGTACAGGCAGGCTGGGACTTCCCTCTTTAACACCAGGCCCACCCCGCTCACAGCGACGGGCCAGGCTTTCGGGAACCCCGGTACAGGCAGGCCGGGACTTCCCTCTTTAACACCAGGCCCACCCCGCTCACAGCGACGGGCCAGGCTTTCGGGAACCCCGGTACAGGCAGGTGGCCGGGACTTCCCTCTTTAATACCCGGCCCATCCCCCGCATCGCGACGGGCCACGCTTTTGGGGACCCTGGTACAGGCAGGCCGGGAATCCCCTTCTTTACACCGGGACTCATCGCCTTCGTGGCGCTCAGCCCCTCCCGCTTTTGGGGGCCTTGGTACAGGCAGGCCGGGGTTTCCCTCTTTTATTCCTCCCGCAGGTGGATCGCCAGGCGCCAGCGCCCCTCCTCCTCGCTCCCGTCCCACTGCCCCCGCAGCGGCCGCGCGGCCACCAGGTTCAGCAGCAGGCCCTGGTCCGCCCGGCGCACCCGCCAGTTCACATTGCGCTGATTGACCTGCAACTGGCCCTTCTGTGCCTGCCCCTGGGCATCGAACAGCAGCGCCACGGTGCCATCGATGTGTTCCCCATGGAGCTTGGGCTCATGGTTGAACCACAGCACCAGCCCATCGGGCGCCACCTCGACCTGCTGCAACGCCACCGGATCAGGCTGGGTGAGGCGGCCGATCATCAGCCCTACCATCACCCCGACAATCGCCAGGGAGCCGAACACCCGCAGCATTAGCTTCGGTCGCGAGTACGCTTCAGGCGTAGAATGCAGCCTGTCTTTCTCTTCGGAGCCGTGCATGTTTCACGTCATCCTCTTTCAACCAGAAATTCCGCCGAATACCGGCAACGTTATCAGGCTGTGCGCCAACAGCGGCTGCCACCTGCATTTGATCGAGCCGCTGGGTTTCGAAATGGACGACAAGCGCCTGCGCCGCGCCGGCCTCGACTATCACGAATACGCCACCCTGCAACGCCATGCCGACCTTGCCAGTTGCCTGGAAAGCCTCGGCCAGCCGCGCCTGTTCGCCTTCACCACCAAGGGCTCGCGCCCCTTCCATGACGCCAGCTTCCAGGAGGGCGACGCCTTCCTGTTCGGCCCCGAGAGCCGGGGCCTGCCGGCGGACGTGCTGGACGCCCTGCCCGGCGAACAGCGCCTGCGCCTGCCCATGCGCGAAGGCTGCCGCAGCCTGAACCTGTCCAACACCGTGGCCGTTGCGGTCTATGAAGGCTGGAGACAGTTGGGGTTCAAGTAGAGCCGGGGGTTCGCGGGCAAGCCCGCTCCTACAGGTTTTGCCCGAGCATGAAAAAAGCGCCGTTACAGGCGCTTTTTTCGTACCGCAACCCGCACTTACTGAACGGTGTTTTCGCCAGCGGACTGCAGGCGTTGCAGCTCTTGGGCGTACAGCGCATCGAAGTTCACCGGGGCCAGCATCAGCGCCGGGAACGAACCGCGGGTCACCAGGCTGTCCAGCGCTTCACGAGCGTAAGGGAACAGGATGTTCGGGCAGAAAGCACCCAGGGTGTGGCTCATGGAAGCCTCATCCAGGTTCTTGATCAGGAAGATACCGGCCTGCTGGACTTCAGCGATGAAGGCCACTTCGTCGCCGTTCTTCACGGTCACGGACAGGGTCAGCACCACTTCGTGGAAGTCGGCTTCCAACGCTGTCTGGCGGGTATTGAGGTCCAGGCCGACGCTAGGTTCCCACTGCTGACGGAAGATCGCCGGGCTTTTCGGCGCTTCGAAGGACAGGTCACGCACGTAGATACGCTGCAGGGAGAATTGCGGTGCGCTTTCGTCGTCGGCAACGGTGTTCTGTTGGTCAGTCATCTCAGAGTCCTTCTTGATCTTGGGTCTATAGGGTTGGGAATTTCAGGCCGCTAGCAGCGCGTCGAGCTTGCCGGCACGCTCCAGGGCGAACAAATCATCACAGCCACCTACGTGGGTGGCGCCGATCCAGATCTGCGGCACGGACGTACGCCCGGCCTTCTGGGCCATCTCGGCGCGTACCTGGGGCTTGCCATCGACCTTGATCTCTTCGAAGGCTACGCCTTTGCTCGCCAGCAGATGCTTGGCGCGCGAGCAGTAAGGGCAGTAATCACTGGAGTAGACGATGACCTTGGACATTACTTCACCAATGGCAGGTTATCGGCCTTCCAGCTGGCCACGCCGCCGGACAGCTTGGCCGCGGTGAAACCGGACTTGAGCAGCTCGCGGGCGTGGGTGCCGGCGTGCTGACCCTGAGCGTCCACCAGGATGATGGTCTTGGACTTGTGCTTCTCCAGCTCGCCGACACGGGCGGCCAGCTTGTCCTGGGGAATGTTCAGTGCACCGACGATATGGCCGGCGGCATAGTCCTTGGATGGACGGATATCGATCACGACGCCCTGCTCGCTGTTGACCAGCGCGGTCAGTTCACGGGTGCTGAGGCTGCGGCCACCGCGGCTCAATTCATGAGCGATCAACAGAGCCAGCAGGATGGCGAAGGCGCCGACGAGCAAGTAGTGTTCAGTGGCGAATTGAATCAGGTGAGCAACCATCTAAGGAGGTTCCAGGGCGTTAAAATGTCGGCCAGTATACACAGCCCTCCGGGTCGACCAAACCCCGCCCGGCGGTGACTCCACCGGAACTTCGCTTTAAACTGCCACTCCCTTTTTCAACACCTCCCTTTCATCTCTTTCCTATCCAGCCACGAGTGGACGCCATGACTACCACGCCTAAACCTTTGGTCCTGATGATTCTGGATGGCTTCGGTCACAGCGAAAGCCACGAATCCAACGCCGTCTATGCGGCCAAGAAGCCGGTCCTGGACCGCTTGTGCGCCAGCATGCCCAACGGCCTGATCTCGGGTTCGGGCATGGATGTCGGCCTGCCGGACGGGCAGATGGGCAACTCCGAAGTCGGCCACATGAACCTCGGCGCCGGCCGCGTGGTGTACCAGGACTTCACCCGGGTGACCAAGGCCATCCGTGACGGTGAGTTCTTCGAGAACCCGACCATTTGCGCGGCCGTGGACAAGGCCGTGGATGCCGGCAAGGCGGTGCACATCCTCGGCCTGCTGTCCGACGGCGGCGTGCACAGCCACCAGGACCACCTGATCGCCATGGCCGAACTGGCCTTCAAGCGCGGCGCCGAGAAGATCTACCTGCATGCCTTCCTCGATGGCCGCGACACCCCGCCCAAAAGCGCCCAGTCGTCCATCGAACTGCTGGACGAAACCTTCAAGACCCTGGGCAAGGGCCGCATCGCCAGCCTGATCGGCCGTTACTTCGCCATGGACCGCGACAACCGCTGGGACCGTGTGGCCCAGGCCTACAACCTGATCGTCGACGGCCAGGGCCAGTTCAACGCCGCCACCGCCCAGGAAGGCCTGCAAGCCGCCTACGCACGTGAAGAGAGCGACGAATTCGTCAAGGCCACCACCATCGGCGAACCGGTCAAGGTCGAGGACGGCGATGCCGTGGTGTTCATGAACTTCCGCGCCGACCGTGCACGGGAGCTGACCCGGGTCTTCGTCGAGGACGACTTCAAGGACTTCGAACGCCCACGCCAGCCTAAGCTGGCCGGCTTCGTCATGCTCACCCAGTACGCCGCCAGCATCCCCGCGCCATCGGCCTTTGCCCCGGGCAGCCTGGAGAACGTGCTGGGCGACTATTTGGCGAAAAACGGCAAGACCCAACTGCGCATCGCCGAGACCGAGAAGTATGCCCACGTCACCTTCTTCTTCTCCGGTGGCCGCGAAGAGCCGTTCCCGGGCGAGGAGCGCATCCTGATCCCGTCGCCGAAAGTCGCCACCTACGACCTGCAGCCGGAAATGAGTGCCCCGGAAGTCACCGACAAGATCGTCGACGCCATCGAGCACCAGCGTTATGACGTGATCATCGTCAACTACGCCAACGGCGACATGGTCGGCCACAGCGGCGTGTTCGAGGCGGCGGTCAAAGCCGTGGAATGCCTGGACCTGTGCGTCGGACGTATCGTCGATGCCCTGGAAAAGGTCGGCGGCGAAGCCCTGATCACCGCCGACCACGGCAACGTCGAGCAGATGTCCGACGAATCCACCGGCCAGGCCCACACCGCCCACACCACCGAGCCGGTGCCATTCATCTATGTCGGCAAACGCGCCTTGAAAGTCCGTGAAGGCGGGGTTCTGGCGGACGTGGCGCCCACCATGCTCAAGTTGCTGGGCCTGCCCAAGCCCGCGGAAATGACCGGAACGTCGATCCTGGTGGACCCGGCGCACTGATCCCTCCAGCTCGCCATTGCAGGCAAAAACGCCCGATGCAACCGTCGGGCGTTTTTCATGGTGGCCTTGCACAGGGCGAATCAGGGCGATGGAAGTAAAAGCAGACAAGCGTCGGGCACTTATTGAATAATGATTATCGTTATCAATAACAGCAGAGAGAATCTCCATGAACAAGACGGCTACGCTGCTTCTGGCCTCCCTCCTGTCAGGCTGTGCAAGCCAGATTCCTGCTCAACAGCCGGTGGATGCCAGTGCCCTCGCACAGCAACACAGCCCGGTGGAAATGGATGCTCAGACCGCCGATAAATTGAAAGCACTGCTAAAGATCCAGCCTCCTCGGGGCTCTACCGACATAGGCCAGATGAACGACCTGATTTCCCGGGAGTTCCTGCACACGCCTTACGCGGCGAACCGGCTGCACGGCTCCGCAACCCTGGCCGAGAAGCTGGTGGTCGACTTCAGGGGCCTGGACTGCTTCACCTACCTGGATTACGTCGAGGCCTTGCGCCAGTCCAGCGACGAGGCCGGCTTCATCAACAACCTGGTGCAGATTCGCTACGTGAACGGCGATATCAACTTCCTCAACCGCCGCCACTTCTTCACCGATTGGGCCCATGCCGGGCAACCCATGGCCGAGGATGTGACCGCCCAGCTGAGTGCGAACGCGGTGACCGTGGCCAAGCGCCTCAATCAAAAGGCCGATGGCGGCCGCTACCTGCCCGGCCTGCCCGTGGCCGAACGCGACATCACCTACATTCCCAGCGCATTGATTGACCAGCATCTGCTCAGCCACCTGCGAACCGGCGACTACATCGGCATCTATACCCACCTCTCGGGCCTGGACGTCACCCATACCGGGCTGTTCATCCAGACGGCCCAGGGCCCGGTCCTGCGCAACGCCTCCTCGAAAAAGGACCAGGGCGCGGTGATCGACTCACCCTTCATGGAGTACGTTCACAACGTCCCGGGAATCGTGGTCCTGCGGGCCCGGCAAGACAGCCAGGCCAGCCAGGATGCCTCGGCCGCGCAGGCCGGCACCCAGGCGCTGCCGCATCAGGCTCGCTCGCCCGCACAAGGTTGATCGGCGCCACCGCCCCAGGCCACGGCGGCACGCTGATAGCAAATGGCCCAATAACGGCCCGGAAACGGCTTTTTATGACGAACGCCTCAAAGCAGTTGGCTTTGAGGCGTTTTTTTTGCAGCGATGGGCGGGCATACTAGGCCGTCCCTTTCCCTGGTGTCGCCCGCCTCTATGCTTCGCGCCCTGATTACCCTTGCTCTGATCTGCCTGCTCCAACCGGCTTTCGCCGACGAGCGCGCGCAAACCCAACAACAGTTGGACGCCACGCGTCAGGACATTGCCGAGCTGAAAAAGCTGCTGGGCAAGCTTCAGGAAGAGAAGTCCGGGGTGCAGAAAGAACTGCGCGGCACCGAAACCGAGATGGGCAAGCTGGAAAAGCAGGTCGAGGCCCTGCAAAAAGAGCTGAAGAAAAGCGAATCCGAGCTGCAGCGACTCGATGAGGAGAAAAAAAAACTCCAGAGCGCGCGCACTGAACAGCAGCGACTGATCGCCATCCAGGCCCGCGCGGCCTACCAGAACGGGCGCCAGGAATACCTCAAGCTGCTGCTCAACCAGCAGAACCCGGAAAAATTCGCCCGCACCCTGACCTATTACGACTACCTGAGCCAGGCCCGCCTGGAGCAGTTGAAGAATTTCAACGAGACCCTGCGCCAGCTGGCCAATGTGGAAAAGGACATCTCCCTGCAGCAGGCCCAGTTGCTGGTGCAGAAAAGCAGCCTCGACACCCAGCGCGAAGAACTCGACAAGGTGCGCAAGGAGCGGCAGTTGGCCCTGGCCAAGCTGAACAACGATGTGAAGGCCCGTGACGACAAGCTCAAGGCCCGCGAACAGGACCAGGCCGACCTGGCCAAGGTCCTGAAAACCATTGAAGAAACCCTGGCCCGCCAGGCCCGCGAGGCAGAAGAAGCGCGGCAGAAAGCGCTGATCGCCCAGCAGGAAGCCGAAAAAAAGCGCTTGCGTGAGGCCCAGGCCGACGCCAGCGATGAACCGCGCAAACCCGCAAGATCAAGCCCTGGAGCCCTGGTTTCCAGCGCCGGCCCTTCCTATGGCGGGGCATTTGCTTCAGCCCGGGGAAAACTTCCATGGCCCGTTGATGGTCGACTACTGGCACGCTTTGGTGAAACCCGTGGCGACGACTCCCGCTCCAAGTGGGACGGCGTGATGATCAGCGCCGCCGCCGGCAGCCAGGTGCACGCCGTGCACGGTGGCCGGGTAGTGTTCGCCGACTGGCTGCGCGGCGCCGGCCTGCTGGTGATCCTCGATCACGGCAACGGTTACCTGAGCCTCTACGGACACAACCAGACGCTGCTCAAGGAAGCCGGCGACGTGGTCAAGGCCGGAGAGTCCATCTCCACCGTCGGTAATAGTGGCGGACAGGACACTCCTGCGCTGTACTTTGCAATTCGTCAGCAGGGCCGCCCCAGCGACCCGGCACAGTGGTGCCACGCGCAAGGATAAGCGCTGCATCTAAATTAGGAGTTCGTTCGACATGCTGCATTTGTCCCGCCTTACCTCGCTGGCCCTGACGATCGCCCTGGTGATCGGAGCGCCTCAGGCGTTTGCCGCCGAAACCGCTCAAGCAGCAACCGCCGCGACCACCAAGGCGCCCTTGCCGCTGGAAGAGCTGCGCACCTTCGCCGAGGTCATGGACCGCATCAAGGCCGCGTATGTCGAACCCGTAGACGACAAGACCCTGCTGGAGAATGCCATCAAGGGCATGCTCAGCAACCTCGACCCGCACTCTGCCTATCTGGGCCCGGAAGACTTCGCCGAACTGCAGGAAAGCACCAGCGGCGAATTCGGCGGCCTGGGCATCGAAGTCGGCGCCGAGGACGGCTTCATCAAGGTGGTCTCGCCCATCGACGACACCCCGGCATCCAAGGCCGGGATCCAGGCCGGCGACCTGATCGTCAAGATCAACGGCCAGCCGACCCGTGGCCAGACCATGACCGAAGCCGTGGACAAGATGCGCGGCAAGATCGGCCAGAAGATCACCCTGACCCTGGTGCGCGACGGCGGCACGCCGTTCGACGTGACCCTGGCCCGCGCCACCATCCAGGTGAAAAGCGTGAAGAGCCAGCTGCTGGAGTCGGGCTACGGCTACATCCGCATCACCCAGTTCCAGGTCAAGACCGGCGAGGAAGTCTCCAAGGCCCTGGCCAAGCTGCGCAAGGACAACGGCAAGAAGCTCAACGGCATCATCCTCGACCTGCGCAACAACCCGGGCGGCGTGCTGCAAGCCGCGGTGGAGGTGGTGGACCACTTCATCACCAAGGGCCTGATCGTCTACACCAAGGGCCGCATCGCCAACTCCGAGCTGCGCTTCTCCGCCACCGGCAAGGACGAAAGCGAAGCCGTGCCGATGGTGGTGCTGATCAACGGCGGCAGCGCCTCGGCTTCGGAGATCGTCGCCGGTGCCCTGCAGGATCAAAAGCGCGCAGTACTGATGGGCACTACCAGCTTCGGCAAGGGCTCGGTGCAGACCGTGCTGCCGCTGAACAACGACCGGGCGCTGAAGATCACCACCGCGCTGTACTTCACCCCCAACGGGCGTTCGATCCAGGCTCAGGGCATCGTTCCGGACATCGAAGTGCGCCGCGCCAAGATCACCAGCGAGTCCCAGGACGGCGAGTACTTCAAGGAAGCCGACCTGCAGGGCCACCTGGGCAATGGCAACGGCGGCGCCGACAAGCCCAGTGGCGCCGCGAGCAAGGCCAAGCCGATGCCGCAGGACGACGACTACCAGTTGGCCCAGGCCCTGAGCCTGCTCAAGGGGCTGAGCATCACCCGCGGCAAATGATTGAACCCTTCGCCGGCAAGCCGGCTCCTACAGGAGCCGGCTTGCGTAGGAGCTGGCTCGCCAGCCAAGCGCCCGCCAGGGTGCCCATTCCCCTAAAGGCCTGATCCCGATCCCCATGATTTCCCGCTGCTCACTGCTGTTGCGCTCGCTCCAGGCCTCGCTGCTCACCCTGCTGTGCCTCTTGCCCCTCGCGACCCAAGCCGCCGAACCCACAGCCGTTGCGCCCAAGGCCTACCTGAGCCTGATCATCGACGACCTCGGCCAGAACCTGCCCCGGGACCGCCGCGTACTGGCCCTGCCCGGCCCAGTCACCACGGCGATCATGCCCGACACGCCCCACGCTGCCGAATTCGCCCGCGAGGCCCATCGCGCCGGCAAGATCGTCATCCTGCACATGCCCATGGACCCGGCCACCGGGCCGTTTGCCTGGCACCCCGAGTTGCCCATCGAAGAGCTGCAAAAACGCCTGGACGCCGCCTTCCAGGCCGTGCCCTACACCAGCGGCATCAACAACCACATGGGCAGCCGCATGACCGCCCAACCCCAGGCCATGGCCTGGCTGATGGCCGACTTGCAGCGGCGACACAAATTCTTCGTCGACAGCCGCACCAGCGCCCAGACGGTGGCTGCCGCCGAAGCGCAGAAGATCGGGCTGGCCAGTGTTTCCCGAGATGTGTTCCTGGATGACGAACGTACGGAAGCGGCGATCAGCCAACAGTTGCAGACCGCGATCAAACTGGCGCGCAAACAGGGTTCGGCGGTGATGATCGGCCACCCTTACCCACAGACCCTGGCAGTGCTCGAACGTGAGCTGCCCAGGCTCAAGGCCCAGGGCATCGAGTGGATCGATATCAAGTCGATGATCAGCCTGCGCAGCAACAAGGCCATGGCCGGGCATGGCAAGAACGGGGTTTATCGCTAGAGCCCTTCGCCACAGGAACTGGCTTGCCAGCGAAGCGCCTACAGGTAACGCCCCATGATCTCCTCCACCAGCCCCTCTTGGCGCATCTGGTCCAGGGCCGCCTGGAGCTTGGCCACCACCTCATCGGAGACGTCCTTGTTCAGGGCCAGGTACAGTTCGGCGCTGTTGAAGCGCAGCACGGTCTTGAGGCCGCTGATGCCCTCCTGCTTGGCCAGGTAGCGCCCGGCCGGGTCGCCAGTGGCCCAGAGGTCGATCTGCCCCGCCACCAGCTTCTTGGCGTTGTCCTGGTCGCGCAGTACCACTTGCGGCGCCAGGCCCTGCTTGGTCAGGGTCTCGGCAATGGCATCGCCCTTGTAGGCGCCGATCTTGTACTTGCGCGCCTGCTCCAGGGATTCGAGGCTGATGGTGCTGCCGGCCTTGGCCAGCATGATCCAGTCGTCCGGGCCGATGGGGCCGACCCACTTGAACAGCGGCTCGCGGTCCGGCAGGCGCGCCATGACGAACACACCATAGCCCGGCTGCTCCAGCGCCATCTTGTAGATACGTTCCCAGGGGAAGCGCAGGGTCAGGCTGTAGTTGATTCCAGCACGCTTGAACATTTCGCGGACGATATCCACGGCGATGCCGTCGATATTCTCGCCCTGGGCGAAGTTCTTGCCGTTCTTGGCCATGTTGTAGGGGGGGAAGTTTTCCGTCAGCAACACCAGGGAGGTATCGGCGGGTTCATCAGCGCGGGCGAGGCCGCAAAGAACAAGCGAAGCGCTGGCGACAACCACTAGAAGACGTTTGAACATGACGGGTTACCGGAATCCATGGCGTGCTCAAGAGTGCCGTGAGCCCGCCATGCTGTCCAGTGGCTATCGCACAACAATCCCACGGTGAGCCATGTAGGCCTTGGCCTCGGGGACCGTGTACTCGCCGAAGTGGAAAATACTCGCCGCCAGCACCGCGCTGGCATGGCCTTCGATGATGCCGTCGGCCAGATGCTGAAGGTTGCCGACACCGCCGGAGGCGATTACCGGAATCCCCAGGGCATCGCTGATGGCCCGGGTCACGCCCAGGTCGAAGCCGTTTTTCATGCCGTCCTGATCCATGCTGGTGAGCAGGATCTCGCCGGCACCCAGGCCTTCCATCTTCTTCGCCCACTCCACCGCGTCCAGCCCGGTGGGCTTGCGTCCGCCATGGGTGAAGATTTCCCAGCGCGGGGTTTCACCCGGGCCGGAGACCTTCTTGGCGTCGATGGCGACCACGATGCACTGGGAGCCGAAGTGCTGCGCGGCCTCGCCGACGAACTCCGGGTTGAACACCGCGGCGGTGTTGATCGAGACCTTGTCCGCGCCGGCATTGAGCAGGTTGCGGATGTCCTGCACGGTGCGCACACCACCGCCCACGGTCAGCGGGATGAACACCTGGCTGGCCATGCGCTCGACGGTATGGAGGGTGGTATCACGCCCATCGACGCTGGCGGTAATGTCGAGGAAAGTGATTTCGTCGGCACCCTGCTCGTCGTAGCGACGGGCAATTTCCACCGGGTCACCGGCGTCGCGGATGTTCTCGAACTTGACGCCCTTGACCACCCGGCCGTTGTCCACGTCCAGGCAAGGGATGATGCGTTTGGCCAGTGCCATGGCGAATCCTCAGCCTTGGTACGAATCGCAGAAAGCCTGGGCTTCTGCGACATCGAGGGTGCCTTCATAGATCGCGCGACCAGTGATGGCGCCGATGATTCCTGGCGCCTTGGCGTCCAGCAGGGCCTTGATGTCGCCCAGGTTATGGATACCGCCGGAAGCGATCACCGGGATCCGGGTAGCGGCCGCCAGGGCTGCGGTGAAGGGAACGTTGCAGCCCTGCATCATGCCGTCTTTGGCGATGTCGGTATAAACGATGGCGGACACGCCGTCGGCTTCGAAACGCTTGGCCAGGTCGATGACCTGCACGCTGCTGACTTCAGCCCAGCCGTCGGTGGCGACGAAACCGTCCTTGGCGTCCAGGCCGACAATCACCTTGCCGGGGAACGCGCGACAGGCCTCGGCGACGAACTCCGGCTCCTTGACCGCCTTGGTGCCGATGATCACGTAGCTCACGCCAGCCTTGACGTAGTGCTCGATGGTTTCCAGGGAACGGATGCCGCCGCCGATCTGGATCGGCAGGTTCGGGTAGCGCTTGGCGATTGCGGTGACCACCTCGCCGTTGACCGGCTGGCCTTCGAAGGCACCGTTCAGGTCCACCAGATGCAAGCGCCGGCAACCCCCTTCAACCCATTTGGCGGCCATGCTCACCGGGTCATCGGAGAACACCGTGGAGTCTTCCATGCGGCCTTGGCGCAGACGCACACAGGCGCCGTCCTTGAGATCGATAGCGGGAATAATCAGCATCTGGCAAACCTTCAAGTTCGATTGTTCAGCTTCACTCGGAAATCAGTTTTTCTCGAGCGCCCACAGGTCGCTTTCGATGCTTTCGAACCTCTCCTTGAGGTGCGCCTGCACATCGAAAATCGCCCGGTTGTAATAGTGCGGAGCAATTTCGCGGGTAAACAGTTCAAGAACCTCCGCCGCTTCGAACGAGCCCAGCTCGAGCTCGAACCGATCCTCCAGGAAACGCTTGATCTTGTGCGTCGCCTCGCTCTCCTGTTCGGCAGTGAGGCTCAGGATCGGCGGCTTGGGTTTCTTGATCGCCATTTACCAGCGACCGTCCCAGGCGGCGAAATTCTGCAGCAGCTGCAGGCCGTGGGTATGGCTTTTCTCCGGGTGGAACTGCACGGCAAAACGCGAGCCGTCGGCCAGCGCCGCGGCGAAATCCACGCCATAGTGACCGCTGCCCACCACCTGCCGCGTGTTACCGGCATTGATGTAGTAGCTGTGCACGAAGTAGAAGCGCGCCAGGTCCGCAATGTTGTGCCATAGCGGGTGGTCCACCGCCTGCTTCACTTCGTTCCAGCCCATGTGCGGCACCTTCAGGTGCTCGCCATCCTCGATCAGGCCCTTGCCGAAGAACTTCACCTGGCCGGGAAACAGGCCGATGCAGTCCACGCCTTCGTTCTCTTCACTGTGGTCGAGCAGCGCCTGCATGCCCACGCAGATACCGAGGAACGGACGGTCCTGGCTGACCTCGCGTACCAGGGCATCGAAGCCCAGGCGGCGGATCTCGGCCATGCAGTCACGGATCGCACCCACTCCGGGGAACACCACCCGGTCGGCTTCGCGAATCACGCTGGCATCGCTGGTGATCAGCACCTTGCCGGCGCCCACGTGCTCCAGGGCCTTGGCCACCGAGTGCAGGTTGCCCATGCCGTAGTCGATGACGGCGACGGTCTGCATTACAGCACGCCCTTGGTCGACGGCATCTGGCCGGCCATGCGCTCGTCCAGCTCCACCGCCATGCGCAGCGCGCGGCCGAAGGCCTTGAACACGGTCTCGATCTGGTGGTGAGTGTTGGTGCCGCGCAGGGTGTCGATGTGCAGGGTCACGTTGGCGTGGTTGACGAAGCCCTGGAAGAACTCCTGGAACAGGTCGACATCGAAACCACCGACGGTGGCGCGGGTGAACGGCACATGCATCTGCAGGCCGGGGCGGCCGGAGAAGTCGATCACCACGCGGGACAGGGCTTCATCCAGCGGCACATAGGCATGGCCGTAGCGACGGATGCCTTTCTTGTCGCCGATGGCCTTGCTGAACGCCTGGCCGAGGGTGATACCGACATCCTCCACGGTGTGGTGGTCGTCGATATGCAGGTCGCCCTTGCTTTCGATGTCCAGGTCGATCAGCCCGTGCCGGGCGATCTGGTCCAGCATGTGCTCAAGGAAGGGCACGCCGATATCGAATCGGGCCTTTCCGGTGCCATCCAGGTTGATCGAGGCTTTGATCTGGGTTTCCAGAGTGTCGCGCTCGACAGATGCCTTACGTTCGGCCATCACCAGCTCCGCAAAATCATTGGGCGAAAAAGGCGAATAGTATAGGCCCCACGGCGGCTAAACAGAAACACGATGGACAATATCCTGACGGGCGCCAGCCAATGGCTGCGGGGCTGTACCTGTCATGACAACTATAGAAAACGGCTTGCCGGTGAAGGCGCCAGGCCTGACAGGCCCTGGCACCTTGTTCGCCGGCCAGCGGGCTCCTGCGCAGGAGCTGGCTGGCCGGCGAAGCCCTTAATGGAACAGCACCGCGGTCTTCTGCAGGGTGACCCACACGCCCCACGCCAGGGGAATGCCCACGGCCAGCCAGGCAGCGATCACCAGCGGCAGGCTGGCGGATGAGGCCTTCCATTCCAGCACGACGCTGTTGTCGGCGCCCTTGTCATGGCCCAGGGCCTGCTCGGCCGCCAGTTGCTCGTCGGTCATGAAGTACTTGTCGGCCACCGGGCGCACCAGCAGGTTGCACAAAAAGCCCAGCACCAGCAGGCCGGCGAGGATGTACAGGGTGATGTCGTAAGCCGCAGCGCGCTCGACGCCGATGCTCAGCTGGTACTCGCGCAGGTAGTTCACCAGCACCGGGCCCAGCACGCCCGCCGCGGCCCAGGCGGTCAGCAGGCGACCGTGGATAGCGCCCACCATCTGGGTGCCGAACAGGTCCGCCAGGTAGGCCGGCACCGTGGCGAAACCGCCGCCGTACATCGACAGGATGATGCAGAACGCCGCCACGAACAGGGCGATATTGCCCAGGTGGCCGAGGTTCGGGATCAGCGCATAAAGGGCAAAGCCCAGGGCAAAGAACACGAAATAGGTGTTCTTGCGGCCCAGGTAGTCGGAGAACGACGCCCAGAAGAACCGCCCGCCGATGTTGAACAGGCTCAGCAAACCGGTGAAGCCGGCGGCAATCGCGGCAATCTGCGCCAGTTGCCCGGCGTCCAGCTGGCTGAAGGTCAGGCCATTGCCCAGCAGCTTGCCGGCAAACACTTCCTGCAGCAGGGGCGAGGCCATGCCGAGGATGCCGATACCGGCCGAAACGTTGAGGCACAGCACCAGCCACACCAGGCGGAACTGCGGGGTCTTCCAGGCCACGTTCACGTGCACGTGGCGGTGGGTGATCATCGCATTGGCGGCTTTCTTCGCCGGTGCGGTCCAGCCCTCAGGCTTCCAGCCGGTAGGCGGAACCCGGTAGGCCAGGGCGCCACCGATCATGAACACGAAGTAGATGGCCGCCATCACCAGGAAGCTCTGCCACACGCCAACGCTGGTCGGCGTTGCAAAGTGGCCCATCAGGGCCGCCGCCAGGGGCGCACCGACCATGGCGCCGCCGCCAAAGCCCATGATCGCCATGCCGGTGGCCATGCCGCGCTTGTCCGGGAACCACTTGATCAGGGTCGACACCGGGGAGATATAGCCCAGGCCCAGGCCGATACCGCCGATGACCCCGGAGCCTATCCACATCAGCCAGATCTGGTGGGTGTAGATCCCCAGCGCCGAGATCAGCAGGCCGCCGCACCAGCACAGTGCCGAAACCACACCGGCCTTGCGCGGGCCGGCATGTTCCAGCCAGCCGCCCCAGATCGCCGCCGAGCACCCCAGGAAGATGAAGAACAGGGTGTAGATCCAGCCGAGCATGGAGATCGGCCAGTCACACTGGGACGAAAAGATCTGCGCGATGAAGCCCATGCCGGGCTCGCAAGCCACGGGCGCACTGACGCCCAGGGCCTTGGACAGCGGCAGCCAGAACACCGAAAAGCCATAGGCCATGCCGATGCACAGGTGGATGGCCAGAGCGGCCGGTGGAACCAGCCAGCGGTTGAAACCGGGCTTGGCGATGATGCGTTCTTTGGACAAGAACGCTGGCTGAGCGGACGGACTGGCCGCCGCGTTGCTAGTGCTCATGGATGTTTCCCCCAATTATTAGAATTGTTCATCGGCCACTCTTCTGCGACGACCTTGGCACACCGGCGCGGTCGTTTTATTGAGTAAAGCTCCATTTGGGCAGACGCGACATTAAGTCGCACAAGGGCGGACGAACCGCGAGAGGTTACCATTTGCGACAAACTAAAAAACCAAACTGACATCACCTTTTTTCCCGCAGCTGCTTTGCCCACAGGCCAGGCCGCTGGCCAAAAAAAAACCGCTACAACGAAAAAACCTCTAACTGCAATGGGTGACCAGTCGTCAGGTTCAGAGCGCTATACTCCCCCGCTAAATTTTGAATTCGACATACAAGGACTCGCCCATGAAAGCGTTCGGCAAAATCCTGGGTCTGGTAATTCTCGGGCTGTTGCTGATCATCGTGGCTCTGGGCTTCGCCCTGACCCACCTGTTTGATCCCAACGACTACAAAGACGAGATTCGCCAGATTGCCCGCGACAAGGCCCACATCGAGCTGACGCTCAATGGCGACATCGGCTGGAGCCTGTTCCCCTGGCTGGGCCTGGAACTGCACGATGCCGGCGTCGCCACCCTGGCCAACCCGTCCCAACCTTTCGCCGACCTGCAGATGCTCGGCCTGTCGGTCCGGGTGTTGCCGCTGCTGCGCCGCGAAGTGCAGATGAGCGATGTGCGTGTCGAAGGCCTGAACCTGCGCCTGACCCGCAACAAGGACGGCCACGGCAACTGGCAGGACATTGGCAAGGCCGCACCGACCGACAAGCAGGCCGAGACTCCGGCCGCCAGCACCGGCGAAGCCAGCCAACCACCAGCCGGTGCGGACAAACCCGCGCAGCCGATCCGCCTGGACATCGACAGCCTGACCGTGAACAACGCCCGGGTTGAGTACAACGATGAACAGACCGACAAGCAGTTCACCGCCGAAAGCATCCAGCTGAGTACCGGGCCGATTCACGAAGCCACCAACACCCCGGTCAAGCTCACGGCCTTCCTCGCCAGCAGCCAACCCGCAGTGCGCGTGCGCACCGAACTCAATGGCGAACTGCGCTTCGACCGCGCCCTGAAGCGCTACCAGTTCGAAGACATGCGCCTGTCCGGCGAAGCCGCCGGCGACCCGTTGCAAGGCAAGACCCTGACCTTCGCAGCCCAGGGCCAGCTGCTGCTGGACCAGGCCGCCAACGTTGCCCAGTGGACCGGCCTGAAGGTCTCCCTCAATCAGTTGCGCGCCCTGGGTGAGCTCAAGGTCAACGACCTGGACAAGACCCCGCAGATCAGCGGCGGCATCTCCATTGCCCAGTTCGACCTGGCGAGATTCGTCGACAGCATCGGCCAGACCCTGCCCGCCATGGGTGAAGGCAGCCTGAGCAAGGTCGAGCTGGTCAGCCGCCTGCAAGGCACGCCCACCAGCCTGGCCCTGGAAGACCTGAACCTGAAGCTCGACGACAGCACCTTCAGCGGCCGCCTGGCCATCGAGGACTTCGACAAGCAATCCCTGCGCGCCCAGCTCAAGGCCGACACCTTCAATGTCGACCGCTACCTGCCGCCCAAGTCCGCCGAAGCCAACAGCGCGGCATCGGCCCGCAAGGCCGAAGTGCAGAGCAGCGAAGCCGATGCCATGGCCGGAGCCGGCAGCACCCCGCTGCCCAACGCACCGACCAAGGGCGCCTGGAGCACTGACCGCCTGCTGCCGGTGGAGCGCCTGAGCAAACTCGACGTCGATGCCGACCTGAACTTCGGCCAACTGACCCTGGACAAGCTGCCGATCCAGAATGCCGCACTCAAGGCCTCCGGCCAGGGTGGCCTGCTCAAGCTTTCCAGCCTGCGCGGCGAGCTGTACAACGGCAGCTTCGATGCCAGCGGCAACCTCGATGTGCGCCAGAGCACACCGCAGTTGAGCTTGCAGACCAAGATCAACCGGGTGCCGGTGGAACGCATCCTCGAAAGCCAGGGCCAGAATCCTCCGGTCAAGGGCCTGGTGACCCTGAACAGCAACCTCAGCGGCAGCGGCAACAGCCAGAAGGCACTGATCGACAGCCTCAACGGCACCGCCAGCTTCGTCATCAACAACGGCGTGCTGCTCAACGCCAATATCGAACAGCAGCTGTGCCAGGGCATCGCCGTGCTCAACCGCAAGAACCTCAGCAGCACGCCACGGGGCAAGGACACGCCCTTCCAGGAGCTCAAGGGCAACCTGACGCTGCGCAATGGCGTGGCCAGCAACCCGGACCTGAAAGTGCGCATCCCCGGCATGACGGTGAACGGCAACGGCGACATCGACCTGCGAGTGCTGGGCATGGACTACCGGGTCGGCATCATTGTCGAAGGCGACCTGCGGGATAACCCGGACCCGGCCTGCCAGGTGGGCGAGCGCTTTACCGGCATCGAGCTGCCGCTGCGCTGCCGCGGCCCGCTGGAGCTGGGGGCCAAGGCCTGCCGCCTGGACAAGGACGGCCTGGGCCAGGTAGCAGCCAAGCTGGCCGGTGACCGCCTGCAGCAAAAGATCGACGAGAAACTGGGGGACAAGGTCAGCCCGGAACTGAAGAACGCGCTCAAGGGGCTGTTCAAGCGATGAGAGCCGAGGCGTTTTCAACGGCGGTGCTGGACTGGTACGACCGCCACGGCCGCCATGACCTGCCCTGGCAGCAGGACATCAACCCGTATCGGGTGTGGGTCTCGGAGATCATGCTGCAACAGACCCAGGTCAGTACCGTGCTCAACTACTTCGACCGCTTCATGGCCTCGCTGCCCACGGTGCAGGCCCTGGCCGAAGCCCCGGAAGACGAAGTGCTGCACCTGTGGACCGGCTTGGGCTACTACACCCGGGCGCGCAACCTGCAGAAGACCGCGAAGATCGTCATGGCCGAGTACGGCGGCGAGTTCCCCCGGGACGTGGAAAAGCTCACCGAACTGCCGGGCATCGGCCTGTCCACCGCCGGCGCCATCGCCAGCATCAGCATGGGCCTGCGGGCGCCGATCCTCGACGGCAACGTCAAGCGGGTGCTGGCGCGCTTCACGGCCCAGGAGGGCTACCCCGGGGAGCCCAAGGTGGCCAAGCAGTTGTGGGCCGCCGCCGAGCGCTTCACCCCCCACAGCCGGGTCAACCACTACACCCAGGCGATGATGGACCTGGGCGCGACGCTCTGTACCCGGAGCAAGCCCAGCTGCCTGTTGTGCCCTCTGGAGCGCGGCTGCGAAGCCCACATGCTCGGCCTGGAAACCCGCTACCCGATCCCCAAGCCACGCAAGGAAGTGCCTCAGAAGCGCACCCTGATGCCGATGCTGGCCAACCGCGAAGGCGCCATCCTGCTTTACCGGCGGCCCTCCAGCGGCCTCTGGGGCGGGTTGTGGAGCCTGCCGGAGCTGGATGGCCTGGACGACATCCAGCACCTGGCCCTGCAGCACTCCCTGGAACTGGGCCAGCAACAGCAGATGCCCGGGCTGGTGCACACCTTCAGCCACTTCCAGCTGGCCATCGAACCCTGGCTGATCCGGGTCGAAGAGTCGGCCCTGCACGTCGCCGAGGCCGACTGGCTCTGGTATAACCTCGCCACCCCGCCGCGCCTGGGCCTTGCCGCCCCGGTGAAAACACTGCTCAAACGCGCGGCCGAAGTCTTGAATGCAGGAGAGTCGTCATGACCCGCACCGTAATGTGCCGCAAGTACCAGGAAGAACTGCCGGGCCTGGAGCGCCCTCCCTACCCGGGGGCCAAGGGCCAGGATATTTTCGATCACGTCTCGGCCAAGGCCTGGGCCGACTGGCAGAAACACCAGACCCTGCTGATCAACGAAAAGCGCCTGAACATGATGAATGCCGACGATCGCAAATATCTGCAGGGCGAGATGGACAAGTTTTTCTCCGGCGAGGAATACGCCAAGGCCGACGGCTACGTGCCGCCGGCTGAGTAAAGCTGTTGAAAATCGGGGGTGGAACGTAAGCGACGGTAATAATTAAACATTTTTTTCAAAACTTGCTTGACGCCCCCCTGAAAAACCCGTTTAATGCGCCCCGTTGCCCAGATAGCTCAGTCGGTAGAGCAGGGGATTGAAAATCCCCGTGTCGGCGGTTCGATTCCGTCTCTGGGCACCACCTTCAGCTTTCAGGTGGTGTATGCATCACGTGAAAGCAACCAAGAAACCCGCCTAGTGCGGGTTTTTTGTTGCCTGAGATTTGGCCCTTCCCTCCCCCTGCGCGATACCTCCGCTTTCTTTCCTGCACAACCAAGCCCCCTGCGCGACCATCACGCCGCCAACACAGCGCATCTCGCCTCAGCTTTTCTCAAGCGTTCACTTAAATGAAGAACCATCTTGAGATAATCATCTTTTGATATTCGACCAAAACCCCTATAGAACAGGGCCTACAGCAAAAAAATCATAGATGTTTTTTTTCGGCTTTCGAGATGTTTGCACAATGCCTGCATTCTTCCATCACGATCTTGAGCTGCTAAACCCGTCCTTCGACTCCAATCTGGTGGACGTGCTCAGCGAGCTTGAGCACCTTCGGCGCTTGCGACTGGAAGGCGATACGCCTCCCGCGGTCTTCTATCAGCTGAAAACGATCTTCCACATCCTGGAAAGCCTGGGTTCGGCGCGCATCGAAGGCAACCACACAACACTTGCCGACTACATCGAGAGCAAGGTTGAAGGCACAGCCGAGGACACCGATCAGCTACGCGAAGTGGCGAACATCGAAAAAGCCTTGGACTACATCGAGCAAACCATTCGCCCGGGAACACCGATTACCGAGCTCACCATCAGAGAGCTGCACGCGATGACCGTCCAGGACCTGGAGCGAGAGGGCGATAGGACGCCTGGAGCTTATCGCCAGGGCGCAGTGCAGATCGCTCAGGCCACCCACCTACCTCCTGATGCCCTGATGGTGCCCAGCTACATGCAAGAGCTGGTGGAGTTCGTCAATCGGGAGGACCTGCCCAAATACGACTTGATGAAAGTGGCCTTGACCCATCACCGGTTTGGCTGGATTCACCCCTTTGGCAACGGCAATGGTCGCGTGGTGCGCCTCCTGACTTACGCACAGCTGATGAAATATGGCTTCAACGTCGATACGGGTGGCCGCGTACTCAACCCTACCGCTGTTTTCTTCAATGATCGGGAACGCTACTACGCCATGCTCGCCACCGCGGACCAAGGAACCAAGGCCGGGCTGGAGGCCTGGTGCACTTACGTTCTAGAGGGCATTAGGGACGACCTGGAAAAGGTCAATCGCCTCACCGACTATCGCTACCTGACCCGGCACATCCTGGCTCCTGCCATTACCTTTGCTCGGGATCGACAATGGATCACTGCAGCGGAAGAAACAGTACTGACCACAGCGATCAAGTCAGGCGTTGTTAAGTCGAGCGACATCGCCCAGGCACTGCCCAAGCTGACTGCCGGACAAAGGACCTATCAAATAAAGAAACTGGTGGACCAGGGCATGCTATTGCCCATCAGCGCCAACGCCCGGCAATACACCATCGGTTTCTCCAACAGCTACCTCATCAGAGGAATGATCAAGGCGCTTCGAGAGCAAGGGTTCATACCGGCACCGCTTGAGGCGCCATGACACTCTCTCGGGCTCTCCAAGGGCGCCCAGAATCAAACTGATCCTGGGCGCGCTGGCGCAGCGCCTGCGCCAATCAGAAGGCCTTATCCGCCCGCTCCATCTCCCGCCCCTGAGCCACATCGAGCAGGGCCACGCCATCACCGAGCAGCAGCGCGGCGATGTCGGCGATCTGGAACAGGTCGCTGGCGTCGGCCGTTTGCGCGGTCATGCAGGACAGGCTGTTCATCAGTTTGTGAAGGGCGCGTATGCGCTGATCGGCGCAGGCCAGAAGATCGAACAGCGGCACGCGGGGTAGGAAACGGTCACAAGATCCGGCCACGCCGAAGCGTGCCCGCGTACAGCTGCCATAACGCATAGACAGCAAACAACACCCAAAGCGCTGGGTGCTTCTTATGATCAGGTTCCTACACCCGGCCGCTGATTTGGCAGCGACCCGCAAAAACCCTGAATCACTCGATTCAGGGCTTTTCATGCGTGCAATTGGCCATTGCCCAGACTCAGCACCGGGCAACATTCCAGCCCTCTCTCAGTAACCGTTATTCCAGTGGACGTTGAGATCACGCATGGTCGCCACGCCCATGTCGACCATGCTGCGCTGTTCCAGCCCTTTGCGGGTGGTGATGACCTGGTATCTGCCGGCCGGCAACTGCACAAAGACGATCGGGCCCACTCCGCTCAGGCTCAACAGCTGATGCCCTTGCGGGTTCTGGATCAGCACATCGACATCCGAGGTGTATTCATTCCCTGAGCCGACGGAAAAGGTCATGTGCAGGTTGTAACCCTTGGCCTGCTGAATGGCCCGCGACTCGTCCAGGCCGATGCCGCCGCTGACATAGGAAATGCCGTTCTGTTGCAGCGGCTCTAATTGCACGCCAGCCGGGTCGATCGGCTCATTGCTGGTGGAGGCGGAGCGCACGCTCACTGGTGCGGCCAATAGCAGCACCGCGATAACACCTGACAGGACACTCATAGAAAAGGACTTCATGATGACCACTCCCGGGTTCGTCTCGAACCACTGAATGGGACGCCACCGTCAGGCCTCTAGCCCCGGGACGGCAGCGCCCGGGTCTCCCCTGCTTCATCTTGAATGGCCAGGCCATGTCTCAGGCCAGAAGCCGAATTAAAACCCTCGCTCGCCTTGTGCAACCAGGCTCGCCCATAGCTCCTGCTATTGAGTGTAAAACCTGACACAGGGCGGTTTAGATCGATTCGGCGTGAGGCCTTTAACCAAAGGTACCTAGGCTAGGGGACCAGCCCCTCGGCTCGGAGCCTGCGCCGCCTGCCAATGCTTCATCTCCTCGGCGATGAAGTGCTGCACCAGATCGCTGTACATCTTCTCGATGGCATCCGGGTTCAGGCCTTCGGCCGCCGCCCAATCGCGACGAGTGGCCAACATGGCTTTGAAACGCTCCTCGGCGCGCACGGTGGCCGCCGAGGTCTTGAATTTCGATGCCGCCAGTACGTACTGGAAGCGCGCGCCGAGCAAGGCGATGACCGCTCGATCCAGGACATCGATTTCCCGGCGGATATCGTCCATGCCCTGGCATTGTTCCGGGCTAATCTGGTTCTTCACTTCCATGCTCAAGGCTCCATCGACGAATAGGGATACCCGGGCTCGACCGGGCCCGGATTATTCCCATGGGCCCGCCTGGGAGTAAAGTTGCAGGCATCCGCCCATCCGGGCGCAAAGGAACTGCTCTCGTGAACCAGAAGCGAACCCGAGTCCGCCTGCCCCACCCCCAGCCCGGCAAGACCCGCAGCGGGGCCTGGTTTTTTTTGCTGATCGGCAGCGTGCTGCTGGCACTGACTGCGCTGCTGGGCTGGACCCTGGTAAGCGCGCTGCTGGACGGGCAGATCGTCACCAGCAACCGTGCCGGGCCGAAGCTCGCCTACAGCCAGGCGTTGCAGCCCACCAAGTTTTATATCGAGCTGCTCTGGCAGGGCACCAGCACCCTGTTGCTGGGTGCCCTGGCAGTTGCCGCGCTGTGGATCGCCCGGGTATTAATGGGCGCACAAAAAAATCGTCGCTGAACGCCAGGGGTCGGCCCTGCCCGTTACAGCCGCCAAGGAACAACCGCCCATGTCCCTGCTGTCCTCGCTCGACCTGCCGGCCGCCGGCCCCGCCACTGCCGAGCCGGCGCCCGGCCCCAGTGAACGCTTCAGCGAAGTGGCGGCGGACGGTTTCCGTCTTGGCGGCTTCAGCTGGCGCCACGCGCAAGCCGATCCGGCGCGCGCAGTGGTGATCATCAACGCCGCGACCTCGGTGCGCTGCCGCTATTACTTTCGCTTCGCCGACTACCTGTTCGCCAACGGCTTCGACGTGATGACCTACGACTACCGCGGCATCGGCGAGTCGCGCCCGGCCTCGCTCAAGGGGCTCAAGGCATCCTGGTCGGATTGGGGCGCTCTGGATTTCGAAGCCATGCTGCAACGCGCCCGGCGCGAGTTTCCCGGGCAACCGATCGACGTGGTGGGCCACAGTTTCGGCGGCTGCGCCCTGGGCCTGGCGGCCTCCGCCGGGGTGATCCGCCGCGCGGCCACCATGGGCGCGCAGTTCGCCTACTGGCGCGACTACGTGCCCGCCCAGCGCTGGCGCATGCTGGGCAAGTGGCATGTGCTGATGCCCCTGCTGACCCGCCTGTACGGCTACTTCCCCGGTAAGCGCCTGGGCTGGATGGAAGACACCCCCGCCGGGGTGGTCCGCGACTGGGCCACCCCGCACCCACGCTACGAAGGCCGCCCCAGCGGCCGCAGGCTGGCCGCAGAGCGCAGTGGGCAGCCCTTCGCCCAGGTCAGCGCCCCGATCCTCGCCATCAGCGTCAGCGACGACCCCTTCGGCACCGTGGCAGCCATCGAGCGGCTACTGGGCTACTTCGACAACAGCACGCGCACCCATTGGCGCATTCGCCCCGAGGACATCGGTGAGGTCGAGATCGGCCACTTCGCCTTCTTCCACAGCCGCTTCGAAAGCCGGCTCTGGCCGCTGCTGCTGCACTGGCTGCAGCACGCAAGCCCGGCCCCGAACAGCCCAGGGCAAGAGCTGACGCCGGGGCGCTGATCAGGCAAAGGCGTTGATGAACCAGGTGATCAGCGGGATCGCCACGATGTCGATCAATACCGCACCGCACAGCGGCACGATGATGAAGGCCTTGTAGGAAAAGACCTTGTAGTGATCACAGATCGCGCCCATGTTGGCCACCGCATTGGGCGTGGCCCCCAGGCCGTGGCCCATGAAGCCGGCACACAACACCGCCGCGTCGTAGTTGCCGCCAAACAGGCGGAACAGCAGGAACACGCACAGCAGCACCATCACCAGCACCTGCACCACCAGGATCACCAGCAGCGGCAGGCCGAGCTGTTCCAGTTCCCAGAACTTCAGGCTCATCATGGCCATGGTCAGGAACACCCCCAGGCATACGTCGCCCAGGGTGCTCACGGCGCTGTCGGGGATGTCGATGATCCGCGCCCGGTCATTGAGATTGCGCAGGATGATCGCCACGAACATCGCCCCCACGTAGCTTGGCAGGACGATGCCCAGGTGCTCGTTCAGCGCGCTGCCGATCCAGAAACCCAGCACCATGATCAGCAGAATGCAGGTCAGCAGGCGCAGCAGGGTCGGTGCATCCAAAGGCGCCACCGAACCCTGGGCAGCGCTTTCCAGGTGCTGCAGGGTACTGACCTGATCGGCCTGGATCTGCAGGCGGTTGCGCTCGATCAGCCAGCGCGCCAGCGGGCTGCCCAGCAAGCCGCCGGCAACCATGCCGAAGGTGGCCGAGGCCAGGGCCGCCGTGGTGGCCCCCACCGCCCCGAGGTTTTCCGCGATCGGGCCAAAGGCCGCCGCCGCGCCAAAGCCACCCTCCAGGGACACCGCACCGGCCATGATGCCCAGCAGCGGGTCGATGCCCAGCGCCTTGGCGGCACCGACCCCCACCAGGTTCTGCAGCAGCGCCAGGGACCAGCAGGCCCCCAGATAGACGAACAGGATCTTGCCGCCACGACGCAGCAGGCCGAGGCTGCCCCCCAGGCCCACGGTGGTGAAGAACGCCACCATCAAGGGCGTCTGGATCGCGGTGTCGAGCTTGATCGCCAGCAGTTGCTGATCGCGCAGCAGCCAGACGATCAGGGCAAAGCCGAAACCGCCGATCACCGGCGCCGGGACACAGAGCTGGGTCAGCCAGCGGCTGCGTTTCTTCAGCTGGGCTCCCACCCCCAGCAGGATCAGGGCCAGCGCCAGGGTGGTCAGCGCGTCCAATTCAAAAGTCGGCATGGCAAACATCTCTTCTTGTCATTGTGGTGTTGCGCGGCGAGGGGCATGCCCCTCAGTGAATCAGGCTGGCCAGCAGACGCGCGGCCACGCGGGCGGTGCGTTGGTCCTGGTCGAGCCCGGGATTGAGTTCGGCAATGTCGGCCACGCGCAATTTGCCGCTGGCCCGAGCACGGCGTACCAGGTGCTCGACCACCTGCACATCCACCCCGTGGGCCGAGGGCGCGCTGACGCCGGGAGCCTGGCTGGCCGGCAGCACATCCAGGCACAGGGTCATGTAGAGCACGTCGATACCGTCGAGAAAAGCGTCCAGGCAGGCCTCGACTGCCGGCAGGTTCCAGCCCTGCATCTGCCGGTCCAGCAGGTAGCGCACATCGAGCTCCCGGGCTTGCTCGAACAGCGCCTGGGTGTTGCTCAACTCGCTGACCCCCAGGCAGCAATACTCGAAAGGCATGCCGGCCTGCCGGCAGTACTCGGCGATCTGCCGGAACGGCGTACCGGAGCTGCTTTGCGGCGCATGGCGCAGATCGAAGTGGGCATCGAAATTGAGAATGCCGATGCGCGGGCAGGGCTGTTGGCGGCGCAGGTGATCGGCCAGGCCACTGAAGCTGGCAAAGGCGATTTCATGACCACCGCCCAGCCCCAGGACCAGGTGCCCCTGTTCGAGCAACAGGCCGAGGCGCTCGGCGTAGCGCTTCTGGGCGCTTTCCAGGTGGTGGTCGGTGCAGGTCACGTCCCCTGCGTCGTACAGCGGTCCGGTGCCGTGCCAGGCCAGGTTGGCCAGGGCCGCGCGCAAGGCTGCCGGGCCCTGGCTGGCACCGGTGCGCCCCTGGTTGCGCTTGACCCCCTCGTCACAGGCCAGCCCGAGCAAGGCGATACCCGCCGGCTGCTGTACGGCCCAGGGCTGCACCCACTGGTGCCAGCGCCGGGCGGCAAGGCCTTCGGCCAGGTCGATACGACCCTGCCACAGGTGCATGGGGGCGTTGCTGATCATGGTCTTGCTCCAGTCAATTCAATCCATTCGGGCGCTCAGGCGCTGGGCCGCTTCGCGGGTCCAGCGGATCAGCCGCTCACTGCGCTGTTCGGCGCGGAACGCCGGGGCCATGAGGCTGATGGCGCCTTGCAAGCGGTCACGGCTGTCCAGCAAGGGCGCGCTGACACCCCAGATGCCCAGATCGATCTCGCTCAGGCTCACCGCATGCCCGGCGGCGCGAATGGCCCCGTAGCTGTCCAGGTGCGCGGCGAAATCCGCCTCCTCGACGCCCTGCTGGCGCAGGATCGACAAGCACAGCTCAGGCTCCATGTAGGCCAGCAACACCTTGGCCGAGGCGCCCAGCAGCAGCGGCTGCGCCAGGCCTTTCTGGTAGCAGCAGCGCAAGGGCTGCGGGCTGTCCACCAGCTCGATGCAGATCGCCTGCCCGTTGCTTGGCACCATCAGCGCGACGCTTTCCTGGCTGAGTTCGGCCAGACGGTTGAGCTCCGGCTTGGCCAGGGTCACCAGCAGGCCTTCGCGGTCGAACTTCTTCGCCAGTTGCAGGCAAGCAGGCCCGGGCAGGTAACGGCCCTGGCCATTGTCCTGGGCCAGCCCCCAGCGCAGCAGGGTCTTGAGGTGGCGATAGGTGCTGCTCAGGGGCTGCTGCAGGTTCAGCGACAGCTCCTTGGCAGACATGGCCTCCGGGGATTGCCCCAGGGCCACGAGTATTTGCAGCAGACGGTCAGTGGGCGTGTGGTAGTGCATAGCGGCCTCTTGCAGCCATGGTGCATGGAGTTTCCCGGCAAATGAAATCAGATTCCCAGGCAGTGGGAAAAGGCTGCAAAAAACCTTTGGCACAGGTGCTGCGCCGCAATGGACCTCGGCCCATGCAGGATCGTCGGTACCCGCCTTGAGGCCTTGGCGAGTGCCAGCGCAGCGATTTGCTGGCATCCTTTCCCGCCTGACCGGCCGTTCGCCCCGAATCCGCGAGCGCCGCCCCTTTGCGCAACAAGGTAAGACGCCCATGGCATCGATCGACAAACAACACAAACGTGCCGCCCGGGCAAAGGCCAAGGCCAAGCAGAACCGCGCCAAGCGCACTGCACCGACCTCGGAGCTGGAACTGGACCCCAACGACAGCCGCATCGACTTCGAATCGGTGGACCTGACCGAGCTGTTCGTGAAGATGCGCGACGCCGAGAAAACCAGCCAGCAGGCGCTGTGCACGGTCTTCCTCTCGGACCCGCTGCTGGAGCTGGTCTATGAGCAGGAGGGCGAACAGGGCGCCACGGACTTCATCCTTGCGGCGCTGATCGAATACCGTAACTGGTCCACCGAGGCCGACGAGGCCACGGCCCTGGCCTGGATCGAGTCCGAGGCCTTCCAGGCCGACTACATGGCCGCATCCCAGGCACTGTTCAGCGCCGAAGGCTGAGTTTCTTCCGGGCATGAAAAAAGGGCGCATTCAGCAATGAATGCGCCCTTTTCCGTTTCAGCTAAACAGCCTGGCGTGATGCTCAGGCAGCTTCCAGCCGAGGGATTTCCATGCCGATGCGCGAGCTGGCGAAGTTCAGGTCGCCGCTGGCGATGGACTGGGCCTTGAAGCCTGCGCCGATCAGGTCGCGTACATACAGCTTGTTGTAGATGAACATGAACACCAGGTTGCTCAGGCCGAAGGTGAACATGGCCAGCAGGAACATGATGGCAGCCCATTTCCAGTCGGCGCGGAACAGCGCCGGGATGAAGCCGAAGAAGAACACGGTCCAGGAGAAACCAACTGGCGCTTCCTTGATGGCTCCGGTGTTCGGGTTTTTGAAGATGATTTTAGTGAACGCCATGCGCGTCTCCTTGCCGCCCTTTCTTTAAGGGACCAATGGCCGGGCGATCACCATTGAACCCTGAATGCTCGTTCTTCGAGCCGGGACTGTCAGGCAGGCGCTGACACTCAGGAACCATGGCGGCTACGCAGGGAACAAGGGACAGAGGCAGAAGGCGGATTCAGGGCCCCGACAAGCATTCAATCCCTTGCAATACAGCGCTATTCCATAGCTCCTCTCACGCTGGCACGCAAGAGCTCTTATCGAAGAGCGCGCAGGCTACTATTTCGCCAGCGGGCTGTCCATGAAACGCCATGTAACAAGTCACAAATCCAGCAAAAAGGCCACCGTCAATGCTGACGGCAGCCTTTTTTGCCTTTCAGAACGCCAAACTCTCAGAGTCGGCGTCCCCTGCCGGGGCCTTCTTCAGTGCCTGGTGGTACTGCTCGGCGCTGATTTCGCTGAGCGTCGCGTAACCGTCGTACTGGTAGAAACGCTGCTTGTCCCGGGCATAGCGCTGGGCAACAAACTCCAGGCTGGCCAGGTCGATGCGCTTGGCACTCACCGGCCGCCGGCCACAGAACAGCTTGCGCGTGCCCAATTGCAGAAAGTCCGGATGAGGAACCATCACTTCCTCCGGGCTGAATTCAACCTCCAGCGGTTTGCCGGCAGCAAACATCAGTGTCGCGGTGAAGGCGTAGCTGCCCATGACGCGAGTGTACGCCGGGTCGAGGGGCTTCTTTCTTGCGCCGTAGTAGTACACCGCCCCCTTGTCCCGGGCCCAGCCATGCCCGCATGACTCGAAGCTGGCCAGATCCGCTTTGGCCATAGGCTCGGGCACCTGATAAAAGACACTGTGGCAAAAAACCCTCTGGCCATCGGTCAGGTACGGGCCGCCCAGGGCACGGTAATGATCGGCGCAGGCCGAAGAGAATCGCTCCGGCACCCGGGTCTCGGCGCGATGAAAGGGGATCAGATACAAGCCATTGGCGTCGCCACACAGGTGTGTGTCCAGCAGCTTGAAACTACCGGCATCCAGACCATTGATGGGGCGGCCATGGAAGTGCACCTGGCTCCCCAGCTCGAACCCGGAGCCGATGGAACGCAAGGCCTGGGCTGTTGACGCCGATGGTGCCTGCAAGCGATGCCACCAATAATCTTGCAACTGCGGATGCGCCTCGAAGTACGCCGACCACTCTTGCAGCATGATGTCATCGATCACCCCATCCGAACCGAGCGGGCCGTGCCTGTCACCCACCAGCAACGGCGAATAGTTGCCTTCGCCACGCTCCAGCTGGGCCACCACAAAACTCTCTACATCCACGTCCAGCGGCTTGCTGCGCCGGTAGACGCGATGCCGGTCAGCGTAGTAGTCGAATCCCAGGTGACGGAAACTCGGGCCATCGGCACCACGCAGGCGGGTGCCATTGCAGTAGACGAACTGATCGTCCACGGCAAAGTACGGGTCCGCCGCTTCACTCTGGCTCAAGATCCGGCCACCGGCATCGAACACCGACTGAACACGGTTCAGCAGGCGGAAGTCACCGACATAGCGCAGGGTTTTTCCGGTCAGGTAATAAGCCCGGCGTGCGTCCTTGGCGTAGCGCTCGTTGAGCACGCTGAAAGTCGCCAGATCGACGTTGTCGATGCGGTAGAAATACTCATAGGCGATGCTCGAGCCCTGCTGCGCCTGGACGATCACCGAATGCCCATCCGTACCCCAGCGCCAGGCCAGCATCTGGAAGCCATCCGGATTGGCAATCGGCAACGGCGAACCGTCCTTCTGATGCAGCACAACGCCGCCCCGGCAGACTTGGCCGCTGATCACTTGATAAGCCGGATGGTTGGTACCGCGTACCTGCTGCTCCGCGCTGGCGATCGCTCGGGCGCCGAGGAAGACCTTGTCCCCGTCACTGAACAGCACCGACCCCGCAGGCCAGTTTTCTGGCACCGGGTGCACAAGCGCCAGGCGCTCAGGCTGCGCGCCGTCGATCACCTCCTGCCCGTAGTCATGACAGAAGTAGGCACGGCACTGATCACGCCAATGGTCATGGCCCAGGCTCTGCAAGCCCCGACACACACGCACCGGCAAGGCTTGCAACGGGTGGTAGCCATAACGCGCGAAGTAACGGGGCAACGCATAATAATCGGCCCGCGCATCACGCAGCAGGTGCCGATGAACACGATGTCGCCAGAGCGGCTCGCCCTCTACCAGGGGGGAAGCCGGGAATTGCTCGGTCGCGGCCTGGCAAGCCTGCTCAGCCGGGGTCCGCCCTTCACGCTGCAGCATGAGGTACACGTCACGGGCTCGCTCCTCCACCAACAGGGCCCCTTCCACGAAGGCGAACCCTTGATGCCATTCGAGGTCGAGCAGTTCCCACTCGGCATCATCCATATCCAGGTCTTTCATCGCTGCATCCCAAGCTAACCGAGTGGAGGATTATCAGCAGGCGCCCCGGGTGGGTAAAGCGCCCCGTCGCCAGGCCGCGAGCGAGCCTCTGCCCGCCACCAGCAGCCCCCCCCAAAGTTGCATCCGGGCATGAAAAAGGCCGCGGTCATTTCTGAGCGCGGCCTTTTCATAAAGAGCGGAGCAAACCGTCAGTTCAGTGCCAGGGCACCATTGCGCTCGGCCTTGCGCCGACGGGCCACCATCAGGCCGGCAGCGATGACGATGACACTCAGCAGGCCAGTGGCGAGGATCTCCACCCGGTGCTCTTCCTGGAACAGCATGATGCCCAGCACCGCGACGATGAACACGATCACAGCGTAAGTCAGGCCCGGGAACAGCCACATGCGGAAGGCGATCTTCTCGCCGGCAGCCATGCGCTTGTGGCGCATGCGCAGTTGCGAGACGGCAATCACCAGGTACACCAGCAAGGCGATGGCGCCGGAGCTGGCCAGGAGGAATTCGAACACCGCCGCCGGAGCGACATAGTTGGCGAACACCGCGAGGAAGGCCGCAGCGGTGGACAGGATCACCGCCCAGTAAGGCGTGCCGCTGGCGTTGGTGCGCTTGGCGGCGGCCGGGGCATCGCCACGCTTGCCCAGGGAGAACAGCATGCGCGAGGCAGTGTAGAGCGCCGAGTTCAGGCAACTGGTCACGGCCACCAGCACCACCAGGTCAACGATCAGCTTGGCATTGGGGATGCCCATGCGGTCGAGCACGGTCTGGTAGGAGCCGACCTGGGCCAGGCTCGGGTCGTTCCACGGCACCAGGGCCACAACGATAAAGATCGATACCAGGTAGAACAGGCCGATCCGCCAGATCACCGAATTGGTGGCCTTGGAGATCTGCTTGCCCGGGTTGTGGGATTCCGCCGCGGCGATGGTGACGATCTCGGTGCCCATGAAGGAGAACATGGTGGTCAGCATGGCGGCCAGTACCGCGCCCATGCCGTTGGGCATGAAGCCCTGGGTGTCCACTAGATGCGATACGCCGCTGACCTGGCTGTTGGGGAGCAGGCCGCAGATGGCGGCGAGGCCGAGGATCACGAAGCCGATGATGGCTACCACCTTGATCAGGGCGAACCAGAACTCGAACTCACCGTAGTTCTTCACGCTGAACAGGTTGGTGGCGGTCAGCAGCAGGGTGATCACCAGAGTGAAGACCCAGATCGCCACGTTGGGGAACCAGGCATGCAGAATGGTCGCGGCAGCGTTGGCTTCCAGGGGAATCACCAGCACCCAGAACCACCAGTACAGCCAACCGATGGTGAAACCGGCCCAGTGGCCGATGGCGCGGTCCGCGTAGGTGGAGAACGATCCGGTGTCCGGCGAAGCCACGGCCATTTCCGCCAGCATGCGCATCACCAGCACCACCAGGGTGCCGGCGGCAGCATAGGCCAGCAGCACGGCGGGGCCGGCTTCGGCAATGGCGTGGCCGGAGCCGACGAAGAGGCCTGCGCCGATCACACCGGCAATCGACAGCATGGTCACATGCCGCGGCTTGAGCCCCTGTTCGAGGTCATTGGAGAGTTGCGTACCGCTCATGAAAAGCACCTTTGCAACGAAAAAAGAGTAACTCCACCCGGTCTGCATTCGTTCTCGTAAAAAGAATCCAACAGGGCGTTCTTTATATCGCACGCAAGAATTGCGCCAAAATGTTACAGAACCCCGGGCAACAAGGGTTGGCGAGCCGACCGATGGAAATCCCAAGTCATTGAGAACAATGGCATTTCGCCATTTCGTTACCGGCCGACTCACTTGCAGGACGAAATGGCGCACCAAAAACACACCCGAAAAGCAGCCGATGAGCGATTAGAGTGCAGATCCATGACCTTTGGCCCGTTAACCCTTCCAACACCCGGCCAAAGCTGGCACCATCGCGCCTTTTTTTACGCGACACCTACCGGATTTCAGGCGGATCCAGGGTTCAAACAGGCGTTCGGTTGTTGATGGGGCGACAGTCTTCTGTGCTGATGCGACAACCTGCCACACACCGTCTGTTTACCTCCGGTAGCGCTGTTGGCTGCGCTTGGAACCCTATGCTAGGGTCTGTTCCCGTTTGGTGACAGGCCGCGACGGGAGCCCACTGGGCACAGGGCAAGGCGCGAGGAGCGCGGTTTGGTTGTTCCAAATAAGCTCCGAGCAACACCGCCCTGTGCCCAGTGGGTTCCGTCCCTTCGGGTTGCGTGCCAAACGGCGCGAGGCTGCGTTGCGGGATTTGCCAAGGGAACAACCATTGGCGGCATCCCGCGCCTTGCCTCGCGCCGTTTGGCCCAGCAACGCGGCTCGTCACCAAGCGGGAACAGACCCTAATTGGCGCCTCGCCAGGAAGGCCGCCCAACAGCAGGAGCACAATGAACTCAATGAGGACCGCACATGGCTGAGGCCACGCCCGCGCTTGAAATCCGCAACTTGCACAAACGCTACGGCACTCAGGAGGTACTCAAGGGTATCTCGCTGACCGCACGCGACGGTGACGTGATATCGATCCTGGGTTCCTCCGGCTCCGGCAAGTCCACTTTCCTGCGTTGCATCAACCTGCTGGAAAACCCGCACCAGGGGCAGATCCTGGTAGCCGGCGAAGAGCTCAAGCTCAAGGCCGCGAAAAACGGCGAGCTGGTAGCCGCCGACGGCAAGCAGATCAACCGCCTGCGCAGCGAAATCGGGTTCGTCTTCCAGAATTTCAATCTCTGGCCGCACATGAGCGTGCTCGACAACATCATCGAGGCGCCACGCCGGGTGCTGGGCCAGAGCAAGGCCGAGGCCATCGAAGTGGCCGAGGCGCTGCTGGCCAAGGTCGGCATCGCCGACAAGCGCCACGCCTACCCGGCACAGCTGTCCGGCGGCCAGCAGCAGCGCGCCGCCATCGCCCGGACCCTGGCGATGCAACCCAAAGTCATCCTGTTCGACGAGCCGACCTCGGCCCTGGACCCGGAAATGGTCCAGGAAGTCCTCAACGTGATCCGCGCCCTGGCCGAAGAAGGCCGCACCATGTTGCTGGTCACCCACGAAATGAGCTTTGCCCGTCAGGTCTCCAGCGAAGTGGTGTTTCTGCACCAGGGTCTGGTAGAAGAGCAAGGATCGCCACAGCAGGTCTTCGAGAACCCGCTTTCGGCACGCTGCAAACAATTCATGTCCAGCAACCGCTAACGGAGCTACACGCATGCAGAGCTATAAGAAAATCCTCCTGGCCGCTGCCGTCACCCTGGCCTTCAGCGCCAGCGCTGCCGCCGAGACCCTGAAGATGGGCATCGAAGCAGCCTACCCACCGTTCAACAACAAGGACGCCAGCGGCCAGGTCGTGGGCTTCGACAAGGACATCGGCGACGCCCTGTGCGCCAAGATGAAAGTCGAGTGCACCGTGGTCACCTCCGACTGGGACGGCATCATTCCGGCCCTGAACGCGAAGAAGTTCGACTTCCTGATCTCCTCGCTGTCGATCACCGATGAGCGCAAGCAGGCGGTGGACTTCACCGACCCGTACTACTCCAACAAGCTGCAGTTCATCGCGCCCAAGGCCAGGACCGACTTCAAGACCGACAAGGCCTCGCTCAAGGGCAAGATCATCGGCGCGCAGCGGGCGACCCTGGCCGGTACCTGGCTGGAAGACAACCTGGGCGACGACATCACCATCAAGCTCTACGACACCCAGGAAAACGCTTACCTGGACCTGACCTCCGGCCGCCTGGACGCGATCCTGGCCGACAAGTACGTCAACTACGAGTGGCTCAAGAGCGACGCGGGCAAGCCTTATGAGTTCAAGGGCGAGCCAATGGTGGAAAGCGACAAGATCGGGATTGCCGTGCGCAAGAAAGATCCACTGCGCGAGAAGCTGAACGCCGCCCTGAAGGAAATCGTGGCCGACGGCACCTACAAGAAGATCAACGACAAGTACTTCCCGTTCAGCATCTATTGATACTGACTTGCCTGACCGGCGCTCGCCCCCTGGGCGCCGGTCCTTAGCAAAGCCATCCAGACCCCATGAATATCGATCTCTACGGATTCGGCCCGGCGCTCGCCGCCGGCGCGCTGATGACCGTCAAGCTGGCCCTCTCGGCGTTATGCCTGGGACTGGTGCTCGGCCTGCTCGGCGCCTTGGCCAAGACTTCCCCGTACAAGCCACTGCGCTGGCTTGGCGAAACCTATTCGACCATCGTGCGCGGCGTCCCGGAACTGCTGTGGGTGCTGCTGATCTACTACGGCACGGTGAACATGATGAGCGCGCTGGGCGAGCATTTCGGCAACCCCGATCTGGCCCTCAGTCCGTTTCTCGCCGGGGTGATCGCCCTCGGGCTGTGCTTTGGCGCCTATGCCACTGAAGTGTTTCGTGGCGCGATCCTGGCCATCCCCAAGGGCCACCGCGAGGCCGGCACCGCGCTGGGCCTTTCCAAGTTTCGGATATTCAGCCGCCTGATCCTGCCGCAGATGTGGCGCATTGCCCTGCCGGGCCTGGGCAACCTGTTCATGATCCTGATGAAGGACACCGCGCTGGTGTCGGTGATCGGCCTTGAAGAAATCATGCGCCACGCGCAGAACGCCGTGACCTTCGCCAAGCATCCCTTCACCTTCTTCATGGTCGCGGCCTTCATGTACCTGGGCCTGACCGTGCTGGCCATGACCGGCATGCACTTCCTGGAAAAACGCGCCGCCCGCGGCTTTGTGAGGACGACGTAATGGAATGGGAAGTCATCTACAAATGGCTGCCGAAGTTCATCCAGGGCGCGACGCTGACCCTGGAGCTGGTGGGCATCGCGGTGATTCTCGGCCTGCTGCTGGCCATCCCGCTGGGCATCGCCCGCTCGTCCAAGCTCTGGTACGTGCGCGCCCTGCCCTACGCCTACATCTTCTTCTTTCGCGGCACGCCGCTGCTGGTGCAGCTGTTCCTGGTGTATTACGGCCTGGCGCAGTTCGATGCGGTGCGCGACAGCTTCATGTGGCCCTACCTGCGCGACCCGTTCTGGTGCGCCACCGCCACCATGACCCTGCACACCGCGGCCTACATCGCCGAGATCCTGCGCGGCGCCATCCAGGCCATTCCCCCCGGTGAGATCGAAGCCGCGCGGGCCCTGGGCATGTCCCGGCCCAAGGCGCTGTTCTATATCATCCTGCCGCGGGCGGCGCGCATCGGCCTGCCGGCCTACAGCAACGAAGTGATCCTGATGCTCAAGGCCAGCTCCCTGGCCAGCACCGTGACCCTGCTGGAGCTGACCGGCATGGCGCGCACCATCATCGCCCGCAACTACCTGACGGTGGACATGTTCTTCACCGCCGGGGTGTTCTACCTGTTGATGTCGTTCATCCTGGTCCAGGCCTTCCGCCAACTGGAACGCTGGCTGCGGGTCGACGCCTGCCAGGGACGCTGATCTTCTCCCGCTCCCGCCAGGGAGCGGGTCTGCCCCGGACTCGACACCATGCCCGCCATCCTCCAAGGCCCCGCGCTGCTCGATCGCTTCCAGGCCCTGGACGGCTTCCTGCTTGAACACCAGGATCTCTGGCGGCCTCGTCCGTTCCAGTATCTGCACCTGCCCTGGGAAACCTCCTACCCGGAACTCGCCCAGTGGCTGCGCCAGCGCACCCTGGAAGACGCCGAGGCTGCCCACAACCACCCGGAACACCTCCAGGCACCCGCCCCCTTCGGCGAATTGGCCGCGCGCTCCGGGGCCCTGTCTGCCGTGGCCGAATGGCCCGGCCAGGCATTGCCGCCCCTGCGCCAGCGCCTCAGTGTCGACGTCCCCGGGCGCAAATGGCAGCAGATCGAAGCCTTCGCCGGCCGCCTGCACTTCACCCAGGCAACCGAGCACTGGCTCGACTGGTGTTCGGGCAAGGGCCACCTGGGGCGGCGCCTGCTGCAGCCCGGACAACAACTGACCTGCCTGGAATACGATCCGGCGCTGGTGACCAGCGGCGCGCAGCTGAGCCAGCACCACGGCCTGCCTGCCCGGCACCTGCACCAGGATGTACTGGCCGCCGACGCCGACCGCCACCTCGATGCCCGACACACCCCAGTGGCCCTGCACGCGTGCGGCGATCTGCATGTGCGCTTGATCCAGCTGGCCAGCCAGCAGGGTTGTCCACAGCTGGCCATCGCCCCCTGCTGCTACAACCGCACCCGCGCCAGCCACTACCAGGGCTTATCCACAGCCGCCCAGGCATCCCCCCTGGACCTGTCCCTGGAAGACCTGGCCTTGCCCATGAGCGAAACCGTCACTGCCGGTGCCCGAGTTCGGCGTCAGCGCGACACCTCCATGGCCCGCCGCCTGGCATTCGACCTGCTGCAACGGCAAGTGCGTGGCCTCGACGAATACCTGCCGACGCCATCCCTGCCCAGCCACTGGCTGGACAAGCCCTTCGCCGACTACTGCCGCGACCTTGCCGTGCTCAAGGAGTTATCCAAAGTGGGCCAGCCAGACTGGCCGGCCCTGGAAGCCGCCGGCTGGCAGCGCCTGGCCCAGGTGCGCAACCTGGAACTGCTGCGCGGCCTGTTCCGCCGGCCATTGGAACTGTGGCTGGTGCTGGACCGGGCATTGTTTCTGCAACAGCAGGGCTACCAGGTACGCCTGGGCACCTTCTGCCCTGCGCACCTGACCCCGCGCAATCTGCTGCTTCTGGCGGAGCGTTGAGAGCCTGCGACGGCCTGTCGCGACCTGTGGATAAGTCTGTTGATGGAATTCAATGAAAGCCCATGAAAGCCTGGCCTGGAGCCAAAAACAGAGGCTGGTCATTTTTTGTTCACAAAATAAACTGTCGAAAAAACAGCCAGTTGCGCAAGGAATGAGAAACGGTCCACAAAACCGGCCCGTCCAGGCCCTGGCAACCCATCCGTTGTGCATAAACACCTGAACGAACGGGCATAACGCCCTCTCGTCCAGGCCGTTTCCACAGGCTCTGTCACCTCCTGCCGCGGGCTATTCGTCCGCTCGCGCCGGGATCCACCATTCTTCGCCCCGGGCGGTACTGATGTACTCCGGCCAACGGAAATCGTGGGGCACCTTGAAGTCCTCGGGCAGCAGCGGCGCCTGCCAGCGACTGCCGCCGATACCGCCACCGGTGCGCTCGACGAACTCGGCCTTGGCCGCGCTGAGCAACGCCTCGTCGGTCAGCAGGTCCACCAGGGTTGCGGCAATGGTCTTGGCGGCGACCTCGATCATCGGGTCGATGGTCTGGCGGATGCCGCCCAGGGCGTTGGACACCCAGTCCGGATAGACTGTGCCAGCTGGCGCACTGAGCATCGGCCGGGCCACCAGCAGGCGCACGGTGGGGCAGTGCCAGGTGTATTCCGGGTAGTCATCGGAGGTCAGGTAGTTCTGCCAGGCGGGCATTTGCAGGCGCATCTGGCGCTCGCATTCCTGGGGTTCGATCAAGGCTTCGGTGGCCGGCAGAAATGGCCGTTCCATGGCTTCGAGGCCAAGGTTGCGCTGGATTTCCCGAGCGATCTCCCGGGCTTCTTCGTCCCACTGTGGAGCGCCCACCGCCGCCAGGTTGTCGTAGGTGGCCTGGGCCATGATGTGGTTGGGCAGGCCGCCCCGGGACTTGCACACCCAGGTCTTTTTCCAGCGGCAGCCAGTGGCCATGGCGGCCGCTGCGGCGTTGTTGTCCATGACCTGGGAGATGGTCTCGGCCTGCTCGATGGAATCGCAGCGCAGCAGGTACTGGATCTGCGACAGGTGCGGCGGCAGGTTGTCCGCGGTGGCCTGGCCGGCGGTGAGGATCGCTTCGTTGTAGCTCCACAGGCCGGTGAACGGCAGGGTCGAACGGCGCAGGCTTTCGTTCAGGGTGTAGAAATGCACCAGGGCGTCGTTGGCCCCCGGCGCCCGGGCCGCCAGATGGTTCTGCGGGATCGGGCTGTAGCGATCGGCGGCGATCCAGTTCTGCGGATCCTCGCAGGTAAAGCTGTAGATGTAGGCGTAGGCGATGCCGCAGTGGGTGTCCCAGGTGGTGGTGTTGTTCAGCGGCAACATGTAGGTGGGGTGGAAACTGATGGCGGCATCCAGGTCATCGTAGTAGCCCTTGGCGGCGTGGACCGGCTTGGAGGCGCGGAGCTTTTCCGCCGGCTCGCCGAAGAACCTGATGCTGCCCTGCAGGCCGAATTCCACCATGGTCGCCTTGGCCGCCAGGGCCCCGCCGAGGGCGCTGATGCCCAGGGCCGAGTGCGGGTCGGTGTGCCCCGGAGCGAAGCGCGACAGGCCATCGCGCGGCTGCTTGCGCGTAGTGGCCGCCTGGCAGTTGCCGGGCACCGCGTCGTATTCGCCGTAGGTGGCCAGCAGCGGTCCCTGGCCCTGGGTGAAGGTGGCGCAGAAGGCCGTGGGCATGCCGCCGCTGGCGCGCTCGACGGTGAAGCCCTCGGCTTCCAGCAGTTGCACGTACCAGGCGCTGGACTTGTATTCACGAAAGGCCGGCTCGGCGTAATGCCAGATGATCTGGTGCCAGTCCGACAGTTGCTGGCGGTGGCGTTCAACCCAATCCATGGCGAATTCTTTGTAACGGGACATCCGCGGCACTCCTGGTTATCCAGGTTCCGGCCGGCCGGCGCCAGGACGCCACAGCGCCCCCACTCGGCCTGCGGGACCTCTTGTTGTTATTAGGCTTGTCCGGTCGGCTAAAGGCCGGATCGAGGCTCAGTATTGGTGAAGCGCCGATTACATCAATCGAATTTTTTAGGCGGCAATGTCAAAGTAAATTGACCAGTTTGCCGAGAGGGCGGCCCATACTGCGCCGCACTATGTGCGGAATACGAACGCCGTCGAACACAGGTTCCCTTGACCCGGAGGTTGTATGCGCTACCCCTCGATCACCGCCCTGCGCGCCCTCGACGCGGTCGCCCGGCTGGGCAGCGTCACTGCTGCCGCCCAGCAACTGAGCCTGACCCGCAGCGCCATCAGCCACCAGATCATCAGCCTGGAACAGAGCCTGGGTTTTGCCCTCACCGAACGGGTTGGGCGCGGCATCGGCCTGACCTACCAGGGCCAGTGCTATGCCCGGGAGGTGCGGCGCATCCTGGCCGACATCCAGGACGCCGGGCGGCGTTTCGACGGCCTGTCGGTGTCCGGAAAACTGCGCATCAGCTGCAACCCGGGGTTCGCCAGTTTCTGGCTGTGCAATCACATCAACGGTTTCCTGCGCCAGTACCCCCAGGTGCAGTTGCAGGTGGTCAGCCCGCGCTCCCAGGACGACACCAGCGACGCCGAAGCCGACCTGTTCATCGCCTATGGCATCGGCGACTGGCCGGGGCTGCTGGTGGAGCAGATCGTTACCCTGCGCTTCTCACCGGTGTGCAGCCCACGCCTGATCAACGCCATCGGCGGCCTGAAGACCCCACTGGACCTCAAGGACTTCCCGCTGATCCACATGAGCGACACCAGCGACTGGCGGGTCTGGCTGGCAGCGGCGGGCGCCAGCCAGGTCAACGCCGACAGCGGCATCACCTTCTCCGATGCGCACTGTGCCCAGTCGGCCTGCATCGCCGCCCAGGGCGTGGCGATTGGCGACAACCTGCTCAGTGGCGACGCCCTGGCCCGGGGCCTGCTGGTGCGCCCGTTCGACATCAGCATCAGCGCCTTGCGCGGCTACTTCCTGGTGATCGACCCGGCCAAGGCCGAGCGCTCGGTGGTCCAGGCCTTCAGCGCCTGGTTGAAGAACCAGTTGCAGACCAGCGCCCAGCACATCTCGGACGCCCCCTCCGGCGAACCCTGAGGCGCTCGCGACTGGGAAATTTCACTCACCAATGAGACAAAAATTATTCCATTGATGTGGCGTTGCTTTTCACAATAATGAGCCGACCGCCTGCTGTTCCGACAATAAAAATTCCATAGCGCAGGCCGGCTTTGCGGGAGATCTCCGTAGTGTCCAGCAGTCCCTCGACTCAACTCAGCGCCCAAGGAATCAGCCAGTTCTACGGCAATTTCACTGCCCTGGACGGCATCGACCTCGACGTTCGCCAAGGCGAATTCCTCACCCTGCTCGGCCCCTCGGGCTCAGGCAAGACCACCCTGTTGATGATCCTCGCGGGCTTCCTCACCCCCAGCGCCGGCAAGCTGCTGGAGCGCGGTGTGGACATCAGCCGGCGGCCGGCGGAAAAACGCAACTACGGCATGGTGTTCCAGGGCTACGCGCTGTTTCCCCACATGAGCGTGGCCGACAACGTCGCCTACCCGTTGCGCATCCGAGGCGTGAAAGCCGAGGAGCGCCAGCGCCGGGTCAAGCACATCCTCGAAGTGGTGGGCCTGGGCGCCCACCTGAACAAGAAGCCGTCCGAACTTTCCGGTGGCCAGCAACAGCGCGTCGCCATCGCCCGGGCCCTGGTGTTCGAGCCGGACATGCTGCTGCTGGACGAGCCGCTCTCGGCCCTGGACAAGAACCTGCGCGAGCAGTTGCAGACCGAGCTGCAACGCATTCATCGCCAGGTCGGCACCAGCTTCGTCTTCGTCACCCATGACCAGGGTGAAGCCCTGGCGCTGTCGACCCGCATCGCCATCTTCAACCAGGGGCGGCTGGCACAGATCGACACCCCGGAAACCATCTACGACCGCCCGCGCAACCGCTTCGTCGCCGAGTTCCTGGGCAAGATGAACCTGTTCCCGCTGCAAGGCATTTCCCGCAACGGCAGCCAGGCCAGCGGACGCTTTGGCGACAGCCCGCTGCAGGCCACCACGTCCGGGGAAATCAGCAGCCAGCCGCAATTGCTGGCGGTACGCCCGGAACACATGACCCTGCACACCGAGCGCCCGCAAGCCGGCGAGCACAACGTGCTGCCCGCCTGCCTCGGCGAGCGGGTGTACCAGGGCTCCAGCACCCACCTGGCGCTGAACATCAGCCCGGAACTGGCACCGGTGAACCTCTCGGTGCCCGGCGACCACCCCGGCGCCCGATTGCCCAGCGGCACCCCGGTGTGGCTGAGCTGGCCGGTACGCCACAGCTTCCTGCTGGAAGCCTGAGCCGGCCGCTCCCCCATCGCGCACAGCTCTCCCATAACAATAATCGGCCGGCGCGCCCTGCACCGGCCTCGCGAGGACTTGCCCCATGAGCCAGCACCATCAACGCGACTGCATTGAAATCCTCATCGAAAAAGCCCGCGGCGGGCAGGTCAGCCGCCGCACCTTCCTCCAGGCCATGGGCCTGCTGGCGGCGGTGCCCCTGGCATTGCGCAGCGGTATCAGTTGGGCCGCCGACAAGCCCCTGGTGGTGGTCAACTGGGGCGGCGACGCACTCAATGCCTTTCGCAGCGCCTGGACCGACAGCTTCACCAAGAGCACCGGCATCCCGGTGCGCATCGACGGCGCAGGCCCCACCGAAGGGGCCATCCGTTCGCAGCTGGCCAGCGGCCGGCCGAGCTGGGACGTGGTCGACGTGGACAGCTACAGCGCCATGACCCTGGGCCGCGACAAGGTCCTGCAACCCCTGGACTACAGCGTGGTGCAGCGGGACCTGGTGGCGCCGTCGCTGTCCCACGAGCACGGCATCGCCGGCTACCTGTTCAGCTACGTGATCGCCTGGGACAGCCAGAAGTTCGGCGACAACGGCCCCAAGGACTGGGCGGATTTCTGGAACGTGGAGAAATTCCCCGGCAAGCGCACCCTCTACAAGTGGATGAACGGCATGCTCGAAGCCGCGCTGCTGGCCGATGGCGTGGCCGCCGAGCAGTTGTACCCGCTGGACGTGCCCCGCGCCTTGCGCAAGATCGATGAGCTCAAGCCCCATGTCCTGTCGTTCTGGGGGTCGGGTGCGGAAAGCCAGCAGTTGATGATCGAAGGCGAAGCCTCCATGGGCGCCATCTGGCACACCCGCGCCACCCTGCTCCACGAAGACAGCGGCGGCCGCATCAAGTGGGGCTTCGACCATGCCTTCCTCAACGCCAGCAGCTGGGGCGTGCTCAAGGACAACCCCGCGGGCACCGCACCGGCCATGCAGTTCATCCAGCACGCCTTGCAGCCGGCCGGGCAACTGAAGCTGTTCGAGGCCCTGGGCAACGGCCCGTCCAACGCCGCCACCCAGCAACTGATGAGCGCCGAACAGCGGGAGATCAACTGCGCCTCCGAAGCCAACATGAAGAAGCAGATCTTCCTCGACACCCAGTGGTACGCCGACCACTACTCCAGCACCCTGGAGCAGTACCTGACCCACCTGTCCAAATGAGCCGCCGACCATGAGTGCAACCCGAACCGCACGCCTGGAACGCAGCCTGCTGCTGTTCCCGCTGCCGCTGCTACTGGTGGTGTTCTATCTGTTGCCGTTCTTCGGCGTGGTGAGCTGGAGCTTCACCCTGCCGGAGACAGGCTTCGGGCAGTACCAGCGCATCGCAACCGATCCGGCGATCCACGACATGCTCCTGCGCACCCTGCGCCTGTGCCTGACCGTGAGCCTCTTGGCCCTGGTGATCGGCTACCTGCTGGCCTACTGCTGGGTGTTCAGCCCGCCGTTCTGGCAGCGCATGGTGGAGATCTGCGTGTTCATCCCGTTCTGGATCTCGGTGCTGGTGCGGGCCTTCGGCTGGCTGATCGCCCTGCGCAGCAACGGCGTGGTCAACGACAGCCTGCTGTCCCTGGGCTGGATCGATCACCCCTTGCAACTGACCCGCAACGAACTGGGGGTGGTGATCGGAATGCTGCACTTCATGATCCCCTATGCCCTGTTCCCGCTGCTGTCGAGCATGCGCCAGCTGGATCAACGGGTGCTGCTGGCCTCACGCGGCCTGGGGGCCGGCGCCCTGCGCACCTTCTGGCAGGTGCTGCTGCCGCAGACCCTGCCGGGGCTGCTGGGGGCCTTCATCATGGTCTTCGTGTTCTGCCTGGGCTTCTTCATCACCCCGGTGCTACTGGGCGGCGGGCAGACGGTGATGATTGCCGAATACGTGTTCCTGCAGATGTTCCAGACCAGCAACTGGGGCCTGGGCGCGGCCCTGAGCCTGGTGCTGCTGACCCTGGTCAGCGCGCTGATCTGGCTGCTGATGCGCATCACCCGTGTCAATCGACTGGTGGGTTGAGGTCACTATGAATACACATCGCACTGCCCTGAGTACCCGGCTGATCGCCGTGGTCGCCATGGCCTTCATGCTGTTCCCGCTGCTGACGGTGATCCCGGTTTCCTTCACCGCCAAACGCTACCTGTCGATGCCCGACGGCCACTGGTCGCTGCGCCACTACGAGGCGCTGCTGAGCAACCCCGACTGGCTGTCGAGCATCGGCCAGAGCCTGGCCATCGCCAGCGCCACCAGCCTGATCGCCACCTTGCTGGCGGTGAGTTTCAGCCTCGGCATCTGGTACCTGCGCTCGCGCCTGGCAACCCTGCTGATCGGCCTGGTGCTGCTGCCCATGGCCATTCCGCCGGTGATCTCGGCGCTGGTGCTGTACTTCATGGAAACCAACCTCGGGCGCATCGCCCCGGGCTGGGGCTACGACACCCTGCCCGGGGTGGTGATCGCCCATGTGGTGATGGTGGTGCCCTACGGCGTGGTGACCATGCTCGTGGCGCTGAGCCAGGTGGACCGGCGCATCGAACTGGCCTCGCGCAACCTGGGGGCGAGCCTGATGCAGACCACCTTCCTGGTGATGTTGCCGAACCTCAAGCTGGGGATCTTCTCCACCGCGCTGCTGAGCTTTGCCCTGTCCTGGGAGGAAGTGGCGGTGACCCTGTTCATCACCAGTGTCGACGTCAACACCCTGCCGCGGCGGATCTGGAGCGGCCTGCGCGATAACGTCGACCCCAGCGTGGCGGCGATCTCGGTGCTGCTGATCGGCCTGACCCTGCTGGTACTCATGGGCCGCCTGGCCTTGCAGTACGCCGCCCAGCGCCGCGCCCGCTCCTAGCGCCCGTGGCGAGGGAGCTTGCTCCCTCGCCACGGGGCCCACCCTACTCCCTGGCTATTCGCTTCCGAGCTGACCGAAGTCATCCCTCACTCCCCGCGTTTTATCCGATAGTGCCCCGCTCGCCCACCCGGTTGCCCAGGCTCTTCTAGACTCAATGGGTGGTCGTAGATGGAACCGAACAAGTCGCTTTCGTGCAGATGAACCAGAAGCAGCGTGTCAAGCTGCCCTTTATGCCCTGAACAGGTGCGGCAACGACCGCGCCGGGTACAACAAGATGCCCATTCAGGGTGCATGGCCAACGGCCTGAAACGCCGCGCTACCGTGACGCGGCAACCAGCGCCGCAGCCGACACTTTCGGACAGCCGACAACCACCAGGTGTGTCCGTGACCGTGAGGAATGCTGTATGCCTGATGAAACACTGCACCTGCCTCTGATCCACCGCCTGCTGGAGCGCCACAAAGACTCCCCGGGCGCGCTGCTGCCGATCCTCCACCAGATCCAGGAAGAGCTCGGCTACATCCCCGATCCCGCCATCCCGGAAATAGCCCACAGCCTCAACCTGAGCCAGGCCGAAGTTCGCGGGGTAATCAGCTTCTACCATGACTTTCGTACCTCGCCGCCGGCGCGGCACATCCTGCGCCTGTGCCGCGCCGAATCCTGCCAGAGCCGCGGCGCCGAGCAACTGGCGGCGCAGCTGCGCGAGCGCCTGCAACTGGACGACCACGGCAGCAGCGCCGACGGCAACATCAGCCTGCGGCCGGTATATTGCCTGGGGGCCTGCGCCTGCTCGCCAGCCCTGGAGCTGGATGGCCAGCTGCATGCACGCCTGAGCGCAGAGCGCCTGGACGCGCTGCTCGACAGCTGCCGGGAGGACGCGTGATGCCCAGCCTCTACCTGCCCTGTGATTCCCTGGCCCGCGCCGTGGGCGCCGATGAAGTGGCCAAGGCCATCGCCACCCAGGCCGAACAGCGCCAGCTACCGCTGCAACTGCAACGCACCAGCTCCCGTGGCCTGTACTGGCTGGAGCCGCTGCTGGAAGTCGACACCCCGGACGGGCGCCTGGGCTTCGGCCCGGTGGGCGCCGCCGACGTACCGGCGCTGCTGGACGCCCTGCAAGGCGATGCCGCCAGCCATCCCCTGGCCCTGGGCCGGGTCGAAGACCTGCCCTACCTGAAGAACCAGCAACGCCTGCTGTTCGCCCGCGCCGGCATTACCCGGCCGCTGTCCCTGGCCGACTACCGGGCCCACGGCGGCTTCGAGGGCCTGACCCGCTCCATCACCCTGGGCGGCGAGCAGACCGTGGCCGCGGTGCTCGATTCCGGCCTGCGCGGCCGTGGCGGCGCGGCCTTCCCCGCCGGGATCAAATGGCGCACCGTGCGCGACACGCCGCAGCAGCAGAAATACCTGGTGTGCAACGCCGACGAAGGCGACTCCGGCACCTTCGCCGACCGCATGCTGATGGAAGGCGACCCGTTCCTGCTGATCGAAGGCATGGCCATTGCCGGCCTCGCGGTCGGCGCCAGCTACGGCTACATCTACGTACGCTCGGAATACCCCCAGGCCGTGGCGACCCTGCGCGAGGCCCTGGACATCGCCCGGGATGCCGGTTACCTCGGGGCCAACGCCGGCGGTAGCGGCCAGGCCTTCGACATGGAAGTGCGGGTCGGTGCCGGGGCCTATATCTGCGGCGAGGAGACCGCCCTGCTGGATTCCCTGGAAGGCAAGCGCGGCATCGTTCGCGCCAAGCCGCCGATCCCGGCGCTGCAAGGCCTGTTCGGCCAGCCGACCCTGGTGCACAACGTGCTGACCCTGGCCTCGGTGCCGCTGATCCTGGCCAAGGGCGCGGCGTTCTATCGTGACTACGGCATGGGCCGGTCCCTGGGCACCATGCCCTTCCAACTGGCGGGCAACGTGCGCCACGGCGGCCTGGTGGAACGGGCCTTCGGCCTGACCCTGCGCGAGCTGGTGGAAGGCTATGGCGGCGGCACCGCCAGCGGCCGGCCACTGAAGGCTGCGCAAGTCGGCGGCCCGCTCGGCGCCTGGGTACCGCCTTCGCAGTTCGATACGCCGCTGGATTACGAAGCCTTCGCCGCCATGGGCGCGATGCTCGGCCACGGCGGTGTGGTGGTGGCCGACGACAGCCTGGACCTGGCCCGCATGGCGCGCTTCGCCCTGCAGTTCTGCGCCGAGGAATCCTGCGGCAAATGCACCCCGTGCCGCATCGGCTCGACCCGCGGCGTGGAGGTCATCGATCGCCTGCTGGCCGCTCCCGATCAAGGCCGCCGCGATGAGCAGGCGCTGATCCTCAAGGACCTGTGCGACACCCTGCAATACGGCTCGCTGTGCGCCCTGGGCGGGATGACCTCCTACCCGGTGGCCAGCGCCCTGAAGCACTTCCCCGCCGACTTCGGTCTGGCGCCCTCGGAGGCCGAGCAATGATCACTCTTTTCGACCCAGCCACAGACATCGATCTCAATGCCGTGGACTTCGGCACCCCGGCCCGCGACAGCCAGGTGCAGGTCAGCCTGAACATCGACGGGCGCAGCATCAGCGTGTCCCAGGGCACCTCGGTGATGCGCGCCGCGGCCCTGATGGGCACCACCATTCCCAAACTCTGCGCCACCGACAGCCTGGAAGCCTTCGGTTCGTGCCGCATGTGCCTGGTGGAGATCGACGGCATGCGCGGCTACCCGGCCTCCTGCACCACCCCGGTCAGCGAAGGCATGGTGGTGCATACGCAAACGCCGAAACTGGCGACCCTGCGCCGCAACGTGATGGAGCTGTACATCTCCGACCACCCCCTGGACTGCCTGACCTGCTCGGCCAATGGCAACTGCGAACTGCAGACCGTCGCCGGCCAGGTGGGCCTGCGGGAAGTGCGCTACGGCTATGACGGCGCCAACCACCTGGACGATCAGAAAGACACCTCCAACCCCTACTTCGACTACGACCCGAGCAAGTGCATCGTCTGCAACCGCTGCGTGCGCGCCTGCGAGGAAACCCAGGGCACCTTCGCCCTGACCATCAGCGGCCGCGGCTTCGAATCCCGGGTTGCGGCGGCCGGTGGCGACAACTTCCTGGACTCCGAATGCGTGTCCTGCGGCGCCTGCGTGCAGGCCTGCCCCACCGCCACCCTGATGGAAAAGAGCGTGGTACAGATGGGCCAGCCGGAGCGGGCGGTGATCACCACCTGCGCCTACTGCGGCGTGGGTTGCTCGTTCCGCGCCGAGATGAAGGGTGACCAGCTGGTGCGCATGGTTCCGGACAAGAACGGCCAGGCCAACCACGGCCACTCCTGCGTCAAGGGCCGCTTCGCCTGGGGCTACGCCACCCACCCGGACCGCATCACCAAGCCGATGATCCGCAAGCACATCAGCGACCCGTGGCAGGAAGTCAGCTGGGACGAAGCGGTGACCTACGCCGCCAGCGAGCTGCGGCGCATCCAGTTCAAGTACGGCCGCGACTCCATCGGCGGTATCACCTCCAGCCGCTGCACCAACGAAGAAACCTACCTGGTGCAGAAACTGGTGCGGGCAGCCTTCGGCAACAACAACGTCGACACCTGTGCGCGAGTCTGCCACTCGCCCACCGGCTACGGCCTCAAGCAGACCCTGGGGGAGTCCGCCGGGACCCAGAGCTTCGACTCGGTGATGCAGGCCGACGTGATCCTGGTGATGGGTGCCAACCCCAGCGACGCCCACCCGGTGTTCGGTTCCCAGCTCAAACGGCGCCTGCGTGAAGGGGCCAAGCTGATCGTCATCGACCCGCGACGCATCGATCTGGTGGACTCGGTGCACGCCCGCGCCGAGCTGCACCTGGCCCTGCGCCCGGGCACCAACGTGGCCATGCTCAATGCCCTGGCCCATGTGATCGTCACCGAAGGGCTGGTCAATCAGGGGTTCGTCGATGCCCGCTGCGAGCCGGAAGCCTTCGCCCAGTGGAGCGCCTTCGTCAGCCGCGCCGACAACTCGCCGGAAGTGCTCGGCGCCATCTGCGGCGTACCTGCCGCCGATATCCGCGCCGCCGCGCGCTTGTACGCCACCGGCGGCAACGCGGCGATCTACTACGGCCTGGGCGTCACCGAACACAGCCAGGGCAGCACCTCGGTGATGGGCATCGCCAACCTGGCCATGGCCACCGGCAACATCGGCCGCGAAGGGGTCGGGGTGAACCCGCTGCGGGGGCAGAACAACGTCCAGGGTTCCTGCGACATGGGCTCCTTCCCCCACGAGCTGCCGGGCTATCGGCACATCTCCAACCAGGCGGTGCGCCAGCAGTTCGAGCAGGCCTGGAACGTCACCCTGCAGGCCGATCCCGGGCTGCGCATTCCCAACATGTTCGAAGCAGCCCTGGGCGGCAGCTTCAAGGGCCTGTACTGCCAGGGCGAGGACATCGCCCAGAGCGACCCCAACACCCAGCACGTGACCGCGGCCCTGTCGGCCATGGAATGCGTGGTGGTGCAGGACATCTTCCTCAACGAAACCGCCAAGTTCGCCCACGTGTTCCTGCCGGGCAGCTCGTTCCTGGAAAAGGACGGCACTTTCACCAACGCCGAACGGCGCATCTCCCGGGTGCGCAAGGTCATGGAGCCGCTGGGCGGCAAGGCCGACTGGGAAGGCACCCTGGCCCTGGCCGCGGCCCTGGGCTACCCGATGCACTACAGCCATCCCTCGGAAATCATGGATGAGATCGCCCGCCTGACCCCGACCTTCACCGGCGTCAGCTACGCCAGCCTGGACCGCCACGGCAGCCTGCAATGGCCGTGCAACGACGCCGCGCCGGATGGCACGCCGACCATGCACATCGACGAGTTCGTGCGTGGCAAGGGGCGCTTCATGCTCACCGGCTACGTGCCCACCGACGAGAAGGTCAACGGTCGCTACCCGCTGCTGCTGACCACCGGCCGCATCCTCAGCCAGTACAACGTCGGCGCCCAGACCCGGCGTACCGACAACGTCGCCTGGCACGCCGAGGACCGCCTGGAAATCCACCCCACCGATGCCGAGAGCCGGGGCATCAACGAAGGCGATTGGGTGGGCATCGGCAGCCGCGCCGGGCAGACCGTGCTGCGGGCCCGGGTCACCGAGCGGGTGGCACCGGGGGTGGTCTACACCACCTTCCACTTCCCCGAGTCGGGGGCCAACGTGATCACCACCGACAACTCCGACTGGGCCACCAACTGTCCGGAATACAAGGTCACCGCGGTGGAAGTCAGCCGCGTCTACCACCCTTCCGAATGGCAGAAGCGCTACCAGGCATTCAGCGAAGAGCAGCATCGCCTGCTGGACAAGCGTGGCCGCTCCCGGGGCGGCAAGGCGGAGGTGCGCCGATGAGCACCGCCAACCTGATCAAGATGGCCAACCAGATCGCCTCGTACTTCGCCAATGAGCCGGACCAGGTACAGGCCGTGCTCAGCGTACGCAACCACATGCAGATGTTCTGGACCCCAGGCATGCGCAAGGAACTGCTGGCCTGGCAGACCGAGCAGCAAGGGGCCGAACTGCATCCACTCGTGCAGCAGGCGGTGCGCGACGCGGGCTGGGAGGCCTAGACCAGCCCTCACCCCCGGCCTGCTACCCCAGGCCGGGGCTACCCTCCAACGGCTCAGCTACCCGGGCACTTGCTGTCCACCGGCGGCTTGGCCTGGACCGCCATCGGCATGACCGCTCCCGGCTTGCCCAGGGGCAACAACTGGTACACCGCAAAGGCACACATGGCTGCGGTTTCGCCGTTCGCCTGGGGGATGTAGTTCAGGCCGACATAGGCCTCGTAGCTCTTGCCCGGCTCGAACAGCACCACCTTCCTCACCTCAGGGCAGGTGCTGTAGGTGCTGCCATAGCCACCTGCCGCCACGCCCCCGCCTTCCAGCAGGAAAGGCCGGCCCGCCGGTACCCGGTACTCGGTGGCGATCTCGTTGTAGGCGCCCTCGCCCCTGCGGATCGCCCCTGCGTAGGCCGGCAGTTTCGGCGCGAACCTGGGCAGCATGTCGATCTGCCGGGGCTGCACCGGGAACTGCGGGTAGTTGATGTTGGCCTGTTGATCGCTGCCGAAACGCCCGGCCTTGGCCAGGCGCTTGCTGTCCCCCAGGCACCCGGCATAGGCGTCCCCGCGCACCTCGCCGTTGGTGATCACCCGCAACTGCGCGGTCGGCACGCTCAGGGGCGGTTCCGAATAGGGCTGTACCGGTTTGACACTGCAAGCGCCGAGCAACGCCAACGCGGCCAGCAGGGTGGGAGTTGCGAGATTCATCACTGAAGTTTCCTTTGACTGAAGCGGCCACCGGGCCCGCACAGGCTATCGGCCGAGTGCCCGCAGCCTTCACTGCCACCCAGGCACTTTCCACAAAACACAAGCCAGCTTGTGCCCGCCGGGATGTACCCGGCAACCCCTGCCACCTACGCTGCGCCGACCTGCCTTCAACAACAAAAACAAAAGGAAGCGACGGTTATGGCACTCGATTATCTGGTAATGGCGATCTACGTCCTGCTGATGGCCGGCCTCGGCTGGTGGGGCATGCGCAAAGTGAAAAGCCAGGATGACTTTCTGGTGGCCGGGCGCCGCCTGGGCCCGGCCCTGTACCTGGGCACGCTGTCGGCGGTGATGCTCGGCGGCGCTTCCACCATAGGCTCGGTGCGCCTGGGCTACAGCTACGGCATTTCCGGGCTGTGGCTGGTGTTCATGCTGGGCCTGGGGATCATCGTGCTGAGCCTGGTGTTCTCCCGGCAGATCGCCCAGTTGCGGGTCTTTACCGTGACCCAGATCCTGGAGCAGCGCTATCAGGCGTCCTCGCGGCTGATCGGTGGCTGCGTGATGGTGGCCTACGACCTGATGGTGGCGGTGACCGCCACCATCGCCATCGGCTCGATCACCGAAGTGGTGTTCGAGATCCCGCGGATCACCGCGATCCTCTGCGGCGGCGGCCTGGTGATCTTCTACTCGGTGATCGGCGGCATGTGGTCGCTGACCCTCACCGACATCATCCAGTTCGTGATCATGACCCTGGGGATCTTCGGCGTCCTGCTGCCCATGAGCCTGGGCCAAGCCGGCGGCCTGGAAGCCTTGCAGGCCAACCTGCCGGCGGGCTTCTTCGAGCTGGGCAATATCGGCCTGGACACCATCCTCACCTACTTCCTGCTGTACTTCTTCGGCGCCCTGATCGGCCAGGACATCTGGCAGCGGCTGTTCACCGCCCGCAGTGAAAGCGTGGTGCGCTACGCCGGGCTCGGCGCCGGGATCTACTGCATGTTCTATGGCGCCGCCTGCGCCCTGGTGGGGGCCGCCGCCAAACTGCTGCTGCCGGACCTGGCGGTGGCGGAAAACGCCTTCGCCGAAGTCACCCGCAGCGTGTTGCCCGCCGGCCTGCGCGGCTTGGTGGTGGCCGCGGCCCTGGCCGCCATCATGTCTACCGCCAGCGCCTGCCTGCTGGCGTCGGCCACGGTGCTCAAGGAAGACATCTACAGCCGCTTCCTTACCCGGGGCGGGGAAAACCACTTGGCCAGCAGCCGCTGGATCACCCTCGGGCTGGGGGCGGCGATGCTGTTGATGGCGTGCCTGGTGAACGACGTGATCGCCGGGCTGAGCATCGCCTACAACCTGCTGGTGGGCGGCCTGCTGGTGCCGATCATGGGCGCGCTGCTGTGGCGCCGCGCCTCGGCCAGGGGCGCCATCGCCTGCATGCTCACCGGCAGCCTGACGGTGATCGCGTTCATGGTCCGCGACGGCATTCTCGCCAACACCCCGATCTACTACGGGCTTGGGGTCAGCCTGCTGACCTTTGTCGGCGTCAGCCTGACAAGCCGGGCGGCACCGGCACTGCGCAGCGCCACCGAATAAATCCTTCACAGCGAACAAGGAACCCCGCCATGTCCAAGCCCTTTCCCCAACCCGTGGATGCCGCCCTGGTCCCACGCTTCGCCGGCATTCCAAGCTTCATGCGCCTGCCGCTGTTCGACGACCCGGCCCAGGTGCAGATCGCCCTGGTGGGCGTGCCCTGGGACGGCGGCACCACCAACCGTGCCGGTGCCCGCCACGGCCCGCGGGAGGTGCGCAACCAGTCGAGCCTGATGCGCAAGGTGCACCATGTCAGCCGCATCGCCCCCTATGACCTGGTCCGGGTCGGTGACCTGGGTGATGCACCGGTGAACCCCATCGACCTGCTGGATTCGCTGAAACAGATCGAAGGTTTCTTCAGCCAATTGCACCAGGCCGGCGCCGTGCCCCTGGCGGTGGGTGGCGACCACCTGGTGACCCTGCCGATCTTCCGCGCCCTGGCCCGCCACCGGCCCATCGGCATGGTGCACTTCGATGCCCACTCCGACACCAACGACCGCTACTTCGGCGACAACCTCTACACCCACGGCACGCCCTTTCGCCGCGCCATCGAAGAAGGCCTGCTGGACCCCAAGCGCACGGTGCAGATCGGCATTCGCGGTTCGATCTACAGCGCCGACGACGAGGCTTTCGCCCGGGACTGCGGGATTCGCGTGATCCACATGGAAGAGTTCGCCGACATCGGCGTCGAAGCCACCCTGGCCGAAGCCCGGCGCGTGGTGGGCGACGGCCCGACCTACATCAGCTTCGACGTCGACGTGCTCGACCCGGCCTTCGCCCCCGGCACCGGCACCCCGGAGATCGGCGGCATGACCACCCTCCAGGCCCAGCAGATGATCCGCGGCCTGCGCGGCCTGAACCTGGTCGGCGCCGACGTGGTGGAAGTCTCGCCGCCCTTCGACGTCGGCGGCGCCACCGCCCTGGTGGGCGCGACCCTGATGTTCGAGTTGCTGTGCATCCTCGCCGAATCGATAGCGCAAGGCTCCTGAGGAGGGCCAGCCAATCGTTTGCCAGCGGACGCGGCCCTGAGCGCTTCGCAAAAATAGTCAGATTTCAGGGGTTTACAGAAGCCCGCCAATCGCTATAATCGTCGCCCTGACACGCCGGTATAGCTCAGTTGGTAGAGCAACTGACTTGTAATCAGTAGGTCCCGGGTTCGACTCCTGGTGCCGGCACCATACAAAACAAAGCCCTCGCAGCGATGCGAGGGCTTTGTTGTTTCCAGGGTCAAACAATCCTCTCCCGATGCCTTCAGCACCTTGCTGGACCCGGCATCACTGCGCTTCAGCCCCCCTTACCCTTCTTCGCAAGTCCCACAAGCACAATGTCCTTCGTGTTTAATGCACATCGCCAGCACGACTCCGGCAGGTGTTTTGCGCTAGTGTTTCCTGCGGACTCGGACGTTCCTCACGTGCACGGCCTTTGAACCAGGTGCAAACGCTCATGACCCATGCAACGCCCTCCATCAAACTCAGCACGCTTCAGCAAATAGCGCCCTACCTGAGCATGCGCGGGGTGTCGCCGCTGGAGTTCTTCCGGCGTTACGGGATTTCCCCGCAGGTTTTTCAATACCCGGATGCCTGGGTGCCGCGAGCGACCTGTTTTCACATCGCCAATGAAATGGCCGCGGTCGCACAGGACCCCTTCGCGGGTGCAACGGTGGGGCATCTGATCGAAGTACGCTCACTCGGCGCCTGGGGCGGGTTGATCCTGGGTTCGACCAACCTTGCCCAGGCGTGCGCAGTGGCAGCGATCCATACGGACTTACTGCATCAAGGGAGTGACGTAAGAATCGTTACCGAAGGCCGTACGACGAAGCTGATCCAGCAATTCACCGGGCAGCACGGGGCTGATCCGAAGCAGGTCATTCTCGGCACTCTGGCGCTGCTGAGGAAAGTGCCGCTCATGTCCGGCGAGCCTTGCGCCATACGGGTGCATCTGCAAAACCCGCGGGAGCGAGGAGATGAGGCGCTGGAGGAGTACCTGGGGCCGAATCTGCACATGAACGCGAAGCACAACATGATCGAATTCGACCGTGAGCTGCTCGACACCCCACTGCAACCTGCCCGGGATGACGCCTGGAAAGTCACCGAGGCCTTGAAGTCGACCGCGCAAGCCGCCGGTGTGCTGATCGAACGGATCGCGGATCAGGATCGATCCAAACTTACCGCTATTTCAAGAAACATCGGCTTGTCTTCCCGAACGCTACAGCGGCGCCTCAAGTACTGCGGCATGGACTTCGAAGACCTGCGTGACGAAACCCGTCGCAGCGAAGCACTGCAATTGATTGCCAGCGGCAAATACACCGCGACCGAGATTGCCTACATGGTGGGCTACAGTGACCAGGCGCACTTTACCCGAGCCTTCAAGCGCTGGACCGGAAGTTCGCCGTCACGCTACCGCTCGCTCTTGAAAGATGATCGTTAACCTCTTCGCCTGACCCTCCCGCCCCACTATCGGGCGCCTTCAAATAACCCACTTCGCGGTACTTGCCTGGTGTGCTTTTGGCACCAAATGGCAAGTTTCCAGCGGGGTGTTCTTTTACAGTCTGAAAAGGTAATGCCCACTTAAAAACGCTAGAGGTTTACATGCCCGATTCATCCACGGCCTGCATCGTCGCCCTGACGCTGGCCACTTTTGCCAGTGCACACGCTCAGTCATCCGCTGATGCGCCGGTGCGGGTAAATGTCGATAACTTTGCTCGCGCCGAGTCCGACCTCTACATGGGCAAGAGTGTGAAGAGTGGAGGCTTGGGGCGGTTTGTTCACAGCCGCGAAGCGGTTGCCATCGACGCTCAGGATGTCATCCGCATGAACAGGGACACGCTTTACTCGTCAGCGGTGTTCGATCTCGATGCCGGCCCGGTGACTGTCACCTTGCCTGAAGCCGGTGAGAGGTTCATGTCGATGCAAGTGGTCAACGAAGATCACTACGTGCCGGCAGTCATTTATGGGCCAGGTCCCCATACGCTGGCGAAAGAGGACATCGGCACACGCTATGTATTTGTCGCTATCCGCCTGTTCTTCGACCCCACGGATCGCAAAGACCTCGAGCAGGTGCATGCGCTGCAGGACGCCATCCAGGTCAGCCAGGCCAGGCACGGGGAGTTCGTGGTTCCGAAGTGGGATCAGGCGAGCCAGAAAAAAGTGCGTGATGCCCTGGCTGTTCTGGGTTCGACCCTTCCCGACTACAACCAGTCCTTTGGCCCGAAGGGCAGGGTCGATCCGGTGCGCCACCTGATCGGAACCGCAACGGGCTGGGGCGGCAACCCGAGCAGGGACGCCATCTACCTCGGAGCAGTATTGCCGCACAACGATGGAAAAACCGTCTACCGGCTCAAGGTTGAACAGGTACCGGTCAAGAGTTTCTGGTCTGTGAGTGTTTACAACGCCGACGGGTACTTTCAGAAAAACCCCTATGACGCCTATTCGCTGAACAACCTCACTGCCAAGAAAAGTGCCGATGGTTCAATTGTCATCCAGTTCGGGGGTTGCGAGGCCAAGGTCGTCAATTGCCTGGTTACGACACCCGGCTGGAACTACACCGTCAGGCTCTATCGACCGAGTAACGAAATACTCAGTGGCCAATGGCGTTTTCCAACGCCCGAGCCCGTCGATTTGTAAATTCGATTATTCGAGCAAGTGCAAGTTTGTCGAAACGACGGACTCCTGCCATCGGTACTTGTAAACGCACTGGGGCGATCCATGAGGCCAGCGCTTGCGCCGGGGGTTTACCGGCCTGCACTCGCCTCGGATACCAGCACCTGCAAGTTGAATAGTGGTGATCAACTCAGCAATGGCTCTGCACTACAGAGTTCACACCCAAGGAAATGAACAATGACACTCAAGGATCATTCACATTCTTTCAGGTCTCCCGTGGTGTTCTCCCTAGGTGCAGCCCTTGCATTGATGCTGGTGCCGCCTGCCCAGGCTGCCCCGGCCGATTCAGGCGGCACGCCATCGGTGACGGTAGGCGGCGGCTTGGCTGTTGGCCCGTTGTACCAGGGCGCTTCCCACTACGCCGCCTTCCCGTCACTGAAGCTCAAGGCGGTCATGCCGACCCAGGACTGGGGCACCTTTACCGCGGCCTTTCCGGAAGGACTGCGATGGGATCTGCCGGGGCTGGCGCCTTTCGGCGTGGCCCTGCTGGTGGGTTATGACCCGGGGCGCAAGGAACGCATTCACACCCTGGACGGCCGTGATGACTACCTGCGGGGCATGGGCAACCTGGACAGCACCGCCCTGGTGGGGGCGGAAGCGTACTGGATCCTGCCCGCCGGCCGCTTGTTCGTACGCGGCCTGCAATCGAGCCAGAGGCGCAATTACGGTGGCGAAAGCCTGGGCCGTACGGCGTACCTGGAAGCCGGGGTCGCCACCACCTACCCGCTGTCTTCGACCTTGACCCTGGACTCGACGCTGTACGGCACCTGGAGCAACGAGAACGACATGATGGCCCGCTTCGGCGTCACCGCCCAGCAAGCCGCACGCACCCGGTTCGATGAATACCACCCCGGTGGCGGGATGCGCGACGTGACCTTGAAGCTGGGCCTGACCTGGCAATGGCAGCCACAGCTGGCGCTGGAAGGGGGCATCAAGACCTACGCCCTGGTCTCCGACGCCCGTGACAGCCCGCTGACGGGGGAAAAGGTCGGTGCCGGAGCCTATCTGGACGCCTTGTACCGGTTCTGATCAGCCGTGGTCATGGATAGAAAAGAGAACGCACGATGAAAAAAATACCTGAACCCTTCGCGGTGACACTGTCCCTGGCCGGCCTGCTCTGGTCGGCATGGGCGCTGGCCGAGGACGCCGCCACGAAGGTCACCGACCCGCACTTCAAGCTGGCGCCAGGCTACCTTGAACCGGCTGACTTGCCTGTACGCCTGGCATTGCTCGGGGCCCCGCCAAAACCGGGCTCCGCGGCCCTCGCGCGGGATGAAGAAGCACGGCGTGCGGCGCTGGCGCTGCGTGGCTCGAGCCGGGAGAAACTCGCGGCAACCGATGCAGAACTGTCATTCCCCGGCCCGGCGAAAACCTTCTCTTGCGCGCTGGGCACGCAGATCAGCGAAAAGAGCACCCCCCATCTCTATACCTTGATGCAGCGCACCCTGACGGATGCGGGGGGCTCCACCTACGCCGGAAAGAATGCCTACAACCGTACTCGCCCCTTCGTGGTGCATGACGAAGGCACGTGCCGCAAGGACATGGAGCCACTGCTGCGCACGGATGGCTCCTGGCCCTCCGGCCACTCCGCCGCGGGCTGGGCCTGGGGGCTGGTCCTGGCCGAGATCAGCCCGGCCCGCGCCACCGAACTGATGACCCGTGGCCTGGCATACGGCCAGAGCCGGGTCATCTGCGACGCCCACTGGCAGAGCGACGTGGACGCTGGCCGCATCATGGGGGCCGCGACGGTCGCCAGCCTGCATGGCAATCCGGCATTCCTCGCCGACCTGGCGGCCGCGAAGGAGGAGGTCAAGGCAGCGCAGCAGGCCGGCCTGAAGCCTGCCGAGGACTGCGCAGCCGAAGGCGTGGCTCTTGGGCTGACCCAGCACTGATCGGAGAAACAGCATGATCCACCGTGACCATCCGCACTCACCGTTGCTGCACCGGCGTACCCGCCTGGCGCTGCTGCTGGGCGCCTTGACGACCGCCGGAACCAGCCTGCCGCCCGTGGCCATGGCGGCAGACGACGATGGCTGGCGGTTCAACGGCGGCCCGTACGTGTGGGGCGCCGGGATCCGCGGGCACGTAGGCCACCGCAGCACAGGGACCCAGTTCATCAAGCCCGACTTCTCGGACATCGCGCGCAGTGTCGACATGTCGGTGATGCTGATGGGCGAAGCGCGGCGCGGCCCCTACAGCGTGCTCGCCGACCTGATGTACATCGACACCGACACCCGCAACCGGCTGCCAGCCGGAGCGCTGGCGTCCAAGCTAGAGGTGCAGAGCAAGACCGCCTCGGGTTTCCTGGGGGGCGGCTACCAGGTGCTGGGGGATGACGATCATCGCCTGGACATCGCCGGCGGCGTGCGCGTCTGGTACAGCAGCACCAGCATCACCCTGCACGGTGGGCCGGCCGGAGGCCTGTCGGGCTCGGACAAGGCCACCTGGGCCGACGCGATGGCGGGGTTGCGCGGGCACTACGCCGTGAACGAGCGGTTCTGGCTCTCCGCCTGGGGCATGGCGGGCGCCGGGCAGTCCCGGGAAGACTGGGACCTAGCCGCACTGGCGGGCTGGGAGTTCCTGCCGGGCTTTTCGGCGGTGGCCGGCTACCGGGCCATGGGGGTCGATTATCGCCATGACGGGTTTGTCTACGACATCGTCCAGAAGGGCCCGCTGCTGGGTATCAGTGGGCGCTTCTGAGCCTTGTATCGCAAGGCTCCCCCCAGGCATGCGCTTCATGCTCCAATAGCCGCCGATTCCAGCTGCACGCAGGCCGCCCATGAAGCCCATCGCCGTATCGATCCTGACCCTGTTGCTCCACTCCCTGCTATTCAGCGCCCCGGCCCTGGCCGGTGATGCCGAAGCCGGCGCCAAGCTGTTCAAGCGCCTGTGCAGCGGCTGCCATAACATCGGGCCTTCGGTACGCAGTTCCTTCGGGCCGCAGCTCAATGGCATCATCGACCGCCCCGCCGGCAGCGCCGCGGACTACCAGTACTCGACGGCCATGAAGTCCTCGGGCATTGTCTGGAGCCGGGACAAGCTCATCCAGTACCTGGAAGACCCCAAGGCCGTGGTGCCCGGTACCCGGATGATTTTCTGGGGGCTGAGCGATGAGGAAAAAATCGATAATCTGCTGGCCTATCTGCAGACGTTCCAGACCCCCTGACCCGTTTTCGACAAGGATGTGTTGATGAAGCTCCCTTTGCTCTCGCTGGCGGCCATGAGCCTCGCCCTGGGCGCGCTGACGCCCGATCTGCAGGCCGCCGGCTTCGACTGCGCCAAGGCCTCGACCCAAGTGGAAAAGACTGTCTGCGCCACGCCGACGCTGTCCGCCAAGGACGAGGAGATGACCCGCCGCTACCAGGCGCTGAAGCACTTGCAGGTGTTCCGCCTGCTGCAAGGCCATTGGTTGAAGAACACCCGCAATACCTGCCCCGACACCGATTGCCTGGAGTCGGTCTACCGGGCCCAGGTGAAAATGCTCACGTCGCTGCCGATTCCTCCCGAGCCCGCCCCGAACGCACTGCGCCCACTGGCTCCCGGCGAGGCGTACCTGGTCTATGACCCGGACGACTGGCAGAACTTCACCCTGGCCACCTTCAACAGTACCCTGCCCCAGGGCGACCAGCAGATCGTCGATGCCCAGGTGATAGCCGGGGTGCTGCATGTGGTGCTGTTTGTCGGGCGCTATCAGGAGGGCAAGCCGGTGTATGTCGGCACCCTGTATGAGTACGCCGATGACCAGCCGGGGCTGCATCCCATCGCCCAGGACATCGCCTTCGCCGGCTGGGCCAATCCCGGGGCCAACGACCAGGGGCCGCGCTACGCCGGGATAGTCGATGGCCAGTTCTACTACCGCGAGCAGATGGCGGGCCAGTTGCAGCAAAGCATGGTCTACCGCCTGGGTTCGCGCAGCGCGCCCGCCAGCACCCAGCAGGTGTTCCAGGTTGGCTCCAACACCTTCATGCACGCCCGGGCGCGGGTGGAGCAGGACCTCAATCGCGACAGCAGCCAGCTGTCCCTGAACTATGACCGCGCCAACGCGGGCAGCCATTCGGAGAACATCACCGAGCAGAAACAGCCCGATGCCGGATGGGCCATCGTCAACCCGACCTGGAGCACCACGCGCCCGGTGCTGTACTTCGATAACCAAGGGCCCCGGGCCTGTATCTGGCGGGTCGATATGCGGGGCAAGGAGTTGTCGAAGATAGTCACCGATCACGACGCAATGTCGGCCCGGCCGGTGGATATCCATGGCCGTGAAGCGGTGGTCTACCTGCAGGGCAACCAGCTGAAGCTCGCCATCAATCCGGACGACTGACGAACAGCGCTCGCGGATAAAAAAGGCTCGCAATCCGGCGAGCCTTTTTTATTGCATCACCCACGCTGCATTCAAGGCAGCTTGATCTTGTACTCGGCCAGCTTGGCCTGGTGCTGCGGCTCGACGTACTTCTGGTTCACCAGCTTGGCGAACTGGGCAAAGTCGGCGCGGGCGTCGTCGGTCTGGCCCAGTTTGTCGTAGGCCAGGCCGCGGTGGTAGAAGGCCCAGGCATAGTCGGGCTGCTTCAACAGGCCGGTGCTGTAGGCTTCCGCGGCCTCGCGATAGCGACCCAGGTCGTACAGCGTCTGGCCCAGGTGGTAGTAGGTCGGCATGTTGAAACCGCTGCCCTTGCCCGCCTCGCCCAGGTTGTTGTCAAGGTTGGACTGCACCAGCTCCAGAGCCTTTTGCGGGTTGCCCGCTTCGCGATACAGACGGCTCAGGTCCAGCACCGCCCGAGCATCGGGCTTGGGGCCCAACTCGATGGATTTTTCCTTGGCGGCGATGGCTTCCGGGTAACGCTTGAAGCTGGCGTAGGCATCGGATTTGAGCCAGTACACCAGGCTCTGCATGGGCTGGCTCAGCTGGTTCTTCTCAAGGCACAGGTCGGCCTCTTGCAGCACCACGTCGAATTTTTCGGCCTTGGAAGCCTGGCCCACCATGCGGCAATGGGCGTAGTTGATCTGGTCCTGGCTCTGCAGGCTGGCGCAGCCAGTCACAGCAAGGGCACACACAAGCAGGAGCGACCCGCGTACAGACAATGAAGGCATGTTTTTCAATCCAGCAGATGGGCGTTGAGGTCAGGGCGATACACCTGCAGCAACGGCGCGGTGACCGTACCCTGCAAGCTGCAGAAGATCGTGGTGCGTCCGGCAATCGGTGCGTGGGTGGTACCGATGTCGATGCTCAGGATGCGTTCGACATAACCGAACGGCGTAGCCACGCCACCGCCCGCCAGGCCTTCGGTGCGCCACTGGTCGATGGGGTCGCCGACCCGGCGGATCTCCACCCGGCTCATGGCGCTGCGGTCTGCCTTCAGGCGGCTGTTGTCCACCAGCAGCGGCTTGAGCGCCGCGGCCACGTCCTTGGGCTGGCCCTCGGCGACAAAGCCCCAGAACAGCAGGTTGCCCACCGACTTCAGCGACTGAGCTTCGTTGTAGTAGCCCACCAGGCGCACGCCATTGACCAGCAGCGGCTGTTCGAAGGCCTGGTAGCGCCCGCCTTCCTGCAAAGGGTTCATGACCTTGGGCGCGCTTACCGCACCGTACCGGGCCAGGCTCAAGGTGCCGGTCGGCAGTCGGGCGGTATTCAGGTTCTGGAAGAACTGCGCATCGCAGCGGGAGAAGTCGCTCAGCAACTGCTCGGGCGCAGTCGCTTGCTGGCCGTGGGCGATGCTGGCGACGCTCAGCAGGCACAGGCCGGATAGCAGGGTACGGAACATCGAAATCATCCGTGACAAGACAGGGGGGTGGACTGTAACAAGATTGATATGCGCCAACCACTGGCTGAAAATCCCGGCGCCCCGCGACTTGGCCATTCATGCCCTAGCTTTCCCTGCCCCAAGGACCACCTATCAAATGGAACTCTCGGAACGACTGCTGAATATCCTCAAAAACAACCCCAGCTGGATCGGGCGGGTATATGAGTCATTCATCATTTCCGCGATCAAGGAATTCGAGCGCAACAATCCGCCGGCCCATAGCCCCGACTTTGATCCAAAGACCAACCAGCGGCCTTACGGATACCGGCACAACAAGCTGTTCGACCCGGCCAGTGAAGACAATGGCGAAACCGATGTGGCGGATATCTATTTTGGCTACCCACAACCGCTGCTGGATGCGTGCAAGATCACCACAGATCCGTTGGTAGAGGACCAGAGCTGGTTCTGCCGGACAACCTGGAACGGCTGGGCAGTGGAGGTCAAAACCAAGCGCGTCGACAAAACAGATAGGCCGCTGCATCACCTGGCCTTTGCCGGGAAACTGAACACCGCACTGCCCGTGGCGCGCAAGACAGCCTGGATGCAGACCCGCAACGGCGAGGAATTGATCAGCAACCAGCTCAAGCGCCGCTGGGCAGACCTGTACGTCTACATCCTCTACCAACTCGATGACGGGCTTCCCGACTTCACGGGCGCCACCGGCACTTACATCCTGGTGATCCCAACGCTTCTCTTGAATGAAGCCTTGAGAGACACAAGTGAAGACGCAGAAACCATACAGCTGAACAAACTCATGAAGATTCTGGACCTTCATCACCTGCGCTACTTCACCCACCTGACGCAAAACATTCCGGGAAAAATGCTCCAGCTCGCCAGTGAACAGTGGCAAGCAATGTTTGCCTACAAGCGTGAAGGCGACGCCTTGAAACGACAGTGGTACGAAAACACCTACCTGCCCTCGCTGGAAAAACCCCAGAAACAATAACCCGGACATGAAAAAGCCCCGAACCAGTCGGGGCTTTTTCCATTGCGCCACCTGAAGTCAGGCGGTGATCAGGCGTTCATCAGAACACGTTGATCGGGTAGTCGACGAACACACGCAGTTCGTTGCCACCCACGTTGTACTCGGAAGACTTCTGCGAAACCCGCAGTACCGAGCTACGTACTTTCACACTCAGGTCCTTGGCTGGACCGCTCTGTACCACGTACTTCAGCTGGTTGAAGATTTCACGCTCGCTGCCGCCAGTGGTAGTGGAGGTGGTGATGTTGTCGCCACGCACGTAGGCCACGTTATAGGTCAGGCCCGGTACGCCGAAGGCGCCGAAGTCCAGACCGTAGCCCAGCTGCCAGCTGCGCTCGTCTTCGGCGTTGAAGTCGGACCAGTAGGAGTTGGCCAGGTAGATGGTGTTGCCGCCATCGCCCACTCGGTTCTGACCGCGCTGGTAGCCGCCGTAGGCATAGCCCAGGTGGCTGTCGCCGGTGCTGCGCTGGTGCGCCAGGGTGAAGGAGTGCGGGCCCATGGCGTAGGTGGCTGCCAGGCTCCAGATCTTGTTGTCTTCGCCGCCGGCTTTAGCCTTCTCGGCGTAGGACTTGTCCAGCTCGGTACGGTAGCCGTTGAAGTCCAGGGTCAGGGACTGGTCAGTGGCCAGCGGGAACACGTAGTTCAGGTTGATGTACTGCTTCTTCAGCACGTCTTCGACGTCGGAAGCGTACAGCGCGCCCTTGAACTGCTCGGTGAACTGGTAGCTACCGCCCAATACGTTGATCGACTTCAGGCCACCACTGTCACGGCCTTCGGCGCTCTTGCGCGATTCGGCGGTGAAGTGACCGGCGTTCAGCTCCAGGCCCTTGATCTCCTTGGAGGTGATCAGGGTACCGGTGTAGCTTTCCGGCAGCAGGCGCGAGTTGTCGTAGTTCAGCACCGGCAGGGCCGGCATCTGGTCACCGTAGGTCAGCACAGTGTTGGAGAAACGGAACTTGACTGCAGCACCGGCCTTGGCCAGGTCGTCTGCAGCGCTACCGCTGTCACCCTGCTTGAAGAAGTCGATGCCGCCGGCACCGCTGCGACCCTTGCCGCCGTCCAGGCGCAGTGCGTACAGGCCGAAGGCGTCAACGCCCACGCCCACGGTGCCCTGGGTGAAGCCCGAGGAGAAGGTGCCGATGAAACCCTGGCCCCATTCAGCCTTGTCCGGGTTGCCATCTTTGTAGTCACGGTTGATGTAGGCGTTGCGCAACAGCACTTTCAGGCTGCTGTCTTCAACAAAACCCTTGGCGTCGGCCTGGCCGTCGGCCATGGCCTGTGTTGCGCTCAAAATCCCCAGTGCAACCAAGCAGATCCGCTGTTTAAACATTTTATTTTCCTTATTACGGGTTGGTGACGCGCTGTGAGCTCCGCGGCTATGGCGATTGAACGCTCTTCTACCGTTGAAACAAAAAAGCCCGACCGCGGGTGAGCACGGTGGGCCTTTTATTATTCTGAAATATGGCTCCTGGCCACAGGCGTTGGGGCGAATCCTATCTGCGCCTTTAACAACGTGTCAATTTCGTGAATCGTCTTTGAATAGCTGAAAATATTCTAAGAACTGCGGGCTAGAGCATTGCCAGCTGCACACTGTGACTGTCCACGAATTGTTCGAAGTGGGTGACCTTGCCATCTTTAAGTGTCCACAAGTGAGCCACCCGTACATCGATCGGTTTGCCCGAGGCCTTGTAGACGCCCTGGTAATTGCCATAGGCGAACACCTTGTCGCCCTGGGCCACATAGTTCTCGACCTTGAAGGTGAAGTCCTGCCATTCCGAGCCCAGGCGCTTGAAGACGTGCTCCAGCACCGCCTCGAACCCTATGTAGGTGCCGGCATAGGGAAAGCCCGCCGCCTCGGTCCAGCGGGCATCGGGGGCCAGGGCCGCTGCGGTGTTGCGCGCATTTTCCTGGGAGTTGGCACCTTCGTAGGTGCTCTTGATCAACGCTAGGTTATCCATGAGTGACTCCACGCAGGTCAGGTGAGTTCAGGGTGTGCAACCGTCCAGGCCACAGGCCTGGACCACGCCATCGTGAGGGCCGCTATCGGCGCCCAGGGAGGTCTTCAGCCAGCCGGCGAAGGCCTCGGGTTTGCCCAACCAGGGGCTGATGTCGAGCAACTGGTAACGACCATCGCGCTCCAGCACCAGGGTCGGGAAGCCTTGCCCGCCGACCTTGGCCAACAGGGCCCGGCTGGCCTTTATATGGTTGTCCAGTTCATGGGCCACCGCCTGGTCGAAGGCCGCCTCGAAGGCGGCCGGGGCAAACCCTTGGGCCTGCGCCAGCTCCAGCAGCACCTGCCGGTCGGCGATCCTGCGTCCTTCCAGATAATGCGCCGTCTGCAACCGGCCCAGAAATTCCAGGCCCCGCCCTTCCATAGCCTGGGCCGCCAGTACGGCGGCAATCGGCGGCGCCGAGTCGAAGGTGGCCGTCTCATCCCGCAGCAGGCCCTCGAAATAGGCCTGGCCAAAAGGCTGCCCGGTGTACTCGGCGATCCGCCGGTCATGGGGCATGACGTAATCGCGCAGTTGCGGCGAGACCGGCTGGCGGTTGCGCCCGGTCATCATGCCGCCGGCATGGGCCACCACCGGCACCACCGCCTGGGCGGCCTGCACCAGCGGCTTGGCACCGTAGCACCAGCCGCACAGGGGGTCATATATATAGTGAAGGGTGGCCAAGGACATATCGGGGCTCCAGCAAGGTCTTGAAAATTCGATGTCACGCAGACTAGGCCGCGCGCGCCAAGGGAAAAACCTCGAATTGGCTTTTAGTCTGTTGCTGTAACCGGTCGAATCCGTCTGTTTAGCTTCAGTATGCGAACCGATACCCGAAAGATACATTCAGAAACAAATAGCCAAGGGAACTTATTAGGGAATATTTAACATCTGGTAATGACAAGCATTACCATTCGCACCCTCGAATTTCCCCTTCTCGGATGCGTTTCAGATGCCTGCCCATTTCCGCCTCATGCCCCTGTCCCTGGGTCTTTGCACCCTGCTGGCCAGCGGTTTTGCCTGCGCTGCCAGCACTACCCTGCCGATGACCTCCATCAGTGCCGAGGCCGAAGCCGACCCCGATGACCCTCGGGTCAAGGAAGTCAGCACTGCAACCCGTACCTCGACCCCGGCGCGCTACGTGCCCCAGGCCATCGACACAATCAAGACCGCCAACGTGCTGGACTACGGCGTCAACGACCTGGGCAGCGCCCTGAGTGGCATTCCCAACGTCAGCAGCGGCTCGGACACACGCTTCGACAGCCTGCGGATCCGCGGCTTCGATGCCAGTAACGACTTCTACCTGGACGGCATCCGCGACGACAGCCAATACGTGCGCGACCTGCACAACATCGAGCGCATCGAAGTGCTCAAGGGCCCGGCGGCAGTGCTCTACGGCCGTGGCAGCCAGGGCGGGATCATCAACCGGGTGAGCAAGCTGCCGGAATTCGGCCGCCGCTCCAGCGTCGAAGTCCAGGGCGGCAGCCAGGACCTGCGCAGCCTGTATGCCGACCTCAGCGCCGACCCGACAGAGAACATCAGCCTGCGCCTGAACCTGGGCAACGAGGACCGGAACAGTTTCCGCAAAGGCGTCAGCGGCAACCGCCAATTGTTCGCCCCGTCCATGAGCTGGCAACTGACCCCGGACCTGAACTGGCTGGTGCAGTACGAATACAGCCGCTACAACCGCACCCCGGACCGCGGCATCCCCGGGGTCAACGGACGCCCGGCGGACGTCAGCCGCGACACCACCTACGGCGATCACCGCGACTACATCGACGACAAGTCCCAGTCCCTGCGCTCCAAGCTGAGCTACGAGCTCAGCGAGAACTGGCAACTGCGCCACACCCTGGGGGTATTCAAGCTCGACAGCGACTTCGACAACACCTACCAGACCGGCTACAACGCCACGACGGGCAAGGTCCAACGCCAACGCTGGCAGCAGGACCTGAAGACCCGCAACGTCTACAACAACACCGAACTGGAGGGCCGTTTCGACACCTTCGGCCTGGAACATCGCCTGCTCACCGGCCTGGAGCTCGGCAGCCAGCGCCGCGACCCGATCCTCTACAACGCCGCCACTTCCGGGCCGGGCAGCCAGGCGGTGCCCGCCGTCGACCTGTACAACCCCAACCCGTACCAGAGCCACACCGGCCGCATGCAGGTCTCCAGCAACAACCACACCGAGGTCGAAAGCCGAGCCCTCTATGTGCAGGACCAACTGCGCCTGAACGATCAATGGCAATTGCTCGCCGGCCTGCGCTACGACAACTTCGATGTGCAGACCAGCAACCGCAAGAACGGGCTCTCCGAAAGCCGCGAGAGCCATAGCGTCAGCCCGCGCCTGGGGGTGGTCTGGACGCCGCTGGAGCACCACTCGTTCTATGCCTCGTGGAGCAAGTCGTTCTCACCGGTGGGCGGCGGCCTGATCGGCATCACCCCGAACGCCGCCGGTAACGGCAACGACCTGAGCCCCGAGCTCACCCGGCAGAAGGAAGTCGGAGTCAAGAGCGACTGGCTGGGCGAACGCTTGAGCACCACCCTGGCGGTGTATGAGCTGGAGCTCTACAACCGTCGCACCTCCGATCCGCAGGACCGCAGCATCACCCTGCTCACCGGGCTGCAACGCTCCCGCGGCATCGAGCTGACGGGCACCGGCAAGATCGTCGGCAACTGGTACCTGCGCGGCGGCATCGGCCTGCAGGACGCCGTGGTGGTCAAGGACAACAACGGCTTCGAAGACAAGCGCGTGAACAACGTCGCCAAGCGCAATGGCAGCCTGTTCATCACCTGGAAACCGGAACTGGGCTGGTACGCCGAGACCGGCCTGACCCTGGTCGGCGACCGCTTCGCCGATAGCAGCAACACCGTGGCGCTGCCCGGTTATGGCCGCTGGGACGCCCTGGCCGGTTACCGGCACAAGGACTGGGACGTACGCGCTGCGCTGAACAATATCGCCGACCGCGAGTACTACAGTTCCGCCACCAGCGCCTTCCAGATCCAGCCGGGCGACCCTCGCAGCCTGGTGGTCACCGGCAACTACCGCTTCTGACGCCCGGATGCCCGGCATCTGAATGCCAGGCAAAAAAAAGCGCTGCCATCCCGGCAGCGCTTCGCACAATCCCTTGTTTGTCTATCCTTTCACCACATCCCACAACGCCTGCAGTTCCGCCTCGCTGAGCAATCCAGCGGGGTAACGCTCAATGATGATCCGGCGCGGATCAGGTTCCCTGATCTGACGCGTTCCATTGGACTTCAACCACTGGGCCAGCACCTGCAGCGACTCGTTATTCATTGCCAAGGGATGGGACGCCCGCTCGCTGACCATGTTCATTCCAGCGCTCTCCTGGTATCTGAGCGGCCTAACTTATCCAAGCTTTATGACAGAACAACACCGTTCTCCATGTCTCAGAATCACGCCAGGAGAGATACAAGAGCTATGCCAATGTGCCACCTGTGCCGATATACGGCCATGAAAAAGCCCGCGGCCTGTCTAGGCTGCGGGCTGGCTGGCGAAGCTCAGGCCATGGGCCGGGCCGGCACCGGCAAACAACCGGCATCGGCTGTTACAACGGCACTCAAATCCGCTGTGGCGCGGGCTGTTGCTGGGTAAGGCAGTGGATATTGCCGCCCCCCAGTAACAGTTCACGGCCCGGCACCATCACCACTTCGTGCTCGGGAAACAGCTGCTGCAGGATGGCCTTGGCCTGGGCGTCCATCGGGTCGTCAAAGCTGGGCGCGATGATCCCGCCATTGACGATCAGGAAGTTCACGTAGGAACCCGCCAGACGCACCGAAGGGTTGCGCTCCTGGCTGCCCTCTACCGCGTCGACCCCGGCGCATTCCTCTTCGGTGGCGTACAAGGGGCCGGGAATCGGCATCTTGTGCACCTTGAAGGTGCGGCCCTTGGCGTCACGGGTGTTTTCCAGCACCTGCAGGGCGGCCTGGCAACGCGGGTAGTTCGGGTCCTGAGGGTCGTCGGTCCAGGCCAGCAGCACTTCGCCCGGGCGCACATAGCAGCAGAAATTATCCACATGGCCGTCGGTTTCGTCGTTGTACAGGCCATCCGGCAGCCAGACGATCTGCTCCACCGCTAGATGCTCGCGCAGTACCGCCTCGATCTCTTCGCGGGACAGGTGCGGGTTGCGGTTGTGGTTGAGCAGGCATTCCTCGGTGGTGATCAGGGTGCCTTCGCCATCGACGTGGATCGAGCCACCTTCGAGCACGAAGCCCTCGGTGCGGTACTCCTGGCAACGTTCGATTTCCAGCACCTTGCTGGCGACCTGCTCGTCGCGGTTCCACGGCGAATACAGGCCGCCTTCGAAGCCGCCCCAGGCGTTGAATCCCCAGTGCACGCCGCGCACTTCGCCGCTGGCGTTGATGACGAAAGTCGGGCCGGTGTCGCGGACCCAGGCGTCGTCGCTGGACATTTCCACCACACGGATATTGGGCACGTCCAGGCGTGCCCGGGCGTTTTCATACTGGGCCGCGGACACCGCTACGGTCACCGGTTCAAAGCGCGCGATGGCCTTGGCCACCGCGGCATGGGCGGCCTGCGCCGGCTTGCCGCCCAGGCGCCAGTTGTCCGGGCGCTCGGGCCAGATCATCCAGGCCTGGGTCTGGGTCGCCCATTCGGCGGGCATGTAGAAACCGTCGGCGCGCGGCGTGCTGTGCAAAGTGCTCATAGTGTTCAGGACTCCAGGGAACCGTCGAGGGTTTTCAGCGCGCCATAGAGGTTCGGACGACGGTCACGGAAACTGCCCCAGGCGCTGCGGATGTGCTCGAGCTCGTCGAGGTCGAAGCTGTGCACAAGGATACCTTCTTCAGTTTGGTTGAGCTCCTGAACCTTCTCGCCGAACTGATTGGCGATGAAGGACGAGCCGTAGAAGGTGATGTCGTAGCCGTCCTGCTCTTCGTTGCCGATGCGGTTGCTGGCGATCAGCGGCATCAGGTTGGCCCCGGCATGGCCCTGCTGCACCCGCTGCCAGTGGTCGCGGGAGGAAATTGTCTGGTCGTGGGGCTCGCTGCCGATGGCGGTGGGGTAGAAGAGAATTTCCGCGCCTTGCAGGGCCATGCTGCGGGCGCACTCGGGGAACCACTGGTCCCAGCAGATGCCCACGCCGATCTTCGCGTAGCGGGTGTTCCATACCTTGAAGCCGGTATCGCCCGGGTTGAAGTAGTACTTTTCGTGGTAGCCGGGGCCATCCGGGATGTGGCTTTTCCGATAAATCCCGAGGTTGCTGCCATCGGCATCGATGATCGCGATGCTGTTGAAACGCGCCCGCCCGGCCAGCTCGTAGAAGCTGATGGGCAGCACCACTTGCAGCTCCCTGGCGACTTTCTGGAAGTGCGCGATGGCGGCGTTGCTGTCCACCGTGGTGGCCAGTTGCAGGTAATCCGGGTTGGGCTTCTGGCAGAAGTAAGGCGCCTCGAACAGTTCCTGGATCAGGATGATCTGCGCCCCCTTGGCCGCGGCTTCGCGTACCAGTTTCTCAGCGGTTTCGAGGTTGGCCTCAAGGTCCCAGGAACAGGCCATCTGGGTAGCGGCGACGGTAACGGTACGGCTCATGGATCAACTCCTGGGCAAGGCGAAGCGGTCGATGACAACGGACACAAGGCACCGGGCACGGCGAGGCCGAGCCTGGATATGGCCACTTTATATCCGATAAATATCGACTTTAAAAGCTGAAAAACCATTAACTACGATAAATTAACGACAAAAAGCCGATAACAATCGAATTATAAAGAAACGCATTCGCCGGCAAGCCGGCTCCTACCAAGCGTTGCAGGAGCCGGCCTGCCGGCGAATGGAGGTCAACGCAAAGCAGAGCCCTGCGCCTACAGCTCTTCGCTCAACACCTTGGCCAGCATGTCGACGAAGAAATCCACGCTCTGGCGAGTCGTGACCATCGGCGGCTTGATCTTGAGGATGTTCAGGTGATCGCCGGTAGGTTGCATGAAAATCCCCAGCTCGCGCAGGCGTTCGCACAGCAGGGTGGTTTCCTCGGTGGCCGGTTCCAGGGTGGCGTGATCGCGGATCAGTTCCAGCCCCAGGTAGAAACCGGAACCATGCACCGCTCCCACCAGCGGGTGGTTTTCCTTGAGCGCCTCCAGGCGCTGCCGGAAGTGTTCACCGACCACCTGGGCGTTTTCCCAGAGTTTCTCCTCCTGCATCACGTCCAGCACCGCAATGCCGATGCGGCAACTGACCGGGCTGCCGCCGGACGAGGAGAAGAAATAGCCTTCGGCCTCCAGCGCTTCGGCGATTTCCCGCCGGGTGATCACCGCACCCAGGGGCTGGCCGTTGCCCATGCCCTTGGCCATGGTGATGATGTCCGGGGTCACGCCCTGCTCCTCGAAGCCCCAGAAGAACTGGCCCATGCGCCCGTAGCCGACCTGGATCTCGTCGGCGATGCACACCCCGCCCCGGGCCCGCACCCGCTCGTAGACCTGCTGCAGGTAGCCCGGTGGCAGCGAAATCCCTCCGGCGTTGCCATACACGGGTTCGCAGATGAAACCGGCCAGTTGGCGTTGCTGCTCATCCAGCTTGTGCAGTTGCTGGTCGACGCTGCGCAGGTAGTGCGGGGTGCTGTCCTGGCCGCGGAACTCGCCGCGATAGGTGTTGGGCGCGGTCACCGGGTGCACCCACTCCGGACGGCTGGTGAGGGCCTGGGGGTTGTCGGCGATGGAGGTGGACACTGCGTCAGCCGCCACCGACCAGCCATGGTAGGCCTCCAGCACACTGAGCATGTCGCGCCCGCCGCTGTAGGCCCAGGCCAGGCGGATCGCCAGGTCATTGGCCTCGGTGCCGCTGTTGACCAGGAACACCCGGTCCATGGAATCCGGTGCCAGGGCCAGCAGGCGCTCGGAGAACTCGGCGATCGCCGCATAGTGGAAACGCGAGTTGGTGTTGAGCAGCGACCATTGCCGCGCCGCTTCAGCGGCCATGCGCGGGTGACCGTGGCCCAGCACCGCGACGTTGTTGAGCATGTCCAGGTAGGAACGCCCCTGCATGTCGATCAAGTGGTTGCGCCAGCCGCGCTCGATCCGCGGCGGATCGACGTAATAGTGCTTCTGCGAGCGGGCAAAACTGGCGTCACGACGCTCCAGCAGGGTTTGCGGATCCAGTTCCGGCTCGGCATCGCAGGCCAGCCCCAGCAGCGCCGCCGGCGAGGGGCAAAGGGCTTGCCAGGCCGGGGCTCGGGACGGCGTACAAAACAGCGGCGGATCCAGTTCGGCAGCGCGACACAGCTGCACCTTGAGCCGACCATCCGCCGCCACGGCGCCCAGCACCTGGCCCTTGACCAGCGCCGCTCCCGGCTGCAGCGAAGGCTCGACGCCCCACAGGTGCATACTCAGGGTCGGGCCATCGAGGCGCAACAGGCCTTGCTCGGCACGGTGCAGGACCCCGGCGAACGGCGCTTCCACAGCGGTGCCTGGCGGCACTTGCAGTTGTACATGCAAGGGGCAGGTCGAGGGTTCCTCGGCGCTATCGGGACGGGTCTGCGACAGGCGGTACTGTCCATAGCGGCTGGCCGCCAGGCCATGGGCGGCGCAGGCTTCGGCCAACAGGCGATCGTCGATCCCCGGCTGCTCCCAATTGCCCGCCTCGAAGTGCGGGCTGAGCACGCCCAGGTCGATCAGGGCGAATTCGCGCCCCACCAGGCTCGGCAACAGCGGGGCGAACCCCTCACCGCCGATGGCAGGCAGTGCGTGCCCGACAGCGGTGAGAATCGCCGCCTCCATGAACTCGAACGACACCGAGTTGGCGACCTGGAAAATCTCCCACTCGTGGCTCAGGTTGGCACGGCTGTAGGCATTGCCCGGGTCGATGCTGACCTGCTGCTCGCCACTGAGCACCAGCACCGCCGCCCGGGCCACGATCAGAGGCCAGAGCGCCAGCAGCTCCGCCCGTTGCAACGGGTTGACCTGATGGTAGGCCTGGATCGCCGGGAGGATGCGCAGCGGGTCGCCCTCGGCGTGATGCAGCAGCGCCGCGCAGGTCACCGACAGGTCGGTGATGCGCCAGGTGCGGATCAGGTCGCCGAAATCGATCACCCCCTGCACCTGCCAATGCCGTGCTTCATCCCGCTGCCAGACCACATTGTCATCGGTGATGTCCATATGGATGGCCTGCACCGGCAGTTGCTCCAGCAGCGGATGCAAGCGGCGCTCGGCGCGTTGCGCGGCACTGGCGATCACCGCTCGTTGCTGCGGGTCGGCAATGACCGGCAGCAGATGCCCGATCAATGCCTGGGCATGCCGGGCGTCCCATTGCAGGGTGCGCTCCAGGCCCGGATGCTCGAAATCCGCCAGGGCCAGGTCCATCTGCCCGCACAGCCGGCCCAGGCCCGCCACCAGCTCACCGCCCAGGTGCGGCAGCTGGGTCAGGGAGCGGCCTTCTATATAGTCCAGCAGGCGCACGTGCAGCGCTTGCCCGGCGATCTCCAGGGACAGCAGGTCCGCGCCGTTTGTCGCCGGGATGACCCTGGGCACTCGCAGCTCCGGGTGCTGTTGCAGATGCTTGAGGCCGGCGTGCTGCGCCTGCAACTCCAGGACCGAGTAGTCGCCGCGGCAGATCTTCAGGACAAACCGCCCCTGGGGGCTGTCGACGCGATAGTTGAGGTCTTGCTGGCTACCCAGCGAGTGCAGGGTGCCGTGCAGGCCGTAGTGGCTTTCCAGCAACTCCAGCGCTTGCTGCGCTAAGACTTGCGGGCTGGGCAGACTGGCACGGTGGATCAAGGTGGCGAGCAACATACAACGACCCCTGGAATTGTTATAGGGCGCTTATATCGCCACTGCGCAAGTTAATGCGCAACCCCAAACCGCGCAGGCAAGACCAGAGCCTTGCCTGCTGTAAACTTCGGCCGGCGAAATTTCCGACGGTTCGCAGAGCAATCAAGCGGTTGTTGCTATTGCACCCTAGGCGTCCTATCGACAAGCTATGCTGCATTCGTCGCAGCAAATGACCGTTTTCAAGGATACAGGCCCCAAATATGCGCATTCTCGTTACCGGCGGAGCCGGTTTTATCGGCTCGGCCCTGGTCCGCCATCTGCTTCAGCACACGGAACACGAAGTGCTGAACCTGGACAAACTGACCTACGCAGGCAACCTGGAATCGCTGCACAGCATCGCCAGCAACAGCCGCTATGAGTTCGTCAAGGCCGATATCGTCGACCAGGCCACCGTCAGCGCCGTGCTGGCGCGCTTCCAGCCCCACGCAATCATGCACCTGGCTGCCGAGTCCCATGTCGACCGCTCCATCGACGGGCCGTCCGACTTCATCCAGACCAATATCGTCGGAACCTACAGCCTGCTGGAAGCGACCCGCGCCTACTGGCACGCATTGCCCGAGGCGGAAAAAGCCGCTTTCCGTTTCCACCATATTTCCACCGATGAAGTCTATGGCGACCTGCATGGCGTCGATGACCTGTTCACCGAAACCACGCCCTACGCCCCCAGCTCGCCCTACTCCGCCAGCAAGGCCGCATCCGACCACCTGGTCCGCGCCTGGCAGCGTACCTATGGGCTGCCGGTGCTGATCACCAACTGCTCCAACAACTACGGCCCGTTCCACTTCCCCGAAAAGCTGATTCCGCTGGTGATCCTCAACGCCCTGGCAGGCAAACCGCTGCCGGTGTACGGCAACGGCCTGCAGGTGCGCGACTGGCTGTATGTCGAGGATCACGCCCGGGCCCTGTTCAAGGTGATGACCGAAGGCGCGGTCGGCGAGACCTACAACATCGGCGGCCACAACGAGCAGAAGAACATCGACGTGGTACGCGGCATCTGCAGCCTGCTGGAAGAGCTGGCCCCGCAGAAACCCCAGGGCGTGGCTCACTACGCCGACCTCATCACCTTCGTCCAGGACCGCCCCGGCCACGACCTGCGCTACGCCATCGACGCCGGCAAGATCGAGCGCGAGCTGGGCTGGGTTCCGGAAGAAACCTTCACCAGTGGCCTGCGCAAGACCGTGCAGTGGTACCTGGAAAACCTCGAGTGGTGCCGCCGGGTACAAGACGGCAGCTACCAGGGCCAACGCCTGGGTTCCACCGACATCAAGGATCTGATTGCATGATCAAAGGCATTGTTCTGGCGGGCGGCTCCGGCACCCGTCTGCACCCCATCACCCTCGGTGTGTCCAAGCAGCTGCTGCCGATCTACGACAAGCCGATGATCTACTACCCGATCTCGGTACTGATGCTGGCCGGCATCCAGGACATCCTGATCATCTCCACCCCTCAGGACCTGCCGCAATACCGCAACCTGCTGGGTGACGGCAGCCAGTTCGGCGTGCGTTTCAGCTATGCCGAACAGCCTTCGCCGGATGGCCTGGCCCAGGCCTTCCTGATTGGCGAGGAGTTCATCGGCAATGACCCGGTGTGCCTGATCCTGGGCGACAACATCTTCCACGGCCAGTACTTCGGCGAACAGCTGCGCGATGCCGCCAAGCGCACCCGCGGCGCCACGGTGTTCGGCTACTGGGTCAAGGACCCGGAGCGTTTCGGGGTCATCGACTTCGACAGCGAGGGCCGTGCCCTGTCCATCGAAGAGAAACCCAAGAAGCCGAAGTCCAGCTACGCGGTCACCGGCCTGTATTTCTACGACAATGACGTGGTGCAGATTGCCAGGGACGTCAAGCCTTCGCCCCGGGGCGAACTGGAGATCACCGACGTCAACAACGCCTACCTCCAGCGTGGCGACCTGCACGTGGAGCGCTTCGGCCGGGGCTTCGCCTGGCTCGACACCGGCACCCACGACAGCCTGCTGGAGGCCTCGCAGTACGTGCAGACCATCGAGCATCGCCAGGGCCTGAAAGTGGCCTGCCTGGAAGAGATCGCCTATGAGAACCGCTGGATCAGCCGCGAGCACCTGCTGGAGCGCGCCGCTTACTTCGGCAAGACCGGCTATGGCCAGTACCTGTTCACTCTGGCGGGGGAAGCGCAATGAAGGTCATCCCTACCGACCTGCCCGGCGTACTGATCATCGAGCCCAAGGTCTTTGGCGACGAGCGTGGCTTCTTCTACGAGAGCTTCAATGCCAAGGCCTTTGCCGAGGCCACCGGCATCGACGCGCAATTCGTCCAGGACAACCATTCACGCTCGCAGAAAGGCGTGCTGCGTGGCCTGCACTATCAGTTGCAGAACACCCAGGGGAAACTGGTGCGAGTGACCCAGGGCGAGGTGCTCGACGTGGCAGTGGATATCCGCCGCAGCTCCCCCCACTTCGGCCAATGGGTAGCGGTACGCCTTTGCGCACAGAATCATCGCCAGCTCTGGGTGCCCGAAGGGTTTGCCCATGGTTTCGTGGTGCTCAGTGATTTCGCCGAGTTCCTCTACAAGACCACGGACTACTACACCCCTTCCGCCGAGCGCTGCATCCGCTGGGACGACCCGACCCTGGCCATCGACTGGGAGCTCGACGAGCCCCCGCAACTGTCCGCCAAGGATCAGGCCGGCGCCCTTCTGACCGAGGCCGATCTGTTCCCATGAACGCTCCTCTGAAAATCCTTATCAGCGGCCAGCACGGCCAGGTCTCCCGGGAGCTGCAGCAGCGCCTCGGCGACCTCGGCGAGCTGGTGGTCCTGGGTCGTGAGCAACTGGACCTGAGCCACCCGGAACAGATCCGCCAGCAAGTGCGCGCCATTCGCCCGGACCTGATCATCAATGCCGCCGCCCACACCGCCGTCGACCAGGCCCAGAGCGAGCCGGACCTGGCTTTTGCGATCAACGCCACGGCCCCCGGGATCTTCGCCCAGGAAGCCTTCGAGCTGGGTGTGCCGCTGATTCACTACTCCACCGACTACGTGTTCGATGGCAGCAAGGAAACGCCCTATGTGGAGGACGACGAGCCCAACCCGCTGAGTGTCTACGGCGAGAGCAAGCTGGCTGGCGAACGGGCGATCCGGCTGGTCCAGGGCCAGCATTTGATCCTGCGCACCAGCTGGGTCTATTCCAGCCATGGCAAGAACTTCCTGCTGACCATGCAGCGCCTGCTGCAGGAAAAACCCGAGCTGCGGGTAGTGGCCGACCAGATCGGCGCGCCCACCTGGGCCGGCACCATCGCCACCAGCACCCGGGCGCTGATCGAGCGTTGGCGAGCCGGGCAGCCCGGCGCCTGGGGCACCTACCACCTCACCGCCCACGGCGAGACTTCCTGGTTCGGCTTTGCCCAGGCCATCGGCGAGCAGTTGCTGGCCATGGACAAACCCTGCGCCGTCCTTGAAGCCATCCCTTCCAGCGCTTACCCGACACCGGCGCCGCGGCCGTTGAACTCGCGTCTGGACTGCAGCCGCCTGGCACGGGAGTGGGGCGTGGTCCAGCCGGACTGGCACACCGCATTGCGCGAGTGTCTTGCCGAGCAGGGCTAGGCATAATGCGCCTGTATCCACAGGCGCCTTTTCCATGACCCCACCCCTTCCCCGTCGCCCTCGCTGGCGCAGCCTGGCCTTGCTGGCACTGTGCCTGGCGCCGTTGCTGTGGCCGCTGGAGCATCTGGCGGAGCGCTACTACCGCAACGAGCTGACCAGCCAGAACCGCCAGACCCTCGACCTGTACGTGGCCAACCTGCTGGGCACCCTGCACCGCTACGAAGTGCTGCCGCAGATCCTCGGCGACCTGCCGGCACTGCGCGCGGTACTCGGCGCCCCGGACGATGGCGTGACCCAGGGCAACGCCAACCGCCTGCTGAAGAACATCAGTGCCCAGACCGGCGCCGAGGTGATGTACCTGATGGACACCAGCGGCAAGACCCTGGCGGCCTCCAACTGGGACAAGCACGACAGCTTCGTCGGTCGCAATTTCGCCTTCCGCCCCTATTTCAGCGAGGCCATGGCCGGGCGCCTGGGGCGCTTCTTCGGCCTGGGCACCACCTCGGCCAAGCGCGGCTACTTCTTTGCTGCCGCGGTGCGCGATGGCGAGCGGATCCTTGGCGTGCTGGTGGTCAAGGTCGACCTGGACCACACCGAAAGCCTGTGGGGAAAGACCCCGGAACAGTTGCTGATGACCGACCACAATGGCGTGGTGATCCTCACCTCGCGCCCGGAATGGCGCTTTCGCGCGACCCGGCCGCTGAGCGACGAGGAACGCCAGGCGATCGTCGCTATCCAGCCCTATCCGACTCGCGACCCAAGGCCGCTGAACCTCAACCCCAATGCCTGGCTGACCCAGACCCAGCAGATCGACGAAACCCGCTGGGCCGTGAGCATCCTCGCGCCGCGCACTCTGATCGACCGGCCGGTGCGCACGGTAGTGGCCGTGGGCGCCGCCGCGCTGCTGGTACTAATGCTGTTGCTCGGCCTGATGATGCAGCGCCGCCGCCACTACCTGGAGCGGATCGCCTTCGAAGCCAAGGCGCGGCGCGAGCTGGAGATGCGTGTGGCCGAGCGCACCAGCGACCTGGAAAGCCTCAACCGGCGCCTGAAGCAGGAAGTGCTGGAGCGCGAAACCGCCCAGCAGGAACTGGTGCGGGCCCAGGACAACCTGGTCCAGGCCGGCAAGCTCTCGGCTCTGGGCACCATGTCGGCCAGCATCAGCCACGAGCTCAACCAGCCCCTGGCGGCGATCCGCAGCTATGCCGAGAACGCCGAAGTGCTGCTGGACCACCAGCGCACCGACGACGCCCGAGGCAACCTCAAACTGATCAGCGAACTGACCGGGCGCATGGCCTCGATCATTGCCCACCTGCGGGCCTTCGCCCGGCGCGATCACCACGCCCCGGAAAGCGTGGCCCTGCAACCGGCCCTGGACGACGCCCTGGCGCTGCTGGCCAAGCGCCGCCGGGCCATGGAAGTGGAACTGATCCGCGACCTGCCGGCCGCCACCCTGTGGGTCGAAGCCGGGGAAACCCGCCTGCGCCAGGTACTGGGCAACCTGCTGGCCAATGCCCTGGATGCCCTGACCGAAAAAGGCCCCCCGCGCAAACTCTGGCTGAGTGCCGAATCCACCGCCACCGGCGTCAACCTGTACATTCGCGACAACGGTCCGGGCTTCTGCATGGAAGCGCTGGGTCGCGCCGGAGAGCCGTTCTACACCACCAAGACCCGTACTCAGGGCCTGGGCCTGGGGCTGGCCATCTGCGACACCCTGATGCGTGCCTTCGGTGGTGAACTGTCATTCGCCAACCACCGCGAAGGCGGGGCCCTGATCACCCTGCGCCTGCGGGCCGGGGCCCCCGGGGTCAGCCTGCAGCCTTCCGAGGACCGCGGGGTATGAAGCAGAACGGCAACCCGATATCAACCCTGTCCGGCCCGGCGCTCCCGGCCCCGACACGATCTGGAAAGTGAGCGATGAGCCATCCCGAGAGCCTCGATCCTCAGTTGCAAGTGGTGCTGATCGACGACGATCCCCACCTGCGCCAGGCCCTGAGCCAGACCCTGGACCTGGCGGGGCTCAAGGTGCTGTCCCTGGCCGAAGCCCAGGGCCTGGCGCCGCGCCTGGAGCGGGATTGGCCGGGGGTGGTGGTCAGCGACATCCGCATGCCCGGCATGGACGGCCTGGAGCTGCTCAACCAGCTGCATGCCCAGGACCCGGAACTGCCGGTGCTGCTGATCACCGGCCACGGCGACGTGCCCCTGGCCGTGCAGGCCATGCGTGCCGGCGCCTATGACTTTCTGGAAAAGCCCTTCGCCAGCGATGCCCTGCTGGACAGTGTGCGCCGCGCCCTGGACTGGCGGCGCCTGGTGCTGGACAACCGCAGCCTGCGCCTGGCCCTCAGCGACCGTCAGGAACTCAGTGCACGGCTGGTAGGCCAGTCGGCGCCGATGCTGCGCCTGCGCCAGCAGATCGGCGCCCTGGCGGCGACCCGGGCCGATGTGCTGATCCTCGGCGAGACCGGCGCCGGCAAGGAAGTGGTGGCCCGTGCCCTGCACGATCTCTCCGGACGGCGCAACGGGCCGTTCGTAGCGATCAACGCCGGGGCCCTGGCGGAATCGGTGGTGGAAAGCGAGCTGTTCGGCCACGAGCCGGGGGCCTTCACCGGCGCGCAGAAACGCCGCATCGGCAAGTTCGAATTTGCCAACGGCGGCACCCTGTTCCTCGATGAGATCGAAAGCATGAGCCTCGATGTCCAGGTCAAGCTGCTGCGCCTGCTGCAGGAGCGGGTGGTGGAACGCCTGGGGGGCAATCAATTGATCCCGCTGGATATCCGCATCATCGCCGCGACCAAGGAAGACCTGCGCCAGGCCGCGGACCAGGGACGCTTTCGCGCCGACCTCTACTACCGCCTGAACGTCGCGCCGCTGCGCATTCCGCCGCTACGCGAGCGTGGCGAAGACGTGCTGATGCTGTTCCAGCACTTCGCCGACGAAGCCAGCACCCGCCACGGCCTGCCCCCCCAGGAACTGCAACCCGGACACCGTGCCTTGCTGCTGCGCCACAGCTGGCCGGGCAACGTGCGCGAGCTGCAGAACGCCGCCGAACGCTTCGCCCTGGGCCTGGAACTGGCCCTAGACAACAGCGAGCCGGGTACTCTCGCGGCTGCGGCCCCGAGCCTGATCGAAGGTGGCTTGAGCGAGCAGGTGGAGCACTTCGAAAAGACCCTGATCGCCGCTGAAATGGCCCAGCCCCACAGCTCCATGCGCAGCCTCGCCGAAGCCCTGGGGATTCCACGCAAGACCCTGCACGACAAGCTGCGCAAGCACGGTTTGAACTTCGCCGACGGCGGCGCCAACCAGCCCGGCGACGAATCAGAATGAAGCGTTCCGTTATTCCCTTGACCCCTGAGGCCCCGGCATGAATCGCGACAGTCGATACCTGGAATCCATCCTCCACCACGACATCCCCCTGACACGGGACATGGGTCTGCAGGTGCTCGACTGGCAGGGGCAAGAGTTGCGCCTGCACTTGCCCCTGGAGGCCAACGTCAACCACAAGAGCACCATGTTCGGCGGCAGCCTGTACTGCGGTGCGGTGCTCGCCGGCTGGGGCTGGCTGCACCTGCGGCTCAAGGAACAGGGCATCGATGACGGGCACATCGTCATCCAGGAAGGCCAGATCAGTTACCCGCTGCCGGTGACCGGCGACGCCGTGGCGATCTGCGCCGCACCGGATGACAAGGTCTGGAACAAATTCCTCGCCATGTATCAGCGCTACGGCCGTGCCCGGCTGACCTTGCACACCCGGGTCGTCAATGCCGGCAGCGCAGAAGACGCCGTGCGTTTTACCGGCCAGTACGTCCTGCACCGCTAACCCGTTTGCGACCCGGCTCAAATCTGTAGGAGCTGGCTTGCCAGCGAAGAGGCCGGAAATGCTTGCACAGGGCCCAAGGGCCCCGTCGCCGGCAAGCCGGCTCCTGCACAAGGGTGGCAGAGGCAAGTCGCCGCGAGGTGATCAGGAGCGGGCCAGTTCCAGCAACTTGGCGCGCCAGGGCGCCTTGGCCGGCAGGGCCAGGAAGAAGCCGTTGAGCAACGACTCCCGAGGTGGATAGCAGAACGGCGCACCGCTGAGATCCAGCACCTCGCCGCCCGCGCCTTCGAGCACGCCCTGGGCCGCCGCGGTGTCCCACTGCGAGGTGGGCGCCAGGCGTGGATAACAGTCCGCCGCGCCTTCGGCCAGCAGGCAGAATTTCAGCGAACTGCCGATATTGGCCAGTTGCAATTCACCCAGGGCGGCGCTCAAACCACTGAGCAGACGTTCCTGCTCCGGGCTCGAATGCCGGCGGCTGGCCACCACGGTAAACGCCTCGCCGGCCCCTGGTTGCTCACGCACCTGGATCGCCTGCGGTGCCTGCCCGCGATCCACGCGCCAGGCCCCAAGGCCGGCACCGCCCAGGTAGCAGCGGCCACTGGTGGGCATCGACACCACGCCGAACACCACCCGCCCCTGCTCGATCAGGGCGATATTGACGGTGAATTCTTCACTGCCGGAAATGAATTCCTTGGTGCCGTCCAGCGGGTCCACCAGCCACCAGCGCTGCCAACTGGCGCGGGTGGCCTGGGGAATGTCCGCATCCTCTTCGGACAGCACCGGGATGCTCGGGTTCAGGGCCGTGAGGCCGGCCACGATCAGGTGATGGGCGGCCAGGTCGGCGGCGGTCACCGGCGACTCGTCGGCCTTGTGATTGACCGCCACATCGGCGCGCCAGAACGGCAGGATCGCTTCACCGGCACGCAAGGCCAGCTCGGCAACCGGCGCCAGCAAGGGATGGGGAAAATTCATTGACGTCTCGCTCATGCTTGATAGACCCCGCGCTGGCTCAGCAGGTCGCGGGTCAAGTACAGCGCGGCCAGGGCCCGGCCTTCGCTGAACTGAGGGTTCTGCGCCAGGCTCGCCAGTTCGCGCAGGTTGACCTTGTCGACCCGCATCGGCTCCGGCTCGTCGCCTTCCAGGCGCTCCTCATACAGATCGGTGGCCAGCACTACCTGGATCTTCTGGCTCATGTAGCCCGGGGACAGCGACAGCTCGGTCAGGTGCTCCAGTTGCCGCGCGCCAAACCCGGCCTCTTCCTTGAGCTCGCGCTCGGCCGCTGCCAGCACATCCTCCCCCGGCTCGATCAGGCCCTTGGGCAACGACAGCTCGTAGGCGTCGGTGCCACCGCAGTATTCCTCCACCAACACTGCATGCTCGGCGTCGAGCATTGCCACGATCATCACCGCGCCATAGCCGGCGCCCTTGCCCACCAGGCGCTCATAGGTACGTTCGACGCCATTGGAAAACCGCAACTGCACCTCTTCGACACAGAACAGACGACTGGTGGCGACGATCTCGCGGGCGAGTACGGTGGGTTTCTGGCGCATAGCGGGCTCCTTGGCGATAGCGGGTTACTATACAGCCTGTTTTAAAGTGACTGGGTTGCAGATTGCCGGTGCACAGCACCACGGCGGAACCTATTGTTTACTGCGTGTGACCGTCCTCTTCGAGGCGGCTCCTTTCTATCCGTTCTAGTGACCGGGCCTCCCTGCCCCACTGGCCTTGTCGACCCCGCCGGTCGGCTGTTTTCTTACCACTGGAGAAGTGTTCGATGGCCCTACTGCCCTGGCACCAGATCGATACCGTCCTGCTGGACATGGACGGCACCTTGCTGGACCTGCACTACGACAACCATTTCTGGATGGAACACCTGCCCCAGCGCTACGCCGAGCTGCACGGGGTCAGCCGGGCCATGGCCGAGCTGGAGCTGCAGCCCCTGTTCGAACGCAACGCCGGCCAGTTGCAGTGGTATTGCCTGGACTTCTGGAGCGCCGAACTGCAACTGCCGGTGCGCGAGTTGAAGCTGGAAACCGCGCACCTGATCGCCCTGCGTCCGGACGCAGACACCTTTCTTGCAGCCATCAAGCAAGCCGGAAAGCGGGTGATCCTGATCACCAACGCCCATCGCGACTCCCTGTCATTGAAGCTGGAACGGATCGAACTGGCGCCATACTTCGAACGCCTGATCAGTTCCCACGACTACGGTTTCCCCAAGGAAAGCCCACAGTTCTGGGACGCCTTGCAGGCCGATATCCGCTTCGACCCGGCCCGCAGCCTGTTCATCGACGACACCCTGCCCATCCTGCGCAGTGCGCGGGACTTTGGTGTGGCGCAGTTGCTGGCGGTGAGCCAGCCGGACAGCCGCAGAGGGCCGAAAGACACCGCGGAGTTCGCGGCGGTGGGGGATTACCGGGCGTTGATCGAAGGCTTGTGAAGCCCTTCGCGGGCAAGCTCGCTCCTACAGAACCCCGTGGGAGCGGGCTTGCCCGCGAAGAGAACCGATCATTCGGGAATACGCAGCACCTGGCCCGGGTAGATCTTGTCCGGGTGGGACAGCAGCGGCTTGTTGGCCTCGAAGATCTTGTTGTACTTGTTGGCATCGCCGTACTGCACCTTGGCGATGGCGCTCAGGGTGTCGCCTTTCTTCACGGTGACGAATACCGCAGAAACCACCGCCGGACCGGTCACGGTGATCTGGTCCTCGACACTGCCGACGCCGGAAATGTTGCCCAGGGCCAGCAGGATCTTCTCCTTCTCTTCCTGGCTCGCCACTTCACCGCTGACAATCACCTTGTCACCTTCCACCGTGGCATGAACATTGGGATTGCCCAGGCCAACCTTTTCGATGTGCTCCTTGAGTTGCTCACTGGCATTGGCGTTACCCGGGGTCAACAGGTCGATCAGTTTCTCACCGGCTTCCTTCACAAAGCTGAAAATGCTCATGTCGCACACTCCTTGGTTGATAGATCCAGACGCGAAAGACTAGACCAGCCTGGCCGGATGAGGTTCCCGGGCGACCAGTGACCCAAGGTCACAGGCCCGCGGTAGAATCCCGGCCTTTTGCCGCTCCGGAGCGAAGATGGACCTCAAGCAGCTGAAATTCCTCATCGCCCTCGACGAAACCCGGCATTTCGGCCAAGCCGCCGCGCGCTGCCACATCACCCAGCCGACCCTCTCCATGCGCCTGCGCAGCCTGGAAGAAGAGCTCGACTTGCCGCTGGTCAAGCGCGGCCAGCGTTTCGAAGGCTTCACCGCACCCGGCGAGCGGGTGCTGGCGTGGGCCCGCACCGTGCTCACCGCCCATGACGGGCTATTGGCCGAGGCCGCCGCCTGCCGCGGCAACCTGGTGGGCACCCTGCGCGTAGGGGTGGTGCCGCTGTCGAGTTTCAATCCCCAGCCACTGCTGCAGCGCCTGCATGCCGAGCACCCGAACCTGCGCTTCGAACTCTCGTCCCTGAGCTCGGAACAGATCCTCGAACAGTTGGCCAGCAATCGCCTGGACCTCGGGGTTTCCTACCTGGAGCGCCTGGACAGCGAGAATTTCGACTCCCTGCCCCTGGAACCGACCCACATGGGCCTGCTCTACGACCACCGGCACTTCAGCTTCGGCGAGCAGCCCCTGAGCTGGGAGGCGCTGATCGAACTGCCCCTGGGCCTGCTCACCAGCGGCATGCACTTTCGCCAGTCCATCGACCACAACTTCCACATCCGCGGCCTGCAACCGCAGCCGGTGCTGCAGACCGACGCCGTCCATCAGCTGGTGCAGATGGTCCATGGCGGCCTGTGCTGCGCCGTGATGCCTCTGGACAGCGGCCTGGAAACCCTCACCGAGCACCTGCGCCTGCAACCCATTGCCGATGCCCAGACCCTGGCCCGCCTGGGCCTGATCATGCGCCGCAGCGCGCCGCGCTCGGCCCTGGCACAAGCCTGCTTCGCCCTCTACCAGCAATCCTTCGGCGATTCTTGATCGACGCCATCTATCAATAGATCAGTACTAGCAATTAGACGCGACAGATTGCCGCGCTTAGTCTTGGGAGCCGTTACGCCGCTGGTCACCCCGGCGCGGCGCCAGCCCTGGCGAAACGGGCACCCGCACTCGCTGCCAGCCAGCCCCACAGCATCCCTCGAACGCTAGTACGCGAAGGCATTTGCCCGGCCAGACGCTGGTCGCGCGAGCAGCGTCTCAACCTTGTCCACCTGCCGCCGAGCGTGCGCTGCGGGTCAGCAGCCTGCGATGGAGAGTCGCCCGTGAGTACACATAACCAAGCCGATCAGAAACCCGTAGCCCGCTACAAGCCCTACAAGGGACCCGCCGGTGGCTGGGGCGCCCTGATCAGCGTGGCCCAGGCGTGGCTGACCAGCGACAACGCGCTGAAGAACATCCGCATGATGCTCAAGACCAACCAGAACGGCGGCTTCGACTGCCCGGGCTGCGCCTGGGGCGACTCGCCGGAAAGCGGCATGGTCAAGTTCTGCGAGAACGGCGCCAAGGCGGTCAACTGGGAAGCCACCAAGCGCCGGGTGGACGCAGCGTTCTTCGCCAAGCACAGCGTCACTTCGCTGCTGGAGCAGAGCGACTACTGGCTGGAGTACCAGGGCCGGCTGACCGAGCCGATGAGCTACAACGCCGAGACCGACCGCTACCAGCCCATCAGTTGGGAAAATGCCTTCAGCCTGATCGCCAGGCACCTGCACAACCTGCCCAGCCCGGACATGGCCGAGTTCTACACCTCGGGCCGGGCCAGCAACGAAGCGGCCTACCTGTACCAACTGTTCGTGCGCGCCTATGGCACCAACAACTTCCCCGACTGCTCGAACATGTGCCACGAGGCCAGCGGCGTGGCCCTGGCGCAGAGCGTCGGGGTCGGCAAAGGCACGGTGACCTTCGACGACTTCGAACACGCGGACGCCATCTTCGTCTGGGGCCAGAACCCCGGCACCAACCACCCACGCATGCTCGAACCGCTGCGTGAAGCAGTGAAGCGCGGCGCCCAGGTGGTGTGCATCAACCCGCTCAAGGAGCGCGGCCTGGAACGCTTCCAGCACCCGCAAAGCCCGATCGAGATGCTCACCAACGGCAACCGCCCGACCAATACCGCCTACTTCCGCCCGGCCCTGGGCGGCGACATGGCGCTGCTGCGGGGCATGGCCAAGTTCCTCCTGCAGTGGGAGCGCGATGCGCAGAAAGCCGGCGCGGCGTCGGTGTTCGACCACGACTTCCTCAATGCCCACACCGCCAACGTGCTCGACTACCTGGGCACCATCGACGACACCCCGTGGGAGCAGATCGTCGAGCAGTCCGGCCTGGCCCTGGTGGAGATCGAGCAAGCGGCGCGCATGTATGCCAAGGGCAAGAACGTCATCATGTGCTGGGCCATGGGCATCACCCAGCACCGCCACTCGGTGCCGACCATCCAGGAAATCGCCAACCTGATGCTGCTGCGCGGCAACATCGGCAAGCCCGGCGCCGGGCTGTGCCCGGTGCGTGGCCACAGCAACGTGCAGGGCGACCGCACCATGGGCATCAACGAACGCCCGCCAGTTGCCTTCCTCGACTCCCTGGAGCGGCGCTTCCAGTTCAAGGTCCCCCGGGACAACGGCCACAACGTGGTCGAGGCGATCCACGCCATGCTCGAAGGCCGCTCCAAGGTATTCATGGGCCTGGGGGGCAACTTCGCCCAGGCTACCCCGGACAGCCCGCGCACCTTCCAGGCCCTGAGCAACTGCGACCTCACCGTGCAGATCAGCACCAAGCTCAACCGCAGCCACCTGGCCCACGGCAAGGACGCACTGATCCTGCCGTGCCTGGGACGTACCGATATCGACCAGCAGGCGGGCGGCCCGCAAGCGGTGACCGTGGAAGACTCCTTCAGCATGGTCCACGCCTCCAACGGCCAGTTGCAGCCGCTGTCGTCACAGATGCGCTCCGAGCCCTGGATCCTCGCCGGTATCGCCGCTGCAACCCTGGGCAGCCGGCCGGTGGACTGGAACTGGCTGGCGGCCGACTACGGACGCATCCGCGACCTGATCGCCGACACCATTCCCGGCTTCAAGGACTTCAACGAACGGCTCAAGCATCCTGGCGGTTTCTACCTGGGCAACAGCGCCGGCGCCCGCCAGTGGAACACCCCGTCGGGGCGTGCCAACTTCCGCGCCAACTCGTTGCCCAGGGACCTGATCCACGAGCGCACCCGGGCCACCGGCCAACTGCCGGACCTGATCCTGCAATCGATGCGCTCCCACGACCAGTACAACACCACCATCTATGGGCTGGACGACCGCTACCGCGGGGTCAAGGGCCAGCGCGACGTGCTGTTCGCCAACGAGGCGGACATCATCCGCCTGGGCTTCAAGCCGGGGCAAAAGGCCGATATCGTCTCGCTCTGGGACGACGGCCGCGAGCGCCGGGTCAAAGGCTTCACCCTGCTGGCCTTCGACATTCCGGCCGGCCAGGCCGCGGCTTACTACCCGGAAGTGAACCCCCTGGTACCGCTGGAAAGCACCGGCGACGGCAGCCACACCCCGACTTCCAAGTTCATCGCCATTCGCCTGGAAGCGGCCAGCGACAGCGGCCTGATCATGGCTCGCTCGGCCTGATTCCTGGCTTGAGGACCTCTTCGCTGGCAAGCCAGCTTCTACGGCTAGCGCGTGAATCGTAGGAGCCGGCCTGCCGGCGACAGCCGCTGCGCAGCCTTGAACCGCAGGCACAAAAAAGGCCGCTTTTGTATCAAAGCGGCCGTTCCGAAGTAGCTAAAGACCCGCAAAAATCGCTTAAGTTCCGCATTAAAAACAATAAGTTACGATATTGTGTACAATTCGTGCTATTCGTCGGATTTCGTTTGTAAGCCCCTCGATACAGCCTCAGGATCGCGCCGTCATCCCTTTGAGGCTCCTCTATGAAGTTCTCCTCGATTCTCTTGTTGTCCCTTGGCCTGGTCAGCGGCGTCGCCTCTGCCGGAGGCACCACTGAAGCAGGTGTGGGCGGCGCATTGGGCGGGGTTCTAGGCTCGGTGGTCGGTCAGCAGATCGGCGGCAATACCGGTTCCGCCATCGGTGCGGCCCTGGGCGGCGCCGGCGGTAGCGCAGTGGGCGCGGACAAACGCAGCCGTGGCCAGGCAGCCATTGGCGGCGCCCTGGGCGCAGCCGGTGGCAACGTGGTGGGCCGCAGCATGGGCGGCAACACCGGCAGCCTGATCGGCGCAGCGGCAGGCGGTGGCGCCGGCGGCGCGCTGGGCAACTACATGGGCAATGAAAGTGCCCGGGAAGATCGCGACTACCGCGGCCGCGACGACCGCCGCTACTACCGCGACGGCCACCGTGGCCGTGGCCATGCCTACGGGCATCGCAAGCACCGCCACTACCGCGACTGATCCCCTGTAGCCGCTGCCGCAGGCTGCGAACGAGGCCGCAGGACTCGCCAGAGCAGGCGCTGCGGTGTGTCAGGCGGCTCGTGGAGACAGGTTAGCGTCTCCTGCGGAGCCGATCGCAGCCTACGGCAGCGGCTACAGATTCCAGATTCCAGATTCCAGATTCCAGATTCCAGATTCCAGATTCCAGATCGATTATCGACGTTCACGCCACCAGCAGCTGTTCCAGCGCCGCCCGCAATGCGGGCGGAATCGGCACCGGCTGGTTCGATGCCCGGTCCACGAACACATGGACAAAACGCCCCGCTGCACAGGCATCCGCCTCTCCCGCCTTGAACACCGCTAGCTCGTACTGCACTGAACTGTTGCCCAGCTTGCCGACCCGCAAACCGATCTCGATGCGTTCGGGAAAGGCGATGGACGCAAAGTAATCGCAAGCCGAGCTGACCACGAATCCCACCACCTCGCCGTCATGGATATCCAGCCCGCCCCGTTCGATCAGGTAGGTGTTCACCGCCGTGTCGAAGAAGCTGTAGTAGGTGACATTGTTCACGTGGCCGTAGACATCGTTGTCATGCCAGCGGGTGATGATCGGCTGGAAATGACGATAGTCGCCGCGTTGCGGCATAGGCTCGGACATCAGGGCTCTCTCCCATCGATTGAAGGCCGGGCGATCGGTTGATCGCCCGGCATTTCACCCCAGGCAGCTAAGCCTGGGCAAACCCTTTTCCGGCCGCGGCCAGTTCCTCGATCAACTGCGCCGGGCGCCAATGCGCCCCGTGTTCGGCTTGCAGGTGCTGCAAACGCTGGCGGACCTGCTCCAGCCCCTGGGCATCCGCCCAGCTCATCGGCCCACCCTGCTCCTTGGGAAAACCGTAGCCATTGAGATAGACCCGGTCGATGTCGGCGGCCGACTGGGCGATGCCCTCCTGGAGAATCTTCGCACCTTCGTTGACCAGCGCCAGCAGGCAGCGCTCGAGGATCTCCTCGGAGCCGATGTCCCGGCGCCGGTAACCCAGCTCCTCGCTGACCTGCAGCACCAGCGCATCCACCTGCAGGTCGTGCTCGGCCTGGCGGCTGCCGGGTTCGTAGTGGTAGTAGCCGTCGCCACTCTTCTGGCCGAAACGACCCGACTCGCACAACCGGTTGTCGATCTGCACCTCGGGCGCATCCTGGCCCACACCGTCCAGTTGCCGGGCGCGCCAGCCCAGGTCGATGCCCACCACGTCATACATGCGGAACGGGCCCATGGCGAAACCGAACCCCTGCAAGGCGCCATCCACCTGATAGGGAAACGCCCCTTCCAGCAGCATCTTGCGCGCTTCGAGCACGTAGGTGTTGAGCATGCGATTGCCGATGAAGCCGAAGCAGTTGCCCGCCACCACACTGACCTTGCCCATGCGCTGCCCCAGGGCCAGGGCAGCGTCGAGCACCGCAGGAGCGGTCTTGGCCGCGCGCACCACCTCCAGCAGTTTCATGATGTGGGCCGGGCTGAAGAAGTGCAGGCCCAGTACCTGTGGCGCCCGCTGGGTGACTGCGGCAATCGCGTCGATATCCAGGGCCGAGGTGTTGCTGGCAAGGATCGCCTCGGGCTTGAGGGTCGCGTCCAGCTGGCGAAAGATCTGCTGCTTGAGTTCGAGGTTTTCGTAGACCGCCTCGATCACCAGGTCCACGTCGGCGAGCTGTGGATAATCCGCCGCCGGCTTGATCCGCGCCACCCGCGCATCGGCCTCGGCCTGATCGATGCGCTCCTGGCGCACGTTGTGGGCATAGGTGTCCGCCACCGCCGCCAGGGCCTGCTGGAGCATCTGCGGGTTGTTGTCCAGCCAAAGTACCGGCAGGCCGGCATTGACCAGGCACATGACAATGCCACGGCCCATGGTGCCGGCACCGATCACGGCGGCGCGCTGAATATCGAAAGCTGTCTGGCTCATGTTGGCTCTCTTGTGGGCGATCCAAAGACAGCCCCCACCATAGTCAGGCCCTCATCATTTTTGAAATTTATTCCTGTGATGAGCAGCATTCAGCAGATGGATTTTCAGCCTGGCAAATGGGCCTCGCACCACGCCCGCACCGCGGCATAAGGGTAATCTTCCAGTGCCGCGAAACCGGGGATGCTCCGAGCCTTGAGCCGGGTGAACAACGGCACGCTGATACCACAGAGAAAACGGGTCAGGCGTTCCGCCCCGGGTACATCGCCGGTGTGCTGCTGGTGCCTGTGGATAAAGTGGCCACACAGCCCGTCGAAACTCTTATCCACAAGCGCGGGCAGAACCGGCGGCTCCGGCAGCCGCGCCACCTGGCCATGGCACACCGAACAATGCCCGCAACGCTGGGGTGCCTGCCGGTCGCCGAAATACTCCGCCAGGCGGTAACCCAGGCACTGCTCGGTGGCGAACAGGTCGAGCATGGCGTGGATCCGCGCAATTTCACTGCCCTCGTGGCGGGTGAAATAACCGTGCAGGTCGGCACTCAGTGCCGCCAGGTCAAAGTCCGTCTGCAACAGGCTGTAGACCTCGGTCATCTGCTTGCTTTCCAGCTCTACCCAGCCTTTTTCCTGGAAGTAGTCCAGGGCCTTGACCACCCGGTTGCGCGGCGCCTGGTACTGCTCGTAGAGCGCGTCGAAATTCACCGTGGCCCAGGTCCTGGCGCGGCTTGAAGTGTTGATCACGGCCTCGACGAAGTCCCTCCGCTCGCCTTCGAAACACGCCAGCAGGGCCTCGGTTTCCAGCAGCAGTTTGAAGCGGTATTCCGCGAAATAGGCATAGCGCGGCGCGATCAGGCCCCGCAGTTCCAACTGCACCAGCAAGGTCTTGAGTGGCAGCTGGCGAATATTGCTCTGGTCCGCCAGGGGACCGAGCAGGAACTCCCATTGCCCGTCCGCCGCCGATGCCTGCAACTCCTCCAGCACACAACGGATGCCACTCAATTCCGGGGTGTCGCCGTAGACGAAGTTTTCCAGCACGTTGAGGCTGTCGCGGTTGGCCAGCACCAGGCAATCCGAAGGCTGGCCGTCGCGCCCGGCACGACCGATTTCCTGGCTGTAGTTCTCGATGGACTTGGGCAGATCGAAGTGCACCACGTTGCGAATGTCGCTCTTGTCGATGCCCATGCCGAAGGCGATGGTGGCGACGATGCAGTGGCTGCGGCCCTCCATGAAGCGACGCTGGATCGACTCGCGCTGCTCGTGGGGCAGGCCGGCGTGGTAGGCCTCGGCGGCGATGCCTTGCTGGCTCAGGTGCTCGGCGATCTGCTCGGCGGTTTTCTGCAGGGTCACGTAGACAATGCTCGGCTGCCCGGCCCGGTCGCTCATCCACTGCACCAGCCGCCGACGCTTGTCGGCGCCCCGAACCGGCTCCACCAGCAGGTTGAGGTTGGGCCGGTAGAAACCGGTGGTTACTACGTCCTGCTGGGCGATGGCGAACTTGGCCTGCATGTCGGCGATCACTTTGGGGGTCGCCGTGGCCGTCAGTAGCAGGGCCTGGGGGATGTTGAACTGGCGCTGGTAGTCCGGCAGTTTCAGGTAGTCGGGGCGGAAATTGTGGCCCCATTCGGAGATGCAGTGCGCCTCGTCCACCACCAGCAGGGAGATGGGCACCTGCTGCAGAAAATTGCGAAAGCGTTCGTTCTTCAGCCGTTCCACCGAGATCATCAGGATCTTCAGCTCCCCGGAACGAGCCCGGGCCATGACCTCATTGGCTTCATCCCGGCCCTGGGCCGAGTCGATGCTGGCAGCGGCAATGCCATGGCGCTGGAGGAAGGCCAGCTGGTCCTGCATCAGCGCCAGCAGCGGCGAGACCACCAGGGTCAGGTGCGGCAGCAGCAGGGCCGGCAACTGGTAGCACAGGGACTTGCCCGAGCCGGTGGGAAAGATCGCTGCCGCCGAGCGCCCGGCGAGCACCGCGCTGACCGCGGCCTCCTGGCCCGGACGAAACTGTGGATAACCGAAGACCTGTTCCAGGGTGCTGTGCATAAGGGTCACTCCTTGGACCGCTGACCTGTCTTGAAGACTAGCGGGACAGGTCGGAAGGGCCAGAAAAGGTCGAAGGAAAAGCGCTACCGGATGATACCGGGCACAAGAAGCTTCATCGGCAAGCCAGCCCCAGCGCAGTAGCCGGCTTGCCGGCAAAGGAGGCCACCGCTAGCGCAAGGTCCGGCAATCCAGCCACTGCACGCCGTTGTGCTGATTGGCCTTGAGCAAGGCCGGCACCGCCTGGGCGGCCTTGGCATGGGTGTCATGGAACAGAATGATGCCCCGGCGCCAGAGCAGCATCAGTGTCTGCACCCGCTGCGCGGCCGCCTCGGCGCCGACCTTCTTGCTCCAGTCCTGGGAGTCGATGTTCCACAGCATCACCTGCACCCCCTGGGCCTTGAAGAACCCGGCGCTGTCACTGCGACGCTGCCCGTAGGGCGGCCGGAACAGCGGCAGGTACTCATTGGTCAACGTGCGGTTGGCCAAGTTGGCGCTGCGAATCACCGAGCTTTGCCATTCGTTCCAGGAGGAGTGGGACTTGTGCTCCCAGCCGTGTACGCCCACACACTGACCGTCGTACAACTCGCGCATTTTCCCTGCCGAAGACTGGCTCAGGCGCGCCTGAAACGAGTCCCCCAGGACAAAGAAAAGGCTATGCAGATCGTAGGCCCGCAGCACCTCGATCAACTGATCCGTAGGCCCGTCTCTCAGGCTCGGCCCATCGTCGAAGGTCAGCAGAAACTGCCGGTCTGCCAGTTCGTCGCCCAGGCGCTCTGCCGGGTCCATGCGCTGGATCTCACTGCTGACGGCAGGAAACAAGGCGGCCAGGCGCAGCTGTTCATTGAGGTACTGCTGATGAAACTGCCCACTGGCCTCACCCCAGGCGCCGTAGGCCGCCTTGCTGGCGCCGGTGAAACTGGCCGCCAGTTGCCGCAGCTCCCCAAGGCTGCGTACCTGCAGACAGAAAGGCTGGCCATCACAGTCCTGGCTGGCCTGCCGGTAGTTGCCCAGCAATTGGTCCCAAAAACGCTGGCGCAGTCGATCCACCGACTTGCGGTCAAGCTGCCGCACTCCAAGCCGCTGCTTGAGGGCCTTGTCATCCAAGGCCTCGGTGGCCAGCAGGGCTTTGCTGAACATCAGAATCTCGGCCCGGGAGGCGGTATCGAAATCTGCGGCGCTGGTCAGCGGATTCGGCCAGCCACTGCGGTCGATGGTGGCGAACACCAGCGGCCCGGCCGCCTGGGCCACCCCTGTGGTCAGACACAGCGCCAGCAACCAGGGGAAAACACGAATTCGCATACCAACCTCCATAAATGCACAACGCGCCACTGCCGGCGCGTTGTGGAGATAACTTCTGCCTGTGTGATCAGCGGTTCTGCAACCGCTCTATCGCCTTGTCGTACACCGGGTTGGCCTTCTGCTCCCGGGCCTTGCGGTAGTGCTCCAGCGCCGTGACCAATTGCCCGGCATCTTCGTAGATGCGCCCCATGTCGTAGTAGGCGCTGGCGCGTATGGTGGGTGCCGACGGGCCACTGGCCAAGGCGATTGCCTGGCGATCGGCGGCCACGGCCTCGTCGGGGCGGCTGTTCTTGCGGTTGGACAGCGCCAGGTTGCTGTAGGCCTGGGCAAAGCCAGGATCCAGCTCGATGGCTTCGCGATAGTAGATACCCGCACTGCCGAAGTCGCCCTTGCGGTAGGAAGCCTCGCCTTTCTGGTTGAGGCTCTTGGCATCCACCGGCCCCTCGTCCCTGGCCAGCACTTCATCGATGGGCTTGCCATTGGCCAGTAGCAGCGGATCGAGGTTGCTCATCCGCGACTCCACTTCCTCGTTGCCTTGCAGCACCCGATCGATGTCCTGCAGTTGGCCATTGGCCGTCAGGCGAAACACTACCCAGAGGTTGCCCTGGCGGTTCTGTGGCACCCGGTAGCTGCGCATCAGCGTCGGGCCCTTATAGACAAAGACCTGCGCCTGGCTGCGGCCCAGGCGCAAGGATTCGGGGTTATTGCCGTTGGTAAAGTCGTGCACCGCATACACGTAGGCATCGCCCGGCACAGGCTGTTCGATGGTGAGGGTCTCCGGCCCGCGGCTGTCGGTGCTATCCACATTCATCCGCGCCCCCGGCCCGGTGCCGGTGGCGTAATACAGCAACCGGTGGGGATAGCTCAAATGCGCATCCAGGTCTTCCCCCGGTGCACTCCAGCTCAGCACCACGCGCAGGCTTTGCGGATCCTTGAGCACCGGGCTCATGGCGTAGCTCAGCCCCTGGCACGGGCACTTGGCCCGCAGGTCGGCATATCCGAGCTTGCGGATCAGCAGTTCACTGCCCGGCGAATCAGCGGCCTCCAGCGTCACTCGCCCCTGGGCATCGGTCCGCCCGGAAGCCTGCCCCAACTGCACTTCGGCATCGGCCAGTACCGCGTCCTTGACCACCGCATCCAGCACCTGGAGCGACAACGACTGAGCCTGCACCGGACTCATCAGCATCCCTAGCCACAACAACGCCGCCAGGCGGAAAAAAGCCATAACAAAATCCCTGTAGATAACGATGGCCGGACCTCTGTCCCGCCCCACCCATCAGCGGCGAACCATACACAGTTTTGCCCGCCAATGCTCGGCCTGGCGCCGTAAATACAGCGTAAAACGACAGTCTTGCCTACCCGGAGCAACGCCCCCCGTCCCGACCTCCAAGCACTTGCAAGCCAAACCCCTACTCGCCTTACACTGCAGCTCCTGGAAACCGCAAGTGAACCGCGACCATGCAACTGGCCCCCGGCTTTCCCGACGACGACATCATGCGCCAGCTCATGCAACTGCTGCATGAGGAAATAGGCCTGCCCGAGCGCAAGACTCTTCGCCTGAACACCGCGATCAATCTCGACCTGGGTTGCGACGGCGCCGACGCCCGGCATTTACTCAACGCTCTGGAAGAACAGTTCGATATCGATTTTGTCGATTTCGACAGCTATCGCTACTTCCAGCCCGAAGGCTACGATGTGTCCCTCAAGCGTCGCGCCAAGGGTCGGGGAGACAAGCTCCCGCTGACCATCGGCATGCTGTACCGGGCGCTCAAGGAGCAACGCTGGGACACTCAGGAGCTGGAAGGCCTCTAAGGTCCACGGCAGTACATAAGGAAATGCCGTGGACGTACTGATGGGCTTGCTCGCCGCCCTGCTCTGGGGCGGCACCGATTTTCTCGTGGGGCTCAACGTGCGCGCCGTGGGCGTGAAACGTGCGGTGTTCTTCAGCCAAAGCCTGGGGTTCACCCTGATGAGCCTGCTGCTGGTGATCTTTCCCGCCTTCCTGCTCAAGGCCATGGCCGCGCCCCTGGAGGTCTGGCTGATGGGCGTGGTCGCCGCGGCCTTCACCGTCTCCGGCGCCCTGGCCCTGGGCAAGGCCTTCGCCCTGGGTAAAGCCTCCATCGTCGCCCCGTTGGTGACCTCCTACGGTGTGGTCACCACCTTGCTGTCCTGGGCCAGCGGCGAGCAGATCAGCCTGCTGCAGCTCATGTGCATCCTGTTGTGCGTGATCGGCGTGATCCTCTCCAGCCTGCACTCGGACTCCAAGCTGCCCCACAGCACCGCCGCCGGCCGCTCGATCTTCTTCGCCCTGCTCTCGGCCTTCCTCTATGGCACCAGCTTCTGGCTGCAGGGCCGCTACACCCTGCCGCAACTGGGGCCGATCAGCATGCTCTGGCTGGGTTACGCGGTGGGCAGCGGCGTAATGCTGCTGATGGTGCTGAAAGTCGCGGACGGGCTGAAGATCCCGCCGCTGAAGAACTGCGGCCTGCTGGCCTCCACCAGCCTGATGAACCTGGGCGCCTTCTTCGCCTTTTCCTGGGGCGCCATGAGCGGCTCGGTGTCGGTGGTGACGGTAATCAGCACCCTGTCCGGCGGCATCGCTGCGGTGCTGGGCTATGTGTTCTTCAAGGAGCGGCTGACGGCGGTGCAGGTGACGGGGGTGGTGCTGGTGTTGCTGGGGGCGTTGGTGTTGCACTTGAAGACGTGAGGGTGTCTGGCTGGCCCAGGGGATGCCGCGCATCCCATCGCAGCCTGCGCCTGCGGCTACAGCGGCGCACAAAAAAGCCGCCCCGAAGGGCGGCTTTTTAATGGCAGGTCGAAGCTTACAGCTTCGGACCAGCAGCCTTGATCGCGTCGCTCACGTCGAACTTCTTGAAGTTCTCGATGAACAGGCCGGCCAGGGCCTTGGCGGCTTCGTCGTAGGCAGCTTTGTCAGCCCAGGTGTTGCGTGGGTTGAGCAGGCCGGTCTCGACGCCCGGTACGGCTTTTGGCACGTCCAGGTTGACGATGTCCAGGTGCTCGGTCTCGGCACCGATCAGCGCGCCGCTCTGGATCGCTGCAATCACGCCACGGGTGGTGGGGATGTTGAAGCGTTTGCCCACGCCGTAGCCACCGCCGGTCCAGCCGGTGTTGACCAGGTAGACCTTGGAGCCGAAGCCGCGGATGCGCTTGATCAGCAGCTCGGCGTATTCGCCCGCCGGACGCGGGAAGAACGGTGCGCCGAAGCAGGTGGAGAAGGTCGACTTGATGCCCGAGCCCGAACCCATTTCAGTCGAGCCCACCAGAGCAGTGTAGCCGGACAGGAAGTGGTAGGCGGCTTGTTCTTCGCTGAGGATCGACACCGGCGGCAGTACGCCGGTCAGGTCGCAGGTCAGGAAGATCACGGCGTTAGGCTCGCCACCGAGGTTCTTCGGTGCGCGTTTTTCGATCAGCTCGCGCGGGTAGGCGGCGCGGCTGTTCTGGGTCAGGCTGTCGTCGGCGTAGTCGGCTTTCTTGGTGACCGGGTCGATCACCACGTTTTCCAGAACGGCACCGTGCTGGATGGCTTTCCAGATCACCGGCTCGTTCTTTTCCGACAGGTCGATGCACTTGGCATAGCAACCGCCTTCGATGTTGAACACCACGCCCACGCCCCAACCGTGTTCGTCGTCACCGATCAGGTAACGGCTTTCGTCAGCGGACAGGGTGGTCTTGCCGGTGCCCGACAGACCGAAGAACAGGGTCACGTCGCCTTCTTCGCCCATGTTGGCGGCGCAGTGCATCGGCAGTACGTCGGCAGCCGGCAGCAGGAAGTTCTGCACGGAGAACAGGGCTTTCTTCATTTCACCGGCGTAGCGCATGCCGGCGATCAGCACTTTCTTGGCCGCGAAGTTGAGGATCACGGTGCCATCGGAGTTGGTGCCGTCGCGCTCTGGCTCGCAGACGAAGTTCGGCGCGTTGAGGATCTGCCACTCATCCTTGCCACCGGCGTTGTACTGCTCGGGGTTGATGAACAGGCAGCGGCCGAACAGGTTGTGCCAGGCGGTCTCGGTGGTCATTTTCACCGGCAGGTAGTGCGCCGGATCGGAACCTACATGCACATGGGAAACAAAACGCTCGCGCTCGCCCAGGTAGGCTTCAACGCGGTCCCACAGGGCGTCGAACTTGGCCGCCGGGAACTTGCGGTTGATCGGGCCCCAGGCGATAGCGTCCTGGGTGCTGGGCTCTTCTACGATGAAACGATCCACTGGCGAACGGCCGGTACGATGACCGGTGCGAACCACCAGAGCGCCGGTATCGGCAAGCTCGCCCTCACCGCGGTTCAGGGCTTCTTTGACCAGATCATCCACACTCAGATCGGTGTACACGGCGTTATTGGCTTGCGTCATGAGGTTCCCCGTCGGCCATTGGCCGAGTGCTCCAAACGTTTTGTAGTAGAAACTCGCGCACTACTACCGCGAAAAAAGTGCGCCGGATTATGCCAGAAAAGCCCCAAAATAGTAGGGCCCTCCCGTCAGCACGGCGTAATTCCGGCGTTTGCCAGGTGATTTACCTGCGCTGAATCGTTTTAGTGACGAGTATCTGACGGCGTGTCCACGCCCGCCCCCGCGAACAATTGCGCGATATCAGCGGCATCGAACAGGTAGCGTTCGTTGCAGAACTGGCAATCGATCTCGATGCTGCCGCCATGTTCGACCACCAGTTGCTGGGCATCTTCCAGACCCAGGCTGACCAGCGCATTGCCCGACCGTTCCCGCGAGCAACTGCAGCGAAAACGCAGCGGCTGCACGTCGAACAGGCGCACGGCTTCTTCGTGGTACAGGCGGTGGAGCACGGTTTCGTTGTCCAGGCTCAGCAGCTCATCGGCGGTCAGGGTGCTGGCCAGGGCAGTGAGGTGCTGCCAGCTGGCGTCACGCTCTTCCTGATCACGCAGGCGGTCGGCGGGCAGTTGTTGCAGGAGCAGGCCACGGGCGCTGCGGCCGTCGGCATAGAGCCAGAAACGGGTGCCGGTCTGTTGCGACATGACGAAGTAGTTGGTGAAGCATTCCGCCAGGTTGGTGCCGTCCAGGTCGACGATGCCCTGGTAGCGCTGGCCATTGGTCGGGTCCACGGTCAGGGCCAGGACGCCGTTGGGCATCAGGTCGGCGAGGGTGGCATCAGGGGCGATCTGCTCCGCGTCGTAACGGGCCAGGCCACGGATCTCGCGCTCGCTGGAGCACTCGATCATCAGCAGCGGCACCGGGCCTTCGGAGCGGGCCTGGAGAATCAGCAAGCCATCGAATTTCAGGGTGCCGACCAGCAACGATGCCGCCGCCATCAGTTCGCCAAGCAGCTGTGCAACCGGCTCGGGATAGGGGTGTTTGGCGAGGACTTCCGCGTAACTGCGCTCCAGCGCCACCAGCTCGCCGCGGGTGTCGCTCTCATCGAAGATGAAGCGTTGAGTGAAGTCGGTATCCGGCAAATCAGTCATAGGTCTGGGTATCTGAATGATGACAAAAAGGTGACAAGCACCGAAAATTGCGGCTTTGCACCATGAGGGTGCAGTTTTGCGGTGATTGGAGATATTTTATGAACAATCCGGGTTTGTTCCAAGCAAGGTGGAACCTCGGCAAGCTGGTTCTGTGCAATTTACTCCCTTTGGCCCTGCTGGGTTTCTGGTTGTGGCCCACCGGGCAGGCGCTCTGCACGGTCTTCGACGAATGGCTGTTCCACCACCTCAACGCCCCTCTGGCAAGCAACTCGACCTGGCTGCATATCTGGGCCGTGGCCAGCCTGCGGCCGTTCGATATCGTAGTGGGGCTGATCATGCTCGGCCTGCTGATTCGCGGTGACTGGGTGTTCAAGGCGGTGGACGTGCGCCGTGCCTTCTTCGGCTTTCTATCGATCCTGATTCTGATGGTGGTGATTCGCGCGCTGTTTTCCAAGCTGGTGGCCGTCATGAACTGGCAGCACAACAGCCCGTCCATGGTGCTGGAAGGCGCCGTGCACATGAGCGACTACTTCCCGGGCTGGGAAAAGACCTGGGAACTCAAGGACCGCTCCAGCCAGAGCTTCCCGGGCGACCACGCTTCGGTGCTGCTGATCTGGGGCCTGTTCATGGGGATCTACAGCCGCAGCATCGGCCAGTTCCTGATCGTCTGGGGCCTGACCCTGCTGTTCATGATGCCGCGCCTGGTGGCAGGCGCCCACTGGGGCCAGGACGACTACATCGGCGGTGTGCTGCTGGCGGTGCTGGCCCTGGGCTGGGGCTACTACACCCCGTACGCGGCGCGGATGTCGAACTTCCTGCTGCGCCTGACCCACCCGCTGTTCAACCTGTTGAGCCGGATGCCCGTGCTCTCGCGCATGAGCGTGGTGCGCGCCAGCAGCCTGCTGCGCTAAGCAGCCCCGTAGGAGCCGGCTTGCCGGCTCCTACGGTTTCATTCGTGGTTGCTGCCGTGGAACTTGAACAGGTCCCGGCGCTGTTTCTTGCTCGGTTTACCGTCGGTGCTCACTCCTAGGGCACCAGCCTTGCGCTGGGCCGCAGCGGCTTCGCGCTTGGCGATGCTGGCCTCGGTTTCCGCGTACAGGGCCTGCGCTTCAGGAGCGCCACGGCGGACGATGGACAGGGCCTGGACCACCACGGTGCGTTCGTCGAAGCCGGCGCGAATCTGGTATTCATCGCCTACCCGCGGCTCCTTGCCCGGTTTGCAGCGCTCGCCCCGGTGATGCACCTTGCCGCTTTCAATCGCTGTCTTGGCCAGGGCCCGGGTCTTGTAGAAGCGCGCTGCCCACAGCCATTTATCCAGACGAACCTTGTCCTCTTCTTCCTGCTTGTGCGCCACTGGAATTCCCCTCGCTGAAAAATGTCGCAACTTTACCGCCTGCAAGCGGGCTCTCATAAACCCTGCCGCTCACCTAAAATAACCCAGGTTGCGCCCTGATACGCGAGGAGTCCCCGTGACTGACTTCCCCACTTCCCTGACCTCGCCCGGCAACCGTTGCGAAGGTTGCCAGCAAAGCCAGCCACTGGGCTTCGATTTTTCCTTCGCCTACCAGCCCATAGTCGATCTGCGGGACCACTCGGTCTTCGCCCATGAAGCCCTGGTGCGCGGGGTCAATGGCGAAGGGGCGGGAACGGTGCTGGGCCAGGTCAATGACAGCAATCGCTACCGTTTCGACCAGCGCTGCCGGACCCAGGCAATCACCCTCGCCGCCCAGTTGGGGATGCAAAGCCACCTGTCGATCAACTTCATGCCCAACGCCGTGTACCGGCCGGAACTGTGCATCCGCAGCACCCTGGAGGCGGCCCGGGCCCAGCGTTTTCCCCTGGACCGGCTGATTTTCGAAACCCTGGAAAGCCAGCACGTAGATAACTATCGCCATTTGACCAATATTCTGCGTGAATACCGCGAATTCGGCTTCAAGACCGCCATCGACGACTTCGGCTCGGGGTACTCGGGGCTGAACCTGCTGGCGGATTTCCAACCCGACCTGATCAAGCTCGACATGGCGCTGGTGCGCGATGTGGACCAGGATCGCGTACGCCAGGCGATCATCCGCGCGATTGTCACAATGTGTGCGGAGTTGGGGGTTACAGTCATCGCCGAAGGTATTGAAAGCGCCGGTGAACGGGACTTTCTCAGCGACTGTGGAATTTATCTGATGCAGGGCTACTGGTTCGCCAAGCCTGCATTCAAAGCCCTGGCCGAGGTTCCGGCCGCGGCCTGGAACAGCTAATTGCGGATTTTCCTTATTGAAGACTTTTGACCATTTGACCGTTGTCGGTCTGCGCGAGTGGGTGGCGCTCCCGGATCTGGGCGTGGCCGGCCTGCGCGCCAAGATCGACACCGGGGCCAGCACCTCCAGCCTGCATGCCACCGAGATCGAGCCCTTCGAGCGCGACGGTGAGCAGTGGGTGCGCTTCAATGCCCACCTGGGCAGTGTGGTGCAGTTGCGTCACCGGCGCTGCGAAGCACCGCTGGTGGCGATGAAAACCATTAAAAGCTCCAACGGCCAGGCCCAGGTGCGCTACGTGATCAGCACCACCCTGGCCCTGGGCGATCGGGTGTGGCGGGTGGAGTTCACCCTCGCCTGCCGCAAGGCCATGCGCTATCGCCTGCTGCTGGGTTCCAAGGCTCTGATCGACGGCCAACTGGTGGTCAATCCGGGCATCAAGTACGTACAAGACAAACCGGTGTTCCCGGTATCCACTACCTCTGCCACAGGTGTTGCATGAAGATCGCTGTGCTGTCGCGTAACCCGCGTCTGTATTCCACTCGTCGTCTGGTCGAGGCCGGCACCGAGCGTGGCCATGAAATGGTGGTGGTCGATACCCTGCGGGCCTACATGAACATCGCCAGTCACAAGCCGCAGATCCACTACCGCGGCAAGCCCCTGGAAGGCTTCGATGCGGTGATCCCGCGGATCGGTGCCTCGGTGACCTTCTATGGCTGCGCGGTGCTGCGCCAGTTCGAAATGATGGGGGTGTTCCCCCTCAACGAATCGGTGGCCATCGCCCGCTCCCGGGACAAGCTGCGCTCGCTGCAGTTGCTGTCGCGGCGTGGCATCGGCCTGCCGGTGACCGGCTTCGCCCATTCCCCGGACGACATTCCCGACCTGATCGAGATGGTCAACGGCGCGCCATTGGTGATCAAGGTGCTGGAAGGCACCCAGGGCATCGGCGTGGTGCTGTGTGAAACCGCCACGGCGGCGGAATCGGTGATCGAGGCCTTCATGGGCCTGAAGCAGAACATCATGGTCCAGGAGTACATCAAGGAGGCCGGCGGCGCCGACATCCGCTGCTTCGTGGTGGGGGACAAGGTGATCGCGGCAATGAAACGCCAGGCCAAGCCGGGGGAGTTCCGCTCCAACCTGCATCGCGGCGGCAGCGCCAGCCTGATCAAGATCACTCCCGAAGAACGCATGACTGCGCTGCGGGCGGCCAAGGTCATGGGCCTGAGCGTGGCAGGGGTGGATATCCTGCGTTCCAATCACGGGCCGCTGGTGATGGAAGTCAATTCCTCGCCGGGCCTGGAAGGCATCGAGACCACCACCGGCAAGAACGTGGCGGGAATCATCATCGAGCACATCGAGAAGAACGGCGGGCCGAACATGACCCGGACCAAGGGCAAGGGCTAGGGATCGCGTTGCCGGCCTTGCGCTGGCAAGCCAGCTCCTACGGGCTATGTGCTGCCTGCAGGAGCGAAGCCCTGATCAATCCGCATCACGGGGCAGCAGCAAGCCCAGCGGCAGGCGTACCCGCGCTTCCAGGCCACCATCGGGGCGGTTGCGCAGTTCGACATTGCCACCGTGCATGGCGGCAATCCGCTTGACGATGGCCAGCCCCAGCCCGGTGCCCTTGCCGCCCCGGGCACGGTCGCCACGGGTGAAGGGGTTGAAGATCGCTTCCAGTTCCGAAGGATCGATCCCCGCGCCACGGTCCATCACGCTGAGCACCACATAGGGCGCATTGGTGTCACCGGACACATAGGCCGCCACTTCCACTTCCGTACCCGCATGATTCAAGGCGTTACCGATCAGGTTGTTGAGCAGGCGCTTCATCGACACCCGGCGCAGCGGGAACGGCTGGATCGGCTCCAGGCGCAGGTGCACCCGTTCTTCGTTCTGGTTGTAGGGCGCCGCCACTTCCTGCACCAGATCGCCCAGGTCCACCTCTTCCACCGACTCGTCGCGCCCATCGCGAATGAAGGCCAGGAACTGGTCGAGAATGGCGTCCATGTCCTCGATATCCCGCACCATGTCGTCGGTCAGGTCAGTGTGATCGCCCATCAATTCCAGGGACAGGCGCAGCCGGGTCAGCGGCGTGCGCAGGTCGTGGGACACCCCGGCCAGCATCAACTCCCGTTCTCGCCCTGCCTGTTCCACGTCCTCGGCCATCTGGTTGAACGCGCGGTAGACCTCGGTCATCTCGCTGGGCGTATCGCTGATGGGCAGGCGCACGCTGCGTCCCTGGCCCAGTTGCCGGGCGGCATACACCAGGCGCTTGAGGGGCTGGTTGAGCTGGCTGACGAAGATCCAGGCCGAGGCGGTGGACAAGAGGCCAATGGCCAGGAACCAGCCCAGCACGCTCCAGATCTTCTGCCCCCGCAGCGGATGGGGGTACAGCGGCACCTTGAGCCAGCCGTCCCCCAGGCTCGGCGCCCGCACCCAGAGCGCCGGCGGCGCATGCATGCGCAGGCGCACTTCGGTGTCGGCGCCCAGTTCGGCCTGCATCTGCCGCTGGTAGATCTCGCTGTAGGGCCAATGCTGCTCGCCGGCCGGTACGCCGCTGCCCACCACCTTGATCAGGCCGGCAGCCTCGGCGATCTGGTCACGGTTGGATTCATCGGCGGCCCAGTAGGCGCGCAGGGTCAGGGCCACGCCGTGGCTGTACTGCCGGTCCACCAGCACGTCCTCGTTCATCAACAGATAAACCAGGGTCAATGCCTTGGAAAACAGCACCACGATCAGCACCAGCCACAGGGTGCGGGAGAAGAAACTCTGGGGGAACCACAGCGGGGTTTTCATAACAGCCACTACACACTTTGCAGGAGCGACTCGCGCTCGCACCGTTGCGGAATGCGAACGCCCGGGTCGTTACCGGCCCGGGCGTTGGCTCCTACAAATCAATGATCACTTGGTCGCGGTGCCATCCGGCACAAAGACATAACCCACGCCCCAGACGGTCTGGATGTAGCGCGGCTTGGAAGGATCGGGCTCGATCATCCGACGCAGGCGGGAGATCTGCACGTCAATGGAGCGCTCCAGGGCGTCCCATTCGCGACCACGGGCCAGGTTCATCAACTTGTCCCGGGTCAGCGGCTGGCGGGCGTTCATCACCAGCGCCTTGAGCACCGCGAATTCACCGGTGGTGAGCATGTGCACTTCATTGCCGCGCTTGAGCTCGCGGGTGGCCAGGGACAACTCGTAGTCGCCGAAGGTCACGCTTTCGTCTTCGCTGCCCGGCGCACCCGGCACCGGGGCGGACTGGCGACGCAATACGGCCTTGACCCGCGCCATCAGCTCGTCGGGGTTGAACGGCTTGGCCAGGTAATCGTCGGCGCCCAGTTCCAGGCCCTTGATGCGGCTCAGCTCGTCGCCCTTGGCGGTGAGCATGATGATCGGAATCTGGTTGTTCGCGCTGCGCAGGCGGCGGCATGCGGTCAAGCCGTCTTCGCCGGGCAGCATCAGGTCGAGTACCACCAGGTTGAACACTTCGCGACCCAGCAGGCGGTCCATTTGCTCGGTGTTCGGTACTGCGCGGGCACGGTAGCCCTTGCTGACGAAGAAACGCTCCAGCAGGCTGCTCAGCCCCGGGTCGTCGTCAACAATAAGAATTTTTTCGCCTTCAGCAGTTTGTACAGTGCTGCTCATTGGATGCTCCTCTAATCTCGGTGCGCATTATGGCGTAGCTGCCGTTATACGCACCGAGTGCATTGTTAGCAGATTTTTCCTCTATCGCCAGCAAACCCGCTGTCGGCCTGAGGCTGGCGATCACCCCGCAACGGCTAACGCTGGGTATAATGCGCCGCCTTTTGTGTTGGGCAATATCTGATCAGTACGCCTGCGGCCGGTTTATTTTTTTACCCGGGCCGGCAGTATTTTTTCGATTTCACGGGTCAACAGGCAGCCTTTTGATCCAGGTGGCGGCGCGTGCCAGGCCGCTCAACCAGACTCGCCGGGCCTTATTTTCGTGCCCGCGGGCCTGCTTTCACAATTTGTCAGGTGGTTTTATGGACAGCATCAACAGCCGCATTGCCGAGGAACTCGGCGTACGCCCACAACAGGTCGAAGCGGCCGTCGCTCTATTGGATGAAGGCTCCACCGTGCCCTTCATCGCCCGCTACCGGAAAGAAGTCACCGGCAGCCTCGATGACACCCAGCTGCGTCATCTGGAAGAGCGCCTGCGCTACATGCGAGAACTCGACGAACGGCGGATCAGCATCCTGGCCAGCATCGAAGAGCAAGGCAAGCTGACCCCGGAACTGGCCCGCGACATCAAGCTGGCCGACACCAAGACCCGCCTCGAAGACCTTTACCTGCCTTATAAGCAGAAGCGCCGCACCAAGGGCCAGATCGCCCTGGAAGCCGGCCTCGGCGAACTGGCCGACGGCCTGTTCAACGACCCGAACCTGGCTCCGGAAACCGAAGCCGCACGCTTCGTCGACGCCGAAAAAGGCGTGGCCGACGTCAAGGCCGCCCTGGAAGGCGCCAAGTACATCCTGATGGAGCGCTTCGCCGAAGACGCCAGCCTGCTGGAAAAGCTGCGCAATTTCCTCAAGCAGGAAGCCACCATCAGCGCCCGCGTGATCGCCGGCAAGGAAGAGGAAGGCGCCAAGTTCCGCGACTACTTCGAACACGATGAACCACTCAAAAGCATGCCGTCGCACCGCGCCCTGGCAATTTTCCGTGGCCGCAACGAAGGCATTCTCAGCTCCGCGCTGAAAGTCGGTGACGAACTGCCGGGCACCATGCACCCGTGCGAAGGCATGATCGGCCAGCAATTCGGCATCCAGAACCAGAACCGCCCGGCCGACAAATGGCTCGGCGAAGTGGTGCGCTGGACCTGGAAGGTCAAGCTCTACACCCACCTGGAAACCGACCTGCTGGGCGAACTGCGCGATGGCGCGGAAACCGAGGCGATCAACGTCTTCGCCCACAACCTGCACGACCTGCTGCTGGCCGCTCCGGCCGGCCCGCGCGCCACCCTGGGCCTGGACCCGGGCCTGCGCACCGGCTGCAAGGTGGCGGTGGTGGATGCCACCGGCAAGCTGCTGGACCACGCCACCGTCTACCCCCATGTGCCGCATAACAAATGGGACCAGACTCTGGGCATTCTGGCTGCCCTGTGCGCCAAGCACTCGGTGGACCTGATCGCCATCGGCAACGGCACCGCCAGCCGGGAAACCGACAAGCTGGCGGCCGAGCTGATCAAGAAATACCCGGCCATGAAGATGACCAAGGTCATGGTCTCCGAAGCCGGTGCATCGGTGTACTCGGCCTCGGAGCTGGCGGCCAAGGAATTCCCGGACCTGGACGTATCGATCCGTGGCGCGGTGTCCATCGCCCGCCGCCTGCAGGATCCACTGGCCGAGCTGGTGAAGATCGACCCCAAGTCCATCGGTGTCGGCCAGTACCAGCACGATGTCTCGCAACTGAAACTGGCCCGTGGCCTGGACGCGGTGGTGGAAGACTGCGTGAACGCCGTGGGCGTCGACGTCAACACCGCCTCCGTGGCCCTGCTGGCGCGGATCTCCGGCCTCAACGCGACCCTGGCGCAGAACATCGTCAGCCACCGCGACGAACACGGTGCCTTCAAGACCCGCGCCGCGCTGAAAAAAGTCGCCCGCCTGGGTGAAAAGACCTTCGAACAGGCCGCCGGCTTCCTGCGTGTGATGAACGGCGACAACCCGCTGGACGCTTCCGCAGTGCACCCGGAAGCCTACCCGCTGGTACAACGCATCGCTGCCGACACCGGCCGCGACATCCGCTCGCTGATCGGCGACAGCGGCTTCCTCAAGCGCCTGGACCCGAAAAAGTTCACCGACGAAACCTTCGGCCTGCCCACCGTCACCGACATCCTCCAGGAACTGGACAAGCCCGGCCGCGACCCGCGCCCCGAGTTCAAGACCGCCGAGTTCCAGGACGGTGTCGAAGACCTCAAGGACCTGCAACTGGGGATGATCCTCGAAGGCGTGGTGACCAACGTCACCAATTTCGGGGCCTTCGTCGACATCGGCGTGCACCAGGACGGCCTGGTGCACATTTCGGCGCTGTCGGAGAAGTTCATCAAGGACCCACGCGAAGCGGTGAAGGCCGGTGACGTGGTGAAAGTGAAGGTCATGGAAGTCGATATCCCGCGCAAACGCGTCGGCCTGTCGATGCGCATGGGCGACACCCCGGGCGAGAAGATCGACGGTGCCCGTGGCTCCCGCCCCGGCTCGGCGCCACGCTCCTCCCAGGGCAATGCACCGCGTAAGGAGAGCGCCGCGCCCGCCCCGAGCAACAACGCCATGGCCTCGCTGTTCGCCAACGCCAAGCAGTTGAAGAAACGCTGATGCAGATCCCTGCCGGCCTGACCGAAAGCGCCTTCAGCCAATTGCTCGGCTGCCGTCTGCAACGCCTGGAAACCGGCGAAGCGGACGTCGCCCTGGAGCTGACCCCGCAACTGCGCAATCGCGGGCAGAAGCTGCACGGCGGGGCGATCTTCAGCCTGGTGGACATTGCCATGGGGCTGGCCTGTTCCAGCACCCACGGCTTCGACCAGCAGAGCGCCACCATCGAGTGCAAGATCAACTACATCCGCGCCGTGGCCGAGGGCGAGGTGCTGTGCCGGGCCAAGGTGATCCACCCCGGCCGCCGCACCCTGGTGGTGGAAGCGGATGTGATCCAGGGCGACAAACTGGTCGCAAAAGCACAAGGCACCTTCGCGGTCCTATAGCTCCCTGTCATGTATTTGGGTTAATTTCGGCGCTGCAAAAGCGGCGTCGGAGTTTTCTGCCCGCGCTAAAGCCAGATTCAGGGATGAAGGATTGGCGTTTTCAGGCGAGTCGGCTTGACTCAAAAACCAGGCGAAAACGCCAGTTTTAACTTCACCCTTGTAGACCGTCCTGCCCACCCCCATATTGGGGCGACTGACGCGTGAAGGAATCCAACTTGAGCGAACTTCTCAACCGCCGCCTGGCTCTGCTCGGCGAGCGCGCTAACCTCTCTCTGCTCGAGCAGTGCCTGCACGGTATCGAACGTGAATGCCTGCGTGTCACCGGCGAAGGCCGCCTGGCACAGACCCCGCACCCGGAAGAACTGGGTTCCGCGCTGACCAACGAACAGATCACCACGGACTACTCCGAGTCGCTGCTGGAGTTCATCACCCCGGCCCTCAAGGACCCGGCGGACACCCTGGCCAGCCTCGACAAGATTCATCGCTTCGCCTACAGCAAGCTCGGCAACGAGTACCTGTGGAGTCCATCGATGCCGTGCCCGTTGCCGGCCGAGGAAGATATCCCCATCGCCTACTACGGCACCTCCAACATCGGTCAGCTCAAGTACGTGTACCGCAAGGGCCTGGCCCTGCGCTACGGCAAGACCATGCAGTGCATTGCCGGGATCCACTACAACTTTTCCCTGCCAGAACAGCTATGGCCGCTGCTCAAGCAGGCCGAGGGCTTTGTCGGCACCGACCGTGACTACCAGTCCTCGGCCTATATCGCGCTGATCCGCAATTTCCGTCGCTACAGCTGGCTGCTGATGTACCTGTTCGGTGCCTCGCCGGCCCTGGACGCGGGCTTCCTGCGCGGCCGCTCGCACCAGCTGGAGCAGTTGGACGCCGAGACCCTGTACCTGCCCTACGCCACCAGCCTGCGCATGAGCGACCTGGGCTACCAGAGCAAGGCCCAGGCCGGCCTGACCCCTTGCTACAACGACCTGAACAGCTACACCGACAGCCTGCGCAAGGCCGTGGCCACGCCCTACGCGCCCTATGTGGAAGTCGGCACCCACAAGGATGGCGAGTGGGTGCAACTGAACACCAACATCCTGCAGATCGAAAACGAGTACTACTCCAACATCCGCCCCAAGCGCGTGACCTACACCGGCGAGCGGCCGATCCAGGCGCTGATGGCCCGGGGTATCCAGTACGTCGAAGTACGCTGCCTGGACATCAACCCGTTCCTGCCACTGGGCATCGACATCCAGGAAGCTCGCTTCCTCGACGCCTTCCTGCTGTATTGCGCACTCAACGACAGCCCGCTGTTCGAGAACAACGAGTGCGGCAATGCCACCTCGAACTTCCTCGCCGTGGTCAAGGAAGGCCGGCGCCCGGGCCTGCAACTGCAACGCCAGGGCCAGCCGGTGGAAATGAAGGAGTGGGCCGCCCAACTGCTGGAGCAGATCGCCCCTCTGGCCGCCCTGCTCGACCAGAGCCATGGCAGCGACGTGCACAGCAAGGCCCTGGACGCCCAATTGGCCAAGGTCAAGGATTCGTCCCTGACCCCTTCGGCCCAGGTGCTGGCGGCCATGAGCGAGCACAAGGAGAGCTTCACCCAGTTCTCCCTGCGCCAGAGCCAGGCCCATGCCGAGTACTTCCGCAGCCAGGCCCTGAGCAAGGAAGAGCAAGCCGCGTTCGAAGAAGCGGCGCGCAAATCCCTGGAACAGCAGACCGAGCTTGAACAGAACGAGGTGGGTGATTTCGACGTGTTCGTCGGTGCCTACCAGGCCAGCATCCTGGCCATCAGCAACTGACGCTTCGCCGGCCGGCTCCTACACCCCTCCCGTAGGAGCCGGCTTGCCGGCGAACAACACGCTGCATATTCCCCTCATAAGCTAATGCAAATAAGTTATTTATTTCTGCATTCTTAGATCATTTAGTCTCCTCCCACGCCGATCACCGGCCGCCTATGAGGAGCCTCCCATGAAACTGCATTTCCCCCTTCGCCTCCTGGCGGCCGCGTCCCTGGCCGCAGCGAGTTTCTTCGCCCAGGCGGCCGACGTCACCGTCGCCTACCAGACCACCGTCGACCCGGCCAAGGTCGCGCAAGCCGATGGCAGCTATGAAAAAGCCACCCAGGCCAAGATCAACTGGCGCAAATTCGATAACGGCGCCGACGTCATCGCCGCCATCGCTTCCGGCGATGTGCAGATCGGCTACCTGGGCTCCAGCCCGCTGACCGCCGCCATCACCCGCAAGGTGCCGGTGCAGACCTTCCTCATCGCCACCCAGATCGGCGCCGCCGAAGCCCTGGTGGCCCGGGACGGTTCCGGGATCAAGAGCCCTCAGGATCTGGTCGGCAAGAAAGTCGCCGTGCCCTTCGTTTCCACCGGCCACTACAGCCTGCTGGCAGCCCTGAAGCACTGGAACATCGACCCCTCGAAAGTGCAGATACTCAACCTCGCGCCACCGGCGATCATCGCCGCCTGGAAGCGCGGCGATATCGATGCCACCTACGTCTGGGACCCGGCCCTGGGCGTGGCCAAGGAAAACGGCAAGGTGCTGATCACCTCCGGTGAACTGGCCAAGTTCGGCGCGCCGACCTTCGATGCCTGGATCGTGCGCAAGGATTTTGCCGAGAAGCATCCGGAAATCGTCACGGCCTTCGCCAAGGTGACCCTGGATGCCTACGCCCAGTACCGCAAGGACCCGCAAGCCTGGCTGGCCAACCAGGGCAACGTCGACAAGCTGGTGAAGCTCTCCGGGGCCAAGGCCAGCGATATTCCGCTGCTGCTGCAGGGCAACGTCTACCCGCTGGCCGCCGACCAGGTGGTCAGCCTCGGTGCGCCGACCACCAAGGCCATCACCGACACCGCCGCGTTCCTCAAGGAGCAGGGCAAGGTGGAGGCAGTGCTGCCGGACTACGCCCCCTACGTCAGCGCCAAGTTCATCCCTGAATAACCCGCGTCAGGACAGGAGATAGCCGTCATGGCCTTGCTACAACTGGAGCGCATCAGCGCACAGTACCCCGGCGCCGCCGAACCGGTGCTGGCGGATATTTCCCTGACCCTGGGGCCACAGCAACTGCTGGTCGCCCTGGGCCCTTCCGGCAGCGGCAAGACCTCGCTGCTGAACCTGATTGCCGGCTTCGTCGAACCCAGCGCCGGGCGCATCCAGCTCGATGGCGTACCGGTGCAGGGCCCCAGCGCCGAACGCGGCGTGGTGTTCCAGGACGATGCCCTGCTGCCCTGGCAGGACGTGCTGGGCAACGTCGCCTTCGGCCTGGAGCTGGCCGGCGTGGCCCGCGACAAGCGCGAAGCCCGGGCTCGGGAAATGCTTGCCCTGGTGGACCTGGCCGGCTTCGACAAGCGCCGCATCTGGCAGCTCTCCGGTGGCCAGAAGCAGCGTGTGGGCCTGGCCCGCGCCCTGGCGGCCGACCCGCGGGTGCTGCTGATGGACGAACCCTTCGGTGCCCTGGATGCCTTCACTCGCGAGCAGATGCAGGAGCTGTTGCTGCAAGTCTGGCGGCGCACTGCCAAGCCGGTGTTCCTGATTACCCACGACATCGAGGAAGCGGTGTTCCTGGCCACCGACCTGATTCTCCTGGCGCCCAACCCGGGGCAGATCGTCGAACGCCTGAACCTGGACTTCGGCCAGCGCTACGCCGCCGGCGAGTCGGCGCGGGCGATCAAGTCCGACCCGCGGTTCATCGAAACCCGCGAACACGTGCTGGCCCGGGTGTTCTCCCAGCGCAGCGCCACCCAGCAGCAGGAGCGGCCATGAGCAGCTACGAGATTCCCGCCACCGCCACCGGCGAGGCCAACCCCAAAGCGCCACAAATCGCGCGCCGCAGCCTGAGCACCCGCTGGATCAGCGTGCTGACCCTGGTGGTCCTGCTGGCCTTGTGGTGGGCCGTCACCGCCACCGGCCTGATCGAGCCGCTGTTCCTGCCGCCCCCTTCTGCGGTGCTGCAAAAGGGCTGGTTGCTGGCCACCAGCGGCTACATGGATTCCACCCTATGGCAGCACCTGGCGGCGAGCCTGCAACGCATCGGCCTGGCCCTGGGCTTTGCCGTGCTGACGGCGATTCCGGTGGGCATCGCCATCGGCGCCAACCGCATCGCCCGTGGCGTGCTCGACCCTTTGATCGAGTTCTACCGGCCGATTCCGCCCCTGGCCTACCTGCCGCTGATCGTCATCTGGTGCGGCATTGGCGAGCTGTCCAAGGTGCTGCTGATCTACCTTGCGATCTTCGCCCCGATCGCCATCGCCACCGCCACCGGCGTGCGCACCGTGGACCCGGCGAAGCTGCGCGCCGCCCAGTCCCTGGGGGCTACCCGGGCCCAGCTGATTCGCCATGTGATCCTGCCCAGCGCCTTGCCGGACATCCTCACCGGCGTGCGCATCGGCCTGGGCGTGGGCTGGTCGACCCTGGTGGCGGCAGAGCTGATTGCCGCCACCAGCGGCCTGGGTTTCATGGTGCAGTCCGCCGCGCAATTCCTGGTCACCGATGTGGTGGTGCTGGGGATCCTGGTGATTGCCCTGATCGCCTTCGCCATGGAAATGGGCCTGCGCGCCCTGCAGCGCAAGCTGGTGCCCTGGCATGGCCAGAGCCACTGACTGGCGCCTGCCTTGCGTCGATTGCCTAGGCTGTCTGTACCGCTGCCGAGCCCCCGCGAAGCTGTGACCGAGCGCACAGCGCTCGCAGCGATCGACCAGGACGACCGCGCTGCAAGGGTTTGCGTCTGCTGCGCAGCCGTTCGCAGCCTCGCCAAGGCTCGGCAGCGGCTACAAGAGCCGTGCATGCCAGCGATTTCAAGATTGATGCAGATAAACCGAATCCGACCACGCCGACGTCCGGCGCCGTACAAGAGAACGACCATGAGCCTGACCATCACTCCTCTAAGCTCCGCCCTCGGCGCCCAGATCGGCGGCATCGATATCAGCCAGCCCTTGAGCATCGAACATCGTGACGCCATCGAGCAGGCGCTGCTCAAGCACCAGGTACTGTTCTTTCGCAACCAGCCGGTCACCCCGCAGCAGCAGGCGCGTTTCGCCGCCTGCTTCGGCGACCTGCACATCCACCCGATCTACCCCAATGTGCCGGAGCAGCCGGAGGTATTGATCCTCGATACCGCCGAGACCGACGTGCGCGACAACGCCATCTGGCACACCGACGTAACCTTTCTGCCGACCCCGGCCCTGGGCGCGGTGCTCAGCGCCAAGCTGCTGCCGGAGTTCGGCGGCGATACCCTGTGGGCCAGCGGCATTGCCGCCTACGAGGCGCTGTCGGAGCCGATGAAGAATCTGCTGCAGGGCCTGACCGCGACCCACGACTTCACTAAGTCCTTCCCTCTGGAGCGCTTCGGCAACACCACCGAGGACCTGGCGCGCTGGGAAGAAACCCGGCGCAAGAACCCGCCGCTGTCGCACCCGGTGATCCGCACGCACCCGGTGAGCGGGCGCAAGTCGCTGTTCGTCAACGACGGCTTCACCACCCGGATCAACGAGCTGTCGGAAAGCGAAAGCGCAGCCATCCTGCAACTGCTGTTCGCCCACGCCACCCGCCCGGAATTCACCATTCGCTGGCGCTGGCAGGAGAACGACATTGCCTTCTGGGACAACCGCGTGACCCAGCACTATGCGGTGGACGACTACCGTCCACAGCGCCGGGTGATGCAGCGCGCGACCATTCTTGGGGATGTGCCGTTCTTGCGCTGAAACGCGGGGATGCAGCAAACCCCGGCCGCGCTGCATGAGCGGGGCCGGGGCCACTGGTTATTTGACGCCGGCGGGGGCTTTCTTCTTGCGATTGCCGATATGGATCGCCTGGCCATTCACGGCCAGCGCGGCTTCATGCAGGGCTTCGGACAGGGTCGGATGGGAGAACACCATCATCCCCAGGTCCTCGGCACTGGTGCCGAACTCCATGCCGATGGCCCCTTCCTGAACCAGCTCCGCCGCGCCCGGCCCGATCACATGCACGCCCAGCACGCGGTCGGTGCCTGCATCGGCAATCACCTTGACCAGCCCGGCGGTGTCGTTGGCCGCCATGGCCCGGCTGCTGGCAGCGAACGGGAAGGTGCCGATGTTCAACTCGACGCCCTCGGCCTTGAGGGCCTGCTCGGTCTGGCCGACCCAGGCGATTTCCGGGTGGGTGTAGATTACCGAGGGGATCAGGTCGTAGTTCAACGGGTGCCGATGCCCGGCAATCCCCTCGGCCACCATCACCCCCTCTTCAGAAGCCTTGTGCGCCAGCATCGGGCCGCGTACCACGTCGCCAATGGCGAACACCCCGGGGACGCTGGTGCAGCACTGGCCATCGACGTGGATAAAACCGCGTTCGTCCAAGTGCACGCCGCTGTCGGCGGCCAACAGATCGGTGGTCAGGGGGCGGCGACCGACGGCGACGATCAGCCGGTCGAACACCTGCTGCTTGTCCTCGCCGGCCTCACTGAGGCTGACCTTGACGCTGTCGCCCTGCACTTCGCAGGCCGTCACCCGGGCGCCCAGGCGGATATCCAGGCCCTGCTTGCCGAGGATCTTCTGCGCCTCCTTGGCGATCTGCGCATCCACCGCCGGGAGGAAGCTGTCGAGGGCTTCCAGCACCGTGACTTCAGCCCCCAGGCGTGCCCAGACCGACCCCAGTTCCAGGCCGATGACGCCGGCACCGATCACCCCGAGGCGCTTGGGCACCTGGGTGAATTCCAGGGCGCCGGTGGAGTCCACTATCACCTCGCCGGCCAGGGGCGCCGCGGGAATGTCGATCGGCCGCGAGCCGGGAGCCAGGATGATATTGCCGGCGCTGATGCGTTGCGTGCTGCCATCGGCGGCGGTGACTTCCACTTCCTTGTTGGCCAGCAGCTTGCCGTGACCTTCCAGCAGGGCCACGCCATTGGCCTTGAACAGCGAGGCAATGCCGCCGTTGAAATTGCGCACCACGTTGTCCTTGCGCGCCAGCATGGCCGGTACATCCATCTGCGGATTGCGGATGGCGATGCCGTGCACTTCGAATCCGTTGCGCGCTTCGTAGTAGTGGTGGGAACTGTCCAGCAGTGCCTTGGAGGGAATGCAGCCAACGTTCAGGCACGTCCCGCCCAGGGCGGTCTTGCCATCCTTGCCCTTGTAGCGCTCGATGCAGACTGTCTTGAGCCCCAGTTGCGCGGCCCGGATGGCGGCGACATAGCCGCCGGGACCCGCACCAATAACGATCACATCGTAACTTTCACTCATAGGTTGCCGTCCTTTGCACAGACAAACTCGACCACGGCCTCCATGGTCGCGCTGTCCTTGAGAATTTTCAGATGGCCCAACCCGCGAGTCTGCAAGACCCGCCGGTGTCGCAAGCCTTCGGCGAAGGATTGCAGGTCATCTGCCGGGACTTCCTGATCCTGCTGGTCATGCACCAGCAGCACCGGGACCTCCACCTGGCGCCCATAACGGCTGACCGCCAGGCTGGCCATGTCCTTCTGATAGCGTTGCTCAACCAGAAGTTGCATGCGTTGCCTGACGTCATCGTTGATCCACAAAAATGCGCCAAAGCGCCGGACCACGTTTTCGATATCGGCCGGCGCGGCCACCAGGACCGCCCGCTGGAAACCCTTGCCGACCGGAGTGCTCAAGGCATACCCGGCGGCAGCGCCGCCCAGGGAGTGACCAATCACGGTGTCGAAGGGCCCCAGTTGCTTTTGCACCTGGTCGAGCATGCTGACGAAGGTCGGCAGCGAGGCCTGCCGACCGCCGCTGCCGCCATGGCCGATGCAGTCGAAGGAGAGGACCTCGCAGCCCTCCTCCAGCAACAGCGGGATCAGGTACTGCCACTGGGTGCTGGCGCCACTCCAACCGTGCACCAGCACCACGCGGCGCCGGACCTGCGGTGGAGTCCAGCGAAAGCAGCGCAGGCGCCCCTGGTCGGTTTCCAGGTCCTGCACCGTGGCGCTGGGCAAGGTCTGCGGAAAATGCTGGCGCAGCCGTTGTGGCGTCGTGAACATCTTCAGCGCCCGTGCTGCAGCGCGCTGGGGAAAAAGCCGCGACTCAATCCAGAAGCTGCAGCGAAGCAGCCCCAGAACCCCGTTGTAAATGCCCTTGAAGAGCATCTTCCTGAAGCTGTTGCGCCGGCCCCTGGCAGGTGCCGGCCTTGGCTCTTGGGTCGCCATCTTCCTTCCTCATCGACTACAGAATTCAAGCGCTGGGCTACAGCTTCACCATGTTGAAGTCCAACTTGCTCACGCCGCATTCCGGGCAGGTCCAATCCTCGGCAATGTCGTCCCAGGCGGTGCCCGGAGGCACCCCCGAATCCGGATCGCCAAGGCGTTGATCGTAGATCCAGCCACAGATCAGGCACATCCACAGGCCGGACTCGGCCACAGCGTTTTCAGCGTAGGTGCTCATGGGTGGTCAACCATCATCAAAGGGTTATGCGTTGTTCTCATGCGCTGGCCTGGGCCACTTCGGCCACCTTGACGTTCTCCACGAGGAACTGCGCCACCTGCTCCAGCACCGCGGCATCGGAGAGGATCCGCACATGCCCGAGCCCGGACACCGGCTCCAGCTTGGCCCATGGCATCAGCGTGGTGATCTGCTGCGCTTCGCAGAACGGCACGATCGGGTCGTTGAGGTCATGCAGCACCAGGGTTGGCAGTTGCAGGGCGTTGCCCAGCGCCGGGATATCCCAGTGCTCCACCGGCACGCCGTTGCGTTTCCACAGTTCCCGGTGCATGGCCTGGACCACCGCCGGCTTGAGCTTCAGGTAGCCGTTGGCCCAGCGCTGGATCACCACCGGCAGGTTGGCGGGCGAGCCCAGCAGGCACAGGGCCTTGATCCGATGAGTCTCGGCCAGTTCGGCCAGGGCTCCGGTGGCGGCGATCCCGCCCAGGGAATGGGCAACGATACCCACCACGTCGCCGAGGGCGACAATCGCCGCTTTCACCGCGTCCTTGAACTCGGTCATGGTGCTCAGCGAGCCCGGCGAGATGCCGTGGGCCGGCGCATCGAAGGTCGCGACCTTGAAGCCCTGGCGCTGCAGGACCCGGGTGAAGGAATACAGGCTGCGGCTGTCCGCACCCCAGCCATGGACCAGCAGGATGGTCTGGTTGCCCGTGCCCCACTGATAGCCATGGGGAACGCCGGGGATACCCTTGATATGGAAACGCTGGGCGCCCAGGGGGCTCATTTCCTTGTCCGGCTGCTTGATGTATTCCCGGGTGTAGCCGAACAGGTCGGTGGCCTTGGCCCCGGCGGTCTCCAGCGACACCGATCCCAGCACGCCCATGTAGCTGCGCAGCATCTGCTGCTTCATGGTCAACGGGCCGTTGGCGGCCCGGGCTCCGGGGGTGCTCGGGTCACCGGCCGCCTGGGCTGGTTGGTCGAAGGACTCATAGAAACCGTTCACCGGGTCGTACAGGTGGCAGCTACGCGCCACGTGCCACACGTCCTGCACGGTCATGGGCTTTTCCCGGACCATGCCGGGGAAGGCCGTCTTCAACGCGGCCTGGGCTTCGGGCAGGTTGTAGTGGGGAATGATCGGCGCCACATGGTGCGCGGTGTGCACCGAAATGTAGTGGGTCAGGAACAGCAGCCACTTGGGGTACATGTAGTCGGTGGTCAGCAGCAGGCGGCTGCTGTTGAAGCTCCAGTGTTCCTTGGTGAGGAACGGGGTCTCGTCGCTGATGTGGTGCATCATGGTGGTCAGGCTGAACCAGGCATGGGTCGCCAGCCACGGGGCGATGAAGTACAGGAACAGGCCGGTGAAGCCGGTGAAGTAGACCAGGGTCGGCAGGTAGATCAGCGCAGCCACCACCATGAACAGGATCGAGCGACGCACTTCGTTGCGCGCTTCGAGCTTGTGGAACATCGACGGACGGAAGCCCGAGTGACGCTGGTAGTTGACCGTGCCCAGCCAGAACAGCCAGGTGCGGGTGCTGCTGTAGACCAGCTTGTCCCACCAGGGCATGGCGTCATATTGCACGCGCAGCACCGGGCGCCAGTCGACGTCCATTTCCAGGTTGTTGGTGTTGGCGTGGTGCATGTTGTGCATGTGGCGCCAGCCGTGGAACGGGTACAGCAACGGCAGCAGCGCGATGTGCCCGAGGATGTGGTTGAAGCTGCGGTTGCGCGAGAACGAGTTGTGCCCGCAATCGTGAGCGACACAGAACAGGCCCCAGCCGCCCAGGCCCGCCACCAGCCACAGCGGCAGGTAGAACATCCAGTGCACGTGGGCGACCGCCACGATGGCACCGATGTAGAGCATGTAGCTGACGACGAAGCTGAGCATCCCGCGCCATACCCGCGGCTGATACAGGTGCTTGGGGATTGCGTCGGTCAGACGCAGGCCCTCGATCTCCTGAGAGCGTCGGAGCAGGTCATTGAATTTATCGTTTTTTTGCGAGGGCATCTGTGCAATGGCCATGGCCAAGCTCCTGCGAAGTCAAACTTCGGATGTGGTCAGTTCATTGGCCAGGTATTTGGACAGGTCATCGATGCTGGAGTATTCGAACAGCAGGGCCGGCGACAGGCGCTGCTCCATGAACTTCTCCAGGTCACCCGCCACCTTCACCGCTACCAGCGAATCGAGGCCGTAGGACTCGAAGCTGCGGGCGGTATCGACCTGGGAAGGATCGATCTTCAAGAGCGCGCCCATCTTCTGCACCAGCCAATGCTTGATGCTGTCCTCGTTGAGTTCGACCGCCGCCTGTTTTTTCTCTGAGAAGCTCAGAGTGCTCAGCAAATTGGAGATGAAATTGGACATAGGATCTTCCTTGATGAGTGAGGTGGTTAATACGATCAGCCGATTGGGCGTTTCAGGACGAGGCCTGGCGCTTGCGGACTTTGTCGATCATTGCCTGGGACGGGGAACGCAGGTCTGAGACCAGTCTCAGCTTGCCCATTAACGCCAGTGTCCAGCCCGACAGGTCGGGCTCCCACCAGTGCACGCCATGCCGGTACCAGGCAGGGAATGCGTGGTGATTGTTTTGCAGCCCCTCGCCAAAGGTGAGGAAGGCCACGATCCAGTTGTTGGTGCTCTGGTCGTGGGTCACGAACGGGCGAGCGCCGTAGCGGTGGCAGATGGAGCCCACACACCAGGCCGCCTGGTTGGCGACGAAGATCCGCGCCAGGCCGCCGAAGATCAGGCCGCTCCAGGCACCGGACCAGCTCTGGCTGACCAGCCCGCCGATCACCCCTGGCAGGATTACCCCCAGGGCCACCCAGAACAGGTAGGTCTGGTTGTAGAAGAACAGCCGGCGGTCGCGCAGGATGTCCGGGGCGAAGAAGTTCCAGCTCGACATGTCCGGGGCCAGCATCCACGGCATGTGCGCATGCCACAGCCCCTTGGCCCGTTGCCAGCGGCTCTGGCCCATGAGGTTGGGGGAATGCGGGTCACCGTGCTGGTCGCTGTAGGTGTGGTGCCGGCGATGGGTGGTGACCCAGAACAGGATCGGTCCCTGGGCCGCCATGCAACCGGCGATCAGCATCAGGCTGCTCATCAGCCGCGAGGTCTTGAACGCACGATGGGCCAGGTAACGGTGGTAGCCCATGGAAACCCCGAACATCTGCACCGCGTAGAACACCGCGAAGAGGATGAAATCCAGGGCATGGACCTGGCCGGTGAACCATAGCCGGATTGCCTCGAAGGTCCCGAACAGGGGCACCAGCATGACTGCCAGCGCGATCCGCGCCTTGGTCCTGGCCGCACTCGGGCTCAGCTGGGCAACCCCGCCGACCTCTGGTGTCGCTGTGTTGGTGAGTATCTCGTCCATGAATTGCTTCCTGTGAGGTAGGGACCGGCAATCAGCTTTCTGAAGGTTCTGCAGCCACGGTCGGGCCGGGCCGTTTGACATCCCAGGCCAGGCCGCAGAGGGCGAGCAGCTCGATGAACAGGCCGCCAATATCCAACTGCCAGGGTTTCAGGCCGGCATGGGCCAGCGCCGGGAAGGCATGGTGGTTGTTGTGCCAACCGCCCCCTACCGTCGGAATCGCCAGCCAGAACACGTTGCGGCTGGTATCCCGGGTCTTGTGGTCGCGGCCGCCAACCCGGTGGGCAAAGGAGTTGATGCACCAGGTGGCGTGGTCCACCAGGAAGATCCGCACGAAGCCGCCCCACAGCAGGCCGCTGAGCGCGCCCTCCCAGCTGCGGGTTATCAGCCCGCATGCCAGGCTGGGCAGCAGCAGGCCGAGGATGATCCACAGGTAGTAGCGCTGGTTGATCTGCATGATCAGTCGATCGCGCAGCAGGTCCGGCACGAACTGGCTCCAGTTCTGCTTGCGCAGGCTGAACAGCCAGCCCAGGTGAGCGTGCCACCAGCCCTGGATATTGCCGATAAAACCCGCCTTGAGCGGGCGCGGCGAATGCGGGTCGCCTTCCTTGTCGGTGAAGGCGTGGTGCTGGCGATGGGTCGCCGCCCAGAACAGGATCGGGCCCTGCGCCGCCATCGAACCGGCGATGCCGAAGAATGCGGTGATCACCGGGCCGGCCTTGAACGCATGGTGGGAAAAGAACCGGTGCATGCCCACTTCCACTCCCAGGGCGGTCAGCAGGTACATGCTGGCCAGCGCGCCGATTTCCAGCCAGCCGATGCCCTGATGCCAGGCCAGCACCAGGGCCACCACGGTGCCCACTGCCGGAGTTGCGACCGTCAGCCAGGCCAATTGCCGCTCGCGCTGGCCGGTGCGGTCGATATGAGGATTCATGGCCGTCATGACAGGGCATCCGTAGCAGTTTTAAGGGTAGGTGCCGCAGCCGCGCGACTGGCGCCATAGCGCGCCAGCGTGTCGTTGAGCAGGGCCTTGCGGGTGGCCTGGCGCTGGACCTTGCCACTGGTGGTCAGTGGAATGCCGCCCATGGGCGCCAGGTGGATGCGCGCCGGGGCCACGCCGAACTGGCTGACCAGCGCACTGGTGATCACCTGGCGCAGCTGTTCCTGCTGGGCTTCATCGAGTTTCTCGCTGCGCTTGACCTCGGCCACGATCGCCAGTTGTTCCTGCTGGCCGTTATCGATGCCCACCGCCACGCAGCCGTTGCTGCGGATGCGCGGGTCGGCGCTTTCCACCGCCAGCTCCAGGTCCTGGGGATACAGGTTGCGCCCGGCAATGATGATCAGGTCCTTGAGGCGCCCGGTGACGAACAGCTCATCGCGGTGCAGCGCGCCAAGATCGCCGGTGCGCATGAAACGCCCATGGATGCCCGGCAGGCTGGCGCGAAACACCTGCTGGCTCAGCGCTTCCTTGCCCCAGTAGCCGGCGCCCACGTTGTCGCCCTGGACCCAGATCTCGCCGATCTGGCCGTCCGCCACCGGTTGCAGGCTGACAGGGTCGACAATCGCCACGCGCAGGCCCGGGGCGACCCTGCCGCTACTGACCAGCGGCAGGGCCCGGGCATCCTCGGCATCGACGATGGCCAGGGTGCCACTGGCGAGTTGGTCCCGATCCACCTGGGTATTGAACGCCGGCTCATCGTGGCGCTTGCCCGAGACCAGTACGGTGGCCTCGGCCAACCCGTAGCAGGGGCCCAGGGCCGCCGGGTTGAAGCCGGCGGCGGCAAAACGTTCGGAGAAGCGCGCCAGGGTGCTCTGGCGCACCGGCTCGGCCCCGCAATAGATAGCCTTGAGCTTGCTCAGGTCGAGCTCTGCCAGTTCCTCGTCGGTGATGTTTTCGACACACAGGTCGAAGGCGAAGTTGGGCGCGATGGTGACGTCGGCGCCGTACCTGGACACCGCATCCAGCCAGCGCAGCGGTCGCTGGACAAAGTGCCCGGGGCTGATGAGCACGGTAGGGAAGGCATCGAAGATCGGCTGCAGGATTCCGCCCATCAGGCCCATGTCGTGATAGGGCGGCAGCCAGCTGCAACCCACGCGATTCCTGGCCGGGCCCATCCACTGGCTGGCACTGCGGCAATTACTGTAGAGGTTGTCGTGGGTCAGCATCACGCCCTTGGGCGCCGAGGTGGAGCCCGAGGTGTATTGCAGCAGGGCCAGTTGGCCGTGGGCGAGCGCCTGCCCGCGCCAGGATGAATCCGCCTCGGCCAACTGCTCCGGGTCAACCCACTGGGGCGCGGGCAAATCACCCTGGAGCAGAGCGTTGACCCGCTCCTGGGACCGCATGAAGCGCGAGCTGGTGAGCACCAGTTGCGGATGGGCATCAGCGCAGATCAGTGCCAGCCGCTCCAGCCCCCGGGTCCCCACTGGGGGAAAGGCCGGGATCGCCACGGCACCGGCCAGCAGCAGGCCGAACAGTGAAACGATGTAGTCGATACCGGTCTCGAACAGCATCAGCACCCGTTTTTCACGGGGCTCGAAGATCTGCAGCGCGGCGGCCAATCGTTGACTACGCTTCCACAGTTCGGCGTAGCTGATCGACGCCTCCTCCCGCTCGCCATCGAGCAGATGGATGAAGGCAATGGCATCGGGTTGCCGCCATGCGCGATAGGCCAGTACTTCGGTAACCGAACTTAAACATTCGATGCCCGGGACTTCGGCCAACGGCAGATCATCAACTGCTACATGCGCTGAGATGGCTGGATTGACATCATTAAGATAATCACGAGGCACGGCGTAGTTCATTCAAAATCCTTTTTAAATGGAGAGCCATATATTGACCTGAAGGTCGTTTATTATTTTCAGCACTAAGGAACCGAACAAACGCCCCTAAGAAGGGGAGCTCTTACTAGGCAGTAGACAAAGATGTCATTTTATTGACAGAGCAACGCATTCACTTGATGAATGCATATTTTTTTATGTCCCACAGGGAATAGCGTGGGCAGGAAAGTGAAATCTGGATGCGTTGAGAAGTCTGCCACCAGCTTGTATATTTTGCTAATGCACAAATGGACACTTACAGGGAGAAAATGGACATGGATGTGCTCACGCTTATTGCGCTGGAAGGTGCCATGGGATCGAGTGTCGCGATCACCCTGGATGTGCTGCGAACAGCTAACCAGGTCGCCGAAGTCATGGGCCGGCCAACCATCACCTGGAAGATTATCGGCAGCAGCGAATCGGTTCGCATGCGCAACGGCATGCGCCTGGATGCCCAGCCACTGGACAAGGTCCAGGCCATCGAAGGCAGCATGCTGGTGATCCCGGGACTGGGGCTGGAGAACACCCAGGAGCTGGATTTCTTTGGCTGTCGCCGGGAAAAAAGGCTGCCTGGGCTCAGCCTGTCCAGCGAACTGATCACCCGGCTCGGGCACGCCGATATCCGCAAGCTCAGCCAGTTGGTGCATGACCATCACCGCCGCGGGCAGCAGACGGCGGCGTCCTGTTCAGCAGTTTTCGTCCTGGGTGAGGCGGGGGTTCTGGAGGGGCATACGGTCACCACTCATTGGCAACTGTATGAAACTTTCAAAGAGCGTTATCCCGAAGCGATACTCGACACAAAACGCATGCTTATTCATGACGGAAATATGATTACAGCAGGCGCAGGCATGTCGCAAATGGATCTAATGCTCTACATATTGCGTAATAAGATGGGCAATCAGATTGCTGAACTGACCATGCGTTATCTGTTGATAGATGGTCGACCGGCGCAATATCACTACATGGCCCTGTCCAACTTGCAAACGGAAAACCGTGAAGTTTTGTTAATGGAGAAGTTCATCGAGGATTGCCTGCCCAACGTTCCGCCACTGAGCACCATTGCCGAACATTTGCGTATAACCGAGAAGACCTTATCCCGTAGAATTCGTAGCGCCACGGGAAAGCCGCCCATGGCCTTCATTCAGAAAGTTCGCCTGCAACATGTTCAAAGCTTATTGGAAACCACCAATATGAGCATTGAAGAAGTTGCTTTCAAAGTGGGCTATGCCGATTCCACCGCTCTACGCCGCCTGATGTGGAAAAACATGGGCTGCACCCCCAGCCAGTTGCGCAAGACCCGCTCCGGGCCGCCGATCATCTAGGCCCCGGCTGCTTATCACTTCTCCTCCTCGGCTGCGCCTGGCGCGGCCGGGGGCACCTTGCACAACGGCACCAGCAACAACGCCACCACGAACATCATCGCCATCAGGCGGAACACATCGCCAAAGGCCAGGGTCAGCGCTTCACGCCCCACCAGGCGGCCGAGAATGCCCTGAGCCATCAGGAAAGCGTGGCTGGCATCCGGTGTATCGGCGGCAATCTTCAGCGCCAGTTGGCCCATGAGTTCCTGGGCGGCGACAGCCTTGCTCCCCAGCGACTCGGACAGGCGCAGGACCTGAGTCCGGGCATCGTCCTGCAGCCAGGTGTTGACCGTAGCAATACCAATGGCGCCGCCCAGGTTGCGCATCAGGTTGAACAGCCCGGAGGCCTGGCGCAGTTCAACCCCCTGGAACGAACTCAAGGCCATGTTCACGCTCGGCACGATGCACAGCATCAGGAACAGCCCACGCGCCACCTGCGGCACCAGCAACTCATCGAATCCCCAGTTGGAAGTGACCCGGGAAGTCAGCCACAGGCTCAGCGCCAGGCCGAGGAAACCCACCGAGATGATCAGGCGCCGATCAACTTTTTCCGAGGCCCGGGCAGCAATAATCGTACTGACCAACTGCCCGATACCCACGACAAAAACCGTGGTGCCGATTTCCAGGCTATCGAAGCCACGCACCCGGCCAAGAAACACCGGCACCAGGTAGGTCGACGAATAAAGGCCAAAACCGATCACCAGGTTCAACAGGCAGGCAATGGAAAAGGTGCGGTCGCGAAACGGCACCAGGGACACGATCGGGTTGTTCGAATACAACGAGCGCTCGATGAACAAACCAAAGGACACAAGGGACACCCAGGCCGCGATGACGATCCCGGTATCGCTGAACCAGTCCTTGCGCGGCCCCTCCTCCAGCACGTATTCAAAACACCCCAGGGCCAGCGCCATGGCGACGAAATGCAGCCAGTCGATACGCCGCAGCATGGACAGGTCCGGGCGATCCACATCGATCAGCAACGCCGCGCCGATGCAGATCACCAGCCCCGGCAGCACGTTGATGAAGAAGATCCAGCGCCAGTCCAGGTAGAAGGTCACCAGGCCGCCCACCGTGGGGCCCAGGGTCGGTGCCAGCACCGCGGTCATGCCAAGGATTGCCGGGACCATCGCCCGCTGCTTGCCTTCGAACAACACGAACCCCACGGCGAATACCGTGGGCACCATCGCCCCGCCGGCAAAGCCTTGCAGGGCCCGCAGCACGATCATCGACTCGATGTTCCAGGCCATGCCGCAACCCACGCTGAACAGGGTAAAGAACGCCGCGCTGGCAGCGAACAGCCAGCGGGTGGAAATCGCCTGGGCGAGAAACGCCGAGAAGGGAATCATGATCAGTTCGGCAATCAGATAGGCGGTCTGCACCCAGCTCACTTCATCAGGGCCGGCACTGAGCCCGGCCTGCACGTCGTTGAGCGAGGCCGCCACGATCTGGATGTCGATCAGCGCCATGAACATGCCGAAAGCCATGATCGTGAAGACCAGAAACTTGCGCTTAGTGGACTGTTGGCCGGGCTGGGCACCCGCTTCGGAGAGGTCAGTTGCGCTTGTCGTCACGGTAGGTACTTCCCTGTAGTATTGCGACCGACATGTGAATATTATGATCGTAATTCAAAACAGCATGGAGCTTCAACATGGAGCAGAGCACCCAGACTCAGAACGCCATCCTGCAAGCCGCCCAAGAGTCCGAGAAGCCGCGCAAGCGTTCCAAGCGCCCGCTGATCGCCGGCGCTATCGCCCTGACATTGGTAGCAGTCGGGGTTGGCTGGGTGCTGATGGCGCCGTCGACACAGGCCACGGACGATGCCTACATCGCCGCCGATGCGACCTCCGTCGCGCCGCGGGTCCATGGCCTGGTGACAGAGGTGCTGGTCAAGGATCACCAGAACGTCACCGCCGGGCAGCCCCTGGTGCGCATCAACAGCGAAGAGTTCGACAGCCGGGTATCCCTGGCCGAAGGCGATCTGGCGGACAACCAGGCCCAGGTCGCCCTGGCCGAGGCCGCGCTGACCATCCAGGACGCCGAGCAGCGCCTGGCCAGTGCCCGCGTGCAGGCGGCGCGCACCTCGATCCGCACCAACCAGGCCGAATCCAAGCGTGCCGGTGCGGAGCGCAATCGCTTCGATACCCTGGTCACCACCGGCGCCGTGGCGCGCAACGAGGTGGAGAAATACAGCACCCAGGCCATCTCCGCCGAACAAGGCCTGGCCTACGCCCAGGCCATGTTGCAAGTGGCGGAGAACGACCTTGCGGTCACCACCGCGCAACGGCAACGCCTGCAAGCGCAATTGCAGATGGCCAAGGCCAAGGTGGTAACCGCCAAGGCGCGGCTCGAACTGGCCCAGCAGGACCTGCGCCACACCACCATCTATGCACCGATGGACGGCACCGTCGGCAATCGGCAGATCCAGGTTGGCGATTACGTGCAACCGGGTTCGCGCCTGCTGACCCTGGTGCCGCTGCATGACCTCTATGTACTGGCCAACTTCAAGGAGACCCAGACCCAGCACATGTACCCGGGGCAATCGACGCAGATCAAGATCGATGCCCTGCCAGGCGTCAGCATCACCGGCACCGTGGAAAGCCTGGCTCCGGGTTCAGGCTCGACCTTTGCCCTGCTGCCCTTCGAACCGGGCACCGGCAACTTCACCAAGATCGTCCAGCGGGTGCCGGTGCGCATTCGCTTCGACGCCAACCAGTCCGGCCTCGAACGCCTGCGGCCGGGCCTGTCGGTGACCGCCAAGGTCGACCTCGATGATCCCCAGGACCGCACCGTGGCCGGCAATCCGTCTTCCTTGAAAGTCAGCAGCACGACCAGGTAACGACGCCTGCCGCCCCGCTCCAGGCGGCAAAGCCAACAGCCCCCGGCAGATCGCTCTGCCGGGGGCTGTTTTATCGGTGCAGGGGCAGATTTACCTCACTCTGCCGTCGAAGGTTTTTCCCACAGGTTGATGCGCCCTTCTTTGGCGAAATGATCGATTTCCGCCAGTTCCTCGACACTGAAGCTCAAGTTCTGCAACGCCCCGACGTTCTCGACGATCTGCTCCGGCCGGCTGGCACCGATCAGCGCCGAGGTCACCCGCGGGTCGCGCAGGGTCCAGGCCAGGGCCAGTTGCGCCAGGCTCTGGCCGCGGTTCTTGGCGATCTCGTTGAGCGCGCGGACATGGGCGATATTGGCCTCCGACAAGTGCGAAGCCTGCAACGAGCCGCCCCCCGGACGATTGACCCGCGCATCCTCGGGAATGCCATTGAGGTACTTGTCGGTAAGCAGGCCCTGGGCCAGCGGCGTAAAGGCGATGACCCCGGCGCCGAGCTCCTCGGTGGTGTCCAGCAGGTCCTTCTCGACCCAGCGGTTGAGCATGTTGTAGGCCGGTTGATGGATCAGCAGCGGCACCTTCCACTCCTTGAGCAACGCGGCGATTTCCCGGGTCTTGGCCCCCGAATAGGAAGAAATACCGATATACAGCGCCTTGCCCTGCTGCACGGCGGTGGCCAGGGCGCTGGCGGTTTCCTCCAGCGGCGTATCCGGGTCGAAGCGGTGGGAATAGAAGATATCCACATAGTCCAGGCCCAGGCGCTGCAGGCTCTGGTCGAGGCTGGCCAGTACGTACTTGCGCGAACCGCCGCCCTGGCCGTAAGGCCCGGGCCACATGTCCCAACCGGCCTTGCTGGAGATGATCAATTCATCGCGATAGGCCTTGAAGTCTTCCCGCAGCAGGCGGCCGAAGTTGATTTCGGCGCTGCCGTAGGGCGGGCCGTAGTTGTTGGCCAGGTCGAAGTGGTTGATCCCCAGGTCGAAGGCGGTGCGCAGCAAGGCACGCTGGGTGTCGATCGGCGTGCTGTCGCCAAAGTTGTGCCACAGCCCCAGGGACAGCGCCGGCAGTACCAGGCCACTGCGGCCGACACGGCGATAGGGGATGGAATCGTAGCGGTTTTCAGCAGCTATGTAAGTCATCGAATCCTCTCTGAGTCAGGTCTTTCCAAAACGACTAAACGTCGATCAAAGCGCCCCACGGTAGGAGCCGGCTTGCCGGCCAAAGGCCCGCAAGCCTTGGCCACCACGAGCGCTTTCGCTGGCAAGCCGGCCCCTGCGCCAGCCGCGTTGTCACACAAACTGATTTTTCGGTCGCGCCAACCCCAGGTTTTCCCGCAGGGTTCGGCCCTCGTATTCAGTTCTGAACAGCCCGCGCCGCTGCAGTTCCGGAATCACCCCGCCGGCAAAGTCCCGTAGCCCACCAGGGAGATGCGGCACCAGCACATTGAAACCATCGGCCGCGCCCTCCTCGAACCAGGCTTGCAGTTCGTCGGCTATCTGCCCGGGCGTACCGATCAGGCTGTAGTGCCCACGGCCACCGGCAATCCTGCGCCCCAGCTGGGCCAGGGTCAGGTTGTCCTTGCCGGCCAGCTCGGTGAGCAATTGCTGGCGGCTCTGCTGGCCGCTCTCGGTCAGTGGCAGCGCCGGCAACGGTGCATCCAGCGGGTAGCCGGACAAGTCGAAGTTGCCCAGCATCCTCCCCAACAGGGCCACGCCCACTTCGGGCTCCACCAGGTCCTGGAAGGCTTCGAACTTTTCCCGGGCCTGACTTTCGCTGTCCCCCACCACCACGAATACCCCAGGCATGATTTTCAGGGATTGCGTACTACGATCGTACTGCTTCAGGCGCCCTTTCAGGTCGGCATAGAAGGCCTGCGCGGCGGCCATGGAAGGCTGGGCGTTGAATACCACTTCGGCGGTCTGGGCCGCCAGCTCACGACCGCTCTCGGAAGAACCGGCCTGGACGATCACCGGGTATCCCTGGGGTGGGCGCGCCACATTCAATGGCCCTTTGACCTGGAAGAATTCACCGCGATGGTCCAGTAAATGCTGCTTGTCTGGGTCGAAATACTTGCCACTGGCCTTGTCGCGGACAAAGGCGTCGTCCTCCCAGCTGTCCCAGAGCCCGGTGACCACCCGATGGAACTCCCGGGCCCTGCGATAACGTTCCGCGTGCCCAAAATGTTCCTCCCGACCGAAATTCCGCGCTTCGGCGGCATTGTCGGAAGTCACCAGGTTCCACCCCGCCCGACCACCTGAAAGATGGTCCAGCGACGCGAATTTACGTGCTACGTGGTACGGTACGTTATAGCTCGTAGTGCTAGTGGCAATTAGCCCTATCCGCTCGGTCACGGCCGCCAGGGCCGCCAGTAACGTCAAGGGTTCGAAGTAATCGGAGCGGGCCATGCGGCTGGCGATGGGGCCGGTAGGGGCTGCCAGGCTGTCGGCGACGAACAGTGCATCGAAGCGCGCGGCTTCGGCGATCTGCGCCAGTTCTTTATAGACGGCAAAATCCAGCCCTGCCTGGGCCGGAACATCCGGATGACGCCAGGCGGCAACGTGGTGACCGGTGGCCATGAGAAAGGCGCCGAGCTTGAGCTGGCGAGTGGAACGGGACATGGATCACTCCTTGTTTCATGCTGCAAAAGGGACACCGCCAAAGCCCGCTGTAGGAGCTGGCTTGCCAGCGAAAGCGCCCACAAGACCTGCTCCCAGTTCGCCGACCCATTCGCCGGCAAGCCGGCTCCTACAACGGCAGGGCATCAGAAATCCTTGCGCAACTGCACGCCGAAATAACGTTCGTCATCCCGGGGCACGGCGCGGTAGATGTAGTTGCCGCCACTGGCCAGCAAGGGCGAATAGGACTTGTCGGCGAGGTTCTTGCCCAGCAACGCCACGCGCCAGCCATCGTTGTAGTCGGCCAGGGCAATGCTGGCGTTCCAGATGCCGTAGGCGCCCTGGCGGGTGTCGAGGTTCTGGCTGATGTCGTACTGCACTTCGCTTTGCCAGCTGTAGTCAGTGCCCAACTCGATATCCAGGCCGTTATCCAGGGGAATGCTGTAGTCGGCGCGCACGTAGCTTTTCCAGTCCGGGCTGAAAGGCAACGGCTTGCCGTTGACGTTGCACGAAGCCGCCGCGCCCGCCGGGCAGGCGAATTCGTCGATGCGCGCCCGGGTGTAGGCCAGGGCCCCGGAGAACTTCAGTTGCTGGGTGGCCTGCAGGGCGTAATCCAGTTCCACGCCCTCGCTGCTGACGCTCCCGGCATTGATCAGGCGGGTCACTACCTGCCCGGCCACGGTGTCGAAGAAGTTGGCCTGGTAGTTGTCGTATTCGCTGTGGAACACCGCGAGGTTGGTGGTCAGCCGGTTGTTCCAGCTGCTGGCCTTGATCCCCACCTCCCAGGTGTTGGAGGTTTCGGGTTTCAGTGCTTGGGTGTCCCGCGGCTGCATGTTGAAGAACACGTTGTAGGCCGGGCCCTTGTAGCCCCGGGAATAGGTCAGGTAGCTGGTGACCGTGGCGCTGAGGTCATATTGCAGGCCCAGGCGCCCGGACCAGCCATCCTCGTCCACCGAGCCGGAACTCTGGGTGCCCGGCTGGATACCGCTGACCGTGGTCGCCGAAGTCGAGACCCGGCGGTGATCGTACTTCAGGTCATCGTGGGTCCAGCGCAGGCCGGCGATGCCACGAAAGTCCTCGGTGAAATTCAGGGTGCTCTCGCCAAATACCGCGTAGCTGTCGTTGGTGGTGCTGTAGTCGGCAATGCCCCGGTTGGCGCCGGTGGTCGTGGTCAGGGTGCGCTGGTAGGTTTCTTCATCCTTGCCGTGCATGTAGAACAGGCCGCCGACGTACTCCAGGAACCGCCCCTTGGGCGATGCCAGGCGCAGCTCCTGCGAGTACTGGTTGTAGTCCAGGTCACCCTTGTCGGCGGTCCCGGGGAACGCCGCAGTGACCGTGCCAAGACGGTCGCCGTCCTGGTACTGGGTATTGTTCCAGCCGCGCCAGGCGGTGATCGAGGTCAGGATGTAGTCGCCCAGGCTCCAGTCCAGCTGGCCGGAAAGGCCCTTGTTGATATCGTCCACATGGGTACGGGTGTCGGTGTTGATGTCCCGGTTGTCGCTGCTGGCGCGCACGGGGTTCAGGGCATTGGCGAAGGCAGGTGTCAGGGCCTTGCTCACCACCCCGTTGGGGGCGTCATCATGGGATTGCATGTAGTCCGCCGCGAAGGTGAACTTGAGGTCCTCGCTGGGGGTGAACTCCAGCTTGCCGCGCACGCCCTTGCGGTTGTAGCCGTTGACCTCCTGGCCGTTGTGGCGGTTATCCACATTGCCGTCGTAACTGCCGAACAAGGTGGTGAACGAGCCCTTGAGGGTGTCGGGAATCAGGCTGCCGCCAATGCCGAAACGGGTGCGGCTTTCATTGCCGCTGTAGTAGGCCTGGTCGATGTAGCCATGAGTCTCGGCCGTAGGCGCCTTGGTGATGACATTCAGCACCCCGGCCGAGGCGTTCTTGCCGAACAGGGTGCCCTGGGGCCCGCGCAGGACTTCGATCCGTTCCAGATCCAGCAGGTCCAGGGTGGCCTGGCCGGGGCGGCCGTAGACCACGCCGTCGATCACCGTCGCCACCGTGGGCTCCACCCCCGGTGAGGTGGAAATGGTGCCCACGCCACGGATGAACAGCGAGGTGTCCTTGTTCGAGGCACCCGTGCGGAAGTTCAGCGATGGCACCTGCTGCACGATGCTTGCAACGCCGTTGCGGTTATCCCGCTCCAGTTGCTCGCCCTCCACTACCGAGACCGCCACCGGGACTTTCTGCAGCGATTCCTCGCGGCGGGTGGCGGTGACGGTCACCGACTTCAGGGTCGGTTCCTGATCCTGTGCGCTGGCGCCGCTGCCAGCGGCATAAGCCGCCGGCAGCGGCAAGGCGGCCAGCCCCGCCAGCAACCAGCCCAGATGGGGTCGCAATGGCGTGGCACCACGGATCGACTGCGTGAGACTGTGCTGTTCCCCAAGAAAGTTCTGCATGCTGCACCTGCTGAAAAATGCCCCGAACCGCTGCCGATCTGTGCCGGCAGCGCCTGAAAACTGTCTTGGGCATTCGCTCGAGCGAGTAGCAGACATGGCGCTTTGTTAGCGCTAACATCGCCAGTATCGACAGGCTCCTGATAGAGCGTCCAATACTGAAAAATTACTTTTATATGCCTTTTTGTTCAGCCAAAGGAATGCGCTCATGAGCTCTGACCAAGCGCCTGGCCGCAAGCGCCGCGGCGCCGGCCGCGTAACCCTGAACACCGTGGCGCGCCAGGCCGGGGTGTCGGCGATCACCGTTTCGCGCTATTTCAACCAGCCCGACAGTGTTTCCCCCGAGCGCCGTGAACGCATCGCCGCGATGGTCGCCGAACTCGGCTATGTACCGAACCTGGTGGCCGGCGGGCTGGCCTCGGCCCGCGGGCGGATTGTCGCCATGGTCATCCCGAACATTTCCGGGCCGATTTTCGCCCAGACCATCCAGGGCTTCAGCGACACCCTCAGCCGCCATGGCTACCAACTGCTGCTGGCTTCCAGCTACTTCGACGCAAGGCAGGAGGAGAGCGCGGTAAGGGCCTTTCTCGGCTGGTCGCCGGCAGCCCTGGTACTGACCAGCCACTTCCATAGCCCGGGCACGGAAAAGATGCTCGCCGACACCGAGATCCCGGTGATCGAAACCTGGGACTACCAGCCCCAGCGGCAACCGCTGCAGATCGGCTTTTCGCACTTTCAGGTAGGGGTCACGGCCGCTCGCCACCTGCACGCCAAAGGCTACCGGCGCATCGCCTTCGTGCAGAACAGCGCCCCCGGAGACTTCAGTGCCCTGGAGCGGCGCGACGGCTATCTGGCAACGCTGGCCGAGTTGGGGCTGGCGCCCCGGGTGTTTGCCCCGGATGCCGACCGCGCGCCCTTCGAGGCCGGCAAACAGGCCATGGAAGCGCTGATGGGCAGCCCGGAACGCCCCGACGCGATCATCTTCGCCAACGACAACCTGGCGGCCGGCGGCCTGCTGGCGGGGCAACGAGCCGGGCTGAAGATCCCCGAGGAATGTGCGGTGCTGGGCTTTGGCGACTATCCCTTTGCGCAGATGCTGCTGCCCAGCCTGAGCACCATCCAGCCACCGGCGCTTCAGATCGGCGTACTGGCCGCGACCCGGGTGCTGGAGAGCCTGGGAGTGCTGCCAGTGGCAGGCACGGTGCAACGCCTGAACCTGCTGCAATGCCGGCTGATCGAGCGCGAAAGCAGTTGAGCCCATTGCCCCTCAGGCAGAGAGCTCGCGCAGCGCCCCATACGCCACCGGCGTAGTCGGGGTTGTCCAGGTGATCCACTGGGTTGATCAATACGCTGGCGGCCCATAGCTCCTGCGCATGGCGTGCCAGCGGGGGCGTCAATGCGCCTCGGTAAACACCTGCGCCAGCCAGTCGACAAATACCCGCACCCGCGGCGACATGTGCCGACTGTGGGGGTAGACCACCGACACCGGCATTGCCGGGGGCGGCGTGTGACAGAGAATCTCGCGCATCGACCCCTGCTCGATCTGCCGCGCCACGTGATAACGCGGACACTGGATGATCCCCAGCCCCGCCAGGGCCGAGGCGCCGTAGATCTGCGCACCGAACACCGACAAGGCGCCATCGATGGCCACTTCGCGCACCTGCCCCTCGACCAGGAACTCGAAGGGGAACGAGCGGGTGGCGGTACGCGAAACGTAGTTCACCGCCCGATGCGCGCCGAGTTCGTCCAGGCTCTGCGGTTCGCCGTATCGCGCCAGGTAGGCGGGGCTGGCGCAGGTCACCTGCTGCAGGTTCGCCACCCGCCGGGCAATCAGCGAGGAGCCTTCCAGGTTGCCGGCACGCAGCACGCAGTCCACGCCCTCGGCGACCAGGTCGACAAAGTGGTCGGCCTCGCTGATGGCCAGTTCGATCTGTGGATAACGTTGCATGAACTCCCCCAGCCGCGGGATCACGAAGTGCTTGGCCAGGGTGCCGTGCATGTCCACCCGCAAGCGCCCATGGGGCTCCACAGTGCGAAACGCCAGTTCAGCCTCTTCCAGCTCCGCCAGCAGTTGCACGCAACGGGGGTAATAGGCCTGGCCATCCAGAGTCGGGCGTACCCGGCGGGTGCTGCGCTCCAGCAGCCGGGTGCCGAGCCAGGCCTCGAACTGGTTGAGGGTGTGGGTCAGGGTCGCCCGGGGCAGGTTCAGGTCATCGGCGGCTAGAGTGAAGCTGCTGCGCTCGTAGATCCTTACGAACACTTTCATCCCTTTGACTTGGTCCACAGGAGGCTCCAGAAGCTCGATTGTTGGCGAATATTGAACAGTCAAGGCAACTCTGGCGTATTTATCCAGCACGGTAAATCCGTGAACCTGTTGCCCAGACAAGCCGTTCAACCTCCATGAAGGACTGACCCCATGACCGCTCAAGCCGCAAAAGTCGCCATTGTCACCGGAGCCTCCCGAGGCATAGGCGCAGTGATCGCCCGCCAGTTGGCCAAGGAGGGTTACGCCGTGGCGATCAACTACGCCAGCAGCAGCGAGGAAGCTTCCCGGCTGGTGGTGGAACTGCGCCAGGCCGGGCACCGGGCCATAGCGGTCAAGGCCGACGTGGCCAGCGCCAGCGATGTGCGCCGGCTGTTCGAAGAGACCGAGACCCAACTGGGCAAGGTCGATGTGCTGATCAACAACGCCGGCATCCTCAAGGTGCTGCCCCTGGCCGAGCACAGCGACGAGCTCTACGAGCAGACCTTCGCCATCAACACTCGCGGTACCTTCAACACCCTGCGCGAAGCCGCCGGGCGCCTGAATGACGGCGGCCGTATCGTCAATTTCTCCAGCAGCACCGTCGGCCTCAACCTGCCGGGCTACGCGGTGTACATCGCCAGCAAGGCGGCGGTGGAATCCCTGACCCAGGTGTTTGCCAAGGAGCTGCGCGGGCGCCAGATCACGGTCAATGCCGTGGCGCCGGGGCCGGTGGCCACCGAACTGTTCCTCAAGGACAAGACTGCCGAGCAGGTGGCCAGCTTCGCCAGGATGCCGCCCCTGGAACGCCTGGGGCAGCCGGAGGATATCGCCAGCATCATCAGCTTCCTGGCGAGCCCGGCGGCGGCCTGGGTCAACGGGCAGATCCTGCGGGCCAATGGCGGGCTGGTTTGACGCCTATGCTCGATATATGCGCCGGCACACCGGCTCCCGGGGAGTACCCATCATGCACACCACCATCATCATCACCTTTGGCCTGATCCTGCTGGCACTGGTGCTGTTTATCGGCGAGCGACTGGGTTTCAGCCGCCAGACCCTGGGCTATGGCTTCTCGGGGCTGTGGCTGGCGTTGACGGTCATCAACGGTGCGGTGGGCATGGTCACCGCCCACCAGCCCCTGCGTTCGGAGCTGGCGGTCGGCAGCCTGGTGTTTGCCGTGCCGGTGCTGGCCCTGGTGTTCTACCTGTTGCTCACCAAGGCCTGAGCGAACGGCTCAGCGCACCAGATGCAGGAACTGCATATGGCGTTCGTACTGGTCGAGGATGTCGTTGATGATCTGTTCCTTGGTGTAGCCCATCAGGTCGTAATCCTGACTGCCCTCGGCCAGATGCACCTCGGCCCGGTAGTAACGGCGGTTGCGCAGCTCCTTGGGCCCCATGCCGCCACGGGCGAAGGACGGGGTGAAGTAACCGCGCATCTGCACCTGATAGATGAACGGGTGCTGGTCGCCATGGCCGATTTCCAGGCTCACGCTGTCGTTGGCCGGGTCGGGCTGGGTCACCACGTTCAAGCCCTTCTCGACGAACACCGCGGTCACCTCTTCGATGGCCGGGCGCACTGTCTGGTCGAGGAAGCGATACACCTCATCCCGTGACGGGAAATGCACCGCCTGGCTCAGGCGCTGGCGCCAGCCGCCCTTGCCCCGCCGCGAAGGTGCAACCGGCGCCAGGGAATGCAACTGGGCGATGCGCCGCTGGGATTCCAGGTAGAACGCCTTGTGCAGCCCCCACATCATCAACAGCAGGATCAGCGAGAACGGCAGCGAGGTCAGCACCACCGCCGACTTCAGCGAGTCGATGCTGCCGGCGAACAACAGCGCACTGGTGACCAGGGCGGTCATCGCGCCCCAGAACACCCGCAGCCATTTCGGCCCGTCTTCATCGGCGTTGCCGCCCTTGGCCGACAGGGTCGAGAGCACCACGGTGCCGGAATCCGCCGAGGTGACGAAGAACACGAAGCTGATGAACACCGTGACCGCAATCACGGTCTTGCTCCAGGGGTAGGTTTCCAGCAGCAGGTAGAGGGTCATCGACGGGTTGTCGATAGCCGACATGCCCAGGGCGCTCATACCGTGGTTGAGCACCTGGTCGATGGCGCTGTTACCGAAGATCGACATCCACGCCAGGGTGAAGCCCAGGGGAATCAACAGCACGCCGAAGACGAACTCACGAATGGTCCGGCCACGGGAAATCCGCGCGATGAACAGGCCCACGAACGGCGACCATGCAATCCACCAGGCCCAGTAGAACACCGTCCAGCCGCCCAGCCAGTCGCTGGGCTTGTTGTAGGCGTAGACGTCGAAGCTCTTGGTGGGCAAGGCGCCCAGGTAGTCGCCCAGGTTCTGGATCAGGGTGTTGAGCAGGTGCTGGGTGGGCCCGGCGAACAGCACGAACAGCAGCAGCGCCACCGCCAGCAGCATGTTGATGTCGGACATCACCCGCACGCCCTTGTCGACCCCGGACACCGCGACAATGATCGCCGCGCCCATCATCAGGGTGATCAGGCCAACCTGGATCCACTGGGTGTGGGCGATGCCGAACAGGTAGTCGAGGCCGGAGTTCAGGTGCAGTACGCCAAAGCCCATGTCGGCGCCCAGGCCGAACACCGTGGCGATGATGCCGAAGCCATCCACCGCGTAGCCGATAGGGCCGTTGATGCGCTTGCCGATCAGCGGGTACAGCGCCGAACGCAGGGCCAGCGGCAGGTTGTGCCGATAGGCGAAGTACGCCAGGGCCATGCCGACGAAGGCGAACACGCCCCAGCCGTGCAGGCCCCAGTGCAGGAACAGCAGCTGCATGCCCTGGCGCGCCGCCTCGGCGGTGCCGGCCTCGCCCTGGGGCGGTTGCAGCATGTGGGTCAGGGGCTCGGAAACGCAGAAGAAGAACAGCGTGATGCTGATCCCGGCGGCGAACAGCATGCCGGCCCAGGACAGGTAACTGAACTCGGGTTCGTCGTGGTCGGCACCGAGCTTGATCTTGCCGTAGCCGGACAAGGCGGTGACCACCACGAAGACCAGGTACAGGGTCATCGCCAGCATGTAGTACCAGCCGACCGTATTGGCCGCCCAGTTTTGCGCCGCCAGCAGCCAGGCGCCGGCCTGTTCCGGCATGGAAATGACCACCACGCCGAAGATCAGGATAAAGCTCGCGGCGAAGTAGAACACCGGAGGGTTCATGCGAATCAAAGCATTCGCGGAGGTGGATGGTGCACTCATGAACGGTGCACCTCGAAGGGATGAAACATGGCTGAAATAGACGGACTCAGCAAAGGCAAGCCTCCTGTTGTGAGCGGGCAGCGAACCACCGGTTTAACTTGAACAAGCGTTCAAGTTAAACATGGATAGGGGGCTCAGGACTAATCGCAGGGCTCAGCGGTACCTTTTGTACGCTAGCTCAGGGAAGGGTATGACGTGTGTCGAACGCAATCGTTCAGCAGAAAAAGCCCCTTGCCGGGCCGGCCTCTCTCCCGTAGGAGCCAGCTTGCCGGCGAATAGGCCGGCAAGTCCTGCATCGCTCTCAGAGACGCCCTCGCTGGCAAGCCAGCGCCTACACAAGCCAGCGCCTACTTCTGCGAGCCGTCGTCGTGCTGCAGGTTGGCCTGGGTCAGGTTGCAGCCGGCCGGCACGCTGCGGGTCAGCCAGACGTTGCCGCCAATGGTCGAGCCCTTGCCGATGGTGATGCGCCCCAGGATGGTCGCGCCGGCGTAGATCACCACGTCGTCCTCGACGATCGGGTGGCGCGGGTGGCCCTTCTGCAACTGGCCGTCCTCGTCCGCCGGGAAGCGCTTGGCGCCCAGGGTCACCGCCTGATAGATGCGCACCCGCTCGCCGATGATCGCGGTCTCGCCAATCACCACGCCGGTACCGTGGTCGATGAAGAAGCTGCGGCCGATCTGCGCACCCGGGTGGATGTCGATGCCGGTGGCCGAGTGGGCGATTTCCGAGCTGATCCGCGCCAGCAGCGGCAGGCCGGCGCGATACAGATGGTGCGCCAGGCGGTGGTGAATCACCGCCAGGATGCCGGGGTAGCACAGCAGCACCTCATCCACGCTGCGGGCCGCAGGGTCGCCGTGATAGGCCGCCAGCACATCGGTGTCCAGCAGCACCCGCAGGCCGGGCAGGGCCAGGGCGAAATCCTGGATCAGGCGGATCGCCCGGGCGTTGACTTCGGCATCGGCCTCGCCGCTCTGCCGGGCCACATAGCGCAGCTCCAGGCGCGCCTGGGCCAGCAAAGCGTTGAGCGCCGCGTCCAGGGTGTGGCCCACGTAGAAATCCTCGCTCTCTTCGCGCAGGTCCACCGGCCCCAGGCGCATGGGAAACAGGGCACCGCACAGGGCCTCGAGGATTTCCGCCATGGCCGCCCGCGACGGCAGCTCACGCCCGCCCTGCTCGCCGCTGACCCGACCGTTGCGGGTACGCCACTGGTCACGGGCATCACGCAGTTGGCCAACGATGGTCTGCAATTGCCAATGGCTGGAACGCTCGCTCACGATAAGACTCCTTACTCGGGCGGCCGGACAATCGGGCCGCGCAAACGGCGATCACTTTACGCCCGGCGACGGCGGCGCTTAAGAACTAATTGTCTGGCTTCAAGCACTTTTTCGCATAAGCGATTGGCGGTTGCCCGGGCAAAAAGGGCTGCCTATAGTCCTTGCACCTTCCCTGTTCCGTGCGGCCCCATGATCAAACAACAGCTCGCCCGCTTTAACCGTCTCGACCTGCTCAGGTCTACCACCGCCCTGGAAAAACTCGAACGCCTGTCGGCCTGGATCGGTCGCGATGTCTACGTCAAGCGTGACGACAGCACACCCCTGGCCATGGGCGGCAACAAGCTGCGCAAGCTCGAATACCTGGCCGCCGATGCCCTGGCCCAGGGCGCCGACACCCTGATCACCGCCGGTGCCATCCAGTCCAACCATGTGCGCCAGACCGCAGCCCTGGCTGCCAAGTTGGGGCTGGGCTGCGTGGCCCTGCTGGAAAACCCCACCGGCACCCAAGACCCCAACTACCTGGGCAATGGCAACCGCCTGCTGCTGGACCTGTTCGACGCCAAGGTGGAGCTGGTGGAAAACCTCGACCAGGCCGACGAGCAACTGCACGCCCTGGCCGCGCGCCTGCGCAGCAACGGCAAGAAACCCTACCTGGTGCCCATCGGCGGCTCCAACGCCCTGGGGGCCCTGGGCTACGTGCGCGCCGGCCTGGAGCTGGCGCAGCAGATCGAAGACAGCGGCCTGGAATTTGCCGCCGTGGTCCTGGCCTCCGGCAGCGCCGGCACCCACAGCGGCCTGGCCCTGGCCTTGAGCGAAGTGCTGCCGCAACTGCCGGTGATCGGGGTCACCGTGTCGCGCAGCGAAGAAGACCAGCGGCCCAAGGTCCAGGGCCTGGCCGAACGCACCGCCGAACTGCTGGGAGTGAAGCTGCCCGACGCTTTCAACGTGCAGTTGTGGGACGAGTACTTCGCCCCCCGTTACGGCGAACCCAATGCCGGCACCCTGGCGGCGGTCAAGCTGCTGGCCAGCCAGGAAGGCCTGTTGCTGGACCCGGTGTACACCGGCAAGGCCATGGCCGGCCTGCTGGACGGGGTCGGTCGCCAGCGCTTCGACGATGGCCCGCTGATTTTCCTGCACACCGGCGGCGCCCCGGCCCTGTTCGCCTACGCCGGCGCCTTCTCGTAGCAGCGCAAGCCTTGCATCGCCCTCGATGCCGCCTTCTCTGGCAAGCCAGCTCCTGCGGGGTCAGGGCAATGGAGTTCTTTGTAGGAGCCGGCTTGCCGGCAAAGAGGCCCACGAGCCTTGCATCGCCCTCGATGCCGCCTTTTCTGGCAAGCCAGCTCCTACGGAAGGATGGTGCGAGGAGAACCAAACAAAAAGGAATAACAAAGTAAATTTATATTATTTTTAAACCTATAAATGCCGTCTTATAGTCGCGCCGCAGGCCCAATTGCCACGAGACGCGCCACGCGCATTTAAGGCAGGATAAAGCACAGTTCGCGCCTCACCGATTGACCTGCAACTCCACCCGCATCGTGCATAAGAAAACACACAGGGGCTTGTCATGAATTTTTCCGTACTGCGTCGCAATCTGCTGATTGGCACACTGGGCCTGGCCTTGGGTGCCGGACTGATGGGGCAAGCGGTTGCCGGCGAGCAACTGCAGAAAATCAAGGATGCCGGAGTCATCAACGTCGGCCTGGAAGGCACCTACCCACCGTTCAGCTATGTGGACGAAAACGGCAAGCTGACCGGCTTCGAGGTGGAATTCTCCGAAGCCCTGGCGAACAAGCTCGGGGTCAAGGTCAAGCTGCAGCCGACCAAGTGGGACGGCATTCTCGCCGCCCTGGAGTCCAAGCGCCTGGACGCCGTGGTGAACCAGGTGACCATCTCTGAAGAGCGCAAGAAAAAGTACGATTTCTCCATCCCCTATACCGTCTCCGGCATCCAGGCCCTGACCCAGAAGAAGGACGAAGGCAAGTTCAAGACCGCCGCCGACCTGGGTGGGCACAAGGTCGGCGTGGGCCTGGGCACCAACTACGAGCAGTGGCTCAAGGACAACGTGCCCACCGCCATCATCAAGACCTACGACGACGATCCGACCAAGTACCAGGACCTGCGCGTAGGCCGTATCGAAGCCATCCTGGTGGACCGCCTGGCGGCCTTCGAGCTGATCAAGAAAACCAAGGACACCCTGGTGGTATCCGGCGAACCCTTCTCCCGCCAGGAAGCCGGCGTGGCCCTGCGCAAGGGCGAACCTGAGCTGCTGGCGGCGGTGAACAAGGCCATCGAGGAACTGCGGGCGGACGGCACGTTGAAAAAACTCTCGGAAAAATACTTCAACGCTGACGTCACCCAATAATGGAAGCAGGCCTGCAACTGGCGCTGGAATCAGCGCCATTTCTTCTCAAAGGCGCGTACTACACGGTCATCCTCAGCCTCGGCGGCATGTTCTTCGGGCTGCTGCTGGGCTTTGGCCTGGCCTTGATGCGCCTGTCACACCTGGCCCTGGTGAGCTGGATCGCCCGCATCTACGTGTCGTTCTTTCGCGGCACGCCGCTCTTGGTGCAGCTCTTCGTGATCTATTACGGCCTGCCGCAACTGGGGCTGGAACTGGACCCGCTGCCCGCGGCACTGATCGGTTTCTCCCTGAACATGGCGGCCTATGCCTGTGAAATCCTCAGGGCTGCCATCGGCTCCATCGAACGTGGCCAATGGGAAGCCGCCGCCAGCATCGGCATGACCCGCGCGCAGACCCTGCGCCGGGCGATCCTGCCCCAAGCCATGCGCACGGCCCTGCCGCCGCTGGGCAACAGCTTCATTTCCCTGGTCAAGGACACGGCCCTGGCCGCCACCATCCAGGTGCCTGAACTGTTCCGCCAGGCGCAGCTGATCACCGCCCGCACCTTCGAAATCTTCACCATGTATCTTGCCGCCGCCCTGATCTACTGGATTCTCGCCAGCGTGCTCGCGCACCTGCAGAACCGGCTTGAAGAGCGGGTCAATCGGCACGACCAGGAGTCCTGAAGCCATGATCGTGGTGGAAAAACTGACCAAGCAGTTCAAGGGCCAGACGGTGCTCAATGGCATCGACCTGGAGGTCAAGGAAGGCGAAGTGGTCGCCATCATCGGCCCCAGCGGCTCGGGCAAGACCACCTTCCTGCGCTGCCTGAATTTTCTCGAAGAACCCACCAGCGGCCGCATCCGCATCGGTGACATCAGCATCGACAGCAGCATCCCCCTGAGCCATCAGCAGGGCCGGATCCGCCAGTTGCGCCAGCAAGTGGGCTTCGTATTCCAGAACTTCAACCTGTTCCCCCACCGCACCGCACTGGAGAACGTCATCGAAGGCCCGCTGGTGGTCAAGAAGACCCCGCGGGAGCAAGCCGTCGCCCTGGGTCGCGCGCTGCTGGCCAAGGTCGGGCTTGCAGGTAAGGAAGATGCCTACCCCAGGCGCCTGTCCGGCGGCCAGCAACAGCGGGTAGCGATTGCCCGGGCCCTGGCCATGGAACCGCGGGTGATCCTGTTCGACGAACCCACCTCGGCCCTGGACCCGGAGCTGGTGGGCGAAGTACTGGCCACCATCCGCAGCCTGGCCGAAGAGAAACGCACCATGGTCATCGTCACCCACGAGATGGGCTTTGCCCGGGACGTGGCCAACCGGGTGATCTTCTTCGACAAGGGGGTGATCGTCGAACAGGGCGAAGCCAAGGCGCTGTTCGCCAACCCCCAGCACGAACGCACCCGACAGTTTCTCAGCAAGTTCCTCGGCGCAAGCCACGCCCCCTTGTAGGAGCCGGCTTGCCGGCGAAGAGGCCCTCAAGCCTTGCATCGCCCTCGCGGACGCCTTCGCTGGCAAGCCAGCTCCTACAGCAGATCACGCCCCCTCCCCCGTAGGAGCCGGCTTGCCGGCGAAAAGGCCCTCGAGCCTTGCACCGCCCTCGCGGACGCATTCGCTGGCAAGCCAGCTCCTACATGCAGGCACGGGGTGGTTTTGGGGGACATTCGTCGCTAGAACCACAGCCGTGGAAGCACGCTAAGGCCTTGATCCATAACGCCTGCGGGCTTCGATTCAACCCTTCTATTCATATTCCTAAAAGTTAGTTTATTTAATTTTTATACGCGCATAGGGTATATGCACCGGACCACCGGACATTCTTGATTCTGATTTCGCCGCATGACGCGGCCTATCCAAAAGATGTGAGGTAGGTATGGTCCGGAACACAATCACCCCAGTGCAGATCGCCAGGGCATTGCGTGCAGCCAAGGAGTGGCACTGATGTCCAGTCTGATCGAAGCCCAGGTCCAGAGTGACCTGGATATCGCTCCCCTTTTGCTGCCCGCTCGGGTTCTGCGCAACGACGCCGAAGCCCTTCAGGCTGCCCATGAATTGGCCGACGCGGCCCGCCAGCAGGCCGCCCAGCGCGACCGCCAGCGCAAGCTGCCCTGGGCGCAGATCGAACAATTCACCCGCAGCGGCCTGGGCAGTATTTCCGTGCCCCGCGCCTACGGCGGGCCACAGGTTTCCTTCGTCACCCTGGCCGAAGTCTTCGCCATCATTTCCGCGGCCGACCCGGCCCTGGGGCAGATCCCGCAGAACCAGTTCGGCATCCTCGGCCTGATTCTCGGCTGCGGCACCGAGCGGCAGAAGAAACAGCTGCTGCAGAGCGTCCTGGAAGGCTGGCGCATCGGCAATGCCGGCCCGGAACGCGGCACCAAGAACACCCTGGAACTCAAGGCACGGATCACCGCCGACGCCGACGGCCACGTGATCAATGGCCAGAAGTTCTACTCCACCGGCGCCCTGTTCGCCCACTGGGTGGCGGTCAAGGCACTCAACGAGGAAGGCCGCCAGGTGCTGGCCTTCGTCCGTCGTGGCACCCCGGGGCTGCGCATCGTCGACGACTGGTCGGGCTTCGGCCAGCGCACCACCGCCAGCGGCACCATCCTGCTCAACGATGTGCGGGTGGACGCCGAGCTGGTGCTGGACAACTGGCGGATCAACGAAACACCGAATATCCAGGGCGCGGTATCCCAGCTGATCCAGGCCGCCATTGACGCCGGCATCGCCCGGGAAGCCGTGGCCGACGCCATCCGTTTCGTTCGTGAACGAGCACGCCCGTGGATCGATGCCAACGTCGAGCGGGCCAGCGATGACCTGTATGTGATCGCCGACATCGGCAAGCTGCAGATCGAACTGCACGCCGCCGAAGCCCTGCTGCGCAAGGCCGGGCAGGTGCTGGACCAGGTCAGCGCGGCGCCGATCACTGCCGAGTCCGCGGCCCGCGCCTCCATCGCCGTGGCCGAAGCCAAGGTGCTGACCACCGAGATCTCGCTGCTGGCCAGTGAAAAGCTCTTCGAGCTGGCTGGCAGCCGCGCCACCCTCGCCGAATTCAACCTCGACCGTCACTGGCGCAACGCCCGGGTGCACACCCTGCACGACCCGGTGCGCTGGAAGTACCACGCCGTGGGCACCTATCACCTGAACGGCACCTTGCCTGCCCGGCACTCCTGGATTTAACCGCCCAGAACGCTTTTGACCAGATCTCTGGAGAAACACATGTCTCTTTCCCAACACGTCGCGGTCATTACCAGCGATGAGCAAGCCCTGATTGTCGCCAGCGACCTGGCGGAAGATTTCAAGCGCGACAGCGCCCTGCGCGACCGCGAGCGGCGCCTGCCGCACCCCGAGCTGGAAGCCTTTTCCCGCTCCGGCCTGTGGGGCATCAGCGTGCCCAAGGAATACGGCGGCGCCGGGGTTTCCAACGTCACCCTGGCCAAGGTCATCGCCCTGATCGCCGAGGCCGACGCCTCCCTGGGGCAGATCCCGCAGAACCACTTCTACGCCCTGGAAGTGCTGCGGGTGAATGGCAGCGAGCCGCAGAAGCAGCGGCTGTATGCCGAAGTCCTGGCCGGCCGGCGTTTCGGCAACGCCCTGGCCGAGCTGGGCACCAAGACCGCCCACGACCGCACCACCCGCCTGAGCCGCGACAGCAACGGCCCGGGCTACCGCATCGACGGGCGCAAGTTCTACGCCACCGGCGCCCTCTACGCCCAGCGCATCCCCACCTCGGTGGTGGATGAACACGGCGTGCAGCAACTGGCCTTCGTCCCCGCCGACGCCCAGGGCCTGGACGTGATCGACGACTGGAGCGGCTTCGGCCAGCGCACCACCGGCAGCGGCTCGGTGCAATTCGACAACGTGTGGGTGGACGAGGCCGACGTGGTGCCGTTCCAGAGCGCCTTCGAGCGCCCGACCCCAGTCGGCCCGCTGGCGCAGATCCTCCACGCCGCCATCGACACCGGCATCGCCCGCGCCGCCTATGAAGACGCCCTGCGCTTTGTGCGCACCAAGACCCGGCCGTGGATCGACTCCGGCAACGACAAGGCCACCGAAGACCCGCTGACCATCAAGAGCTTCGGCCACCTGAGCATCCGCCTGCACGCCACCGAGGCCCTGCTGGAACGCGCCGGGGAATTCCTCGACCGGGCCCAGGCCGACACCACCGCCGACACCGTGGCCGCCGCGTCCATCGCCGTGGCCGAGGTCCGCGCCCTGAGCACGGAAATCTCCCTGGCCGCCGGCAGCACCCTGTTCGAACTGGCGGGCAGCCAGGCAACCCTGGCCGAGCACGGCCTGGACCGCCACTGGCGCAATGCCCGGGTACACACCCTGCACGACCCGGTGCGCTGGAAGTACCACGCGGTGGGCAACTACTACCTGAACCAGCAGAACCCGCCACTGCGGGGGACCATCTGATGGCCGCGCCACAAACCACCAAGAAGAAGATCCTGCTCAACGCCTTCAACATGAACTGCGTCGGGCACATCAACCACGGCCTGTGGACCCACCCGCGGGACAACTCGACCCAGTACAAGACCCTCGAGTACTGGACCGAGCTGGCCCAGTTGCTGGAGCGCGGGCTGTTCGACGGGCTGTTCATCGCCGACATCGTCGGGGTCTACGACGTCTACCAGAACTCGGTGGACGTGCCCCTCAAGGAGTCGATCCAACTGCCGGTCAACGACCCGCTGCTGCTGGTCTCGTCCATGGCCGCGGTTACCAAGAACCTGGGGTTCGGCCTCACCGCCAACCTCACCTACGAGGCGCCCTACCTGTTCGCCCGGCGCCTTTCCACCCTCGACCACCTGAGCCGTGGCCGGGTCGGCTGGAACATTGTCACCGGCTACCTGGACAGCGCCGCCCAGGCCATGGGGCTCAAGGAGCAGATCGAGCACGACCGCCGCTACGACCAGGCCGACGAGTACCTGGAGGTGCTGTACAAACTCTGGGAAGGCAGTTGGGAGGACGACGCGGTCCTTAACGACCGCGAACAGCGCATCTACGCCCAGCCGGGCAAGGTGCACAAGGTCGAGCACCAGGGCGAGTTCTACCAGGTCAGTGGCTACCACCTGTGCGAGCCGTCGCCGCAACGCACCCCGGTGCTGTTCCAGGCCGGCAGCTCCGACCGCGGCCTGCTGTTCGCCGGGCGCCACGCCGAGTGCGTGTTCATCAGCGGGCAGAACAAGGCCGCGACCAAGGCCCAGGTGGACAAGGTCCGCGCCAGCGCCGTGGCCGCCGGGCGCAATCCCGGAGACATCAAGGTGTTCATGGGCCTCAACGTGATAGTCGGCGAGACCGAGGAACTGGCCTGGAAGAAACACGCCGAATACCGCAGCCATGCCAGCGCCGAAGCCGGCGTGGCGCATTTTTCCGCGTCCACCGGGATCGATTTTTCCCAGTACGAGATCGACGAGCCGATCCAGTACGTGAAGAGCAATGCCATCCAGTCGGCCACCAAGAACCTGCAGAACAACGACTGGACCCGACGCAAGCTGCTGGACCAGCACGCCCTGGGCGGCCGCTACTTCACCGTGGTCGGCTCGCCGCAGCAGGTGGCCGACGACCTGGAATCCTGGATCGCCGAAACCGGCCTGGACGGCTTCAACCTGACCCGCATCGTCACCCCGGAAAGCTACGTCGACTTCATCGACCTGGTCATCCCCGAACTGCAGCGCCGCGGCTCCTACAAGACCGCCTACGACGACGGCACCCTGCGGGAAAAGCTCTTCCGCCAGGGCCGCAAGCTGCCCGAACAACACACCGGCGCGGCCTACCGCCGCTAAACGCTTCGCCGGCAAGCCGGCTCCTGCACACCTCACTGTAGGCGCTGGCTAGCCAGCGAAGAGGCCCGCAACCACACCCCATTTCCTGGCCCCGACTCGGACCCTGACCCCTATGAAAACCAAACGCCTGCGCCACCCGCTCAAAGCCCTGGCCCTCGCCCTCGGCCTGTTCAGCAGCGCCGTCTTCGCCGCCGACGCGCCGCTCAAGGTCGGCACCACCGCCGCCTTCGCCATTCCCCTGGAGGCCGCCGTGGAAGAGGCCGGCAAGCAGGGCCTGAAAGTCGAGCTGGTGGAGTTCACCGACTGGATCGCGCCCAACGTCAGCCTCGCCGCCGGTGACATCGACGTGAACTACTTCCAGCACATCCCGTTCCTGGAAAACGCCAAGGCCGCCGCCGGTTTCGACCTGGTGCCCTTCGCCCCGGGCATCATCAACAACGTCGGCCTGTACTCGAAAAAATACAAAAGCTTCGCTGAACTGCCACAAGGCGCCAGCGTGGCCATCGCCAACGACCCGATCAACAGCGGGCGCGGCCTGCAACTGCTGGCCAAGGCCGGGCTGATCACCCTCAAGCCGGGCGTTGGCTACAAGGCCACCGAAGAAGACATCGTCAGCAACCCGAAGAAGATCAAGATCCTCCAGGTCGAAGCCGTGCAGCTGGTGCGCGCCTATGACGACGCTGACCTGGTCCAGGGCTACCCGGCCTACATCCGCCTGGCCAAGACCTTCGATGCCGGCTCGGCGCTGCTGTTCGACGGCCTGGACCACAAGGAATACGTGATCCAGTTCGTGATCCAGCCCAAGAGCAAGAACGACCCGCGGCTGATCAAGTTCGTCGATATCTACCAGCACTCGCCTGCCGTTCGCGACGCTCTGGATAAAGCCCACGGCAAGCTCTACCAAGCCGGTTGGGAAGGTTGAGATGAGTGTCGCGACGCTACAGCGCAAGCTGCCGGAAGCGGCGCCCCGGCGCGCCGGGCAGACCGAGCTGCACCCCGAACTGAATCGCGCCCAGGTGCGCTTTATCGGCCTGGGCAAGACCTACCAGGGCCAGCAGGGTCCGGTGCAGGCCTTGCACGATATCGACCTGTCGATCCAGCGCGGCGAGGTGTTCGGCATCATCGGCCGCAGCGGCGCCGGCAAGTCGTCGCTGATCCGCACCATCAACCGCCTGGAGCAGCCCAGCAGCGGCCGGGTGCTGATCGACCAGGTGGACATCGGCGACTTCGACGAAGACCGCCTGGTGGCCCTGCGCCGGCGCATCGGCATGATCTTCCAGCACTTCAACCTGATGTCGGCCAAGACCGTGTGGCACAACGTCGAGCTGCCGCTGAAGGTGGCCGGGGTGCCCAAGGCCGAGCGCCAGCGCAAGGTCCGCGAGCTGCTGGAACTGGTGGGCCTCAAGGACAAGCACCAGGCCTACCCGGCGCAGTTGTCCGGCGGCCAGAAGCAGCGGGTGGGGATCGCCCGGGCCCTGGTCCACGATCCCGAGATCCTGCTGTGCGACGAGGCCACTTCGGCCCTGGACCCGGAAACCACCCAGTCGATCCTCGGCCTGCTGAAAGAGATCAACCAGCGCCTGGGACTGACCATTATCCTGATCACCCACGAGATGGCGGTGATCCGCGATATCTGCGACCGGGTGGTGGTACTGGAGCACGGGCGCATCGTCGAGCAGGGGCCGGTCTGGGAAGTCTTCGGCAACCCGCAGCACGAGGTCAGCAAGACCCTGCTGGCGCCCCTGCAGCACGGCCTGCCGGAAGAACTGCAGAACCGCCTGCAAAGCCATCCGACGTCTTCCGATGCGGCGCTGGTGCTGAGCCTGCGCTTCACCGGCAGCAGCCATGAGGAACCGGACCTGGCGGCGCTGTTCGGCGCCCTGGGCGGCCGCGTACGCCTGCTGCAAGGCGGCGTGGAACGCATCCAGGGCCACGCCCTGGGGCAACTGCTGCTGGCAGTCCAGGGCTCGTCCCTGGAGGCTGCGCAACTGCGCCAGCGCGCCGGGCAATGGGCACAACAGGTGGAGGTACTGGGCTATGTGGTTTGATCGCTTGTTGCAGGGCATTCTCGACACCCTGCTGATGGTCGGCGTGTCCTCGCTGATTGCCCTCCTGGCGGGGATTCCCCTGGCGGTGATCCTGGTCACCAGCGGCAAGGGCGGGATCTACGAGGCGCCGAACCTGAACCGGGCGCTGGGGGCCTTTGTGAACCTGTTCCGCTCGATCCCGTTCCTGATCCTGATGGTGGCGCTGATCCCCTTTACCCGGCTGATCGTCGGCACCACCTACGGCGTGTGGGCCGCCGTGGTGCCGCTGACCATCGCCGCCACGCCGTTCTTTGCGCGGATCGCCGAAGTCAGCCTGCGTGAGGTCGACCACGGCCTGATCGAGGCCGCACAGGCCATGGGTTGCCGGCGCTGGCATATCGTCTGGCACGTGCTGCTGCCCGAAGCGCTGCCGGGCATCGTCGGCGGCTTCACCATCACCCTGGTGACCATGATCAACTCCTCGGCCATGGCCGGGGCGATTGGCGCGGGCGGCCTGGGGGACATTGCCTACCGCTACGGTTATCAGCGGTTCGACAGCCAGATCATGCTCACGGTGATCGTGCTGCTGGTGATTCTGGTAGCGGCGATCCAGCTGGGTGGCGACCGTCTGGCGCGGGTGCTGAACAAGCGCTGAGGGCTGTGGTGTCCGTTCGGACGCCTTCGCGAGCAAGCTCGCTCCTACCAAGGACCGTGATCATCCCGTAGGAGCGAGCTCGCTCGCGAACAGGCCGCCAGGTCGCCATTGGAGGTATATTTGCTGCCTCCCTTCTACCCACGCAGCCCGCCATGAAACTCGCCCCCGACGATCTCGACAGCATCACCGCCACCACCCTCGGCCACTACAACCAGGTGGCCGAAGGTTTTCGCGAAGGCACCCGCGACCACGATGTGAGCCAGAACATCGACGCGCTGCTGCGGCATATCCAGGGCCCGGCGCCATTCACCGTGCTGGATTTTGGCTGCGGCCCCGGCCGCGACCTGCAGGCCTTTACCCTCCTGGGCCATGTCGCCGTCGGCCTCGACGGCTGCGAGCGCTTCGCCCAGATGGCCCGGGAAGACAGCGGCTGCGAGGTCTGGCAGCAGGACTTCCTCAAGCTCGACCTGCCGGCTGAACGCTTCGACGGGATCTTCGCCAACGCGGTGCTGTTCCACATTCCCCGCCAGGAACTGCCGCGGGTGCTCAAGCAACTGCATGCCAGCCTCAAGGACGGTGGCGTACTGTTCAGCTCCAATCCCCGGGGTGACAACCAGGAAGGCTGGAACGGCCCGCGCTATGGTGCCTACCACGACCTGGCGGCCTGGCAGGCGTTGCTGACGGATGCCGGGTTCGTCGAGCTGGAACACTACTACCGCCCCGCCGGCCTGCCCCGGGAACAGCAACCGTGGCTGGCCAGCGTCTGGCGCAAGGCCTGATCCCCCTGCGAGGAGCCGGCTCGCCAGCGCCTACGAGGCCGTGGGGGGCCTACGCCCTCTGCAACGCCGCATACCCCGTAGGAGCCGGCTTGCCGGCGAAGGCGATTTCAGATCAGGCGCCCGCCTCTCGGGCCTCTTCGCTGGCAAGCCAGCCCCTACGGAAATAGCCAGCGCCTACGAGGCCGTGGGCCGGGTGCGCTCGGTGTCCTTGCTCGGTTCCTTGATCTTGTACCAGGCCACGTACAGCGCCGGGAGGAACAGCAGGGTGAGCAAGGTGGCAACGATGATGCCGCCGATCATGGCGTAGGCCATCGGCCCCCAGAACACTTCCCGGGCAATCGGGATCATCCCCAGGCTGGCCGCCGCCGCGGTCAGCAGGATCGGCCGCCGTCGATGGTGGGTGGCTTCCAGCACCGCGTCCCAAGGGTGATAGCCCTCACGCTCGTATTCGTCGATCTGGGTCACCAGGATCACCGAGTTGCGGATGATGATGCCGATCAGCGCCAGGATCCCGAGGATCGCCACAAAGCCCATGGGCGTGCCCGTGGGCACCAGGGCCAGGACCACGCCGATCAGCCCCAGGGGCGCCACGCTGGCCACCAGGAACAGCTTCTGCACGCTGTGCAGCTGGATCATCAGGAAGGTCGCCATGAGGAACAGCATCAGCGGCACCACCTTGGCGATCGGCCCCTGGGCCTTGCCGCTTTCCTCCACGGTGCCGCCGGTGGCCACCGAATAGCCGGCGGGCAGTTGCGCGGCGAAATGGTCGATGTCCGGCTTCAGTTGCTTGACCAGGTCGGTTGGCTGGATCGCATCGCGCACCGCGGCCTTGATGGTGATGGTCGGCTTGCGGTCGCGACGCCACACCAGCGGCTGCTCCAGCTCGTAGCGCACGCTGGCGAACGCCAGCAACGGGATCGAAGTGCCGTTGGGGGTGACGATCTGCAGGTTCTGCAGGGTTTCCGGGGAGCCGCGCTCGTTGTCGTCGGCGCGACCAACCACGTTGATCAGGTAGATGTCGTCATGCACCTGGGTCACGGTGGAGCCGCTGACGATGCTGTTCATCAACTGCGCCACGTCTTCGGAGGACAGCCCCAGTTGCCGCGCCTTGTCCTGGGCGATGTCGATGCGCAGCACTTTGCCGGGCTCGTTCCAGTCATAGATGATCTCGCCAATGTGCGGGTTCTTGTCCAGCTCGGTGGCCAGTTCGATGGCGTGCTTGCGCACCTGGTCGATGTCCTTGCCACTGACCCGGTACTGAATCGGCCGCCCCACCGGCGGGCCCATTTCCAGGGCCTGCACATAGCTGCCGATGCCGACGAAATCTTCCCGCAGGCGTTTCTGCAAGCGCTGGGTCAGGGCCGTGCGCTGCTCCAGGCCCTTGCTGACGATCACCAGCTGGGCGTAGTAGGGGTTCTGCAGTTGCTGGTCCAGGGGCAGGTAGAAACGGATCGCGCCCTCGCCGATGTAGGTGCTCCAGCGCTCGATATCCGGGTCGTCCTTGAGGGTGGCCTCCAGGCGGTCCACGGCCTGGCGGGTCTCGTTGATCGAAGCGTTCTGCGGCAGGTTGAGGTCAACGAGGATCTCCGGCCGGTCCGATGACGGGAAGAACTGGTTCTGCACGAAACGCATGCAGAACACCGAAGCCACGAACAGCAGCACGGTGATGCCGATGGCCCACCAGCGGTTGCGCATGGCCCACAGCAGGCCACCGTTGAAGGCCCGTCCGATACGCCCCGGCTCATCGGAATGGGGTTTGACGTTGGTGCTGAGGATGTGGATGCCGATCACCGGGGCAAACAGTACCGCGACTATCCACGACACCAGCATGGCCACCGCGATCACCGCGAACAGGGTAAAGGTGTACTCACCGGCAGAACTGGCGTTGAGGCCGATGGGCACGAAGCCGGCCACGGTCACCAGGGTCCCGGTGAGCATGGGAAAGGCGGTGGAGGTGTAGGCGAAGGTCGCTGCCTGCTCCTTGCTCTCGCCCTTCTCCAGCCGCGTGACCATCATTTCCACGGTGATCATCGCGTCATCCACCAGCAGCCCCAGGGCGATGATCAGCGCCCCCAGGGAGATCCGCTGCATGGTGATGCCGCTGTACTCCATGAACACGAAGACCATGGCCAGCACCAGCGGAATCGAGCAGGCCACCACCAGCCCGGCGCGGACCCCGAGGCTGATGAAACTCACCACCAGCACGATGATCACCGCCTCGAACAGGGCACTGGTGAAACCGCCCACTGCCTCTTCCACCACCTCGGCCTGGTCGGAAACCTTGTGCACCCCGACGCCCACCGGCAGGTCGGCGGTGAGCTGGTCCATGCGGGCGTGCAAGGCCTTGCCGAAGTCCTGGATGTTGCCGCCCTTCTTCATGGCGATCGCCAGGCCGATGGCCGGCTTGCCATTGAAGCGGAACAGCGGCGTGGAAGGGTCGACATAGCCGCGGCTGATCTCGGCGATGTCCGCCAGCCGGTAGAAGCGGTCGTTGAGCCGCAGGTTGACCGTGGCCAGGTCCTTCTCCGAGGCGAACTGCCCGGACGTGCGCACCGAGATGCGCTCCGGCCCAGCCTCGATCACCCCGGCCGGGGTCACCGCGTTCTGCGATTGCAGGCTCTGCAGGACCTGGCGCTGGTCGATGCCCAGGGCCGCCAGCTTGCGGGTGGAGAAGTTCAGGTAAATGACTTCGTCCTGCTCGCCGACCATCTCCACCTTGCCCAGGTTCGGCACTTCGCGGATCTGCGCCCGTACCTGCTCCACGTAGTCGCGCAGCTGGCGCATGCTCAGGCCATCGGCGGTGAAGGCGTAGATCGAGCCGAACACATCGCCGAACTCATCGTTGAACCCCGGGCCCTGCAGGCCCTGGGGAAAGTCGCCGCGGATGTCGTTGATCTTCTTGCGCACCTGGTACCAGATCTCGGGAATGTCCTTGGCACTGGTGGTGTCGCGCAGGTAGACGAAAACCGTCGATTCGCCGGGGCGGGTGTAGCTTTTCACGTAGTCCAGCGAGTCCAGCTCTTCGAGTTTCTTCTCGATGCGGTCGGTGACCTGCTTCAGGGTTTCTTCCTGGGTCGCACCGGGCCAGCGGGTCTGGATGACCATGGTCTTGATGGTGAAGGAGGGGTCTTCCTCGCGCCCCAAATTCATGTAGGAAAACACGCCCATCAGCAGCGCAACGAACATCAGGTACCAGACGAAGGACTGATGCTTGATCGCCCACTCGGACAGGTTGAAGCTCCCTTTGCTGTCGGGCGTCATTGTGCGCGGTCCTCATCGATTTTGACTTTCTGCCCCGGCTTGAGGCTGTTGACCCCGGCACTGACCACCCGCTCGCCGGGCTTGACGCCCTGGCTGATCAACGCCGAAGCGCTGTCGCGGCTGAGCACCGTGACCTCGCGCGGAGCCACCGTCTGGCTCTGGGGGTCGACGACCCAGATCCGGGTCTTGCCCTGCACCTCTTGCAGGGCGGTCAGCGGCACCTCGGTGCGCGGCTCGATGGCCGAGCTCAGGGTCACGCTGATGGCGGTGCCCAGGCGAAAGGCCTCGGGCGTGTCCTTGAGGGTCAGGCGGGCGCGGCGGGTACGGGTTGCACTCTGGGCCTGGGGTTCGATCTCACGCACCGTGGCGGTGGTGCTGATGCTCGGATCCAGCTGTGCCGCGACCTTGAATTCCACACCGGCCGGCAACTGGTCCACCAGGCTGGCCGGCAGGTCGATCACCGCTTCCTTGATCTCCGGCCGGGCCAGGGTCACCACTTGCTGGCCGGCGGTCACCACCTGCCCGGCCTCGGCGTTCCAGGCGGTGATCACGCCGCCGTGATCGCTGCGCAGTTCGCTGTAGTTGAGCTGGTCCCGGGCCTGGCGTACCGAGGCCTTGGCCTGGTCCAGGGAGGCACCGGTGGTCTTCAGGTCGGTCTGGGCGATGTCCAGTTGCGCCTGGGCGCCCACGCCGCGATCGAACAGTTCCTGCTGGCGCCTGGCATTGGCCTGGGCGTTGATCCACTGCGCCTCGACCTTGGCCAGGTCGCCCTGGGCGGCCCGCAGCTGGTTCTGCTGGTCGGTGGGATCCAGAGTGGCCAGCAAGTCCCCGGGGCCCACTTCGGCACCGACATCGACATTGCGGTTGGCAATGCGCCCCGGCACCCGGAAGCCCAGGTTGGTCTCGTAGCGGGCCTGGATGGTGCCGGCAAAACGCCCCAGGCTTTCCTCGGCCTGGGGCGCCACCCGGAACGACAGCACCGGGCGCACCGGCTCCGGCGCCGGCTCTTCCCGGGAGCAGCCCAGCAACAAGGCACTGGCACACAACAACGGCAGCAGGCGCTTCATGGCTGTGCTCCCTGGTCGCTCGTTTGCGAGGCGATCTCCACGAACATCCCCGGGTGCAGCAACTGCCCACCCGCCACCACCACTTTCTCGCCGCCCTTGAGGCCGTCGCTGATGATCACCTTGCCGGTGAGGTAGCGCCCGACCTTCACCGTGTGCAGGGCCGTCTTGCCGTCCTCGCCCACCAGCCACACGGCAGGCTCGCTGAGATTCTTGGTCAGGGCCGACCAGGGCAGCACCACACTGGCCTTGCCATGGGCCCGGGCGGTGGCGCTGACCACCGAGCCCAGGTCCATGCCCGCCGGCAACGAATCGAGCACCACCTTGACCTGCACCGTGCCGCTCTGGGCCGAGACCACCGGTGTCACCTCGCGGACCTTGCCGGTGGTGGTCACCTTGGGGTTGTCCAGCAGGCTGATGTGAATGGTTTCCTGGCCCGGTGGCTGCATCAGCAGCGACTCGTAGACGTTGAACACCGCATCGCGCTCGCCATCCCGGGCCAGGCTGAAGATCGGCACCGTGGCCTGCACCACCTGGCCGACCTCGGCCTGGCGCGCGGTGATCACCCCAGGAGCCTCGGCCACCAGCTCGGTGTAGCTCAGTTGCTCGCGGGCGTTGGCCAGTTGCGCCTGGGCCGCGCTCAGGGCGCTCTGGCTGCTGCGCAGGGCGGCCTGGGCCGAATCGTATTCGCTCTGGCTGGTGTAGCCCTTGGGCAAGAGTTTCTGCTGGCGGACAAACGCCGCGCCGGCCTGCTTGACCCGGGCCTGCTCGGCGAACACCGAGGCGGCGGCAGAATCGACATTGGTCTGCAGGTCCTTGGGATCGAGCTTGGCCAGTACCTGTTGCGCGGTAACCCGATCGCCGACATCGACCATGCGCTGGATGATCTTGCCGCCGACGCGGAACGACAGTTCGGTCTGCACCCGGGCCTGGACGTCACCGGTCAGGGTCACCGAAGGGGCGAAGTCACTGCTCTGCACCTCCAGGATGCGCACCCGCGGGCGCTCCTTTTCCCCGGGCTTTTCCGCCCCGCAGCCGCCAAGCAGCAGCAACAGGGTCAATCCCACTATCCACTTCGAATTGAACGCAGCCATGCAGGCTCCTTTTGCGTGATGCTGTCTCGCCAGTGACGTTACGACTGTGAGCTTAGAACAGGGTTCAACCGCTGCACGCCAGTCTCATCAGAGAGGGTTTCGGTGGCGCGGAGCTTGCTCCCGCTGGCCGGCCGGCGCCCCGGGGCGCAGCAGCCGCAACGGCCCTCGACGCGCTCTATCCTGGCAAGCACAACGTCGGTTTCGAGGGCAGCCGCAAGCAAGCTGCGTCTCCACAAATCAGGCACACTGCGCACCACGCAACAGGAGACCCGGCATGCTCAAGACCCTGGCGGTGGCCAACTACCGCTCCATCAACAAACTGGTGATCCCCCTGGGTCGGCTGAACCTGGTCACCGGCGCCAACGGCAGCGGCAAGTCCAACCTGTACCGCGCCCTGCGCCTGCTGGCGGAGACCGCCCAGGGCGGCGTGGTCAACGCCCTGGCCAAGGAAGGCGGGCTGGAATCGACGTATTGGGCCGGGCCGGAACAGATCAGCCGACGCATGAGCCAGGGCGAGGTGCCGATCCAGGGCGGGCCACGCAAGGCCGCCAGACGCCTGCAACTGGGCTTTGCCGGTGAGGACTTCGGGTACGCGATCAGCCTGGGGCTGCCGGATTCCAGCGGCCATTTCATGTTGCCCGGGCACAGCTCGCCGATTGCCTCGCGCTTCACTCTCGACCCGTGGATCAAGCGCGAGAGCATCTGGGGCGGGCCCCTGTACCGCTCGGCCAGTGCCCTGGTGGACCGCCAGGGCCCGATGATACGAGCCCGTGCGGGCCGCCAATGGGAGGTGCTGGCGCAGCACACGAGCAGCGGCGACAGCCTGTTCGACCGGGTGGGCAACCTGAGTTCATCGCCCGAGGTCCTGCATCTGCGCGAGCAGATCCGTGGCTGGCGTTTTTATGACCACTTGCGCACCGACAGCCAGGCACCCGCGCGCCGACCACAACTGGGCACCCGCACCCCGGTGCTGCACCACGATGGCCGGGACCTGGCCGCCGCGTTGCAGACCATCATCGAAGTGGGCGATCAGCAGGCATTGCACGAAACCATCAGCGATGCCTTCCCGGAGTCGCGGCTGGAGATCGATGCCGTTCCGGGGGGGCTGTTCGGGGTGCAGTTCTATCAGGAAGGCCTGTTGCGACCGTTGTCGGCCGCGGAACTGTCCGACGGCACCTTGCGCTACCTGTTGCTGGTAGCGGCCCTGCTGACCCCACGACCACCGACCCTGATGGTGCTCAACGAACCGGAGACCAGCCTGCACCCGGACCTGTTGCCGGCCCTGGCGCGCCTGATCATTCGCGCCTCGCAGCAGTGCCAGGTGTGGGTGGTGTCCCACGCCCGGCGGCTGATCGCAGCCTTGCAGCAAGACCCCGAATGCAACTGCATCGTGCTGGAGAAACAACTGGGCCAGACCGGCATCGTCGGCCAGCGCATGCTGGACGAACCGGCGTGGAACTGGCCCGATTGACCCCTCCCCGCCGGCCCCGACTGCCATGCCCCCCGTAGGAGCCAGCTTGCTGGCGAAGAGGCCCTCAAGCCCTGCACCGTCCTCACGGACGCCTTCGCTGGCAAGCCAGCTCCTAAAATACACCCTCTGTAGGAGCCAGCTTGCTGGCGAAGAGGCCCTCAAGCCCTGCACCGTCCTCGCGGACGCCTTCGCTGGCAAGCCAGCTCCTACAGGTCGTGCAGGATCAGCCCTGCCACTTGCCGCCTTCGACAATCACGCTCTCGGGCTTGGTGTCGTCGCTCAGTTCCTTGCGCACGTACTGGTCATACAGCTTGAGCAGGTATTTCTCTTCGCCCAGTTTGGCCAGTTCGGCATTCACCCAGTCCCGCAGTTCGATGTTGCCTTTCTTCACCGCCGGGGCAATCGGCGCCTGTTCGCCCAGGGTCTGAGGCAATACGCGGTAGCCCGGGTTCTGCTTGGACCAACTGAACAGAATCAGGTTGTCCTGGGCATAGGCGTCACCGCGACCGTTGGCCAGGGCTTGCAGGGACTCGGTGTTCTTCTCGAACTTGAGCAGTTTCCAGTCCGGGTGGTTCTGGGTCAGCCAGATGTCCGCGGTGGTGCCGGTGGTGACGATGGTGGTGCGGCTCGCCAGGTCATCCAGGCTCTTCACTGCACTGCCTTCAGGCACCAGGGCCTGGACCGCCACCTTGAGGTTGGGGTTGGTGAACTCCACCGCTTCCTTGCGCTCCGGGGTCACGGTCATGTTGGCCAGGATCAGGTCGACCTTGTCGCTCTGCAGGAACGGAATACGGCTGGCCGGCTCCACGGCGACGAATTCAACCTTGTTCTCGTCCCCCAACAGGTCCTTGGCGAATTGCCGGCCGATGTCGGTATCGAAGCCCACGTAGCGCCCGGTTTCATCGACGAAACCGAACGGCGGCTTGTCGGTGAATACACCGACGATCAGCTTGTCCCGGGCCTTGATCTTGTCCAGGTAGCCGGCCGCCGGCGCGGCGCTGGCGGCCGTGGCCGCAGGCTTGGGTGCATCATTGGATTTATCGCAGCCGGCCAGCAGGGCCAGACCGAACAGCGGCAGTAACAACAGCGAAGACTTGGCAGTTTTCATAAGAGCTCCAGTTCCTTTTTAGGGGCTTTCTTGGGCAGTGCTTCAACGAAGGAGAACTTCTCCAGGAACTGCTGCGCGCGTGCGCTCTGCGGGTTCGTGAAGAAAGCCTCGGGGGTGTTCTGTTCCACGATGCGCCCGCCGTCCATGAACACGACACGGTCGGCCACGGCCCGGGCGAAGGCCATTTCATGGGTGACGATCAACAGGGTCATGCCGTCGCGGGCCAGGCCCTGGATCACTTGCAGCACTTCCTTGACCATCTCCGGGTCCAGCGCCGCGGTGACCTCGTCGAACAGCATCACCTGGGGGTTCATGCACAACGAACGGACGATGGCGATGCGTTGCTGCTGGCCGCCGGAAAGCTGCCGGGGAAAGGCCTCGCGCTTGTCCAGCAGGCCCACTCGTTCCAGCAGCGCCTCGGCCTGGGCCCGGGCTTCCCGGGGCTCGCGCTTCTGTACCTTGAGCGGCCCCAGGAGGATGTTGTCCAGCACGTTCATGTGGGGAAACAGGTGATAGCTCTGGAACACCATGCCGATCTGCTGGCGCACCTGGCGCCAGTCGGTGGCGGGGCTCAGCAGTTCGCGCCCGGCAAAACGCAGGTGGCCGCTGTGGGCGGTTTCCAGGCCGTTGAGGCAGCGCAACAGGGTGCTCTTGCCGCAGCCGCTGGGGCCGAGGATGACGATCACCTCACCCGCCGCCACGCAGAGGTCAACCTCCTTGAGCACCTGCTGCGGGCCGAAGAACTTGTTGAACCCCTGGAACTCGATCAATGCGCTCATGCTTGCGTCCAGCGCCGTTCCAGCACGCGGGAGGCGGCCGACAACGGGTAGCAGATAAAGAAGAAAAACAGAAACAGCACGCCGTATATCAGTACCGACTCGTAGGTGCGCTCGATGATCTGCTGGCCGACCTTGATCACGTCCACCACGCCGATCAGCACCGCCAGGGAACTGGTCTTGATGATCCGCGTGTAGACGTTGATGGTCGGTGGCGTCATGCGTTTCAGCGCCTGGGGCAGCAACACGTAGCCGTACAACTGGGCACCGGAAAGGCCGATGGACAGCCCTGCCTCACGCTGGCCCCGGGGCAGGGACTGCAGCGCCCCGCGCACCACCTCGCCGACCTCGCTGGCGCCCCACAGCGAGAGCACCAGCACCGCGCAGGTGAAGCTGGGAATGCTGAGGCCGAAGAAGATCGGAAAACCGAAGAACAGCAGGTACAGCCAGACCAGCACCGGAATCGCCCGGAACAGCTCCAGGTAGATCCGCAGCGGCACGTCCAGCACCTTGCGCTGCAGGCTGCGCAGCACGCCATAGAGCACGCCGCCCAGGGTGCTGAAGGCAATGCTCAGCAAGGAAATCGACAAGGTCTGCGCAGCGCCCCTGGCCAGTTGCGGCAGGGACACCAGCAACAGCTCAAGACCCGAACTGGCCATGCTGCAACCTCCTTTCCAGACGGCTGAGCAACAGCGACAGGGGCAGGAACAACAGCACACAGATCAGCGTCAGCACCGCGAGCATTTCGTAGGTCTTGTAGTACAGGGCGATGTAGCTCTTGGTGGTGTAGAGAATTTCCGGCACTGCCACCGCCGAGACCACGGTGGTTTCCTTGAGCAGGAAAATGAAATTGGCGAACAGCGATGGCAGGCTGAGGATCCCGGCCTGGGGCAGGATCACGTAGCGCAGCAACTGCCACTGCGACAGGCCGATGGAGCGCCCCGACTCCAGCTGCGCCTGGGGCACGGCTTCCACGCCGGCCCGCAGCACCTCGGTGAGGTAGGCGCCGCCAAGAAAAGTCATGGTGATGATCGCCGCGGTGAAGCCGGAGACCTTGATCCCCAGGGCCGGCAAGGCGAAGTAGACGAAGAACAGTTGGATCAGCAGCGGTGTATTGCGCGCCAGTTCCACGTACAGGCCGATCAGCCGGTGCAGGTAAGGGGTGCGAAATACCAGGAGCGTGGCGTTGATCAGGGCCACCAGCAGGGAAGTGCCGATGGCGATCAGGCCGACCTGCAGGGTTACCCCAACGGCTTTGAGAAAGGCCGGCAGGGTGCTGAGGATAAAGGCGTAGTCGAGGGTCATTGAAAGTCCTGGACGCCGCTGGGATACAGCGGCGGTGGTGCAGTCCATGGGGCGATGGGTAACCGCCCGGCTGCCGCGACTTTATAGCTATAAAAAGCAGAATTTAAATACCGTTAAGGCATATTGATATCACCCAAAAACCTAACCCGCGGATTTGCCGGGCTGGCGCCCAGCTACTACCTTCTCTGCCGGGCCTGCCGGGTTCTTTCGCGCTCGAACAGCCCCACTGGACGCTGCACCTCTCAAGGACGACCACCATGGCCGATGCAAAGACCCCGCAACCCCTGGACCCCCATGAACTGATGAAATGGCTGGCGGCCCTGCGCCGGGCCACCCAGCCCACCGCCCAAAACGCCCCTGTGTAGGCGCCGGCTCCTACGGTTTTTTCGGGCGCAATAAAAAACGCCGACGCTGCGCTAGCCGTCGGCGTTTAAACCTTGAAGGGGTTTGTCGCGTCAGTAGCCTAGTTCATCAGAACGCCGGCAGTACTGCGCCGCTGTATTTTTTCTCGATGAAGGCTTTGACTTCCGGGCTGGTCAGGGCCTTGGCCAACTTCTGGATGGCCGGGCTGTCCTTGTTGTCCGGGCGGGCCACGAGGTAGTTCACATAAGGCGAATCGGAACCTTCGATGATCAGCGCATCCTTCGCCGGGTTCAGGCCGGCTTCCAGAGCGTAGTTGGTGTTGATCATGTCCAGGTCAACCTGGTCCAGGACCCGCGGCAGCATGGCCGACTCAAGTTCCTTGAACTTGAAGTTGTGCGGGTTCTTGGCGATGTCCTTGGGCGTGGCCACGGCGTTCTTCGGGTCCTTGAGCTCGATCAGGCCGGCCTTCTGCAGCAGGATCAGGGCGCGGCCACTGTTGCTGCCTTCGTTGGGGATGGCGATGGTTGCGCCATCTTTCAGCTCGGCCAGGGTCTTGACCTTCTTCGAGTAACCGCCGAAAGGTTCGACGTGCACGCCGATCACGGTTTCCAGGTGGGTGCCTTTGCCTTCGTTGAAGCTTTTCAGGTAGGGCAGGGTCTGGAAGTAGTTGGCGTCCAGGCGCTTCTGGTCGACCTGCACGTTGGGCTGCACGTAGTCGGTGAAGACCTTGATTTCCAGGTCCACGCCTTCCTTGGCCAGGGTCGGCTTGATCAGCTCGAGGATCTCGGCGTGGGGCACCGGGGTCGCAGCGACCACCAGCTTCTCGCCAGCCTGGGCGATACCTGCGCTCAGGGCTGCCGCCAGTGCGGTGAACAACAGAACTTTTTTCATGCAAGGTCCTTAGGTGTCGAGGTCGACGACGGCTTCAAATAGGGAACTGATTGAGGTGCCAGTGAAGTGCCACTGCTGGCGTGAGGCGGACAATACCGAGATTTTTTATTCCCGAACAATATCTTTTATTCACGTTCATATTCCATTTTGTTCATACAGCCTCCCGGCGCTCTAGCCTGCGATTTCCCACCTGCCGGGCCAGCCTTGCCGGCGAAGAGGCCCTCCGGCCCTACGTCGCCCTAGCGGAGGCCTTCGCTGGCAAGCCAACTCCTACGGTGGCCGGGGTTTCAGGTCAGGGCGGTGCGTTGCAGCAACTGGTGCAGCGCCTGGCGCTCGACAGCGGATCCGATCTCGGCGATCTGCTGCAACAACTGCTGGATCTGCTCCAGCGGCGAGGGCGTCGGCGGCAGGTTGAGGTGCTCGGGCAGTATCTCCTCGCCGCTGCTGACCAGCAGCGCAAAGTGGATGACGTTCTCCAGCTCCCGGGTGTTGCCCGGCCAGCTGTGGCGATTCAGGGCCTGCTGCGCGGCTTCGCTGATCAGCGGCACCGGCAGGTCCAGGCGCTGGCTGTAGATGCCGAGGAAGTATTCGGCCAGGGACTCGATGTCTCCCACCCGTTCCCGCAGCGCCGGCAGTTCCAGCTGGCCTTCGCTGAGGTAGCGATACAGGCGCTCGTGAAACTTGCCCGCCGCCACCGCCTGGGCCAGGTCGATGCTGGTGGCCGCCACCAGGCGCACGTCCACCGGGCTCGGTTGCTGGGCGCCGACCCGGGTCACTTCGTGGTTCTCCAGGGCGGCCAGCAGCTTGGTCTGGATCGGCAGCGGCAGGTCGCCGATTTCATCCAGGTACAGGGTCCCGCCGTTGGCCGAGCCGAACCAGCCGGCGCGGCTGCTGGCCGAACCGCTGAAACTGCCGGCGGCATAACCGAACAGTTCGGCGTCGGCGTAGGTCGGGCTGATGGCGCCGCAGTTCACCGAGACGAACAGGCCACTGCGATCGCTGGCACGGTGGATGTGCCGGGCCAGCAGCTCCTTGCCGGTGCCGGTTTCGCCACGGATCAGTACCGAGACCGAACGCGGCGCCAGCTGCTCCAGCTCTTCGCGCAACTGCCGCGAGCGCGGGTCGACGAACACCAGCGCCTTGGCGCGGATGCTCAGGGGGCTTTTCTCGGCATCGGGAAAGGTCAGCAACGGCTGACCGAATGGGGTATGGGCACTCATGGCAGGCTCCCGCCCCAGACCGCCGGGGGACGGGGCGTTTAAACGAAAAAAGGACGATCAGGCACGACGCAGGGCGTGTTGTTCCATGCGGTTCTGCAAGCGGTACAGATAGGCGAAACCCTGCTCCCAGCGATGGTGGCCGGACTTGACGTTGATATGGCCGGCGCCGGCCAGGATCCCGGCTTCGGCGCCCCAGTCACGGGCCAGCTCCAGGGCCCGCGGCGCGCTCACGGCACTGTCGTTATCCGAGCTGACCACTTGGCTGGGGAACGGCAGCAGGTGCCGGGGGATCGGCGCGAAATTGCGCAGCGCCGGGGCACAGGCCGGGCGCTCGACGTCCGCCGGGGCCACCAGCAACGCACCGCGCACCTGGCGCAGGGCCGCTACGGGCGCGCGCGCGGCCCAATGAGCCACGGTAATGCAACCCAGGCTGTGGGCAATCAGGATCACCGGAGTGTCGTCGGCGGCAATGGCCTCGGCCAGGGCCGCCACCCAATCTTCGCGGCGCGGCGTCAGCCAGTCGGCCTGCTCCACCCGCGCGCTGTTGGGCAGGCTGTTCTGCCAGTGGGTTTGCCAATGATCTTCTGGCGATCCTTGCCAGCCCGGCACAATCAAGTAGCGAATGGATTCGTTGCGCATGGGGAACTCTCCTGCTGCGTGTCTGTTCCCGGACGAGTATAGGGAGGGGATTTATATTCGTTAAGGAATAAGAAGCTATTTATTAATGCCTTAAACGAATATAAAACTTCCCCCCGGCCTCCGTAGGAGCCGGCTTGCCGGCGAAGGGGCCCGCAAGCCTTGCACCGCGCTCAAGGGCGCCTTCGCTGGCAAGCCAGCTCCTACATCTAGCGCGATTACGGCGGTGTTCTTGTAGGGGTCGGCTTGCGGGCGAAACGGCCCGCAAGCCTTGCACCGCGCTCAAGGACGCCTTTGCTGGCAAGCCAGCGCCTACGGCTGGCGCGATTACGGTGGTGTTCTTGCGGGGGCTTTTTCGCCAGGCAAAAAAAGGCCGCACCCTGCCAAGGAGACGGCCTGAAAAGTCGTGGCGTTGTTGCTCGGTCTCAGCGCGCGGTAATCACCGACAGTTTGGTGATGCCCGCACGCTCGATGGACGCCATGGCCCGGGCCACTTCGCCGTAGTTGACGCCATCGTCGGCCTGCAGCTGGACCCGCACTTGCGGGTCCTTGGCCTTGGCCGCTTGCAAGTTGGTTTCCAGCAGGTCCGGCTGGATCTCGTCCTTGTTGATAAAGAGTTTGCCGGCACCGTCGATGCTCACCACCAGCGGGTCTTTCTGCTCCACCGGGGCCACGGCCTCGGTCTTGGGCAGGTTGATCGGAATGGCGTTGGTCAGCAGCGGTGCGGTGACGATGAACACCACCAGCAGCACCAGCATCACGTCCACCAGCGGTGTGACGTTGATCTCACTCAGCACTTCATCGCTGTCTTGGGTGGAAAAGGCCATGTCAGGACGCCTCCTTCACTTTTTGCGGGCTGCCCTGGGCCGCGGCCTTGTGCACGCTCGGGTGGATCAGCACGCGGAAGGAGTTCTTCTGCGCCAGGCTGTAGAAGTCGTGGGCGAAGTCGTCCAGGTCCGCGGCCGTGAGCTTCAGGCGCCGCAGGAAGTAGTTGTAGACCAGCACCGCCGGCACTGCGACGGCGATCCCCACCCCCGTCGCCACCAGGGCTGCGCCAATGGGACCGGCCACGGTTTCCAGGCTCGCCGAACCAGCAGCGCTGATGCCTTTCAAGGCTTCCATGATCCCCCACACGGTGCCGAACAGGCCGATGAAGGGCGAGGTGCTGCCGATACTGGCAACCACCGCCAGGCCGGTTTCCAGGGAACGACGCTCACGCACGATCTGCTGGCGCAGGGCACGTTCGAGACGGTCCTGGTGGTTGATTGCCTGGCTCAGGTCCGCCGCGTGGGGCGCTTCGCCAACCTGGATCGCCGCATAGCCGGCCTGGGCCACCCGGGCCGCCGCGCCGGGCTGGGTTTCACTCAACGAGGCAGCGGAGTCGAGGCTGGACGCTGCCCAGAACTGATTGTGGAACTTGCGATCCTGGGACTTGAGGCGGGCGAACTGCACGCCCTTGACCAGGGCCAGGCCCCAAGTGGCGACGGAGAAGACCACCAACAGCCAGATCACCGCGCTTTCGATGGATTCCAGTGGAGATGCCAGTAACGTCATGATGTGTTCCCTCTGTGTAAGCGTTTAGCGCGTGTTGGTTGATCGGCCTTGCGGCTCAATGAATCTTGAAATCTATGGGTACGCTGACCCAGCCGTCCTGGGCCACGTCGCCCTGCTTGGCAGGGACGAAACTCCAGCGCTTGACCGCGGCCAGGGCGGCGTCATCGAGTTGCTGGCGACCACTGCTCTTCTGGATCTGGATCTCGCCCGGCTTGCCGCTGGCCAGTACATGCACCCGCAGCAACACCGTGCCTTCCCAACCGCGACGCTGGGCCAGCGACGGATATTCCGGCGCCGGGTTCTTCAAGTACGCGGCATTCGCCGAAGCCGGGGTCACGGGCGCCGGGGCCGGTGGCGCGGGCGGAGCCGGAGCGGCTACCGGGGCCGCGGGCTGTGGCGGCGCCGGAGTCTGCTGCACCGGTTTGGGCGCAGGTTTCGGCTCGGGCTTGGGCACCGGCTTGGGTTTGGGTTTGGGCACCGGCTTGGGCGGTGGCGGCTTCACGGCCAGCTCGTCCTCCACCGGCGGTGGCGGCTCCACCACCGGCTGTACCGGTTGTGGCGGTGGGGGCTCGACCACCGGCGGCGCCGGGCGCGAGAACTCGATGGTCATGGGCGGGATTTCCGGCGGCACGATCGGCAGCACCGGGGTCGGCTTCTGGCTCAGCCAGTAGATCACTGCCGCGTGCAGTACCAGGGCCGCGGCGCCGAGGATGATGGCCTCACGGCGACGCAATATCCCCTTGGGCGTGCGTTGCAGACGCAATTGGCCCAGCGGCAAGCGGTGAGGCCGGCCGAGGTCGACCAACTCGCCGCTCGGTGCCTGGCGCCACAGCACCTCGTGTGCACTGGCGGCGGTCTGGACATTGCCCATGGATTCACTCCCTACGATCTTTTGAAAAACCCGGCACCGGCGTTTGAACTGCCCCCACGCAACGGTGCCGCGGGGTCAATGATCAGTGCCCCGCGCTTATCTCTTAAAGTAATCTTTCAAGTTATAGATAGATCGAAATCGAATACATGATTTCGCGAAAAAGCCCCAGGCCCCGTGGTTCAGGGGCTGCAGCCAAGAGGGAAAAACACCATGCCTTGCGGGCATCGAAAATATTCCCGCAAAGCATCGAAACAAGACGCTTGGCGGAGGATGGAACAGCTCTCCAAGCAGCAGCGCCCCCTCAAGATCAGCCCTTGCGCTGCTTGAACAATCTTGTGAAGGGGCATTCCAGTGCCGCTGGGGCACTGTGCTACCGGCATGAGGCGATGAGATCCCGGCGGCCGCCTGTTATCGAACGCGCGACGGCTAGACGAACCTGTTCCGCAACTCGCCCCCCGGATGATCGGCCTGTACAGCCCTGGTGCAGACGAACCTGGCCAACCAGCAGACAGTTATCGCCTGGCCACTTGCGGCTTGACGCTTGCCACTGCCCGCAACTGTTCCTGTAGCTCCTTGCCGGCCCGGCTCAAGCCACTGCCGGCGTACAACGCCAGGCGCACGCCCTGGATGTCCGGCAAACCGCTGTCGGCGTCGAGCACGCGATGCCCCTTGCCCAGCACCCGTACCGGCAACAGGCTGATGCCCAGGCCCGCCGCCACCGCCGAACAGACGCTGGCCAGGCTGGCGCTGGAATAGGCGATGCGCCACGGCCAGCCTCCGACCTCCAGGTGATGGAGCATTTCCTGGCGGTACAGGCCGCCTACCGGGAACGCCACCAAAGGCAACGGATCGCGGCCAAAGGCGGGCTGGCGAACGCTATCGACCCAGCACAGCGGCTCGGGCCAGGAGTCCACGCAGTCATCGCTGTGGCCCATCTGCTTGACCAGCAGCAGGTCGAACTCACCCCGCCGGTACTGGCGCAACAGCTCAGGGCCCAGGCCGCTGCTGACCTCCAGGCGCACTGCCGGGTAGTCCAGGCCAAAGCGCGAGAGCATGGGCATCAGGCGCTCGGCGGCGAAATCTTCCGGCACCCCGAGGCGCAGGACTTCTTCGCCGCGCTGGTTGACCAGCATATCGCTGGCCTCTTCATGCAGCGCCAGGATGCGCCGGGCGTAGGCCAGCAGCCGCTCGCCCTCCACCGTGGCCACCACCCGGCGCTGGTCACGGTCCAGCAACTGGCAGCCCAGGCTCTCTTCCAGGCGCCGCACCTGCTGGCTCACAGTGGACTGGGTGAGGTGCAGGCGCTCGGCGGCGCGGGTGAAGTTCTGACTGTCGGCGACCGCGACAAAACTGCGTAACAACACCGGATCCAACATGTTGACCTACCATCCTGACTGCCACTGGTTGGCATGATTATATTTAATTTCAGGATACCCAGAGCCGTCACCATACTTCCCTTTCATCAGCCGGAACGGGAGGTTCTCATGCAACTCAAGCGTTTTCTCAAACGCGGCCTGATCGCCGCCGGCCTGTTCACTGCGGGGGTGGTCATGGCCAGCGATGGCGCGTTGCTGGAAGCGGTACGCAAGGGGCAACTGCAACAGGTGCAACAGTTGCTTGAGCAAGGCGCGGCGCTCGATGGCCGTGGCCTGGACGGCAGCAGCCCGCTGCTGGTGGCCACCCGGGACAACCGCATCGACATCGCCCGGGCGCTGATCGAGGCCGGGGCCGACGTCAACCGCAAGAACCTGATCCAGGACAGCCCCTACCTGCTGGCCGGCGCCAGCGGTCACAACGAAATCCTCAAGCTGACCCTGGCCCACGGCGCCGACCTCAAGAGCACCAACCGCTACGGCGGCACCGCGCTGATCCCGGCCTGCGAACGCGGCCACGTGGAAACCGTGCGCCTGCTGATCGAGGCCGGCGTCGAGCTGGACCACGTCAACCACCTGGGCTGGACCTGCCTGATGGAAGCCATAGTGCTGTCCGACGGCGGCCCGGCGCACCAACAGATCGTCGCCCAACTGATTGCCGCCGGCGCCGACCTGAACCTGCCGGACCGTGCCGGCCTCAGCCCGTTGCAACAGGCCGAGCGCCGTGGCCAGGGCGCCATCGCCAAGCTGCTGCGCGATGCCGGCGCTGCCTGAGCCGGCCCCTCTTTTGAAGGAACCTTGCATGCACGACGATCAACACTACCTGCAACAGGCCGTGGCACTGGCCCGGCGCAATGTCGAACAGGGCGGCCGCCCGTTCGGCGCATTGCTGGTGCGCAACGGCCGGGTACTGGCCGAGGCGGTGAATGAAATCCACCTCAGCCAGGACCCCACCGCCCACGCCGAGATGCTGGCCATCCGCGCCGCCAGCAGGCAATTGGGCCCGCGCCTGGATGATTGCGTGATCTACGCCAGCGGCCAGCCCTGCCCCATGTGCCTGGCCGCCATGTACCTGTGCGGCGTGTCCCGCGCGGTATTCGCTGCCAGCAATGAGCAAGCTGAGCCGTTCGGCCTGTCCACCGCGGCCATCTACCAGCAACTGAGCAAGCCCCTGGAAGCCCAGCGCCTGCCGGTGCTGCACCTGCCCCAGGCAGCGATGAGCGCCCTCTACCAGGATTGGCAGGAGCGTCATGCAGCGAACTGAATCCACCTTCCAGCGCTGGGCCGGCTGGGCCCTGCTGGTGTGCCTGGGGCTGAACCTGCGGCCGATCCTCAGCTCGGTCAGCCCGCTGCTCAACGAGATCCGCGGCGCCACCGGCATGAGCTTCCAGAGCAGCGCCTGGCTCACCAGCCTGCCGGTGATCTGCATGGGCCTGGTGGCCTTGCTCGGTGTACGCATCGAAGCCCGCCTGGGCGAGCGTCGGGGCGTTTCCCTGGGCTTGCTGCTGGTGCTGCTGGCCTGCCTGGTGCGGCTGTTCTTCGGCCAGGCCGCGGCCTTGCTCGCCACCGCCCTGCTCGGCGGCGCCGGGGTGGCCTTGATCCAGGCCCTGGTACCGGCGTTGATCAAGCGCCAGTTCCAGCACCGGGTGGCCCTGGCCATGGGCGTCTACTCGGCCTCGCTGATGGGCGGTGGCGGCATTGCCGCCCTGCTCAGCCCGCAGGTGGCCAGCCACTTCGCCAACTGGCAGGCGGGGCTTGGCGTCTGGCTGCTACCGGCGATGGCGGCGCTGCTGCTCTGGGCCTGCCTGCCCCTGGGGGCCGGCCGCCGCAACGGCAGCCCGGCTCCCCTGGCCGGGCTCTGGAACAACCGCCGCGCCTGGCTGCTGGCGTTGTATTTCGGCCTGGTGAACTGCGGCTACATGAGCATGGTCGCCTGGCTGCCGGCCTACTACCTGCAGATGGGCTGGAGCGCCAGCCAGAGCGGTTCGCTGCTGGCCTTCATGACCCTGTTCCAAGTCAGCGCCGCCCTGCTGATGCCGGCCCTGGCCCAGCGCAGCAGCGACCGCCGCCCGCTGCTGGGCATCAGCCTCGCGGCCCAGGCCGCGGGTTTTCTCGGGCTGGTGCTGTGGCCCTTGCAGAGCCCGCACCTGTGGGTGGCGCTGATCGGCTTCGGCCTCGGAGCGTGCTTTGCCCTGAGCCTGATCCTCACCCTGGATCACCGGCGCGACCCTCGGGAAGCCGGGCAACTGGCGGCTTTTGTCCAGGGCGTGGGCTTTCTGATCAACGCCGTCTCGCCATGGCTCAGCGGCTGGCTGCGGCAAGTCACCGGCAGCTTTGTCAGCGCCTGGTGGGTGCTGATCGTGGGTGTCCTGGCGATGCTGTTCCTGACCCGGATCTTCAGCCCCGCCAGCTATCAGGCCCGGGCCCAGCTCGATACCGCGCCCCAACCGGCCTGACACCGGCCCTCCAACCCACCGCCTGCCAGCACGGCAGGCGGCGTTCTTCATGTCGCCACAGCACCACTATCCTTCTCGACCGGCTAAGATCGGCCGCCAACGCCACTCGCGACAACGGGCACACACTCAACTCAGGACACAGGAATAGCGATGGACGCTGCAACGATCGGCCGCTGGGTAAGCAGCCTGGGGCTCAGCCATGAAGAACTGATCGCCCGGGGAGAACGCATCGAGACCCCGACGGACAAGATCTACGATGAATTCGATTGGCTGACCGTGATCGTCGAGCCCGGCCTGATGCTGGACTTCTGGGAAGACAGCCTGGCCCTGGAAAAGGTATTGATCGAACTCATGCCCCTTGAACAGGGGCGCTCCTTCTACAGGGGCGAGCTGCCCGCCCCGTTCTCGCGCAGCATGACCCACGCCGACATCCGCAACCTGCTGGGTACGCCCCTGCGATCGGGGGAGCGCAGGCCATCAGCAGATGGGCAATACACGCTCAACGCCTGGGAGAGCTACCGCCTGCCGGAGCACCTGCATCCCGGTGCGCGGGTTGGGTTCGTCTATAGCGCCGACCGGCAGATCAAGGTCCTGTCGTTCGACTTGCTGGAGCCGCAGCGCGACTGATTCGACCACACAGAGTGGCTCGTGGAAACTCGCGGCGATCCGCCAGGCATCAGAGGACCGGCGCGAGATCGCCAAGCAAGGCCCTGCGGTCCTTTTCGCAGCCTCGCAGGCTCGGCAGCGGCGACAGGGTACGTGGCGGCCGGTAGGCCGCCGCCACGCACGGCCCGGCGACAAAGGCATTAGCCAAAGGTTTTCATAAAGGGCTCGGCACAGTGCCGGATCGCGGCGACGACATTCGGGGCCCGTTCGGCCCATTCGGCCGATCGGTTCAACACCCGCTCCAGTGCTGCCAGCTGCCCGCGAATGACCTCTTGCGGACGAGCCACATCACAGACCTTGGCAAACTCCAGCAACCCCTGCCGCGAAGCAAACAGGGACTTGTTGCCCAGCAGATCCAGGGCCAGCACGTCCTGCGGGATGTAGGCCGTGGTGTTGACGATGTCGTAGGCCGGCGCCAACCGCGCATCGCGCTGACCAGGATCGGAATACAACAGCCCGAAGTTTTTCAGGTGGGCATCGCCATTCCCCACAATGCAGCTCAGGCTGACCATGGCAAACAACTGCGCCAGTGAACCTGGCACCTGCTCAGGCGGGCAAAACAGGCGGACGGCCTTGGCAATGGCCGAATAGCTCTTGCTGTATTTCTGCTCCGCCCCCAGCCCCATCAACGCCGCCATGTCTTCAAACCCCAGGCAACCGAGCTGCTCGTCCCGATCGAAGCGGCGCATGACGAACAGTTTGGCGTTATCGGAGAGGTAGAACTCGGGCACCGCGATCCCCGCCTCCCTGGCCACCGACATGCAAAGGAACTCGTTGATTGCCAACCCCGGAAACTCATCCCGGCCGCTCTTGATGATCAGTTCGCAGGTGTTCGAGGTAAAGCGCCGCGCTCCAGCATCAGGCCGCTCGGGCACCATGACCTTGGGTTGCACGCCAGATATCCCGGCACGCAGGATGTAGCGGTCCACCAGGTCGGCAAAAATATCCTCGGCGCCATCCCACGCGAGGATTTCTTCCAGTTTCTCCCCGGGAAACTGCTGTCGCTGCAACAGCCCATCGACTTCGGGCGAGCTCACCGCGACCCGCCCGATCGGCGCACTGCTGCCGGACAGCGCCAGCAGCAACATCGGGTCGACCTTCACCACCTTGGCCAGGCGGTTGCGCAATTGTTCCAGCACATAGCCTTCGGGCAGGTTCATCTGGAAGATCGGGTGCAACTCCCGATAACGGTAGTCATCCAGACGCACAGGCATCAACAGGCTGATCGCCGCCTGCACCCGGGCATCATCCTGATAGCGAAACAGATAATCACCAGCGCCACGGTGGATTTTTCCGCTCTCACCGGCCGGGGTTGATACCTGCAGAACCGTGGCCATCAGTCGAACACTCTCTGGATCTCGTCCAATGTCGGCATGGCAGCCGGCACCAGGGTGAGTTCACAATCCAGGGCTCCCAGCACCCGCGCATAGGCCGCCATGCCCACCGACAAATCGCCCCGCTCGATGGCGATGACCTTCTGCCGGGTCACGCCGGCCAAGGCGGCCAGGCCGGCTTGGGTCAGGCCACGATGCAGGCGGCGCTGGCGAACCTGCTCGCCAAGGCGCGCGGTGATAAGAAAGTAGTCCATGTTCTATATACGTAACAAAATTTAAGGTATGTAACGTATACCTAACATAGCAGAAAATCAAAGCACCACTGCGCGCCGGGACGCCGGCCGCACGCACGGGAACAAGCTCCCTCGCCACAGCATGATTCCCGGCTTGGAGTCGTGACGATTATTGAAAATAAATTATTGTAATTCGATAATTTTTTATCAATAATTTGCCACCCCCAAAGTTTTGCAAGGAATAACGCATGAACTCCCAAATCAACGGCTCGGCCCAGTACCGCTTACGACGGGTCGGCCTGCTGGCCGCGATCCTGGCCTGGGTCATGGGCGTGGTGGAGCTGGGCGGCAATGCCGGGCTCTGGATCTACAGCAAGGACCAGGTCCTGGGCGCCCTGCTCAGCGTATTCGCCGAACACTCGCCGCGCCTGCTGGAAGCCGACTTCAAGCTCTCGTCGCTGAGCTTCGCCCTGCTGGTGATCCTCGACTTCCTGCCACTGCTGCTGTCGAGCTTCGCCCTGTACCTGACCGGCGTGTTCTTCCTGCGCCTGTCCCGTGGCGAAACCTGGAGCGATCGCAACATCCGCATCCTCTGGCGCGTGGGCATGCTGTGGATAGTCGCCCCGGCCACGTTCCCGATGATGGAAACCCTGCAAGGCCTGGCCCTGTCCATCGACCTGCCGCCCGGCCAGCGCATCCTGCAGATTTCCGCGGGCTTCTCGTCCTACGCGGCCTACGAGGTGGTCAAAGGAATCTTGCTCTGCTCGTTTTCCATTATCATGCGCGACGCCAAAGTCCTCAGTGATGAGCACAGTCACTACATATAGAACAATGAGATGACCATTATCGTTCGGCTTGACGTTGTCATGGCTAAAAACAAGATTCGCTCGAAAGAGTTGGCCGCCATCCTGGGCATTACCGAGGCCAATCTGTCGTTGCTGAAAAATGGCAAGGTCAAGGGGATGAAAATCGAGACCCTGGACAAACTCTGCGCCGCACTCGACTGCCAGCCCGGCGACCTGCTGGAATATCAGGCCACCGAGCCCGCGTGACACCCCCGCGTTTGTTTGATCCGAGTCCCGATCGTTAAAGCCTTACCACTCCTCACGTTGCACATTGGCTTATTCATGACTCGCTACCTGCTCTGCCCGCTGCTTTTGCTCGCCTGTCTTTTGACCGGCTGCGCCAACAAACTCGAAGTGGCGATTGCCGCCACTCCGGCCCCGGACTACTACTTCGACCCTCAGGCCCCGGTGCTGGTAAGCATCAACGGAGCCAACGATGCCCACGGCCTCAACGCCAGCTACTACCTGCGCGACATGGTCGCCGCCCTGCATGGCATGGGTTTCAAGCAGGTCTACACCGATACGTCGCTGCCCAAGAACCATCCGCCGTTCCGAATGAACTTCACCCTCGACGTGGGCAGTGAAAAGGTCAGCTACCGCTACACCGCCACCGACTACGGCCAGGTGCCCAGCAGCACCAAGACGGTGTGCAAGCAGAGCACCCATAAAGACAAGAACCTGGTGTGCAACAGCACCCCGACCACCACCTGGGGCCCGGTGGGTTCCTCGGAGCGCACCGGCTACACCACCCTCAGTACCTTCAACATCAAGGCCAAGGACGAGCAGAGCCGGCGCACGGTATTCCTGCTGCGGGCCTCGTCCTATAACGAGGACTGCCAGGACGCCAAGGTCGAGGATTTCCTGGTGCAGGAAAGCCTGGACAACCTGGACTTCCGCAACCGGGTGCAGCGCAAATACACCGTCACCCTGCCCGAAGGCCATAGCTGCAAATAAGCGCCTACCCCGCACCGAGCGACACGCCTACAATCGCCCCTCGACGCCCACCCGATCCTCCATCGGGCGGGCGCGGCCCCTCAACGACAAGGCGCATGTCGAGCATGACCCTGGATTGGAATGCCTGGGAAATAGAACCCGGATCTATCGTGGACGAACAGCTGATCGCCCAGGTGCAGCATCGCCTCGGCGTCGAGTTTCCGTCGCTGTACCTGGAGCTGGTGCAGTACGCCGAGGCCGCCACGCCGGGGATCGGCGGCTTCGCCTATGACGGCGGCTACACCTGCATCAGCGAGTTCTTCGAATTCGGCCTGAGCAGCCAGCCCTGGACCCTGCTCTGGTACGCCAGCCCTGGCCGTGTGCCGGGGCTCGCCGCAGGCTGCCTGCCGATTGCCCGGGATGCCGGCGGCCTGCTGATCTGCCTGGACTTCAACAGCCCGGCCGTGGCGGTGGAAATCTTCGACCCCGAGAGCGCCAGCCGTTACCCGGTGGCCGCCGATTTCAAGGCCTTTGTCGAGCTGTGGCAGCCATGAACACACCGCGCAAATGGATAGTCGTGCCCACCAACAAAGACGCCCAGCAACGCCTGGACCTGGACCAGTGCCTGCCAGGAGACCTGGAGGAACTGGCGCTGTCCCCGGAGCAGTGGGCAGCCCTGTCCCGCAGCGACCTACTGCCCAGTTTGAACCGTGCCCTGGGCACCCTGATCGATGACTACGAGGACGCGTCGATCCAGGGCCAGGCCGCCCTGGCCACGGCCCTGTCGATCCTGACCCGGGCCGCTACGGCCGAGGATGAACTTATCCACAAGCTCATCGCCCTGAATCAACTGGCCCTGGAACGGGACACCGGTCTGTTCTTCTATTTCTGAGGCCGTCACCCAGGGCTGCCCTCGCCGCAGGTCGGCCTCAACAGCACGGCCGCAAGCTCAAATCCCCGCGCTGGCACTGGCCTGTTTGAGCCCCGAGTCCGGCACGCTCACTGCCGTTTCCGAACGCGGCGTGCCCTGGGGCACCCAGTCGTAACTCACCGGCAGAGCCCGGTACACCCAGTTGCTGATGGCCTCGCTGCCCGGTGCCTTGCCCAGATAGGGGCTGACGTATTCCCAGACGATTTCACCGCCGGCCGTCACCTGGAAGAAGCGCCCGTTCATGCCTTCGTCGATCAGGGTATTGCCGTTGGGCAGGCGCCGCGCACTGCTGATGAACGAGCTGTAGAAAGCCCAGCCCGGCTGCCGGGAACTGGCGGCGCTGTACTGCCAGACGATCTGGTTCTTGATCGGGTCGATCTCCAGCACCCGGGAGCCGGCGATCAGCCCCAGGGGCACCGAGGGGTAACCGGCGGTGCCCTGGTTGTCGAACACCAACAGATGCCCGGCCCCTGGCAAGCCGGCGGGAATGATGTGGGCGTCATGCTGGCCGACGAACTGGTCCACCGGGCGCGGCACCTTGGCGGCGGTCTTCGGGTTGATCGGCGACAGGTTCGGCCCCAGGCGCCAGACCACCTTGCCGCTGTGCTTGTCGAGGATGGCGATGAAGTTGGCGTTGCGCGAGTCGATCAGCAGGTTGTCCGGGGCGAAGCGTTTATCACCGGCGTCGAACCACTGGTTGGGGCCCACCACGCTGAGGTTGTTGATGTGCAGGTAGTCCGGGTTGTCGGTGCCGTACACCAGCTTCAGTTGCGCCGGGGTAAAGCCGAATTCCTTGAGGTGTTCGGAGGCCAGCCACTGCCATTTGACCTGGCCCTCGGGGCTGACTTCATAGATCGCGTCGTCGATTACCTGGGGCACCTTGAACCCCGCCACCTTGTGCACCTTGTTGGCCAGCACCAGGGTGTTGCCGTTGCTCAGCCGGCGCTGGTCATGATGCTGCTGGGCCGCGCCGCCCGGGGCCTGGTCGCCCCACTGCCAGACCAGCTTGCCGTTCCAGTCCAGCTCGCCGACGCTCTGGTTGCCCAGGCCGTTGCCCGCCGAACCCAGGGGCCCGGGCTCCTTGTCCTTGAGCTGCAACAGCACCCGGCCACGCTCGCCGCCCACCAGTTGCGGGTCGATGATGGCCGAGGGGAAACCGGCCTGGGGCCAGTTCTTCACTTCGTTGCCGTTCATGTCGATCAGGTGGGTCTGCTTATCGGCACCACTGAAGATCACGTACTGGTTATAGGCCCTGGCCGGGTCGTAGCGAGTGACGCCGGTGGGGTAGACGCTGGGCGCGGCCTGCACCGCCGAGGCCAGCAGGGCGGTGGACAGCAGCAGGGGCAAAGCGGTGGTGAGGCGCAACATGACAAGCACTCCTATTCAAGTCGAAAGGCGCCGGAGAACCCGGCGCAAGGTGCGAAAAGCCGGGTATCAGAAATCGTAGCGACCGGTCACGCCCAAGGTCCGCGGGGTGCCCAGCAGGCCTTCGTAACCGCCGTTGCCGCCGGTCCAGAGGGTGGTGTAGTAGGTCTTGTCGAAGGCGTTCTTCAGCCACAGCGAAACGTCCCACTGGCCCTGCTCGTAGTTGCCGCGCAAGCCGGTGGAAAGGTTGACCACGGCGTAGCTGGGGATCTGCCCGTACTCGGAATCCTCCACGGTGCCCACCGCCTTGGAACGGAACGCATAGCTGGCGGTGACGTACTCTTCCAGGCCGTTGTCCAGGTTCCACTTGTATTCGCCGTTGGCGTTGCCGATCCATTTCGAGGCGCCCACCACCTGGTGGCCGCTGAGATCGCACGAGGCCGGAGCACCGGGGCGCAGGCTGACTTCCGGCGGGCACGGCGCATCCTTGTAGGAGAGGTAGCGCACGTCGTTGTAGGAACCGTTGAGGTTCAGGGTCAGGCCACGGATCGGCACCAGGGTGCTTTCCACTTCCACCCCGCGCGAGCGCACCGAACCGGCGTTGGTCAGGTACTGCACGCGGTTGACGTCGTCGTAGGCGTTGGTCTGGTAGCCGTTGACCTGGGTCCAGAACAGGTTGGCGTTGAGTTGCAGGCGGCGGTCCCACAGGGTGCTCTTGAAACCCAGCTCGGCGTTGTTGGCGCGCTCGGTGCCGATCAGCAGCGAATCGGCCCCGGCGGTAGGCGCCGACCCCACCGTCAGGTTGACCCCACCGGACTTCTCGCCGTGGGACAGGGTGGCGTAGCCCAGCAGGTCGTCGGTGATGCGGTAGCTGAGGTTGAGCAGGCCCGAGGGGCTGGTGCTGTACTGGTTGAGGTCGCCGGAGTCATAGGCTCCGGTGCGCCCGCGCCGCGCGTTGGCGGCGGCGCCGGCCACCGCCACGCCGCCCACCGGGGCGTTACGGGTCACCCAGGCGCTTTTCTCCTCGTAGGTGCCGCGCAGGCCGGCGGTGAAATCCAGGCGCTCGGTGAGGTGCCAGGTGCCCTGGGCGAACAGGGCGAAACTGTTGGTCTGGATATGCCCGTTGCCGATGCTGGTGACGTTGCTCAGGGCGCCGGCCGGGGTGCCGTTCCAGATGTCCGCCTTGGGCCCGTAATAGGCGAAGGATTTGTTGTCCAGGTCGGAGCCGAAGTAGTAGGCGCCCAGCACGTAGTCGAAGAAGCCGCCGGTGGGCGAGGCCAGGCGAAATTCCTGGGACCACTGCTTGTCTTGCACCGAAACCCCGGCGTTGTAGCTGGCCGGAACGTTGAGGCCATCGTCGTTGCGCGGGGTGAAATTCCACCAGCGGTAGGAGCTGACCGAGGTCAGGGTGAAGTCGCTGGGCAGGGTCCAGTTGGCCTCAAGCGAAGTGCCGCCCTGGAACACCGTCACGTGCTGGTCGTTGTCCAGGTTGACCTTGCGGTGCGAACCATTGACCAGGGTCGCGCCGGCCGCCGCCGCGCGCGACTCGTAGACATTGGTGCCGTTGATGGTCGGGCCGGTGCTGTACAGCACTCGGGTGCCGGCGCTGGAATCCTCTTCGTTGTAGTCGCCGATCCAGCGCAGGTTGAAGCTCTCATTGGGCTTGTACAGCAACTGCCCGCGAAAGCCCTGGCGTGAGCCGCCATTGAGGTCGTGGCCGTCGAATTCGTTCTTGATGTCGCCGTCGCTGCGGGTGCGGTAGGCGGAAAAACGCCCCGCCAGCTCATCGGTCAGCGGCCCGGAAATCGTGCCCTTGGTCTGGAAGTATCCATCCTCGCCGAGGGAGGTTTCGATGCTGCGCTCCGGGGTGAAGCTCGGCGCCCGGGTGCTGATGTTGATCACCCCGGCGGTGGTGTTCTTGCCGAACAGGGTGCCCTGGGGGCCGCGCAGCACTTCCAGCTGCTCGATGTCCATCAGGTCGAACACCGCCATCCCCGGCCTTCCGAGGTAGACGTTGTCGATGTACAGCCCGACGCTGCCTTCCAGGCCGTCGCTGGCCGGGTTGTTGCCCAGGCCACGGATCGACACGCTGGACTGGCGCGCATGCATGTAGGCGACGTTGACGCTGGGCACCAGTTGCTGCAGATCCTGGATGCGGTACACCCGCTGGCTCTCCAGGGCCTGGCCGCTGACCACGCTCATGGGGGTGGGCACGCTCTGGGAGCTTTCCTCGCGTCGACGGGCAGTGACGGTCACCGTCTGCAACTGGCCATCACCGGCCTTGGCCTTGTTGGCACTGCTCTTGGCCGGGGTGGCTTGCGGCGCCGGGGCCTCTTCGGCCCAGGTCGGTGTCCAACTGGCACTGCCGGCCAGCAACAGCGCCAGGGGCAGGCGCTTGAGCCGCCGGGGCGAGAGGGGTGAAGCGAGGGACAACGGGCTCATGGGCGGCTCCTGGTCAGAAAATATACAGCCTTGTATATTCCTTAAAGTTATTTATTTATGTTTTTACAAAGATTTACTGCATAAGAGATTGCCTTTATAAGGAGTCGACCTAATGCATAGCCAATGCATTTCCCCGATATTTTTTATGTGAAAAATGCATATCGACCTGCGCCAGCTCCGCCACTTCATCGCCCTCGCCGAACAGCGCAGCTTTGTCGCGGCCGCAGCGGCGGTGAACCTCTCGCAATCGGCCTTCAGCCGCAGCATCCAGGCCCTGGAACACAGCGTCGGCTGCCAGCTGGTGGATCGCGGGCGCAAGGACCTGGCGCCGACCAAGCAGGGCCAGTTGCTGCTGGAGCACGCGCGCCGGCTGGTCAGCGGCGCCCAGCAGATGGCCAACGAGATCAGCCAGTTCAATGGCCTGGAAGCGGGAGAGTTGCGCTTCGGCTGTGGCCCGGCGCCAGCCGCAGGGCTGATCCCCCGGGCCATCGGCAGCTTCATCGGGCGTTATCCCAAGGCCCGGGTGCAGTTCCAGGTGGATGACTGGCAAAGCCTGAGCAAGCGCCTGCTCAGCGAAGAGTTCGAATTCTTCGTTGCCGACACCCGGCACTTCGAGGCCGATCCGGACTACCTGACCCAGCGCCTGCGCCCGCGCAAATGGCATTTCTGCTCCCGCGCCGGGCACCCCCTGGCCCAGCGCGAAAGTGTCAGCGCCAGCGAACTGATGAGCTACCCACTGGCGGTGACCATCCGCCCGCCCAACCTGCGCAAGGTCATTGTCGACCTGAGCGGCAAGCCGGACTTCACGCCCAATGTGGAATGCGAAAACAGCTACAGCCTGCTGGGGGTGGTCATGCGCTCGGACGCCATCGGCATCGTCGGTTCCTACAGCGACGCGTTGCACAACGCCAAGGGCGAGCTGGTGTGCCTGAAGATCGACGGCCTGGCCGACGACCTGGAAGAGCTCTACACCCGCTACGGCATCGTCAGCCGCGCCGGCTATCGCCTGTCGCCTTTGGCCGCGGCGATGATCGACGAGATCAAGCGCATCGACGAACAGGACGAGGACGTGTGCAGCCTGGACAACCTGGCGGTCTGAGCCACCTGCATGCTCTCACCGTAGGAGCCGGCTTGCCGGCGAAGAGGCCCTTGAGCCTTGCAGCGCTCTCAGGGACGCCTTCGCTGGCAAGCCAGCTCCTACAAGACCCTGCCGTCCGCACACGACGTGGGGGGGCCGGTCGGCATTGCATGAAACGCATCGAAACTATTCGGCAAATGCGCTTGCCGGAAGCCCCCGCCGGAGGCGAAAAACCTCGCCTGTCTTCCCCTTGGTGAACCCCATGTCCAATACCCATCCGCCCGTGCGCAACGTGCTCTACATCATGTGCGACCAGCTGCGCCGGGATTACCTCTCGTGCTACGGCCACCCGCACCTGCATACCCCGAACATCGACCGCCTGGCCAACGCCGGGGTGCGCTTCAGCCGCGCCTACACCCAGGGCACCATCTGCGGCCCGTCGCGCATGTCGGCCTACACCGGGCGCTACGTCAGCAGCCACCAGGTGGCCTGGAACGCCGTGCCCCTGCCCCTTGAAGAACTGACCCTGGGGGACTACCTGCGACCCCACGGCATCCGCACCGCGCTGGTGGGCAAGACCCACGCCACACCCAACCTCGACGCCCTGCAACGCCTGGCCATCGACCCCGAAAGTGCCCAGGCCGAGGTGCTCAACGAAGTCGGCTTCGAGCCCTATTTCCGCCATGACGGCATCTACCCCGACGACCCGGTATTCGACGACAAGCGCGAGTCGGCGCCCTACACACACTACCTGCGCGACCTCGGCTACCAAGGGCGCAACCCCTGGCACGACTGGGCCAACGCCGGGGCCGGCGAGCAGGGAGAAATCCGCAGCGGCTGGAAAATGCGCAACGCCCACCTGCCGGCCCGGGTCGCGCAAGAGCACTCGGAAACCGTCTACACCACCGACCGCGCCATCGACTTCATCAGCGAACAAGGCGAGCAGCCCTGGTGCCTGCACCTGTCCTACATCAAGCCCCACTGGCCCTATATCGCACCCGCGCCCTACCACTCGCTGTATGGCCCGGAGCAGGTGATCCCGGCGGTGCGCGCCGCGCCAGGGCAGCTCAGCGATCACCCGGTCTACGCCGCCTTCCGCCAGCATGAAGAAAGCCTGAATTTTTCCCGGGATGAGGTGCGCCTGAACGTGGTGCCCACCTACATGGGCCTGATCAAGCAGGTGGATGACCAGCTCGGCCGGCTGTTTGACTTCCTGCAGAGCAACGGCCGCTGGGACGACACCCTGATCGTCTTCACCAGCGACCACGGCGACTTCCTTGGCGACCACTACCTGGGGGAAAAGGAATTTCTGCTGGAACCGGCGGTGGGCGTGCCGCTGATCGTCCGCGACCCGCGCACGGCGGCAGACAGCAGCCGCGGCACCGTGGACGAACGCCTGGTGGAAACCATCGACGCCCTGCCGACCTTTCTCGAGGCCCTGGGCCTGCCGGGGGCCGAGCATCGCCTGGAAGGCCGCTCGCTGATCCCCCTGCTGCACGGCGCCGAACCGGCCTGGCGCCGCTACGCCATCAGCGAATACGACTACGCCTTCCAGGCCCCTGCGCGAGAGCGCCTGGGCCAGCCCATCGACCGCTGCCGCATGACCATGGTGCGCAGCGAGCGCTGGAAGTACCTGGCCTACGATGGCTTGCGCCCGCAGTTGTTCGACCTGCACAACGACCCCCAGGAGTTGCACGACCTGGGGGCCGATCCGGCCTATGCCGCGGTGCGCGAAGAACACCTGGGATATGTGCTGGAATGGCTGCGCGGCCTGAAACGCCGTACCACCATCAGCCATCAAGAAATCGACCTGCGCGGCCAGCGTTTTCGCTACGGCGAGCCGGAAAGCGAAAAGCTGGTACAGATCGGCGTGTGGTAACCCCCACCCGTACCTGCACCTTCCCCCGTAGGAGCCGGCTTGCCGGCGAAGAGGCCCTCAAGTCTTGCAGTGCTCTCGAGGGCGCCTTCGCTGGCAAGCCAGCTCCTACAGTGGGCAGGTTCATCGGGTAAATGCCCGTAGGGGCTTGAGGGGGCGGGTCAGAGGCCTTTGGTGGTCTGGCTGCGCTGGCCGTGGACGCCCACCGGGACGTCGCCCTTGAGGGTCACGCGGCGCACGATGCGGTCCTGGGTGCCGTAGTCGTCCACGGCATAGTGCTGGGTCGAGCGGTTGTCCCAGATCGCTACGTCCCCTGCGCTCCAGCGCCAGCGCACGGTGTTTTCCAGACGGGTGACGTGGCTTTGCAGCAAGCCGAACAGATGCGCCGAGTCCGCCTGGGAATAGCCCTTGATGCGCTTCACGAAGTGCCCCAGTACCAGGCTCTTTTCACCGCTCTCGGGGTGCACGCGAACGATCGGGTGCTCGGTCTCGAACACCGTGGAGGTGAACACCTTGCGGTAACGCTCCAGCTTCTCCGCCGAAACGTCCGGCTTGGCCCCGGCGTAGTCGTATTCATTGCTGTGCACCGCCCAGAGCTTGTCCGCCAGCTCCCGCAGTTCCGCCGACAGTTCGTTGTAGGCCGTGGCGGTGTTGGCCCAGACGGTGTCGCCACCGGAGGCCGGGGCCACCACCGAGCGCAGGATCGAGGCCTTGGGGTAGGCGTCGACGAAGGTCACGTCGGTGTGCCAGGAGTTGGCCCGCTGGCCCTGGGCGCCATCCAGCTCCATCAGGTAGCGGGTGCCGTCGCGTACCGGCACGGTGGGGTGGGCCACCGGTTCGCCCAGCAGGTGCGAGAAGGCTTCCTGGCTCTGGTCGTCGAGGTGGGTCTGGCCACGGAAGAAAATCACCTTGTACTGCACCAGCGCTTGCCGGATCGCTTCCACGGTGGCGGCGTCGAGATCGCCGGACAGTTGCACGCCACGGATCTCGGCGCCGATACGGCCGGCCACCGGGTGAATATCAAGGGCATGAACAGCAGGTTGAACGGCTAAGGCGGCATTGCTCATCAGGTACACCCTCATCGGACTGCTTACGGTGGAACCGCCGCGAAACAACGCTCTATCTATATTCAATTTAGATCTAATAGATAACTACATGCTTCGTTGACGGAATAAGAGCTTGCATTTAAAACCTCATTCCTCACTCGTCGCAAATGCCTTCGAGCTATTTTTCGGATGCCGGGAAAGCATATGGATCTTCGCCAATTGCGTTACTTCATCGCCCTCAATGAACACCGCAGTTTTGTCCGCGCCGCCGACGCCATGGGCATCACCCAGCCGGCCTTCAGCCGCAGTATCCAGGGCCTGGAACAGGAGTTCGGCTGCGTGCTGGTGGACCGCGGCAACAAGGATCTTCGCCCCACCCCGGAAGGCCAGGTGGTGCTGCAGCACGCCTTGAGCCTGGTGCAGGGGGCGGCCTTGCTCAGCAGCGAAGTGACCCAGATGACCAAGCTCGACGCCGGCGAAGTGCGCTTCGGCTGCGGCCCGGCCCCGGCGGTGAAGTTGGTGCCCGATGCGGTGGCGCAATTCACCAGTGCCCACCCGAAGGTGCGCACCTGCTTTGCCGTGGACAACTGGGAAAAACTCAGCCGCAGCCTGAACCGCGAAGAGATCGAATTCTTTATTGCCGATATCCGCCATTTCGAGGCCGACCCGAACTACCAGACCCAGCCCCTGACGCCCAAGCGCGGGGTGTTCTTCTGCCGCCCCGGGCACCCGCTGCTGGCCAAGGAGAGCCTGTCCACCAACGACATGTTCGATTACCCCCTGGCCACCACCCTGATCCCCCCGGGGATCCGCAAGCTGCTGGCCAACCTCAGCGGACGCATCGATTTTTCCCCGACCATCGAGACCGAGCACTTTCCGGCGCTGGTGAAGATCGTCCGCCAGTCCAATGCCATCGGCGTGGGCACCGCCGAGGCCTTTGCCGAAGACATCGCCCAGGGTTCGCTGGCGCTGCTGCACTGGCGCAACCTGCCGCAGAACATCGACAGCCTGAATGCCCGTTGCGGCATCGTCAGCCGCAGCGGTTTTCGCCTGTCGCCGGCGGCGCGCAAGATGATCGAAGTGCTGGTGGCGGTCGACCAGCAAACCCACAGCATCGCCGTCTGACCCTGTAGCCGCTGCCGAAGGCTGCGAACGACGACACAGTCGGCGCAAGACGGCACCCGGCTCCTCCAGGTAGACCGCGTTGCCGGCACTGGCGGCCCCTACGGTGCCGAACGCAGCCTGCGGCAGCGGCTACAGGGGTTCAGGAAGGGGTTTACAGGCCGGCAGCGGCCAACTGCGGGGCGACCCAGGCATCCACCTTGAACGGCTTGCGAATCAAGCGTTCCTTGGCCGCCAGGTCTACCGAATCCTGCAGTTTGCCGAGGAACACCGGGTCCAGGGTCGAGGGGAAGATCTCGCTCAGGCGCTGGTCCTTGAGGTCATCCTGCAAGATCACCGGCGGGTAGCTGGCCAGCCCCGAAACCAACTGGATGTAGGCTTCCTTGTTGCTGTCCTGGGTCAGCCACTCTACGGCCTGCTGCTGGGCCTTGAGCAGTTTTGCCACGGCCTCGGGATGCTCGTCGACAAACTTGCCGGCGCCCACCAGCACGCTCTGCACGCTGCCGGCACCGCCCAGGTCCTTGGTGCTCAGGGGCAGTTCGGCCAGGCCCTTGCTGCGCAGGGCGGAAAGCCCGGTGCTGCCCCAGGACGCATCGATCTGCTTGGCCGCCAGGGCCGCCACCGCCGCGTTGAAGTCAAGGTTGACCACCTTCAGGTCCTTCTCGCTCAGGCCCCGGCTGGCCAGGGCCGCGTCGAACGACAGCTGGGTGGCAGTGCCACGGAACACCGCTACGCGCTTGCCCTTGAGGTCTTCTAGGGTCTTGATCCCCGAACCCGGCACCACCCCCAGATAGTGCTTGACCCCACGGGCCGAGGCGCTGAGCAGGCGGGTATCCAGGCCGTTGGACTTGCCGATGATGGCGGCCAGGTCCCCCAGGTACGCCAGGTCCACCTGGCCGTTGGCGAAGGCCTCGTTGATCACCGGGCCTGCGCCCTTGAAGAAATTCCAATGGATCTTGATGCCCTGGTCGGCGAAGGCCTTTTCAAAGATCTGTTGCTGGCGCAGCACATCCACCACCCCACCGCCGCTGTGCTGGGTGCCGGCACTGAGGTCGGGCACGGCAATGCGGATTTCCTTGAGTTCGTCGGCCTGGGCCAGCAGCGGCAGGCAGCCCAGGAGCCCCGCCAGGGCCAGGGCGGCGAACAGGCTGATGACGCGTTTGAAGGGAAGGTTCATGGGTGCGGCTCCTGGTGGCAAAGGCTGAGAGGAGCAAAAGGTAGGCACTGAATCGTTCAACATTTAAATACTATAAATTCACATTTTAATAACCATATCGAATAAGCCAGCTGCCACGGGCGTCCCCGGGGATATGCATGAAATGCATGAAAAATATTCTTCAAATGCATTGGATGCGTGTCGGCGAGAAGCCTTAAATGGCCTTTCTTATCTCTTAATAGAATTGATAATAATTTTAATAGATCACAAATGCATAATACGTAGAAACCGCCTTGCCAGCGAAGAGGCCCTCAAACGCTGATTCGCCGACAAGCCAGCCCCTACGGCATCGACCCACGCCATGCAGTACCCGACGACGGAGGTCATCCATGGCCCGTGTTTCCCTGCTCAGCCTGCCCCTGGCGGCGCCGTCCGACGGACGCCCGGGCTGGCCCCTGATCAGCCAGCGGCTGCTGCCCTGGCTGTTGCCCATCAGCCTGTTCGCCCTGTGGTGGCTGGCCAGCCGCAATCAATGGATGAGCGAACAGATCCTGCCGGCCCCGGCCCTGGTCTGGAGCAGTGCCCTGGAGCTGGCCCACGGCGAGCTGTGGAGCCATCTGGCGATCAGCCTGCAACGGCTGTTCTGGGGCCTGCTGGCGGGTATCGCCGCCGGCGCCCTGCTGGGGGGTGCCCTGGGCTTCAGCCGACGCCTGGAGCGCCTGGTGTTTCCCACCTTCGGCGCCCTGTCGCAGATCCCCACCCTGGCCTGGATCCCGCTGTTCATGGTGTTTTTCGGCATCGGCGAAGTGCTCAAGCTAGTGGTGCTGATCAAGGCGGTGGTGGTGCCCGTGACCCTGCACACCCTAGTGGGCGTGCGCGATGCCCAGCCCCGGCTGCGGGAAGCCGCCGCGGTGCTGCGCCTGCCGCCGGCGCTGCTGGTGCGCCGCCTGGTGCTGCCCGCTGCGCTGCCGGCCTTCATGGCCGGGGTGCGCCTGGCGCTGGCCACCGGCTGGACCTCGCTGCTGGCAGTGGAACTGCTGGCCTCCAGCGAAGGCATCGGCTACCTGATGGTCTGGGCACGCCAGCTGTTCATGCTGGACATCGTCTTCGTGTGCATCCTGGTGATCGGCCTGCTGGGGGTGTGCATGGACCGCGGCATCGGCTGGCTCGACCGCCGGCTGGTGCACTGGCCGCACCCGGCCACCGCCGAATTCCGTCGCGGCCCGCGCTACCAGGGCTGGCAGCGCCTGCAACCCTGGCTGCTGCCCCTGGCGCTGCTAACCCTGTGGCAAGTGGCGAGCGACCAGCAGTGGGTCGACCCGAACATCCTGCCCAGCCCCCTGGCGGTACTCGCCACCACCGGCAACGGCCTGCTCGATGGCAGCCTGCTGGGGGGCATGGGCCTGAGCCTGGGCCGCACCCTCGGCGGCCTTCTGCTGGGCGGCGGCCTGGGCTTTGCCTTTGGCCTGCTGCTGGGCCTGTCGCGGTTCAGTGAACGCCTGCTGGGCCCGACCCTGGCCGCCATCCGCCAGATCGCCATCTTCGCCTGGGTGCCGCTGCTCACCGCCTGGTTCGGCCTGGGGGAACTGGCCAAGTGGGTGTTCGTCGCCCTGGCCGCATTCTTCCCGCTGTTCATCGCCACCCAGCGCAGCGTCGCCCAGCTCTCGCCGCAACTGGCGGAAGCCGCCCAGGTACTGCGCCTGAACCTCTGGCAACGGCTGCGCCGGCTGGTGCTGCCCGGCGCCGCGCCGGGGATTTTCGCCGGCCTGCGCATCAGCCTGATCTACGCCTGGCTGGGCACCATCGGCGCGGAATACTTCATGCCGTCCAACGGCGGCATCGGCAGCCAGATGATCAGCGCCCAGCAACTGCTACGCATGGACCTGATCATGGCCGGCATGCTCCTGGTGGGCCTTACCGGGGCCCTGCTCAACCTGATCGGGCAACAACTCGAACTTCGCGCCACCCGCTGGAGACACGCATGAACGCACCCCTGGTCAGTTTCACTCACGTGGGCAAGACCTTCGCCGTCGCCGGTGGCGAGGTGGAGGCGATCCGCGAATTCAACCTGGACATCGCCGAAGGCGAGTTCGTCGCCATCGTCGGTTCCAGCGGTTGCGGCAAGTCCACCCTGCTGCGCCTGCTGATCGGCCTGGACACCGAGTTTCGTGGCCAGATCCGGGTCGACGGCAAGGCCGTCAGCGGCATCGGCGGCGAGCGCGGCATCGTGTTCCAGGAACACCGCCTGTTCCCCTGGCTGACGGTGGCCGAGAACATCGGCCTGGGCCTGGTCAACGAGCCCCTGAGCGCCGCCGAGCGCCAGCAGCGGGTCGGCGAATTCATCGAACTGGTGGGCCTCAAGGATTTCACCCGGGCCTATCCCCATCAGCTCTCCGGCGGCATGGCGCAACGGGTGGCCATTGCCCGTGGGCTGGTGGCCAGCCCGCGGATCCTGCTGCTGGACGAACCCTTCGGCGCCCTCGACGCCCTGACCCGCCAACAGATGCAGGACGAACTGCTGGCGATCCGCGAGCGGGCCAAGATCACCACGGTGCTGGTGACCCACGATGTCGAGGAAGCGATTTTCCTCGCCGACCGGGTGGTGGTGATGGAGCCGCGCCCGGGGCGGATCAAGCGCGTGGTCCAAGTGGCCTTGCCGCACCCACGCCAGCGCAGCAGTTTCGACTTCCACCAACTGCGTGAGGAGCTGCTTCACGAACTGACCCGCGACGAGCTCTACCAGGCGCCTTCGCCGGTACAGATCCGCGACCTGCCCTTGACCTTCATTGCTTGCTGAACAGGAGTGCCGCGATGCCGCAACGTCCCAACTTTCTAGTGATCCTGGCCGACGACCTGGGCTTCTCCGACCTCGGAGCCTTCGGCGGCGAGATCGCCACGCCGAACCTCGACGCCCTGGCCGCAGGTGGCCTGCGCCTGACCGACTTCCACACCGCCCCCACCTGCTCGCCAACCCGCTCCATGCTGCTCACCGGCACCGACCATCACATCGCCGGGATCGGCACCATGGCCGAAGCCCTGACCCCCGAGCTGATCGGCAAGCCGGGCTATGAGGGTTACCTCAACGACCGCGTGGTGGCCCTGCCGGAACTGCTGCGCGAGGCCGGCTACCAGACCCTGATGAGCGGCAAATGGCACCTGGGGCTGACTGCCGAACGCGCGCCCCATGCCCGGGGCTTCGAGCGCTCGTTCTCGCTGTTGCCGGGGGCGGCCAACCACTACGGCTTCGAGCCGACCTACGACGAGCACACCCCCGGGCTGCTCAAATCCACGCCGGCGCTGTACATCGAGGACGACCGCTTCATCGATGAACTGCCAGCGGGTTTCTATTCCTCCGATGCCTTTGGCGACAAGCTCTTGCAGTACCTGAAAGAGCGCGACCAGAGCCGGCCGTTCTTCGCCTACCTGCCGTTCTCGGCGCCCCATTGGCCGCTGCAGGCTCCGGAGGAAATCGTCGCCAAGTACCGGGGCCGCTATGACGCCGGCCCCGAAGTGCTGCGCCGCGAGCGCCTGGAAAAACTCCAGGCCCTGGGCCTGGTGGACCCGCAGGTCGAGCCCCATCCGCTGATCAACCTGAACGCCGAATGGAACGCCCTCAGCGAAGAACAGCGCCAGGTGTCGGCACGGGCCATGGAGGTGTATGCGGCGATGGTCGAGCGCATGGACTGGAACATCGGCCGGGTGGTGGACTACCTGCGCCAGCAAGGCCAGCTGGACAACACCCTGATCCTGTTCATGTCCGACAACGGTGCCGAGGGCGCGCTGCTGGAAGCCTTCCCCAAGTTCGGCCCGGAGCTTTTGACCTACCTCAACCAGCACTATGACAACCGCCTGGAGAACATCGGCCGGGCCAACTCCTACGTCTGGTACGGCCCGGCCTGGGCCCAGGCGGCCACCGCGCCATCGCGGCTGTTCAAGGCCTTCACCACCCAGGGCGGAATTCGCGTGCCGGCGCTGCTGCACTACCCGCAACTGCCGCTCAAGGGGCAGATCAGCCACGGCTTCGGCACGGTGATGGACATTACTCCGACCCTGCTCGACCTGGCCGGCGTGCGCCACCCGGGCAAGCGCTGGCGCGGGCGCGATGTGGCGCCACTGCGGGGCAAGTCGTGGCTGGGCTTTCTCTCCGGCGAAACCGCCCGGGTGCATGACGAACAAACGGTAACCGGCTGGGAGCTGTTCGGCCGCCGGGCAATTCGCCAGGGCCAGTGGAAGGCGGTGTACATCCCCGGCCCCGTGGGCCCGGCGACGTGGCAGCTGTACGACCTGGGCCAGGACCCGGGGGAGATTCACGACCTGGCCCACAGCCAGCCGGAAAAACTGCGCACCCTGCTGGAAGAATGGCAGCGCTACGTGGATGAAACCGGAGTGATCCTCAGCGAATCACCGTTCCAGCCCGATTGACCCGGTGGGAGCTGGCAATCGGACCATGTAAGAGCTGGCTTGCCAGCGAAAAGCGTCCCCCGGGCTGCGCCAGGCGCTGGCCTCAGCCTCGGGTGATGCGGCAAGCCGGGGTTTTCGGCAGTTCCTTGACCACGACGTAATGCCCAGCCCGGTTTTTCTCGACCCGCAACGGCGAAGCGGCCAAGTAGCTGCCGCGCAGGCTCTGGTCGACAAAACAGATGGCGATGCCCTGCTTCCCCTGCTCCATCACTCTGACGCTGTAGACCCAGCTTTGCTCTTCGTCCACCGCGCTGTAGGTGCCCTCGGCGCCTGCGGCCTTCTCGTAGATCCGATAGGGCGTCTGGCCCAGCGTGGTGCCGTCCGGGTAATGCCGCGGCCGCAAGGAATTGCGAAAACCGTTCACTTCCAGATGCTTCAAGATACTCAGCGCCAGTGCCTCGTCACTGCCCTGCGCCACCGAGTCGGCCAGCGACACGCTGCCCACACTCATCAAGGCAACGGCGATCAATCGCCTTACCGCACTGCCCATACTGTCTCCCTGTCGTTGCCTCTTCGCGGATTCCGGGCGTTTCCCGGCACCGCGTGACCTTGGCTTAACGTTATCGGTCCTTGGATATTTAACCAGAAAGACAGTCCGCCCCCTCAAGCCCGGGCGTTATGCGCCGGTTGCATCGCTTCGCGCTCCTGCCGGGTAAAGCGGTTGGCCCGGGCAAAAGTGCCGAAATCGTTGAAGCGCACGCCCATCTCGGCCATCACTTTATGCGCCACCGATGCCGTCATCTGGCGGATGTAGAACGGCTCCCTGACCACGAAATGGTGGATGCCGTGGGTGCTGCCGAAGTTGCAGCAGAAGGCCTGCAACGGCCACATCCACCAGGGGTTGAGCACCTGGGTCTGCTGGATCACGTTGCCCGGCTCGATGTCGCCGTAGTAGTGCATGTTGGAACTGACAAAGTGCAGGCAGAAGGTGCGCAGCACGTTGGGGCCGATGATCACCACCACGGCGATATCGACGTAGTGCATCAGCGACACGGTGTCTTGCGACCACTGGATCGGGCTGCCCAGCAGGGCGGCCACGCCGTTGGCCCCATGAAAGCCCAGGAACACATACCAGGCGCCCCAATGCAGCAATGCCAGCGGCGCGTACACCGCCAGGGTACGAACGAGGATGCCCAGCTTGCGCCTGGCCCCCGGCGCCCGCAGCAGGCGGATGAAGGCCGCCATCATGTTGTCCCCCACCATCAGCAGGCGGGCGATGCCCCAGGGCTCGCCGTTGGTGATGGCGCGCTCCTCGATGTCGCTCTCGCTGCCGGACACCTTGTGATGATTCAGGTGCAGGTGGCGGCGCACCCAGGGGTTGATGGTACTCGGCCGCGCCAGCCACACCAGCCCCAGCATCAGGTTGTGGGGCAGGCGCTGCTTGCGAAAGTACATACTGTGGATCAGGTCGTGTTCCAGCTCGTGGGTCAGGGAGGCGAAAAAGGCATTGAGCAGCAGGCACGCCCACCAGGCCAGGTGACCCGTGACATAGAGCAGCGCTGACCCCAGCATCCCCGACAGAGCGAACGCAAGGATCCCCGCGCCCAGCGCGTCCTGGTGCCGCAGCAAGGGAAAACGCCGGCGCAGTTCATCACCCCGGGCCAGGACCACCTGGCGTACATGCGCCGCCCGCTGCTGTGCGTTCATCCGCTCGGGGCTTGCAGAAATACCCTGCATGATTCCATCCTCTGGTCAGTGATGTGTGCATCCTGCCCCGAGCCCCGGCTCCGGGCGCTAGCCGTAAACGCCAACCTGTTGACCGGACGCGCCAATCGCATGACCGAAGCCACCTCCCTTGCCAGCTGGACCCGCGCCTTGCGCAAGCAACTGGACGCTCTGGACCTCGACAGCGCCGCACTGTGCCGCGAAGCCGGGCTCGACCCGCAATTGATGGACGACCCCAACGCCCGCTACCCGCTGTCGGCCACCACCCGCCTGTGGCATCTCGCCGTGCAGGCCAGCGGCGACCCGGCCATCGGCCTGCGGGTGTCGCGCTTTGTCAGCCCCACCACCTTCCATGCCCTGGGCTACGCCCTGGTGGCCAGCGGCAGCCTGCGGGAAGTGTTCGAGCGCATCGTGCGTTATCACCAGGTGGTCAGCGACGCCCTGGAACTGGCCCTGACCCGGGAAGCGGACCGCTACCGGTTCTTCCTCAAGGTGCCCGAAGGCGCGCCGCAACCGGCCTTCGAAGCCATCGACGCCTTTGCCGCGATCTACGTGCGCACCTGCCGCAACCGCCTGGGCCGTGACTACGCGCCGTTGGCCGTGCAATTGCGGCGCCCGGCCCCGGCGGACCCGAGCCAGTGGCACAAGGTATTCCGCTGCCCGGTGCAGTTCGCCGCCGTGGACGACTGCCTGGAGTTCGGCCTGCACGATTTCGACAGCCACCTGGACGACGCCAACCCGGAGCTGGCCGAGCACAACGAAGCGGTGCTCAAGCGCACCCTCCTGCAACTGCGGCCCCTGACCTGGGAGCGCAAGGTACGCGGGGTGATCGAAGCCCAATTGCCCGAAGGCGAACCTTCGGCGGAGCGAGTGGCCCAGGCCCTGCACCTGAGCCTGCGCAGCCTGCAACGGCACCTGGCGGATGAAGGCACGCGCTTTGACACCCTGCTCAACGAATGCCGGGAAAACCTCGCCCTGCTGCACCTGCGGGACCTGGAATGCTCCCTGAGCGAGATCAGCTACCTGCTGGGCTTTGCCGATGCCAGCAGTTTCAGCCGGGCATTCAAGCGCTGGACCGGGATGACCCCGGGGCAGTTTCGCGACGGCCTGCGCTAAGCCCCAGCAGCCTTGTAGCCGCTGCTGAGCCTGCGAAGCTGCGAACGACCGCAACGCGGGCGCAAATACTGCAGGCCGCTGAAGGCCTGGCGGCCTTGTCGCAGCCTCGGCAGTGGCTACAGGAGGGGGAAGCCCAGTTCGAATACCGTGGCCTGCTCATCGCTCGTGACCCGCACCTGGCCGCCATGCAGCAGCATGATCGAGTGCACGATGGCCAGCCCCAGGCCCCCGGAGTCCCCCGGCTCGGCTCGGGACGGGTCGACCCGGTAGAAACGGTCGAACAGCCGGGGCAGGTGCTCGGGGGCGATCGCCGGGCCCTGGTTGTGCACCTGCAACCAGCACCAGCCCGCTTCGTCGTGGCGCCGCAGGCGGATCAGCGACCCTGCATCGGCATGACGCACGGCATTGGCCAGAAGGTTGCCCAGGGCCCGTTGCAGCAATTGCTGGTCAGCCCGCAGCTCGCCGGAAAAACCGTTCTCCAGGCGCAACTGGCGGTCGTCGGCCAGGGCTTCGAAGTAGTCGCACAGTTGCGCCCCGACACAGCCCAGTGACAGTACCTGCAGGTCCAGCACCGCATCGGCCTGCTCGGCCCGGGCCAGGAACAGCAGGTTCTCGGCCATGCGCCCCAGGCGCTCGAACTCTTCCATGTTGGAGGCCAGCACTTCCTGGTACTCCGCCGCACTGCGCGGCTGGTTCAAGGCCAGGCCATTGCTGCCCAGGAGGTTGTGCAACGGCGTGCGGATCTCGTGGGCCAGGTCGGCGGAAAATTGCGACAGACGCTCAAAACTCTCTTCCAGGCGCGCCAGCATGGCGTTCAGGGCCTGCACCGGCTCGTGGAATTCCGCCGGGATGCCGTTGGTGTGCAGGCGCCGGTCGAGGCTGCGCAGGTCGATCTGGCGGGCCGCTTCGCTGAGCTGGCGCAAGGGCTGCAAGCCCCGGCGCAACAGCAGCAGGCCCAGGGCGAAGGCCAGCAAGGCCCCCAGCCCCACCGCCAGGTACAGGCGCAGGCGGTAACTGGCGAGCATCTGCTCGCGCTCGCTGAGAACCTTGCCGGCGACCACGGTCAGGGCTTCGCCCTTGGGCCCCCGGGCCTGGCCCGCCAGCAGCGCCACCGGCACATCGTCCGGCCCCGGCCAGAGGCGGACATCGGTGCGTTGCGGCGCCTGTTGCAGCGCAATGGGGTCGAGCGCGGGCAGGGGCTGCCGGCGCGGGTTGATGTCGATCACCGTCGAGCCATCGGCCCGCAGCACCAGCAGCAGGCTTTCCTGGTTGCCCAGCATGTTCTGGTACAGCCGGGGCCGGGCTTGCAGGGCATCCAGGCTGTCGCTGTCCTGCAGCAGGGCCCGCACCTGTTCCAGGCGGCCGAGCAGGGCCAGGTCGTCGCGGTAGGCGATTTCCCCGGCCAGGGAACGGTAGAGGAACACCCCGATCACGCTGAGCACCAGGGCGCAGACCGCGGCAAAGGCCAGGGCCAGCCGCCAGGCGATGGAACTAGAGCGCTTCATCCGGGGCTTCCAGCTGGTAGCCGACGCCACGCACGGTGTGGATCAGCTTGGGCATGTAGGGGTCGTCGACCTTGGCCCGCAACCTTCGTACCGCTACTTCCACCATGTTGGTGTCGCTGTCGAAGTTCAGGTTCCACACCTGGGAGGCGATGAGGGTCCGCGACAGCACTTCGCCCTGGCGGCTGGCCAACAGGTGCAGCAGGGCGAACTCCTTGTTGGTCAGGGCGATGCGCTGGCCGCCACGGCTGACGCGACGGCGCAGCACGTCGATCTCCAGGTCGGCGATGCTGAAGGACTCGGCCTCGCGCAGCGGTCCGCGGCGCAGCAGGGTGCGCACCCGGGCCAGTAGCTCGGCAAAGGCGAAGGGCTTGAGCAGGTAGTCGTCGGCGCCCAGTTCCAGGCCGCGGACCCGGTCCTCGATAGCGTCGCGGGCGGTGAGGAACAGCACCGGGGTGGCACCGCGCTGGCGCACCAGTTGCAGCAACTGCCAGCCGTTGAGGCCGGGGAGCATGACGTCGAGGATGATCAGGTCGTACTCCTGCTGCTCGATGAAATAGCGCCCGTCCAGGCCGTTCAGGGCCACGTCCACGGCAAAGCCGGATTCTCCCAGGCCCTTGGCAAGGAAATGGGCGGTCTTGGCTTCGTCTTCAACTACCAGCAAACGCATGGCGCACCTCGGAAATGATCGGCACAGGCTAGGCGCCCGGCGCCCGCTTGCCCATTACAAACTTGTAATCAAGACGACGGAGTTCTGACGGAGTGCGCTGGCTAAGGTGGCCACCGGTCTTTATGGAGCTCGTTCGATGATCTGCAAACCTCTTGTCCTGGGCCTCGGCCTGAGCCTCGCCGGCACGGCCCTGGCGGCGCTCGAACTGCCGCGCCATGCCGAACTGGACCTGGCCGCCGCCCGCCAGCTGGCCGATGCCAGCCTGGCCCAGTGCACCGCGGCGGTATCGGTGCTGGACCGTGGCGGCAACCTGCTGGTGGCGATGCGCGGCGATGGGGTGGGCCCGCACAACGGCCCGGCCAGCCAGCGCAAGGCCTACACCGCGCTGTCGACCAAGACTTCGAGCCGGCTGTTCGCCGAACGGGCGCGCAACAACCCCGAGGCGGCCAATCTCAATACCTTGCCGGAGCTGTTGTTGCTCGGTGGCGGCCTTGCGTTGTTTGCCGGCAAGCAGTTGGTGGGGGCCATCGGGATTGCCGGGGCCGGTGGCGCAGCGCAGGACGAGGCGTGTGCGCTCCAGGCCGCGCAGCGGGTGGGGTTGGCTGCCGAGGCCGGTCGTGAGTGATCGTGAAAGCCTGCGCCCGCGTTGCGGTCGTTCGCAGCCTCGCGGGCTCGGCAGCGGCTACAGGTTCTGTTGTTTGTTCAATCGAGGAAGGAGTGGGGCATGAATGTTTTGCGTAATAGTCTGGCGGCCATCGGCCTGTGTGGTTTGTCGAGCCTGGCCCTGGCGGCAGGCAATCCGTTGAGCGTGCACGTGCTGAACCTGGAGAACGGCCTGCCATCGCCGGGGGTCAAGGTGACCCTGGAGCAGCAGGTGGGCCAGGACTGGAAGCCCTTGTCCGAAGGGGTGACCAATGAGCAGGGGCGGATTGCCGAGCTGTTTCCGGCGGGCCGGGCGCTGACGGCCGGCGAGTATCGGGTGGTGTTCAAGACCGGCGAGTACTTCAGGCAAGCCAAGCGCGAGACCTTCTTTCCGGAGATCCCGGTGATCTTCGAGGTCAGGCAGACCGAGCAGCATTACCACATTCCGTTGTTGCTCAGCCCTTATGGGTTCTCGACCTATCGTGGCTCGTAGGAACCGGCTGCCGGCGAAGGCGATCTCGCGGGCCTCTTCGCTGGCAAGCCAGCTCCTACGGGAGGCAGGAACAACGCGGGGGGTTTCTGTAGGAGCCGGCTTGCCGGCGAAGGCAATCTCGCGGGCCTCTTCGCTGGCAAGCCAGCTCCTACGGGAGGCAGGAACATCGCGGGGGTTTCTGTAGGAGCCGGCTTGCCGGCGAAGGCTATCTCGCGGGCCTCTTCGCTGGCAAGCCAGCTCCTACGGGAGGCAGGGACAACGTGGGGGTTTCTGTAGGAGCCGGCTTGCCGGCGAAGGCAATCTCGCGGGCCCCTTCGCTGGCAAGCCAGCTCCTACGGGAGGCAGGGACATCCGGGGGCTTCTATGGCGAGGTCAGGGCGCGCAGGCGCTCGGTGTCGAGGATTTCAATCTCCCCATAGCTCAGGCGCAGGATGCCCTGGTGCTGCAGCTCCTTGAGGATCTGGTTGGTGGTCTGGCGCGACAGCGAGAGCATCAGCGCCAGTTGTTCCTGGGGCAATTGCAGCACGCGGCGGGCCTGGGCCACTTCACCGTAGCCGGCGGCCATCGCCAACAGGCGGCTGGCCACCCGCGCCGGGGCCGGCATCAGGCTCAACTGCTCCAGGTTGATAAAGGCCAGGCGCAGTTTATGGCTCATCAGCAGGGCGAACTGGCGCCAGTATTGCGGCTGCTGCTCCAGTAGTTGCAGCAGGTTCGCCTGCGGCACCTGGAGCAGGGTGCAGGCGCCCTCGGCGTAGGCATCGTGGGTACGGGGCTGGCCGTCGAACAGGCAGATCTCGCCGAACCAGTGGGGCGCTTCCATCAGGCTCAGCAAGGCCTCCTTGCCCTGCTCGCTGACCGCGCCCACCCGCACCGTGCCCTCGAGCACCGCGTACAGCCCGCAGGGCGGATCGCCGCGCCGGAACAGGCACTGCCCCGCCGTCAGCCGGCGCAGGCGCGCACTGTCGAGCAAACTATTCTGTAAGGAATCCGGCAGGTGGCTGAACCACTGGCCGGTCATCAGGCATTCACGCCACTGGTGCAGGTCCATGAACAGGTCTTTCCCTCAGGGCATCGCAATGATTGTCGCCTAGCTGACAGAGCCGAGCACCGCCGCCGGGCATGATCGAGCCACCCTAACGGAGGAACAACAATGAAAAGCCTCGTTGATCATCTCAGTCAATACGCCGCCTACCACCGCGACCCGCGCAATATCGCCAGCCACTTTATCGGCATTCCGATGATCGTGGTGGCGGTGGCCGTGCTGTTGTCGCGTCCCGCCTGGAGCATGGCCGGGCTGTCGTGGTCGCCGGCGTTGCTGCTGGCCCTGGCCGCATCAGTGTTCTACCTGCGCCTGGAAGTGCGCCTGGGGGTGCTGATGACGGTGCTGATGGCGCTATCGGTGTGGGCCGGCCAGGTGCTGGCGGCACAAAGTACCGGGCTCTGGCTGAGCAGCGGCCTGGGCCTGTTCGTGATCGGTTGGGTGATCCAGTTCATCGGCCATTACTACGAGGGCCGCAAGCCGGCCTTCGTCGACGACCTTTCGGGGCTGATTGTCGGCCCGCTGTTCGTGGTGGCCGAACTGGCCTTCCTGCTGGGCCTGCGCCATGACCTGAAGCAGGCCATCGAGCAGCGTTCCGGGCCGGTGGCCCTGCGGCACAAGAAAGCCATGGTCTGAAGCCCGGGAACGCTTCGGGAATATTGGGCCGGCCCCCGCAGGAGCCGGCTTGCCGGCGAAGAGGCCTTCGAGCCAGGTGCAAACCTGAAGGACGCTTTCGCTGGCAAGCCAGCTCCTACAGCGGGCGTGATGTCGGCGGGGTCAGAGGCTGGCGTGTTTCTGCCAGACCTTGGGCTTGAAGAACAGGGTTTCGCCACGGGCCAGGCCGATCAGGCTGTCGTGGTCCTTCACCACTTCGGCTTCGATCAGTTCGCTCTGCCCTTCCACCTTCAGGGTCACCCGGGTGGTGGCCCCCAGCGGACGGATATCCCGCACTTCGGCGGCGTGGTGGTCTTCCAGTTCGGAACGCGACAGCGACACTTCGTGAGGCCGGAACAACACGTGGTTGTCCTCCCCCAGGTGCAGGCGGTTGGAGTCGCCGAGGAAGTGGTAGACGAAGTCGCTGGCCGGGTTCTCGTAGACCTCGCCCGGGGAACCGATCTGCTCGATCACGCCCTTGTTCATCACCACGATGCGGTCGGCCACTTCCATGGCTTCTTCCTGGTCGTGGGTAACGAATACCGAAGTCAGGTTGATGTCTTCGTGCAGCCGCGCCAGCCAGCGCCGCAGCTCCTTGCGCACCTTGGCGTCGAGGGCGCCGAAGGGTTCGTCCAGCAGCAGCACCTTGGGCTCCACCGCCAGGGCGCGGGCCAGGGCGATACGCTGGCGCTGGCCGCCGGAGAGCTGTTCCGGGTAACGGTCTGAGAGCCAGTCCAGCTGCACCATGTTCAGCAGCTCGTGGACCTTCTCGGCGATCTTGCTCTCGCTGGGGCGCTGGTTCTTCGGCTTCATGCGCAGGCCGAAGGCAACGTTGTCGAACACGCTCATGTGGCGGAACAGGGCGTAGTGCTGGAACACGAAACCGACGTTGCGATCACGCACGTCGTGGCCCGAGACATCCTCGCCGTGGAACACGATGCTGCCTTGGTCCGGGGTTTCCAGCCCGGCGATGATCCGCAGCAGGGTGGTCTTGCCGCAGCCGGACGGGCCCAGCAGGGCCACCAGCTCGCCGCTCTGGATGTCCAGGTTGATGCTGTTCAGGGCCTTGAAGGCGTTGAAGTTCTTGCTGACGTTACGGACTTCGATCGACATGACTTATTCCTCCGCGGCGCTGGCGCGCAGGCGGTTGATTCGGGATTCGCTCCACTGCTTGAGCAGCAGGATGAACAACGCAAGGATCAGCAACAGGCTGGCGACGGCAAAGGCGGCGACGTGGTTGTACTCGTTGTAGAGGATTTCCACGTGCAGCGGCAGAGTGTTGGTGACCCCGCGAATGTGCCCGGAAACCACCGACACCGCGCCGAACTCACCCATGGCCCGGGCGGTACACAGCACCACGCCGTAGATCAGGCCCCATTTGATGTTGGGCACGGTGACGTGCCAGAACATCTGCCAGCCATTGGCCCCCAGCAACCTGGCGGCCTCCTCTTCCTGGGTGCCCTGCTCCTGCATCAGCGGGATCAGTTCCCGGGCAACGAAGGGCACGGTGACGAAGATGGTGGCCAGGACAATGCCCGGCAAGGCGAAGACGATCTGGATGTCGTGGTCCGAAAGCCACGGGCCGAACAGGCCCTGGGCGCCGAACATCAGCACATAGACCAGGCCGGCGATCACCGGCGACACCGAGAACGGCAGGTCGATCAGGGTCACCAGGATGCTCTTGCCGCGGAACGAGTACTTGCTCACGCACCAGGCCGCGCTGACCCCAAACACCAGGTTCAGGGGCACCGAGATCAGCACCGCGATCACCGTGAGTTTCAGCGCCGACAGGGCGTCGGGCTCGAAGATCGCATCGAAGAACGCCCCCAGGCCGAGCTTCAGGCCCTGGGACACCACGATGAACAGCGGCAGCAGCAGGAACAGGGCGAAGATCAGCCAGCCGAGGCCGATCAGCAGGCGCCGCGAGGTGGCGCTGCCACGGCGGGCGGCGTTGGCGGAGGACGCGGCGGAAATGGACGATTGGGACATGGTCGCGCCTCCTTAAGGTCGTTCGATGCGTCGCTGCAGCAGGTTGATCAGCAGCAGCAGAATGAAGGAAACCACCAGCATCAGCACGCCGATGGAAGTGGCGCCGGTGTAATCGTACTGGTCGAGCTTGACCATGATCAGCAGGGGCAGGATCTCGGTCTTCATCGGCATGTTGCCGGCGATGAAGATCACCGAGCCGTACTCGCCCACGCCCCGGGCAAAGGCCAGGGCAAAACCGGTGAGCCAGGCCGGCAGCAGGGCCGGTACCAGGATATGGCGGAACACCTGCCACGGCTTGGCACCCAGGCAGGCGGCGGCTTCTTCCACTTCACGAGGGATGTCCGCCAGCACCGGCTGCACCGTGCGCACCACGAATGGCAGGGTGACGAAGGTCAGTGCCAGGGTGATGCCCAGGGGGGTGTAGGCGATCTTGAAACCCAGGTCGGTGGCGAACTGCCCCACCAGGCCGGTGGGCGCGTAGAGCGCGGTCAGGGCAATGCCCGCCACGGCGGTGGGCAGGGCGAATGGCAGGTCGATCATGGCATCGATGATCTTGCGCCCGGGGAAGCTGTAGCGCACCAGGACCCAGGCCAGCAGGGTGCCGATGACGCCGTTGATGATGGCCGCATACAACGCGGTACCGAAGCTCAGCTTGAGCGCGGCGAGCACCCGTGGCGCCGAAATGATCGCCCAGAACTGTTCCCAGGTAAGTTGCGCGGCATGCACGAACATCGCCGCCAGGGGGATGAGCACAATCAGGCTGAGGTACACCAAGGTGTAGCCCAGCGTCAGCCCGAAGCCGGGTATGACGGGGGAGATACGACGCGACATAAGAGTCCTTGGTTAACGAAACGGATACGCAAAACCCGCAACTCAATGCGGGCTCTGCCTGGTAGGAGCCGGCTTGCCGGCCAAAGGGCCCGCAAGTCGTGCTTTGCCCTCAGGGGCGCCTTCGCTGGCAAGCCAGCCCCTACAACAGGGTTATTGCGCCGTGTAGATCTGGTCGAACACACCACCGTCATTGAAGAATTTCGGTTGGGCAGTTTTCCAGCCGCCGAAGTCCTTGTCGATAGTTACCAGGTCCAGTTTCGGGAACTGCTGGGCATATTTGGCGGCGATGTCCTTGTCCCGTGGGCGGTAGAAGTTCTTCGCGGCAATTTCCTGGCCGGCCGGGCTGTACAGGTGCTTGAGGTAGGCCTCGGCGATCTGGGTGTTGCCTTTCTTCTCGGCGTTCTTGTCCACCACCGCCACCGGTGGCTCGGCGAGGATCGACAGCGAAGGCACGACGATATCGAACTTGTCGGCGCCGCCGTCTTCCTTGAGGGCCAGGAAAGCTTCGTTTTCCCAGGCCAGCAGCACGTCGCCCTGGCCGTTGTTGACGAAGGTGATGGTCGAGCCGCGGGCCCCGGTGTCCAGTACCGGTACGTGCTTGAACAGTTCTTTCACGTATTCCTGAGCTTTGGCCTCACTGCCACCGGCCTTCAGGCCGTAGGCCCAGGCGGCGAGGAAGTTCCAGCGTGCACCACCGGACGTTTTCGGGTTCGGGGTGATCACCGAGACGTCTTTCTTGATCAGGTCGCCCCAATCCTTGATGCCCTTGGGGTTGCCCTTGCGCACCAGGAACACGATGGTCGAGGTGTAGGGCGTGCTGGCGTCGGGCAGGCGCTTCTGCCAGTCCGCCGGCAGGGTCTTGCCGAGCTTGGCGATTTCGTCGATGTCACCGGCCAGGGCCAGGGTCACCACGTCGGCGCGCAGGCCGTCGATCACCGCCCGGCCCTGCTTGCCCGAGCCACCGTGGGATTGCTGGATCTTCACGTTGTCGCCCGGGTGGTCCTTCTTCCAGAAGTTCACGAACTCGGCGTTGTAATCCTGGTACAGCTCACGGGTCGGGTCATAGGACACATTGAGCAGCTCATAGTCCTTGGCAACGGCGGAACCGGCGAAAACGGCGCTGGCGAGGGCGGCCAGGGCATAACGGCGAATCGACGACATGGTGAAGCTCCTGAAATTTTTTAAGGTGCTGGCATTTTTCTTATGGCGATTTCAGCCCGCATTCGAAAAGGAACGCTGGGATTCGTGCAGGGGGTCATGGATAACGCCCTCCGGTTGACCAGTCGGGCCTCTCGTTCGCGAGAGGGTGACGCGGTGTTCAGCGAGGTACTTTCAACTCGGTTTGTGGCCGGGCTGCTGCAGACGGAATTTTTCCTTGCGTTCGATCTGCACGACCTGGGCGTTGTGCACGGTGATTTCCACCGCACCGAAGCGCAGGTCGCGCAGTGCGCTTTGAATTTCCCGCAAGATGGTTGCTTCGTCCTGGCCGTCAACGCTACGTAGAGATGCGCTCATGGTGTTGCTCCTGAGTGGGATGTGCCTGGCAGTGGCGGCACTGCTTGCGGCGTGGGAGCAATACTAGATAGGGCCGGATATTCTTAAAAATACTATTTAAGAATGTTTATATAACCAGAAGAAATTATTCGAGCTGACAGCAGCTTAGCCCCAACCCTGTAGCCGCTGCCGAGCTTCAGCGAGGCTGCGCAAAGGCCCCCAGGGCCTTGCCTGGCGCCCTTGCGCCAAACCTCAACACCGCGCCTGCCACGTCGGTATGCCGCCCAAACCGTTCGCAGCCTGCGCCAGCGGCTACAGGGATCAACGGATCTGCGGGGCGTTGCTCCAGACCAGTTGCGCCGCCGGCATCGGCCGGCCGAACCAGTAGCCCTGGCCCAGGTCGCAGGCGTGTTCCAGAAGAAAACGCGCCTGTTCCACCTGCTCGATACCCTCGGCATGCACCTGCATGCCCATGCTCTGGGCCAGGGCAATGATGACCCGGGATATCGCTGCATCGTCCTCGTCGAACGGCAGGCCGGCGACAAAACCCTGGTCGATCTTGAGCTTCTGCACCGGCAGGCGCTTGAGCCGCAGCAGGGAGGAGTAGCCCGTGCCGAAGTCGTCGATGGCCAGGCGAATACCCAGCTCGCGCAAACGGTGCATCTGCTCCAGGGCCACTTCGGGATCGTCCATCACCGCGCTTTCGGTGACTTCCAGCTCCAGGTAGGCCGGGTCCAGCCCGGTCTCGTGCAGCACCTGGGCCACCTGCTGGTACAGCTCGCTGCGGGCGAACAGGCGGGTCGAGACATTCACCGCGATAAACGACAGCACCACGCCATCGGCCTGCCACTGGCACATCTGCCGGCAAGCCTGCTGCATGACCCAGGCATCGATCTCGGCAATCATCCCGGTGCGCTCGGCAATCGGTATGAACTCCGCCGGCGACACCAGCCCGCGCTCGGGATGCTCCCAGCGCACCAGGGCCTCGACGCCTACCAGGCGGCTGGTCTTGAGGTCGTGCACCGGCTGGTAATAGACCCGCAGTTCCTGCTGGTCCAGGGCGCGGCGCAGCTCGAAGGCGATTTCCACCCGCTGCTGGGCATGGGCGGTGAGCTCCTCGGTGTACAGGGCGTAACCGTTGCGCCCGGCGCTTTTGGCCTTGAACAGCGCCGCATCGGCGTTGCGCAGCAGTTGGCTGGCACTCAGCGCGTCGCTGGGAAACAGGCTGATACCGATACTGGCGTTGATCACCACCTGCTGCTCGCCAAGCTGGAAGGGCTCCTTGAGGCCGTCGATGATGCGCTGGGCCAGGGCCGCCGCCTGCACCAGCTGCGGGCAGCTTTCGGCCAGCACCGCGAACTCGTCGCCGCCCAGGCGCGCCAGGGTGATGCCCGGGCCGAACATCCCGCCCAGGCGCTCGGCAACCGCCTTGAGCAGTTGGTCGCCGACGTTGTGCCCCAGGCTGTCGTTGATCATCTTGAAGTGGTCCAGATCGATCATCAGCATGGCGCAGCCGCGCTTGTGGATCTGCGCCGAAGCCAGGGCCTGTTCGGCACGGTCGGTGAACAGCAGGCGGTTGGGCAGGTCGGTCAGCGGATCGTGATGGGCCAGGTGAGCCAGCTCGTGCTCGGAATCCTTGATCGCGCTGATGTCGGAAAATACCGCAACGTAATGAGTCAGCTCGCCCTGCTCATCGCGGATCGCGCGGATGGTCTGCCATTGCGGGTAGATCTCGCCGCTCTTGCGCCGATTCCAGATTTCACCGCTCCACTCATCGGTCTTCTGCAACGAGTCGAACATCGATTGATAGAACTGCGCCGAATGATGCCCGGACTTGAACAGGCTCGGCTGGCGGCCCAGCACCTCTTCGCGCTGGTAGCCGGTGATTTCGATGAAGGCGCGGTTGACGTGGACGATCTGCCCCTGGGTATCGCTCACCAGCACCCCTTCGCGGGTGCAGTCGAACACCGCCGCCGCCTGGCGCAGGCGCTCGCGGTCCTTCTGCTGGTGGCGCAGCCAGCGATCGGCCCCCAACACCCGCAGCAGACGGGCCCGGGCGAAGAAGATCAGCACCGCGCTGACCACCGCCCAGGCATAGCCGCCAACCAGTTGCCAATGGGCCCGATCGGAAAACTCATCGAAGAAACTGCTCAATAAGTAACCACTGAACTGCAACCAGACCAGCGACAACAGCAGATAGAGCAGCGCGGCACGCAAACCATTGCGATAAGAAACCGACATAAGTCCGTCTATTTCCACACGAAAAGTTTGGGATTATAGAGGAAGAAACATTCCGCCACTCTTATCTGAAAGGGCGACTGGTTTTCTCAGTGGGCTTAGTGATAATGCCTGGGCTGTTTTTTTCTTTATCGAGGGCCTTATCGCCTATGTGGTACGAAGGTTTACTTGGCTTGTCCGCCTGGCAACTGGTGGCAGTCACCCTGTTGATGACCCACGTGACCATTGTCGCGGTCACGGTCTATCTGCATCGCTATTCCGCGCACCGTTCCCTGGAACTCAACGCCGGCCTGAAACATTTCTTCCGCTTCTGGCTGTGGCTGACCACGGCGCAGAACACCCGCGAGTGGACCGCCATCCACCGCAAGCACCACGCCAAGTGCGAAACCGCCGACGACCCCCACAGCCCGGTGGTCAAGGGCCTGTCCACCGTGCTGCGCAAGGGCGCAGAGCTGTATCGCGAAGAGGCGAAGAACCCGGAGACCCTGCGCATCTACGGCAAGAACTGCCCGGAAGACTGGATCGAACGCAACCTCTACAGCCGCTACAAGCTGGGCGGCGTGGCGCTGATGGCAGCCATCGACCTGCTGCTGTTCGGCACCATCGGCATCACCATCTGGGCCATCCAGATGATGTGGATTCCGTTCTGGGCCGCCGGGGTCATCAATGGCCTGGGGCATGCGGTGGGCTACCGCAACTTCGAATGCCGCGACGCCGCCACCAACCTGGTGCCCTGGGGCATCATCGTCGGCGGCGAAGAGCTGCACAACAACCACCACACCTACCCCAACTCGGCCAAGCTCTCGGTGAAGAAGTGGGAGTTCGACCTGGGCTGGGCCTGGATCAAGGTCTTCAGCTTCCTGCGTCTGGCCAGGGTCCAGCGCGTGGCGCCCATCGCCCACCGGGTCGAAGGCAAGGGCCACCTGGACATGGACACCGCCATGGCCATCCTCAACAACCGGTTCCAGATCATGGCCCAGTACCGCAAGCTGGTGATCGGCCCGCTGGTGAAACAGGAACTGGCCAAGGTCGATCATTCGGTGCGCCACCAGTTCCACCGCGCCAAGCGCCTGCTGTCCCGGGAAACCAGCCTGCTGGAAGACCGCCACCACCTGCGCATCCAGAGCATGCTGGAGCACAGCCAGGCCTTGAAGGTGATCTACGAGAAGCGTCTGGCCCTGCAGCAGATCTGGGTCAAGACCAGCTCCAACGGCCACGACATGCTCGCGGCCATCAAGGATTGGGTACACGAGGCCGAGGCCAGCGGCATTCAGTCCCTGCGTGATTTCGCCCATCAGCTCAAGACCTATTCCCTGCGTCCCACCACCGCCTGACCCCAGCCCCTCGCCACTCCCGTGGCGAGGGGCTGCCCTTCTGAAATCAAGCCTTGCAGGCCCCTCTCGACCGTCTGGCGGGCGCTCGCGCTATCGCTGTAGCGGCCGGGAACTTAGCGCCCGATCCCCTATCTCAAACAACACTTCGCCACCCAGGCGGGCTTGGTTGTAGCCGCTGCCTAACGGCGCGCGGCACGCCCTTTGAGATCTGTGCCGATGGTCAACAAGAACCCACACACTCCCTCTGCGCTTCCACAGTGGCCCGAAGCCGCGCAAACCCTGATGGCCCTGATGCATGCACAGGGCGAAGTGGCCCGCCTGACCGAACGCGAGCAGCTGTTCAGCTCGCTGCTGGTCAGTGTCAACGCGGTGCTCTGGGCCTTCGACTGGGACAGCCGCCAGGTGCTGTACGTCAGCCCGGCCTATGAACGGATCTTCGGTCGCCCCGCAGGCCTGCTCCTGGCGGACTGCAATCAATGGCGCGACAGCATCTACCCCGATGACCTGGAGTACGCCGAGCGCAGCCTGGCCCAGGTCCTGGAAAAGGGCGCGGTGGAAGATCGCGAGTACCGCATCATCGATGCCCAGGGCCAGGTGCGCTGGCTCAGCGACAAATGCTTCATCAACCGCAATGCCGAGCCCGGGCAACGCCTGATCGTGGTCGGCATCGCCGAAGACATCACCGAAAAGAAGCAGCTGGAAACCGAGTTGCAACGCCTGGCCACCACCGACGTGCTGACCCAGAGCAGCAACCGTCGGCACTTCTTCGAATGCGCCAACCGCGAGTTCGAGCAGGCGCGCCTGCAAGGCTCGTCCCTGGCCTTCCTGCTGCTGGATATCGATGACTTCAAAGTGATCAACGACACCTACGGCCACCCCGAAGGCGACATCGTCCTGCAGCGCATCGCCGAAAGCGGGCGCGCGGCCCTGCGTCGCGGCGACCTGTTCGGGCGGATCGGTGGCGAGGAGTTCGCCGCGGTTTTTCCCGGCTGCACCGCGGACATGGCGCGCCAGGTGGCCGAGCGCCTGCAACGGGAGATCCAGCGCCAGAATTTCAGCCACCAGGGCCAGACGTTCACCATCACCGTGAGCCAGGGCCTGACCGGCCTGCTGGCGGAAGACGAAAGCCTGGACAACCTGTTCGCCCGCGCCGACAGCGCCATGTACGAAGCCAAGCGCCAGGGCAAGAACCGCATCATCACCGGATAAACCCGCGACCACTCGCCCGTAGGAGCTGGCTGGCCCGCAAGGCTTGCACAAGACTCCAAGGCCTCTTCGCCGGCCAGCCGGCTCCTACAGTGGTTCAGCCCTTGCGCAGGCGGGTCAATTCCGGCAGCCCGACCTTCAGCAGCCGCGCGGTCTTGCAGCGCGCGATCTCTTCCACCCCTTCGTGCTCGGTCAGCCGCGCCAGCTGCGCCGCCAGGTTCATCACCAGTGCCTCGCGGGAATACACCCCACCGCCCAACTGGTAGATCGAGGCAATCAGTTCCCGCAGTTCAAGGGGCATGCGCCAGCGGGTCCGCAGCGCCGAGCCGTAGGCCGCGCCAAAGCGCTCCAGGGCATCGCCGATTTCTTCCTGGTCGTCCAGCTCGCCGCCGGCCTGTTTCCACTCCTGCAAGCAACGCAGCAACGCCAGATCGCCCAGGCGATGCAGTAGCCCGGCGCAGTAGCAGCGCTCCTGGTCCAAGTCCAGCAGGCGCGCCAGGGTCCGGCCGTATTCCGCGGTATGCAGGGACAGCTCCCAATAGCGCTCGGCATAGTCGGCCAGGGCCGGATCGCTCAGGCGCGCGCTGCGCTTGAGGGTCAGGCCGAGGATCAGGTTCATGCTCTGCCCGGTGCCCAGCCGATGCAGGGCCTGGGACAGGGTCTGCACGCCGTCGCCATGGTGCTGCGCGGCGCTGTTGGCTGCAGCGATCAGCACCGCGGTGACCTGGGGATCGGTGCGGATCTCTTCCTCCAGCACCTTGAGGTCCAGGCCTTCGGGGTTGAGGCTGCGCTTGACCGCCAGTTGCACATCGGTGAGCAGCGGCGCGCCGTCGGCCACATCGCGTCGGCGTTCGAGAAAGGGCCACAGGGTCATGCCCGGCGCCAGGGCCGGCACCTCGCAGGAGACTTCCTGGCCGGCGTCCAGCAGCAGGCCCTGCAGGCGCTGGGTCAGCCCTTCCATGTTCAGGGGCTTGGTCAGGTAGGCAGTGGGCGCCAGGGGCAAGGCCTCGCGCACGCTGGCGCTGTCGCTACGCACGCTCAGCAGGATGAACGGCTGCACCGGGTTGCGCTTGCGCTGGCGCACCGCGCGCAGCAGCGACAGGCCATCGATGCCCGGCAGCTCCCAATCGGCAATGATCAGGTCATAGGGTTTGGCGCTCAGCAGGTCCATGGCCTCCTGACCGTCGGCACACAAGTCCAGACGCGCATCACAGCGCACGTTCAACAGCACTTGCTTGAGCAAATCACGAGACCAGGGATCAGCCTCGGCAATCAGCACGCGAGGTACAGCGGGTAAATCAACAGCGGTCATGCAGCACGCTCCCTAGGCAATCCCTTGCACCTTAGTCAATGCGCGGGCTTCCATACAACGCAAATCCCCCTGGAGCCGCCTGAGGGCGAAAAAAAACCCGCCGAAGCGGGTTTTTCTGTCGATCAGGTCACAGCGTCATCAGAGTTCAGCGAAGCACTCTTCGATGATGGCCAGGCCTTTGTCCAGCTGGGCATCCGGCGAGGTCAGCGGTACCAGAACCCGCAGAACGTTGCCGTAGGTGCCGCAGGACAGCAGGATCAGCCCCTTGTCGCGAGCCTTGGCCACGACCTGGGCCACGGCAGCGGCGTTCGGCTTGTGGCTGTCGCCATTCTCGAACAGTTCCACCGCGATCATCGCGCCCAGGGCACGCACTTCACCGATCACCGGGTACTTGGCCTGGATGGCCTTGAGGCCGGTCACCAGGCGCTCGCCAACAGCCTTGCAGCGATCCAGCAGGTGCTCTTCCTCGAACACTTCCATCACCGCCAGGGCCGCCGCACAAGCGATCGGGCTACCGGCGTAGGTGCCGCCCAGGCCGCCTGGAGCGATGGCGTCCATGTACTCGGCCTTGCCGCAGACACCGGCCAGCGGGAAGCCGCCGGCGATGGACTTGGCGAAGGTGGTCAGGTCGGCGGTAACGCCCATCTGTTCCATGGCGAAGAAGGTGCCGGTACGGCCAGCGCCGGTCTGCACTTCGTCAGCGATCAGCAGGATGCCGTGCTGGTCGCACAGGGCGCGCAGGCGCTTCATGAACTCTTTGGGCGCGACGTAGAAGCCGCCTTCGCCCTGTACCGGCTCGATGATGATCGCAGCGATATCACGGGGCTCGGCGTCGTTCTTGAAGATGCGCTCGATGCTGGCGATGGAGTCGTCGATGCTCACGCCGTGCAGTTCATTCGGGTACAGCGCGCGGAAGATGCCGCCTGGCATCAGGCCCATGCCAGCCGAGTACGGCACGACCTTGCCGGTCAGGCCCAGGGTCATCATGGTGCGGCCGTGGTAGGCGCCGGTGAAGGCGATCACGCCGGCGCGGCCAGTGGCGGCACGGGCAATCTTCACGGCGTTCTCGACGGCTTCGGAACCGGTGGTCACCAGCAGGGTTTTCTTGGCGAAATCACCTGGCACCTTGGCGTTGATTTTCTCGCACAGCTCCACGTAAGGCTCGTAGGCCAGGACCTGGAAGCAGGTGTGGGTCAGCTTGTTCAGTTGCTCGGTCACCGCGGCGATGATCTTCGGGTGCACGTGACCGGTGTTCAGTACCGCGATACCGCCGGCGAAGTCGATGAACTCGCGGCCTTCAACGTCGGTGACGGTGGCGTTCTTCGCGCTGTCGGCGAAGATCGGGTGAATCTGGCCAACACCGCGCGGTACAGCGGCTTCACGGCGTTTCATCAAAGATGCGTTGGTCTTGCTCATAGTGTCCTCATTCACCGCTGCGGCAGCGGTGTGATTCAAGGGTTGCGGGGCGGGGAAGCGCCTGCGACAGCATGCGATGATCGACTGTCGGAGCGGTCCCGGGCCACCTTGAAAAGTGCGTTTTTTAAAGCTGCGCAGGGGGACAGCGCTCTCGTGCCCCCGGCGCTTGAAACCGGATCAGATACCCAGGCAGAGGTATTTGATTTCCAGGTAATCCTCGATCCCGTACTTGGAACCTTCACGGCCCAGGCCCGAGGCCTTGATGCCGCCGAACGGCGCCACTTCGTTGGAGATCAGGCCGGTGTTGACCCCGACCATGCCGTATTCCAGGGCCTCGGCCACACGGAACACACGGCCCAGGTCGCGGGCATAGAAGTACGAGGCCAGGCCGAACTCGGTGTCGTTGGACATGGCGATGACTTCGGCTTCGTCTTTGAAGCGGAACAGCGGCGCCAGTGGGCCAAAGGTTTCTTCCTTGGCCACGGCTGCATCCTTGGGCACGTTGACCAGGATGGTCGGCTCGAAGAAGTTGCCTTCCATGGACTTGCCGCCGGCCAGCAGGGTCGCGCCTTTTTTCAGGGCGTCGGCGATGTGTTCCTGGACCTTGGCCACGGCTTTTTCGTCGATCAGCGGGCCAGTGGTGGTGCCTTCTTCCAGGCCGTTGCCGATCTTCAGCTTGGCCACTGCTGCCTTCAATTTCTCGGCGAAGGCGTCGTAGACCGAATCCTGGATGTACAGGCGGTTGGCGCAGACGCAGGTCTGGCCGTTGTTGCGGTACTTGGAGATGATCGCGCCTTCGACGGCCTTATCCAGGTCGGCGTCGTCGAACACGATGAACGGCGCGTTGCCGCCCAGCTCCAGGGAGACTTTCTTGATGTCCTTGGCGCATTCGGCCATCAGCTGGCGACCGATCTCGGTGGAGCCGGTGAACGACAGCTTGCGCACGATCGGGTTGCTGGTGAGCTCGCCGCCGATGTCGCCGGCGCTGCCGGTGACCACGCTCAGCACGCCTTTCGGGATGCCGGCACGGTGCGCCAGTTCCACCAGGGCCAGGGCCGAGAACGGGGTTTGCGAAGCGGGCTTGATGACCATGGTGCAACCGGCGGCCAGGGCCGGGCCGGCTTTACGGGTGATCATCGCCGCCGGGAAGTTCCACGGGGTGATGGCCGCGGTCACGCCGATCGGCTGCTTGATCACGATCAGGCGCTTGTCGGGCTGGTGGCCGGGAATCACGTCGCCGTAGATGCGCTTGGCTTCTTCGGCGAACCATTCGATGAAGGAGGCGGCGTAGGCGATTTCGCCCTTGGCTTCGGCCAGCGGCTTGCCCTGCTCCAGGGTCATCAGGCGACCCAGGTCGTCCTGGTTCTCGATCAGCAATTCATACCAGCGGCGCAGCTTGGTGGCGCGCTCCTTGGCGGTCAGGGCACGCCAGGCCGGCAGGGCCTTGTCGGCGGCCTCGATGGCGCGGCGGGTTTCGGCAGCGCCCATCTTTGGCACGGTACCGAGGATTTCACCGGTAGCGGGGTTGTTGACCTTGATCGTCTGGCCGTTGTCCGCGTCGACCCAAGCTCCATCGATGAAGGCTTGTTGGCGGAACAACTGGGCGTCTTTGAGCTGCATGTCGGCTTCCTTAACAGCACCGCGCATACGCGGGGCGAATTGTGATTGTAGAAAGGCGCCAGGTCAGGAGGAGAGCGCCGGGGCGCTGTCACCAGCCCGTGGCCAGGCTGCCGTCAGGAAAATCGTTCACTGGGTAAAAGCACGAAAAAGTCGCACACAAGAATAGACGTGCGTTTGGGCACCCAGGCAAGAGCGTTTGAAATCTCAAACGAATCCTAGGGTCAACGGGGGTAAAGGACAATAGGCTGTTCGAAAAAAAGAACGTAAAGGCGCCTAGCGGTAAAAAATCCGCTTCAACCTCCCATGCCGCCGGGCAAAAGACAACGCCCCCGCAGCCTATGGCAGGCGGCGGGGGCGCTGGCATGGCGCCTGGGGAACGGTCAGCTACTGAACGACTTGAGCACCGTCAACAGGCTGGTGAGGTTGTCGGCCACACCGCCCTGGGCGACTTTCTCGGTGGCCGACGCACCGGCGGTGGTGTCGACGCTGTAGATCTGCATCACGCCCTGGTTGGTGGCCGCCTGGGCCAGGGTGTTTTGCTGCTGCTGCGCCGAAACCGAGTTCTGGAACAGGATGGCCACGGACTGGCCCATGGACTGGTAGATGGTGCCCATCGACATGGCTGGCGCTTCGGCGACGACCTTGACGTTGGTCTGGGTGACGGCATCGGTGATTTGCGGACTGACTGTGCTCATAAAAACTCCATTTTTTCAGCAGGTAGGTTCAACGGAAAATCAGGCTTTCAGCCATCAGCTCTGAAAGGACTTGAGAACCGTCAACAGGCTGGTGAGGTTGTCGGAGACCCCGCCCTGGGCGACTTTTTCGGTGGCCGCCGCCCCGGCGGTAGTGTCGACGCTGTAGATCTGCATCACGCCCTGGTTGGTGGCCGCCTGGGCCAGGGTGTTTTGCTGCTGCTGCGCCGAGACCGAGTTCTGGAACAGGATCGCGGTGGCCTGGGCCATGGATTGGTAGATGGTGCCCATCGCCATGGCCGGCGCTTCGGCGACGACCTTGACGTTGGTCTGGGTGACGGCATCGGTGATTTGTTCGTTTACAAGTGGCATGGCTCAACTTCCTTTGTTAGGCACACGGAGCATTCCGTGTCATTGAGTGAACGTGGCAGCCCTGATGCTGTGAAGCGGGGCTTGAACGGCCTTGCGGTTATTTCAGGGGGCCCTTATTGCCCACCGCCGGCGGTCAGTTGCTTGAGGGTGTCTTCGACTTTCTGCGACAGCCCGGCCATCCGCGCCTCGACCGCGGCTTTCACCTCCTGCTGGACCAGGGCGTTGATCATTGCCTTGAGCTGCGGATCGTCCACCGGGAAGCTGGCCGGGGACAGTGCCGGCGCCAGCGCCGCCGCGGCGGCTGCAGCGGCGGCGGTCGTCACCAGGCCGGCCCCGGGGGGCGATACCGACAACGGCTCCTCGGACTCGGCGGCCGCCAGCAATTGGCGCAGCACCAGCTCCCGCGCCTGGGGATCGGCCTTGCCCGCGGCGGCGGAACCGGCCAGTTGATCGATGATCTGCCGGGTGCGCAGCCCATCGGACTGCATCAGCTCCGTGGCCCGCTGCCGCGCCTGATCGACGCTCTGTTGCGCGGCCCTGGACATGTCCAGCGGCTTGTCCTGGGCAAATGCCTCCAGTACCTGGCGCTCGACCTGGGTCAACGGGCGTTTCAGATACTTCTCGGCAAAGCCGAATATCGTCGCCATCGGGGTCTGCTCTTCATTCGCCATTGCATGCTCCTTACTCAATGAATGACGTTGAAGGGCTGGGCACCGGGTCCGTCGAACTTCAACGCCAGGGGAAAAGCCTGTGTCGCGGTCATGCTCCTGGCCGTGCAGGCCCCGGGCACCTGGCGCGCCCGGGGCGCTTGCTCAGGAGGACGGTGTGCGATTGGCCAGGGTGCTGCTGTACTTGGCGATGCTCTGGTCGATCTTGTCGATGGCCACGCCGGCCGCGTCGGCCTCCATGGCTCCGGCAGCCGCCGCCACCGCAGCCGCCGCGCCCACCAGCAGATCGGTGACCAACGCGCCCAGGGCATCCTCGGCAGCCCCCTTGACGTTCTCTTTGACGATGTTCTCGGTCATCTGCTTGAGCAGCACCGCCTGGGCCGCCAGGGCCAGCTTGCTGACCCCGTCGAAATACCCCGCCGCCGACTGCGCCACCAGGCCGGCGGCCTGGCTGATCATCATGTCCGGCGCTGCTGCGATCTGCGCCGGGGCATAGCTGAAGGTCTGGGCATTGCTGAACTGCACCGCCTGGACAATCTGGCTGTTCAGGGCATCGGTGCTGTCGCTGCTGGGCGTGCCGGCCTGCTTAAGCAGGTGCGCGTTCATCGTCTGCATCATCGAGGGCTGCGCCGGGCCTGCAGGCGATGGCGCAGGATCGGGCGCCGGCGCGCTGGCCGTCGAGGCGGCGTCACCGGCCATCGCCGAGGGTGCCTCAGGCTCGGCGGCTACTGCAGCGGCGCCAGGGTCGGCCGCCGCGCCGGCGCTTTCATCGGCCGCGGCTGCGGGTGGGGTTTTCTTCTTGAACCAGGCCATGACGATTCTCCCAGGCGATCAGCCCTACTCGCCAATCGCCATGATCAGCGCCACGGCCTTGGACACCACCGCATTGGAGATCTGGTTGAGCGCCTGCTGGCTGTTGACCGCGTTCTGTAGCGACAGGCCGGCCGAGTGGCTGGCCACCTGGTACAGCGAGGCGATGGCCTGGGCCGGAGCCTCGGCCACGACCTTGACGTTGGTCTGGGTGACGGCATCGGTGATCTGCGAGTTGACCATTGGATCGGGCATACATCTCTCCTTAGATGGAATGGCCCACCGCAGAAGGCGGCGGCACCGGCTACAGCATCGAAAACAGGCTCACTGAACAGGAACGCCCGAGCGAGCCGGCTGTGAAACCTCAGGCCGCATCAACGCAACTGCGCCCGCAACAGCTGCACATACTTGCGCGCCAAGGGCTGGTTCATGCCCAGCTCGGCGGCGATGTGGGGATAGGGCAGGTCGTCGACAAACTTTAGTTCAAACAGGCGGCGCTTCTTCGGCGGCAGTTGCGCCACCCGTCGACTGAGCAGGGCCAGGGTCTCCAGCAATTCCACCTGGTCGAGCACCGACATCTGCGGGGCCTCCAGCTGCTGCAGCGGGTCATCCTCGAGCCCGGCGAAATCCACAAACAGGCGCTGCTCCCGGGCCTGCCGGCGGCAGCTGTCGACAAACACATGATCGAGCACCAGGAACAGAAAGCCCTGGGGGTCGCGAATCCGCTCCGGCGAGCGACGAAAGAACAGCAGCGCCTTGATCGCCGTGGCCGCCAGCCACTCTTGGGCACCATCGGCGTTGCCCCGCGCCAACTGCCGGGCGCGGCGCTGCAAACCGGGCAATACCGCCCTCCAGCTGGCTTCGAACAGTTGGTCCGGCAGGCCGCCCGGCATGGAACAGTTCATCTCCTGCACCTCCCTGTGCCCCGTGATTGCACGGTTCTGGCTGCAGGTTGCGCGCAGGTACGAAGAAGCTTCAGCAGGAAAAACTGCCACTACGGCCCAGGTTTCCGGGGGTTGCGACGGACAAGCACCAGCCGATGAAAACCGGCGTGGACGCCCCGAGTCGACATAGGTATGATGTCGCCCGCACTGCACTCGTAGCTCAGCTGGATAGAGTACTGCCCTCCGAAGGCAGGGGTCGTGGGTTCGAATCCCGCCGAGTGCGCCATCTTCAGCGAAAAAGCCCCAGGTCTTACGGCCTGGGGCTTTTTTGTTGATCCGCGATGCAAAACGGCGCGATGCCCGGACGGCACCCCGCACACATGACGGCCCCGGGCTGTCCTGGCGAGGCGCAACTTGCTACATTCGCCGCCCCCGGACAGGAGGTCCCGATGCTGCGCCATCCCCTGCACAATCAACCCTTCGAGCCCCAGATACGCGACTGGGTCACCTGGTTCATGGGCTATGACATGCCCCCGGCCCTGGATGCCGAACTGAACCGCTACAACCCCAATGACCCGGACGACCGCGAATACCTGGTCCGCCACTACGGCCTGATGCGCCACGGTTCCCGGGAAAATTTCCGGCATCGACAGCGGCTGGTGGAGGTGCTGCAAGCGGCCCTGGATGACCCGGACTACGACTTCGAACAGATCTGGGAGCCCATCGAGGACGACTACGAATACGATCAGTGGCCCAGCAACTGGCCAGGGGTGATCGACAACAGCCGGGACCTTTTCCAGCGCCTGCTGAACGCGGCACGGGAGCGCTGGCAGGAAGACCTGGTCCGCGCGCAATTGCCTTCGCTGGCAGAGTGCCGGGCAATCCCGCACCGTGAGCGTTTCGGCGGGGATTGGCTGTTCGGCATCGACAACCCTGAAGCCTGGCGGGCCGAGTTCGATGTGACCGCCACGCCCTATGACCTGGAGACCCAGGGCCCGCAGTTCCAGGGCGAGCAACTGAGCCTGCACCTGAGCGGTGAACTGCCGCGCTTGTCTGTGCCTGCCAGCTGGCCGGTGATCGAGGCGGCGACCCACTGCAGTTTCGTGCTCAAGGTCCAGGGCATCAGCGAACTGGCGGTCAGCGGCACGCGCTTCGACGGGCGCATGCGCACCCAGCTCACTCGCCTGGGCCCCGGTTATCACCTGCGCCTGGAAATCGGCTTCGATTGCGTGATCGAATGCGTGGCGTTATCTGTGAGCATCGCCGACGTCAAGGGAACACCCGATGAAAAGCAACTTTGAAGTGGCTCTGGAGCGCGAGGAAGTGCTGCAGTTCTTTCGCGGCCAGGGCCAGTACCTGACCCGGGACGGCGATTGGGACGAGCACCTGTACTGCATCAATTGGCCGGGGATCTTCGCCTACCTGCGGGACAACGCCGACGGCGCACAGCAACTAAGTGCCAGCTTCGAGCGCTACGCGTACAGCGTCGAGGAAAGCATTGAGGACTGTTTCGGCCTGCGGGAAAACCTGTTCTGCTACTACTCGACCCGAGCCCGCTGGGCGCCCGAGAGTGTCGACCTGCTGGGGCAATTGCCGGAGCCCTGCCGGCGGCGGATCGTGCAGCGCCTGAGCTGGTATCGCTGGCAAGTGGAAAACCACGCCCGGCTGCTGCCGGAACGGGCTCGGCGCATGACCGCGGACGGTGCCTGCGCCGAGTTCATCGAGTTGCCCGCCACCCCCTACGCCTGAGCGCTGGGGCTGCCAGGGTCACTCCTCCTCGACGGCGTCGGAGTGCGGGGCCGCCTGATCGTCTTCGTCGTCGGCCTGCTGATCGAGGTCCTCGCCCTCTTCAAGGCCAAAGTCCTTGCGGCTTTCCTTGATGGCCTGGCGCAGCTCCGCGCCCTTGATCGGGCAGTTCAACATTGCAGCAATACGGTCGATGCGGGGTGCCATGACCGGCCTCTCACTTTCTGGAAACTGGGCAGATAGTGCGCGTTTTCCGCTGCGACAGCCAACCCCCGCACCTTATTGACGACGCAAGGCTTGCAGGCGCGCGTCCAGATCCTCCTGTGGATAAGTTTCCTGCAGCTGGAGCAGCAGCTCGGCCGCCGCGCGGTTCTGGCCCTCGTCCCATAGACGCAGCACTGTCTGCAGTTGCTCATTCAATCGCTTGATCGCCCGGGGCGCGGCCGGCGCCGACATGCGCTTGGCCAGCTTGCTCGACTCGGCCCTGGGCTTGGCCATCGCAGGTGGCGCTGCATCAGCGGACGCTTCCATCTCCGGCGCCGCGGCAAAACTGCCGACAGGGGCCGCCGGAGCGATGGGCGAAGGGGCAGCCGGCTCAGGGACGCTCAAGGCCCCGGCCAGCTCGGCGGAACGTGGCGCCGCCTGGCGCGCCATGGGCGCAGCTGGGGCTGGAGCGGGCGCAGGGACAAAGGCCTGCTCTTGTGGATAGTGCTCCGGGGAGGGCCGCAGCAAGCCAATGACCAGGGCCACGCCAAACAGGCTGGCAAAGGCCAGTTGATAGCGCGGCCGCTGGCAGGCGCGCATCCAGCGCTGCCAGAGGCTCGGCCTGGGCGCCGGGGCTTCGCGGCGGGCAGTGGCCAGGATCAGGGCATCCAGATGGGCCGGTGGTTCCTGGGCGCTGTGTTGGCGGATATGCGCCAGCATCTGCTCTTCGAGGGTTGGGGTCTGTCGGGCGTCAGTCATGTGAGTACCTCCTCGGCCAGGAGCCGACGCAATTTTTTCAACGCATAGCGGAAACGGCTTTTCACCGTTTCCAGGGGAGCCTGGGTCAGGCTGGCGATTTCTGGCAGTTCCAGGTCGCCGTGGGCCCGCAGCAAGAACACCTCACGCTGGTCTTCGGGCAGGTCCTGCAGGGCGGCTTCGATACGCTGCTGGTCGCGGCACAGGCTCAGTTGCTGCTCGGGGCCGGGGGCATGGTCGGCTTCACCGTGCAGTTGTTCGTCATAGCTGTCGTGCAACGGGTTGCGCTGGCCGTGCTTGCGCCAGTGGTCGATCAAGCGGTTGCGGGCAATCTGGTACAACCAGGTCCGGAAGCTGGCCCGGCCCTGGGGCTGGCTGGTGCTGCGGATCAGGCTGAGCCAGGTTTCCTGGTAGACCTCATCCGCCAGCTCGGCCTTGCCACACAAGCTCAGCACAAAGCGATACAAGCCCTGGCGATGGCGCTGGTAAAGCACCTCGAAGGCCGCGGGGTCTCCGGCACGGTAACGCGCCAGCAGCGTTTCATCGCTGCTGGCGTCGCTGGTGGATTGGGCAGCAGACATAGGGCGGTTGAACTCCTGTTCACTGCGGGTCTGAGGTCTACTCAAGGCGGCTCTGCACTTGGCTCAAGTCCACGGGCTGCGCCGCCTGGGCTTTCGGCGCCTGAGTTTGCAGGCTTTGCGCCAGCTCCACCAGCTGTACGAACTCGCCTCGCAGGCCGTAAGGGTCGGCACCCTTGGCGCCCTGGGCCAGCTTGACCGTGTCGGCCAGGCTGAAGTTGCCGGTGTAGCGGCCGTCCTTGAGCTGCTGGGAGAACGCCGCCACGGCTGCGGCGAAGCGCAGGTCGGGGCTGGCCGCCGCCAGGCTGCCCGGCTGCTGGGCACTGATGGGCCGTTCGATCAGGCGGCTGCTGCCGCCTTCCGGCGCCTTGTAGCGCAGCCGCAGCATGGCCAGTTCGCCCTGCTTGCCACTCTGTTGCGGCGCCTTGGCCTGGGTATAACGCAGCGGCTCCAGCCAACCCTTCTCGCCAGCCGGGACAATTTCATACAACGCGGTAACCGTATGCCCTGCACCGATTTCCCCGGCGTCGACCTTATCGTTGCTGAAGTCTTCTCGCTCGAGTGCACGGTTCTCATAACCCAGCAGGCGGTATTCGCTGACCTGGGCCGGGTTGAACTCTACTTGCAGCTTCACGTCCTTGGCCACCACCGCCAGGGTCGAGCTGAGCTGGTCCACCAGCACCTTGCGCGCTTCGCGCAGGTTGTCGATGTAGGCGTAGTTGCCGTCACCGGCGTCGGCCAGTTGCTCCATCAGGTGCTCGTTGTAGTTGTCCACGCCGAACCCCAGGGTGGTCAGGGAGACACCACTCTTGCGCTTCTCGGCGGCCATGGCCTTGAGGCTGTCGAAGTCGCTGACGCCGACGTTGAAGTCGCCGTCGGTGGCCAGCAGGATGCGGTTGATGCCCTGGTCGATAAAACCCTGCTGGGCCATCTGGTAGGCCAGCTGGATACCCGAGGCGCCCGCCGTGGAACCACCCGCGGTGAGCTGGTCGATGGCAGTGCGGATCTTCGCCTTGTCACGACCGGACGTGGGCTCCAGCACCACCCGTGATTCACCGGCGTAGACCACCAGCGACACCCGATCCTGGTCCCGCAGTTGATCCACCAACAGCTTGAGGGTGCTTTTCACCAGGGGCAGGCCTTCACGGCGATCCATGGAGCCGGAGACATCCACCAGGAACACCAGGTTGGCCGGGGCCAGCTCCGCCACCGCGCGATCCGATGCCTTGATGCCGATGCGCAGCAGGCGGGTATGGGGATTCCACGGCGACGGCGCCAGCTCGGTGGTCACGCCAAAGGGCGAGCCGTCCGTGGGCAGGGCGTAATCGTAGGGGAAGTAGTTGACCAGTTCCTCCAGGCGCACCGCGCCCTCCGGCGGCAGGCTGCCCTGGTTGAGCAAGCGGCGGACGTTGGCATAGGCACCCGTATCGACGTCGGCGCTGAAGGTCGAGACCGGTGCTTCGGCGACGCTGTGGATCGGGTTGTCCGGCAGTTTCTGGTACTGCTCCCGGGGCTCGTCGCGGTAACCGGCCACCAGCGAATCCCGTGAGCTAACGGGCGCCGGCATCGGCGCTGACAACCTCATGGGATGCACAGCGCGCTTGGCCATGGTGGCATCGGCATGCTGCACCTCGTACTGCGCTTGAGGCGCAGCCTGCAATGCTCCCTGAGTTGACGAGCCGGCAGCGGATTCGGGCTTGGACGACACACCACAGCCGGCAACTGCCAGCAACAGGCCGGCGGCAAAACCCTGGGCGGCCGGACGAAGGAAATGCACGGGAAGGGACATGGGGCTGACCTCGGAAAGAAATGATCCATTCCCCCCTTCAGACGAAGCCCCTGGGCGATTCGGGTTAAGCCTTCGAAAAAAATTTCACTCAGCGGGAATAGCGGCGCACCACACTGCTGTTGCGCAGTACGTGACCGTTGATCTTTTCTAGCAGTTGGGCGCGGGTCAGCCCGGCGGGCAGGGCTTCCGGCGGCAGGTCCAGGGCGTAGATCTGGATGATGTAGTGGTGCGCGCTGTCACCCACCGGCGGGCACGGGCCCATATAGGAAGTACCGTTGCGGCTGTTGAGGCCGGCCAGCCCTTCCAGGTTCGGCTTGTTGCCGGCACCGGCGGGAATCTGCCGGGTGGTGGGCTTGATGCCGTAGTGCACCCAGTGATCCACGCCCTGGCCCTTGGCCCCGTCCGGGTCGTGCATGACGATGGCGTAGCTCAAGGTCCCGGTCGGGCCGGCGGTCCAGTTCAAGGCCGGGGAATTATTGTGCCCGCCACAGCCCTTGGCATCGCTGGCATTGCCCGTAGTGAACAGCCGGTCATCCGAAACCCCGGGAATGTTCAGGGTAAAACGCTCCTGTGCCTGCACGGGCAAGTGCAGGCACAGCAACGCGGCACCAACGGCCAGCCAAGTATTGCGGGAGGCAAAGCGAGACATACGAAAGCACCTTATTTGCGGATGAGGTCAGGGTGAGCACAAGACTATAGCCTGCACGAAAGAGCGCACTCCTTCGCACCAGGCAAGGGAGCAGATTGAGCTTGAGGACGGGGGTAGTTGTAAATGAATATTTCAGACAGGAATCGCAATGGCGACCACCCTCCACGGCCGGCCGGAAAGAGCGGCGGGCCATCCGCCCGCCTCCTGAAATGATGCACAGGCCTCAGTCCCGGTGGGCCTGCATGTACTGGCGCAGCAATTGGTTGATCCGCGTCTGGTAACCCGCGCCCTGGCCCTTGAACCACTCCAGCACATCGGCGTCCAGGCGAATGGTCACGGCCTTCTTGCCCGGCAGGTGCACCTCGGCGCGGCGAAAGAAATCGTCATCCAGCTCGGGAATATCAGAAGTATCGATGCCCTCGTCATCGGTTTTCGCCAGGCGATCCCAATCAGTTTTCGATCCGTTGGACATAATATTTAGCCTCCCGCTTAGTGGCTTTTCGCGCCGAGATAATGCGCATCGCTTGGCCTCGCCGCTCGGTATGGACCACCACGCCCACCAGGGTCCTGATCCAACCGAGGCTGATCCAGCGCTCCTCGCCGTAGTCCAGGCGCTCATCGCGCAAGGACAGCACCGGGCCACCGCATCGTTGAAATCGATGCCGTGCTTGAGCATGTTGGCGTGGTTCTTGGCCTCGTCCCATGCAACGTACATAAGCAATTCCGTATTTACAAATGTACATACAGGCTAGCCGACCGTTCGCCAAAAGCGCCCTGGCTAAACACCTGGAAATACAGTCGCAAGCGGGATGGATGTGTACGGAAAAAGCCCTACAACGCTCTCGGAAAAGACGCCACCATACTTGCCTTGCACCCTCGCAAGCCCGCGGCTTATAGTCCGGCCGTCGCCCATATGGCGACCTGGTTTGGCGACCGGAGTAACGAGTACATCGATCCATTAAGCGAGGTGTACTAATGAACCGTTATATATCCCTAACCGGCCACGACTGCCTGATTCCTTCCCTGCTGATCGACACCCAGGCGCCCATCGATGTATTGCACGACGCCGCAGCCTTTCGCATCCGCGCCGCGACCCAACTGCTGGAGAACTTCGCCGCCGAGACCCTGCGCAGCGAACCGGTGCTACTGCAGGAACTGACCCTGGTGTGCAGCATCCTGCTGCGCGATGGCTGTGATCTGCTGGATGTGACATCACGGCGTTTGCAACCGCAAATGACCTAGTCAATAAATAAGGGCGACTTTAAAGTCGCCCGCTGCCTTTAGCGGAAGTTGCTCACTTATATTGTTCAGCAACACATTCATCTCCTTCGGCATTCATTACTTTTGAAATGCATGGTCGGAATATCGATTTTTTAGTGTTCACAAATATATCAGGAAGGGTTATCGAAAAATCGTCCAACTGCCCCGGCGACAATTGGATAGATATAACACTGGGTCGATTTTTCTTCGCTTCAAAAGTCGTCTGCATTTGCGGAGCAAAAATTTCTCTCTGGTCTCCATTATTCAATCGCAACACTATATAAGACGAGAATGTACTGATGAACGTAGGGTTTTGCGCATGCATTTTCTGCATGACATGTGCTTGTCGAACAATGGCCTTGGCCTCTTTGCCGAAAGCCCATTGTTGTTCAGGCTTATATGGATGAACCTCAAACTCAATTCTCAATTGAGTGTCTGTTGTACCGGTAATAGATCGAGTAACAGGGTCAAATTCTGGCGTACCTGGCAGCGTGGTATAAACAGTCGCAATCACCGCTCCAGAAAAATCGCCAGGATTTACAATCCCATACCAAAAGGCACTTCGCCTGCCATGACAAGTCGAATTAGAGTGACCCTTATTTATATTCGTAGATTCAGGATGAATATAGGGACCAACACTACATCCGGAAAAAATTAGAAAAACACTAAAAAAAGACAGTCTCAGCATCTGACTCACTTGAATACAAACTCCTGTACTTCACGACCTCCCGCTTCTTTAAATAGTCACCTCTTTCAAAGCTGTTCGTCCCTATCTATAGCCATTAGACTAAAAAACATAACAGCTTTTCGTGTTTGCGGCCTCATATCTCCAAGACTTTATAATTCCATCCCTAGAAACCAAAACAGAATATCGACAATCTCTTATCCACGTTATGTAAAAGCGCCTGCCTTCCCCTTCTTCGAGCACACGATCAAACACTTCATTTCTATTTACCGGCGACCAATACGAATCTCCACACCCTCGACTACAGTCCGAATAAATATGGGACTCAAACTTAGTACCAACCAGAGCATTCATCCCGTCAGTCCAGTGAGAGTATGAAGGGGCACAACCCACAAGCAAAAACAGCACTAAAATAATAGCATTATTTCTTATCACGCCTTTTCTCCAGCAGTTCCTTTTGCAGCTACAAAATCACAATCGAATTAAAGTGATTGGAAACTCAACGTCCTCGCCGTCAACATACATCCAGGATATTGAAAACAGCTTTTTTGATGTTTTTTCATCAAATGGCATGAGTAACATCACAAACTCATCCAGTTCGCAACTATACTCAACACCTCTTATATCTGAGTCATCATGCATCTTCCCGGTTAGTTTTCGCTCAACGCCGTCAACTATAAAAACATAAAGAATTTCCTGAGAGCCCTCAGAATAACAAAGCGACCGAATTACAACGCTACTGCTTATATACGGATTTCCCATTCCATACGTCCTTAAAGCTATAAAGATCCATCTTACGAGTCTTTAATCAACACTCGGCCCGCATCATCACCCCCACTAACAACAACCCAACGCCCTATTTTATTTTCCGAATCCCACATTATTGCACTTCACAAGCCTGTTTTATTCAATGCATTAAAACTAGACGTATACAACAGTATTACCTGCCCAACCAGAGTCAAATTTATTCAGCTTGTTTGCCAACGTACTCATAGAGGTAAGCTCTGTCCCCAACTCAACTTGAGTAGCAAAAATCCTACGATCTCTCAGCATCATCTTACCGCAGGCAACTCCACAACCTGTGGGAGTAATTTGCTTTACAACATAATGAAGAGCCCCGCGTGAACCGGGGTTCTTTAACTTTAAGCATTAGATAAAATCAAGACGTCTATACCTGAGAAAACTCTACTAAAGCGTTTTTTGATGACTCAATAACATCAGCCCATTCAGGCTTCGTCAGATAGTCCTCATCCGCAAGACAAGTCCCATATTTATCGAAAACCTTATCAATACTCTTAACAACATCGGAAATTGCTCTTGCTTCGTTTTCCCCTCTAAGCACAATTCCGATCCAAGAACGAGGGTCGGTTGCTAAATCGGTATCATCGTATAAAAAATGAACAGCGTAATTAAACTCATCATAAGCTATATCCGAGTCAGATCTAGACACCCATGCTCTGTATTGATAATCAGCACTGGACAACCCCTCCAAGTAGGAAATCAGTTCGTCTCTCATCGTAGGATATTCTAGTTCGGAGAGTTCCAAGTTTTCCATTTTTTATACTCGCTCAATGGGATATGAACTTGCTCTGCATGATCTTTAATAGACCCTATAACAGGTTTACCATCTCTACCTATAACCTGACCATTTGACCTAACAATAACGTGATCCACTTGCTGAGTTGGCTGACTTATATGAGGCTCCCCCTTATCTACCCGAACACCATTTCCTTTGTTTTGGGGGTCTTGCCATCTAAACCCAGTGCCTTTTTTATTTGGAGAAACAGCCCAACTTGCTGGAAATTTATTAATTGTAGTATCTGGTACATCCCAAACTTTTGGTAGTTTACTAATCCCAGTTTCAGCATCTGTCAAAGCACTTGTCGGATTAGGATTCCTGGCGGCTTGCCCTGCACCACCAGCACTCCCTACTTTTGAGAACACTCCCCCCATGCTGCCAAGCGTAGCCAGTAAGCTCGCATCCTCTACGACTTGCAACCCAACGCGAACCCAGTTTCCATTAGCCAAATTGACTGCCCGGGTAGCCTCGCCGATTGCCTGACCTATACCTACGCTGTCGCCCGCATACGTCACCGTCGTGACGGCCATATGGGTAGCAACATTGCGCTCACAAGCAGCGTTCCCTTTACATAGAGGCAGCACTTTCTCTGTATAAACTGCCTCTACGAACTCTTCCCACCCTGCCTGAGCCTCTTTTGTCTCCAACCCGCCCTGCCGGTAGGAAGTTTCTTTCCATGTGTCGTAAGTTTTCAGACAAGCTTGCAGCCCTCCGGAATCACCACAGGATGCTTTGAGTTCGTTGCCAAATTCCGCTACTTGGTCCTTACCCAATTGATGGCCAAAAATATTGACCCCTGTTCCTAAATGATTATTTTCCACAGCATTCTTGCCAGCCCCGGCACCCGCAATTGCGCCCGCGCTATCGCCTTTCGCAATTCCCCCCGCAAGCCCAGCGGCTAACGTCGATAGCGCAGCCACTGTCTGCTTTTGTTCTTCACTGAGGGAGCTGGTATCGCTGGTGCCATACAGCTGCTGGGTGATCAATCGAGCAGCCAACTCTCCACCTGCGGCGCCCGCTTCAGCTCATCACATTCCAGCGTCGGCGCATGGCGTAATGGAAGATGGCTCTATCCGTAATGCTTTATGAGACCGAGACGCTGGATATGGCCGAGAACATCACTGGCTTTGCCGAACGGCTACGCAGCCTTCGCAAGCAGAAAAACCTGTCCCAAACCGAGCTGGGGCAACTGGCTGAACTGCACTACACCCACATTGGCCGCTACGAACGTGGAACTTCACGGCCCAGCGGCGACACTTTGAAGCGTCTGGCCGATGCCCTGGATGTCAGCAGCGATTACCTGCTGGAAGGAGCAAGCGATGACGCGGCCAAGGCTAAGTTCGAGGATCGGGAATTGTTGCGGCAGTTTCAGGAAGTCGAGCAGATACCCGAAGAAGACAAGAAGGTGGTCAAGACGTTGCTCGATGCCTTCCTGATCAAAAAACATTTGCAGACGCTGACCCGTTAGCCCTGCAAAAAAGACGCGGGCCTTGAGTGCTCTAACACCCAAGACCCGCTAACCACAAGCAGCTAAACAGGAGCTGAATATGGCTAAGGCCGATCATAGGGCAGCCCTGCCCAAAACTGAACGTTTCGCCACCATCGCAGCCGATTTCTACCCGCCGTTGAGTGGCACCGAGTATCCCCAGTACCGACTTGTTCCCCCGCTTCCATTACGTGGGCATTGGTTGCAGCAGGCGGGATTTGAGGTCAATCAGAAGATTAGAATTGAGGTCAGTAAGAATAGGAGTGAAACATAGAAATCTCCCCGGCTAGCCGGGGAGATTTTCATTCCTTTTCTTCAAGGTAAGGCCAATATTCTGGCCCTTCATCCTTTTTTATCCAAATCCGAGCGCATACAGGGCAAATAATAACATCTTTGCCAGTTGCTTCTATACGATCAAAAAATTCATCAAAAGGAACTCTTCCTTTATCAGCCTGCTCCGCCAAATCATACAGTAGCTTATTTGAAACAAGAGTGAACTCATCTGAAGTAGGAGAGCTAACCAAGCTAATGACATGGGAGCATCTACATAGAAATTTAGACACTTTTACCTCCCTAACAGGCTATTAATAGCTTGCCTATCTAACTGAATAGTTTTTTCCCCCTGAGAGAAAATCACTTGCTTCAGAGGAATTGGTTCCCCCCCTTTGTTTTTCCCAAAAGCTGCAGCAGCAGACTTATACATATCTACTTTGCTAAAACTCTCAGGAACGACCACCACCACTGAATTTGCCTGCCCTTGAACAACTTTCTTCTCAATCTCTCGAGAAATAGTCTTAGGGTTCAAATTATTTGGCGCATAAATATCAACCTTCCCAAATCCTTGAGCGTTGAATTCAGCAGTAGGCAAGCCAGATATGCCTTTTTTGCTTGTTTCCAAGGATACATGGATGTCATAGCCAAGATTTTGAGTAGCTTTCAGTCCTTGTTGCTTCGAAGCACTCAAACTTTCAAATGTCTTTCCGTTCTCAAAGGAAACACTTCATTTTCAGGAAATTACAGAAGTACCAGTTCCTTTTGCCACGATTTCACTGAGAATAACTAACTATTCTTGGGCATATGACACTGGGGCAGAATTAAAGCCGTTCCAAAACACCCATAATCTTCCACAACGAGAACACTTGAGAGCACTATTCATCTCTCGATAAATCGCCTCCAAATCCACCCGCCCTTGGAACTTGTCAAAGTTCTCATCTGAAATCAAAAGCCATTCAATTGGATTCGGTATCTCACCAAAACTTAACTTATTACCACATTTACAGAGCATTGATGGCATTTCACTTACCTATGATAACGATATCATTGATTTTTTTCGCCCCTGTACCATTAACTCTCCGCAGAACATCTCCCAACTGCTCTCTGGTAACGGTGCTTCTAGATAAATCTAGAACAATCCCCTCAGCTTGCGTATTTTTCTTTGCTATCGCAGAAATTATTCGGTCCGCATTACCCGTTGTAGGGGTATATACATCATAGCTCACACCATCGACTAGAAGATCTGAAGTTTTCCCTTCTGCTCTCGTACCAACAGGACGACGCAGCTCAACTTTTTTACCTTGAGCAACCATATAGTATGCAGAATTTATCTCTGACTGAGAGAAACTTCCATTTGGATCTATTCGTAGTGTACCTTTTGCAGCTTGCCCCGCAGCCCCACCCGAGCCGTCTGTAACCTTTGAAAGCTTACTACTACCACTGGCCACCCTGCCAAAAGCGGCAATCATGGCAAACTGGACGAGCTCCTCCTTCGCTGCACCGTTATTTAGTAAGTTCGTAACACCATTAACATCCACGGGTGCCAGGACCGAACTGATAACACCGTCCTTAAGAGATAACTCGCGAATTTTTTCGTCGCTTAAACCCTGCTTTTTCCACTCGGAAATCTGCTCACTGCTTCTGACTATAGCCAGATACGGGTTGCTGATGGTTCCAATGGGAGTCCAGTCATTTCCGTTGAGGGTATAAATATTCCCAAGAATTCCGCCCCAACCCGAATTTAATTGCCCTTCTTTCGCACCCTCCATCATGATGCGTGCATATTTTCCAAAAAGGAGATTCAGCTCCTCTTGGCTTAGTCCCCCTGCCTGATACAACGCAACCAGGTTTTCTCCGGACTCTTTTTCTCGCTGCCGGTACTCATTGCGTACCGCACGCTCACAACCGCCATCCCCAGCACAAGCAGAAAATTTCTCCTGCAAGTCATTCATACCGCCGATTTTTGCGGCCACCAGTTTTTCATGAAGCGCTACCAAGCTGGTTTCATTCAACTTCTCAACGCCGTACTTATTCGCTAATAAGTTGTTCTCCACAGCATTCTTGCCAGCCCCGGCACCCGCAATTGCGCCCGCGCTATCGCCTTTCGCAATTCCCCCCGCAAGCCCAGCGGCTAACGTCGATAGCGCAGCCACTGTCTGCTTTTGTTCTTCACTGAGGGAGCTGGTATCGCTGGTGCCATACAGCTGCTGGGTGATCAATCGAGCAGCCAGCTCTCCACCTGCAGCACCTGCAGCGCCCGCTATTGCCGAGTTACCTTGGGCCTGGGCAACGGCAGCTCCCAGCACAACGTGAGCCATTGTGTTGAGGGCTGGATTGTCACCTGTGGATTTCTTGATCAACTGCGCCAGATACGGTGCCGAGGCGCCAGCCAGGGCAGAGCCGATATCCCCACCGGCCAATCCTTGCAGGGCGGCGGTGACGGCTTGGGCTACTCGCTGGTAATCACCACCCGTACCGTATTTGCCCATGATCTGCTGATAGGCATCAGTAGCAATCAGCTTCGTCTGGTACTTCTCAACCTCCTCTTTGCTGGCATTGCTTCCTGGTCGATAAATACCTTTCTCTTCAAGTTCCTTGCTCGCCTCTTGATCGGCCTTCAACTGCCCCTCGGTCCGAACAATGTCCGTCACCTGAGTGCCAATCTCGCCAATCAGCTGCACCTCTCGCAGGCGCTTCTGCTCCTTCTCCTTGTCGAAGATCGGGCTGATGCTGCCATTGGCGTGTTCGACGTCGCGGCTGAGGGTGGCAATGTCCTGCTTCTGCTGGCCTGGATCACGAATGTCCAAAGTGCCGTTGGAGATTGCCGATGAGGTGGTGCCGCTGGCACTGCCGCCGTGGTTGTAGGCGATCAACATGCCGCTGGGCATGTTGCTGGTGAAGCCATCAGCACCGCCGTTACCGCTGCTGACGCTGGCGCTCTGCATCTGGCTTTTGTATTCGGCCTCGTTCTTGAGATCGCTCCAGCCCAGGGTGCCCGTGCTCAGGCGGTTTTTGTCGGTTTCTGCGGTGCTGGCGATGACGCTGCCATCGAGCTGGGTGTGCTTGCCCACTTCAACCTGATAGCCGCCCTTGCCGGCGAACAACCCGGTCTGTTCCTGCACGCTCTGGTACTTGGAGTCGATCTTGCTCTGGCTGACGCTGACCGAAGCGCTGCCGGTCATCGTGCCGAACGTGAAGCTGGCACCGCCGCTGACATTGCTCTGCTTGGACTTGTAGTCGTCGGTGTCTTGCAGGCTTTGCAGCGTGAGGTCGCGCCCGACCTTGGCCGTGATCTTGTCCGCATTGACTTGCGCACCCTTGAGAACGGCGTCCCGCCCACTGATCAGGCTCGCCTGGTTACCGGCGTCCAGGGTGGTCTCGGTCCAGGTGGTGCCGGTGCCCTTTTCCTTGCCCACACCCTTGTTGCCGTTGGCGAAGATACTCAGGCCTGCGCCGTTGGGGCCAACGCCCAAGCTGACGCCAATGGCACCGCCGCTGCTGCTGTTCTTGCCATCAAGCTTTTGCCGGTTGGCCGCGGCCTCAAGCTGGATGTCACGCTCAGCGGCCAGCAGCACGTTATTGCCCGCCTTGAGTTGGCTGCCTTGCACGCGGATATCGCCATCCGCCCCTGCGGTACCGCTACCGGCAGCCACAATGGAGAGGTTGTTGCCACTGGTCAGGCTACTGCCCTGACTGACCAACTGTTCCTGGGTCTGCTTGGAACTGGACTGCTGCGAGCCCAGGGAAATGCTGATACCGACGAACTGGCCAATGTTATCGCCGTTCATCCCGCCGCCCTGTTGGGCCGCTTGCCAGGCCTGGACACCGGTCAGGCCAGCCTTGATGCCTTGCAGGGCAGAAAGGCGGCTATCGTCCTCCTCCCTGGCTTGCTTGGTGGTCTGGTACGCGGCGTCGACAGCACTGCCGACGGTTCCGGAAAGCGCCAGGGTCAGGCCGCTGGTCTTGATCTTGGAGGTTTGCTCGCTCTTGTTGTGATTTTCCGCCGCGAGGATGCTGACGTTCTGCCCGACGAGACTGATGTCCTTGCCGGCGATGACGTCGGAACCTTTAAGAGTCAGATCCTTGCCGGCCTGGATATCGACGTTGCCCAGCACACTGCCAATGGTGCTGGCCTTGGCGTTTTCGGTGGTGCTGGACGAGGTGTTCTGAGCGCTAGTTGAACCCAGGGTGAAACCAATCCCGCCACTGCTCAACAAGCCGGACTTTTTCTTCGATGTCGAATGGCTTTGCTCGTAGGTTTCGGTGGCGCTATCGATCTCGACATTGCGTCCTGCAACCAGGCTGGTGGAGTGGGTGGAGACAATATCGCTGGCGGTCGCGCCAATATCCTGGCCGGCGCGGATGACCACCGTATCACCACTGACGGAAGAGCCCTGTTGAGTGATGGAGTTGCTGCTATCAATCCGTGTTTTTTGGCTGCTGGACAACCCGGAACTGCTGGTCTTGGTCTTGCGGTAATAGCTGTAGTCGCTGTTCTGCCCAGCGCTGAGGTTCACATCACCGCCCGCATAGAGATACGCCTCATCCCCCGCCGTCACCCGACTGGCCGTCAGCGCAAGATCCTCACCGGCCTTGAGCGCCACATTGCCGCCGGCAACCAAGGTGGTGCCCACCTGCTGAACATGATCCTCCTGGCTGGTGACCTTCTTGGTCTTGCTATACGCATGCTGCTCATTGGCCGCTGAAACCAGGCTCATGTTTTCCGTGGCGGTCATCGCCACATCGCGCTTGGCTTCGATCTGGCTGGCGATGGCGGTGATGTCGCGGCCGGCGCTGATGGCCAGATCGCGACCGGCCTGCAGGCTGGAGCCGTTCTGGGTCACGCTGAGGTCGTTGTAGCGCACGCCGCGGTCATTGCTGACCACCTGTTCCACGGCGCTCAGGTTGACGTCGCGACCGGCCTTGAGGCTGGTGTCGGCTCCGCTTTTGAGTACACCACCGTCGTTGTTGATATCGCGCCCGGCACTGATCACCAGGCTGTTCGCCGCTTCTACCCGGGCGGCGTTGTCGACGAAGTCGCGCTGCTGGGCGTAGCTGCCGTTGCTGCTCTGGTGCGAGGTCAGGGTGCGCTCGTTGATGACGTCGCCCCAGGTTGCGGCGAGGCTCACGTCACGCCCGGCGATGATGCCGCCGGCCTTGTTCACCAGGTCGTTGCCGGCCAGCAGGTCAAGGCGATTACCGGATTCCACCAGGCCGCTGTTGATCAGGTTCTGCCCGGCCTGGGCCGACAGGTTGTTGGTCGCGCGCAGGGTGCCGACGTTGTTAAGGTCCTGGCCGGCGATCAGGTTGACGTCGTTACCCGCGATCAGGGCGCCGTTCGGGGCGAGTCGGTTCTTGGCCTGGGCCAGGTAGAGCACGGGCACCAGCACTTGTTCGCCGTTCACTTCATGGCTTTCCAGCCAGACGATGTCGTGAGTCAGGGCCGCCACCTGCTCGGAGGTCAGGGTCACGCCCACCGACAGGTTGAGCTGTTGCCGGCTTTGAATGGCGTTGTCCATCAGGTACTTGAACAGCTGTTCGTCGCTGTTCTGGCCGTCGATAAAACGCTGGCCGGTACGGGCTTGTACCGCTTGTTGAATCAGCTTCTGCTCGTAGAAGCCATCCCCCAGGCGTTTGGCGCTGTCGTCCGGGTTGTAACCGAGGCTGGACAGCAGGTAGTCCGAGCTCATGAACTGCTTGAGGTCGGTGAGTACCGGGTTGGTTTCTATCAGGTACTTGTGCGGCCGGGTAAGGTTCGCGGCATCCGGCAGGCCGGCGATCTGCGCCGGAGCTGGTGCGGCGCTGCTGCTCTGACCACTGAGGCGGAACAGACCGTTCTGCCCAGCGGGCAGACTAAAGCCAGGCAGGGCCAGGGGGTTGACCTGTTGCTGGGTCAGGTCTGGGGGCAGTTGCGGGTTGAGGCTGATGCGAGTGGCGAAGGCGGTACCCGGTACTTGGGTATCGGTACGCGCACCGCTGCCGACATAGGTGTAACCCGGACGGACCACGCTGCTGTCGAAGCCATTGCCGGCCTTGATGCTCACCGCTCCCCCGGCCTGGATCACTGCGGCATAGCTTTGATCACCACCGGCGAGTTTTTTCGTCGTCCCCAGGCCGACCCACTCACGTTCGGTCATGCCGATAAAACCGGCCAGCGCGCCTTCCAGACCACCCAGGTCATCAGGCGTATAATCCGCACTCTGGAACCAGTATCGGTTGGTGACAGCGTTAGCGACGTTGTACCAGGCACTGGCATTTTTGGTCCGCGCCGACATGAACACCCGGGTGGTTTCGGTCTCGCCGGTTTCCACGCCGCTGTGGGTCAAGTTGTTGACCGTGGCCATCAGGTTGCCGGCCGCGCTGATACTGCTGCTCTGGTTCAGCAGGTCGCCGGCGTTGATATTCAGGTTGACGCCAGCGGCAATGCTCGACGCCGCACTCGCTTCGGTGACTTCGAATTTGTCGCGCTGAACGATCTCCCACACGTGATTGCGTTTGCCGCCACAGTCACCGGCGTTGTAGCCCTCGATGCAGGCGACTTCAGCGATTCTGGCGGTGTAGATGCCGCCGTTGTTGGTGGCCAGCACATCGCGCATGTTCTCAAGGGTGCTGGCTGCAAGCGTCATGGAACCATCGCTTTGCAGGGTGCCGGAACGGTTGGCGATGCGGCTGGCCAGAGCCCCCTGACCATCGCGATCGATCGTCAGATGACCGAGGCTGTAAACGTTGCCGTAGCTGTTGGTCAGGGTGTCGACCCGCAGCCCCATGTCGTCGCCACTGAACACCAGCCCGTGATCGTTGAGCAGGCCGCCGGCGGTCAAGGTCAGGTTCTGGGCAGCCCCAAGGGTGCCCTGATTGTTGATGCCACTCGCGTTGAGCGTGAGCCCGGCCGCAGCGCTCAGGCGCCCTGCGTTGTTCAACTGGCCGAACACCGAGACTGTGGTGTTGCCGCCGCCAGCAATACTGGCACTGTCTGCCAGGTCCACTTGGGCAGCTTTTAGGTCCAGTTGCCCAAAGCTGCTGAGTCGGCCCTTGCTGCTGTAATGACCACTGAGGTCGATATTGACGCCTGCATCACTGCCGATCAGGCCGTCATTGATCCAGTTCACGCCGCTGCCTATCAGGCCATTGCCGGCTAGGAGCTGGCCCGTACGGGCCTGGGTCAGGTGGTTGACGTTGACTGTCAGTTTCCCGGCCTGGATCGAGCTGCTGTTGGTCCAGCGTTCGCCTTCCAGGATCAGCTGGCCGGCGGTTTTCAGGCGCCCGCCCACATCCTCGAGGTTGGCCATGGACAGGCCGAATAGGCCGTTGCCGCTGTGCAGCACGCTGCCGCCACGGTTGTTGAAGCTGCCAGCGTCGAAGGCCAGGTTTTGGTTGGCGGTTTCCAGAGCGCCATCGCGGTTGTCGAACAATCCGCCGAGCTCCAGCCGTGTATCGCCACCGTCTCCCAGGGCGCGCAATTGGCCGGTCTGATTGTCGAGGCTGGCGGCCTTGATCGTCAGGCTGCTGTCGCTTTCGATGATGCCCTTGTGGTTATTCAGAGCGCCGCTGAGGTCGAAATTAATCTGCTGGCCGGAGATTTGCCCGTTGTTGCCGCTGTTGTCGAAATGGCCGCCGCTAACTTTGACAAGGCCCTTGGCGTAGAGGCCACCGTTGCGGTTATCGAAATCGCCGGTGGTGATCAGCGCATCGCCGCTTTGCGCGGAAATCCGCCCGCCGTCGTTGTCTATGCCAGCCAGGGCCTTGAGGGTCAGGCGCTGGGCCTGGGTCACGCCGCCCTGGCGGTTGTTGCTCGGGTCGTAGCCGTTTTTCAGCACGCCGCGAAGATCGGCGATCATCGCGCCTTGCACGCTAGAAAGCACGCCCCCACGGTTATCCAAGTGGCCGGCGCCGATGTTCAGGTTACCGTTCCTGGCCAGGATGCGACCACTCTGGTTGTCGATGTCGCCGGTGCTCAGGTTCAGAGCGCCTTGGCTCTGTAGGGTGCCCTTGCCATTGGTGAGGCTCCCGGCCTGAACGTGCAGGCCGCCGGTCTGGCTGTAGATCAAGCCATCACCGCTGTTCTGCAGTGCGCCGTCCAGGGTCAGGGTCAGTGGGTCGTTGGCCATCAAGGTCCCACGGTTACGATTGTCCAGGCTGGCAGCGAACAGGCTCAGCAGGCCCTGGCTGGCCATCTGGCCACCCCGATTGTCGATCTGCCCAGCGCGTTCGATGCGCAGCGGGCCGCCGCTGGCCAGCTTGCCGTGGGTATTGTTCAACGCGCCCAACAGATTAAGGGTGACGGCGGTTTTGCCGGTGAAAGTGCCGGTGCCATTGTCCAGGTCGGTGCCGGTAAAGGTCAGGTCACCCGCGGCGTCAAGGGTGCCGCCGTTGTTGCCCAGGGTCATGGCCTGCAGGGTCAGGGTGGCGGCGCTGTCGATGGAGCCGCCCTGGCTGTTGTCCAGCAGGTCGCGCAGCTTGAGGCTTTGCTCGCCGGCGCTGGAGATCACCCCCTGGTGGCTGTTGTCGAGGCTGGCGGCCTTGACGTCCAGAGCCTGCTGGCTGACCAGGCCACCGCCCTGGCTGTTGTTCAAGGCGTCGCTGAGGGTGACCTCGACACCGCCCTTGAGGCTGGAAACGGTGCCCTTGTTGCTGTTGTTCAAGCCTGTGCCGTTGAGGGTCAGGCCCTGCCAGCCCGACAGCAGCCCGCCCTGGTTGTCCAGCTCAGCGCTGCCGGTGATGGTCAGGGTCTGTTGCGCCAGTACCACGCCGGTGAGGTTGTCCATGCCGGCCAGTACCAGGGTGCTGCTGCCCTGGCTGGACAGCTCGCCACCGCTGTTGCCCAGGTGGCCGAGGGTGGCATTGAGGGACTGCTGGCTCTTGATCAGGCCGCCCTGGCCGTTGCGCACTTGCTCGGCATCGAGTTGCAGGCGCTCGGCGCTCAGCAGCTTGCCCTGACGGCTGTTATCCAGAGCCCCGGCACTGACCTTCACCTGGCGCTGCCCGCTCAGGGTGCCGCCCCGGTTGTCCAGGATCTGTGCCGTGTTCAGGGTCAGGTCGCGGCTGGCGACAATGCTCTTGCCGCGGTTGTCGAGATCCCGGGCGTTGAGGCTGATATCGCCGTTGGCGTTGCGAGAGTTATCGGCATTGACCCCGGCTTCGATGATGCCCTGGTTGCTCAGTTGGCCACCGCTGTCCAGCTGGATGCTGTCGCGGGCGGCGAGGGTTTTCTGGCTGCTCAGGTCGCCCCGGGTTTGCACCTTTAGATCGGTGCCGGCGTAGACCGCGCCCTGGGCCTCCAGGCTGCCGGCCTTGATCGCCACCGCGCCCTTCTCGGCAGTGGCGTCCGCCATGCGCAACTGGCCGTTGGCATCCAGTTGGATATCACCGCCACTGGCAATCAGCTTGCCGTCGAGCTTCACCCCCACCCCGGCCTCGGTGCCCACCAGCTTGATCGCCCCGGCGTACATGCCGCCCAGGGCTGATGAGTCGATGGCCAGTTGCGGTGCATCCGCCGGGTTGGCGGTGCGGGCCGTGGCATTCAAGGTCTTGGCGTCGACGTCGTTGGCCCCGGCGATCACCGCCAGGTGCCTGGCCTGGATCTCGGCGTTGAGCTTGGCGCTGCGGGTGATGATTTCGAACTGGTCGATATTGCTCGCGTTGAGGCCCGCGCCTTCGATGGCGACGCTGCCCTGGTCCACCTGGTAACGCTGGACCTGGCCGTTCTCGATCACCGGTTTGCCGGTGGTCAGGGTGGCTTTCGGGGTGTTGATAAAGCCGCAGCCGTTGCAGCTCACGCCATAGGGGTTGGCGACAATGACATGGGCCGACTGCCCGGCCACTTCGGTGTAGCCCTTGAGCTGGCTGGGGCTGCCGCCGTTGACCTCGTTGAGGATCACATTGGCCGCGCGGCCACCCAGGTTGGAGTTGCCGAGAATGATCCCGCCCAGTTGGGTTTCCTGGGTGCGGCCGGTGGCGTTGTTGAGGATCAGCCCCTGCTGGCCGACGTTGTAGTCGCTGAACTTGTTGTGCGACAGGCCGCTGCCATTGGGCGTGGCAATGTTGACGATGGGCACGCCATTGCCGGCCTGTCCCAGTGTTGTACCGCTGCCGTTGACCACGATGCCGTCGGCCATCGCCACCACGGGCTGCCAGAACATCACGTTAGCCAGGATGAACGCCAGACCGCGTTTGGACAGCCCCCAGAACGAATCCCGCGCTTGCAAGGTGGCGCAAGGCTGGCGGGCCAGAAAGGCGAGTTGGCGAACGTCCATGTCAAAAGCCTCAATGAATCAGTGCAATCAGAGATAGAAATCCAGGCGGAAATGGGTCGGGGTTTCCCGTTCACTCAAGGCTTCGAGACGCTCGAGGGAATGGGCAAAGCTCACGCCGGTGACAAGGTGGTTGCCCATCGGGCGAGTCCAGCGCAGGTGGTTGCGCCAGCAGTAGCCGCTGTCGCCGTTCAGGCTCGGGTCTTTGTAGCCGCGGATGAAGGACTGGGCGCCGAGGTTGAAGGTGGTACCAGGCATCGGCGCGACAGCGGCGCTATGCAGCGCGCTAAACAGCAGCAGGCAGGACAAGGCACAGCACAACCTCATCCCGAGCGTGGAGAGAGACATATCCGATCCTTCGAAAGCGTGACGACAAGAGCTACGAAGGGCGTGACGCTAATAAGCTATTACTGCATCGTCAAATGACTGCCGCAGAATCGCCAATAACAATCAAATCGAACTTTCAAGCAACTTTACGAGATAAAAAACATGCAATTCCATCATGGAGCCGCCCATTTTAAATTTTGAAATATTTAAAGGAAAAATCATCTGAAAGCCTTTTAAATCAAGGCTATAGAGTTTTAAAAAGTTTTAGCAAAAATTTGAGATTGCACACTTAGAAGAGCCAACGCCCGTACGCAAGAACCCTGCTTCTCACTCTCTCGCTACGATTAAAGAACAACTCACCCACAACCACATCCGTAGCGACAAACCCATGCAGAACCCCAAATAAATCAATAACGCATTGATTTATTTACTGAAAATAGAATCAGACAATTCCCTCTGCAAATTCAGAAGAGCCGTACCCCCCCTGGGCAATCAATCTTCTCCTGTCTTCTTGCCTTCATCCCCTTCCGAACGCAGATGGATCACCCGCGGCGGCGGTTCCACCCTCAGCGGCGGGTGCTGCTGGTCTTCGGGAAGAATGCGATAGAACTGCGTGGTGACGTGGCTGATACCGCCCTCCTCGTCGTTGTGCACGATCATGGTGCCGGGCTGGCGCATCTGGGCGAAGGTCGCGTCGTTGAGCTTGAAGGTTTCGCTCAGGCGCTTGTCGTCCACCACGGGTGCCGGCAGCCGGGGCGGGTAGCTCTTGTTGCGACGCTGGCGGTAGCGGGCCCAGGAAATCAGCAGCACCGCATTGAGTACCGCCACCCAGGCATAGAACTGCAGGGTGGTCAGGGCATCGAGCATGCCCGCTTCGATCCGCGGCCCTTCATGGCTGTCCAGCAGCGGAATGAGCCCACGAACCAGCAAGTACAGCAGGCCTACCCAGGCCAGTACGGTGAGGACAACGTCGACGATCACCATGAACGGACGCTGGCGGGTTCGGATGATTTTCATCAGCGCACCTCCTCTTCGTCATCGATGGGTTTGATGCCGCGGTCCGGGCTGACCCAGCGCGCGCGTTTCTGGTGTTCGCCAAACAGCACCCGGGGAAAGCTCACCAGAGTGGTGAACAGGCTGATGAACCAGAACACCAGCGGGTACCAGACCACCCAGAACATGGTTTTCCACAGGTCTTTTTCATAACGGCGGTCGATCAGGATACTCACCGCGAACTGGGTCAGGCAGACCATCGCCAGCACCAGCCCGGTGAAGGCCGGCGGGACGATGGTGTGCACCGCGATGGCCTCGGGCATGACGATGAACTTGCCCAGGGCCCAGAAGATCACCGACAGCAGGAAGGTGAAGGCCCAGCCGGTGGACAGGCAGTAGTCGAACAGCAGGGTCCAGAGGTAGCGGTGGCGCCACTCCCAGATCCCGCGGATGTTCTTGAACAGCACCTCGGCGCCGCCCTGGGCCCAGCGCAGGCGTTGCTTCCACAGGCCGCGCAGGGTCTCCGGCATGAGGATCCAGCACAGCGCCCGCGGCTCGAAGAACACGTACCAGTGGTCCAGTTGCAGCTTCCAGCTGATGTCGATGTCTTCGGTGATCATGTCCGGGCTCCAGTAGCCCACCCGGTGCAGGGCGGTGCGACGGAAGGCGACGATCACCCCGGAGACGGTGAAGACTTTGCCGAACACCCGCTGGGTGCGCTTGATCAGGCCGATGATCGAGGAGAACTCGCCCACCTGGACCCGACCCACCAGGGTCGAACGGGTGCGGATCCTTGGGTTGCCGGTCACGGCGCCCAGGCGTGGGTTGTCCAGCATCGGCGCCACCAGGTAGGCCGCCGTGTTGGGTGCCAGCAGCGCATCGCCGTCGATGCACACCAGGTATTCGCTGTGTGCCGCCACCGCGCCCATGCGCAGGGCCACGGCCTTGCCCTGGTTCTGCGCCAGGTGCAACACCCGCAGGCGCGGGTCCTGGGCGGCAAGGCGGTCCAGCACCTCGGCGGTGTTGTCCTTGGAGCCATCGTTGATGGCGATCACTTCGATGTTCGGGTACTGCTGGGCCAGGGCCGCATGAATGGTGTCGGCGACGTTGTCGCCTTCGTTGTAGCAAGGAATGAGGATGCTGATCAGCGGCTCACCGGCCAGGGGCGGCGGCAGGGTGTCGTCGCTCCACGGCCAGTGGCGCTCCCAGTGCATCCAGTAATACAGGCCGCCGGCGATCCACAGCGCCGACATGAACAAGGGGTAGTAGAAGACGAAGTCCATGAGGAATTCGCCGGTCAGCACGAAGATCAGCCCCAGGGGCACGCCGAGAACGAGCGCCAGGACCACCAGCGCAAAGATACGATCCACCATGATTCAAGGGCTCCATTTGTTGGAGAGCGCGGGCCGCAGAGTCTTCAGGTCCGGTGAGTTCTCGAGGAAGTTGTCCGGGTAGTAGCCGAAATTGGTCGCGCCCTGGCGCTTGAGGCGGCCCATCCAGTCCGCCAGTTGCTGGGCGGAGAGGTCGCTGGCGGGCTTGCGGGCCCAGTCCCGGGCCTGCAGCTCGAACACCGTGCGCTGCAAGGCACCGGGGCGGGCGCGCACCTGGTCCACCAGGGCTTCGAGCCAGGGCCCGGAATGCCGCTGGCTCTGGCCTTCCATCAGCGGCATGGCCATGGGCGCGGTCCAGTCGTAGCTGACCAGGAAATCATCGAGGTTCTGGGCGAACCAGGTTTCACTCTGCGGGTTGATGATCGGCTCGGCGAACAGGTTGCGCGCGGTCTGCACCTGCGGCCCGCGAATCGCCCGGACCTTGGCGGCCAGCTCATGGGTGAAGTCGATCAGGTAGCGGCTCTTGAAGCGTGTCCAGCGCTGCAGGGTGGCCGGATCGTCGCGCAGGGCGGCCATGGAACCCGGCAGGCCCTGGGCTGCATAGGCGCGCAAGGCCCCGGGGCTGGCGTCTTCGAAATCCGAGAGCACGGCGTCGTCGTGGAACAGGATGCCGTCCACCGACGTCATGCGCGCCACGTCCTCGTAGAGGTCGCCGATCTGCCGGCGCACAGTGGGGTCGAAGGGCGACAGCCGCTGGTACTGCTTAGGATCGATGGTGCTCTGGCCGGTGGCCGGATCCCAGCGCGTGACCCGGGGCAGCCGGGCGTCCAGGGCGAAGCTGAGCACCGGCATCCAGGCATAGACCTTGACGTGGGCCCGGGTGCGCAACTGCCAGGCGACCCGGTCGAACAGGTCGGCGCGCATCGGCAGGTGCCGGTTGGGGAAATACAGCGACTGCACCAGGCCGTCGCCCTTGGGGTCGGCGAAGGCCTGGAGGAATACGGTGTTGGCCCCCAGGTCGGCCATGCGCTGCACCAGCTTGCCGAGGTTGACCTCCTGCTGCTTGGGGTCCGGGTCGTAGACGTTGTCCAGGTCCACGTGCACCACGCGCATGGGCGCGGCGGTCTCGGCACCGACAATGCTGTTGGAGAAGTGCATGCCGTCCGGGTCCGACACCACGAGGAAACGCGGGCTGCTCATCAGGTTGTCGAGTGTGTCCAGGCCGTCGTCCAGGGTCAGGGCCAGCTTGAAGCCCTGGCTGTCCACCACTTGCAGGGTGGAGCCGTCGGCCGTGCCGTAGGGCCAGACCCAGATCCGCGGGCGATAGCCGGCCACGGCCAGGATCTTGTTCGAGATAGCGGTCACGTCCTGGCGCATCCGCGCCTGGAAATCCGCCTCGCTTTCATAGCGCCCGGAGGCGGCATCAAAACGGCGGGTCGCCGCCGCCGGCTGCAGGTTGCCCTGAGGGTTGGCAAGAATGCCCAGGTGGCTGTGGTCGGTATGGGCGGCGATTTCCACCAGCCCGGAACGGGAGATTTCCCGGACCTGCGCCCAGGTCAGGAACTGTGAGCGGGGCCGCAGCTCGCCGGCGAAGTTCACCGGCTGGTCGGCCGGGGTGTCGATCCAGGTGCCCACCGGCGCCAGCACCGCAGGCCAGTGATAGCTGCGCAGCACCGGCAACACCCGGGTGTAGAAGCTCGAATAGCCGTCATCGAAGGTCAGCAGGATGGCCTTGGCCGGCAGTTCGGGGCCGCCGTTGCGCGCCGCCAGGATCTGGTCCACGGTCACGGGCCGGTAGCCGTTTTCCCGCAACCAGGCCAGTTGCTCGATCATCCGCTCGGTGCGCACCGCCACCACCCGTTGGTCCGGGTCGCGATCCTCGATGTCGTGGTAGGCAATGCCCAGCACGTGGTTCTTCGGCCAGGGTGCCTCGGTGTTGGGCAACGGCCGTTGCGCCGGGGCGAGAAAGTCGGCGGCGGGCTGGGAACAGGCGCTGAGAACCAGGGCTCCCAGCAGGAGGATGCAACGGTTGATCAGGCGCATCGTCACACTCTTCTCTAGAAGCGATAGGTAAGGTCGACAGCCAGGCGCAGGTCGGTTTCCCGATCGCCGTCGTAAGGCCGGTTGATCACGCTCAGGACTCCGCCGATGTCGAACACGTCGTTCCAGCTGTAGCGCTGGCCGTAGCTGAGCAGCCCCACCGCTCCAGTGGAGTAGCCGCGTTCGCTGTAGGTACCGGCGCCGGCCTGGAACTGTTGGCTCCAGGAGGTCTGATAGCGGTGATAGAGCACGTGGTTGACGGTGACGGTGGGCAGGACGCTGAGGTCCGCCTCGGGGTTGTAGTAAGGGGTGTCTTCCAGGGTGTTGTGGCTGGCGCCCACTTCCAGGCCGAGGTCGACCTGCACTTTCGGCGAGCGGTAGACCCCTTCGCGGCCCGTGAGCAGGGCCTCGAACCTATTGTTGCCGTCGCTGAAGTGCGACGGGCTGAGGGACAGTTTCCACTCGCGGCTTTCATTGGCCCGCCAACGCAGGAAGGCGCTGCCGCCGTTGGCGCTGATATCGCTGTTGAGGGCCCGCAGCGGGGTGTTGGCAGAGAGGTAGTCGAGGCTGCCGCCGTATTGCCAGTGATCGTCGATGTCCCGCGCCAGCGACACCCGGGCACCGGTCTTGTCGCCGTAGCCATAGGAATGGTTGGAGACTTCCGCTTCCAGGGTCATGTCGCGGGTGCGCCGCTCCACCCCCAGGACCTGCCAGCGGTGATTGCCGATCCCTTCCGAGAAGTCCCCCATGGCATAGCCGATGCCGCCGAACAGGCGCCAGTCCTCGGCGATCGGCGGCGTATAAAGCCGGCTTTCGATGCCGAAATCACGGCTGCCGGATACCGCGCCGGCACCATTGCTGCCACCGCCGTAACTCTTGCCGCCATAGGTCATGACCCGCAGTTCGGCCATGTCGTGCACTTCGCGCTCGCGGGCCAGGCGCTGCACCTGGCGGCTCTCCGGAAAGCGCTCCACCACGTCGTCGGTCAGCGCATCCAGTTGCCGCCATTCCTGCAGGTCCTGGGCCGTATGGCCCTGGGACACTTCCAGGCTGACATCGCGCGGGGCCACACTCTCGGTTTCCTTGAGCAGGCTTTCCGAAAGCCGGGGCCAGTCGCGCACCCGGTACAGATCGGCCTGGGCCAGGCGCACGCTGATGTTGCCCGGAGCCTGCCCCGCCAGGGTCTCCAGGCGCTGCTCGGTGCCCGGCAGGTCAGCCCCGGCCGTGCCGTCGGCACCCGCCTGGGCCGCCAGCAGTTGGGCATCGACCCAGTCGTCATTGGGGTCGCCCACGGTTTGCCCGGTGAGCTGAATTCGCTGCGGCACACTGTCGGCCAGGTCATTGGCGAGTTTCAGCGCCTCTTCCGGGCGTTCACTTTCCAGCAGCGCGTAATACAGCGCGGTGGTGTCTTCCAGGCGGTGGTCGGCATCACCGTCCGGTGCCGAAAACACACGCCGATACAGGTCCGCGGCGATTTCCGGCTGGCGCTGGTCGAGGTAGGAGGCCGCCACCCAGCGCAGGGCATACGGGGGAATGGCCACGCCGGCAGCGGTGAGCTGCTCGTATTCGCTGATCACCTCTGCGGTGCGCGCCCGGGACTTGAGGGCGCCCAGGCGGTCGATGCGCCAGCGGGTCAGGTCGTCCTGGGCTTGAGGGTCCTTGCCCCAGGCGGCGAACAGGGTGTCGTAGTCGGCCAGGGCACGGTCGGCCACCACAAAGCGCTCTTTCTCACTGCGGCTAGCCAGCTCCGAGAGGCGCACCCGTTCGGCGGCGAGGTCGGCCTGGATGCGCCGCTGGATCACCGGGTCGATCAGCCCGGGGTGCTGCCGGGCCAGGCGCAGGGCCGGTTCCGGCAGACGCGCCCGCTGCAGGGCGTAGATGTATTCGCGGATGACTTCGGGCTTGTCGCCAGCGCGGATAAACGCCTGGTCGTATGCGGCCAGGGCGTCATAAGGCTGGTTGGCGCGGGTCAGCGCGTAGCCCAGAGCCAGGCGCCGGTTCGGGTCATCGGGCTTGGCCGCCACCAGGGCCTTGGCCCGGGCCACGGCTTCGGCCGGCTGGCCGGCATCGGCCTGGGTCAGGGCCAGCCCCAGCTGCAGGTCGGCGTTCTGCGGGTCGCGCTGCAGGGCCAGGCGATAGACCTGGGTGGCGTTGTCCCACTGCTTGAGGTTGCGATAGGCACGGGCCGTGGCGGCCAGCGCCTGCGCCGGCAGCACCCGGTTGCGGCCCTGGGTCTCGTAGACCTTCACCACCTCGGCATCGAGGCCGGCCCAGCTGGCGATCTGCAGGTGGTCGCTGACCAGCCCGTTGTTCAACCGGTCCGCCGGCACTTGGCGCAGATGGTTCAGCGCCGGGGCGTAGCTGCCGGCCCGGGCCTGGATGATCAACTGGTCATAGGCCGCATCGGCGAACGCCAGGCCCGGCCATAACAGTTGGCTGCACAATGCCAGGCGAAACAGCGGACGAAGGCCGTAGCGGCGAGCGGGATGAACAGTGCGTTGCATTTCGTCAGCATCCTTACGTGGCTAGCCGGAGTTATGCGCCCCGCCCTTACGCCCCAGCCCGGACGATCAGAAGATCGACAGAGCGTCTGGGAGAATTCTTCCACGAAGGTTAGTTCAGAATTTGCAGCGCCATATTTATTCAGAATCAGATTCTACGGGGCCTGCAGCCGCCCTCACCGCCTTGCTCCAGACAGCACAACGCCCGACCTGTGGGCTGCACAGGCCGGGCGTCAGGGGTTGCACAAGAAGGGCGCGCAAAGCGGCCCGTACACCTTTACTGCTGGGCGCCTACGCCCCCCAGCTTGCTCATGACCAAACCGATGAACTGCTCAACGGTCATTTTCTGGCCGTTGAAGTTCACTTCGTTATTGGCATAGTGCAGGGCCGACACCACGTCATTGCCTTCCAGCTTGGCCAGTTGGGTGGACAGGGCCATGGCACTGAGCATTTCTGCAGTGGCCGCGCTTTGCTCGGCGATCAGCTTGGCATCGGTCTGGCCTTCGACCTGGGCCTGCAGGGCGGCGATGTCTGCCACCATCGGCTTGGACAGCGACAGCTTGGCATCCAGCTGGCTGACCAGTTGCTTGCCCAGCTCAGCCGGCGGCAGCTCCAGGCTCTGCGGCTTGGCCAGATCCAGGCTCAGGCTGAAACGGCTTTCACCACCGGCGGTCTTGAATGCCAGGCTTTCCAGGGCGATCTGCGGCTTGGCTTCCAGGACCTTGTTCACGGCAGCCCGTACCTTGACCTGCTCGGCGTCGGACATTTGCAGTTCCGGAGCCGGTTCACCCTCGGCAGTGGCCTCGGTGGCGGCCTTCTGATACGGCTGCAGCACGTTCTGGTAGACCTGGACCAGATCGAGCATGCCCTGGCTGTCGAGGCCCTTCATGCTCCAGAGCATCTCGGCCGAACCCACGGTCTTGCCGTCGAAGGCGATTTCGCCCACTCGGTAATCCGCACGGCCCGCCACTGTGCTGCCGGTTTCTTCGCTGAAGGTCTTCTGCTCGAAGTGCTTCAGGGTCAGCACCGACTGCTTGTCGCCGAAGGTGGCCTTCAGGCCGCTGAGCTCCAGGGTGTTCTGGCCCAGGAAGTAGTCGAAGCTGCTTTTCTGCAGGTTGCTGGCCAGGGTCAGGCCGTTGATTTCCAGTTTGAGCGGGGCCTTGTCCGGCGAACTGAGGAACAGGCTCAGGCTGTCCATATAGCCATCGACCTTGGCCTTGCGGCGATTGTCGCCGACGCTGAAAGTGGCATTCAGGCCGGAGAACTTGAGGTTGTTCAGCTCATCCAGGGCCAGTTCCATCGGAGCGAAATCCAGGGTGCCCTCCGCGGACAGGTCATAGCCGACATTGACCACGCCCTTGAACGGTGCAGCACCCTTGGTGGCGGCAAACCACTTGTCGGTCTGCCCGTTGTTCTCCAGCTCGTAATGACTGGACGCCATGACTGGCAGCCACTTGAGGCGGATCAAGCGCGAGAAAGGCAGCGGGCCGTGTTCGATATGGTCGGCGATCATCAGTTCCAGCCCACCGTTGAACACCTCGCCCTGGGTCTTGAGGCGGTAGCGGGCATTGCTGCTGAACACGCCACGCTCCAGGGACACCAGCTCCAGAGTGGCGGTGGCGTCATAGCCGATCAGCGCCGCTTGCAGTTCCTTGTTGCTTTCGATCACCTGCTGCTGCAGGACCCCTTCCAGCTTGGTGCCGGTGTACCAGGCACCGCCGGCACTGATGGCACCTACTGCGACGACGATTCCTAACAGTACGCCTGCTGATTTATTCATGTCTGACCCGATCAATATCCGTTGTTTGAAGGTGTGGTCGTCTTCCCTGAACCCATGACGGGTTGCGGCTCGACTCCGCGTAAAACCGGCGCAGATTACCACTGGCGGCTAGGGCGAGCCCAATCTTTGAATGTGAAAAACCGTGGAGCGCGGGGAGATGGCCACGGCAGCGGCTGCCGCAAACCGGCAGCCGCCGCTGTTACAGGGCCAGGGGAAGGGGCTTTTAGGAGTATTCGATTTCCAAGGCATCGAGCTGATGATCGAAGCTCTTGAGCCGAGCGCTCCAGGTGTACACCAGGACCTCGAAATCCCGGTCGATCACCGCGCTGTTGCCCCGGGATTCGCCCCGTGGGTCGCAGAAATCCAGCTGGTAGCGCTCCCGCGCCATGGCGGTGGCGACATCCGACAGCTCCCGGGCATTGCTCAGCCAGTGGTGACCGTCCTCGGCTTGCTTGTCCAGCAGCATGCACTGCTTCTTCAGGGCCTCCAGGCTCTTTTCCAGCGGGGTGCCGGTGAGTTCGCCCATGACTTCGGCGAAGGTCCGCCCCGGTTGCCAGTAACTGCCCCAGAAGTAACGGTCGAATACGGTTTCGACCCGGCGCAAGGCCACCTTGGTGTCCCAGATGACCACCAGGGTCTTGCTCTGTTCGAGCTGTTTTTTCTTGATTTTCTGGCCCTGAAAGGAGGCCCAGGCCACCACACCGATGGCCATCACCGCGATCAACGCGCTGGCGCTGTCGAGGAACACCAGGGCCTTGTCGATCTGATGGGCCAGCATGATGCCGTAGAAGTAGGTGGCAGACAGCAGCACCAGGGCGCAGAGCGCGCACCAGAAGCCCGGAGCATAAGGGTTTTTCATTATTGGAATCCCCATGACCATCACATGCTTTGATCGGTTGGAAGGCACGTTGCACAAGGCACTTTTCCAACTGATCAAAGCATAGCAACCGCCTCAGGGTTTCGCGTGCTCCGGGCCTTGCGTTCGTCCGCTTTCCCAACCGCCGCCCAGGGCCAGGAACAGATCGATCTGGCTCATGGCTACCTGAGTGTTGGCCGCCGCCAGTTGCGCGCGCATATCGGTGTAGGTGCGGGTGGCCTGCAGGTCGGCGAGGAAGGACGCGCGCCCGGCCTGGAAGAAGCGGTGGGTCTGGTCCGCCGCCAGTTGCGCCGACTGCTCGGCATCCGCCAGGGCATCGCGGCGCTGCAGCTGCGCGCTGTACTGGGCCAGGCCGGTCTGGGTTTCGCGGATGGCGTTGAGCACCACCCCATCGAAATGCGCCAGGGCGCCCTGGCTGGCGGCCTCGGCTTCATGAATGCGCTCGCGGGCGCCATTGGCCGGCACCGTCCAGCTGATCAGCGGGCCGAAGCCCCAGCGATTGGTGGAAGGCTTGCCGAGGTTGTCGAGGATGCCCACGGTGCCGACGGTCGCGCCGATGCTGATATCCGGATACAGGGCCCCGGTGGCCACGCCGATTCGCGCGGTGGCGGCGGCCAGCTGGCGCTCGGCCTGCCGTACGTCGGGGCGGCGCTTGAGCAGCGCCGCGCCATCGCCCACCGGCAACAGCTGGGTGATATGCGGCAACTGGGCGCAACTGTCAGTGCCGGCGGGCAATTGATCCAGCGGCTTGGCCAGCAGCATCGACAGGCGGAACAGGCCCGATTGGCGCGCCGCCTCATAGCGCGGCAGTTCGGCACGCAGGGATTTGAATTGGGTCTGGGAACGGGTGACCTGGGTTTCGTCGCCGCGCCCGGCATCGCGCAGGCGCTGGGTCAGCTCGGTGCTCTGGGCTTGCAGGCTCAGGGAGTGCTCGGCGATTTCCCGTTCTTCGTTGGCCGCGCAAACCTGGGTGTAGGCCCGCACCACGTCCGCCACCAGGGTGATGCGCGCGGTATCCGCCGCAGCCTGGGTCGCGTCGGCATTGGCCTGGGCCGCCTCGATGCCGCGCTGCAAGGTGCCGAACAGGTCGAACTGGTAGGAGGTGCTGATGGACAGGTTGCCGACGTTGGCCACTGGCACCTTTTCCGGCAGCAGGAAGGCTTCGCCGGATTCCTGCAGGCGCTCGACCCCGGCCTTGACCCCACCGCTCCAGCCACCGGCGGCCTGGGCTTCATCCACCTGGGCACGGGCCCGAGCCAGGTTGGCCGCCGCCACCCGCAGGTCGGTGTTGGAAGCCAGGGCCTGCTGCACCAGCTGGTCCAGGCGCGGGTCCTGGTACAGCCGCCACCAGTCGGCAGGCACCGGCGCCGACACCACGTTGGCGCCCTTGGCGCTCAACTGGCCCTGCAAATCCTTGCGCTGCACCGCCGCATCCCCGGGCACCTGGTAATCCGGCCCGACCATCTGGCAGGCCGAGAGCAGCAGGCCGAGCCCGGCCAGGGCCAAACGCGCGCCGTTGTTCATTGGCCGGGCTCCTGCTTGGCCTGGTCGTCGAGGATCGACACCGTGGCGGTGCGCCCGGCGATCATGCGAAAGTCCGCCGGCACATCGTCGAAGGCGATGCGCACCGGAATCCGTTGCGCCAGGCGCACCCAGCTGAAGGCCGGGTTGACGTTGGGCAACAGGTTGGAGCCGCTGCTGCGGTCACGGTCCTCGATCCCGGCGACGATGCTTTCCACATGCCCGCGCAGCCGCGCACGGTCGCCGATCACACGGATATCCACGGCCTGGCCGACATGGATGCCATCGAGCTTGGTCTCTTCGAAATAGCCATCGATGTGGAAGGAGTTGCTGTCCACCACCGATAGCACCGGGCGCCCGGCGGTGACGAATTCCTGGGTGCGCGGTGCACGGTCGTTGACGTAGCCGTCCACCGGGCTGCGTACCACCGAGCGGTCGAGGTTGAGCTGGGCGCTGTCCACCGCCACCTGGGCCTCGGCCAGGGCCGACTGGGCACGGGCCTCGCGGGACTGGCTTTCTTCCAGTTGCTCGCGCGGCACCAGGTTGCCCAGGCCACGGTTGCGCTTGGCCTCGCGCTGGGCCTGGGCCAGGGTTTCCTGGCGGTCGGCCAGGGCCGCCTTGGCCTGGCGCAGGGCCAGCTTGAAGCGGTCCTGGTCGATGCTGAACAGCACCTGACCGCGCTGCACCAGTTGGTTGTCACGCACCTGCACTTGCTGGATCAGCCCGGACACGTCCGGAGCGATCTGTACGATATCGGCACGGATATGCCCGTCCCGGGTCCAGGGCGCGAACATGTAGTACATCACCATGCGCCAGACCACCACGACCGCGAAGGTCACCACCAGTAACGTCAGGACCACACGGCCAATGGTCAATAAAGGTTTTTTCATGTCATCAGGTATCGACTGAGAGAGTCCACCGCGCCCAGTAGCAGAGCGTAGAGACCCACGTTGAACAGCGCCCGGTGCCAGACCAGACGATAAAAGTGCAAGCGCGTCAGCACCCCGTGCACCAGCAGGTACAAGCCATAAGTGATGCCCATCAGCACCAGCAGCGTGGGCAGGAACACCCCGCTGATATCCAGATCACCGATCATAGGGGCGCTCCATCGATGCCATGGGGAAGGGGTTCTTCAAGCTCGCCGGTGGCGACGAATTCCACCCCCGGCAACAGCGCCAGGCGCAGGCCGCTGAGGGCGTGCAGCAGGTGCAGGCGGGTTTCGTGGTCGCCTTGCAGGCCCTGGCTGCCGAGGGCGCGGCGGGTACGGTCGAGGGTCATCAGCAGCCCGCTGGGGGCCGGCAGGCGTTCGCCGGCCTTGAGGCAAGCCTTGAAGTACTCGCCCACCTCGGCCACCACCTGGCGCAGCAGGCTCTGGGCCACGCCCTGCACCCGCGGTGCGTAGGCCAGCAGGTCCAGCATATTGAGGGCCACGCGCAACTCCCGCAGGGCTATGCCGGTGTCCTGCCCGGTCATGGCCAGGCGCGGCAGGTGCTGCATCAGGCGGTCGAGCATCTGTGCACCCATGTGCCGGTGTTCGGCCAGGGTCGCCGGTTCGCTGAGGCTGACGATGTCGCGCCAGCTGAAGCGGGTCAGGCGCTTGGCCGCCAGTTCGGAGCCGAACGGCCGGGCGATCAGGGTCCAGACAAAGGCGAACAGCAGGCCCATGGGGCCGGCCAGGTTGGAGTTGGCAAAACTCAGGAAGTCCGCGTCGTAGGCGCCCTGGATGCTGATGAAGGACGAGGTGTTGACGATGGTCAGCAGCATGCCGAGGTAGAACCGCGGCTGCACCGTCAGGGTGCCGACGCAAATGAACGGCACGGCAAAGGCCAGCACCAGCATCGGGAAGTCGTGCAGGTTGGGCAGGATCAGGAACAGGTAGAGGCTGGCGAACAGCACCGACATCGCGGTCCAGAAAAAGAACCGGTAGATCTGCGGCGCCGGGTCGTCCATGGAAGCAAAGAAACTGCAGGCCACCGCCGCCAGGATCACGGCGCTGCCGCCGTCGGTCCAGCCCAGGAGAATCCACAGCACCGAGGCGACGATGATCGCCAGGACCGTCGAGCCCGCCGAGTACAGCATCAGCCCACGATCGAGAAACGGCGTCAGCCGGCCCAGCCGCCAATGCCGGTAGACCGCGCGCCAGGGCGCCTGGCTTTCACTCTGGATGGCGTGCTGCAGGCTGCGGCAGTCCTGCCACAGGTCGATCCACTCGCCGAGGCGATACAGAGCGTTGGACATCAGCAGCTGGCGCCGGTCATCCAGGGCTTCGGGGCTTGGCTGCAAGGCTTCGAGTTCATCGCGCAGGGCCTGCCAGCGTTCCACCGAAGCATCCCGGGCGGTGCCTTGCAGCCATTCATCGGCCTTGGCCAGCAAGGGGGCGAACTGCGCCACCAGCTCCGGGGTACGCCGTTCCAGGGCATACAGGGCATCGTCCAGGGCATCCACCACCGGCAGCAGGTTGATCATCCGCCCGCGCAGCTCCTTGGTGTTGCGCACGGTCTGCGGCCGGGCGCCCTCGTGGGGCAACTGGCCGATCATCAGTTCCAGGGTGTTGAAGGTGCCCACCATGGACGCGCGCAGGCCACTGACTTCCTCGGGCTGGACGTTGCGGGCCAGGAAGCGCTGGCTGTAGAGCGCAGCATCGGCGAACCACTTGGCGGCGGAATCGACGAACACCGGGGCCAGCCGCCGGGGCCAGAACATGCTGCCAATCACCGCGGCGCAAACGATGCCGAGGAAGATTTCCTCGGTCCGCGCCTCGGCGACGTCCCAGACCCCCAGGGGGTTGTCCACCACCGGCAGGGCGATCAGCGGCAAGGTGTAGCCGGCCAGCATCAGGGCGTAGTTGTTGGCAGTGCGCAGGTGCATGGACAGGAACAGCAGGATCCCGGTCCACAGGGCGATGATCACCACCAGCAGGTAGGGGCTCTGCACGAACATCGGCACGAACAGCACCGCGGCCGCCGCCCCGAGAAAGGTGCCGATCGCCCGGTACAGGGCCTTGGAACTGGTGGGGCCGACGTAGGGGCTGGAGACGATGTACACCGTGGCCATCGCCCAATACGGACGGGGCATCTGCATCAGCATGGCGATGTACAGGGCGATCATCGACGCGGCGAAGGTACGTACGCCATAGAACCAGTCCCGCGCGGGAGGCATGCCGGTAAAGAAGCCTTTCAAGATGGCAGCACCGGTACATGACTGGCGGACTCGAACGCGCGGATCACCCGCAACGCCGCTTCCAGGTCGGCGCTGCCAATGCCTTCCAGCACTTCATGGCGCAGGCGCACCAACTCGCTTTCCACCGCCTGCACCAGCTCGCGACCGGTGTCGGTCAGGCTCAGGCATTTGGCCCGGCGGTCGTGGGGGTCTTCGCTGCGGCACACGTAGCCGGCGCTGCACAGTTGATCCAGCAGGCGCACCAGGGACGGGCTTTCCATCCCTGCGGCCTGGGCCACCGTGACCTGGCGCACGCCCTCGCCCAGGCGCCCGATCATCAACAGCGGCACCGCGCAGGCTTCGGAAATGCCGAAGTTGACCAGCGTGGTCTGGCAGATCCGCCGCCAATGCCGGGACGCGACCACCATGCCACTGCTGATATTCATGTGGAGTGATTCAAGGGAGCTGGACACAAGATTGTTCGCACACTGTTAGTTTGCTAACTATCAATATGTCATTGACGGATAAATCCAGTCAAGTTTTGTAACAATTGCTTGATAGTGAAGCAGCACTGCTTGCCAGCGAACCTCAGCGTTTCCTGGCCTGCTCGTAAACGGTTCCACGCTCGCGCTTGCCGACCGCAACCACGCAAACCACGACGCGCTCTTCGATCACTTGACAAACCAATCGGTAGCCCGAAGCCTTGAGTTTAATTTTGTAGCAATCGGGAAGCCCATGCAGGGCATCAGCAGGGATACGCGGCACCTCAAGCCGTTCGGCGAGCTTTTTCTTGAATTGCTCTCGAAGCGTATGCCCCAACTTGTTCCATTCCTTGTGTGCCGAAGGCAGGAACTCAAGGCTATAAGTCATCCAGACTGACCGGAACGGGCGTCTCATGGCTGCGCTCGCGGATGATTTCGGCCAACTCCAGATCATCCAGGCGTTCCATCAACGCTTCGAAAACCTCGGCCGGAACCATGTAGCCCATGACACGATTGTGATTCAACACCGCCACTGGCCCGCCCTGGGCACCACTCAAGACGGCAGAAGGGTTTTTCTTCAACTCAGATACGCTGACGGCTTTGTCAGCCAGAATACTCTGCATAATCATGACCTCAATTCAGGTCGTGATTCTGGTCTAAATACTTCATATCAACAACTACAGCTCATCAGCCCCCGCGCCCCTTCCTCAACAACACATCCAACTGATCCACCACCTCGGCCCAATCCGCATCATCGAGCACTTCCGTGCGCAGAAAGTCGGCCTGGCTCTCGCTCCAGAAAAACGCGTCCGCCAGGTGCAGCTCCGGTTTGAGCGGCGAATGTGTGGCGATGAAACGCTCGATACTCACCGGGTCATCGGCCAGCCCCAACTGCTTGAACAACGCCGGCAGGCTGTGGGTCGGTGCTTCCATGGTCGGGCTCCTGATCAGTGCGAGACTTCGCAAACCTCGGCGTGGGGCACCAGCTTCAGGTACTGGGCCATGCTCATGTGCACCAGGTTGTGGTGGTTGCCGGCTTCCAGGTAGATGTCTTTCTGCCGGGTCAGCAGCGGGTCGATCACCACGTCCAGCCCATAGGACTCGCCCAGGGCCGGCACCGCGCCGCGCTCGCAGTCGTTGAACAGGTGGGCCAGGGTGCTTTCCCGGGTGACCTGCCATTCGCCGCTGCCGCGCACCTTGCCGAGGTCCAGGTGCCGACTGGCCGGCAACACCGCCATCAGGTAATGGCCGTGGTGATCGTCGAGGATCACCGACTTGGCCACTCGCTCCGCCGGTACCCCCGCCACCCGCGCCGTTTCCAGGCTGCTGGCGGAATGGGGATGGCTCACCAGATCAAACTCGCAAGCGGCTTGTTCCAGGCTGCGCTGCACGGTTCTTGCCATACGCATGATGCACCTCGGTGCCCCGCAAGCGGGGACAGGACTGTGACTCCTGATGCAAGTCTAGGTCGCGCTGCAAGACACAAGGCCTCGAACTTCCGAACGGCACCCTGCGCGTTCATTGCCCGGCACAGGAAGCGCCGGCTGCCGAGCCACAGAGGACAAACAAGCGGGCCCGAGTACCACCCGCGGCGAACTGACCGACTTTGTGCCACCCCTGGGGCAATGGCGCGAATTCCTCGGACTGATCGTCCGACCCCACCAGCCAATAGCGTCCGCTGCCCACTGACAAGGCGCTCAACTGATCCAGGTAGACCTGATCCGGGTGGTCGATCAGGGTGCCGAAGCCGTAGGCGTTCGGCCTGCTGGAGGTGCCTCCCGGCAGCAGCGGCGTATAGAGCATCGGCTGGGCATCGGTGCGGTTGTAGTAGACGTAGCTCAAGTACCAGAGCATGTCGCTGATAACGATGCGGTCGCCCGCGACGTAGTGCCGGTTGACGTAGTCGACCATCACGCTGATCTGGTCGTTGGCGTCGACATCGATGTTGTTTTTCAGCCCCACCGCTTCCAGCCCCACGAACCCCAGTAGCAACGCCAGCGCCACCAGCCGGGCAGTCTTAAGCCAGCGATCGATGAGCACCGCCATGATCATCGGCAAGCCCACGGCATACGCGGTCAGGTAGCGTTCGATAAACACTGGCGAAGCGAACGACACCGCAAACACCAACAACAACGGCAGCAGGGTGAAACTCGCCAGCAGCCCGCCGAACCTGGCAGGTGCACCATCACGCCAGGCCAGGACGCTACAGACCGCCAGCAACAGCAGCGGCATGCCCACGAACAGCGCACCTGGCAGGTTGTCGCCTTCGTCCTGGATCAGCAATTGCCAGACCATCGCCGGCAGCGAAGACCAGGTGACCACCGGCTCCCAGCCGACATCGCCGTTAGCCTTCAACTCGTCCATGTGCCGCAGCAGGTCCAGCAACTCCGGAACCCAGGGCAGGAACAGCAGCACGATCGCCGCATTCGCCAGCCACCAGGCCGGGCGGGTGACCAAGCGCCCGCCGCCCTCGGCGCGCACGCCCGAAACGGCCAGGTACAGCCAGTGCGCCAGCACGCAAAACGCCGTGAAGTAATGGGTGTAGAAGGCCAGGGTCATCAGCAGCGCGTAGCTCACCAGATAGCCTGGACGCGAAGGCTGGCGCAGCCAGTACACCAGGGCCAGGGTCGCTCCCAACAGCAACAGGCCCAGCAGCGCATACATGCGCACTTCCTGGCTGTAGCGCACGGCCGTGGGCAGCAGGGCCAGCAGCACACCGGCGAGAATCGCCGCGCGACGGGTCGCCAGCAGCGCCACCAGCCACATGCCGAGCCCTACGGTAACTATCCCTGGCAGCGCGCTGAAGGTGCGAATGGAAAAAATCCCGTCGCCGAACAGTTCAATCCAACCACGCAAGAGCATGAAATACAGCGGCGGATGGACGTCGCGGGCCGCATGAAACCAGATTTCGCTCAGCGAATACTGGCTGAGCACCAGGCTGGAACCCTCGTCGCCCCAGATGGCCGCGGCGGTCAGGTCATAAAAGCGAACGGCCGCAGCCAATAGCAACACCGGCAGCAACCAATACTCAAGCGCCAAGCGCATCAGCCGCTGCACACCTTGCTCCCGAGGCACGACGGCCTGCTCTTGCAAACGCCCGATCAACTCCGGCGCTCTGCGAAAATCCATTCCTTGCTCCCCATAAACTCGCCTGATCTGGTCGCTCAAACCCCGACAGCATCGTCCTTTGCCTGGAAAACCGCAAAGCACAGACGCAAGGGTAAAAAGCCGCTCCTCGAATGCCATGTGCGACGCCTGCCGATTGCCCTCGGGTACCGCGGTACGGGGTCAGGCCCGGCCATCACCGGCAATGGATGAACATAGACCGGAGGACAGCAAAGGCGCGTCACAGAACGGCGGATTTTCTAACCAGCGACGTAGGTGCCAGCCGGCGCCTTCTGTATGATTTTCGCCACACTCGGAACCTGCCCTCATGGCTTTTCTGAATTAAGGACAATTCATGCGCAAGCTTCTGCTCTCGGCATTGACCCTCACCGCCCTGTGCGCCGGCCAGGCGCAGGCCAGCTCGGATGACATCTGCTCGCCGAGCTGGTCGCTCTACTCAAATCGCCTGGACGGTTGCAGCAACCTGCCCTTTCTCAGCCCGGGCAACGACAGCCGGGTCAACCTGCGGCTGCTGCTGGCCGACCAGGGCAGCCTGCCCCTGGCACCCCGGGCCCTGACCCAGGATGAGCTGGGCATGGGCTACGGCCCTGTGCCCTTCATGCACTATCGCCTGCACCCGGCGCAGCCCGAACTCGATCCCGACACTGGCAACCCACCCAAGCCAGGCCCCTCGCCCGCCACCGAGCAGCTCGACAGCCTGCTGCAGGCCGTAGGCCTGCGTCGCGATAGCAAGGAAGCCGCCGGGAACGGCTTTCTCTCCGGAGAAGGCAGCCGCTGCCGCAGCAACTCGGACGCCAGTGCCCTGGCTTTTGTCGAGCAGCTCGACCAGGCGCCACTGAGCCCCGAAGAACGCCAGGCCCTGGCCGAGGCCCGGGTGCAACTGCTGGCCAGCTGCGACTGGAACGCCAGCGAAATGAGCAAGCTGCTGCCGGCCAACCTGAACTCGCCAGCGGCCAAGGCGTTCGCCGGCTACCTGCAGGCCGCCGCCGACTTCTACAGCGGCCGCTTCAACGAAGCCGGCAACGGTTTTGCCGCGCTCAAGGGCAATCCCCAGCCCTGGCTGGCCGAAACCGCGGCCTACATGAGCCCGCGCACCCTGCTCAACCTGGCCCAGCAGAACGCCTTCGATGAATGGAGCATGGTCAATCTGGAGCATGTGGACAAAGCCGTCCTGCAACAGGCCGGCGCCGGTTTCGAGGCCTACCTGAAGACTTATCCACAGGGCCGCTACGCCGTTTCCGCCAAGGGTCTGATCCGCCGTGTGCACTGGCTGACGGGCGACACCCAGGCCCTGGCCGAGGACTACGCCTGGCAACTGACCCAGGCTCCCGGCACCCCGCGCAACATGCCTCTGGACGACCTGGTGGAAGAAGTCGACTACAAACTGCTGAGCCTGCCCGAAGACCACTTCAAGGCTCCGCTGCTGCTGGCGGTCAAGGACCTGATGCGCATGCGCGACGCCCCATCGGCGCCCCTGACCCGGGATGCCCTGCAACAGCAGAAGGCCCAGTTCGCCAGCCAGCCGGCGCTGTTCGACTACCTCCAGGCCGCTTTCAGCCTGTATGTCGAAAAACAACCGGCGGCGGCGCTCAAACAATTGCCCAGCCAAGTGCCGGCGCAACTGGACTACCTGAGCTTCAGCCAGCAGACCCTGCGTGGCCTGGCCCTGCAGGCCCAGCAAGACTGGAAAGGCGCCGAGGCGCTGTGGCTGCAATTGCTGCCCCTGGCCCAGCAACCGCTGCAACGCGAACAGCTGGAACTGGCCCTGGCCTACAGCTACGAGCGCAGCGGGCAACTGGCCAAGGTGTTCGCCGACGACTCGCCGATCAAGACTGCCCAGGTGCGCGCCATTCTCCTGCGCCAGGTGGCCTCTCCCCAACTGCTGCGCCAGCAAGCGCAGAAGGCCGAGTCGCCAGCGGAACGCAACGCCGCGCGTTTTATCCTGCTGTACAAGGACCTGACCCGCGGCCAGTACGCGGCCTTCGGCAAAGACTTCGAGCAACTGCCGCCCACCCTGCCCGACGCTAGCCTTGCCGCCAGCCTGGGCTACATCTACCTCGATACCCCGCCGTTGCAGGACTTCCACTGGAATGGCCCACAGCCCGAAGAAGAAAAACCCGACTACCGCTGCCCAAGCCTGTTGGAGACGGCCGCCCTCCTGCAGCGTGACCCGAAAGCCCCCGCCGGGCTGCTCTGCCTCGGCGAGTTCATGCGTTTCAGCGGCTTCGACCGCATGCCCCTGGACACCCCGCCACCGGCCCAGAACCTGGGCGGTACCCAGGACACGTTCCCGGGCAAGCCGTTCTCGCGGCTCGACGGCTATCAGGTGGTAATCAACAACCCCAAGGCCAGCCGTGACGATCGCGCCTACGCGCTGTACCGAGCCATCAACTGCTACGCCTCCTCGGGCCATAACAACTGTGGCGGTGCCGGTGTCGAGCCCGCCGTGCGCAAGGCCTGGTTCCGCCAGTTGAAGACCAAGTTGGGGGATACCCAGTGGGCCCAGTCGCTGCGTTACTACTGGTAGGCAAGCGCCTGGGCTATGGCCTGCTGCCGCTGTGGCTGTGCTGGGCAACACCGGCCAGCGCGGCAGTGGACGCCGCCGACTACGACGCCTTCTGGCTGTGGAGCGGGGTCAAGACCCAGCCGGTGCTGGGCCAAGCCAGGACCCTGTACCTCCTCCAGGGCCAGATCAGCCGTTCGCGGCGCCATCCGGCCAGCGGCGTCCAGCTCATCGCCCAGGGCCTGCCGGTGTCGCGTCTGCGCCAGGAGCAGGTGTGGGTGGTCTACCGCGCCCACACCCTGGCCTGGCCCGAACCGCTGTATGACCAGTTGCTGGGCCAGGTCCGGCGTTGGCAGGCCACGGGCACCCAGGTGGTGGGCATCCAGATCGATTTCGACAGCAGCACCCACGACCTGGAGCGCTATGGCCACTTCCTGCGCGACCTGCGCCAGCGCCTGCCGGCGCACTACCGCCTGAGCATCACCGGGTTGATGGACTGGGGCAGCAACGCCGACCCGCAAGCCATCGGCCAGCTCAAGGGCGTGGTGGACGAAGTGGTGGTGCAGACCTACCAGGGCCGCCGCAGCATCCCCAACTACGCCAGCTACCTGCCGCGCCTGGACCGCATGGGCCTGCCCTACAAGGTCGGCCTGATCCAGGGCGGTGAATGGCAGGAACCCCAGGCCCTGCGCGACAGCCCCTGGTTCAAGGGCTACGTGGTGTTCTTGCAGAATCCTCAGTCCGGGCCCTGAGAGCGGTGCAATAAGTGCTCACAGTAATGCCCATCAGTGCCCTTGATCCTCGAAGCCTGCTGAGGCAAAACGGTTCCCGCGGAGTTGATATGCCAAGCAGCCATTTGTGATGCCTCTCTCGTCGGACAAGGATTGACCTCGACGAATACAGGCACTAGGCTCGACCTCACAACTCAACCCCGTACGCAGAGATTAAGTTCGCTGGCCGTTGGGGTGAAAAAACCGGCCCAGGCCGGTTTTTTCGTTTCCAGGGAATGGAATAGTGCGCACGGCCTTCTTTGTCGATGGCTATAACCTGTTTTACGGGTTGCTGGCCGACACCCCATTCAAGTGGCTCGACCTGCCCGGGTTGCTGACCCATATCGTGCAGATCGAAAACCCCGCCAGCCGACTGGCCTCGGTGGACTACTTCACTTCTTCAGTCAAACCCCGGCTGGCCACCCGTGGCCGGGCCTCCAAGGAAGCGCAAGACACCTACCTGCGCGCCTTGAAGGCGTCCCAGGTCAATGTGCACCTGGGGCGCCATCAGCTTGAACCGGCCAAAGCCCCAAGCTTCATCAATAAAGCCGTAGGGGCTTCACGCCAGGACACGGTGGACATCTGGAAACTTGAGGAAAAGGAAACCGACGTCCATCTGGCGATCAGCATGTACCGCCTCGCAGCCAGGCAAGCCCTGCATCCTCCAGATGAACGCATCGAGCAACTGGTGCTGGTCTCGGGAGACACCGATATGGCACCAGCGCTGCGGGCCATTCGCGAAGACTTCCCGGACTTGACCCTTGGCGTGATCCTGCCTCACCGCCCGCAGTATCAGCGCCCGCAACCCGGCTCACTGAAAGCCCAGGCCCACTGGATGCGCCGGGTCGTCAGCGCAGAGGAACTGTGCAAGCACCAGTTCCCCGAACGAGTGGCGACCCGCAAGGCGCCCGCGATCAAGCCGGACTACTGGTGAGCCCAGCTGCTGCGGCCTTACCAGTCATAAGTCAGGCTCGAGACCATGGTCCGGCCTTCGCCGTAGTAGCAGTCCCAGATGCTGGTGCATTTGGCGACGTAGGTCTTGTCGGTGAGGTTCTTCACGTTCAGCGCCAGCTTCACGCCCTTGAGCTGCAACGGCGACTTTTCAAGGTCGTAGGTCAGGCCGGCGTCGTACACGGTGTAGGAAGGGATCTGGAAGGCGCCGTCGTAGTCGGTGCCGTAGCTGCCCTTGACGTAGCGGGCGCCGACGCCCGCTCCCAGGCCTGCCAGGGGGGTGTCGCCCAGGATGGTGTAGTTGAGCCACAACGCAGCAGTCAGGGGTGGCATGCCCGCCGGGTGGCGACCCTCGCGGCCATCGTTGTCCTTGGTGTACTTGATGTCGTTGCGCGATGCCGAGGCAATCACGTCCAGCGATTCGCTGAGGCTGGCCTTGGCTTCAAGCTCGATACCCCGGGAGCGCACCGCGCCGCTCTGGATACTGAACCCGGGGTTGGCCAGGTCGGTGGTCAGAATGTTCTCCTGGTCCAGCTGATAGGCCGATACCTGGACGAAGCTCTCCTGGCCCGGAGGCTGGAATTTCACCCCCACTTCGTACTGCTTGCCGGTGGAAGGTTCGAACGCGCTGCGCTGGAAGCTGGTGCCGCTCAACGGCAGGAAGGATTCCGAGTAGCTGACAAAGGGCGCCAGCCCGTTGTCGAACAGGTACACCAGCCCCCCGCGCCCGGTGAAGGACTGGTTCTTGACGTTGGTATGGGCCCCACCCAGCGGCGCCTTGTTGTCGGTTTCCGCCCAATCGTTGCGACCGCCCAGCACCAGCACCCACTTCTCGTACTTGATCTGGTCCTGCACGTAGAGGCCGGTCTGGATGATGGTGTTGTCCCACTGGTAAGCGTTGCCGAAATTCAGCGACTGGCCGTAGGTGGGGGTGAACATGTCGAGAATCGGCGGGTTGTAGTTGTACTTGCCGTGGTATTTCGAATTGAAGTGGTAGTAATCCAGTCCCACCAGCACCGTGTGGTTGAACGGCCCGGTGTCGAATTCGGCCTGGGCGATGTTATCCACGCCGAAGACCTTGTTGTGCTGCTTCCAGTCGACCCCGTAGCGGGTCATGTAGCGCTGGTCGTCGAGCCCGGTCTTGGGGTTGGTGACGAACTTGTAGCCGTGCAGCGGCGCACGGTAACGGTCGTCGACGTCGGCATAGCGGGCATTCTGCTTCAGGGTCCAGACATCGTTCAGGCGATGGGAGAACTCGTAGCCCACGACGAACTGGTCACGGTCGTAGGCATTGACCCCGGGCTCGCCGAGAAACAGGTCGCGGTCGATCTTGCCGTTGGGGTTGGCGAACACCGTGCCCACGCTGGGCAGGCCCTGGGCCTCGGGCACGTCGTTGTCCTTCTGGAACTGGGCAAACACCGTCAGTTGGGTGTCGTCATCCGGCCGCCAGGTCAGGCTCGGGGCAATGAACTGACGCTGGCGCTGCACGTAATCGATGGCGTCCTGGCTGTCGCTGGCCAGGCCGGTCAGGCGATATAGGAACTGCCCCTGCTCATCCAGCGGGCCGCCCAGGTCCAGGGCGATGCTCTTGTGGTCGTAGCTGCCGGCTTCCACTTTCAGCTGATGCACGGGGGTCTCGGTGGGCCGCTTGCTGACCATGTTGACGATCCCGCCCGGCTGGTTCTGCCCGTAGAGCACCGAGGCCGGGCCCTTGAGCACTTCGATGCGCTCCAGGGAATAGGGCTCGATCTGCAGGGCACCACCGGTACTGCCACCGCCATAGGGCAAGTGCAGGCCGTCGAGGTACAGCGGAGTCGGTGAAAAACCACGGGAGGTGGGTTCGTCGAAAATCTTCACCCGGTCGGAAAAGCCGCCGCCGGTCATGCCCGGGGTATAGAGCAGCGCCTCGGTCACGCTCTGGGCACCACGGGCGCTGATTTCCTTGGCGCCGATCACGTTGATGGTCTGCGGAATCTCCACCAGCGCCGAATCGGTCTTGCTGCCGGTGGCGCTGCGCTTGGCCACGATCCCCGGCACTGCGCCCCAGGCATTTTCATCCACTTGGGTGGCGCCGATGCGGGTTGGCCCCAGCTCCAGCGCAGCGCCCTGGGCCACTGGTTGCAGCCCCCAGCTGGCGCCACTCTGGGTGGCTTGCAGGCCGGTCCCCGCAAGGAGCTGGTGCAGCCCTTGCGCCACTTCGTAGCGGCCTTGCAGGCCCTGGCTGTGCTTGCCGGCCGTCATGCTCGCATCCACCGACAGGAGAATGCCCGCCGCACTGGCAAAGCGGTTCAGCACCTGGTCGAGGTTGCCGGGGGCGATCTGGTAGTCGCGGGCCTGGCTCTGGCTGCCCGGCTCGGCCTGGACAATGCCTGGCAGCACGGGTGCCACCGCCAGCAGCGCAACAAAGGCTCGGCGGCGCGCGGTAGCGCCCAGGGTCAAAATGGATGCAGCGGTCTGGTAAGGCATTCCTGAACTCCCCATGAGAATGCGTCTTGATCGGCTTTCATGGGGTATCCCGAACGGCGCGCCGGAACCGACAACCGCCTGACAAAATATTTTTGCATTCAGCCTCGCGGCTTGAGGGTTACCCAGTAGCGGGTCACCGCATGGGCCCGTACCGGTAGCGAGCGCTCCAGGGCGGCGAGCACCGCATCGCTGTCGGCCAGGGGAAAGACCCCGGTCAGCAGCAAGCCCGCCACCTGCTCATCGCAGCGCAGCACCCCTGGCCGATACCGTGACAGCTCAGCGACGAACTGCCCCAGGGGCTGGCGTTCGGCAATCAACCGGCCCTCGCTCCAGCTGCTGGCATTGACCTGGGCCACTTGCCGGGCCGACACCCGGCCGGCGTCGAACCACAGGCGTTCGCCGGCATTCAGTTGCAGGGCCTGTGCATGGCGGGGGCTGATCCGCAGCGCCCCTTCGTAAAGATCGACCCGGGTGCCGCCGTCCAATTCGCGCACGGCGAAACGTGTGCCCAGGGCCTGGATATCGCCGGCGGGGGTTTCCACGATCAGCGGCCGCGACGGGTCATGCCCGCTGGTCAGCAGGATCTCGCCCTGGATCAGGCGGATGCGCCGTTCGCTGGCGCTGAACAGCAGGTCGACGGCGCTGGCGCTGTTGAGGTCCAGGCGGCTGCCGTCGCTCAGGGTCAGGTGGCGTATTTCCCCGGTGGCGCTGCGCTGCCCGGCGAAGGCCGCTCGCCAGGGCTGGCTGTCCTGCACCAGGTAGCCGCTGCCACCGGCCACCAGCAGCAAGCCGAGCAGCTTCAGTGCGGCGCGGCGCTGCTGGTCCGGCGCCTTGGCCAACAGTACATGGGTGCTGTGTTCCGGCACGCCTTGCAGGGTCTGCTGCAGTTGCTGCAGGCGTTGCCAGGCTCGCTGGTGCTCGGGATCGGCCTGCTGCCAGGCGTCGAAGGCGCTGCGCTGCTGCGCGCTCAATTCGCCGCCCCAATGCAGCATCAGCCACTTGCTGGCCTGCTCGACAACGCTGGGGGCAATGGGTGCCTGACGAGGTTTCATTCTGCGTAGAGCACCTGGTAACAGGCCTGGATCGCACGGGTCATGTACTTCTGCACCGAGCTGACGGAAACCTCCAGGCGCTCGGCAATCTGCGCATAGCCCAGCCCCTCGAACTGCGACATGACAAAGGCCTGGCGCACTTTGTCCGGCATGCGGTCGAGCATGGCGTCGATCTGCATCAGGGTTTCGAGAATCAGCGCGCGGCTTTCCAGGGAGGGGGTCTGCGGCTCCGGCAAGTGGGCGATGCTTTCCAGGTAGGCGCGCTCGATGCGCGCGCGCCGCCATTGGTCGACCACCAGGTTGCGGGCGATCTGCGCCAGGTAGCTGCGGCTTTCCTGCTGCCCGGGAAAACGCCCCGAGAGCAAGAGGCGCAGGAAGGTGTCCTGCGCCACGTCCGCGGCATGCTCGCGATCGCCCAGGCGCTTGCGCAACCAGCCCTGCAACCAGCCGTGATGATCCTGATACAGACGATGGAGTTGAGCGTTGCCGTCAGTGGTGGCTTGCATGAATGAAACTGCGCACATGATTGAGAGCAATTATCATTACACTTTTTTCTCAATCCAGGCAAAACGCTTTTCAACCTGGCTGGCTGGCAGCCTGCAATGGGTAGACCGACTGCCAACCACCCCCCAGCGCCTTGTACAGGCCAACCATGGCCAGGGACACTCCGGCCGAGCTTTCCACCAACTGCTCCTGGGTTGCCAGCAAGGCCCCCTGCACCGTCAGCACGTTGACAAAATCCACCACCCCTTCGATGTACTGCTGCTGTGCCGTGCGCAGGGCGATCTGGTTCTGCCGCACCGCTTCGGCCAGGCTGTCGCGGCGCAACTGGCTGGCGTTGTAGCGGGTCAGTTGGTCGTCGATTTCGTGCCAGGCCCGCAGCACCGTCTGCTGGTAGGCCAGGGCTGCTTCCTGCTGCTGGGCCTCGCGCAACTGGAGCATGCCCCGCAGGCGGCCGCCATCGAACAGCGGCAGGCTGAACTGCGGGCCGATGCCGAACTGCCGCGAACTCCAGGAACCGAAGTCCGCCAGTTGCAGGGCCTGGGAGCCGAAGTTGCCGGACAGGGTAATGCGCGGATAGAAATCGCCCTTGGCCACACCAATGCTGGCCGTGGCTGCATGCAGGCGCGCCTCGGCCTGGCGGATATCCGGACGCCGCTCGGCCAGTTGCGAAGGCAGGCCGATAGCCACCTGGGATGGCGGTTGCGGCACTGGCGCATCGCTGGCCAGTTCCTGGTGCAAGGCCTGGGGTGGCTCCCCCAGCAGCAGGCTCAGGGCATTGATCAACTGCGCCTGGCGCTGTTGCAGCTCCGGCAGTTGCGCCTCGATGGTGGCGACCTGGGCGGCGGCTTCGGCCACGTCCAGGTCGGTGGCCACGCCGTCGGCCAGGCGCAGTTGCGAGAGCTTCAGGCTGTGCCGGGCGACCTCGAGGTTCTGCTCGGTGACCGCCCGGGTGCTCTGCACGCCGCGCAGTTGGATGTAGTCCTGGGCGGTTTCCGCCAGCACCGACAGCAGCACCCCGCGCCGGTCGTTCTCCGCCACTTCCAGGGTCGCGTCGGCGGCCTCGGTTTCGCGCCGCACCCGGCCCCAGAAATCCAGCTCCCAGGAGGCGGAGAAGCCCGCTTCCCAGAGATTGAAGGCCGATTTTCCGTTGTTCCCCGAAGGGTCGTTCAGGCCCTCGGCACTGTTGCGCTTGCGCCCGTAGCCGCCATTGGCCGAGGTGCTCGGATAGCGTTCGGCAGTAATGACCTGGCGCGCCGCCCGGCTCTGCTGCAAACGGCTGGTGGCCAGTTGCAGGTCGAGGTTATCGCTCAGGACGCGATGGCTCAGGGCCGACAGTTGCGGGTCGTTGAACACCTCCCACCAGCGCTCCTGCATGGCACTGTCCACCGCCTGGCTGGCAGCGGCCTGGGCCGGGGCGGACCAGGCCTGGACCTGGGTCGCCTGGGGCCTTCGGAAATCCGGGCCGACATTGCACGCGGCCAGGGACAGCAGGCTCAGCGCCAGCAGAGTGCGGAGCCCGTGGGAGCGTCTGTGACGGCTGCGTTCGCGGCTCATCGCTGGGTCACCTCGCGGGCGCTGGTGGCAGAGCTGTGGGTGTCCACGCTGGCTTCCACCGACATGCCCACCCGCAACCGCTCGGCCAACGGCTGGTTGGGTTCCAGAAGGATCTTCACCGGAATGCGCTGCACCACCTTGGTGAAGTTGCCGGTGGCGTTATCCGGCTTCACCGCGGCGAAGGTCACACCGGTGGCCGGGGCCAGGCTTTCCACCCGACCATGCAGGGTCTCGCCGCCCAGGCTGTCGACCCGCACCTCCACCACCTGCCCGGCATGCATGGCCGTCAGCTGGGTTTCCTGGAAGTTGGCCAGTACATAGGCCTGCTGCAGCGGCACCACGGCAAGGATCTTGCTGCCCGGGGTTACATAGGCACCGACCCGCACCGCGCGCTCGCCGACCATGCCGTCCACCGGCGCCACGATGCGCGTGTAGGACAACTCGTAGCTGGCCATTTCCAGGGCCGCCTGGGCACGTTTCAAGCCACCTTCCGCGGCGTCGCGCTGAGCGGTGAGGATCTCCACCTGCTTGCGCTCCGCCGCCAGGGCTGCGGTGGCGGTGGCCAGCCGGGCGCTGGCCTGGTCGATGCGGGTCCGGGCCTGCTGGGCGTTCTGCACCGTGCCGGCGCCGACCCCGGCCAGGTGGTTGTAGCGGTTCAGTTCATGCTCGGCAAAGGCTCGCTCGGCCTGGGCCGCGCTCAAGGCAGCCTGGGCCTGGGCGATCACCGAACTCTGCCGGTCCAGGGTCGCCCGGGCGTTCTGCAACTGCGCCTTGGCCACCAGGGTCTCGGCATCCGCCGCCTGGGCCGCGGCCCGCAGGTCACGGTCGTCGATCAGCGCCAGCAGTTGCCCGGCCTTGACCTGCTGGTTGTCCTCCACCAGCACTTCCTTGATGAACCCCGCCACGCGCGGGGCCACCAGGGTGTAGTCGGCGGCGATGAAGGCGTCGTTGGTGGTCTGCTCGCCGGCGCGGCCGAACAGCCCCGGCAGCGCCAGGTAGGCCAACACGCCAAGGGCCGCCACTGCCGCTACCGCAATGGCGATTTTGTGTTTGTTCTGGGTCGTCATGACAAAGGTCTCGTTCAAGTCGGCGCCCGCGGTGGGTAGATCCGCGTCGGCAGCCAGAAAATCAGCAGGATCAGCACAGCGGCCAGCCCTGCCATGCAGTAGTAGAGGTCGGCGGAGGTCAGCACCACGGCCTGCTGGTGCAGGCGCCGGGCCAGGCCGGCGACGCCGTCGTCCACCAGAGGCGAGTTGCCCAGGCTGTCCACCAGCATGGTCGAATGAAAATGCAGGCGGCGGGTGGTCAGCACATCCAGCACACCGGTGGCAATCACCGCCGCCAGGCCTTTCACGGTGTTGAACCACGCCGAGGCAAAAGGCCCTTCCATCGGGGTGATACTGCCGGTGGAAAGCATCAGCAATGGCAGCACTGCCATGGGCTGGCCGAAGATCTGCAGCAGTTGCAGCACGTAGAAGTCGTCACGGATCCAGGCCGAGGTCAGGTGCGTACCGCCCAGACAGGACAGCACGAGCATGCCCAGGCCGATCCCCAGCACCCAGCGGCAATCGACCCAGCGCAGGTTGCACAGTGCTGCCACCAGGGGCAGCGCAAGCAGTTGCGGCAGGGCCATCACCAGCATCACCGGCGCGGTCTGCAACGGCCGGTAGCCCTGGACCTGAGCCAGATAGGCGGACGGGATGATGATCACCGCCGTCAGTACCACCAGCACCCCGGCCAGGGTCAGCAGGGCGAAGGACAGGTTGCGGATGCCGAGCATCTGCAGCTTGAAGAACGGAATCGGCTGCGACCACTCGTTGATCATGAACAGCACCAGCAGCACCAGGCCGCCGGCCAGCAGCACACAGATCAGCGGCGACTCGAACCAGTCCAGGCGGTTGCCCTGCAGGATACCGATCACCAGCATGCAGATCGCCGGAAAGCCCAGCAGCAGGCCGCGCCAGTTGAACTGCTTGAAACGCTCCAGGCGCAGCGGGTCCTGGGGCAGGCCGTAGGCCACCGCCGCCATCGCCAGCAGGCAAGGCAGCACCACCTGCCAGAACGCCCATTGCCAGCCCACGTACTCGGTCCAGAGTGCCGCCAGGGGCGTGCCCAGGCTGGGGCCGAAGGTGGCGGTCAGGGCATAGCCGGCCAGGCCGTAGAGCTTGACGTTGGCCGGCAGGAAACGCAGGGCCACGGTCATCAGCATCGGCGGCAGCGCGCCGCCGGCCAGGCCTTGCAGGGTGCGCAACAGCAACAGGCTTTCGTAGTTCGGGGCGAAGGGGCACAGCACCCCCAGCAGGGTGAACAGGCCAATGGCACACAGGGTGAAGCGCCGCAGGGAAAAGGTCACCGAACACCAGGGCGCGAAGGCCATGGCCGCCACCGAGGTGGCGGTGTAGCAGGCCACCAGCCAGGTGCCTTCGTCGTAGCCGATGAACAGCGCACCACGAATGTCCGCCAGGGCGATCTTGGTCACCATCTCGTTGAGGCCCGAGACCAGCACCGCCAGCAGCACGCCCACCAGGCCGATGATGATCCGCGGCCCGAACACCGGCGGTGCAATGGCTGCCGGCTTGCTGGCGGCTTCAACCGAAGCAGGCGCAGCGACAGCGAGGGAACTCATGGAAATACTGCTCCAGACAAGAAAACCAGAGCAGTTTATGAACAGCCGATGCTGACGAAAACTGACTTATCGACAGTTTATAAGTGCGTCAGACGCAATGATTCACCCTGTTGACCGTAGGAGCTGGCTTGCCAGCGAAGGGGCCCTCAAGACCGCTTGCGCCGGCAAGCCGGCTCCTACGAGGAGGTCGGCTGGGCTTCTTGCCAGGTGGCCTGGCAGGAGGTGCGCAGGGTTTCGCGAAACCACTTGTGCGCCGGGTCCTTGTCGTAGCGCGGATGCCAGGCCTGGGTCAGGACCAGGGTCGGCAGGGAAATCGGCAGCACGAACGAACGCAAGCGCAGGCCCAGGCGCGAGACGCTGAGCAGGGTTTCCTGGGGCACCGGCAAAATCAGGTCCGAATCCGGCAGCATAAACATGGCGGCGTGGAAGCTCGGGGCAATCAGCGGCACCCGGCGCTCCAGGCCCTGCTCGGCCAGGGCCGCATCGATAGGTCCACGGGCTATGCCCCGGCGAGACATGCTGATGTGGGGAAACGCGGCAAAACGCTCGGCGGTGATGTCTTCGTCCAACAGCGGGTGGCCTTCGCGCACCAGGCCGACAAAGGCGGTGGTGAACAGGTTCTGCACCTTGACTTCCGGGGTCAGGGGCCGGGTGTTGCTAATCCGCAGGTCGATCCTTCCCTCCCGCAGGGCCTCGTCATCGCCATCGCCTTCGGGCACGAAGCGCAGCTCGCACAAGGGCGCCTGACGCTCCAGGGTATCGATGAGGCGACCGCCATACACACCGACGAAAAAATCGTTGGCGCGCACGTTGAAGCGCCGCTGCAGGGAACCCAGGTCGACCTTGTCCGCCGAGCGGAACACCAGCGCCGCCTGCTCCACTACATCGCGCACCTGGCTGCGCAGTTCCAGGGCCTTGGGGGTGGGCACCAGGCCGCGTCCGGCACGTACCAGCACTGGGTCGCCGAGGGCGTCGCGGATCCGCGTCAGGGTCCGGCTCATGGCCGCCGGGCTGAGGTTCATGCGCCGCGCCGCGCCCACCACGCTGCCCTCGTCGAGCAGGGCGTCGAGGGCCACCAGAAGGTTCATGTCCGGAAGTTGCATGCTGAGCACTCGTGACTGGTCAGGGATGATCCAGGCGCAATGCTAGCAGGCTTGGCGCCGAGGAAAATGAGGGAGATCAATCCTTACCCGTGAACCCACTAGCCGCGTAGGAGCCGGCTTGCCGGCGAATGAGCCCTCGAACCTTGCATAGCCCTTGAGGACGCTTTCGCTGGCAGGCCAGCTCCTACGGTCGGGGGGCTGGCGGACGAGGTAGCTCAGCGCTGCATGCCCCAGCGTTTTACCGTGATCCGCTCCAGGGTGTCGAAGATCAGGTTTTCCACCAGCAGGCCGATGAGGATCACCACTGCCAGCCCGGCAAACACCTTGTCGGTGTACAACTCATTGCGGTTCTGGAAGATGTACCAGCCCAGGCCACCCTTGCCGCTGGTGGCGCCGAACACCAGCTCGGCAGCGATCAGGGTGCGCCAGGCGAAAGCCCAGCCGATCTTCAACCCGGCGAGAATCGACGGCAGCGCCGCCGGGATCAGGATGAACAGCACCAGGCGCAGGCCCTTGAGGCCGTAGTTGCGCCCGGCCATGCGCAGGGTTTCGGAAACCCCGAGAAACCCGGCATAGGTGTTCAAGGCCAAAGCCCAGAGCACCGAATGCACCAGCACGAAGATCAGGCTGTTCTGCCCCAGGCCGAACCACAGCAGCGCCAGGGGCAGCAGGGCAATGGCCGGCAGCGGATTGAACATCGAGGTCAGGGTGCTCAGCAGGTCACGGCCAAGCCGGGTCGAGACCGCCAGGGTGGTCAAGGCAAACGCCAGGACGATGCCGATCAGGTAGCCCTTGAGCAGCACCACCAGGGAAATGCCCACCTTGCCCAGCAATTCGCCGCTGAGCAGGCCCTGGTAAAGAGCGCTGGCAGTTTGCAGAAAACTCGGTAGCAGCAGGTCGTTGTTCTGGTAACGGGCCACGGCTTCCCAGAGCAGCGCCAGCAGGACCAGGATCAGGCTCTTGCGCAACCAGCCTTGTTGCCAGAGGCGCTGCCCCAGGGGCAGCTCGCGCTCCAGGGGCACTTGCAGCAAGGGCTGCAGGACAACTTCGTATTCCTCGCGCGCAGGGGATGAGTGGCTCATCGGGCATTCCTCGTTCAACGGTGGCCTGACGGCTCAATAAGCGATACGGATATCGGCGAAATCCAGCTCGGTTTCAGTTTCCGGCGATTGGCCTTCATCGAACAGCAAGCGGTGGATGCGCCGCGCGGTCTGCTGAAAAGCCACGCCACCGAGGCTCTGCAGGTCGTACTGGTGGCTGTGGACTTCCGCCCGCACGCGCCCCGGATGAGGCGACAACAGGAGGATGCGATTGCCCACCACCAGCGCTTCCTCGATGGAGTGAGTGACGAACAGCAAGGTGAAGCGCACCTCCTCCCAGAGCCGCAGCAACTCCTCCTGCATCTTGCGCCGGGTCAGGGCGTCGAGGGCGGCGAAAGGTTCGTCCATCAGCAGGATCTTCGGCTGCATGGCCAGGGCGCGAGCGATCGCCACCCGGGCCTTCATGCCACCGGACAGGGTATGCGGATAGGCATCGGCGAAAGCCGCCAGGCCGACTTTCTCCAGGTATTCCAGGGCGCGCTCTTCGGCCTCGCGGCGGCCGAGGGTCTTCGACGCCAGCAGGGGAAACATCACGTTCTGCTTCACGGTTTTCCAGGGGGGCAACTGGTCGAACTCCTGGAACACCACGATACGATCCGGCCCGGGCTGGCTGACGCGCTGGCCTTGCAGGCGAATCTCGCCCTCACAGGGCTGGATGAACCCGGCCACGGCCTTGAGCAGGGTCGACTTGCCGCAGCCTGAAGGCCCCAGCAGGACAAAGCGGTCGGCCGGATCAACCTCGAAACTCACCTGGTGGGTGGCCCGCACCACCCGCTGCGGGGTGCGGTATTCCAGGCTGACTTGTTCCACCGCCAACAGCGCCTGGGCGATGGCAGCGCGATTGCTGGCCGTGTGGCCTGGCAAGAGGGCATTCATGGCGATCAGCTCCCCTGCAACGGTTTGGCATCCTGGAAGAAGTAGTCCTTCCACGACTCGGGCTTGTTCTTGATCGCACCGACCCGGTAGAGGAATTCCGCCAGTGGGTAGGTGTTTTTTGGTGTCACGCTGAACTCGAACTGCGGGTTGTCGATGATCTTCAGCAAAGCGGCGCGGTCGATCTTGGCCTTGGTCACGCGCAGGTAGGTATCGGCGGCTGCGCCCTTGTCGTGCTGGGCGAACTCGGCCGCTTCGGCCAGCGCTTCGACGAAGGCCTTGTAGGTCTTGGGGTTGTCGTTGCGGAATTTCTCGGTGGCGAACAGCACCGTCGGTGAGTTGGGCCCCAGCAGGTCGTAGGTATTGAGCACCACGTGCACATTGGGGTTCTCCAGGGCCTGGTCCTGGAATGGCGGGTTGGAGAAGTGCCCGGTCAGCTCGGTGCCGCCGGCAATCAGCGCGGCGGTGGCGTCCGGGTGGGGAACGGCGATGGTGTACTTGTCCAGGCGATTGAATTCCTTGTCGCCCCATTGCTTGGCGGCGGCGTATTGCAGGAAGCGCGACTGCACCGAGACCCCCACCGCCGGTACCGCAATGCGGTCCTTTTCGGTGAAGTCGGCGATGGTCTTGACCTTGGGATTGTTGCTCACCAGGTAGTAGGGAAAGTTACCCAGAGAGGCTACGGCCTTGACGTTTTGCCGGCCGTGGGTGCGATCCCAGATGGTCAGCAGCGGCCCGACGCCGGCCCCGGCAATGTCGATGGAGCCCGACAGCAGCGCGTCGTTGACCGCCGCGCCGCCGGACAGCTGGGTCCAGTCGACCTTGATGTCGATGCCCTGCTCCTTGCCGTGCTTTTCGATCAGGTTCTGGTCGCGCACCACATTGAGCAGCAGGTAGACGATACCGAACTGTTCAGCGATGCGGATCTCGCCTTCGGCCTGGGCCGGCGCAGGCGCAACCAGGCTGCCGGCCAGCAGGCTGAAACCCAGGCCGATGGCCGTGGCCAGTCTGCCGAGGCGGGGAATGAAGGGAATGGATAAGGACATGCTGGTTCTCCTGCCGTGCCTGGCTGATCAGTAAGGGGCGTCGCCCTGGATGGTGGTGCGATACAGCTTGCGGCGCAGATGGCTCGGGCAACCGGCGGCCAGGTGGATCAGCGAGCGGTTGTCCCAGAACACCAGGTCGTGGGGCTGCCATTGATGGCGGTAGATGTTGTCCGGCAGCACGCTGTGGGCATACAGCTCGGCCAGCAACTGGGCGCTTTCGTCTTCCGGCAGGCCAACGATGCGGGTGGTGAAGCCCTCGCTGACGAACAACGCCTTGCGGCCGTTTTCCGGGTGAGTGCGCACGACTGGGTGCACCACCTCGGCGACCTGGGCCAGTTGCTCCGGGGTCAGGGTCGGGCGCCAGTTGCCCTCGAACTTGGTCTCGCTGTAGCGCGCCGTATAGGAGTGGGCGGCGCTGCGCCCCTCGACCGCCTTGCGCAGCGCCTCGGGCAAGTTGTCCCAGGCCTGGTGCATGTTGGCGAACAGGGTGTCGCCCCCTTCGGCTGGCAGTTCCTGGGCGTGCAGCATCGAGCCCAGGCTCGGCAGTTCCTTGTAGGAGAGGTCCGAGTGCCAGAACTTGCCGGCGTCCCCCAGGCCGATGGACTGGCCGTTCTCGATGATGTTGGAAACGATGAGGATTTCCGGGTGCCCGGCCAGCAGGAACTGCTTGAGCACATGAATCTGCAACACACCGAAGCGACGGCTGAAGGCAATCTGCTGTTCGGGGCTGATGCGCTGGTCGCGGAACACCACTACGTGATGGTCCAGGTGGGCGCGGTGGATGCGGGCGAAGTCCTGGTCGTTGACTGGCCGGGACAGGTCGAGGCCGACGATCTCGGCGCCTACAGCCCCATTCAAGGGCCGGATTTCGAAAGCTTGTGCGGCAATGGAGGCGGCACTGGCTGATGCAGACATGACTGAAACTCCCGCGCAGGCGCGCCCAGGGCGCGCGCGTCGATCAGAAACTCACGGAGATCCCGTGTGGGTTCATTTCGTGCGGCGCGCCGATTGGTCGGCAGGTACGCAGGGAGTCAACTTTATAGATATAAGAAAACGAATTTAAATACCGTTAGTGAATAACGATATGTTGATTCAACCGATGGACCGCTTGGGGACGGCACGCCGACGAAGGCGCTCTCAAGGCCCCTTCGCTGGCAAGCCAGCTCCTACAAGGCTGGCAGGTGGTTTCTTACATGGATCAGCGTTCGTGCAGGGCTTCGGCGCGGGCGCGGATGATCGGCTTGAGCAGGTAGCTGAGGATGCTTTTCTTGCCGGTGATGATGTCCACCGAGGCCACCATCCCGGGGATGATCAGCAGCGGCTTTTCATCGGTGCCCAAGTGGCTGCGGTCGGTGCGCAGCTTGATCATGTAGTAGGTGGTCTTCTTGTCTTCATCGGTGATGGTATCGGCGCCGATCTGTTCCAGGCGGGCCTTGAGGCCACCGTAGATGGTGTAGTCATAGGCGCTGAACTTGACCACCGCTTCCTGCCCCGGGTGCAGGAAGGCGATGTCCTGGGGACGGATCTTGGCTTCCACCAGCAGGGTGTCGTCCAGGGGGACGATTTCCACCATGTCGCTGCCCGGCTGGATCACCCCGCCGATGGTGTTGACCATCAGCTGCTTGACGATACCGCGTACCGGCGAGGTCACCAGGGTGCGGCTGACCCGGTCTTCCAGGGCCTTGCCGGTGGCGCTGGCCTTGTTCAGTTCGGTGCGCGCTTCGTTGAGCTGGGTCAGGGCCTCGCTGCGGAACTTGCCGCGGGTTTCATCGATCTTGCGCTGCACTTCCTTGATCGCCGATTCGGCGCGAGGGATCGCCAGGGTGGTGGCGTCCAGCTGGCCACGGGTTTCCACCTCGGCACGCTTGAGCCGCAGCACTTCCACCGGCGACACCGCGCCCTGGGCCACCAGCGGCTCGGACATGGCGATTTCCTGGCGCTGCAGGCCCAGTTGCTGGCGGTATTGCGCCTGCTTGGAGGTGAACTCGCGCAGTTCCTGCTGCTTCTGGATCAGCTGTTCCTGGAGGCCACCGATCTCGTCATGCAGTTGCTGGCGACGGCTCTGGTACAGGGATTTCTCACTGGCCGCCTGGCCCGGCGCTTCCTTGACCGCCTCAGCGGGGAAATTCAGCTCGCGTTCATCCACCTCGGCGCTCAGGCGCTCGACCCGCAGCAGCATGGACAGGCGCACGGTCTCGGTCTCGCCGACGTTGGACTGGAAGCGCGTGTCGTCGAGGCGAATCAGCGGCGCGCCGGCTTCGACTATCTGGCCTTCCTTGACGTACAGCTCGGAGACGATGCCGCCTTCCAGGTTCTGGATCTTCTGCAGCTTGGAGGAAGGAATCGCCTTGCCCTCGCCCTTGGTTACCTCGTCGATCACCGCGAAGTTGGCCCACAGCACCAGGAACAGGAAGAACGCGATGATGCCCCAGATGGTCAGGCGGATAACCCGCGGCGCATCTTCGATCAGTGCCTTGTTGACCTCGGGCAGCGGCTGCCCCTGGAGCGAATCGGTGCCTTTGAAATAGCGACGGATCGAGTCCTTGAATCCCGACTTAAGCAACACTGATCTGCCCCTTCTTCAACGCTTCCATCACCACCGCTTTCGGGCCATCGGCCAGGATTTGTCCACGGTCCACCACCAACAGCCGATCCACCAGCGACAGCAACGACGCCCGGTGGGTGACCAGTACCACGGTCTTGCTCTGCACCACCGCCTCCAGGCGCTGTTTCAAGCGCTCTTCGCCGGTGTTGTCCATGGCGCTGGTGGGCTCGTCGAGCAGCAGGATCTGTGGGTTGAGCAACAGCGCGCGAGCCAGGGCGACGTTCTGCCGCTGGCCACCGGAAAGGTTCTGCCCGCGCTCGCCCACCTGCAATTCATAGCCCTGTGGGTGCAGCCTGGCGAACTCATGGACCCCCGCCAGTTCCGCGGCCTGCAGCACCAGTTCGTCCTCGACGTAGCGGGCACCGGAAGTCAGGTTGTCACGCAGGGTCCCGGCCAGCAGCTGGATGTCCTGGGGCACGTAGCCGATGTTGTGACGCAGTTCGCTGACGTCGATCTGGCGGATGTCCACACCGTCTACCAGCAGGGCCCCGGAATCCGGCTGGTAGAGCCCCACCAGCAGCTTGGCCAGGGAGCTCTTGCCGGAGCCGCTGCGGCCGATGATGCCGACCTTTTCCCCCGGCTTGATCATCAGGTTGATGTTCTTCAGCGCCGGGTTCTGCTGCCCCGGGTAGGTAAAACTCAGTTGCCGACACTCGATGGCACCCTGCAGCACGCTGCGGCTCAGGGGGCGCTCGTCGAAATTGCGCTCCTGGGGCAGCTCCATCATCTGGTCCACGGAGGTCATGGTGACCCGCGCCTGCTGGTAGCGGGTCAGCAGCCCGGACAGCGAAGCCAGCGGGCTCAGGGCCCGACCGCTGAGCATGTAGCAGGCGATCAGGCCGCCCATGCTGAGGTTGCCGTCGATGATCTGGTACACGCCGAAGATGATCATGATCACCCCGGCCAGTTGCTGGATCAGCAAGGTGATGTTCATTGCCAGGCTGGACAGCATCTTCACCCGCAGCTCAAGCCGGCTGAGGGTGCCGATGGTCTGCTCCCACTGGTACTGGCGCTCGCTCTCGGCGTTGTTGACCTTGACCGCGTCCAGGCCGGCCAGGGTCTCGATCAGGCTCGACTGGCGCTCAGCCCCCAGGGCCATGGTCTTTTCCATGGTCGCCACCAGCGGCTTCTGCAGGGCATAGCCGATGCACAGGGCAATCGGGAAGGCCAGCACCGGAATCCACACCAGATGCCCGCCAAGGATGGCGATCACCAGGAAGATCAGCAGGGTGAACGGCAGGTCGATCAGGCTGGTGAGGGTCAGGGATGCGAGGAAGTCCCGCAGGCTCTGAAACTCATGGATGTTCTGGGCGAAGCTGCCGACCCGTGCCGGGCGGTACTTCATGGCCATGCCGACGATGCGCTCGAACAGCGTGGCGGAAATGATCAGGTCGGTCTTCTTTCCCGCCAGGTCCAGGCACAGGCTGCGCAGGCCCTTGAGGATCAGGTCGAAGATGTAGGCGCCGATGATGCCGATGGACAGCACCCACAGGGTCGAGGTGGCCTGGTTCGGCACCACCCGGTCATAGACGTTCATCACGAACAATGGCGCGGCCATGGCGATGATGTTGATCAGCAGGCTCGCGGCAATGGCGTCGGCATACAGCCAGCGCGAGCGCTTGAGGGTGTCGCGGAACCAGGAACGGGCGCGAGGGATCAGCGACCCGTGGTTGACGTCGAACTTGTGCTGGGGCTGGGCGAAGAACACCTGGCCGCTGTAATCGTCGGCCAGCAACTGGCGGTCGACACAGACTTCGCCGCCATCGCTTTCGCTGAGCAGCAGCCGCGCCTGGTCTTCACCCTGCCAGCCCAGCAGCACCGCGCTGCGACCGTCCTTGAGCAGCAACAGGGCGGGCATGGCGATGGCTGGAATCTGTTCGAGCTTGCGCCGCAGCACCCGGCCCTGCAGCCCGGCCCGGGCCGCGGCCCGAGGCAGCAGCTCGGCGCTCAGGCGCTGGGATGGCAAGGGCAGGCCGGTGGTCAGCATCGCCGCACTGGCGGGCTTCTGGTGCAGGAAGCAGAGGGTCAGCAAACCATCCAGAAGGGGATCGTCATGCATGCCGCGTGGATCATGACTGAGTTGCACACTGACTTCTGATTCCACGCTCGACACTCTTGACTGGCTGGTTGGATGAAATTAGCTCAATTCATCCCGGGCAGCTGGACCTTGGGCTTCACATCGCTTTGCACGACGGAGGCCATAGGTGCCACCACTCCCTGGCTTTTGAGCAACTCGCCCATGGTCGCCTTGATTCGATATTGAGTAAATAACTGAATGTTCTGGATCTCGGCCAGGCGCCGGGAGGCGGTGAACAACTCGTTTTCACTGTCGAGCAAGTCCAGCAGGGTACGTTCACCCAGGCTGAACTGCTTCTGGTAGGCGGTCCGCACGCTGGTGCTGTGATCCACGTATTGCTGGGCGATCGGCACCTGGGCGTTGGCGTTGTTCAAGGCGTTCCAGGCCAGGCCCAGTTCCTCGTTCAGCACCCGCAGGGCGTTGTTGCGGATATCCAGCGCCTGGTTGGACTGGTAGGCCTTGGACTCCAGGTCGGCCTTGTTGCTGCCGCCGGCGAACAGGTTGAAGCGCATGCGCAACATGGCCTGCCATTCATTGTTGTGGCCGTTCTGGCCGTCCAGGTCGTTGTCGGCAGTACGCCCCAGCTCCGCGTCGAAGCGCGGATAGAACGCCGACTTGGCGGCATCGTACTGCTTCTCGGCAGCGACGATATCGGACTCGGCGGAACGCAGGATCGGGCTGTTTTCCAGCATCTGGTGCCGGGCCTCGTCGAGGTTGGCCGGCAACATCGCCATAAAACTGGCAGGGCGTTCCAGCTGGTCCGGCATTTCTCCGACGGCACTCAGGTAGTTGGTCTGGGCGTCGGCGAGGTTGGTCTGCTCGGTGATCAGGTTGTTGCGGGCCTGGGCCATCCGCGCTTCAGCCTGGTCAAGGTCGGCGCCGCTACCCACGCCACGCTGGGTGCGCAGCTTGATCTGGTCGTAGATACGCTCGTGATTGCGCAGGTTGTCTTCCGCCAGTTGCACGAATTGACGGCGGGTCAGCACATCCAGATAGACCTGGGCCACGGTCAGGGCCGTGCGCTCGGAGGTGCCCAGCAGGGAGTAGGCGCGGGAGTTGACGGTGGCTTGTTGACGCCCGACTTCGCTGGACGTGGCAAAACCGTCAAAAACCATCTGTTGCAGACGCAAACTTGACTCGCCGCGGTTCAAGGTTTCCCAGTGATTGCTGCCTGTACCCGCACGGGTCGTAGGGTTATCCGTCCCTTCACGACCATAGCCAGCTAACATGTCCACTCGTGGCAGATAGCCACCTTTGGCGGCTTTCAGCTGGTAGTCAGCAGCCAGACGGCTGTTCACGCCGGCTTGGATTTCCGGGTGCACATCCAGTGCTTTCTGCATGGCTTCAGGAAGGGTTTGAGCCTGCACAAAGCTGGCGGCTAAGGCAAAGGGCAGGGCCTTGAACAGATGAAAACGCATGGTAAGAATTTCCCTCGGACAGCGTGTCCAGAATCACGTCAGAACGTGGCACCACATCGATTTATTACAACCAAAACAACCGTCCGTCGGAAAGTTCAAACTAAGAACTGGTTCACATACTTCAAGTCAGGTTACCGCGTGAATATCAATGTGACATTAATTCGGCGATTGTTTAGGATGGCGTCCATAAGGTCAATAGTTTGGCATAAAGTTAACACCCAAAAAATATAGCCAAACTTTTGACGGTAGATCTGTCAATTACCCGTTCCCAATTACACACCTAGTACGTCCTGACTGAGTTGCGGCCCGCGCCCAAGCCGGTACATGGAAGTCGACTGAGCGGTACACCGGAGAGTCCCCAATGAGCAGTGTTGTTGCCATCGTCAAAAGCATTGTCGGCCAAGTTTTCGTGGTTTCCCCGGAAGGGATCCGACGCGTACTCATTGAAGGGGACCGCCTGTTCGTGGGTGACCAGGTAGACACCGGCCCGGCCGGGGCCGTCACCCTGGAGTTGACCGACGGGCGCACTCTGGACCTGGGGCGTGACACCCAGTGGAGCGGTGCCGCACCGGACTCCAGCACGGACCTGGCACAGGCCACCGCTCAGGCCGCCCCTTCGGTGGCAGAACTGCAGCAGGCCATCGCCGCCGGCGCCGACCCGACCACCGACCTGGAAGCCACCGCCGCCGGCCCGACCGCCGCGGGGAATGGCGGCGCGGCCGGTGGTGGCCACAGTTTTGTGCAGTTGGAAGAGACTGCGGGCCGGGTCGACCCGACCATCGGTTTCCCCACCGCTGGCCTGGGGCTGGCCAATTCGACCCAGGACAACACCTTTGGCGGCCTGACCAACAATGGCGGCCTGGGCAATGGCAACGGCAATGGCAGCGGGAGTGACTCCCTGCGCCCGGCCACCCTGACCCTGGGCGCCACCCCAACCATTACCGAAGCCGGTGGCACCCTGGTGTACACCGCGACCCTGACCCAGGCGCCACTTACCGACCTGACTGTGACCCTGTCCAATGGCGCGGTCATCGTCATCAGCGCCGGCCAGACCACTGGCAGCGTGCAGGTGCCCCTGGCGCCCCAGGACAACGTCTATATCGACCCGGGCCAGATCAGCGTCAGCGTGACCGGCACCACCGGCGGTGGCGGCCTGCTGGTAACGGTCAACCCGACCCCGGCGGTCACCCAGGTCACCGACACCATCGACACCACCACCGTCAGCCTGACCGCTGATGCCAGCGTTACCGAGGGCGGGCAGATCACCTACACCGCCACCCTCACCAACCCGGCACAGACTCCGGTGACCATCACCCTGTCCAACGGCTCGGTGATCACTATCGAAGCGGGCAAGTCCAGTGGCTCGATCGACGTCCCGGCGCCAGCCAATGACGTCTACAAGAACGGCGACACCATCGAAGTCGGTATCACCAAGGCTGAAGGCGGCAACTTCGAGAACCTGCAACCCAGCCCAGACAAAGCGGTCACCACCGTGACCGACAGCATCGACGACACCGGCCTGAGCCTGTCGGCCACCGATACCGTGGCCGAGGGTGGCTCCATCGTCTACACCGCCACTCTGACCAACCCTGCTGGCACCCCGGTCACCGTGACCCTGAGCAACGGCGCGGTAATCACCATCGCTGCCGGTGCCACTTCCGGTACTGCCACCGTCGCCGCCCCTGCCGATGATGTCTATAAAGACGCGGGCAAGGTTGAAGTCACCATCACCAAGGCCGATGGCGGCAATTTCGAAAACCTGGTCACCGACCCGGCTCCGGCTGTGACCGATGTCACTGACACGATCGATACTTCGACCGTCAGCCTGACCGCAACACCAAGCGTCGCCGAGGGCGGCACCGTCGTTTACACCGCATCGGTGACTGCGCCAGTGACCGGTTCGCCGGTGGTCGTCACTCTGTCCAATGGCCAAACCATCACCATTCCAGTGGGCGAGTCGTCCGCCAGCGTCAACTTCACCGCGCCAAACGACGCTCTGGCTGGGGGCAGTTCGCTCAGCACGAC